>CAVYYD010000011.1:0-514460 GCA_963772645.1 uncultured Actinomycetota bacterium
GCAGGGCTCTCAGCCTGCTTGGAAGCGAGCTGAACCCTCGGATCTATTAGGACTGATCACACACCGATAGGGACGAAGGCTCTCTGCGACGCACATCGCAGCAGTCCAACGCCTCTGACTCCAGCCCTCCCCGTCCCGCTACGCAGTCTATGGGCGGCACTGTGAAATCCTCCCAGAGTCATAGAGTCCTGAATTGAAGTCGGGGAGGTTAGGGGCATAGTGCAGGAAGTGTTCGATTGCGCGATCATCGGCGCCGGTCCCGCCGGCTTGGCGGCCGGCACAGCCCTTGGGGCACGAGCGGTGGTCATCGACTCCGGCCGACCCATGGCCCAACGACGAAGGGGACACGAACAGGAGGCCGTCTCTGGGGTTGGTGGTGCCGGCCTCTACTCCGATGGCAAGTTCTCCTACTACCCGTCGGCGAGCAACCTATGGACGCTGAACCCCCGACTGCTGAGCGGGCAGAAGGGTGGCTGGAACGAACGACGAAGGAGTTGGGCATCCCCTTCCGCAGTTCTTCGAGCTGGGGCACGGAAGTGGCACCCGCCTCTGGCCGTTCCTTGAAGGCATACCCCTCCTTCTACGCTTCAATGGAACAGCGCGCCGCACTGACTCAGGCCCTCGAGGCCCGCTCCCGGATCGTCCCGAATGTCACCGTTCAGGGGGTCTGGCGCGCTCGGAATAGTTGGGTGCTGGCACTCTCCGACGGATCCGCCATGTACGCAAAGAACGTCGTGCTGGCCTCTGGGCGCTTTGGCGCTGTTGCCCCCAGCAGCCCCGTGACACTGCCCTCCCGCCGAGCCCAGAGGTTGGAGGTTGGCGTGCGGATCGAACAACGCTCCGACCTCTTCTTCTTGAAAGACAGCCCACTACTAGACCCCAAGATAATCTGGACGGCTCCTGACCCCTCGATTCAATGGCGGACCTTCTGTTGCTGCCGTGACGGGGAGGTAGTGTCGACAGCTTCCGGCTCTATTCGCACGCATTCGGGTCGAGGGGACTGCCCATCAACAGGGCGATCCAATGTGGGCTTCCTAGTCCGCACGACGGATCCAGTCCGCATAGAGGAGAACTGGAAAGACGTGATCTGCGGTGTGTCTCGAGGACGCCTTTCATCCGTTTCCTTGCAGCATGTCATGGCCGACCGGTCAATTTCGCTTTTGCGGGATTACTTTGGCGACTTCATGGGAGAGTACCTATATGACGGCATGAGTCGTCTGGCTGAGGAGGAGCCCAGCATTACCGGAGAAGACACGACCGTTCACATCCCATGCGTCGAAGGGGTCGGCTGGTACCCTACTCATGACAGCCGACTCCAGGCGAGTTCAGATGGGATTTGGGTCGCGGGAGATTGCACGGGTAGTTTCCGTGGAATCGTAGCAGCCCTTATTAGTGGTCGCCTGGCGGGTAGTGCCATTGTGGAGGAGCTCGAGAAACGATGAACGCTCGCCCGCTTGTATACACTGCTCAATCAAAGCAAGACTTCTACTGCCGCGATGCCATCTGCCAGTTCGTGTTCGAGCGTGGCGGCATTCCCATGAATCCCTTCCGAATCTTCGATTACTTTCTGAGCGACAGAGTTCCGAGGGATCTGGTTCGCGAAGGAAACCGCCGTGTCCTCGAGTCCTGTGACGAGGTCTGGGTGTTTGGCCAGAATTTGGCAGATGGCGTCTTGTGGAGATCGCTCAAGCCCGGGTGGCGCAAATGGTCGTTCGCTACTTCTCCGTTAGCGCAAACGTCGAGGATATTCGACCAGTTGACATGTTCGAATTGAGTTTCGAGTCGGAAGTATCGGAGCGCTCGGGTCTGGACCGCGACGAACTCCGCGAATGTTTCCGCTCGGCGGATCCGATCACACTAGTGCGCGCAATGGGTCGCCTTAGCGAAATCGCCAGTGCCTGAGCTGAACCAGCCTCCACGGACCTACCTGCACTTCCTTGACCGCGAACTGAACTTGGCGGCGGGCTCTAGGCTAACAGCCGAAAAGACAGTCCGATGCCTCCGGGCCCTAGCGCTCACGCAACGGTCCGATCTCTATTGCGGGCTTTCGGCAGTCTGGGAGAACTCGTCGCTCGATGCGCGGGGATTGTCCGAGGTGCAGGCGCTATTCACGGAAGGCGTGTTGATCCCAGTAAGCCACGATCTGACGGCTAGCGAATTCCTGCTGAGTCGCCAGTTAGCATACGAGCATGACGTTTCACGGTACCCAAGGTACTTTCAGGACAAGGAACAGCTCGACTGGATAAAGCCGATCTGGCATAAGTCAAGTGGCAGCACGCAACCGTTGGTTAGTTCCTTGACGGGCTGGAGTATAGAGCTGGAACCTGGCAGAGAGACTGGCCTGGGCCTATCACCAGATCGGGCCGCGGGTGATAGAGGCCCTACGACGGCGCGAGGGCCGCGCCGTAACATTCAGCCTCTTCAGACCGTTTGTTGAGGATCTGGGACGTGAGGCCCTAGTTGAGAACGTAGTCAGGCGCCAGATCAGCCAAGGATTCACCCACGATTACTTGGTGAACTTCGATGGGGACATTGCGACCGGGATCCGGGAATTGGCGGTGTTCGATCTGATGGCTAGATCTTTTCCTCTGATCGATCTGCCGCTTCTCGGAGAGTTGCTTACCTTCAGTGGGACATACAATCTCATCGAGCCGGATGAATTCTCGCTCGATCTCTGGATCGCTTACCTTCGTATACGAGGCCTGCCGGTATTCACTAGATTCGCTCTGACGTTGGAGTGGATTCTCACTTCACTGCATGAGGCACACGCGACAGCGCCTCTCCGTGCTCACGAGGTCCCAGAGCATCGTCGAGACATGAACGTGGTACGGAGCGCCATCCAAGGGCGCATTCGGTCTGTTGCACATCTGTCGGCGCGGAGGCAGGACGCGTCGGCACACCAGCCTCCCTCCGAGGTAATCGGTCAGGCGACGCTGGCCCTCGAGTGGTTGGCTAGTGAGCTCGCGGCACGTGATCCGGTCGCCGGGGCAGCCTTTGAGAGGAACAGGGCGTTGGTGGAGATCCAGACGGTGGACGTCCTGCTCGTAACCGTGAACGATGCGGAAACGATGGCACTCCGTGAGGAGCTCGAAGGCGCAGCGGGTGAGGGCAGGTTGGTGCACGGAGAGCGGAGCAGCTTCTGGGACTACGGCCCGATCGGTGGAGTCAACGTAGGCATGTTGAGGACCTCAATGGGTTCAGGTGGGGTCGGCGGTTCTGCGCACTCCTTGGGCGATGCGATACGCGAGAGACGCCCGAGCTCGGTAGTTGCCGTGGGCGTTTGCTTCGGCATGGACGAGGACAAGCAGCCGATCGGCCAGGTGATCATCTCGGAGCGGATATCGGCCTATGAGCTCCAGCGGGTGGGCACCGACTTGCTGGGTGAGCAAGTGGTTGTCCAACGGGGAACTAGGACTGAGGCTTCACCACGCTTGGTGTCGCGCTTCCGCGACGGCCGCCTTGAGTCGCTGGGCCTGACGGTCAAGACCGGGGAGCTGCTGTCCGGCGAGAAGTTGATCGACAACATCGAGTTCAAGTCTCAACTGTTGTCGGTCTACCCAGATGCCCTGGGTGGCGAGATGGAGGGCGCAGGTGTGCAGACGGCTTGTGACCGAGCTCACGTTGATTGGGTAGTCGTCAAAGCTGTCTGTGACTACGCCGCGGAGAAAGCGCGGGACAAGGCCGCACGCCAAGAGACTGCTGCACGCGCCGCCGCGCGCGCCGTCGTGCATGTTCTGTCACAAGGGGGGTTGAGGCCATAGCTGGAGGCGGTGCCGGAGATTCTGGGTCCGCTGCGGCGGCGGATGCGGGCCGATCCGCACGGGAGGTCGTCGTCTCTGTGCCCCTCGTGGCCGAGTCGGCCGAGGTTAGATCCACCCCTGGTAGGGAGTAGGTCTTGAGGCAACGCAGGACCGGCGACCCTGTCGCATTGGACCTACCGCCTGCCTGCAGCCGTACTTCGCTGGGGTACGGACGCGTACAGAGGCCCTTCCCGACGGTCGGAAAGGGCCTCTGACCTGCGGTGGAGCCAAGGGGACTCGAACCCCTAACCCCCTGCTTGCAAAGCAGGTGCGCTACCAATTGCGCCATGGCCCCCGGGTGCACCTCGCCGCCCGCGTCGCCCTGGAGCGAGACCGGGCTGCCGGCATCCGGTGCGTCAGCTCGTGGGGTTGTCGGTGGCCTCGGCCCAGAGCCGGTTCTCGGCCTGCTTCTCCTTGAGTTGCTTCGTGACGGCGAGGGCGCCGGCGGCCGCGGCGAGGAGGACGAGGAGCTTCTTCACGGGAGTCACCACCTGGGGGAAGGGATCGGGTGGTGGGCCTAACAGGACTTGAACCTGTGACCTCTTCCTTATCAGGGAAGCGCTCTAACCGTCTGAGCTATAGGCCCGTCACCGATCGGCTGCACACCCCACGGGGAGGCGCGGAGCACGAGGCTACCGGATGCCGGTGCCACCTCCCAAAACGGGGGCGGGACCCGGTGGTCACCCGGGATCAGTCGTCGGTGAGGGTGAGCTGGACCCCGCCGACGAGGGCGCTGGAGACGTTGTAGAGGAACGCGCCCAGGGTCGCGATCGCGGTGATCAGGATGACGTCGACGACCCCGATGACGATGGACAGCGACACCACCCGGGTGAAGCCGATGTAGTCGAGGATGTCGAACTTCTGGTTGTTGTCCTGGATCACCTGGCCGATGACACCGTTGACCTGGTCGAAGACGCCCATCCCCTCGAGGACCGTCCACAGGACGGCAACCATGACGACGCCGGCGATGCCGAGGGCCACCGAGAGCAGGAAGGACAGCTTCATCGCCGACCACGGGTCCACCCGCGAGACGGTGAGCCGCACGCGCCGGGCGGGAGCCGGGCGCGCCGGCGCCGGGACCTCGGAGGTCCGCCGGCTCGGGGCGTTGCTCGGGGCCGGCGTGACCGTGCCGGCCGCGCCCGCCGCAGCGCGCTGGTCTCCGCGGCCGTTGGGCGGCGGGGTGGCGGTGCGCTCGGGCCGCTCGGTGCGGGCCCGTTCGCGGGCGACCGTGGAGTCGTCGCCGGTCCGGGAGGTGTAGCCCTCGGGGAACTTCGGCAGCGACGTCGTCGCCGACGCCTCGGCGCCGGAGACCGGCACGGGGCGGGTCTCCTCGCGACCAGAGCCCGAGCCGTCACCGGCGAGGCGGCGCAGAGCGCTCCCGTCCGACCCGCCGCCGGAGCGGCCCGCGCCGGCGTTGCCGCCGTCCGCGTACGGCCCGCGGCCGGCGGACGTCGGGCGCAGCGGGCGCCCGGCGTGGTCTGCGGTGCTCACTCGACTCCTCCTCGGCTGGCGTCGCTCCCGACCCCTGGCATCAGGCGTCGTCGTCCGACGGTACGGCATCCCCGGGCTCATCTGCGACATGCGCACCGGCTGCACCATCCGTCGTGACCACGTCACTCGGGGCGGTACCGGCACCATCATTCGCGCTCCCCGGGCCGGATGCAGCATCAGGGACCTGTGAATCGTCGGACGACGCAGTGTCAGGGCGCTCGCCATCCTCCCGCTCGGCAGCCGCCTCGACGGCCTCGACCGCTTCCTCGACCTCCTTCTCGGGGTTGCGGGCCACCGCGACGATCGCGTCGTTCCTCCCCGGCTTGGCGAACTGGACGCCCATCGTGTTGCGGCCGGTGAGTCGCACCTCGTCGACCCGGGAGCGGACGACGTTGCCCTTCTCGAAGACGACGAGCACCTCGTCGTCCTCGTCCACCGTGAGCGCCCCCACGAGGTCACCGCCCTTGTCCGACAGCTTCGCGACGGCGACGCCGAGGATGGCCCGGCCCTTGACCTGCCACTGCGAGGCCTTCGATCGCTTGGCCAGCCCGGACTCGAAGACGACGAAGACGTCGGGGTCGGTTCCGGCGCCGATGACCGACATCGAGAGCAGCTCGTCACGGTCGCGGAACTTCATCCCGGTGACCCCCGAGGTGGCACGGCCCATCGGCCGCAGCGTCGCGTCGTCGGCGTGGAAGCGCATCGACTGCCCCTTGCGGGAGACGAGGAGCAGGTCGTCGTCGGCCTCGACGAGGCCGGCGCCGACGAGCTCGTCACCGTCCCTGAGGTTGATCGCGATGAGGCCGCCGGTGCGCGGGGAGTCGTACTCGCCCAGCCGGGTCTTCTTCACCAGCCCGTCCCGGGTGGCCAGGACGAGGTAGGACGCCACCCCGTAGTCACGCAGCGCGAGCACCTGGGCGATCTCCTCGCCCGGCTGGAAGGCCATGACGTTGGCCACGTGCTGGCCCTTGCTGTCGCGGCCGGCATCCGGCAGCTCGTAGGCCTTGGCGCGGTACACCCGGCCGAGGTTGGTGAAGAAGAGCAGCCAGTGGTGCGAGGTGGTCGTGAAGAAGTGGTCGACCATGTCCTCGCCGCGCAGCGCCGCCCCGCGGACCCCCTTGCCGCCGCGCCGCTGGCTGCGGTAGGCGTCGACCCGGGTCCGCTTGGCGTAGCCGCCCCGGGTGATCGTGATGACCACGTCCTCCTCGGGGATCAGGTCCTCCATCGACATGTCGCCGTCGGTCGGCATGATCGTCGTGCGGCGGTCGTCGCCGTAGCGGCCGACGATCTCGCCGAGCTCGTCGGAGATGATGTCGCGCTGGCGGCCGGGGGTGGCCAGGATGTCCTGGTAGTCCTCGATCCGGGCCTGCAGCTCGTCGTGGTCGTCGATGATCTTCTGCCGCTCCAGGGCCGCCAGGCGCCGCAGCTGCATGTCGAGGATGGCCTGGGCCTGGATCTCGTCGATCTCGAGCAGCTGGATGAGGCCGGTCCGGGCGGCGTCGACGTCGGGGCTACGGCGGATCAGCGCGATGACCTCGTCGAGGGCGTCGAGCGCCTTGAGCAGGCCGCGGAGGATGTGGATGCGCTCCTCGGCCTTGCGCAGCCGGTACTGGGTGCGCCGGCGGATGACGTCGATCTGGTGCTCGACCCAGTGCCGGATGAACGCGTCGACCGGCAGCGTGCGGGGCACGCCGTCGACGAGGGCGAGCATGTTCGCGCCGAACGAGGTCTGCAGCTGGGTGTGCTTGAAGAGGTTGTTGAGGACGACCTTGGCGATGGCGTCGCGCTTGAGGACGATGACGAGCCGCTGCCCGGTGCGCCCCGAGGTCTCGTCGCGGATGTCGGCGATGCCGGCCAGGCGGCCGTCCTTGACGTGCTCGGCGATCTTCTGGGCCAGGCTGTCCGGGTTGACCTGGTAGGGCAGCTCGGTGACCACGAGGCACTGGCGGCCCTGGATCTCCTCGACCTCGACGACGGCCCGCATGATGACCGAGCCGCGGCCGGTGCGGTAGGCGTCCTCGATGCCCTGGTGGCCCATGATGAGCGCGCCGGTCGGGAAGTCCGGGCCCTTGACCCGCGCCATCACCGCGGCGAGGGTCTCCTCGCGGGTGGCCTCCGGGTGGCGCAGCACCCACTCGGCGGCGGCCGCCACCTCGCGCAGGTTGTGCGGCGGGATCTGGGTGGCCATGCCGACCGCGATCCCCGAGCTGCCGTTGACGAGCAGGTTCGGGAAGCGGCTGGGCAGGACCGAGGGCTCGAGGGTCTTGCCGTCGTAGTTGGGGACGAAGTCGACGGTCTCCTCGTCGATGTCGCGGACCATCTCCATCGACAGCGGGGCCATCCGGCACTCGGTGTACCGGGGAGCCGCTGCCGGGTCGTCGCCGGGTGAGCCGAAGTTGCCCTGCCCCTGGACCAGCGGGTACCGCATCGACCAGTCCTGGACGAGCCGGACGAGCGCGTCGTAGATCGCGCTGTCGCCGTGCGGGTGGTACTGGCCCATGACGTCACCGACGACGCGGGAGCACTTGTTGAAGCCACGGTCGGGCCGGTAGCCGCCGTCGTACATCGCGTAGAGCACCCGGCGGTGCACCGGCTTGAGCCCGTCGCGGACGTCGGGCAGGGCCCGGGAGACGATGACCGACATCGCGTACTCGATGTACGACCGCTGCATCTCGGTGTTGAGGTCGATCGGCTCCGTGCGGTCGGTCGTCACGGGAGGCTGCTCAGTCATCAGAGTCCTTGCCTGGCGAGTACGTGATGTGCGGGTCAGTGGGAAGCGGCGAGCGGCGGACGGGAACCTTCAGCGAGCGACGGGTTCGGTAGGCGTCGGCCGCTGAAGGTTCCGGCATCCGGAGAGAAAGCTGCGGCGGGGCGGATCCGCATCAGATGTCGAGGAAGCGGACGTCGCGGGCGTTGCGTTGGATGAAGCCGCGCCGGCCCTCGACGTCCTCGCCCATGAGGACCGAGAAGATCTCGTCGGCCGCCGCGGCGTCGTCGAGGGTGACCTGGAGGAGCACCCGGGAGTCCGGGTTCATCGTGGTCTCCCACAGCTCCTGGTAGTCCATCTCGCCCAGGCCCTTGTACCGCTGGATCGGGTTGTCCTTCGGCAGCCGCCGGCCCTTGCTCTGCCCCTCCGCGACGAGGGCGTCACGCTCGCGGTCGGTGAACGCGAACTCGTGCGGCGCGTTGCTCCACTTCAGGCGGTACAGGGGCGGCTGGGCGAGGTAGACGTAGCCGGCCTCGATGAGCGGCTTCATGAACCGGAACAACAGGGTCAGCAGCAGGGTGCGGATGTGCATGCCGTCGACGTCGGCATCGGCCATGAGCACGATCTTGTGGTAGCGGGCCTTCTCGATGTCGAAGTCCTCGCCGATGCCGGTGCCGAACGCCGAGATCAGCGCCTGGACCTCCTGGTTGGCGAGCGCCTTGTCGAGCCGGGCCCGCTCGACGTTGAGGATCTTCCCGCGGATCGGCAGGATCGCCTGGGTGTGCGGGTTGCGCCCGCGCACCGCCGAGCCGCCGGCCGAGTCGCCCTCGACGATGAACACCTCGGAGACCGCCGGGTCCTTGGCCTGGCAGTCGCGCAGCTTGCCGGGCAGGCCACCGGACTCGAGCACCCGCTTGCGGGTGGCCTCGCGGGCCTTGCGCGCGGCGAGCCGGGCGGTGGCGGCCTGGATCGCCTTGCGGACGATCTCCTTGCCCTCGGCGGGATGCCGCTCGAGCCAGTCGCCGAACTCGTCGGTCATCGCCCGCTGGACGAAGCCCTTGACCTCGGAGTTGCCGAGCTTGGTCTTGGTCTGGCCCTCGAACTGCGGCTCGCCGAGCTTGACGCTGATGACCGCGGTGAGGCCCTCGCGCACGTCGTCGCCGGTGAGGTTGTCGTCCTTGTCCTTGAGCAGGTTGCTCTTGCGGGCGAAGTCGTTGACCAGCTTGGTCAGCGCCGCGCGGAAGCCCTCCTCGTGGGTGCCGCCCTCGTGGGTGTTGATCGTGTTGGCGTAGGTGTGCACCGACTCCGAGTACGCGGTGGTCCACTGCATCGCGATCTCGAGGGAGAGCGCCCGCTCGGTGTCCTCCACCTCGATGTCGATGATGTCGGGGTGCACCGGGTCGGACTTCTTGCTCGAGGTGAGGTGGTGGACGTAGTCGACGAGGCCGCCGTCGTAGCGGTAGGTCACCGACCGTGCCGTCGTGGTGCGGGCCTCCCCGGCCGCCTCGTCGTCCTCGTCGTGGTCGACCCGGGCGATGTCGGCGTCGACGCCGTCGAGGTCGGGCTCGTCGTGGGCGGCGGCCTCGGGGACCCGCTCGTCGACGAGGTTGATCGTCAGCCCCTTGTTGAGGAAGGCCATCTGCTGGAAGCGCGCCCGGATCGTCTCCCAGTCGTACTCGACCGCGTCGAAGATGTCCGGGTTGGCCCAGAAGGTGATCGTGGTCCCGGTGCGGTCGGTCTCCTCCATCTTCTGGAGCGGACCGGTCGGGACCCCGTGGTCGAAGGACATCCGGAAGGCGTGACCCTTCTGCCGGACCGCGACGTCGAGCCGGGTGGAGAGGGCGTTGACGACCGAGGAGCCGACGCCGTGCAGGCCACCGGAGACCTTGTAGCCGCCGCCGCCGAACTTGCCACCCGCGTGCAGCTGGGTGAGGACGAGCTCGACGGCGCTGACCCCCTCGGTGGGGTGGATGTCGGTGGGGATGCCGCGCCCGTTGTCCTTGACCCGGACCGCGCCGTCCTCCATGAGGATGACGTCGATGGTGTCGGCGTAGCCGGCGAGCGCCTCGTCGACCGCGTTGTCGACGATCTCCCAGACGAGGTGGTGCAGGCCGCGCTCGCCGGTGGAGCCGATGTACATACCGGGCCGCTTGCGGACGGCCTCGAGGCCCTCGAGGACGGTGATGGCCGCGGCGTCGTAGGCCGGGGCCTCGGTGGGCAGGGCAGGCAGCTGCTCGGGGGGCACCGTGGGGTCGGGCGCGGCGGGGGTGCCGTTGAGGTCAGGGGTGGGGTCGGGCTGCTGCTCCGCCACGGGTCTCCTTCGTCGGGCATGGCGACACCGGAGGGGCGCTCCGGTGGGTCGCACGGCGCGCGCCCGCGGGCGGTGGAACGCCCGGGGCGCGGTGTCGCCCCCGAGTCTACCGGTCACCGGGTCCGAGCATGCCGCTGGGAGGCCCGTGCGGGCACTTTTCCCGGGAAATCCCACCCGCTGGTGACTCCCGATACGCGCCCCCGGCCCTCGGGCCCGTCCTCAGGCCTTCCCGGGGCCCGACGGTGCGCGTCCGGCGACGGTCTCCTCGAGGAGGGAGCGCACCGCCGCCGGCAGGGGCGTGGGCCGCCGGGTCACGGCGTCGACGTAGACCTGCGCCCACCGGCCGTAGGTGCGCAGGGCCTCGTCGCCGGGGACGAAGAGACCGAACTCGAGGACGGCGCTGGTCCGCCCGACGTGCGCGACCCGGACCCCCACCTCGACCGGGCCCGGGTACGCGACCTCGCCCAGGTACCGGCAGGTCGACTCGACGACGACCCCCAGGACCGGGGCGGTGCGCTCGTCGATGCCGGTGCCCCGCATCAGCCAGGCGTTGAGGACGCTGTCGAACAGCTCGAGGTACACGGCGTTGTTGAGGTGGCCGAACATGTCGTTGTCCGACCAGCGGGTGGTCACGGTGTCGAGCGCGTCGAAGTCGGCGCGGGTCAGCGTGCGGGGGTCCCGCGGGTCGGGGTCGGTCACGGGCCGAGCCTGCCCGAGCCGGGCGGCCGCGCGCCACCGGTGACCGCGGTCGGCCCGGGCGCGGGCCTTCGGCGCGGGGCTTCGGTGTGGGCCGGCAGGGTGGGCCGGCGGCTCGGACCCCCGGCTCGAACCCGCGCCTGGGACCCGGGGGGGCGCGAACCGGACCCCGCGCCAGGTCAGGCGGGGGTGTCGGCGATGCCGAGGGCGGTGAGGAAGTCCTCGTCCGGCGGGACCGGCATCGGCCGGGCGTGGCGCGGGCGGTAGTCGTCGCCGCCCTCCGCGCGCTCGCCGTGGAGGAGCACGAAGCCGGAGCCGTGGGCGCCGAGGGCGTCGGCCGAGCGGCCGGGGGTGGGGTGGTGCATGGTCCAGCTCCGATCCGGGGCGCGGGGCCGAGGCCTCGCATCATCGTCAGTGGCAACGCACACGCTGCCGCCGGACGGGTGGGGCCCGGGCCGGATCCGTGGACCCGTCGTCCGCCCGGTGCGCAGCGCGAGCCGAACGGCCGACCCGGCCCGCAGCTCAGGCAGCAGGCTCGGGGCGGGGCGGAGCAGCCGGCCCGGGGCGCGACGCACCGCCCGCCGCCTGCACCGCAGCGGCCAGCGCGGGGTGCTCACCGGCGGCCTGGCGCAGAGCGGGTCCGTGGGCGGTCACCACGGCGGCGAACCGGGCGGGGTCGCGGTCGGCGAGGAGCGCCAGCTCGGCGCGCAGGGCCGAGCCCAGGTGCTCGGCGACCGCGTCGAGCGCCGCCCCGGCGGCGAGCGCGTCGGCGTCCGGGGTCAGCGGGAGCATCCCGGCGTCGAGGACGACGGTGCACAGGGCCGCGGCCCACGGTGGGAGCAGCCGCGCGCGACCGTCCGGGACGAGCACCCCGTCGAGGTGGACCTGCTGGCCACGGGTGCGGGTGGCGCCGACCGGCCCGGCCGGCACGACGGCGACGGCCCGGCTGCCGCCCGGGCCGGGCCCGAGGTCGAGGACCGCGAGCGGTGGGCCGCCGGGCTGACCGGCGAACCGGGCCTCCAGCTCGGCCGCCGGGAGCCCCCAGACCGGACCGGCAGCAGCGACCGGTCGTCCGTCGACCGCGACCGGCACGTCGAGCTGCGCGACCAGCGCGGTGACGAGGGACGGAGCGGCGCCGGCGTCGACGAGCGCGACGAGGCCGGGGTCGAGACAGAGCCGCACCTCGGTCCCGGAGCGGGGTAGCGGCTCCTCGGCGAGCTCGACCCGGCTCGGCCCGTCGCGGTGAGCCACCGCCCGCAGGGTCGTGGCCTCGGCACCGGTGGAGGTCCGCACCTCGACCCGCTCGGCGACCCGCAGGCAGGCCCGGACCACGACCGCCAGGCCGTCGAGCTGGACGAGGTCGTCGACGCTGAGCCCGGTGGGCGCGGCGACGTCCTCACCGTCACGGAAGAGTCGCCGGACCTGGGCCTCGCTCAGCCCGGCGCCGTCGTCGAGGACCACCAGGGGCGTCCCGGCGCCGGCTGAGGTGACCCGGATGCCCGGGACCGCTTCGGGGTCCGCCTCGCGGCGGCTCGCCGCCGCGTCGGCGGCAGCCCGCAGCACGTGGGCGACGGCGGTGCGCAGCAGAAGCGGCGCCCCGAGCGGCGCGCCGGGGACCCGAGCACCCTGCCGGGCGTGCCGGGGCGGGTACCCGGCGGGGTCCGGGTCCGGACGCGGGCCGAGGCGCTCCTCGGAGACCGGGGGCGCGACGACCTCGGGAACGTGTTCCCGCTCGCCGGCCGGCGCGGGACCCTCGCGGCCGCGCGCCACCGGGGCCGGCGCCCTGACGGGGCGGCGGGCGTCGATGGTCATCGCACTGCCACCGCGGACGTGCCGACGGTGCTCGGGCGGCTCGCGCGCAGAGGAGGGGGAGGGGGGGCGAGAGGGGACCGCTTCATGAGCTGGCTCCGATCCAGGGCGCGAGGTCGCCAGTGCCCCGCATCGTCGTGAGCCGGTCACGATCCTCCGGCCGGCCCTCGCATCGCCCGGTGAACCGGACGGGCATCGGCCGAACGGTGGACCCGGCCCGGGGCCCCTGTGACCAGAGGGACCAGTGGGGCGTGGGCGACGTTCCGGAGCCGGCGCCGCGTCATCCGTCCCGGCCCCGCAGGGTGCGCTCGAGGAGCTCGCGTACCGCCTCGGGAATGGCCGGCTCCGGCAGCTCGGCCGCGACGTGGGGGAGGTCGCAGTGCACCGAGTAGCAGAAGGCATCGGGCGTCGGCTCGTCGCGCTGCTCGGCGGCGACCGCCAGCTCGTGCAGCCGGTCGTCGGCCAGGAGGTGCTGCCACGCCCGGGCGTCGGCGTCGGGTAGCTGCTCGAGGGCGACGGTGCGCTCCCGGGTGGTGCCGGCGTACCCGCCGGTGCGCCGGACCCGCACCCGCGCCGCGGGTGCCCGCGGTGCCCGCGGTGCCTGCGGTGCCTGAGCGTCCCCACCGGGTCGCGAGGCCCGGGGCCGCTCGCCGCCCGCCGGCCCGGGCCCCGCGGTGGCCGAACCGCCGGAGCCCCCGGAGCGGTCGCCCAGCGGAAGCCCGACCGCGTCCCAGCCGGCGCGCACCGCGTCGGCCTCCGCCGAGCTCCCGCCGTAGCGGGCGCCGGCCGCGTCGAGGGTGAGGCGTGCGAAGGTGGCGAAGCCGCAGTCGGTCGGGATGTCGCCGGTGACGGTGTCGTACCAGACCTGCCCGGCCCGCTCCCACGCGTTCCCGCCGAGCGTCGTGGCGACGACGTAGAAGGCGTGGTTGGGAATGCCGGAGTTGGTGTGCACCCCGCCGTTGTCGTCGGTGGTGTCGACGTAGCCGCTCATCGTCGCCGGCTGCGGGTCCCGGCCGAGCCGCGGGTCGTCGTACGCGGTCCCCGGGGCGGCCATCGAGCGCAGGGCCACGCCGTGGACGCCGGGTGCGAGCAGCTCGGCCCCGACGAGCCAGTCGGCCTCGTCCGCGCTCTGGGCGAGGGTGTGCTGCTTGACGAGGACGCCGAAGACGTCGGAGACCGACTCGTTGAGCGCCCCGGACTGGCCCTGGTAGTCCAGCCCGGAGGTGTACTGGGTGACCCCGTGCGCCAGCTCGTGACCGATGACGTCGATGCTCCGGGTGAAGCCGAGGAAGACCACCCCGTCGCCGTCGCCGAACACCATCTGGGTGCCGTTCCAGAAGGCGTTGTCGTACTGGCGGCCGTAGTGCACCGAGGCGACGAGCGGCAGCCCGCGGCCGTCGAGCGAGTTGCGACCGTACCCCTGCTCCCACAGTGCCCAGGTGTCCCCGAGGCCGTCGTAGGCCTCGGTGACGGCGGCGTCGGGCGTCGGCTGCTCGCCCTCCTCGCGCACCCGCGTGCCGGGCAGGGAGGTTCCGGAGTGCGCGTCGTAGACGGTGCGCTGCACCCCGGCGCTCGTTCCCGGCGCCGGGGTGCTCCGGCCACCGCCGGCACCCGGCCGCAGGCCGGTGCCCGCCTGCCGGGCGCGCCCCTGGCGGAGCAGGCCGTCGACGGCGAGGGTGGCGGCGGCGTGTGCCGCGAGGTGGGGGTCGCCGGAGGCGGCCATGGCCTCGAGGACGTACGGGGGGACGAAGCTGCAGCGGCGGTTCACCGCTCCAGTCTCGGCCCGTACGCCGACATCAGGGGCCCCCGCGACCGCGGGGCTCGGGTGATCCAGCGCCCTGGGGTGATCCAGCCGGCCCCTCAGGTGCCGGGGGCTGCGGCTGCGGCGCCCAGGAGCGCCGGCTCAGGGGATGAGCGGTGAGGGGCCTGGCGGCTCGCCCGCTGCCTCGGCGAGGGCGGCCATCCCCCGCGCGAGGGCGGCGCGGTCGTCCTCGCCCATCAGCGAGAGGAGCCGCTGGAGCTCGCCGCGGCGGTCGGCCATGACCTTCTCGAGCAGCCGTTCCCCGTCGCGCGTCGGGGCGAGGTCGAGCCGCCGCCGGTCGTCACTGGCCTCCCGGCGCTCGAGCAGCCCGGAGCCGACGAGGCGGTCGATGGTGCGGCTCGCGCTCGAGACGTGCACGCCGAGGGCCTCGGCGACGTCGGTGGCGCTCGTCCCGGGCCGGGTGGCCGCCAGGACGAGCACCCGGAGCTGGAGAACGGTGACGACGTCGTCGGCGCGGGCCAGCGAGGCGGCGATGACCGCGGTGACCACCCGGGAGCCGCGGAGCACGGCATCGAGGTCGACGTCGGGGAGTGGCGGGGTACCCCTGCGGGTAGAGGACATCCATTGATCCTCGCGGAACATTTGCAGCACATCAAGCATTACGTTGATTTCAGGAGCGAATCTCCGTCGAACCATCATCGAGCACACGGAAGGAGCTGTTGCGCATGTCGCGCATCGTCGCGGTCACGGGGGCCAGTGGGGGGATCGGCCGGGCCGCCGTCCGGGAGTTCGCCAAGCGAGGCGACGACCTCGCCCTCATCGCCCGCGGGGAGGCCGGCCTCGAGGCGGCCGCCGCGGAGGTGCGCTCGATGGGCGGGCGCGCTCTCGTCGTCCCGACCGACGTCGCCGACCACGAGGCCGTCGAGGCCGCGGTCGAGCGGATCGAGTCCGAGCTCGGGCCGGTCGACGTCTGGGTCAACGTCGCCTTCACCTCGGTCTTCGCGCGCTTCGACGACATCGCACCCGAGGAGTACCGGCGGGTCACCGAGGTGAGCTACCTCGGCTACGTCTACGCCACGATGGCCATCCTGCGGCGGATGCGGGAGCGGGGCCACGGCACGATCGTCCAGGTCGGGTCCGCGCTGGCCTACCGGGGCATCCCCCTGCAGAGCGCCTACTGCGGGTCCAAGCACGCCATCCAGGGCTTCCACGAGTCGCTCCGCACGGAGCTGCTCCACGAGAAGAGCCCGATCCACGTGACGATGGTGCAGATGCCCGCGGTGAACACCCCGCAGTTCTCGTGGGTGCTCTCCCGGCTGCCCAAGCACGCCCAGCCGGTGCCGCCGATCTACCAGCCCGAGGTGGCGGGTCGGGCCGTCGTCTTCGCCGCCGACCACCCCAAGCGGCGCGAGTACTGGGTGGGTGCCTCCACCGTCGGCACGCTCATGGCCAACGCCGTCGCCCCGGGCCTGCTCGACCGCTACCTCGCGAAGACCGGGTTCGGCTCCCAGCAGACCGACAAGCCCAAGCCGCCGGACCAGCCGGCCAACCTGTGGGACCCCGCCGACGGCGAGGACGGCCGTGACTTCGGGGCGCACGGCGCCTTCGACGACAAGGCCCACGCCTCGAGCCCGCAGCAGTGGGTCGCCCACCGGTACCCGCAGCTCGCCGGTGCCGTGGCCGGCGTCGCCGCCCTCGGGCTGGGCGCCGTCGCCCTGGGCCGCCGCCGGTGAGCGGCGGCGCCGTCCTGCCCCGGCTCGCCGGGGCGGGCGGAGTGGTCTGGGGGACCTGGCTGCTCCTGCACGGCGACGAGGTCTGGCGGAGGGTCGAGCACCGCGAGCCCGAGACGGCCGAGGAGCTCGGCATCCGGTTCCTCGGCGGCCGTCACCTGGTCCAGGGCCTGGCCCAGCTCGTGGCGCCGCGCGCGACGAGCGGGCTCGCGGTCGGCGTCGACGTGGTGCACGCCGCGTCGATGGGCGCGCTCGCCGCGGTGTCCCCGACCCGGCGCCGCGCGGCGCTCGTCACCGGAGCCGTCGCCCTCGCCGGGGCCGGGATCACGCAGCTGAGCCGTCGCTAGCCCGGGCCCGGCGCCCCGCGGGCCGGCGGGGCTCAGCCCCGGTCGATCTGCATGACGACGGCCTTGGGCTCGGTGAAGAACTCGCGGGAGAAGTTCCCGCCCTCGCGCCCGACACCGCTGTCGCCGACCCCGCCGAACGGGGTGCGCAGGTCGCGGATGAAGAAGCAGTTGACCCACACCGTGCCGGCCCGCAGCCTCGAGGCGACCCGGTGCGCGCGGGAGAGGTTCTCGGTGAACAGCATCGCGTTGAGGCCGTACCGGGTGTCGTTCGCGAGGTGCACGGCCTCCTCCTCGGTGTCGAAGGAGTTGACGACGCAGACGGGCCCGAAGATCTCCTCGCAGTACGGCGCGGCGTCCAGGGCCAGGCCGTCGATGATCGTCGGGCGCACCACCCAGGAGCCGTCGTCCGCGACGCCGCCGGTGTGGATGGTGCCCCCGAGCGCCTTCGCGGACTCGACGTAGGACACGACCTTGTCGAAATGGCGCTTGCTCGCGAGGGAGGAGAACCTCGTCGCCGGGTCGAACGGGTCGCCGATCGTCAGCGCCTCGGCGGCCTCGACGAACCGCCGCAGGAACTCGTCGTAGAGCGAGGAGTGGACGAACAGCCGCGACCCGGCGAGGCAGATCTGCCCGGCGTTGCGGAAGATCGCCTCCACCGCCCAGTACACGGCGTTGTCGACGTCGGCGTCCTCGAAGACGAGGTTCGCACCCTTGCCGCCGAGCTCGAGCGAGACCGGCGCGAGGTGCGTGGCCGCCGAGGCCATGACGTGCTTGCCGGTGGTCGAGGACCCGGTGAAGGTCACCCGGTCCACCCGGTCGTCGCCGGTGAGCGTCGCGCCGGCCGGCGCCCCGTAGCCGTTGACGACGTTGAGCACCCCGGGCGGGAAGCCGGCCTCGACGGCGAGGCGCCCGAGCATCGTCACCGACGCCGGGGTGTCCTCGCTCGGCTTGATGACGCACGTGTTGCCCCAGGCGATCGCCGGCGCGATCTTCCACGTCGCCATCATCAGCGGGAAGTTCCACGGGCTGATCGCCGCGACGACACCGGCCGGCCCGAACTCGCTGTACGTGTGGTGCCCGGAGTCCATCGGGTAGACCTCGCCGACGGCGTCGCGCTGGTGGTCGGCGAAGAAGCGGAAGTTCCACACCGAGCGGGCGACGTCGTGCTTGGCCTGCTCGAACGGCTTGGCCATGTTCGTCGAGTCGAGACGGGCGAGGTCGTCGGTGTGCTCCTCCATGAGGTCGGCGAGCCGGTGGATGGCCCTGGCCCGCTCGACCCGCCCCATCCGCGGCCACGGCCCCTCGTCGAAGGCCCGGCGAGCGCTCTCGATGGCGCGCTCCGCGTCCTTCTCCGACGCCTCCGCCGCCTGGGCCCACACCTCGCGCGTCCAGGGGTTCCAGACGTCGAAGCGCCGGCCGTCGATCGACTCGACCTCCTCGTTGTCGATGATGTGGCCGAAGAACTGGAGCTCGCTCATGGGGTCGCCTTCTGCGGTGGTGCGGTCGGTGGTGCGGGTGCGGTTCGGCCGGCGCGCTGGCCCGACCCCGCGGCACCTGCCGGGTCGGGGGCGCCAGGGCCGGAGGTGCGCGGGTCGGGCGCGCCGCGGCGCTCGGCGATGGTCACGTCGCCGGCGCCCCAGTGGGTCAGGGGTACCTCCCGCACCACCACCCGGATGCTGTCGAGCGGCGCGTCGACCGCCTCGGCCGCGGCCTGGGTCAGCGCGGAGATGAGGGTCCGGACCTGCTGCGGGGTACGGCCCTCGGCCATCGTGACCTCGATGAGCGGCACGGCTAGCCCGCCCCGCCGTTGAGGAACACCGAGCCGAGGGTGCTGAAGTGCAGGGCGGTGCTCGACCCGGGCGGGGCGAACACGGCATCCGTCATCCCGCCGGTGAGCACGACCCAGCCGGCCTCGATGGCGTGGCCCCGCCGGGCCAGGTCGTTGGCGGCCAGGGCGAGGGCCTCGCCGGGATGGCCCTGCACCGCGGCCCCGGTCGCCGAGTCGACGACGACCCCGCCGGTCTCGACGAGGACCCCCTCGAGCGCGAGGTCCAGCCCGTCGGGGGAGAGCCCGACCGGCCCGGTGACGAAGGCCCCGGAGGAGGCGTTGTCGGCGGCGACGTCCCCGGCGGTGAACCGGAAGTCCCTGTACCGGCTGTCGATGACCTCGGCCCCGCCCCACACCGTCTCGACCGCGGCCATCGCCTGGGCGCAGGTCACGCCGGGACCCTCGAGCCGCTCGCCCATGACGAACACGATCTCCGGCTCGATCCGCGGGTGGATGAGGCGGTCCTGCGGCACCGGGTCGCCGACCGGCAGCACCATCGCGTCGGTCAGCCAGGCGACGAACGGGAAGTGCACGCCCATCCGCTGCTGCTTGGCACGGCTGGTCAGGCCGAGCTTGACCCCGATGAGCCTCTCGCCACGGTCCAGGCGTGCGGCGAGGTTGCGGTCCTGGACCGCGTACCCGGTGTCGAGGTCGAGCCCGGGCCACTCGTCGGTGAACGGTTCACGCTCGCGCCGCTCGTCCTCACAGGCGAGCAGCTCGGCCGCGACGGACTCGACGTCCCAGCCGCCCGCGGGCGCCGCACCGACCGCGGCCATCAACGCACCCCCATCCCGGCGAGGTCACCGAGCTCGACGAGCTGGCTGCGCTCCTCGGCCAGCTGGAGGGCGATGTCGATGATCATGTCCTCCTGGCCACCGACGTACCCGTACTCGCCGACCTTCTGGAGGATCTCGTGGGCCGGCACCCGGTACCGCTCGGCGGCCCGCTCGGCATGGAGCAGGAAGGAGCTGTAGACCCCGGCGTAGCCCTGGGTGATCGAGGCGCGGTCCATCCACGGCAGGCGTGGGATGAACGGCCGCACGACGTCCTCGGCGGCGGAGAGGACCTCGCCGAGGTCGACGCCGGTGCGGATGCCCATCCGCTCGAAGGTGGCGGCGAGGACCTCCGTCGGGGAGTTGCCGGCCCCGGCGCCCAGGGCGCACAGCGCGCCGTCGATCTGCTTGGCACCGGCCTGGTAGGCCAGGACCGAGTTGGCGATGCCGAGGCTGAGGTTCTGGTGGCCGTGGAAGCCCACCTGGGCCTGGGAGCCCACCTCGTCGAGGACCGCCGTGATCCGCTCCTGGGCGTCGGAGAGGACGAGGGCGCCGGCCGAGTCGACGACGTAGACGCACTGCGCCCCGGCGTCGACCATGATCCGGGCCTGCTCGGCGAGCTTCTGCGGCGCCGCCTTGTGGCTGAGCATGAGGAACCCGACGGTCTCCATCCCCAGGGCACGGGCCGCCTCGAAGTGCTGGATGGAGACGTCCGCCTCGGTGCAGTGCGTCGCGATCCGGGCGACCGAGGCGCCCGCGGCGTGCGCCTGCTTCAGCTCGTGGACGGTGCCGAGCCCCGGGAGCATGAGGACCGCGATCCTGGCCTGGGTGGCCTCCTCGACCGCGGCGGCGATGAGCGTCATCTCGTCGACCTTGGAGAAGCCGTAGTTGAAGCTCGAGCCGCCGAGGCCGTCGCCGTGCGAGACCTCGATGACCTGGACCCCGGCGGCGTCGAGGGCGTGGACGACGCCGCGGACCTGCTCCTCGGTGAACTGGTGCTGCATCGCGTGCGAGCCGTCACGCAGCGTCGAGTCGGTGATCCGCAGGTCGCGCTCGCCGCCGGCCGCGGGGGTGTTGGCGAGCACGTCGGACTCGCTCACCTCGGTCGTGACGACGGGGGCGTCCCCGGGACGGATGGTCATGTCACCCATGTCAGACTCCTGCCTGGTGCGGGTCGGCGCCGGCGCCCACGCCGACGAGGGGGGCGGGCACGTCGCCGAGGTCGCTCGAGGACTTCCACGTGGAGGCGACCCCGAGGCGGTGGGCGACCATGATGTCGCCGACCCGCGCCGCGGCCGCGGTGATGATGTCGAGGTTGCCGGCGTAGTCGGGCAGGTAGTCGCCGCGGCCCTTGACCTCGATCGGGATGAAGACCCGGGCCATCCCCTGCCAGAGGTCGCGGGCGTGGTCGAACTGGGGCTCGGCGCGCAGGTGGTAGCCCGGGACGTAGTCCTGGACCTCGGCGACCATCGCGGCGATCGACTCGAGGATCCGGTCCTGCAGCGGGCCCGGCTCGCCGGCCTCGGGCGGGATGGCGCAGAAGACCGAGTTGCGCATCATCAGCGGCGGCTCGACCGGGTTGAGGATGATGATCGCCTTGCCCCGCTCGGCCCCGCCGACGACCTCGAGGGCCGCCGAGGTCGTCTCGGTGAACTCGTCGATGTTGGCCCGCGTGCCCGGGCCCGCCGACCTGCTCGAGATCGAGGCGACGATCTCGGCGTAGGGCACCGGCACGACGCTGGAGACCGCCTTGACCATCGGGGTCGTCGCCTGCCCGCCGCAGGTGATCATGTTGACGTTCATCGCGTCGAGGTTGAAGTCGAGGTTGACCGGCGGGCACAGGTACGGCCCGACCGCGGCGGGCGTCAGGTCGACGGCGAGGATGCCGGACTCGGCGTACCGGGGGGCGTTCGCCGCGTGCGCCTTGGCGGACGTCGCCTCGAAGACGATGTCCGGCAGCTCGTCCTGGGCGAGGAGCCAGTCGACCCCCTCGTGGCTGGCCTCGAGGCCGAGCGACTTCGCGCGCCGCAGGCCGTCCGAGGCCGGGTCGACCCCGACCATCCAGCGCGGTTCGAGGACGTCGCTGCGGCGCATCAGCTTGAACATCAGGTCGGTGCCGATGTTGCCGGGACCGACGATGGCGGCGGTGCCCTTGGTCCGGGACGAGGTGGACATGGCGCTCCTCAGGCGAATCGAGCGGTGACGCTGCCGAGCCCGGCGAACGTCGCGGTGAAGGTGTCGCCCGCGGCGACGGGGGACATGGCGCAGACCGCGCCGGGAAGCACGACGTGGCCGGCCTCGAGGGTGATCCCGCGGGCGCCGACGGTGTTGGCGAGCCAGACGAGGGAGTTGAGCGGGGAGCCGAGCACGGCCCCGCCGGCGCCGGTGCCGACGACCTGGCCGTTGCGGTGGAAGGTCGCGCCGGCCAGGCGGAGGTCGACGGCGCCGACGTCGGTGGGGGTCGAGCCGAGGACCACGGCGCCCGAGCTGGCGTTGTCGGCGATGGTGTCGAACAGGCCGATCTTCCAGTCGCGGATCCGGCTGTCGACGATCTCGAGGGCCGGCAGGACGAAGTCGATCGCGCGGAGCGCCTCGTGGACGGTGACGCCGGGTCCGCGCAGTGGCGCCTTGAGGACGAAGGCGACCTCGGGCTCGACCCTCGGCTGGACGAAGAGGTCGGTGGGGATCGCCATGTGCTCGAGGTGGAAGAAGTCGTCGAGGAGGTGGCCGTAGTCCGGCTCGCTGACCCCGAGCAGCCGCTGCATCGCGGCGCTGGTCAGGCCCACCTTGTGCCCCCGGACGGTCCGGCCACCCGCGAGCCGCTCCTGGATCTGGAGCAGCTGGATGGCGTAGGCGTCCTCGAGCGTCATCTCCGGGTGGGTCGCGGTCAACGGCTCGAGCGGCACCTTGGAGTCGTACGCCGCGAGCAGCTCGCGGGCCACGTCGGACCGGGTCTGGTCGTCCACGGGCCTTCCTTTCCACGGCTGGGCGCTGACGCGCACGGGGTGACGCAACGGCGTCGTCCTCGACGGTACGGAGCAGGCAGGGTGGCGCGCCCGGCACGTTCCGCTCCCGGGAACGTGACCGCGGCGGCGGTCAGGGCCGGTGGGCCAGGGCGATCCGCCGGCTCGCGGCGCGGAGCACCGGTACCAGACGGTCGACCTGCGGCTCGATGGCCTCGGTCGGACCGAAGACGGACACCGACGCGACGGCCCGGCGGCGGACCATCACCGGCACCGCGACCGACGAGGCGCCGTCGAAGGACTCGCTGTGCGAGACGGCGTAGCCGAGCCGGCGCACCGTCTCCAGGCAGCGGTCCCAGTCCGCCTCGGTGCGCACCGTCCGGCTGACCCGCGGGGGGAAGCCGGCCCGGCGCCGGGCCTGGTCCGCCTCGTGGTTCCACGCCGCGAGCGCCTTGCCGCTGCTCGTCGTGTGCGCCGGGAGCCGGCGTCCGAAGTGCCCGAGGATGCGCACGCCGTCGCTGTTCTCGATGCGCTCGACGAAGACGATGTCGGGGCCGTCGGCGACGGAGAGGTTGACGGTCAGCCCGGTGGCGGCGGCGACCTGGCGGAGGAAGGGCAGCGCGAGGTGGCGCAGCTCGTTGCGCCCGAGGGCGAGCGCGCCGAGCTCGTAGACGTGCATCCCCAGCCGGTACTGGCCGGACTGGGGGTCCTGCTCGATGAAGCCGCGGCTGGCGAGGGTGTGCAGGAGCCGGTGCGCGGTCGACTTGGCGACACCGAGCCGGCGGGCGATGTCGGAGACGCCGAGCTCACCGTCGGTCGCGAAGCACTCGAGGACGTCGAGGGCGGTGCCGACCGACTTCAACCCCGAGGCCTGGGGCTCGCTCACCAACGAGCGCTTCGGCGTGGTGGCGCACCAGGCGTGCTCCTGCGCGACGATCGACATGCTGCGGCTCCCTTGCCCGGTGTGCGGTCGGGATGACAGTGCCCCCCCGCCCGTGGTTCCATCAACGAATGCGTCCCGCTGAGCGGAACGGTCCCCCTGTGAGCCTCCTCGCACGGGCCGCGGCGCTCGTCGGGGCGTTCGACGAGCGGGCCCCGGTGCTGACCCTCGCCGAGCTCGCCCGGCGGACCGGGCTACCGAAGTCGACGACGCACCGGATCGTCGCGGAGCTGGTCGCGCTCGGGGTCCTCGAGCGGCAGGCGGCCGGCCCTTCGGGCGAGGGCTACCGGCTCGGCATGTGGCTCTTCGAGCGGGGAGAGCTCGTGCCGGCCCACCGGTCCCTGTCCGAGGCGGCCCTGCCGGTGATGGAGGACCTGCGCGAGGCGACCCGCCAGCGCATCCACCTCGCCGTCCTCGAGGGCGTCGACGTCGTGTACGTCGAGATCCTCGGGACCAGCGGGGTGGACGTGACCTCCCGGACCGGCGGCCGGCTGCCGGCGCACGCGACGGGGGTCGGCAAGGCCATCCTCGCCTACAGCTCGGTGGCCACCGTCCGGGCGCGGATCGAGGCCGGCCTGCCGCGGCTGACGCCGCGGACCATCGCGACCCCGGGGGGGCTCGTCCGCGAGCTGCGCGCCATCCGGACCGTCGGGATGGCCCTGGACCGCGAGGAGTCCCACCTCGGCGTCTCGTGCGTCGCCGCGCCGGTGTTCGGCGCCGACCACAAGGTGCGCGCCGGCCTGTCGGTGACCGGTACCACCGGCTCGGTGGACCCGGTGACGCTCGGGCCGGCGGTGCGCACCGCCGCCTTCACCCTCGGCCGCGCGCTGCGCGACTCCGGCCTCTGACCGCGTCTGCCTCAGCGCTTGATGAGGGGTGAGCGCACCCCGCCGCTCGCCTTGTCGCTCTCGTTGAAGAAGTCCTCGCGGTGGATGTCCCGGGGGAAGAGCCGCTTGCCCATGAGCGTCTTCAGCGCCGCCTCGACCATCGGCGGCGGTCCGCAGAGGTAGCCCGCGCACCCCGAGAGGGTCGGGTGGTCCTCGGCGATGACGTCGGTGACCAGCCCGAAGCCGAACCCGGCCGCGTCGGCCCCGCAGTCCTCGGCGCTCTCCTCGGACAGGCAGGGCCGGTAGGTGAACCGGTCCGGGTACTGCTCGGCGAGGGCGCGGAAGACGTCGACGTCGTAGAGCCACTCCCTGCTGCGCGCACCCTGGTAGAGGGTGAGGTGCCCGCCGTACGCACCGTCCTCGAGGGCGTGCCGGATCATCGACTTCAGCGGGGCCAACCCGGTGCCACCCCCGACGAGGATGGCGTGCCGGTCGTCCTCGGTCCTGAGCACGAAGCGCCCGTACGGGCCGGAGACTGCCACCGGGTCGCCGGGGCCCAGGCCGCCGAACACCCAGCCGTCGGTGCCCCGCCCGCCGGGGACGTTGCGGATGTGGAACTCCAGGCGCCGGGGCTCCGTCGGCGGTGACGCGATGGACCACGTCCGGTCGACCGAGGGGAGCCCGTCGCGGGCCGGCACCTGGAACTTGAGGTACTGACCCGCGTTGAAGCCGATCTCGCGGTCCAGCTCGATGACCAGGCGCACGGTCTCGCGGGCGATCTCGCTGAGCTCGACGACGGTGCCGGTGAAGTCCTCGACGGGGTGGACGGGGATGGACTCGTCGACGTCGATGTCGGCCTCGATGACGACGTCGGACCGAGGGCAGGCCACGCACGGCAGCAGCTTGCCCTCGTCCCGCTCGTAGTCCATAAGGGCGAACGAGCTCGCAGCGCCGTGGTCGACCTCACCGTCCAGCACCTCGGCCTTGCACGTCGCACATGTGCCGTGCGTGCAGGAGTGCGGCAGCCAGACGCCGCTGCGGAGGCAGGCATCGAGGATGCTCTGGTCCTCGCGGCACTCGACCTCGCGGCCGAGGGGCTCGACGGTGATGGTGTGGGTCGTGGTCATGGTGGGCTCGTCCTCCTCCTCAGGCGACGACGCGCATCCCGATGACGGCCTTGTGCCCGATCCCGAGCTCCTCGAGGGTCTGCTCGTCGCGCGGCTGGAACTCCTCGCCGTGCAGGGTCCAGACGCGGTTGGCCGCCGGATCGAAGTCGGGGTCCTCCTCGGCGTACGGGACGACGAGCCCGTTCCAGAAGTCACCCCAGGTCATCGCCTTGGGGGCCCGGAAGCAGGCCGAGGCGCAGAACCACATGTTCTCCTGGAACCACAGGTGGACCAGCTGGTCGTCGCCGTAGAGCTCCTGGCGGGAGCGGGACGGGAAGTCGTACGTGCCGATGCTCTTGACGGCCATGGTGCTCAGCCCTCCGATCCGATGTGGGAGTGGTCCGCGGCGTCGTGCCACGCCTTCCAGTTCTTGTCGTCGACGGAGCCCTTGTACTCGCCACTGTCGCCCTCCTCCAAGCCGTACCACTGGAGCACGTCGGGCAGGGTGGGACCGCCGCAGTTGCCCTGGTAGATCTGATGCACTGGCAGCCAGGCCTGGACGTACTTCTCCGGCTCGCGCTCGAAGATCCACTGGCAGCCGTTGGAGCAGGTCTGGAAGGTCTCGCCGTTGTGGACCGACTCGCGCTGGCACAGGGTCGTCGGGTCGCCCGGCTCGGTGAAGAGCATCGGCACCTGGCAGACCTGGCACAGCTGGGGCAGCCCGCGCACGAAGTGCCGGCCACCGGCCTCGATGTTTCTCTGTTCCTTGACCCACAGGGGCTTGTAGAGCGTGTCGAACGTCTCGGTGTAGTTCTCCGAGAGCCACTTCTGCGCGTCGGCGTCGGGCACCGTCGTCGTGAAGGCCGCGGCGTGCGAGAACTGGTAGAGGGTCCAGTACACCTGGTGCGAGAGCACCTCCTTCTCGGCGATGGCGTCGTCCACGTGCCGGGGCGGCGTGATGCCGTAGAAGGCGAGGTCCTCGAAGAGGCCACCGAGCATCTGCTGCTCGAAGTACAGCTCGAAGGCCTCCTTCCAGCTCATCACCTTGCGCGGGAGCATGTAGTCGAGCATCTGGGCGACGAGCGCCGTGACGCGGTAGCCGCGCCAGAACCACTTGTCGATCCAGGCCTGCACGATCGGCACGTTGGCCTCGTCCTGCTCGAGGAGGAACTTGATCGCCTCGAGGCCGAGAGTCATGTGCCGCGACTCGTCGGACTGCGCCGAGAAGCCGAAGGTCATCGTCGGCAGGTCGCCGTTGAACGACGCACCGGACATGAACGGCACGAAGAGCAGGTTGGTGAGCAGGTACTCGAAGGAGAACCCGATGGCGATGAGGAACTCGAACGGGCCCGCCGAGAGTGCGTCGTCGAAGAACGACTTGGGCACCGAGAGGTACCAGACCCGGTCGTGCTGCTGAAGGTAGTTGTGGAAGCCGCCGTAGTACTTGTTGTAGTTGCTCAGCGTGTGGATCTCGGTCTGCGTGTGCCGCAGCTCGTCGATCGACTGGCAGAGCGCCGCGAACCGCGGGCCGGGGCCGTCGAGGTGGCGGGCGAGGTAGGCGAAGTTGCGGTGCGCCTGGTACTCCAGCGGGGTGACGCCCTGGAGGAAGAGCTTCATCGCGTTGAGGTAGTTCGCCTCGGTGAGCGAGAGGTGGCCCTGGCTCTGCGCGAAGCCGTCGAGCACCGCGTACAGGCGCTTGTCCTTCTCGGCCTGGTACTTCGTGTACGAGTCGACGGTGAGCCGGAAGGGGTCTTCCCACTTGCTCCAGTCGTGGATCTTGATGCCCTCGAACTCGGTGTGGGGGAACACGTCCGACTTGGCGACGTAGGTGGGTTCCCAGTCGAGGTCTCGGGTCAGCGCCTCGTAGCGCTGCTTCATGGTGAGCTTGCGCGGGGCCTTGGGGGCGATCGTCATGTCTCGCAGCCTTTCTCAGTGGTCCCAGGCGATGACGATCTCGTCGTCATCCCATTCCTTGATGTGCCCGAAGTAGCTCACGATGGCGAGCTGGAACTCGTGCGTCTCCCACTCGCGGCCGAGGCGCTCCTCGACCGACTCACGGGTCACGACAAGGCGGCCGGGTGCGGTGATCCGCACGAGCCCCGGCATGTGCTGCACGGTGCAGCCGTCGTTCGTGGCCTCGATGGCCTCGACGACCGAGCGGTTGGTCTCGCTCTCCTGGATGTCCACGCCGACGGGGCGGGTGGATGCGGCGGTGCTCATGCTGTCGTCCTTCCGGGTCACGCCGTCAGTGCCGCGACGGCGTCGCGGACGGTGGTGGCCGTGGCCTCGACGTGCGCGGCGGCACCGGCGCCGACGAGCTCGTCGGCGCGGGCCGCGAGCGGCGCCATCGCGCCCAGCGCCGCATCGAGCGCCTCGGACGTCGTGGCCGCGAGCAGAGCCTTGTTGGCGGCACCCGTCTCCGGGTCGGCGACCCAGGCCTTGTAGAGCGCGTCGACCCACTTGCGCTGGTCCTTGAACCACGATGTCTGGTGCTGGGCGAACAGGCTGTACGACCCGGCGCCGGCCTCGAGGGCCGCGTCGTCGAGGTGACCGAAGAAGAGCCCGTAGAGGAGGCGGTCGGCGACGTCGAGCCGGACGAGGGCCTTGCCCCAGTCCTTCTCGAGGAACAGCTCCTCCATGAGGCGGCGCAGACCCTGCAGCGAGGCGTCCTCGACCCAGCGGGTCTTGGCCTCGCCGAGCAGCTCCGCCGTGCCGCCGCCAAGGGCGATGCCCAGCCGGCTGACGGCCTGGGCGTTGCCGATCCGGTCGAACGCCGCGAAGCCGGAGCACTGGGTGATCGTCGTGCCGAAGCCGAAGCGGGTGATGTCGCAGGAGATCATCTGGGCGCCCGACTCGTAGTGGCGCAGCGGCACGAGGAGCTCGCCCATGAGCGAGGACCAAGCCTCGGGCAGCCGCGAGAACAGGTCCCGCGAGACGAGGTAGTCCAACGTCGAGGCCACGGCATCCGCCATCGCCGCCCGGGAGGCGACGTAGGGGGCGTAGTAGTACTGCCGCGGGTCGGTGAACGAGTACGGGTCGGTGAGCCGGAACTCGCTGTACGTCTCGTCGTAGAGCTCGTGGGCGGGGTCCCAGAGCGGCCGGTAGTGGAAGTTCTCCTTGGGCTGGATGTCGATCGTGCCCTCCTCGTAGCGCGAGGCGGGGCGGTCGCCGTAGCGGGCGACGAGGTGGGTGAACGTCGTGCGTGGGGGCTCGATGACCTGGGTTCGCAGTTCGTACTGCACGGTGCCTCCTCGGGGGCGGGGCGCGCGGGCCCGGGTGACCGGGGCCGGGGGGTGGTGGGAGGGTCAGGGGACGTGGTGGTGGGTGACGCCGGACTCGACGAGCAGGCGCACGATGAGGTCGGGGAGCGCGTCCGGCCCCTCGAGCTCCTGGGGGACCTCGGAGTCGAAGCCGTCGCCGACGAGCCGGCCGTAGGCCGTGCCGTCCTCGAAGGTCGTCGACACCCGGGCCGCTCGGTTCCGGTGGGTGACCCGGAACGCGAGCTCGTGGGGAAGGGTCTCGTCGACGAGGTCGAGCCGGTCGTCGGCCGGGCCGAGGATGGCGTTGGCCTCGCTGACGAGCTGCTCGGCGAGCGAGCGGATGGCGACCTGACGGTCGGCGCCGGTGCCGGTGGCGATCCGGCGGCTGATCCGGGTCTCTGGCATCGGCGCGAGCTGCTCGAGGTCGGGCAGCTGGTCCTCGGGCGTGCCGACGATCTCGGCGACACGCAGCATGAACGGGGTCATCGTGCGTCCTCTCGGCGTGCGGTGTGGTCGTGGCCGTCGGTCCGGTGCAGCGCCGCGGCGACCGCGGCGGCGCCGGCCGAGGCGACCTCCTTGTCCTGCTCGGCGGAGCCCCCGGAGGCGCCGACGGCCCCGACGAGGGCGCCGTCGACGAGGACGGGGACGCCGCCGCCGAAGGCGGCGACCCGGCCGCGCTGGGCGATGCCCTCACGGACGGCGTCCTCGGCGGCGATCGCCCGGTAGAAGTCGTCGGTGGCGATGCCGCCGAAGCCGGCGACCGTCCACGCCTTGTCCCGGGCGATGGAGCCGGAGATCGCGAACGCGCCGTCCATCCGGGCGAACGCGAGCAGCGTTCCCGCGGGGTCGGCGACCGCGATGTTGAACGCGGCGCCGAGCTCCTCCGCCCGCGCCAGGGCGGCGTCGAGCGCGACCCGGGCCCCGGCGTAGGTCAGGGCGGACTCGGTGCGGACGAGCATCGGTGCTCCTTCGACGGTGGTGGCGTCCCGGCGTGCGCGGGCAGGGCGGATCGCGGGACGGCGGCATGGGGCCCGCCGTCACCGGCATCCGTGGTGGGTCAGGTGAGGACCGAGGTGAAGGCGTCGTTGAGCTCGCGGGCGTGGTAGAAGACGCCCTTGCCGAGCGCGTCCGGGGTCCACACCGACATCGGCCGGTCGCGGTAGGCGAGGTAGCCGCCGGCGAAGACCTCGTTGCGGTTGCCCGAGGGGTCGAAGAAGTAGACCGTCTGGCCGCGGGTGATGCCGTGGCGGGTCGGACCGATGTCGATCGGCACGTCGTCCATCGAGAAGAGGTCCGCCGCGCGGCCGACCTCGACCCAGTCGCCGAGCCGGAAGGCGAAGTGGTGCAGCTTGCCCTGGGGGCCGGCGAGGACGGCGAGCTGGTGGATCTGGTTGTTGCTCGTCATCCACGTCGCGATGATGTCGGCGTCGGAGTCCAGGCTGGTCTGGACCCGCTCGGTGGCGTAGAAGTCGAAGACGTCGGTGAGGAAGCGGTCCATCAGGCCCGGGTCCTCGGCGGTGACGAGCGAGTGGTCGAGGGCGGGGACGCCGACGCCGACGAGGTGGCGCGGGAAGGCGTCGGGGTTGTGGGTGCCGACCTCGGTGCCGACGAGCGTGGCCTCGTGGTAGACCTCGAAGACGTGGTCGGAGGGGGTCGTGAACCGGATGCCGTCGCCGATCTCCGGGTTCTCGCCCTTGCTCATCCGCTCGACGGTGACCCCGAAGGCCTGGGCCTTCTTCTCGATGTCGTCGATGTCGGAGGACTTCTCGACCTTCCAGCCGAACTTGACCAGGCCGACGCCGCCCTCCTCGAGGACGACCGAGTGGTGGTCCCACTCGTCCCAGGCCTTGTAGTAGACCTTGTTGCCCTCCGCGTGGGTCTCGTAGAGCCCCATCGTGTTGGCGTAGTGGTCCTTGGCCTCGGACAGGTCCGTGACCCGGACGTGGGCGTAGCCCAACCGCATGACTCCCATTGCTACTCCTTGTGGGTCGTGCCGGCCGTCTGGGTCGCGGCGGCATGGGCCGCGGCGCGCTGCCGGGCCTTCTCGTTGATCTGGTGGAGGAAGGTGTTCACGAGCCGGACGTTCTCGCCGCGCAGCTCGATGGTGATGTCCGTGCCGGGCACGGCCCGGCAGGTCAGGCAGGTGTCGTCGTGTCGCTCGTCCTCGGTGAGGACCGAGTCGGCGACGGGGTGGTCGTACCGGAACTCGCCGGAGCGGCAGTCGACCTTGCAGATCCCGCACCCCCCGCGGCGACAGCCCACGGTGTAGGCGAAGCCGGCCTTGTAGAGGCCGCTCAGCACGGTCTCCCCGGGCTCGAGGTAGATCACCTCGCCCGTCGGCTGGATCGTCACGGTCGGCACCGGCGCTCCCTTGCGGTCAGTGTGGCGGGTGCGGCGGTGTGCCTCACCACCACGAGAGTGGCTGGGACGGTGCCCGCAGGACCATGCTCGTTCCTCATCCCGGAACGTGCGCCTGGCGGCGGGCCGTCGCGTGGGTTCATGGCATGGGGCCCGGCCGGCCCCACGCTTCGCCGACGACGAGGAGGCCCGATGAGCACACCGACCAGCCCGACCGTGCCGACGCCCCGCGGAGACGACACGCCCGAGGTCGGGCAGAGCATCGACGTCGACGGCGTCGCGACCAACTACCACGACGTCGGGACCGGCGACCCGGTCGTGCTCGTCCACGGGTCCGGGCCGGGGGTCACCGCCTGGGCGAACTGGCGGCTCACCCTGCCCGAGCTGGCGACCCGCTACCGCGTGCTCGCCCCCGACGTGCTCGGGTTCGGGTACACCGGCCGGCCCGAGGGGGTCGGCTACGGCATGGAGTCGTGGACCCGACACCTGCTCGGCTTCCTCGACGCCCTCGGCCTGGAGCGCGTCCGCCTCGTCGGCAACAGCTTCGGTGGGGCGCTGGCGCTCAGCGTCGCGACGCGGGCACCCGATCGCGTCGAGAAGCTGGTCCTCATGGGCAGCGTCGGCGTGCCGTTCGAGATCACCCCCGGCCTGGACGCCGTCTGGGGGTTCGAGCCGTCGCTGGCGGCGATGCGTGACCTGCTCGACGTCTTCGCCTGGGACCGCTCGCTGCTCACCGACCACCTCGCCCGCTCGCGGCTCGAGGCGGCGACCAGGCCCGGCGTGCACGAGGCCTACCGGGCGATGTTCCCGGCACCGCGCCAGCACAGCGTCGACGCGATGACCCTCGACGAGGCGGCCATCCGCTCGATCGCGGTGCCGACGCTCATCGTCCACGGCCGGGACGACCAGGTGATCCCGCTGTCGACCTCGCTGCGGCTCCTCGGGCTCATCGACCGCTCACAGCTCCACGTCTTCGGCCAGTGCGGCCACTGGGTGCAGATCGAGCACGCCGCCGAGTTCACCCGGCTGGTCGGCGACTTCCTCGCCTGAGCTCACCGGCGGAGCCACCGGTGGGGCCTCCGGTCGGCCCGGGCCGCGGGTCAGCGGCGGAGGGCCGCCGCCATCCGCCGCTGGGCCAGCTCGGAGTGGAAGAGCAGGCCGGAGACCCGGGCCATCTCCTCGCCGCGGGCCTCGAAGTCGGCGACGAGGTCACCGGTGAGGATCCGCTTCGCCGCGGTCAGGCCCTGCCGGGCGCCCGCACGCAGGTCGTCCAGGACCTGCGCGACCGCGGCATCCATCTCGGTGCCGGGCACGACCCGGGTGACGAGCCCGGCCTCACGCGCCTCCTCGGCCCCGAACTCCCGACCGGTGAGGAACCAGTCGGCCGCCGCCCGGGGGGCGAGGCGGGCACGCAGGGGGATCGAGATCGTCGCCGCCGCCAGGCCGAGCCGGACCTCGGTCAGCGCGAACGTCACGTCGTCACGGCAGAGCACGAGGTCCGCGCTCGCGACGAGGCCCAGGCCCCCGGCCCGCACCGGCCCGTCGACCCGGGCCACGACCGGCACCGGGAGGGCGGCGATGCGGCGCTGGACCTCGACGATGGCGCGGGCCGACTCGGTCATGTCGACGTGCGCCGCCTCCGTGAGGTCGGCACCGGCGCAGAAGACCCGCTGGCTGGACCGCAGGAGGACGCCGTGCACCGAGTCGTCGGCGTCGAGGTCGCGCAGGTGGCCGCGCAGCTCCGTGAGCAGCCGCCGGGACAGGGCGTTGCGGTTGGTGGGGGAGTCGAGGGTGAGGACGGCGATGCGGTCCTCGTCGTCGCGGCGGACGAGCGGGTCGAGGGCGGGGTCGGCAGCCACGTCCCGACCCTAGACCCGGCGCGCCGGTCCAGCACCGGTGTGCCGCTCCGCTCGCCGCCGTCCGGGGCGGGGTCAGGAGAGCGGGAAGACCCGGAAGACCGGGATGCCGGGGGCCGCGGCGAGCACCTCGGCATCCGTCGACCCCGCGCCCAGGCCCTCGACGAGCCGGCCGACCTCCCAGCCCCACCGCTGGAGGTAGACCCGGATGACCGGGACGCGGTCCACCACCGGGATCTCGACGAGCTCGGCGTGCTCGACCCGGCGGCCGACCCGCAGCTCGGCTCGCCCCGCGACCCGCACGTTGCGGACCCACTGGGTGGTGCCGCGCGGGGCGAGGAGGTAGTGCGTGCCTGCCAGCTCCAGGAGGTTGACCGGCGTGCTCCGCGGCTCGCCACTGCGTCGGCCGGTGACGGTGAGGACCCGCGAGCCGAACAGGCTGACGCCGTGCGCGGTGAGCCAGGCGACGGCCGCGTTGAGGACCCGGTCGAACCGGCCGGGCTGGACGTAGCGGCCGGCGCCCGCCGCGGCGTCCGGGCCGGCGCCCGCCGCGGCGTCCGGGCCGGCGCCCGCGGCGGCCTGCGCGGCGGCGCTGCGGTCTGGCGTGTCGGGGGTGGGAGCGCCGGTTCCGGTGCCACCGACCGTCGGGGGGATGCGCGTCATCATGGTCTCCTCATTCTGTGAGCGGTGCTCTCGGTTATCCTCAGTCTGCCGCGGCTTGCGCCGGCTGTCAAGAGCAGTGCTCTCTGGTATGGCACGATGGCGGCCATGAGCTCCTCCCGCGCCGAGCGCCGGCGCGAGGTCACCGAGCGGATCCTCGAGATCGGGCGTCGGCACCTCGCCGAGTACGGAGCCGCGGCGCTGTCGCTGCGTGCGGTCACCCGCGAGCTCGGCATGGTCTCCTCGGCCGTGTACCGGTACGTCGAGAGCCGCGACGAGCTGCTCACCCTGCTCCTCGTCGACGCGTACACCGAGCAGGCGGACGCCGTCGACGCCGCGGTGGCGACCGTGGCCGGCGAGCCGTGGCCCGAGCGTGTCGTCGTGGCCGGGCTGGCCTTCCGGACCTGGGCGGTGGCCGAGCCGGCCCGCTACGCCCTCCTCTACGGCAGCCCGGTCCCCGGGTACGCGGCGCCGGCGGAACGGACGACCGAGCCGGGGACCCGGGTCGTCCGCACGCTGACCAGCATCCTCGCCGAGGGCGTCGGCCGCGGCGAGGTGGCCGCCACCGGACCGGTGCCGCTGCCGGACGGTCCGCTCGCCGAGGACCTCGGCGCGGTCGCGGTCGGACTGGGGTTCCCGGCCGGCCCCGAGGTGATGGCCCGCGGCATCGCGGTCTGGACGGTGCTCGTCGGCGCGACCAGCCTCGAGGTGTTCGGGCAGTACGGGACGGACACGGTCACCGCACCGCAGGCGCTGGTGGAGCACCAGCTCCGGCTGGCCGTGGCGGCGCTCCGGGACTGACGCCCGACGCCGTCGGCCCCCGCCCCGACACCGCCGCCCCCCGTGCCCCCGGGTCAGCCGTAGGTGTCGCGGGGGCCACGGCCGTCCTGGACCCGGCGGCGGCCACGCGACCAGGTGGGGGCGCTCGGGCCGACGACGCGGATCTGCGTGACCGTGCCCTCGCCGACGTCCTCGGCGAGCCGCGTCATCAACGTCGACTCGAGCAGCCGCAGCTGGGTGGCCCAGGCGGTGGAGTCCGCCCGGACGACGAGGATCCCCTCGACGAAGTCGGTCGGCGCGCAGTGGGCGGCGATCTCGGCACCGACGATCTGCGGCCACCGCCCCACGACGGCCCCGACGGCGACGTCGGCCCGCCACCCCCGCTCGGCGACGAAGTGGTCGATCTGGTCCCCGAGCAGCTGGGGGTCGCGGCCGCCCTTCCCGGGTCCCGAGTCGCGCCGGTCGTCCGGGACGTCCCTGGGTCGGCGGCGGGGCTTGAGCCCGGGGCGCAGGCCCTTGGCCCGGGCCGTGGCGCGGGCGCGGGCGAGCGCCTCGGCCGGCGCCGGCGGGCGGGCGTCGGCATCCACGCCGGCATCCACGCCGGTGACCGCCGCATCCCCGGCGGCGGCGTCGCCGGCGGCGTCGGCCGGGCCCGGCGCAGGGGGGGCCACGTCGTCAGGCAGGGGCATCGGCGCCCTCCACCGGCTCGACCGCGCCCAGGCTGACGCGGTAGGTGCGACCGGTGAGCCCGGCCGGGACGTCGTCGGCCACCGCCGCCGTGACGAGCACCTGCTCGCAGTCGGCCACCAGGCCGGCGAGCCGCTCGCGTCGGCCCACGTCGAGCTCGGCGAAGACGTCGTCGAGGACGAGGACCGGGTCGTCGCCGAGGTCGTGCCGCAGCAGCTGGAACGCCGCGAGCCGCAGCCCCAGCGCGAACGACCACGACTCCCCGTGGCTGGCGTAGCCACGGGCCGGCAGCTCGCCGAGGGTGAGGACCACGTCGTCCCGGTGCGGCCCGACGAGGCACACCCCTCGCTCCACCTCCTGCGCCCGCACCTCGGCGAGGCTGGCGACGATCTCCTCGTGCAGCTCGGCGGGCTCGGGAACCTCACCGGCGGCGATCCGCGCGGCCGTGGCCTCGCGCAGCGACGAACGGTACGCCACCCGCGCGTCGGACTGGCCGGCACTCACCTCGTCGTACGCCTTGCCGAGGTAGGGGCCGAGGTCACGCAGCAGCCGGAGCCGGGCGTAGAGCAGCTGGGACCCGACGCCGGCGAGCTGCTGGTCCCACACCGAGAGGGTGTGCAGCGCGGTCGCCGCCTCGGACGCCGGGTCGGCAGTGGCGCCCTCGCGGCGCGGCCGCCCCCGCGCTCCCCGCCTGCCGAGCTGGGGGGCAGCCGACTTCAGGAGCGCCCCCCGCTGCCGCACGATGCGGTCGTAGTCGCCGCGAACGCCGGCCCACCGTGGCTGCCTGGCGACGAGGAGGTCGTCGAGGAAGCGACGACGCTCGGCGGGGTCTCCCTTGACGAGCGCGAGGTCCTCCGGGGCGAACAGGACGGTCCGCAGGGCCCCGAGGACCTCCCGGGGGCGGCACGGCGTCTTGTTGAGGCGCGCGCGGTTGGCCTTGCCCGGGGTGATCTCCAGCTCGACCAGGGTCTGCCGGCCCTCGCGCACGACCGCGCCGCGCACCACCGCTCGCTCCGCACCGAAGCGCACGAGCGGGGCGTCCGTCGCCACCCGGTGGCTCGACAGGGTGGCCAGGTAGCCCAGGGCCTCGGCGAGGTTGGTCTTGCCCTGCCCGTTGAGCCCGACCAGGGTCGTGATGCCCGGCTCGAGTGGGAGCTCGGCCGTGGTGTAGCTGCGGAAGTCCGCGACCGACAGGTGCCGGACGTGCACCCGCCCGCTCAGCCCTTCCCACCGGGTGAGGCCGGCCCGGCGGCCTTGGCCTTCTTCGCCTTGGCCGCCGCGGTCCCCCGGGACGGTGGCTTCTCCTTGCTCGCCGCCTTGGTGGATGCCGCGTCGGCGCTCTTGACGCCGGCGGCCGCATCCTCGCGCAGCTGCTCGCCCTCGGCGACGGTCATCACCTCGTGGCCGCCGAACTGGCCGCGGAGGGCGGCGACCGCCTGCATCGTCGGTGAGGCCTTCTGCCGCGAGGCGAACCGGGCGAAGAGCGCCGAGGAGATGACCGGCATCGGGACCGCCAGCTCGACGGCCTCCTCGACGGTCCACCGGCCTTCCCCGGAGTCGCTCGTGTAGTCGGAGACGTCATCGAGGTTCGGGTTCTCCTCGAGGGCGTCGACCATGAGGTCGAGGAGCCAGGAGCGGACGACCGTACCGCGGCTCCACGCCTTGAACGCCCCCGGGACGTCGTCGACGATGTCCTTCTTCTGGAGCAGCTCGAAGCCCTCGGCGTACGCGGCCATCAGGCCGTACTCGATGCCGTTGTGCACCATCTTCGTGTAGTGGCCCGCGCCGACCTTGCCCGCGTGGACGAAGCCCTCGTCGCGCGGGCCCTCGGGGCGCAGGGCGTCGAAGATCGGCATCGCCCGGCGGACGTTGGCCTTCGAGCCGCCGGCCATCAGGCCGTAGCCGTTCTCCAGCCCCCAGATGCCGCCGGAGACCCCGCAGTCGACGAACCCGATGCCGTGCGGCTTGAGCAGCTTCTCGTGCTCGAAGTCGTCGGTCCACCGGCTGTTGCCCCCGTCGATGACGAGGTCACCCTTCTCGAGCAGGTCGGCCAGCTCGACGACGGTGTCGTGCGTCGGGGCGCCGTGCGGGACCATGACCCAGACGACGCGAGGGGCCTCGAGCCGGGAGACCATGTCGGCCAGGCTCGAGGAGTCGGAGACCTTCGCGTTGCGGTCGTAGCCGACGACGTCGTGGGCCGCGCGCCGCAACCGCTCGCGCATGTTGTTGCCCATCTTGCCCAGCCCGACCAGTCCCAGCTGCATCCGTGCTCCTCGGTGTCGTGGTGTGCTCGTGCGTCGGTCCCTGCCCCGAAGGCTACGCCCGGGTGCCCCGGAGGTGCCGGTCGCGGCACCCTCGCACCGGAACCTTCGGAGGGACACCGAACCTCCCGGGCGCGCGACCGGGGGTTCCTCCATCAGGCGAGAAAGTGCAACCAGGTCAGGACGCGAAGCGGACCGGCATCAGGACGTAGCGGTACGAGGTGTCGGCCTCGCCGTCGGCCTCCTCCTGTCCGGAGAGGACGGCCGGCCGGGAGGCCTGAGTGAAGGAGATCCGCGTCCACTCGGTGCCGACGACGCCGAGCCCGTCGAGGAGGTAGTGCGGGTTGAAGGCGATCTCGATCTCCGGCCCGGTGAGTGCGCACTCGACCGCCTCCGAGGCCTGGGCGTCGTCGCCGGTGCCCGCCTCGATGGCCACCTGACCGTCGGAGAAGCGCAGCCGGACCGGGGTGTTCCGCTCGGCGACGAGGGCCACCCGCTTGACGGCCTCGACGAGCTCGGCGGTCCGCACCACGGCGTCGGTCTCGCTGCTCGTCGGGAAGATCGAGCTGACCTTGGGGTACTCCCCGTCGAGGAGCCGGGTCGTGGTGCGCCGGCGTCCGGCCTCGAACCCCACGAGCCCGTCGCCGCCTGCGGTGGCCCCGAGCGCGACGTCGATCGAGCCGCTCGCGCCGAGTGAGCGAGCCGTCTCGGAGAGGGTCCGGGCCGGGATCAGGACGAGGTGGCTTGCATCGGTGTCGGTGGGGTTCCAGTGCAGCTCGCGCATCGCGAGGCGGTACCGGTCGGTGGCGAGCAGGGTCATCGTGTCGCCGTTCACCTCGACCCGGACCCCGGTGAGGATGGGCAGGGTGTCCCCGCGGTCGGCCGCGACCGACACCTGGGCGACGGCCTGGGTGAACAGGTGGCCGTCGACCGTGCCGCTCGGCGCGGGGGCGGAGGGCAGGGTCGGGTAGTCGTCGGCGGGCATCATGAGCAGGCTGAACCGGGAGGCCCCACAGGTGACCTGGACCTTCGAGCCGTCGGTGGAGACGTCGATCGGACGGTCGGGCAGGTTGCGGGAGATGTCGGCGAGCAGCCGGCCGAGGACGAGCACCGTGCCGCTCTCGGCGACGTCCGCGGCGACGGTGACCCGGGCCGAGACCTCGTAGTCGAACGCACTGAGGGTCAGCGTGCCGTCGTCGTCGGCCTGGAGCAGGATGCCGGCCAGCACCGGCACGGGCGGACGGGAGGGCAGCCCGCGCGCCACCCAGGTGACCGCCTCGGCCAGGACGTCACGCTCGACCCGGAACTTCACGGTGTACCGCCCTATCCGGCGCGGGTCGGCCCGCGCCCACGCCTGTGGTGCTGGAGGACCGCTCGCGACGGGCACGCTGGGGCCTTCCATCGCAGGGCGGGGACTCGACCCTAGTGCACGCCGTGGTCACGCACTACCGGTTCCCGATGGCGGCGATGGGGCCGGTGACCGGCCCGGTCACCGGCCCTGCGGTCGGGCCGTGGCGCCGGATGCGGGAGCGGGTGCACCGAGCCGACACGGGCCGGGCCCAGGTCGTGGTCGGGGCGGATATCGATCCAGTGAGGACTCATCGCAGTGGTAGGAGCTGTGGAGACTGTGGACGGCGGGGTGTCGGTGCAGGTGGTGGCGCGTGGCGGCGTTGTGGACCGGACGTGGACCGACAGGGCCGGACGGCGCATCCGATGTGGACGGGCCAGGACCGTTCACACGGCGTCCACCGGGCAGTGGGCCCCTGTCCACCGACCTGGACCGCTCGTCCACACTCATCCACAGGCCCTGTGGACAACTGTGGCGCACGGGGGGTCATGGGTCCCGTGTGACGTCTGTTGTCCACAGGGTTTTACCCACTGGTGGATGGCGCTCCCGCACGCCCGCCCTCCTCGTCGGGGGGCTGGCCATGCTCACCGTCCTTCGACATAGTTTTCACAAAGGCTGTGGACAACCTGGGGACGACCATGTGCAGCCAAGGGTTCGGCGTGTGGACCGAGATGGTCCGGGGCAGCGACGTCGCATGGCCGGAGAGGTCGACCTGCTCCCGCCCTCGGCTCTCGGCCCCGGCGCGCGGCGGTGGGTCCGGTCGCCCCTGCGGGACGCGCCGTGTCCACCGGGGGGTGGCCCCGGTCGGCCCCTTCCCGCCGGCCCGGCGGGGGAACGGCCTCAGGCTGACTGCTGCTTGATCCGGTTGGTCAGCTCGGTGACCTGGTTGTAGATCGCGCGACGCTCGGCCATCAGCTGGCGGATCTTCTTGTCCGCGTGCATCACCGTCGTGTGGTCCCGGCCGCCGAACTGCTGCCCGATCTTCGGCAGCGACAGGTCGGTGAGCTCGCGGCAGAGGTACATCGCGATCTGGCGGGCGGTGACGAGCACCCGGGAGCGGGACTGCCCCTGGAGGTCGTCGAGGGTGAGCCCGAAGTAGGCCGCGGTCTGGGCCATGATCGTGGCCGGCGTCACCTGGCTGGCGACGTCGTCGGGGATGAGGTCGCGCAGGACGATCTCGGAGAGCGACATGTCGACCGGCTGGCGGTTCAGGCTCGCGAACGCCGTGACCCGGATCAACGCACCCTCGAGCTCGCGGATGTTGGTGGAGATCCGGGAGGCGATGAACTCGAGGACGTCGTCAGGCACCGAGAGACGTTCCTGGATCGCCTTCTTCCGCAGGATCGCGATCCTCGTCTCGAGGTCGGGAGGCTGGACGTCGGTGAGCAGCCCCATCTCGAAGCGGGACCGCATCCGGGCCTCGAAGCCGCTGAGCAGCTTCGGGGGCACGTCGCTGGTGATGACGACCTGCTTGTTCGCGTTGTGCAGGGTGTTGAAGGTGTGGAAGAACTCCTCCTGGGTCTGGACCTTGCCCTGGAGGAACTGGATGTCGTCGATGAGGAGGACGTCGACGTCGCGGTACCGCCGCTGGAAGTTCGCCGCCTTGTCGTCGCGGATGGAGTTGATGAAGTCGTTGGTGAACTCCTCGGAGTTCACGTAGCGGACCTTGACGTGGGGGAAGAGGTGCCGCGCGTAGTGCCCGATGGCGTGCAGCAGGTGGGTCTTGCCCAGGCCGGAGTCTCCGTAGACGAAGAGCGGGTTGTAGGCCTTGGCGGGGGCCTCGGCGACCGCGACCGCGGCGGCGTGCGCGAACCGGTTGCTGGCGCCGATGACGAAGGTGTCGAAGGTGTACTTCGGGTTGAGCCGGGTCAGCTCGACCTGCTCGGGCACCTGGGTGCCGGGCCGCGGCCGGCGCAGGCCGGGGACGGCGACGAGGGGGCTGCCGTCGGCGGCGGTCGCCTGCGGGCGGGTGGGGACCGGGCCGGGTGAACCGTCGGAGTCGTCCTCTCCGGTGTCGATGTCGTCGAGCTGGGCCCGGCGGTCGGCGGCGCGGCGGTCGTGGCCGTCGTCGAGGCCCGGGCGGCCGAACCCGTCGGCCGTGCCCGAGCCGCCCGGGGCCGTCGACCCGTTCTCGCCGAAGGGGTCGTCGCCGCTCGTCGCGGCGGCGCCGGAGTCGTGTCCGGTGTCCGCGCCGGGGATCTCACCGAGCGACGGGTCGACGGTCACTGCCAACCGCACCTCGCGTCCGAGCTGCTCACCCAGGGTGGCGCGGACCCGCTCCCGCAGCCGCGTCTCGACGATGTCCTTGGTGAAGTCGTTCGGGACGGCGATGAGCGCGGTGTCGTCGAGGAGTCCGACGAGCCGGGCCAGTGAGAGGAAGGCCCGCTGCTGGACGGGGATGCCGTCGGCGTCGAGCACCTCGAGCGTCGTGCGCCACAGCCGAGCCATCGTGTCCTCCGGCACCCGTTCGCCGTCCTTTCCCTGCTCCGCATCGTCGTGGTGGTGTCCACCGAACCACGGGGCTGGCGTTCGTCCACACCGTTGTCCACAGGGTGTGGGTGGGCACGGTGGACAGTGCCGTCGGCGTGTCGCAACCGGCCCCGAGCGGTCGCACCGTGCGATCCTAGGGGGTTAGGGACCCTCGTGGGGACCAGTCCATGGGTTTGGCCGGGATGGTCGCTCTCGGGTACCGTTGGGAGGTCTGTGGGTCGGCTGTTTTCGCCTGCCCGTGACGAGCGCGGACCCCCACGGTGTCCTGCACTCGCGCACGGGTCTGCCGATGGCAGCCGACCCGGCACCCACCGACCAACGGGCCCACCGGCCCGCCGTCCCGCGAAAGAGACCATCGTGAGCAAGCGGACCTTCCAGCCGAACAACCGCCGTCGTGCCAAGACGCACGGCTTCCGCCTGCGGATGCGCACCCGCGCGGGGCGCGCCATCCTGGCCAACCGCCGTCGCAAGGGCCGCGCCGAGCTCTCGGCCTGAGGCCGTTCGGTGCTGCCGGCGCCGAACCGCCTGCGCCAGCGGGCGGAGTTCGCGTCGGCGGTCCGAGGTCCTCGGAGCACCCGGGCCGGGTCGCGACTCCTCGTGGTCCACGCCACCACCGCCGATGCGCGTGCGGGTTGCCCGCCGCGGGTCGGCTTCGTCGTGTCCAGGGCCGTCGGGGGCGCGGTGGTCCGCAACCGGACCAAGCGACGGCTGCGTGCCCTCGTCGCCGCCCGGCTGCCGCGTGTGCCGGCCGGCATCGACCTGGTGGTGCGCGCGAACCCAGCCGCGGCCGCGGCATCCTTCCCGGAACTCGGCGAGGCCCTTGATCCGTTGTGGGACAGGGTGATTCGTCGTCTGGGAGGTGCAGGGTGAGGATGCGGAGGATGCTCGTCGCCCCGCTGGTGTGGCTGATCCGCCTCTACCAGAGCGTCGTGAGCCCGCTGCGTCCCCCGACCTGCCGGTACTACCCGTCGTGCTCGGCCTACGCGGTCACCGCGCTGGAGCGGTTCGGGCTGCTGCGCGGCGGCTGGATGGCCGCCCGGCGCCTTGGCCGCTGCCATCCGTGGACCCCGGGGGGGGTCGACCACGTGCCCGAGCGTGACCCGGCCACCGGGCGAGCCGTCCCGGGGACGACCGGCCCGAAGCCGTACCGGCCTCCGGCGGTACCGTCCGGCGAGCGCCGCGACGACGCCGACGACCGGCACCCCATCCCCTGACCACCCCGGTCACCACGAGGTGACCTCCACCGCCGGCTCCGGCCGGTCCAGACAAGGACATCATGGGCGACCTGTTCAACAGCATCCTCTACCCCATCGAGCTGCTGGTGGCGTGGATCATGTACGGCTTCCACCAGGCGCTCACCACGATCGGGATGCCGCCCGCGTCGGGGTGGACGTGGGCGCTGTCCATCGTCGGCCTCGTCGTGGTCATGCGGGCCGCGATGATCCCGCTCTTCGTGCGGCAGATCAAGGCATCGCGCAAGATGCAGATGATCCAGCCGGAGCTGCAGAAGATCCAGAAGAAGTACAAGGGCAAGAGCGACCCCGAGTCACGCCAGGCGATGACCCAGGAGACGATGGAGCTCTACCGCAAGGAGGGGACCAACCCCTTCAGCTCCTGTCTGCCGATCCTCGTCCAGTCACCGTTCTTCTTCGGGCTCTTCCGGGTGCTCAACGGCCTCGGCGCGATCGCCAAGGGCGACAAGGACCCGATCGGGCCGATCACCAAGTCGGTCGCGTCCCAGGCGGAGTCGGCCTCGATCTTCGGGGCGCAGCTGTCCGACACGTTCCTGGGCTCCCCCTCGATCAACGTCAAGATCGTCACCGTCGTCCTGATCATCCTCATGTCGGTGACCACCTTCACCACCCAGCGGCAGCTGATGACGAAGAACATGCCGGCGTCCGCGCTGGACAGCCCCTTCGCGCGTCAGCAGAAGATGCTCCTGTACGCCCTGCCGCTCGTCTTCGCCGTGTCGGGCGTCAACTTCCCGATCGGTGTCCTCATCTACTGGTTCACGACGAACGTGTGGTCGATGACCCAGCAGTTCTACGTCATCCGTCGGATGCCGGCCCCGGGCTCGGCCGCCGAGAAGGCGTACCACGAGCGCCTGGCGCGCAAGGGCAAGCCGCTGCCCGGCGCCGCCGCCGCCGCCACAGACCCGGCCGCGGACGAGACCGGTCCTGACGGCGCCAAGCAGCAGGGCGGCCAGCGGCAGCAGCCGAAGTCGAAGAAGCGGGCGAAGGGGAAGAAGCCCGGCTCGTCGTCGGGTACCGCAGCCGACGACGCCGGGACGGACCCGGACGCTCCCCCCGCGACGACCTGACCACCTCGAGGAGAAATCATGAACAACGACCTGACCGAGACCGCCGTGCCGCCCCACGACGGCGGCGACGAGCCGAGGAGCGAGAGGGCGACCGAGACGGACACGACCGAGACGGTCGTGGCCGAGGAGGCGTCCGCGTCCGAGGGCCTCCGGGAGCCGGCTGAGGACTCCGACCCCGCAGACGAGGGTGAGGAGGGAGTGGCCGGTGTACCCGAGGAGGATGAGGCCGGTGCGCCCGAGGAGTCGGACACCGACGCGGAGTTGGCCGAGGAGCAGGCCCCCCGTGGCACGTCGAGCGAGGTGGCCGACGGAGACCCCGGCGAGCCCGTCGGGCCCTCGGAGCACTCCGACGACGAGGTGACGGCGGACGAGGAGTCGGCCGCGGAGGCCGGGTCCACCGCCGGCCGGGGCGACCGGCGGTCCCAGCTGGAGCGGGAGGGCGAGGTCGCGGCGGACTTCCTCGAGACCTTGCTCGACATCTGCGACCTCGACGGTGACCTCGACGTCGACATCGACGGGGACCGCGCGGCGGTGGCCATCGTCGACAGCGACGAGGGCCGGGTCCCCCGCCGTCTGGTGGGCCCCGACGGCCAGGTCCTCGAGGCGCTCCAGGAGCTGACCCGGCTCGCCGTCCAGTCCGAGACGGGTGAGCGGACCCGCCTCATGCTCGACGTGGCCGGGCACCGCGCGGAGCGCCGGGCTGCGCTGGTGGCGATCGCGCGAGAGGCGATCGAGGAGGTGCGATCCTCCGGGGAGCGCCGCTCTCTCACCCCGATGACCGCCTTCGAGCGCAAGGTGGTCCACGACGAGGTGCTTGCCGCCGGGCTGGTCTCGGAGTCGGAGGGCGCCGAGCCGCGACGGTTCGTCGTCATCATCCCGGCGTGAGGCGACGTTTCACGTGAAACATGAGGGTTCCGCCCCGTCACCACCACCGGCCGCACCCTCGGGTGCGGCCGCGGTGTTCGGGGGCCGCCTGCCGATCGCCGAGGCGTTCACGGCGCTTCTCGCCGACACCGGGGTGAGCCATGGGCTCGTCGGGCCCCGGGAGGTGCCGCGCCTCTGGGAACGTCACGTCCTGAACTGCGCGGTGATCCAGGATGCCTTCCCTGTCGGGGCCACGGTCGTCGACGTGGGCTCCGGTGCCGGGCTCCCCGGGATTGCCCTGGCCATCGCCCGACCTGACCTGGAGATCCAGCTCGTCGAGCCGATGCTGCGGCGGACCGCCTGGCTCGAGTCGGTCGTCGACGAGCTCGACCTCGGTTCGGTCCTGGTGCGCCGGGGGCGGGCCGAGGATCTCGCGGGCGAGGTCAGCGCACCCTGGGTGACCGCCCGGGCCGTGGCGCGGCTGGACAAGCTGGCGCGATGGTGCGTCCCGTTGCTCACCCCCGGGGGGGTGCTCGTGGCGATGAAGGGCCGAAGCGCCCACGAGGAGCTGGCCGAGGACCGCGCGGCACTCGATCGCCTTGGCCTGGCCCGTGCCTCGGTGACCGAGCACGGCGGAGAGGTGCTCGACGAGCCTGTTCTCACGGTGGACCTGAGCTTCGCCGAGGGAGGCAGTGGCAGGCCGAAGGGCCCACGGCGGAAGATCCGGCGGTCACGGGGCTGAACCCGCGGCGGTGGCCGGCTGGAGGGTGGTACCTGCGAGGGCGACGCCGGGTGTGACGAGGGACGGCGGTCACGGGGCCCGGGCCGCGGGTGCCGTGCGTTGGCTCGCGGCACGGAACCAGCCGGGCGTGCCGATCCAGGACACTTCGTCCCCGCTGGCTCGAGGGCGACGGCGGACGCTCAGGCGCCGCCCTCGACGGACGCCGCGCCCTCCGGGACGGCCTCCAGCACCTCGCCGTGGCGAGCCAGCCCGACGGCGCCCCCGACGCTGAGGACGAAGCCGGCCACCGCCACCGGTCCCCATCCGGGCCGGGGAGCATCTCCGAGCAGGGAGATCCCGACCAGCGCCGGAACCACCGTCTCCGCGATGACCAGGGGCGCCGTGGCGAGGGTGACGCTGCCTCGTTGCAGGGCGGTCGGATAGGCGAGGAGCGCGATGGCGGCACCGAGCAGCAGTGCGTAGGCGGCCGGGTCGACGAGCAGCCCAGCGATGGTCAGGGGATCCGCCAGCATTCGGGCAGCGATGCCCACGACGCCGAAGCCGAGCCCCGCGACAGCTCCGAGGAGGACCGGGCCCGGCCGGCCGGTCACCCGCGCCAAGGGCACCGCCGAGAGGCCGAGGACCACGGCCGCGACGAGGACGCCCCACTCGTGCGTGGCGGACGCGGGCACCGGCCGGTCCTCGGCCGCGGAGAGCCCGACGAGGACGAGGCCGACGACGACGACGGCGACCCCGGCGACGTCCCGGCGGGTCAGCGGCATCCGGAGGAGGACGGCACCGAGCACCGCGGTGACGGCGAGGAAGCTCGCGACGATGGACTGGACCGCGAAGAGCGGGAGAGTACGGAGGGCCACGATCGACAGGACGAACCCCAGGCCGTCGAGTCCGAGGCCCAGGAGGTACCGCCAGGAGCGAGCGAGGCGCAGCAGAAGCCTCGGGTCGAGGCCCTGGCTCGTCGTCGTGCTGCGGGCGGCCACCGCCTGGAGCACCGACGCGACTCCGTAGCAGAGCGAGGCGCCGAGGGCGCCGACGAGGCCGAGCAGCATGGGCCGAGACTATGGGCCCGGCACGTCCGGCGCGCCGCGGCCGTCGGGGCCGCCGCCGCCCGGAGACACGTCCCACGCCGCACTCGGGAGCCCCAGCGCCGGCTGCCCTGGGGCTGGAGCTCTCGGTGTGTCGGGGGCGCGTCCCCGCTCGGAGCCGGCCCCGCGGACGGCGACGTCATGGGTCGGTTCCGGCCTCGCGGACGACCACGGTGGGGGTGGGGTCGCGGCCGCCGACGCCGCCGATGGGGTGGGATCCGGAGCCTGGGACGACAGGGAGGGAGCGTCGTTGTCCACACGTTATCCACCGGTGAGTGTCCTGGGTGTGAGGGCGGAGCCGGGCCACGAGAGTGCCTCTGTCGTGCTCATTCACGGGCGTTTCACGTGGAACGGCTCGCCCCGCCGACGCGGCCGTCAGCGGTTGTACCCATGTTGTCCACAGGGGCGACGCCGCTTGGCGTGTCGGCCGGTCGTGGGGTTGGATGGGGGCTCGCCAGGCAGGGTTGGAGGTAGTACGTGAGCATCGCGTCGGACGGCAGGTCAGCAGAGCCCGTCGCACAGGGGTTGGGGTTCCCTCGCTCGGCTGATCCGACACGCAGGGGGCGCGCCTCGTCCCCCCTGGGATGGCCGTCGACGGATGGGTCCCGCGCAGTGCCCATGGGGGACCGGCCGGCGACCGGCGGCGAAGGCTTCTCCGTTTCACGTGAAACGTCCGCGGACGGCGCGGTCCGGCCGCCGGTCGACATCCCCGTTTCACGTGAAACGTTCACCGGCGAAGCGCCCGCGGAGGCGCGGAGGTCCCAGCCGCCACGCCCGACCTCCGGCGTCTCCGCAGGAGCGCCGGGTGACGACTGGCGGGGGGGCCAGCCGGACGGCGTTTCACGTGAAACATCTGTCGCGGGCGCGGAGGCAGCTCCCGGCGCCGCCGACGTTTCACGTGAAACCACCACCGATCGGCGTGTGGATGAGGAGGACGCCGACGACGTTTCTCCCCAACCCGCCCCTGGTGACACCCCGCGGCAGGAGCGGGCCGAGCCGGAGGCGGGGGCTCCCACCGTCGCCGCTGCCGGCCGGGGCCCCGACGGCCTCGCCGAGCCCGTTGTCGGCCCCGCCGCCGACCACGCCGGTCCCACCGAGCGGGAGCCGGCTCGGCGCGAGCCCACCGTGTGGGAGCCCACCGAGCGGGAGCACACCGGGCACCCGCGCGACGACCACGAGGAGAGAGCAGCCATCGCCGCATCCATTCCCGGTGCTGACGCCGCGACCCCCCTGGCCCAGGCGGTGGCCGAGGACGCACGCAAGCGGATCACCCTGACCGGTCGGGCACTGCCGCGGCCTCCGCGCACGCGGGTCCTCACCGTCGCCAACCAGAAGGGCGGCGTCGGCAAGACGACGACGACCGTGAACGTCGCCGCGGCGCTGGCCCAGGCGGGGAGCACCGTGCTCGTCGTCGACCTCGACCCGCAGGGCAACGCGAGCACCGCGCTGGGTATCGAGCACCACTCGGAGGTGCCGAGCATCTACGACGTCCTCGTCGACGGGGAGGACCTCGCCCAGGTCGTGCAGGCGTGCCCGGACATCCCTGGCCTCTTCTGTGCGCCCGCGACGATCGACCTGGCGGGCGCCGAGATCGAGCTCGTGTCACTCGTCGCCCGCGAGACGCGGCTGGAGAAGGCGGTGAGCGCCTACCTCCGCGGACTGGACGAGTCGGGGGAGCGCATCGACTACGTGCTCGTCGACTGCCCGCCGAGTCTGGGCCTCCTCACGGTGAACGCCTTCGTCGCGGCCAGCGAGGTCTTCATCCCGATCCAGTGCGAGTACTACGCCCTCGAGGGTCTCTCGCAGCTCCTGAAGAACATCGAGCTCATCCGCAACCACCTCAACCCTCGGCTCCACGTGTCGACCATCCTCCTCACGATGTTCGACGGCCGGACCCGACTGTCGGCCCAGGTCGCCGACGAGGTGCGCGCACACTTCCCCGAGCAGACCCTGCGAGCGACGGTTCCGCGCTCGGTGCGGATCTCCGAGGCCCCCAGCCACGGTGAGACCGTCATGACCTACGACCCCAACAGCAGCGGTGCGCTGTCCTACCTCGAGGCGGCCGTCGAGCTCGCCGAGCGTGGCGCGGCCGCCCCGACCACCACCGAGGAGTCCGCATGAGCGAGAAGCGCCGAGCCCTGGGCCGGGGACTGGGGGCGCTGATCCCGAGCGGCGCACCGACCACCGACCGGCCGGTCGACGTCTTCTTCAGGGACCGTGACCCGGTGCCAGAGCAGAGCACGGACGACGGAACCGGCAACGGCGCTCCGACCGACGGCAGCGGCGCGGCCGGATCAGGGCAGGGGAGCACCGCGTCCGGTCAGCCGACGGCTGACCCGAACGCCCTCCAGCCGGTACCCGGCGCCGAGTTCGCGGAGGTGCCGCTGGACTCGATCCGTCCGAACCCCAAGCAGCCCCGCACCGTCTTCGACGAGGACGAGCTCGCCGAGCTCGTCCACTCCATCCGGGAGATCGGGGTCCTCCAGCCCGTCGTCGTCCGGCCGATCCCCGACCACGACGGCGCCGACCCGGTCCGTTACGAGCTCATCATGGGTGAGCGCCGCTGGCGCGCGTCCCGGGCGGCCGGCCGGAGCACGGTCCCGGCGATCGTCAAGGCCACCGACGAGGACGACCTGCTGCGCGACGCGCTCCTGGAGAACCTCCATCGCAGCCAGCTCAACCCGCTCGAGGAGGCGGCCGCCTACCAGCAGCTGCTCGACGACTTCGGCTGCACCCAGGAGGTGCTCGCCGGCAGGATCGGCCGGTCGCGTCCTCAGATCTCGAACACCCTGCGGCTGCTCAAGCTGCCCCCGCTGGTGGCCCGCAGGGTCGCTGCGGGGGTCCTCAGCGCCGGGCATGCCCGCGCGCTGCTCGCGCTGCCGGACGGTGCGGCGATGGAGCGGATGGCGCAGCGCGTCGTCGCCGAAGGCCTCTCGGTCCGCTCGGTCGAGGAGCTCGTCGCCCTCGGCGACGGCGACACCCCGCCGGCGCGCCGGGCCCCGCGGCCCGGAAACCGGCGGCCACAGCTCGACGACCTCGCCGCCGACCTCTCCGACCGGCTCGAGACCCGGGTGCGGATCGCCCTCGGGCAGAGGAAGGGTCGCCTGACCGTGGAGTTCGCCTCGGTCGAGGACCTCAACCGCATCCTCGACGTCATGCACCTCCGCGCCGGCGGCTGACCGGACGACACCGGTGGAGAGGCGGAAACGCCTGCGGCACAGCACTTCCCGGGACGACGAAGCGGCCCGGACCGTACGGGGTCCGGGCCGCACCCCGCCGCCTGCGGGGGAGCCGGTGGTATCTGGTCTCAGCCGAGGAAGGGCTGGAGCTCGCGGAGGAGCACCGGCTTGGGCCGCGCGCCGATGATCGTCTTGACGATCTCCCCGCCCATGTAGACGTGCAGCGTCGGGATGCTCGTGATGCCGAGCTTCCCGGTGATCTGCGGGTTCTCGTCGGTGTTGAGCTTGACGACGCGGAGCTTGTCCGCGTGCTCGGTGGCGATCTCCTCGAGGACCGGGGCGACCGCACGGCATGGGCCGCACCACGGCGCCCAGAAGTCGACGAGGGTGATCTTGTCGCTCTTGACGACGTCGGTCTCGAAGTTCGCGTCGTTGGTCGACGTCACGGTGGCCATGGTGGTCCTTTCGGGGCGGGGTCCGGACCGGGGTGGGCGGTTCGGGTCGGAGGGTGGGTGGGGTCGGGGCGTGGTGCCGTTGCCTCCAGGATGCCGGTCCACACCGACATCGCCGGGGAAGCCGTCAGTGGGCGAGGAAGTGCTGGGCGTCGAGGGCGGCGGCGCACCCGGAACCGGCCGCGGTGATGGCCTGCCGGTAGGTGTGGTCGACGAGGTCCCCACAGGCGAAGACGCCCGGGACGTTGGTGCGCGAGGACCGGCCCTCCGCGACGACGTAGCCTTCGGCGTCGAGCTCGACGACCCCCTTGACGAGGTCGTTGCGGGGGTCGTGGCCGATGGCGACGAAGAGGCCGGTGACCGGGAGCTCGCGGGTGGAGCCGGTGACCGTGTCGCGCAGCGTGATGCCGGTGAGCTTGCTCTCGCCGTGGATGGCGTCGACGGCACTGTTCCAGGCGAACCGGATCTTCTCGTTCGCCAGCGCGCGCTCGGCCATGACGGCGCTCGCGCGCAGCTCGTCGCGGCGGTGGACGATGGTGACCGAGCGGGCGAACTTCGTGAGGAAGGTCGCCTCCTCCATCGCCGAGTCGCCGCCGCCGACGACCGCGATGTCCTGGTCGCGGAAGAAGAAGCCGTCGCAGGTGGCGCACCACGACACCCCGTGGCCCGAGAGCCGCTTCTCGTCGGGCAGCCCGAGCTCGCGGTACGCCGAGCCCATCGCGAGGATGACGGTGCGGGCCGAGTACTCGGTGCCGGACCCGTCGATCACCGTCTTGACGTCACCCTCGAGCGAGGCCGACGACACGTCGTCGGTGATGATCTCGGCACCGAACCGCTCGGCCTGCGCCCGCATGTTGTCCATGAGGTCGGGACCCATGATGCCGTCGCGGAACCCGGGGAAGTTCTCCACCTCGGTGGTGTTCATCAGGGCGCCACCGGCGGTGACGGAGCCCTCGAACACGAGCGGTTCGAGGTTGGCGCGTGCGGCGTAGATGGCGGCGGTCCAGCCGGCGGGGCCGGAGCCGATGATGATGACGTTGCGGACGTCGGAGGTCACAGGACACATCCTCTAGTGGTTCGGCGGCCTGGGGACCGCTACATAGGGTGCTGCTTCGGCAACCGATCCTAGGCCCGGGATGTTCCGGGGCGACGCTGCCCCGCCGGTCACCACGGGCCGGGTCGGTCGGGGGCTCGGCGCCGTCGGTCACCGGCCACCGGGCGGCTGGTCGTGACGTGACTCCACACATACCCCACTGGGTATGCTAACCATGCGTGGGGACGGACTGTTCCCCCGGGGCCGCGGGGTCAGCCGAGAGGCACCGGCCCGACCCGCACCCGCGGGTCGCCGGGCGCGCAGGCGCGGTCCACGACCCAGGCGTGCAGGGCGCCGGAGGAGTCCGGGGCCACCACCACCGCGGCGGGGGCCCCGTCGACGATGCCGACCCCGACGAGCACGTCGGCCCCCGGGGGCACGCCGAGCGCGTCGGCGCAGGCGCGGGCGCCGCCCGGGTCGGCGACGCTCGTGCCGGCGCGCGTGCCTCCGGCGGCCGGTGAGGTGCCCGGGAAGGCCCGGTAGGGCGGCGCGACGAGCGAGGACGCCGCGGCCGCGAGGTCGGCGGAGGAGATCGGGCCCAGCTCGACGACCCGGACCCCGGCGGCCCGGTCGGCTGCCAGCGGGAGCGAGGGCGCGCCGGCACCGGCTGCCGGGCCGGCCTCGGGCGCCGCACCCGAGGCCACGGAGGCGGAGTCGGCGGCGCCCCCCAGGCCGAGGCTCGCCTCGATCCCGGACGGCGCGAGCCGGTCGAGGACCACCCCGCCGATCCCGAGCACGACGACCGCCGCCGCCGCGGCGCCGAGGACCCTGCCGCCGCGCCGCCGCCGGCGCAGCGGGACGACCACGTCCCGGTCCGCCGGCGCGGAGCCGGCACCGGCCCCGGCATCCGCCGCCGCCGGTTCCACGGCCGGTGCCGCCGCCGGTCCCGCCGGTCCGAGCGCGGGTGCCGCCAGCGACCCGGCACCGCCCTCCCCCCGGCGCGACTCCGCCGCCAGGGCCGCGGTGATGCGGGTGACGAGGTCCTCGGGCATGGGTCCCGGGTCGGGCAGGCCGCCGAGCAGGGCACGCATCCCGGTGGGGTCGTGCTCGATCGGCTCGGCATCGTCGTGGCGGTGGGTCACGAGCTGCTCCGGGACTGGCGGTCGGTGGGTGGTGGTGCGAGGCGCTCGCGGGCGTCCGGCACGAGGTAGGACGTCAGGGAGGGCCCTTCGGTTCCCCGCCACCGGCCACCGGGCTCTGCGGCCGCGCCACCGGTGCCGGAGACGCGGCCCTCGGCTCCTCGCCGGACACGTCCTCCGGCGCACCGCCGGGCGCACCGCCGGGCCCACCGCCGGGCGGGTCGGGCTGGCGGAGAATCCCGGCGAGGGCCTCGCGGCCCCGGAAGCACCGGGACTTCACGGTCCCCTCGGCGACCCCGAGCACCACGGCGGCCTCCGCCACGGGCAGCCCGTGCATGTCGACGAGGACGAGTGCCAGCCGCTGGGCCTCGGGCAGGCGGGCCAGCGCCTCCCGGACGTCGAGCCGGGTCTCCGTCGAGGCGTGGAGGTCGTGCCGGTCGGGCAGGTCGAGCTCGCCGAGGTCACCGGAGCGGCGGAGCGAGGTGCGTTCCCGGCGCAGCCGGTCGAGGCAGGCGTTGACGACGATGCGGTGCAGCCAGGTCGTCACCGCTGCGTCGCCGCGGTACGCGTCGGCCCGGCGGAAGGCCGAGATGAACGCCTCCTGGACGGCGTCGGCCGCCAGCTCGCGGTCGCTCGTCGTCCGCAGCGCCACCGCGTACATCCGGTCACGGTGCCGCCGGAACAGCTCGCCGAAGGCGCCCCCGCCGTCACCCTCGACGTGCCGGCGCAGCAGGTCGGCGTCGGCGAGCAGGCTCAGGTCGTCAGGCACGAGGCTCCCGGCTCAGCCGGTGACGACGACCTCGTTGAGCCAGCCCCGGATGTCACCCTTGGAGTCGGGGTAGACCTTGGTGTACCAGAGGATGATGTACTGGCCGTTGACGTCGGAGGGGACGTCGAAGGAGACCTGGCCCTCGGCCGGGTCCTTCTCCCCGATCTTCGTCGCGCCGTCGAGCTGGGGGTCCTGGCCGACCCACACCTGCAGGGCGCTCTTGTTGGGGATGGTCAGGGTCACCTTCTGCGGCTTCTTGTTCGGACCCAGGTCGACGATGAGGCCGACGCCCTTCTTCAACCCGCCGAAGTCGCTCGAGCTGTAGCTCTCGGTGTACCAGCCGGTGTCGGGGTTGCCGTCGTAGGTCTTCCCGACGAGCTCGTCGTGCTCGTGCCCGTCACCCTGGGGGTCGTAGGCCTGGACGCTGAGGATGGCCAGCGGCTCGCCCGAGCCGCCGGCCTCGCCGCCGGAGTCGGTGGAGGCGCTGCCGCTCGGCGGGACGGTGGTGGTCCGGGTGATCGGGCCGCTCGCCGGCCCGAAGAAGATGTTCGTGCTGCCCTTCCCGATCCGGGAGACGCCGTAGATGCCGACGACGAGGGCGAGGATGACGAACGCGGCGACGATCGCCAGGGCGAGCTTGGACTCGTCCTTGCTCAGCGGCTCGGCGGGCACCATCGGCGCCGGCGCCCCGAGGTCGTCGCCGGTGGGCGCCCGCTGGGTGTCGGGGGAGAGCTCGGAGACCTTGTCGACGGCCCGACGGGCGTAGTCGCTGACCCGGGCACCCACCGTGCCGAGCGCCTCAGCCACGGCTGCTCCGGTGCCGGCGGCCACCCCCACCGCCCCGCGGGGATGGTCCTGCTCGTCCTGCTCGTCGTGCTCGGCACGGGGGCCGGCAGGCACCGGGGCGTGGTCCTCGTCGCGGGCACCGGCTCGGTCGGCCGGTCCGGTGAGCCAGGCGGGCGGGGGGTCCCGGCGGATCTCGCGGGTGGGTTCGCCGCTGGCCCCACGGAGCCATGCGGGCTCGCCCTCCGCACGCGAGCCGGGGACGGGCCGCGTCTCGGGGTCCGCGCGGGGCGCCGGGGCGCCCCCTGAGGTCGCGGCCGCACCGGACGCCCCCTCGGTCCCGGAGGCCGCCTCGGCGCCCGCTGCCGCGCCGGCAGCGCCGAACCCGGCCAGCCCGGCGAGGCCGGCCAGCCCACCCCGGGCCCGTCGGTGCTCGGGCTCCTCCTCGGGTCGGTCGATCATCGGCGGGGCCGGGGGAAGTGGCCCGGTGTCGTCATGAGCCGCGTCGGTCCCCGAGTCGGCCTCGCCCGGGGTGCGGCGGGACCGGTCGGCCTCGCCCGGGGCAGCGGAGCTCGGGACCGGCCCGTCGGGGCGGGCGGCCGCCGGGGCCACCGGGGTGACCGGGCGGCCGATGACCTGGCGCGACGGCCAGGGCGCCACCTGTCGGGCGTAGTCGCCGGGGCTCGTCGGCCCCTGGTCGTCGTTGAGGGTGAGGCGGCAGAGCGCGTCGAGGTCGCGGGGGACACCAGCGGCGATCTCGGAGGGAGAGGCGACGCCGTCGGGCACCCGCGGGGCCGGGCCGAGGCCGCATCCCCCGGCGCCGAGCGGCCAGCGGCCGGTGAGCCCGGCGTAGGCCAGGGCGACGACCCCCACGGCGTCACGGCGGGCGGCGCCGTCGGAGTCGGCGGACTCCTCCCCGGCCCGCACCGCCGCCACCTCGAGGCCGCGCACCCGGACCTCGCCCTCCGGGGTGCGCAGGACGTCGTCGGGCGTGAGGTCGAGGTGGTGCATCCCGCGGTGCCGGGCCGACTCGAGCGCGGCGGCCACCTCGCCGGTGATCCGCCGGACCTCGTCCGCCGGGATGCCACCCTCGCTGACGAGGGCCGCGAGGGTGCGGGACTCGGCGAGGTCCTCCTCGACGACGAAGGCGACGTCGGCGTCGGTGCCGACGTCGAGGATCCGGGCGAAGACCGAGTGCGTCACCGAGGCGGCGCGGCGGGCGGCGTCGAGCAGGGCCGCGGTCCGGGGGTCGCCGGCGCCGATGACGAGGACGGAGACCTGGCGGCCGAGGGTGGTGTCGTCGGCGCTCCATCGCTCGGTGTCGCGTACCTGCTCGAGACGCTGGCGCACGGTGTAGCGGCCGCCGAGCACAGTGCCGGGTCCCACGCCCCTCACCCTGGCTCCTTCCGCTGGTCCGTCACGGCATCCCGGACGCCGCCCACCCGAGGCGGCCGGGTGCGGTCCATAGTAGGGCGAAGCGGCTCAACCACGGCTCAGCCACGGCTCAGCCACGGCGGATCCGCCGCAGCCGCCGGGCCACCGGGGCGAGTGAGACCGAGACCTCGCGCACCCCCAGGAGGTGGGCGGCGCTCCAGGTGACCGAGAACTGGACGATGCCGGCGACTCCGAGCACCAGGGTGCCGACGACGAGGGCGTAGAGACCGCGGCGCTGACCGAGGCCCGGCAGCAGGGTGCCGACGGCGAAGGCCAGCGTCGCCGCGACGATGGTGGCCGGTACCGCGAGCCGCAGGTACATGCCCGCGGTCGACCGCAGGCCGAGCGGCCCGTGCTGGCGCCGCAGGACGACGAAGCCGATGAGGGACCCGACGAGGTACGCGAAGGCCTGGCCCAGGCTGACGACGACGGCGGTGAGCCCCGGGCGGACGGTGGCGGCCCACAGGGTGACCAGGGTCGACGTCGTCGTCACGACGAGCTGGATCCGGAAGGTGAGGTGCGTCTGGGTCTGGGCGTAGAGCACCCGGTCGTTGAGGTAGCCCCAGCCCATCGGCACGACGAGCCACATCAGGGCGTAGAGGACGGTCGCGACCGCCTCGGTGCTCTCCAGGGAGTTGCCGAAGAAGAGGGTGCTCGCGACGACCGGGGCGAGGAAGGTCGTGAGCAGCACGGTGGGCACGATGAACACCGCCGGCATCCGCATCCCCTGGTCGTGGTAGCGCACGACGGCCCGGTCGTCGCCCTCGGCGGCCGCCTCCGAGAGCCGGGTGTAGAGGGCGGTGACCAGCGAGACGGTGATGAGGCCCTGGGGGAGGGTGACGATCAGCAGCGCGTTCTGGAACGTGGCGAGGCTCGGCACCGAGATGCCCTGCTCGGTGGCCGCGCCGCTGGCGCCGGTGAGCACCCGGCTCGTGACGACGAAGCCGAGCTGCTGGACGACGATCGACCCGAAGGTCCACTTGGCGATGTTCGACATCTCGCCGAACCCGTAGCCGCGCAGCCCCCACAGCCACCGGTAGGAGAACCCCATCCGCCGCAGCGCGGGCAGCAGCCCGACGCACTGGATGGCGATGGACAGCGTCGCCGAGCCCGCGAGGATGGCGATCATCTGCGGCGTCCACTCCCCGGGTGCCGCGGCCCGCGGGAGGTCGGCCACCCGGAACCACAGCAGCCCGGCCACGGCGACGACGTTGGCGACGGCCGGCGCCCAGGTGAACGCCGCGAACCGGTTGTGGGCGGTGAGCACCTGGCCGAGCACCGTGTACATCCCGTAGAAGAACAGCTGCGGCATGCAGACGACGGCGAAGACCACGGCCAGCCGGACCGCCTGTGGGTCCGAGGGGGTGTAGAAGATGCGGACGATGAGTGGAGCCGCGGCGGTGAGCAGGACCGTCGAGACCCCGAGGAAGACGACCGCGACGGTGACCACCCGGTTGACGAAGTCGTCGCCGTCAGGCCGTTGGCGGGCACGGACGATCTGCGGCACGAGGACGGCCTGGATCGCCCCGCCCGCGAGCAGGACGTAGGCCTGGTTCGGGAGCGTGTTCGCCGCGGTGAACGCGTCGGCGGTGAGGCCGGCGACCCCGATGACCGACGCGAGCAGGGCGGTCCGGACGAGGCCGAGCACCCTGCTGACCAGGGTCCCCGCCGCCATCACCGCCCCCGAGCGCCCGATGCTCTGGGCGGGGGCGCTCACCTGGCGCTCACCCCGCGTCCCCCGCCAGACGCTGCCAGGCGAGCCGGGCGATCCGCCGCTCGTTGGGGAAGGTGAGGTGCCGGTGGGCCTCCCGCAACGGCAGCCACGCGACGTCGATGGCCTCGTGGTCGGGGTCGTTCTCGATGGTGAGGCACCCCCCGACCGCCTCGAGCAGGTAGTGGTGGACGTACTTGTGGATCCGCCGGTCCCCTGCTGCGAACCAGTAGTCGATGGTGCCGAGCTCGATGAGGACCTTGCCCTCGATGCCGGTCTCCTCGGCCACCTCCCGAACGGCGGTCTGGGGGAGGGTCTCCTCACCCTCGATGTGGCCCTTGGGCAGACACCACTCGACCCGCCCGGCCCGGTTCCGCCGGGCGATGACCGCGATCCGGGCCTGACCCTGGTGGACGTCGACGACGACCCCTCCCGCGCTGCGCTCCTCGACCGCCGGAAGCCGCCGTGGCGGTGCCCCGGCCGGGTCCGCGGCGGCGTGGCTCATCTGGTCACTCTAACCACTGGGCGGGACCGGACCGGCTCGCCACGACGCGGCCCCGGGGGGGCGACGGGGGTGCCCTCCGGGCGCGGTGGGCGGGCCGATGCCGGGCTCGTGCGGTGCGTGCGGTGGCCCGAGTCGGCCGAGCGCCTACGCTTGTGCCCCGTGCCCGACCGCCAGCCCCCCGCGGCCCTCCTGCGGCAGGCCGTCGCCCAGCTCGCGCCGGTCCTGCCCGTGCTCGCCGACCTCGGTGGGCGGTTCGCGGCGGCCGGCCACGAGCTGGCCCTGGTCGGGGGCCCGGTCCGCGACGCCTTCCTCGGCCGGGCGGCCCTGGACCTCGACTTCACCACGTCGGCCCGCCCCGAGCAGACCGAGGCCGTCCTCGACGCCTGGGGGAGCGCGACGTGGGACATGGGCCGGGAGTTCGGCACGATCGGCGCCCGGCGGGGCGACCTCGTCGTCGAGGTCACGACGTACCGCGCCGACGCCTACGACGGGGTGACCCGCAAGCCGGTCGTCGCCTTCGGCGACTCCCTCGAGGACGACCTCGCGCGCCGTGACTTCACCGTCAACGCGATGGCGCTGCGCCTGCCCGGCCTCGCCTTCGTGGACCCGCACGGCGGCCTCGCCGACCTCCAGGGGCGGCGGCTGGCCACGCCGTCGCCGCCTGAGGTCTCCTTCGGCGACGACCCGCTGCGGATGATGCGGGCCGCCCGGTTCGTCGCCCAGCTCGCCCTCGTGCCGGCGCCCGGGGTGGCCACCGCGATGAGTGCGATGGCCGCCAGCATCGGCATCGTGTCGGCCGAGCGGGTCCGTGACGAGCTGACCAAGCTGGTCCTCGCCGACCACCCGAGGGCCGGCCTCGAGCTGCTCGTCGCCGCCGGCCTGGCCACCCACATCCTCCCCGAGCTGCCCGCGCTCCAGCTCGAGGTGGACGAGCACCACCGGCACAAGGACGTCTACCAGCACTCGATGACCGTCCTCGAGCAGGCCATCGACCTCGAGGGGCCGCCCGGCGGCCCCCCGGAGTCGGTGCCGGGGCCTGACCTCGTCCTGCGGCTCGCCGCGCTGCTCCACGACATCGGCAAGCCGGCGACCCGGCGGTTCGAGCCCGGCGGCGGGGTGTCCTTCCATCACCACGAGGTCGTCGGCGCGAAGCTCGCGAGCAAGCGGCTCAAGGCCCTGCGCTTCCACAAGGACACGGTCAAGGCGGTCTCCCGGCTCGTCGAGCTCCACCTGCGGTTCCACGGGTACGGGGAGGGGCAGTGGACCGACTCCGCCGTCCGCCGCTACGTCACCGACGCCGACGAGCTCCTGCCGCGCCTGCACCGCCTGACCCGCGCCGACAGCACGACCCGCAACGTCCGCAAGGCGCGCCGGCTCGCCGCCGCCTACGACGACCTCGAGGAGCGCATCGAGCGGCTCACCGCCGAGGAGGAGCTCAAGGCCCTGCGGCCCGAGCTCGACGGGCACGAGATCGGCGAGGCGCTGGGCATCCGGCCCGGGCCGGTGCTCGGGCGCGCGTACTCGTTCCTGCTGTCGGTGCGCCTCGACGACGGCCTGGTCGGCAAGGACGGGGCGCGGGAGCGGCTCCTCGCCTGGTGGCACGAACAGCCGGAGTCGGCCGAGCAGCCGGGGTCGGCGGGACGGGAGCGGTGATGAGCGCGCAGGAACGGGTGCTTCCGATGGGTGGCGTCGTCCTCCGGTGGGGGACCGCGAGCGACGTCGGGCGGGTCCGCGACCACAACGAGGACTCGCTGCTCGCCGACGGCACCGTGTTCGTCGTCGCCGACGGCCTCGGCGGTCACGCGGCCGGAGAGGTCGCGAGCCGGCTTGCGGTCGAGACCCTCGCCAGCCTCGCCGACGACCCACCGGCCGGCCCGGACGACGTCGTCGCGGTGGTCGAGGAGGCCAACCGCCGCATCCTCGCGTCCCAGGGTGGGCACCCGGAGCGCTCCGGGATGGGGACGACGCTGACCGGGCTGGCCGTCACCGCCGGTGACGACCCGCACTGGGTCGTCGTCAACGTCGGCGACTCGCGGGTCTACCGCATCGACGGCGACGGCCTCGAGCAGGTCACCCGCGACCACTCCGAGGTCGGCGAGCTCGTCGCGGCAGGACTCCTCGACCCGGCCGACGTCGCCACCCACCCGCTGCGCCACGTCATCACCCGCTCGCTCGGCATCTCCCGTGAGCCCCGCCCGGACAGCTGGCAGCGGCCGGTCGTCGCCGGTGAGTGGTTCGTCGTCTGCAGCGACGGGCTGACCAACGAGGTGTCCGACGACGAACTGCTCCGGGTGGTGCGCAAGGCCGGGGAGCCGCAGGCCGCGGCCGACGCGCTGGTCGCCGCCGCCCTCGACGCCGGGGGCCGGGACAACGTCACGGTGCTCGTTCTCGCCGTCGGCTCCTGAGCCGGCCCGCGGCCGGGGTCTGGGGCGGCCGCGTCAGCCTGCGACGGCCGCCTCGGCGAGGACGGTGGACGCCAGCCCGAGGTACTCGCGCAGCGCCGGCGGACACCGGCCCTGACCGGCGAGGTGGGCGGCCGCGACGGCTCCCCCGGCGAACACCATCGAGGCGTCGTAGTCCGTCGTGGGTGGTGGGGGCCGCCAGCGCAGCGGCCATCCGGTGGCGCACCAGTCCTCAACCTCGGCGACGAGTACGCGGCCGGCCTCCCGGCCGTCGTGGCCCCGGGCGACCGGTCGGACCAGGGCCTGGAGGAGCCGGGCCCCGACGACCGACTCGTGGGTGGGCAGCGACCCGCAGTCGGGGGTCACCGGGTCGGCGAGCCGCTCGACCGTCGACGGGTGAACCCGGCCCCGCGGCACGATGGCCTCCCACGCCGGTGCCGGGATCGTCGCGATCTTCGCGAGGAGCCGCCAGGAGGTCTGGGCGTCGGTGAGGTCGGGCGGTGCGGCGAGAGCGGTCATGGTTCCTCCGGGGGGTCGGCCTCGACCGTAGGCCGGGTGCCTCCAGGGCACATCTGTCACCTGACAGAGGGCGCGCTCAGGCATCCTCGAGCCGGGAGGAGCCGACCACCCAGGTCGCGACCTGGACCCGGGAGGTGAGCCCGAGCTTGGCGAGGATCCGCTCGACGTGGATGCGCGCGGTGCCCGGGGCCATGCCGAGCCGCTCGGCGACGGCCCGGTTGGTCAGGCCCTCGGCGACGAGCTCGGCCACCTGCTGCTCCCGCGGCGTCAGGGCCGTGCGTGCGGCTCGGGGGGCGGACGGTGTGGGCAGGCTCCGGCGCTCCGCGGCGGCGATGGCGCCGGCCAGGTCGGTGCCCCGCCCGGCGGCCCACGCCCGGGCGAACCGGTCGCGGCCGAGCTCGCTGCGGACCCGGTCGACGAGCCGCTCGACGGCGGAGCGCTCCTGGGTGGGCGCCGCCAGCGCGAGGTCCTCGCGCAGCGCTGAGGCCGCCCCGAGCAGCAGCGCGGCGAGCTCGGGCAGGCCGCGCGCGGCCTCGACGTGCCCCAGCTCCTCCAGGCTGGGTGCGGCCTCGACGACGGCCCCGTAGGGCAGCAGGCGTCGCAGCCCCTCGATGACCAGGCCCTCGGCGCGTGCCAGGTCGCCGCGGCGCCGGGCCACGGCTCCCTGCTGGACGAGCACCCGGCCCGCGAACCACATCCGGGGACCGTCCTCGAACAGGGTGCGGGCGCGGTCGAGGCGCTGCCCCGCCTCCGCGAGGTCCCCGTCGCGGGCTGCGAAGTCGCCGGTGTTGGCCCAGTAGAACGCGGTGGCGACGTGCGCCTCCGGGCCGGTGAGCAGCGGCAGGGCCCGGTCGTAGGCCTCGCGGGCGCCGACGAGGTCGCCCGCCTGGGCACGCGCGTCCCCGAGCATCCCGAGCGCCGTCCACTGGCCGGGCCGGTCCTCGAGCTCCACCGCCAGGGCGTGAGCCTCCTCGGCGGTCTCCGTCGCCCGCGCCGCGTCCCCCAGCAGCCGAGCGGCGTTGGAGGAGGCGAGTACCGCCGCCTCCCGGAGCCCGGCGTCCTCGGGCGATGCCGCGACGGCCGCCGCGTACTGGGCGAGCCCGACCCTCAGCAGGCCCCGGATCCGCCAGTACTCGCCGAGCCCGAGGGCGAGGGCCGGCAGGAGGTCGACCGCCCCCGAGACGCAGCACCAGCGCAGCGCGGCGAGGCAGTTCTCCTCGTCGGCCCGGATCCGGACCACGTCCTCGGGAGCGAGGAAGGCCGAACCGGACCGGCGGGTCGTCGCGACACCGGCGAAGTGGCCGGCGTGGGCGGCCGCGACGGCGTCGCCCTCACCGGACTCCTCGAGCAGCCGCAGCACGTACTGGCGGACCGGTTCGAGCAGCCGGTAGCGCGTGGCCCCGGCATCCCCGACCCGGACCACGAGCGAGTGCTCGACGAGCGTGACGAGCGACCCGACCGGGTCGGGCAGGTCGGCGTCGGCGGCGCATACCGGCGCCACGGCGTCAGCGGCCCACCCCCCGGCGAACACCGCGAGGCGGCGCAGCAGGGTCTGCTCGGGCCGCTCCAGCAGGCCGATGCTCCAGTCGAGGGTCGACTCCACGGTCCGCTGGTGCTGGTGCCGTCCCCGCAGCCCGACCGGTGACTCGTCCCCGGCGACCACCCGTGCGCGGACCTCCTCGACCGACAGGGCGATGAGGTTTCCCGCCGCGACCTCCAGCGCGAGGGGGATGCCCTCGAGGCGCCGGCAGATGTCCGCGACGGCGGCGGCCCGGCCGTCGGTGAGGGTGAAACCCGGGGACGTCGCCGCGGCGCGGTCGACGAAGAGCTCGACGCTCGGGACGCCGGTCAGCTCGGCGACGCTCGAGACACCCGCGGGGGGGACGGCCAGCGGCGGCACGGGGTAGAGGCGCTCGCCGCTCACCCTGATCGGGACCCGGCTGGTCGCGAGGACCCGCAGGTCGGGGGCCCGGGCCAGGAGGTGGGTGAGGAGGGCCGCGACCTCGTCGACGACGTGCTCGCAGTTGTCGAGGACGAGCAAACCGGCCCGGGCGGCGAGGAACTCCTCGAGGACGTCGGCCGGCTCCAGCCGCTGGTCGGCCAGCCCGAGGGCGATCGCCACGGCGTGCGCGATGGAGTCGGCCGCCCCGGCGACGAGGTCGAGGGTCCAGGCCCCGTCCGGGAGCTCGGCGGCGACCGCGGCGGCGACGTGGGTGGCGACCGTCGTCTTCCCGGCCCCGCCGACACCGATGAGGGTCACCAGCCGGGTCGTCCCGCCGAGCAGGATTCCGGCGACCTCGCTCACCTCGTGATCACGCGCGATGACCCGCCCGGGGAGTGCGCTCGCCGACACACCCGGAGTCTAGGCAGGCCCCGGGCCCGAGCCGCGGAGTCCCCATGGGGTGGGACGGCGAACGGGCGGTGTCCGTGGGGGACACCGCCCGTTCGCCGTGCGGAGCGGGTGGGCTCAGCGCTCCTCGTCGCCGGCGATGAAGGCCTCGAGGCGCGCGCGGCCGATGTCGTCGGGACGCTGCTCCGGGGGGGACTTCATGAGGTAGGACGACGCCGACAACAGCGCACCGCCGATGCCGCGGTCCTTGGCGATCTTCGCCGCGCGGATGGCGTCGATGATGATGCCGGCCGAGTTCGGGGAGTCCCACACCTCGAGCTTGTACTCGAGGTTGAGCGGCACGTCACCGAACGCACGGCCCTCGAGGCGGACGTAGGCCCACTTGCGGTCGTCGAGCCAGGCGACGTAGTCGGACGGGCCGATGTGCACGTTGCGGTCGTCGGTCTTCCCGGCGAGCGAGCCGGTGAGGTTGGACGTGACGGACTGGGTCTTGGAGATCTTCTTGGACTCCAGGCGCTCGCGCTCGAGCATGTTCTTGAAGTCCATGTTGCCGCCGACGTTCAGCTGGTAGGTGCGGTCGAGCTGGACCCCACGGTCCTCGAACAGCTTGGCCATCACGCGGTGGGTGATCGTGGCACCGACCTGGCTCTTGATGTCGTCGCCGATGATCGGGAGGCCGGCGGCCTCGAACTTCGCCGACCACTCGGGGTCGGAGGCGATGAAGACGGGCAGTGCGTTGACGAACGCGACGCCGGCGTCGATGGCGCACTGGGCGTAGAACTTGTCGGCCTGCTCGGAGCCCACCGGCAGGTAGGAGACGAGCACGTCGGCCCGGGCGTCCTTGAGCGCCTGGACGATGTCCACCGGCTCCGCGCCGGACTCGTCGATGGTCTGTCGGTAGTACTTGCCGAGCCCGTCGAGGGTGTGGCCGCGCTGGACGGTGACCCCGGTGGTCGGGACCTCGGAGATGGTGATCGTGTTGTTCTCGCTGGCGAAGATCGCCTCGGCGAGGTCCTTGCCGACCTTCTTGTCGTCGACGTCGAACGCGGCGACGAACTCGACGTCGTTGACGTGGTACTCGCCGAAGCGGACGTGCATCAGGCCGGGGACGCTCGACGTCGGGTCGGCGTCGCGGTAGTAGTGGACGCCCTGGACGAGCGATGACGCGCAGTTGCCGACGCCGACGACGGCGACGCGGATGGAACCCATGGCTACTCCTGGGTGTCGAGGTGGACGGGACGGGTGCGGCTCGGCGGCCCGGACGGGCCGTGTCGCCTACGGCTGGGGGCCGGGGTCGGTGGGGTGGCGCCGTTCGGCGTCGATGAGCTCGCTGAGCCAGCGCACCTCGCGCTCGGTGGTCTCCTCACCGTGCTGCTGGAGGGCGGTGGTGTAGGCGTCGAGGCGCTCGCGACGGCGTGCCGAGGCGGCCCGGACGCGGTCGAGGTCCTCCTCGAGGCGGGAGCGGCGCCCCTCGAGGATGCGGATGCGGACCTCGCGCTCGGTGCGGGCGAAGAAGGCGAAGCGGACGTCGAAGCCGTCGTCGTCGTAGGCCGAGGAGTCGGTACGGGCGACGAGGTCGGAGAAGTGCTCCTTGCCGGTGGCCGTCAGCTCGTAGACGACGCGGCGTCGGCGGCCGGTGGCCACCGGGTCCTCGGTCTCGGCGATGAGGCCACGGTCGAGGAGGGCCCGCAGGGCCGGGTAGAGGGTGCCGTAGGACAGGGCGCGGAACGGGCCGAGCGCGGTGTTGAGCCGGCGGCGCAGCTCGTAGCCGTGGGTCGGTCCCTCGTGGAGCAGGCCGAGGACGGCGAACTCGAGCAGCTGGGCGCGGCGCGACACCATCGGTCACCTCCTGTCCCGGGAACCGGACGGGCCTGGCACCCGTTCGACCCTCCGACGCTAGCACAGATATATCGTGTCGATAGATCGCGGTCGTTCCCCCGGTGCACCCGTGCCGGACCGGGCCGCCGCTGCCCGGCGCCGGTCCGCGACCGGAGCCACGTCCGCGTTTCGGGTTTTCCCAGCGTGGACGGCCATACTGGCTCGCGGACCCGCGACGGGCCCGCCCCGCCGTGCCACCGCCCCCGACGCCCCCGGAAAGCCGATGACGAACCGACCCCCGCGCACCCGCGCCGAGGCCAAGCAGGCCCGCGCCTCCCGAGCAGGCGGACAGGGCGCCACCGCGACCGCGCCGCGCCGCAAGGGTGCTCCCAAGGGGCGCTCGACCCGCCGCACCTGGCTGAAGCGAGGGGGGTGGACCCTGCTCGCCCTCCTCGTCCTCGGCATCGCCGGCTTCGTCGTCGCGTACAGCGCCATCGGCATCCCGCAGCCGAACGAGATCGCCACCGCCCAGGCCTCGATCGTCTACTACGCCGACGGCAAGACCGAGATGGCCCGGCTCTCCGACCCCCAGGGCAACCGCGAGTCCGTGCCGCTCGACCAGATCAGCCCGCAGATGCAGCACGCGATCCTCGCTGCCGAGGACAAGGACTTCTACACCAACAACGGCATCTCGCCGACCGGCATCGCCCGGGCGGTCTGGGTGGCGATCAAGGGTGGGTCGGCCACCCAGGGCGGCTCGACGATCACCCAGCAGTACGTGAAGAACTACTTCCTCACCCAGGACCGCACCCTGACCCGCAAGGCCAAGGAGCTCGTCATCTCGCTGAAGATCGACAAGGAGCTCTCCAAGGACACGATCCTGGAGAACTACCTCAACACGATCTACTACGGGCGCGGCGCCTACGGGATCGAGACCGCCTCGCAGGCCTACTTCCACAAGCACGCCAAGGACCTGACCGCCTCGGAGTCGGCCCTGCTCGCCGCCGTGGTCCGCGGCCCCTCGTACTACGACCCGACGCTCGGGGAGCAGCAGAGGGCGAACGCCCAGGAGCGCTGGGGCTTCATCCTCGACGCGATGGTCTCCAAGGGCTGGCTCACCGCCGACCAGCGGGCCCAGGCGAAGTTCCCCGACGTCAAGAAGTACAAGCCACAGCAGCTCGGCGGCACCACCGGGTACGTCGTCGACCTCATCAAGCAGGAGCTGATCCAGAAGCACAAGCTCACCGACTCCGACATCCAGCGCGGTGGGCTGCGGGTGGTCTCGACGATCGAGAAGCCGAAGCAGGAGGCCGCCGTCAAGGCGGTCAAGGACCAGCGCCCCGACGCCAAGGACATCCACGTCGGCCTCGTCTCGATCAAGCCGGGCGACGGCGCGGTCGAGGCGCTGTACGGCGGCGAGGACTACGCCAAGCGCCAGCTCAACGACGCCACCCAGGCCCGGATGCAGGGCGGCTCGACCTTCAAGATCTTCGCGCTCATCGCCGGCCTCCGCTCCGGCGACATGAGCACCCGCTCCCGCTTCGACGGCCACTCCCCGCAGTTCTTCCCGGAGTTCGCCGACCCCAACGCGGACACCGCCTTCGGCCGGCGCGGGGGGGTCACCAACTTCGGCAACGAGCAGTTCGGCCGGATCGACCTGCTCACGGCCACGCAGCACTCGGTGAACACGGTCTTCGCCCAGGTCAACATCGCGGCGGGGCCCGAGAACACGATGAAGGCGGCCCAGGACGCCGGGGTCCGCTCGAAGCTCACCCCGAACATGGCCAACGTCCTGGGGACCGACTCGGTCACCGTCATGGACATGGCCAACGCCTACGCGACGATCGCCGCCGAGGGCGTGCGGGCCACCCCGTACCTCGTCAAGCAGGTCAAGTTCCTCGACAGCAGCGTCCCCGAGATCACCGCCGAGCCGCAGACCGAGCGGGTCTTCGACAAGGACCTCACCTCCGACGTCATCGACGCGATGCAGCAGCCGACCAAGCCCGGCGGCACCGCCCAGTACGTCGGCTACACCCTGGGGCGTCCGGCCGCGGGGAAGACGGGCACCTCGGAGAACTTCAAGTCGGCGTGGTTCGACGGGTACGTGCCCCAGCTCGGGGCGGCCGTCGGGATGTACCGTGCCGACGACAAGGGCACCGAGCTCGAGATGAAGGGCCTGCCCGGCATCGGTGACATCACCGGCGGGTCGTACCCGGCCCGCATCTGGACCGCGTACATGAAGTCCGCGCTCGAGGGGACCGACGTCGTCCCGTTCCCGACCCCGGCCCACATCAACAAGGGCGCCGACCCTGCCCCGCCGACCACTGCGCCGCCGCCGCCGTCCACGACGACGAGCGCGCCGCCGAGCACGACGACGAGTGCGCCGCCGACCACGACGAGTGCGCCCCCGTCGCCCACCCAGAGCCCGACGCCCACGAAGCCGGGCAACGGCACGGGCAAGCCCTCACCCACCGGCACGGTGAGCCCGACGCCGACGGCCACCGCCTCCGCCGCGCCGGCCCCGAGCGGCTGACCCCGCCCGCGGTGGGAGAGCTCGCGCCGGGCCCCGAGCCGCGCCTGCCCCCCGGGATCGCGACCCCCCTCGGCGGCCTGCGCGGACGGCGGCAGAGGCCACGGGCCGGGGGGTCACTCGCGGCCCTGGCACCGGTCGTCCTGCTGCTCGGCCTGCCGTTGACCCTGGCCGCGCTGCGGCAGTCCGCGTGCACCGGGCCGGGGTGGCAGGGGCGCACCCCGGTGTGGCGCGAGTGCGCCTCACCGCTCGTCGCCGCGCTCCCCCGGGACCACCTCGACGCCGGCCTGGCCGACTACCTCACCGGCGCCGTCCACCTCGACGTCCCGCCGGTCGCCGGCTCGGTGAGCGCCCTCCTCGCCGGGGTCGCCCCGGGGTCGGGGGTCGCCCAGCAGCGGTGGTACCTGCTCCTGTGGATGCTGCTCGCCGCGGTCCTGCTGTCCGGCATGGTCGTGGCCGTCGGCACGGTGCGCCGGCACCCCCGCGCCGACCCGGTCTCCCTCGCCCTCTCACCCGTCGTCGCGCTCACCGTGCTCCTCTCGCCCGACCTCGTGCCGGTGGCCCTCGCCGTCGTGGCGGTGTGGGCGTGGAGCCGTGAGCGCGTCCGGCTCGCCGGCGTCCTCGCCGGCCTGGCCCTGCTCGGCGGTGCGGCGGCGGCGGCCGTGCTGCTCGCGGCGGCGCTCGTGCCCGGCCCACGAGGCCCCCGGGCGGTGCGCGGCCTGCTGTCCAGCGCCGGCCTCACGGTGCTGTTCGTCCTCGCACCCCTGATCGCGCTCGACCTGCGGACCGTCACCGGGCCGGTCGCGGCCTGGTGGACCGACGGGGCGGGCCCCGGCTCGCCGTGGTTCGTCCCCGAGCTCGCCGGCCACCCCGTGGGAGCGAGGTACGTGGCCGTCATCAGTGCCTGCGGGATGCTGTTGGCCGCGGGCCTCGGGGTGCTCCTCGCGCGCCGCCGCCCCGGCCCGCCGGTCGCCGATGTCGCGCTGCTCGCCCTCGTCGTCCTCCAGCTGACGGCCACGGCGCTGCCGGTGTCGGCAGGGCTGTGGCTCGTGCCCTTCGTCGCGCTGGCCGGTCTCCGCTGGCGCGACCAGCTCCTCTGGGCCGCCGCCGAGGCGGTGCACTCGGTGGCCTACTTCACCTGGGTCGACGGGCTGACCGACCCGGCGAAGGGCCTGCCCGCCGGGTGGTACGCGACCGCGCTCGTCCTGCGGCTGGTCGCGGTCGGCCGGCTCGGCTGGGTGGTGTGGGCCGCGCGCCGGCCCGCGCCCGCGGCCGGGCCGTGGCCGGTGGCGCCCCGGGCCGGGGCGACAGGTCCGGAGCCCGTGAGGTCCCGCCGGTACCCGCGGATTGGGCGGATACCCGGCGCGCCGGTACCCTAGAGCGTTGCCCTCCGGGCGCCCTGTGGACAGCCACGGGGTGCTGTGGGCGAAGCTGCATACCCTCCTGTCACGGAAGGACCGTGACCGCCACAGACCGAAGGAGGCGGGTTTACGCATGCGTCAGTACGAACTCATGGTCATCCTCGACCCGGAGCTCGACGACCGGACCGTCCAGCCCTCGCTGGACAAGTTCCTCAAGGTCGTGACCAGCGACGGCGGGACCGTCGACACCATCGACATCTGGGGCCGCCGCCGCCTGGCCTACGAGATCAAGAAGAAGGCCGAGGGCATCTACGCCGTCGTCAACTTCACCTCCGAGCCGGCGACGGCCAAGGAGCTGGACCGCCAGCTCGGCCTCAACGAGTCGATCATGCGCACCAAGCTCCTGCGCCCCGGCGCCTGAGCACGGTCCACAGGCACGAGCCAACCGACTCCGGAAGGGACCTCCATGGCAGGCGACACCACGATCACGATCATCGGCAACCTCACCGCCGACCCCGAGCTGCGGTTCACCCCGTCCGGGGCCGCGGTCGCCAACTTCACCGTCGCGTCCACGCCGCGCCAGTTCGACCGGCAGGCGAACGAGTGGAAGGACGGCGAGACCCTCTTCATGCGCTGCTCGATCTGGCGCGACGCGGCCGAGAACGTCGCCGAGTCGCTCCACCGGGGCACCCGCGTCATCGTCTCGGGCCGGCTGAAGTCGCGCTCGTACGAGACGAAGGAGGGTGAGAAGCGCACCGTCGTCGAGCTCGAGGTCGACGAGGTCGGCCCGTCGCTTCGGTACGCCTCGGCGAAGGTCACCAAGGCCGAACGCGGTGGCTCCGGCGGCGGCTTCGGCGGCGGTGGTGGTGGCGGCGGCGGCTTCCAGCAGAACGACCCCTGGGCCACCGGCGGGTCCGCTCCCCAGCAGGGCGGCGGCCAGCAGGGCGGCTTCGGCGGTCAGCCGGCCCCGCAGCAGCCTCCGGGCGGCCAGCAGGCCGGCGGCTGGGGCCAGGCGCCGAGCTACGACGAGCCTCCCTTCTGACCGCCGGCGGCCCCGAGGTCGCCGACGGAACACGACAACCAGACAGACACCATCCCCGGGTGACCGGGGCTCATCCGCCGGGCCCGGCCCGGCAGAAGGAGAGCACCACGATGGCCAAGCCCGCCATTCGCAAGCCGAAGAAGAAGGCCAACCCGCTCAAGGCGGCGAAGGTCGAGAACATCGACTACAAGGACGTCGCGCTGCTGCGCAAGTTCATCTCCGACCGCGGCAAGATCCGCGCCCGTCGGGTGACCGGCGTCTCCGTCCAGGAGCAGCGCCTCATCGCCAACGCGGTGAAGAACGCGCGCGAGATGGCGCTGCTGCCGTACTCGAGCTCGTCCCGCTGACCCCCCGCCGAAGGAGCCAGATCAGATGAAGGTCATCCTCACCCACGAGGTCACCGGCCTCGGCGCCGCCGGCGACGTCGTCGACGTCAAGGACGGGTACGCCCGCAACTTCCTGTTCAAGCGTGGCCTCGCCACCGCGTGGACCAAGGGTGGGCAGAAGCAGGTCGACGCGATCGCCAGGGCCCGCGAGACCCGCGCCGTCCGTTCGCTCGAGGAGGCGCAGTCGATCAAGGGCAACCTCGAGAACGGTGCCGTCACGGTCACCGCGAACGCCGGGTCGAGCGGCCGCCTCTTCGGCGCCGTCTCCCCCGCCGACATCGCGGACGCCGTCAAGGCCGCCGGTGGCCCCGAGCTCGACCGCCGCCGGATCGAGGTCCCGACCCCGATCCGCACGACCGGCACGCACACCGCGCTCGTGCGCCTGCACCCCGAGGTGCAGGCCACCGTCGAGCTCGAGGTCGTCGCCGGCTGACGCCGCCGACCCGCACCGCGCCAGGGCCCCGGACCGACCACGGTCCGGGGCCCTGCGCCGTGGCCGGTCCGTCCCCGGACTCCGGGCCGGCGCACCGACCGCTGGCCCGAGCGGCGTGCACCGACCGCTGGCCCGAGCGGCGTGCACCGACCGCTGCCCCGAGCGGCGTGCACCGACGGCACGCAACCACCGGCCTGGCCGTATTCCCCTGCGATGGTGTGGGATTCCTCGTGCCGACGCTGTGATGCATCGAAAGCAGTTGTGCAGCAACCGAACCGGGGGGCCGTTCGTCGCTCCTGGTGTCGAACCTGCACCGCGCCAAATGGTCTCGAGCCGCCGATCTCGTTACCGTGGTGGGTTGACCGAGTTCCCAGACCCCCGCCACGGAGGAGCAAGACCCGTGTCCATCGACCACACCACCCCGACCACGGTGGACGGCCCCGAGCTGCCACCCGAGCCCGAGCGGAGCGAGAAGCGGATCACCGCACCGCGCGTCTTCTGGCCCGCCCTCGCCGTCATCGGCGGCTTCGTCGCCCTCGCGCTGGCCTTCCCGACCGGGATGGGCGACCTGTTCAGCACCCTGAACGACACCGTGGTCGGCGACCTCGGCTGGTACTACATCCTCATCGTCGGAGGCTTCATCGCCTTCGCCGCGTGGGTCGCGCTCTCGCCGATGGGCCGGATCGTCCTGGGCCGCGACGACGAGGCGCCCGACTTCGGGCTGATGACCTGGTTCGCGATGCTGTTCGCCGCCGGCATGGGCATCGGCCTGGTGTTCTGGGGTGTCGCCGAGCCGCTCAGCCACTTCGCCTCACCCCCGCCGGGCACCGGCGAGACGGTCGCCCAGCGGGCCCGGGCCGCCACCGACGTCACCTACCTGCACTGGGGCCTGCACGCCTGGGGCATCTACGTCGTCGTGGGCCTGGCCATGGCCTACGCCATCCACCGCAAGGGCCGGCCGGTCTCCATCCGCTGGGCCCTCGAGCCGCTGCTCGGCGACCGGGTCCGGGGCTGGATCGGCGACCTCATCGACGTCATCGCGGTCGTCGGCACGCTCTTCGGCGTCGCCACCTCGCTCGGCTTCGGCGTCACCCAGGTCGGTGCCGGGCTGGAGTACCTCGGCGTCGTCGGCAGCGTCGGCACCGGGCTGCTCGTCGTCCTCGTCATCATCATCACCGCGATGGCCACGACCTCCGTCGTCACCGGGCTCGACAAGGGCATCAAGTTCCTCTCGAACGTCAACATGGGCCTGGCTGCCGCCCTCCTGCTCGCCGTCCTCGTCCTCGGGCCGACGGTCTTCCTGCTCGGCGACTTCGTGTCGTCGGTGGGCAGCTACGTCTCGAACTTCTTCCGGCTCTCCTTCCAGACCCTGTCCTTCCAGGGCCAGGACGGCACCAGCTGGCTCTCCGGCTGGACGACCTTCTACTGGGGCTGGTGGATGAGCTGGGCCCCGTTCGTGGGCGTCTTCATCGCCCGCATCTCCCGCGGCCGCACCGTCCGCGAGTTCGTCACCGGGGTGCTCCTCGTGCCGACCGTCGTCACCTTCCTCTGGTTCGCCGTCTTCGGCGGCACCGGGATCCACCGCGAGATCTTCGGCCAGGGCGGCCTCATCGGCCAGGGCGGCGCCGTCGACACCGACAGCGCGCTCTTCCAGGTGCTCGGCGGCCTGCCGATGTCCGGGTTGCTCAGCATCGTGGCGATCGTGCTCGTGGTCGTCTTCTTCGTCACCAGCTCGGACTCCGGCTCGTTCGTCGTCGACATGCTGGCCAGCGGCGGCGACCCGCACCCGCCGGTCTGGAGCCGGGTGCTGTGGGCCCTCCTCGAGGGCTCGGTCGCGATCGCGCTCCTGCTCGCAGGCGGCGGCGGGCTGTCCGCCCTGCAGACGGCGGCGATCCTGCTCGCGCTGCCGTTCAGCCTCGTGATGATCGCGATGGTGGTCGCGACGGCCCGTGCGCTGCTGCACGAGCACGGCCGGATGGAACGCGCCGAACGCCGGCTGCTCGCCGACGAGGTCGCCGGACACGTCGCCCGGCGGCGGGAGGAGCCGTCCGCAGCGTCGGGTGCCGGCCGTGCGGGCCGGTCGGACGACCTCGATCCGGAGATCGCCGCCCAGGCCCACTGACGTCGACACCGCCGGGGGCCGTCGGCCAGCCTGCCCGGTGCTGTCGGTGCCGCTGCCTAGGGTGACGCCATGGCAGGAACGGCATCCCGCAGGGCGGCGCGCGCCGCGGCGTACCGTTGTTCGGAGTGCGGCTGGCAGACCGCGAAGTGGGTGGGCCGCTGCGGGGAGTGTCAGGCCTGGGGCAGCGTCGCGGAGACCGGTGCCGTGGCCGCCCGGACCACGCCCGCGGCGGTGCTCGACCGCCCGGCCGTGCCGATCGGCGAGGTCGACGCGAGCCGCGCCGTCGCCCGGTCCACCGGGGTGCCCGAGTTCGACCGGGTCCTCGGCGGCGGCCTGGTCCCCGGTGCCGTGGTCCTCGTGGCGGGTGAGCCCGGCATCGGCAAGTCCACCCTGCTGCTCGACGTGGCGGCCCGGGCGGCGCGCTCCGGGGAGCACGGCGACCGGCGGGTGCTCTACGTCAGCGGGGAGGAGTCCGCGGCCCAGGTCCGCGGCCGGGCCGAGCGGATCGAGGCGATGGCGCGCACCCTCTACCTCGCCAGCGAGACCGACCTCGCCACGGTCCTCGGCCAGGTCGCGAGGCTCGAGCCCGAGCTCGTCGTCGTCGACTCGGTGCAGACGCTCTCCAGCGCCGACGTCGAGGGCTCCGCGGGCGGGGTGGCCCAGGTCCGCGAGGTCGCCGCGGCCCTCATCCAGGTCGCCAAGACCACGGGCACCGCGGTCCTCCTCGTCGGCCACGTCACCAAGGACGGCTCGATCGCCGGGCCACGCGTCCTCGAGCACCTCGTCGACGTCGTCGTCCAGTTCGAGGGCGACCGGCACTCGCGGCTGCGGCTGGTACGTGCGGCGAAGAACCGGTACGGGCCCACCGACGAGGTGGGCTGCTTCGACCTCTCCGACGTCGGCATCGTCGGGCTCGCCGACCCGAGCGGGCTCTTCCTCTCCGGGCGCACCGCTGAGGTCGCCGGCACCTGCGTCACCGCCACCCTCGAGGGCAGGCGTCCGCTCGTCACCGAGGTCCAGGCCCTCGTCACCCCCTCGTCGCTGGCCACCCCGCGCCGGGCCACCAGCGGCCTCGACCCGGCCCGGGTGAGCATGATCCTCGCCGTCCTCGACAAGCGGGCCCAGGCGCCGGTCGGCTCGGCGGACGCCTACCTGTCGACGGTCGGTGGCGTGCGGCTCACCGAGCCCGCGGCCGACCTGGCCATCACCCTCGCCCTCGCCGGCGCCATCACCGACCGGCCGCTGCCGCACGGCACCGTCGCCTTCGGCGAGATCGGGCTGGCCGGCGAGGTGCGGCCGGTCACCGGGGCACATCGCCGGCTCGCCGAGGCCGCCCGGCTCGGGTTCACCCGTGCCGTGGTCCCGCCCGGCGTGCTCGGGGCGGGTCCTGTGCCCGAGCAGCTGCGGGTGCTCGAGGTGGGGACGGTCGCCGAGGCCGTCGGGCGGGCCCTGCACGACGTCGCCGTGCGCTGACCCGGGTGGGTCCCCGGCCCCGCCCGGGCCGCGTCCCCACCGGCTGCCCCGTGGGCCGTCGAGGCCCCGACGGAATCGAGACCGGGCCGTGACCACGGGCGGATATCATGCGCAGATCGAGGCCGTGCCCGGCACGGCCGGGGGCCCCATCCGTACCGAGGAGGACCTGCGTGCCCGTCCCGCACAGCGACGAGGAGCTGCTTCGCACCACCCTCGCCGCCGTCGCGCCCGGAACCGAGCTGCGCGACGGCCTCGAGCGGATCCTCCGCGGTCGCACCGGAGCCCTCATCGTGCTGGGCCACGACCGACTCGTCGAGCAGATCGCCACCGGGGGCTTCCCCCTCGACATCGAGTTCTCGGCCACCCGCCTGCGTGAGCTGGCGAAGATGGACGGCGCCGTCGTCCTCGACCGCGACGTCACCCGCATCCTGCACGCCGCCACCCAGCTCCTGCCCGACGCCGGCATCGAGACGAGCGAGTCCGGGACCAGGCACCGCACGGCCGAGCGGGTGGCCAAGCAGACCGGCTACCCGGTGGTCTCGGTGAGCCAGTCGATGCGGATCATCCAGCTCTACGTCGCCGGCCGACGGGTCGTCCTCGAGGACTCCAGCGCCATCCTCTCCCGCGCCAACCAGGCCCTGCAGACCCTCGAGCGGTACAAGTCGCGCCTCGACGAGGTGACCGGCACCCTGTCCGCGCTCGAGATCGAGGACCTCGTCACCGTCCGCGACGTCGCCAACGTCCTCCAGCGCCTCGAGATGGTCCGCCGGATCAAGGACGAGATCGCCGACTACGTCGTCCAGCTCGGGACCGACGGCCGGCTGCTCTCCCTCCAGCTCGAGGAGCTCACCGGTGGTCTCTCCGACGATCTCGGGCTCGTGATCCGCGACTACCTGCCCGAGACCAAGGCCGGCTACGCGCACGAGGAGGCGGTCGCCAACCTCGTCGCCATGGACAACACCGAGCTGCTCGACCCCGCCGCCGGGGCCCGGGCGATGGGGTTCACCGTCGTCGGCGACTCACTGGACTCCTCGGTCAGCCCGCTCGGCTACCGCCTGCTCTCCAAGGTGCCGCGGCTCCCGGGCGCCATCGTCGACCGGCTCGTCGCCCACTTCGGCAGCCTCCAGAAGCTGCTCGCGGCCAACATCGACGACCTGATGGACGTCGACGGCGTCGGGGAGGGCCGGGCCCGCCTCGTCCGCGAGGGCCTGTCGCGGCTCGCCGAGTCGAGCATCCTCGAGCGCTACGTCTGACGTGCCAGGGCCCGCGCCGTCCGCGGCGCTCCTCCACGACCGCGTCCTGCCCTGGTTCGACGAGCACGGCCGCGACCTGCCGTGGCGCCGCCCGGGGTGCTCGCCGTGGGGGGTGCTGGTCTCGGAGGTGATGTCGCACCAGACGCCCATCGCGCGGGTGGAACCGGTGTGGGCCGAGTGGATGCGGAGGTGGCCGGCGCCGTCCGACGTGGCGGCGCAGTCGCCGGGGGAGGTGGTGCGCGCCTGGGGGCGGCTCGGCTACCCGCGCCGGGCCCTGCGGCTGCGCGAGGCGGCGGTGGCGGTCACCGAGCGGCACGGGGGCGTCGTCCCCGCCGACGAGGAGGCGCTGCGCGCTCTACCGGGGGTGGGGGCGTACACCGCGGCAGCGGTGACCGCCTTCGCGTTCCGGCGCCGCTCGGTCGTCGTCGACACCAACGTGCGCCGCGTCCTCGCCCGAGCGGTCACGGGCCGCGCGCTGGCCGCCCCGGCCCTCACGGCGGCCGAGTCGCGGCTCGCGGCATCCCTCGTCCCGCAGGACCCGCTGCGGGCGGCGGCGTGGAACGTCGCGGTGATGGAGCTCGGCGCGCTCGTCTGCCGAGCGCGCGGGCCGCGGTGCGGCCACTGCCCGCTCGAGGACGCCTGTGCCTGGGTGGCGGCGGGCAGCCCGCCCGACGACGGAGCGCCCCGCCGCGGGCAGGCCTGGCACGGCACCGACCGGCAGGTCCGCGGACAGGTCCTCCAGGCACTGCGGGACGCCGAGGGGCCGCTGCCGAGGGCCGCCGTCGAGGCCCTCGTCGAGGACTCCGCCCAGGTGGACCGCTGCCTCGCCTCACTGGTCGAGGACGGCCTGCTCGAGCCGGTGCCGCCCGACCACCTCGCGCTCCCCTCCTGAGTGCCGGCGCCCGGCCCTGCCCCGGGGTCAGCGCGAGGCGGGGCCGGTGGAGCCCCGCAGGACGAGCTCGCCCCCCTCGACGGTGTGGAGCGACTCGTCGACCCGGTCCTCGCCCGCGGCCTCACGGGTGAGGCCGCGGGCGGCCAGGGCCCGGAGGAACCCCTCGCGCTTGCGCATCGACGGCACGTACCGGCCCGGCTGGCGGTCGCCTCGCTGACACCCGGCTGGACCGCGACCTCGGAGAGGGTCGCCATCCCGCCATCCAAGCGGGTCACCGGCGCCGGGTGCACGGCGCCTCCGGAGGGGGCCGGTCCGGCGAAGCGCGTCCCGGGCGTCGGCCCCACCACCTAGCATCGTCCCGGTAGGACCCGGAGAGTGCCGGGCCGGGCAGCGCACGCGGAGGATCGATGGGCAGCACGCGTCGGCGCGCCGCAGGAGTGGTGCTGGCCGTGGCCGTGGTCTGCGGCGGCCTGCTCGCCGGGGCACCGGTCGCCACGGCGGACGAGGGGCTGACCGTCGCGGCCACGAGCACCTACGTCCTCGACACCCGGTCCACGGCGGTGCGCGTCACCGTGTCCATCGACCTGCACAACATCAGCCCGAACGAGAAGACCACCGGCGGGGTCTACACCTACTACTACGACGGCTTCTCGGTGCCCGTCGCCGCGGGTGCCCGCGACCTGCGGGCCCGCAGCGAGGGGGCTGCGCTGCCGGTCACCCTCGAGGGCACCGACGACCCGAGCACCGCGCTCGCCCGGGTCGGCTTTCCCGAGCTGACCTACGACCAGTCCCGACACATCGACCTCGGCTACACGGTGCCGGGCGCGCCGCCGCGCTCGAGGGACACGACCCGGGTCGGCCGCGGGTACGCCACCTTCGTCGCCACCGGTCCGGGCGACAGCGGGCACAACGTCGTGCAGGTCGTCGTGCCCGGGGGGATGTCGTTCACGAGTACGAGCGAGGGCTTCGAGCGCACGTCCACCGGCGAGACCGACACCTGGAGCACGTCCGTGAACACCTACGACGCCGGGATCTGGGCGGTCGTCTCGGTGCGCGACCCGGCGCAGATCGACGAGCGCAGCGTCGACGCCTCCGGCACCCCCCTGCTCCTGGAGTCGTTCCCGGGCGACCGCGCGTGGACCGACTTCGTCGAGGGCGTCGTGAAGCACGGCATCCCGACCCTCGAACGGCTCGTCGGCACCCCGTGGCCCGGCGGCCTGCAGCGCATCCGGGAGGACGCCACGCCGTCCCTGCGCGGCTACGACGGCTGGTTCGACCCCTCCGACGCCGAGATCGTCGTCGGCGAGGCCCTCGACGAGGACCTCATCATCCACGAGCTCTCGCACGCCTGGCTCTCCGGGGAGCGGTTCGACCAGCGCTGGCAGTACGAGGGCCTGGCCCAGGCGGTCGCCGAGCGGGTCGTCACCGAGGACGGCGGGACGCCCAGCAGCCACGACACGGTGACCCCCTCGGACAGGCTCGCCGTCCCCCTCGCCGAGTGGGGCGGCGGCGCCGGGAGCCGGTCCACCGACGTCGACGGGTGGGCCTACCCGGCCGCCTACCGGGTCACCAAGGACCTGCTCGGCAGGCTCGACGACTCGACCTTCGCGGCCGTCGTCGGGGCCGGGGTGCGCGGCGAGCGGGCCTACGACCCGCCGGGCACGCCGGACCACACCGGGGGGCGCACGACGTGGCAGCGGTGGCTCGACCTCGTCGAGTCCCGGGGCGGGGTCAAGGCCGCGCCCGCCCTGTTCGCCACCTGGGTGCTCACCCCGGCCCAGGCGGCCGACCTGCCGGCCCGCGCCCGGGAGCGCACCGCCTACTCGGCGCTCGACACCGCCGACGGGCCGTGGCTGCCGCCCGAGGGCCTGCGCGACGCGATGACCGACTGGGACTTCGAGCGTGCGGCCCACGTCCGCCAGGCCGTGACCGGGCTCGGGGCGGACGCGGTGGCGGTCCAGCAGGCTGCCGCCGCGGCCGGCCTCGAGGTGCCCGACACGGTCCGCTCCTCCTACGAGGACGCCGCGTTCGACGAGCAGTACACCGGCCTGGCGACCTCGCTGCCGGCAGCGGCCCGTGCGGTCACGGCGGTGGGTCGGGCCCGCGCGGTGGCCGGCGCGGAGCGCGGTCCGTTCGGCGACCTCGGGGTGGCGCTGCTCGGCCTGCAGGACCGTGCCGCCCGCGCCACGACGCTCGTCGAGGGTGGCGAGATCGCCCCGGCCCAGCAGGCCGCCGACGACGTGCGGGCCCGCGCGGCCTGGGTGCTACCGCTCGGAGTGGGCGCCCCCGGGCTGGCGCTCGTCCTGTTCGTCGGGATGCTGACGGTCGTCGTCGTGGCGCTCCGGCGCGGGTCAGAGCACCCGAAGCATGCGCGTGTTGCCCAACGTGTTCGGCTTGACCCGCTCGAGGTCGAGGAACTCCGCGACCCCCTCGTCGTAGGAGCGCAGCAGCTCGGCGTACACCGCGGGGTCGACGGCCTGCCCGTCGATCGGGGTGAACCCGTGCCGGCCGAAGAAGGTGGTCTCGAAGGTGAGGCAGAAGAGCCGCGAGAGGCCGAGCCCGTGCGCCCGCTCGACGAGGCGGCCGAGGAGCAGCGCGCCCACGCCGCGGCCCAGGTGGGCGGGGTCGACCGCGAGCGTGCGCACCTCCCCGAGGTCCTCCCAGAGCACGTGCAGCGCTCCGCACCCGACGACCCGGCCCGCTGACTCGGCGACGACGAAGTCGCCGACCGACTCGTAGTAGGCCACCGCCTCCTTGTTGAGCAGCACCCGGCGCTCGGCCAGCGGTGCGACCAGGGCCCGGATCGCCCGCACGTCCGCGGTACGGGCGGGGCGGACGACGACGCCGGCGACGGTCCGGTCGTCGGCGGGGATGGGGGCGTCGGCCACGGGGCGAGCGTAGTGCGCGGCGACGGTTCCGCGGCCCGGTGGACGAAAGGGGACGGCCCGCCACCGCAGGGGTGGTGGCGGGCCGTCCGACGCAAGGCGCCCCGGAGGCCCTTGCGCGATGACCAGTCTGCGGCACGGGAGCCGTGTGTTGGGTAAAGCGACGTTCAAGATTTGGTCAGAAATGGCCACATGTCGGGATTCGCTGCTCACGGCGGTGGCGCGTCCCGCGCCGGGCTCGGGGGTGCCGGCGGTGCGACCGGGGCCCCGGCCGGCGGGCGACGAGGCCCCCGACCGGAGTGCGACGAGGCCCCCGACCGGCGTGGTCGGGGGCCTCGTCGTGGTGGCGGGTGCTCAGCCCTCGGTGGCCTCCGCCGCGACGACCGGCAGCTCGATGCCGCGCGAGTGCGGCGTCCCCTGGAAGGTGAACGTGTCGTCCTTGGTCTCGCCGCTGGCGTCGACCGCGACGATCTCGCCGGACTTCAGCTCCCCGAAGAGGATCTTCTCCGAGAGCACGTCCTCGATCTCGCGCTGGATCGTGCGCCGCAGCGGCCGGGCGCCGAGGACGGGGTCGTAGCCCTTGGTGGCGAGGAGGTTCTTCGCCGCCGGGGTGAGCTCGATGCCCATGTCCTTGTCCTTGAGCCGCTTGTCGAGCTTGGCGATCTCGAGGTCGACGATCTGGACGATCTCCGCCTGGCTCAGCTGCGGGAAGACGATCGTGTCGTCGACCCGGTTGAGGAACTCGGGACGGAAGTGCTGCTTCAGCTCGTCGATCACCTTGGCCTTCATCCGGTCGTAGCTCGAGCGGGTATCGGGCCCGGCCGAGAAGCCGAGCGAGCCCTTGGAGATGTCCCGGGTGCCGAGGTTGGTCGTCATGATGATGACCGTGTTCTTGAAGTCGACCATCCGGCCCTGGGAGTCGGTGAGCCGGCCGTCCTCGAGCACCTGCAGGAGGCTGTTGAAGATCTCGGGGTGCGCCTTCTCGACCTCGTCGAAGAGCACGACCGAGAACGGCTTGCGCCGGACCTTCTCGGTGAGCTGACCGCCCTCCTCGTACCCGACGTAGCCGGGAGGCGAGCCGAAGAGCCGCGAGACCGTGTGCTTCTCGCTGTACTCCGACATGTCGAGCTGGATGAGGCTGTCCTCGTCGCCGAAGAGGAACTCCGCGAGCGTCTTGGCGAGCTCGGTCTTCCCGACGCCGGTCGGCCCGGCGAAGATGAACGAGCCGCCCGGACGGCGCGGGTCCTTCAGGCCCGCCCGGGTGCGACGGATGGCCTGCGAGAGCGACTTGATCGCCTCGTCCATGCCGACGACCCGCTTGTGCAGCTCGTCCTCCATGTGGAGCAGCCGGCTGGACTCCTCCTCGGTGAGCTTGAACACCGGGATGCCGGTGGACGCGGCGAGCACCTCGGCGATGAGCTCCTCGTCGACCTCGGCGATCACGTCCATGTCACCGGACTTCCACTCGGCCTCCCGCTTGGCCTTCTCGCCGCGCAGGTTCTTCTCGTCGTCGCGCAGGCGAGCGGCCTTCTCGAAGTCCTGCCCGTCGATCGCGGACTCCTTCTCGCGGACGACCGCGGCGATCTTCTCGTCGAACTCCCTCAGGTCCGGCGGTGCGGTCATCCGGCGGATCCGCAGCCGGGCCCCGGCCTCGTCGATGAGGTCGATCGCCTTGTCGGGCAGGAACCGGTCGTTGACGTACCGGTCGGCCATGTTCGCCGCCGCGACCAGGGCACCGTCGGTGATCGAGACCCGGTGGTGCGCCTCGTACCGGTCGCGCAGGCCCTTGAGGATCTCGATGGCGTGCGCGAGGGTCGGCTCGGCGACCTGGATCGGCTGGAAGCGGCGCTCGAGCGCGGCGTCCTTCTCGATGTGCTTGCGGTACTCGTCGAGGGTCGTCGCGCCGATGACCTGCAGCTCGCCGCGGGCCAGCATCGGCTTGAGGATGCTCGCCGCGTCGATCGCGCCCTCGGCCGCGCCCGCCCCGACGAGGGTGTGGATCTCGTCGATGAACAGGACGATGTCGCCCCGGGTGCGGATCTCCTTGAGGACCTTCTTCAGCCGCTCCTCGAAGTCACCGCGGTAGCGGCTGCCGGCGACGAGCGCGCCGAGGTCGAGGGTGTAGAGCTGCTTGTCCTTGAGGGTCTCGGGGACCTCGCCCTTGACGATGTCCTGGGCCAGGCCCTCGACGACCGCGGTCTTGCCGACGCCGGGCTCGCCGATGAGGACCGGGTTGTTCTTCGTGCGGCGGGAGAGCACCTGCATCACCCGCTCGATCTCCTTCTCCCGGCCGATGACCGGGTCCAGCTTGCCCTCGCGGGCGGCCTGGGTGAGGTTGCGGCCGAACTGGTCGAGGACGAGGGAGCCGGCGGGGGTGCCCTCGGCCGGGCCACCCGCGGTGGCGCCGGCGCCCTGGGCAGCGCCCTCCTTGCCGCCCTGGTAGCCCGAGATCAGCTGGATGACCTGCTGGCGCACCCGGGAGAGGTCGGCGCCGAGCTTGACGAGCACCTGGGCGGCGACGCCCTCCCCCTCACGGATGAGGCCGAGCAGGATGTGCTCGGTGCCGATGTAGTTGTGGCCGAGCTGCAGCGCCTCGCGCAGGCTCAGCTCGAGGACCTTCTTCGCCCGCGGCGTGAAGGGGATGTGGCCCGTCGGGGCCTGCTGGCCCTGGCCGATGATCTCCTGCACCTGCTCGCGGACCGCCTCGAGGCTGATCCCGAGGCTCTCCAGGGCCTTGCTCGCGACGCCCTCACCCTCGTGGATGAGGCCGAGGAGGATGTGCTCGGTCCCGATGTAGTTGTGGTTGAGACCGCGGGCCTCCTCCTGCGCGAGGACGACCACCCGGCGGGCGCGGTCGGTGAACCGTTCGAACATGGTGCTACTCCTGACGTCGAGTCCCCTCGATGCTAGTCGCGCCGCCTGAGAGCGCACCGTCGTTGTCACAACGGGCCCCTCGGGCGGCGCGGGCTACGAGGGGTCCAACGGTGCGTCCGGTGCGGGTGTTCCGCCGGTCCACCGCGTTCGCCCACGGCGGACAAGCGGGAGCAACCGCCCGCACCCGCCCCTGCGCCGCCCCCGGCGGTGTGCCGCGCGACCGACCCATCGGCCGTGGCGGGTCACTGCCGACGCTGGCAGCGGCCGCACCAGTAGAGGGTCCGCCCGCCCACGACCCGGGTCCGGATGCGGGACCCGCAGACCCGGCACGGCATCCCGTCCCGCTTGTAGACGTAGGAGGTGCGCTCCGGGACGTGCGGCACCTCGCCGCGGCCCAGGGCGGCCTCGACGTCCTCGACCTGTTCGGCGACGGTGACGATGCGTCCGGTGGCCACGCCGAGGGGCAGCAGCCGCACGAGGTCGTCCCAGACCAGGCGCCACGAGGCACGCCGGAACCGCCGCCCCTCGGTGAACGGCGAGAGCCGGTGCCGGAAGAGCACCTCGGAGCGGTAGACGTTCCCGACGCCGGCGAGCACCGACTGGTCCATGAGGAGCTCGCCGACGGTGCGGGTGGACCGGTGGACCCGGGCCCAGGCCCGCTCGGGGTCGCCGTCGGCCGCGTCGGGGCGCAGGGGGTCCGGGCCGAGCCGGGCCATGACGGCCTCGACCTCCTCCGGGGTCACCACGGCGCAGAGGTTGGGTCCGCGCAGGTCGGCGACGTGCTCGTCGGTGGCGATCCGCATCCGGACCGCCCCGGTCACCGGCACCTCGGCGGTCCACCCCCGCTCGTCGATCGTGAAGGTGCCGATGAGACCGAGGTGGACGTGCACCCAGCGCTCGCCCTCGAACTCGAGGAAGAGGTGCTTGCCGCGGCTCGTGGCGCCGAGCAGCGCGAGCCCGCTCAGCTGGGCGGCGCCGTCGTCGAACCGTCCCTGCGGGCTGGTGACGGTCGGCCGGGTGCCGGAGAACGCCGAGTGCAGGTCGCGGGCCAGGGCGTAGAGCGTGTGACCCTCGGGCATTCGCTGCTCAGCTCGCCTTCTTCTCCGTCTTCTTGCTCGCCGTCTTCTTGCTCTCGGTCTTCTTGGCCGCCGTCTTCTTCGCTGGGCTCTTCGTGCCGGCCGTCGCGGCGGCGCGCTTCTTCGCCGTGGAGGTCCCGGCCGGAGCCCGGTCCGGGTCCGCTGCCGGTGCCTCGCCGCGGGCCGCCTTGGCCTTCTCCACCGAGCGTGACAGGGCCGCGAGCAGGTCGACGACCTCACCGCCCTCGTCCTCCTCGGCGGGTGCCACCCTGACCTCGCCACCCTCGACCTTGGCCCGCACGAGCTCCTTGACCGCGGTCGAGTAGTCGTCCTCGTACTCGTCCGGGTCGTAGTCGCCGGCGAGCTGGTCGATGAGCATCTTGGCCATGTCCATCTCCTGCTTCGTGGCGTGCTGCTCCTCGTCGATCCGGGCGAAGTCGGCGGCCCGCACCTCGTCCGGCCACAGCATCGTCTGCATGACGATGACCCCGTCCCGCACCCGCAGCACGGCCATCGTCATCCGGGTCCGGATCGAGACGGTGACCACCGCCATCCGGTTCTCCTTCTCCAGGGCGTCGCGGAGCAGGACGTACGGCTTGGCCGCGGAGGCGTCGGGCTCGAGGTAGTAGGACTTGTCGAGCCACATCGGGTCGATCTGGTCGGCGGGGACGAACTTCGTCACGCCGATCTCCTTCGAGGTCTTGGACGGGAGGTCGGCGAAGTCCTCGTCGGTGAGCACGACCATGTCGCCGTCCTCGGTCTCGTACCCCTTGGCGATGTCGTCGTAGGAGACCTCCTCGCCGTCGATGGAGCAGACCCGCCGGTAGCGGATGCGGCCGCCGTCCTCGCGGTGGACCTGCCGGAACTGGACGTCGTGGTTCTCGGTCGCCGAGTAGAGCCGGACCGGCACGTTGACGAGGCCGAAGGAGACCGCGCCCTTCCAGATCGCGCGCATGGCGCCCACATCCTTCCGTCGGCCGCCGGGTGGGTGTCGGGTCGCGGCGGCGCGTCGTCCCAGCCTAGGGCGGTCGGGGGCCCGACGGGGAGGCTCGGGTCGGGTGCTCAGGTGGTCGCCCGAGCCGCCGCCTGAGCACCCATGCTCCACCGGGGGCGGCGCCGACCGGTCGCCTGGAGGTCACGCCGTCGAGGGGCCGGACCGGCGCGTGCCGAGGAGGAGCACGGGCACGGCGAGCAGCAGCAGGCCGGTTGACCCCGGTGACGCGGGCCCCGTGGGAACCGTGACCGCCAGGACGGCGAGCGCGACGCAGACGGCGCCGACGCCGGCATCCCACCACCGTGCACGGTGCAGGGAACACAGGGCCACCGCCGCGAGCAACGCGACCGGAAGGCCACAGGCGTCGAAGCGCAGCTCGGCCGCCTCGTCGCCCGGGAGCGACGCCGGCAGGCCGACCCGGGAGGCGGCGGCCGACCAGATCCCGAGTGGGACGGCGCCGAGGACGGCGACCGCTGCGAGCGGCATCCGCACCTGCAGCGGCTGCCGCCAGAGCCGGCGTCGGTCGGTCGTGAGGAGCAGCCACGGACCCACCCAGATGGCGAGCGACAGCGGGAGACGCAGCGCGGCACCGAGCACGCCGTCGTCCCCCTGCGGCGTGAGGAGGTCGGCGACCAGCCACACGACCTGGCCCGCGACGAGCACCCGGACGGCGAGGACGCTGCCACCGCGGGTCAGGAGCACCGCGACGGCGGCACCGACGGTGAGGAGCTTGAAGGACGTGGCGCCGACGGCGAGGAAGCGCAGCGACGGGTCGGGAAGGCCGCCGCCGAGGACGGCGGCGACGCCGGGGGCGGCGAGGGCGAGCGCCCACAGTGAGAGCAGGCCGTAGGCGACGACGAGCAGCACCGCGCGGGTGTGGGCGAGCAGGGGTCGGTGGGCGGTCGGGTCGATCGGCGCGGCCGTGGTGGCACTCATGGGTTCTCCTCGGGTGGGTGACGGGGTCGTCGCTGCTGGTGGTGGGTGAGCGGTGGACGGCCACGCGGTCCATCTGGCCGGATGGCTCGACGGGTGGGCGTTGACCCCGGGGCCCGGGGGTGCAGCGTGTGGTGGTCGCCGTGGTGCGACTCCTCGAGCCTCGCCGGCGCGCGGCCCGTGCCGCGTCGGCCCCTGGGACCGTCCTGCCGCCCGGCGGCACCACCGGGGTCCTCCCGCGGGAGGACCCCGGTCGTCTCCGAAGAGGACGCCGTGGACGTGCCCGGCGCCCTACCCTCGGCGTCATGACCACCGGTGTCGTCGATCGCGCCCGGCCGCCGTTCTCGCCGTGGGAGTGGGTTCCGGCCCTGCTCCTCGGCGTGTGGGGGGTGCTCGACGCGACCACGTCGGACGCGGTCGTCGGCTCCCGTCCCCTCCTCGCCGTGGGAGTCGCCGTCGCGGCCGCCCTGCTCCTCCTGCGCTGCCGGATGCCGCTCGTGGTCCTCCTCGGCGTCGGGGTCGCCGTCCTCGGGCCGGCCACCGTGGGCACCGTGGCCCAGTCGGCGCCCGGCGTCCTCGTCCTGGTCGTCGCCGTCTTCTCGCTCGGTCGCTACGGGCGCCGTCCCCTCTCCTACCTCGGACTCCCCGTGGGGATGGCGTTCGCGCTCGTCGGGAGTGCCGCGGACCCACAGGAGACCCTCGCCTCCTCGTGGACGTGGTCCCTCAACGTCGTCTGGATCCTCGGGATCGGGCTGTGGCTCAACGATGCCGACCGTCGGGTCGACGAGACGCGCCGCCGGGCCGAGGCCGACCGCCGGGCCGCGGCGGCCGAGGAGCGGCTGCGCGTGGCCCGCGACCTCCATGACGTCCTCGCGCACAGCCTCTCGCTCATGGTCGTGCAGGCCGAGGTCGCCGACGAGCTGCTCGGCAGCGACCCCGAGCGCGCGCGGGCGGCGCTGGGCACCGTGCAGGAGACCGGCCGCGCCGCCCTGCGCGAGACCCGCGGCGTCCTCGGCTCCCTCCGCACCGACGACCCCGGACCGTCCGGCACCGGTCACCTGCCCCGGCTCGTCGGGCTCTTCCGCTCGGCCGGCCTCCCGGTCGAGCTCACCGGTGGCGTGGACCTGCACCTGGACCCCGCCGCCGACGAGGCGGTCTACCGGATGGTGCAGGAGGCGCTCACCAACGCGCTCCGCCACTGCGGGCCCTCCGCCACGAGGGTCGACCTCGGGGCCGACGGGGACGAGGTCCGGGTCCGTGTCTCCAACGCCCCCGGCGCACGACCTGGGCCTCCGGCGGAGCCGGGCGTACCGGGTGGTCACGGACTCCTCGGGATGCGGGAGCGCATCGAGTCGTGCGGGGGACGGCTCCGCGCCGGCCCGCTCCCCGACGGCGGCTTCGCCGTGGAGGCGGTCCTCCCACGGTCGGCGGTGCCGTCGTGAGCGGAGCAGCTCCCACCGCCGGTACCGGCGCCCCGCCGGGCGGGGACGGCGAGGTTCCGGCCGCGACCAGCGCGGGCGCAGGACACGACGCGGGGCCGGCGCCGACCCGGGTCGCCATCGTCGACGACCAGGAGCTCGTCCGCGAGGGGTTCGCGCTCATCCTCGGCGCCCAGGGCGACCTCGACGTCGTCGGCACGGCGGCCGACGGTCTCGAGGCCCTCACCCTCTGCCGGCTGCAGCGGCCCGACGTCGTGCTCCTCGACCTGCGGATGCCGCGGCTCGACGGCCTCGGTGCCATCCCCCGCATCCTCGCCGACCGTCCCCGCACCCGAGTCCTCGTCCTCACCACCTTCCCGGACGACGAGTACGTCGTCCGCGCGCTGCGGGCCGGGGCGCGGGGTTTCCTCCTCAAGGACTCGCCGCGCGCCTCGCTGGTCAGCGCCGTCCGGTCGGTCGCCGCCGGCGAGGTCGTCCTCGACGCCTCCGTCACCCCGCCGCTGGTCGCCGGCCTGCCCGGTGGCGCGGAGGCGCACGCCGAGGCCGTCGCCCGGATGACCTCGCGTGAGCAGGACGTGCTGCGCTGCGTCGCCCGTGGGCTGAACAACGCCGAGATCGCATCATCCCTCCACATCTCGGAGACCACGGTGAAGACCCACCTGTCCCGGCTGCTCACCAAGTGGGGCGCCCGCGACCGCATCGGCCTCGTCGTCATGGCCCACGAGGCGGGGCTCGCCTCCTGAGGCCCGTCGCCGGGCCTCGCCCGGGTCGGGTGCTCAGGTGGTCGCCCGAGCCACCGCCTGAGCACCCATGCGCCACCGGGGCCGGCGCCGGCCCGGCAGGATGGGGGGGTGGACCCGATCCGCCCGATGCTCGCGACGCCCGCCGACCGGGTCCCGCACGGCGACGCCTGGGCCCACGAGGTGAAGTGGGACGGGATGCGGGTGCTCGTCGACGTGCGCGACGGGGCGGTCACCGTATGGTCGCGCACCGGGCGCGACGTCACCGCCGCCTACCCCGAGCTCGACGCCCTGGCCGAGGCCTACGACGACATGCTGCTCGACGGCGAGGTGGTCGCGATGGACGGCGGACGGCCGAGCTTCCACGCGCTCGCCGACCGGATGCACGTCTCCTCGCGCCCTCGCGCCCTCAGGCTCGTGGGCACCCGGCCCGTGACGCTCATGGTCTTCGACCTGCTGCGCCTCTTCGGCCAGGACGTCACCGGTCAACCGTGGTCGACCCGACGCGCGCTGCTCGAGAAGCTCGACCTCACCGGGCCGCACTGGCAGGTGCCACCGGTCTACGACGATGGTGAGCAGCTGCTGGCGGCGACCGCCGAACAGGGCCTGGAGGGGATCGTGTCGAAGCGCCGGGGGGCTTCCTACGCGGTCGGCCGGCGCTCCCCGGACTGGCGCAAGCACGCCCACCGCACCACCTACTCGGCCGTCGTCGGCGGGTGGCGGCCGGAGAGCGGCTCGCAGGGCCGGCTCGGTGCCGTCCTCGTCGGGCTGCCGGACGGAGAGGGCGGGTGGCGGTTCGCCGGCCGGGTCGGGTCGGGGCTGGCCGGAGCCGAGGGGGAGCGGCTCCTCGCCCGGTTCCGCGGCCACGAGCGGGCGACCTCGCCGTTCTCGGACGAGGTGCCGCGGCTCGACGCCGGGGGGACGCGCTGGCTGGACCCGACGGTCGTCGTCGAGGTGCGCACCCTCGAGCTCACCGGAGCGCACCGGCTGCGCCAGCCCAGCTACCTCGGGGTGCGCGCGGACCTCACCCCCGAGGACCTGCGGGAGGTCGACGATGGCCGATGAGCCACAGGCCACCCGGGTCGAGGTGGCCGGGCGCCGGCTACGGCTGACCAGCCTCGAGAAGGTGATGTACCCCTCGACCGAGACGACGAAGGGCGAGGTGCTCGACTACTACGCGCGGGTCGCGCCGGTCCTGCTCCCACACCTCGCGGGGCGGCCGGTGACCCGGGTCCGCTGGCCGCACGGCGTCGCCGACCAGATGTTCTTCGAGAAGAACCTGCCGTCCGGGGCGCCGAGCTGGCTGCCGCGGGTCCCCGTCGACGACGTCACCTACCCCATGGTGGCCGACGTCGCCGACCTGACCTACCTCGTCAACCTCAACAGCCTCGAGCTCCACGTCCCGCAGTGGACCGTCCGGGACGGGGAGCGGCAGAACCCGAACCGCATCGTCATCGACCTCGACCCCGGCACCCCGGCCGGGCTCCACGAGTGCGCCCGGGTGGCCCTCCTCGTCCGCGACCGCCTCGCCCGGCTCGGTCTGGACCTCTACCCGGTCACCTCCGGCAGCAAGGGGATGCAGCTCTACGCCGGCCTCGGCGGGGACCTGACCTCCGAGGAGGTGCGCGAGCTCGCGATGCAGCTGGCGCAGGAGATGACCAAGAAGCACCCCGATCTCGTCCTGTGGAAGATGACGAAGTCGCTTCGGCCCGGAAAGGTCTTCCTCGACTGGAGCCAGAACGTCGCCGCCAAGACGACGATCAGCCCGTACTCGCTGCGCGGGCGCGAGCTGCCGTGCGTCGCGGCGCCCCGGACCTGGCAGGAGGTCGAGCGGGGTGCCGAGGAGCCGGAGCTCCTGCGCCAGGTGATGTACGACGAGCTCCTCGACCGGCTCGCCGAGCACGGCGACCTCCTCGCCGACCTGCCCTGATCCCGGTCGGGTGCTCGGCAGGTCGCTCGGGCAGCCGGCTGGGCACCCGACCCGGGGGGGCGGGCCGGGGTCAGCGCAGGCGCGGGCAGCCGGCGCACTCGGTGCACCCCGGCAGGGCGTAGATGAGGCAGCACGACTCCCGCGTCGGGAGGTCGTAGCGCACCCCGCCGCCCGCCGCGGCGGCCTCCCGGGAGGCCGCGACCCACATGTCGTCGACGAGCGCGGACCGCACCCGGGGACCGAGGCGCACCCGCGACGGGTACTCCCGGGCCGCCGTCTGTGCGACCGACCGGTAGTCGGCCTCGGCTCGGCCGAGCCGCGCCCCGAGGTCGCCGTCGTCGGCCACCAGCGCGGTGAGGCGGACGGCCTCGGGGACGAGGGCGCCCCCGGTGGAGAAGCTGAGGTCGGTCAGGTCGGCCCGCCACGGGCCCGAGGCGGCGGCGTGGGCGGCGGTGTGCGCCGGCACCTGGAGCAGCCACTGCAGGACGAAGACGTCGGCGACCTGCGCCGGGGCGCTGTCGTACCAGTGCCGGTGGAGGCCGTCGAGCGCGTCCTGCCAGGCCCGGACGCCGGTGCGCAGGTCGTACGGGAGCGGCGGCCCACCGGTGGTGAACCGCAGCCACGAGTGCCGTCGGGACATGAGCGGAGCGGCGGCCCCGGGCTCGGGCGCCGCCGCTCCGCTCGAGGGCCGAACCGGACGGCTCAGGAGTTGGCCTTCTCGTAGGCCTGCTGAACCTCGGCCGAGATGCGCCCCCGGTCGCTGACCGTGTAGCCGTTGGCACGGGCCCACTCGCGGACCGCTCCGAGATCCTGCTTGCGGCCGGCGCCCGCGGCCTTGCCGGCGCGGGCGGTGGAGCGGCGCCCTCCGGTGCGCTCGGCGTGGCCGATCCACATCGCGAAGTCGTCGCGCAGCTTGGTGGCGTTCTCCGAGGTGAGGTCGATCTCGTAGCTGACACCGTCGAGGGCGAAGGACACCGTCTCGTCGGCAGGAGTGCTCTTGTCGACGTCGTCGACGAGGAGCACCTGGACCTTCTTGGCCATTGGCGTGCCTTTCAGGGGTGGTCTGTCACGGGGAATTCCGGGGCACCAGAGACGATGCCTCGGAAACAGTAACAGCGGATTCCCGCCAGGGTAAAGGGATGGTAAAGAACTCGCCTGTCGAAGGTTTTACCCCGGGCGGTTCTCCGGCCTTTCGGTGCCCGTTTCGGCGGCGTCGCCATTCGTCGCTCCATCCGCCTTCCTCATGGCCTCCCGGCGGCGGTCCTGCTCGGCCTCGAACTTGGACTGGGCGAGGCGTTCGCGCCGGTCGCCCTCGAGCATGCCCTTGATGAGGAAGTAGAAAAGGGTGGCGACGACGAGCGTCGGGATGATGGCTGCGAGATAGGGCCACACGGTGTCCATGGCTCAGGCCTCCGGCTTCAGGTGCGGAAAGAGAATCGTCTCGCGAATGCTCGCCCCGGTGAAGAGCATGACGAGCCGGTCGACGCCGAGCCCGAGCCCGCCCATCGGTGGGGCCCCGTACTCGAGGGCGCGCAGGAAGTCCTCGTCGAGCTCCATCGCCTCGGGGTCGCCCCCGGCGGCGCGCAGCGACTGTGCGGTGAGCACCTCGCGCTGGACCACCGGGTCGACGAGCTCGGAGAAGCCGGTGCCCCGCTCCACCCCGGCGATGACGAGGTCCCAGGCCTCGATGAGCCCGGCAGCCGAGCGGTGCGGACGGGCCAGCGGCTGGGCGACGGCCGGGTAGTCGCAGAGGAAGGTGGGCTGGAGCAGCGTCGGCTCGACGACCTCGCCGAGGATCTCGAGGAAGACCTTGTCCTTGCCCCACGAGGGGTCGACCTCGACCGCGTGCCGCTCGGCCAGCTCGAGCAGCCGCTCCCGGGGCGTGTCGATGGTCACCGTCTCGCCGACCGCCTCGCTGACCGCGTCGTAGACCGGCAGCCAGCGCCACTCGCCGTCGAGGTCGACGACCCCGGCCGGGGTCGCGACCTGCCGCGAGCCGAGGGCGTCGGCCGCACCGAGGTAGATCTGGCGCATCAGGGCGCCGATGGTGCGCTGGTCGCCCCACGCCTGGTAGGCCTCGAGCATCGTGAACTCCGCCGAGTGGGTGGCGTCGATCCCCTCGTTGCGGAAGATCCGGCCCATCTCGTAGACCCGGTCGACGCCGCCGACGACCGCCTTCTTCAGCGGCAGCTCGAGCGCGATCCGCAGCACCATGCCGTGGTCGAACGCGTTGAGGTGGGTGCGGAACGGCCGGGCCGCCGCACCGCCGTGGACGAGCTGGAGCACCGGCGTCTCGACCTCGACGTACCCCCGGTCCTCGAGGACCCGGCGGATGGCGCGCAGCACCGCGGCCTTGGTCCGCACCATGTCCCGGGCCTCCTGGCGCACGACGAGGTCGGCGTAGCGCTGCCGCACCCGCGACTCCTCGGACAGCTCCTTGTGCAGGACCGGCATCGGCCGCAGCGCCTTGCTCGCCATCCCCCACCGGCCGGCCATCACCGAGAGCTCGCCGCGGCGGCTGGAGACGACGCGGCCCTCCACCCAGACGTGGTCGCCGAGGTCGACGTCGGACTTCCACGCGGGCCAGGGCCTCCTGGCCGACCTCCGCGAGGCTGAGCATCACCTGGAGGCGGGTGCCGACGCCCTCCTGGAGGGTGGCGAAGGCGAGCTTGCCGGTGTTCCGGACGAACACGACCCGGCCGGCGACGGCGACGACGTCCTGGGTCTCCGCACCCTCCTCGAGGCGGCCGTCGTAGGCGGCGCGGACCTCGGCGAGCGAGTGGGTCCGCGGGACGGTGACGGGGTAGGCCTGGCCACCCGAGGCGAGGATGCGGTCGCGCTTCTCGCGGCGGACCCGCATCTGCTCGGGCAGGTCGGCCTCGGGGAGGGCGGGTGCGGTCGGCTCGGTCACAAGCGTCAAGGGTACGAGGGGGACGAGGCCGGGCCGAACCCGCGTGGGCGGTTCCCCCGCAGCCGGCGGCTCGCTCCCGCCCCGCGGGACTCCCACCGGCCGCCGGCCCGCCGCCCTGCCGGGCCCCGGGCCGGGGCCGCGCCTGCTGATCCCGTGCCGCAGCTTGGCGCCGGACGCGGACTTCATCAGCAGTCGACCAACTGGCACACTGATTCCACTCCTCCGTAGGCAAGGACCGATACCCGTGAGCACGACTCCCACCCGCATCACCCACCTCGTCGCCGGCCAGCCCTGGCAGGGCACTGCCGAGCGGACCAGCCCGGTGTTCAACCCGGCCACCGGCGAGCAGAGCGGGGCGCTCGACCTGGCCTCGGCCGAGCTCGTCGGCCAGGTCGTCGTCCGGTGCTCAAGCCAGGCGTGGGCCGGCGAGTGGGGTGACTCCTCGCTGACCAGGCGGACCCAGGTCCTCTTCCGGTTCCGCCAGCTCCTCGACGAGCGGAAGGAGGAGATCGCCGCGCTGATCACGGCCGAGCACGGCAAGGTCCTCTCCGACGCGGTCGGCGAGGTGACCCGCGGCCTGGAGGTCGCCGAGTTCGCGTGCGGCATCCCGCACCTGCTCAAGGGCGGCTACACCGAGAACGCCTCGACGAAGGTCGACGTGTACTCGATCCGGCAGAGCCTGGGCGTCGTCGCGGTGATCAGCCCGTTCAACTTCCCGGCGATGGTGCCGCTGTGGTTCGTCCCGGTGGCGATCGCCACCGGCAACGCGGTGGTCCTCAAGCCGTCGGAGAAGGACCCGTCGGCCGCGATCGCCGTCGCCAGGCTGTGGACCGAGGCCGGCCTGCCGGACGGGGTGATGAACGTCGTCAACGGCGACAAGGAGGCGGTCGACGCGCTGCTGACCCACCCCGACGTCAAGGCCGTCTCCTTCGTCGGCTCGACCCCGGTCGCGAGGTACGTCTACGAGACCGGCACCGCGCACAGCAAGCGGGTCCAGGCGCTCGGCGGGGCGAAGAACCACATGATCGTCCTGCCCGACGCCGACCTGGACCTCGCCGCGGACGCCGCGGTCAACGCCGGGTTCGGGTCGGCCGGAGAGCGGTGCATGGCCATCTCGGCGCTGGTGGCGCTGGAGCCGATCGCCGACGACCTCGTCGAGAAGATCAAGGACCGGATGGGCAAGCTCGTCACCGGCGACGGCACCCGCGGGTGCGACATGGGACCGCTGGTCACCAAGGCGCACCGCGACAAGGTGGCCTCCTACCTCGACGCCGGCGTCGAGGCGGGCGCCACCCTGGTCGTCGACGGCCGCGAGGGGGACGTCGACGCCGACGGGGAGGGCTTCTTCCTCAGGCCGACGCTGTTCGACAACGTCACGAAGGAGATGTCGGTGTACACCGACGAGATCTTCGGGCCGGTGCTCTCGGTGGTCCGGGCCAAGACCTACGACGAGGCCCTCGAGCTGATCAACGCCAACCCGTACGGCAACGGCACCGCGATCTTCACCAACGACGGCGGGGCCGCGCGGCGCTTCCAGAACGAGGTCGAGGTCGGGATGATCGGCATCAACGTGCCGATCCCGGTGCCGATGGCGTACTACTCCTTCGGCGGGTGGAAGAGCAGCCTGTTCGGTGACACCCACGCCCACGGGATGGAGGGCGTCCACTTCTTCACCCGGGGCAAGGTCGTCACCAGCCGCTGGCTCGACCCCAGCCACGGCGGCATCGAGCTCGGCTTCCCGAAGAACGCCTGACCCGAGCGGGTCGGGCCCGGGCGCCCCGAGCGGCCGCGGCCGCGCCCGACGCTCAGGCCAGGAGCGCCGTCGCGGCGACGGCCGAGGCGGCGAGCACCGCCACGTCGAACCCGCGCTGGCTGATCCGCCGCACCGTGGCGTAGCCGAGCAGCCCCCCGGCGAGGACGAGCGGTGCGAGCAGCCCGGCCCGGCCGACGTCCCGCCAGTGCATGAGCCCGAGCGCCACCGAGATCGGGACCTTGACGAGGTTGACGATGAGGAAGAACCACGCGTTCGTCCCGACGAAGCGCCGCTTGTCGATGCCGGCGGCCGAGAGGTAGAGCGTCATGACCGCCCCGGCGGCGTTCGCCGTCATCGTCGCCAGGCCCACACCCGACCCGGCCGCCCAGGCCACCGCGCGCCGCTGGTGGGCGGCGCTCGGGGTGCCGTCCGAGCGCCACTTCACCCACAGCTGGAGGAGGACGAGGACGAGGAGCACGGCGCCGATCGACCGGCGCAGCACGGCGTCCGAGACCACGCCGAGGAAGGCGGCACCGAGGACGAGCCCCGGGACCACCGCCGGGAGGAGGCGACGGATGAGGGCCCAGTCGGCATCGCGCCGGTAGTGCCACACCGCGACGAGGTCCCCGACGATGAGGACGGCGAGGATCGCGGCGGTGGACTGCCGGGTCGGCAGGATGGTGGCGAAGATGGCGACGGCGACGACGCCCAGCCCGCCGAGGGCGGTCTTGGAGTATCCGACGACGACCGCGGCGACCCCCATGACCAGGACGGTCGCGACCGAACCACCGAGCACCTCGAGCATGGCCCTCCGTCCCCACGTCCCCTGGTCGGGCCGGCGCCCGGCCCGGGCGCCCGGCCCGGCGGCCCGGGCCGGCCAGGGGTCAGAAGCGGCGGCCGAGCCTCTTGCTGCGCCAGGCCTTCGCCAGCTCGCGCTTGACGACGTCGCGCCGCCGCTGCCCGTCCACCCTGTTCGGCAGCGAGAGCTGGACGACCTTGACGTAGACCGACCCCGCCTGCTTCCAGATGTTCCCGGTGACGTACGGGAGGTCGTGGCGCTCCATGAGGTCGCGGATCCGCGGGGCGATCTCGCCGTACCGGTTGCTCGGCATGTCCGGGAACAGGTGGTGCTCGATCTGGTGGCTGAGGTTGCCGGTCATCACGTGCATCGCCCTGGTGCCGGAGATGTTGCCGGAGCCCAGCATCTGGCGCAGGTACCACTCGCCGCGGGTCTCGCCCTCGATCGAGGTCTTCTCGAAGGTGGAGATCCCGGGCGGGAAGTGGCCGCAGATGATGACCGTGTTCGTCCACACGTTGCGGACGAGGTTGGCGATCACGTTCGCGGTCAGCGTGGTGCGGGCCGAGCCGGTGGCGGCCGAGAGGGCCGGGTGGACGAGGTAGTCCTTGGTGGCCTGCCGCTCGACCTTCGCCACGACCTCCCGGGCGTCGGCCCTGAACTTGGCCTTCTCGGCGTCGCTCATCCGGTTCTTCGTCGCGACGTACTTCCCGAGCTCGAGGTCGTAGGCGGCGATGGAGTACTCGAAGAGGAGGGCGTTGCCGACGTGCCAGATCGGCTGGAAGAGGTAGAAGGGGCTCCACGGCTGGTCCTCGTCGACCCGCAGGATGCCGTAGCCGAGGTCGTTGTCGCGGCCGAGGACGTTGGTGAAGGTGTGGTGGATCTCGTTGTGGCTGTGCTTCCACTGGCTCGCCGGGGAGGCGTTGTCCCACTCCCACGCGGTCGAGTGGATCTTCGGGTCACGCATCCAGTCCCACTGGCCGTGCATGACGTTGTGGCCGATCTCCATGTTCTCGAGGATCTTGGCGACCGAGAGCCCGGCCGTCCCGAGCCACCAGGCGGGACGGAAGCCCTTGACCTTGACGCCGGAGAAGAGCAGGACGGCCCGGCTGCCCATCTCGAGGTAGCGCTGGACCGCGATGACCTTGCGGATGTAGGCGGCGTCGCGCTCGCCGCGGCTGTCCATGACCTCCTTGCGCAGGGCGTCGAGCTCGTGCCCGATGCTCTCGATGTCCTGCGGGGTCAGGTGGGCAGCCGGGTTCGGCCTGCCGGACCTCTTCAGCGCCGGGCGCTGGGGCCTGGGCGCGTCGCTCTCGACGCGGAGCCGGGGGTTGACGGTGGTGGGTCGTTCGGGGGCGAGGGTCATGGGCGGGGTGTCCTTCCGTGCTCGCGGGGGGTCGTGGGTTCGGGGGGTGGTCCGGTCGATGGTCAGAGGTCGATCTCGCAGGAGCCGGCGACGGCGTTGACGCAGGTCTGGACGGGCAGCGGCTCGTCGGACTCGTGGACGGTGACCTCGCCGGTGCGCAGGTCGCGGATGGCGCCGGAGCGCATCGGGACCACGCAGCCGAAGCAGATGCCCATCCGGCACCCGCTGGGCATGAGGACGCCGGCACCCTCCCCGGCGTCGAGGATGGGCGTGGAGCCGTCGGAGTCGACGGCCCGGCCGCTCCGGGCGAAGGTGACGGTGCCGCCCTCGCCCGGTTCGACGACGCTGGGGCGGAAGCGCTCGACGTGGAGCCGGTCGAGGACCCCGGCGTCGGCCCAGTGCTGCTCGGCGGCGTCCATCAGGCCGGTCGGCCCGCACAGCCAGGTCTGGCGCTCGCGCCAGTCGGGGGCGAGGGTGTCGAGGCGGGCGAGGTCGAGCACGCCGTGGACGTCGTCGAGGTTGAGGGTCAGGGCCAGCCGGCCGGCGTCGGCGTGCGCCCGCAGCTCGGCGGCGAAGACGACCTCGCGTGCGCTCGGGGCGCAGTGGACGTGCGCGACGTCGCGCAGCTCGCCGAGGTGGTTGCGCAGCATCCCGATGACCGGGGTGATGCCACTGCCGGCGGTGAGGAAGAGGACCTTGGCGGGGGCCGGGGTCGGCAGGGTGAAGTCTCCGGTGGCCTGGTCGAGCATGACCAGGGTGCCGGGCCGGACCCGGCGGACCAGGTGGTTGGAGACCACGCCCCCCGGGATCGCCTTGGTCGTGATCGCCACGCAGCCGGCCGGGATCCCCGCCGCGGCCGAGCCGTCGGCCCGGTGGGTCAGGCTGTAGGCCCGCCAGTGCCGGACACCGTCGACGTCGACGCCGATCCGGATGTACTGGCCCGGGACGTGACCGAGCCAGCCCCGACCCGGGCGGATGACGACCGTGGCGGCGTCGGGCGTCTCGGCACGGACCTCCACGACCCGCCCGCGCAGGTCAGCGCCCAGGCGCATCGGGTCGATGAGGTCGAGGTAGTCGGCCGGGAGCAGCGGGGTGGCCAGCGCCTCGGCGAGACGGCGGACCCCCTGGGCGAGTCCGCCGAGGGGGCCGGGGGCGTGCGCGCCGAGCCGGGGTCGGGCGCGCCCCGTGGGTGGGGTCGGTCGAGCGACGGAGGGGGCGGTCACGTCCCGAAGCCTAACCTACGTTCGCGTAACTTACGAGTCCGTAGGTTCGTTCTCTCAGGAAGCCGTCAGGCGCCCTGCGGTCCCGGAGCCGGTCAGTGGTCGCCCGCCATCAGCCGGCCGATCTCGGTGCGGTCGGCATCCGCGGCGTCCATCTCGGCGACGACCGTGCCGCCGTGGACCACGGCGATCCGGTCCGACAGCGAGAGGATCTCGTCGAGCTCGGCGGAGACGAGGAGGACCGCGGCCCCGGCGTCGCGTGCGTCGACGATCCGCCGGTGGATGAACTCGATCGACCCGACGTCGACGCCCCGGGTGGGCTGGGCGGCCATGAGCAACCGGGGCTCGAAGGACATCTCCCGGGCGACGACCACCTTCTGCTTGTTGCCACCGGAGAGCGAGGCCGCCGTCTGCATCACGCTCGAGGAGCGGATGTCGAACTCCTCGCGCAGCCGCTCGGCGTTCTCGCGGACGGCGGTGAACTGACGCACCCCGCTCCGGGCGTACGGCGGCTGGTCGAACTCGTTGAGGACGAGGTTGTCGGCCAGCGAGTAGGCGGCGACCAGCCCGTGCTTCTCCCGGTCCTCGGGGATGTGGCCCACCCCGGCGTGGTGGGTCTGGTGCGGGTTGGCCCTGGTCAGGTCCAGGTCGCCGAGCAGCACCCGCCCGGAGACGACCTTGCGCATCCCGGCGAGGGCCTCGACGAGCTCGCGCTGTCCGTTGCCCTCGACCCCGGCGACCCCGACGATCTCCCCGGCTCGCACCGTGAGCGAGAACCCGTTGACCGCACCGAGGTCCCGGTCGTCGCGGACGTGGAGGTCCTCGATGGTCAGCACGACCTCGGCCGGGGTGGCGGCCTCCTTGTCGATCGACAGGACGACCTCGCGGCCGACCATCATCGTCGCCAGGCCCCGGGCGTCGGTGTCCCGGGTGGCCACCTCGCCGACGACCGCGCCCTGGCGCAGGACGTACACCCGGTCGGAGACGGCGAGCACCTCGCGCAGCTTGTGGGTGATGAAGACGATCGAGGTCCCGGAGTTGGCCAGCTCCCGCATGACCCCGAGCAGCTCGTCGGTCTCCTGCGGGGTGAGGACCGCGGTCGGCTCGTCGAGGATCAGCAGGTCGACCTCCCGGGAGAGGGCCTTGAGGATCTCGACCCGCTGCTGGGTGCCGACCGCGAGGTCCGCGACCTCGGTGTCGGGGTCGACGGTCAGCCCGTGCTTCGCGGACAGCTCCCGCACCATCCGGCGGGCCCCCTCGAGGTCGAGGACGCCCCCACCGCGGGTCGTCTCGTGGCCGAGGATCAGGTTCTCGGCCACGGTCATCACCGGCACGAGCTGGAAGTGCTGGTGCACCATCCCGATGCCGCGGTTGATGGCGTCCTTGGGGTCCCGGATCGGGGTGGTGTCGCCCTTGACGCTCACCGTCCCGCTGTCCGGGGTGATGAGCCCGAAGATCTGGTTGACCAGGGTCGACTTGCCGGCCCCGTTCTCACCGAGCAGCGCGACGATCTCGCCACGCCGGACGTCGAGGTTGATGTCCCGGTTGGCGTGGACGGCACCGAACGACTTCGACAGCCCCCGGATGTCCAGCAGGACCTCGCCGACGACCCCCTCGCCGAACCCGGACCGCTCCGGCGGCAGGGTGCGCGCCGCCTCCGTGGTGGGTTGGCTCATCACTGGTCTCCCTTCACGTAGGGCTGCCCGGACGCCGCGGGGGCGCGGACCCGCCCGGCGGCGAGGGCGAGGACGACGAGGGTCGCGACGTAGGGCAGGGTGCCGGTGAGCTGCGGCGGCAGGCTGATCGAGCCGCTCTGCTGCATCTGGCTGGCCACCGCGTTGACGAAGCCGAAGAAGATCGCCATCCCGAGGGCCCGCAGCGGCCGCCATGCACCCATGATCATGATGGCCAGGGCGAGGAAGCCCCGGCCGGCGGTCATCCCCCGCTCGAACGAGCTCGAGGCGTCCATCGACAGGAAGACCCCCGCGCAGCCGGCGAGCGCCCCGGCGAGGGTGACGTTGACCAGGCGGAGCCGTTCGACGTTGACGCCGGCGGTGTCGGCGGCCGACGGGTACTCGCCGACGGCGCGGGTGCGCAGGCCCCACCGGGTGTGGAAGAGGCCGTAGTGGACGACGAGCGCGGCGAGGATGGCGAGCATCGCGAAGATGCTGGTGTTGCTGAAGAAGACCCGGCCGAAGAGCGGGATCGCCGAGAGCAGTGGCACGTCGAAGTGCGGCAGCAGGCCGGGGAGGATCTGCCCGGGCTTGTAGTAGAACGAGGTGATCCCGGTGGCCACGATGTTGAGGACGACACCGGCGATGATCTGGTCCATCCGCCAGCGCACGGTGGTCCAGGCGAGGAAGCCGCCCATGAGGAGGCCGGTCCCCACCCCGGCGAGCAGGCCGACCACCATCGAGCCGCTGTACGCGGCGGCGAAGAAGCCGGCGAAGGCGGCGACGAGCATCTGCCCCTCGATGCCGATGTTCACCACGCCCGACCGCTCGCCGAGCACGCCGACGAGGGCGGCGAGGACGAGCGGGATGGCGTAGCTCCAGGCGTTGATGTACATGCTCGGGGCGATGTCGTTCGCGGCGTAGTAGAAGACGTACGACGCGACGAGGAGGACGAGCGAGATCGTCAGGACGCCCCGGTTCTTGGCGGCCCAGGCCTGCACGTCAGGACCCCCAGCTCGTCGTGCTGGCGCTGACCTTGTCGGCGCGGCTGCGGAAGATCCACCTGCCGAGGACCGGGATCGAGACCATGAGCAGGATGATCGCGAGGAGCAGGTCGACGATCTCCGGCGTGATGCCGGTGGGCAGCTCGGGGGTCTGGGTGACGAACTGCAGGCCGGGGGCGCCGGTGCGCAGGACGCCGACGAGGAACGCGGCGGGGATGGTGGCGAGCGGGTTGGCCCGGGCCAGCAGGGCGATGGTGATGCCGTCGAACCCGAGGGTGCCGCCGATGGCCGGCTCGAACCGGTGCAGCGTGCCCTGCGCCTCGAGCGCCCCGGCGAGTCCGGCGAGGCCACCACCGAGCACCATCGACAGGACGACGATCCGGTTGATCGAGATGCCGGCGTAGCCGGCCGCGGACTTGTTGCTGCCGACGGTGTTGAGCCGGAACCCGAGCGTGGTCCGGCCCAGCATCCACCAGCAGAGGACGGCGAGCAGCGCGGAGATGAGGAAGCCGATCGGGATCCCGGCGACCGCGCCGACCCGGGCCGTCTCCGGGATCTGCTCGGTCTGCGGGATCCCGCTGGTCTTGGAGGACTCGGCCTGGAGCGGCCCGGTGACGAGCCACCAGGTGAACCCGGCGACGATGTAGTTGAGCATGATCGTCGTGATGACCTCGTGGACGCCGCGAGTGGCCTTGAGGATGCCGGCGATCCAGCCGACCGCCCCCCCGGCGACGGCGCCGACGGCCATCCCGAGGAGCGCGCCGAGGAACCCGAGACCGCCGGCGGCGTAGGCGATCCACGCCCCGATGATCGCGCCCATGATGAGCTGGCCCTGACCGCCGATGTTGAACAGCCCGACCCGCAGCGGGAGCACCACCGCGAGCCCGGTGAGGACCAGCGGCGCGGTCTTCTGCAGGGTGCGGGTGAAGCCGCCGGGCGCGAAGAGCGCCTCCCGGACGAGGGTCTCGTAGGCGTACGTCGGGTTCACCCCCTGCCAGCGGATGAGCACCGCACCGATCGAGAGGGCGATGACGAGCGCGACGACGATGACGACCGCGCTCTGGTGGGCGACGAGGTAGGCCAGCGCGCCCCCGCGGTCGCGCGGCTGCCTGGGCTCCGGTTCCGGGGACGGCGCGGTGCCCGCGTCGGCCGGATCGGCCCTGCTCGTGGTGTCGGACATGGGTCTCCAATGGCTCGGGTGCCCACAGTCTGTCCCGTGGGTCCCGTGGGTGGAAGTAGGGGTCCCGCCTCGTGTCGAGGGGGTCGCTCGTCAGGTCTCGCCGAGGCGGACCTGCACGGGCGAGGGGGCAGGCACCCGGTCACGGATGCCCACCCCCTCGGGCCGCAGGACGGTCACCCGATGGGGACCGCCGGGCGGCGTCAGAGCTTGACGCCGGTGTCGAGCGTGCCCGCCTCCATCTTCTTGACGATGTCGTCGACCTTGGTCTTGACGTCGGCCGGGATCTTGCTATCGAAGTCGTGGTACGGAGCCAGGCCGGCCTTGCCGAGGGTCTGCAGGCCCTCGAAGCTGCCGTCCTTGCCGGCCTTGATCGTGTCGGTGACGCCCTGCGAGATGAGCTTCATCGCCGAGGTGATGAGGCACGGCTGGGCCGCCGGGACGGTGTCCCACTGGTCGGTGTCGACACCGATGCAGAACTTGTCGGTGCCGGCGCCGGACGCCTTGGCGACCTCCTGCAGCGCACCGTTGCCGGTGTTGCCGCCGGCGCCGAAGATGATGTCGGCGCCCTGGGAGAGCTGGGACTGGGCCTGCTGGGCTCCCCACACCGGGTCGTTGAACGCGTTGTCGCCGGCGGGGTGGTAGACGGTGGCGACGGTGACCTTGGGGTTGGCGGCCTTGGCGCCGTTCTCGAAGCCCTTGGCGTACTTCTGCACCGGCGGGATCTCGAGGCCGAGGACCTGCCCGAGCTTGTTGGTCTTGGTCATCAGGCCGGCGAGGTAGCCGGCGCCGTACCCGGCCTGGTCCTCGGGGAAGATCAGGCCGGTGAGGTTCTTGGCGGTGACCTTGCTCGCGTCGTAGGTCTGGTCGACACCGATGAACTTCGTGTTGGGGTTGTCGGCGGCGGCCTGCGCGGTCGCGTCGGTCATGAGGAAGCCGACGGTGACGACGATGTCGTACTTCTTGTTCGTGAACTGCTGCATGTTCGCCGCGTAGTCCTTGGCGTCCTGCGTCTCGATGTACTTGTAGTACCCGTCCAGGTCCGCGGCTGCTGCCTTCGCGCCCTCGTGCGCCGACTGGTTGAACGACTTGTCGTCGACCTTGCCGGTGTCCGTCACGAGGCCGATGCAGAAGACGTCGGCGCTCGCGCAGTTCGAGTCGTCCGTGGGGGCGCCGCTGGACGCCGAGCCGCTGGGCGTGCTGCCGCCGCCACCGGTGTTGCCGGTGCTGCCGCCACAGCCCGCGAGGAGCAGTGCGAGCGCCGCGGGTGCCGCGACGAGATAACGCGTGGACTTCATGGAGGGTCTCCTTGGACTTCGGGTGGGTCGTGCAGATGCTACGTCCAACGCGCGCGCGTACAGCACGCGCCACGGAGTCGTTGTGGGGTCGTTACCGTCGGCGAGTCGGGGACGTGACGAGGGTCACCGGGAGCGCTCCCGCGCGGGTCACCATCCGGGCCCGCAGGACCACCCGGCGTCGACGGTGACGGTGGTGCCGGTGATGCCGGACGCCGCCGGCGAGACGAGGAAGGCGACGGTCGCCGCGACCTCCTCGGCCGCCACCGGCCGGCCGAGCGCGCTTGCCGCGCGGTAGCGGGCCACGCCCTCGGGCCAGGCGTCCGCGAGGCCGTCGCGGTCCACGAGCCCGGGAGCCACCCCGGCCACCCGGACCCCGTGGGGGCCGAGCTCGTGGGCGGCGGCGGCGACGAGGTGGTGCAGGGCCGCCTTGGCCACCGCGTACGGGGCGTGGGCCGGCATCGCCCGCAGGCCCTCGATGCTCCCGACGACCACCACGACGCCACCGGCCGGCATCCGGGCCGCCGCCCGGTGGAGCAGGACCGCCGTTGGGCGCAGGCCCGCCCGGTGGTAGGCGTCCCACGCCGCGGCGTCGAGGTCGTCCCACGCGACCCGGTGCTGCGGGAAGGCGTTGAGGACGAGGACCCGGGGGGCGTCGAGGTGCTCGAGGCAGGCGTCGAGCAGGGCCTCGCAGCGCAGCTCGAGGGCCCTCGGGTCCGGTACGTCGAGGTCGGCGTGCAGAGCGGCGCCGCGCCGGCCGGCGGCCTCCACCTCGGCGACGGTGGCGGCGGCCCCGTCGGGGTCGCCGCGGTAGTGGACGCCGACGTCGTGGCCGGCTGCCGCGAGAGCCACGGCGACGGCCCGGCCGAGGCCGCCGCTGGCCCCGGTGACGAGCGCGCTCACCGCATCCGCCCGACGGGCTGGTCCCGGGTGAGCGCCGCGATCTCCGTGGCGAAGTCGGGGTACTCGGAGACGAGCGAGGCGCGCGCGCCGAGCTCGAAGTGCTCGGGCCGGAAGGCGGGGGAGCACCAGCAGGAGAGGAGGGTCCAGTCGCCGAGGGTCGAGGCACCCATCCAGGTGCCGCGCCGGACGAGCACCTGGTGGCGTTCGGCCCCGACGTAGTTGAGGACCCCCGAGCCGCCGGGGCGCAGCCGGAGCATCGCCGCCGGGGCCCCGGCCAGCCACTGCCACCCCTCGTCGACCGCGAGGCGGTGCATCGCGGAGAACCCGTCGGACCCGCTGGTGAGCAGCACCGTGATGGCGTTGAGCTCCTGGGTGCGGGGCCCGGCGGCGAACCAGGCGCCCTCCTCCGGGATCGGTTCCATCCGGAGGCGGTCGATGACCTGCTCGGCGGTCTCGGCCTCCTCGGCCGGGGACCGCCGCGGGGGGACGGGAAGGGTCACGCGTCCTCCGCCGCGGTGTGGGCGGTGGCCGCGCGCGCCCGGGCCCGGGCGAGCAGGGCGGGGACGTCGAGCCGGGTGCTGCGTCCGCCGAGGACGACGGGCTCGCCGTCGACGAGGACGTCGGTGACGTCGGCCCGGCCGGCCGCGAAGACGAGGAGGGCGTGGACGTCGTGGACCGGGGTGAGGTGCGGGCGGTCGAGGTCGACGAGGACGAGGTCCGCGCGCTTGCCGACCTCGACGGAGCCGACGAGGTCCTCGAGCCCGAGGGCCTGGGCGCCACCGAGGGTGGCGGCGCGGAGCACCTCGTGGGCGCTCGCGACGTCGGGCCGTCCGCTGGTGAGGCGGGCCAGCAGGGCGGCCTGACGCATCGCCTGCCACATGTCGAGGTCGTTGCTGCTGCTGCAGCCGTCGGTGCCGAGGCCCACCTGCACGCCGTCGGCGCGGGTGGCCTGCCACGGCAGGGCCCCGCTGGCGAGCTTGAGGTTGCTGCCCGGGCAGTGGGCCACCGCGGCGCCGGCGGCGGCGAGCCGGGCCCGGTCGGCGGGCGAGAGGTGCACGCCGTGGGCCGCGACGACGGGCAGGTCGCCGGCGAGCCAGCCGGCGTCGGCGAGGACGTCGGTGGGGGTTCGCCCGCCGTACCGTCCGGCGACGTCGGCGTTCTCGGCCGAGGTCTCGGAGACGTGGGTCGTCAGGAGCGGGCGGCGCTCGGCGTGCCCGGCCTCCGGGACGCACCCGCGCAGCGTCTCCGCGACCTCCGCGAGGTGCTCGGGGCCGCAGGTGTAGGTCGAGTGCGGCATCGCGGCGACGGGCACCTGCGGGCCGCCGATCGCCTCGAGGTGCGCGCTCCACGAGCGCAGGCCCTCGAGCCGCTGCGGCCACTCCAGCCCGTCCGGCCCGGTGCCGTCGAAGAAGACCGGGCCGATGACGTGCCGGGATCCGGCGGCCACGGCGCCGCGGTGGGCGGCCGCGTGGTGGAAGTACATGTCGAGCTGGGTCGTGCACCCACCGAGGAGCGACTCCAGCGCGCCGAGGGTCGCCCCGAGCTCGACCGTGGCGGCGTCCATCACCGCCCCCTCGGCGGCCCAGACCCGGTGCAGGAAGCCCTCGAGGTCGACGTCCTCGGCGAGGCCGCGCAGCAGGGTCATCGGCAGGTGCGTGTGGAGGTTGACCAGGCCCGGGAGCAGGAGGCGGGAGCGGGCGTCGACGACCAGGGTGTCGGCGTCCGGGCTGCTGGCGGGGGCGGTGAGGTCGTGGTCCGGGCCGGTACGGGCGGTGGGCTCGATGGAGGTGATCGTGCCGTCCTCGACGACGACCGTGTGGTGCTCGAGGACGGTGTCGTGCTCGTCGACCGTGACGACGTAGCGGGCGCCGTGCAGGACCACCCGGCTCATCGGGCGGGCTCGTCGTCGGCGAACGTGGCGCGGGTGTGGACGAGCTCGTCGAGGACGGCGACGACGTCGACGGCGCTTGCCCGGAGCACGTCCTGGATCTCCTCCATGGTGATCCGGTCGTCGGTGTCGGCGACGCCGGTGGCGGGGTTGACCACGAGCGAGATGGCGGCGTACCGCAGGCCGGCCTCGAGGGCGAGGGTGACCTCGGGGACGCCCGTCATGCCGGCGACGTCGGCGCCGGCGAGCCGGGCCAGCCGGATCTCGGAGCGGGTCTCGAACCGGGGCCCCTCGAACGCGGCGTAGACCCCGCCGTCGCGGATGGTGCGGCCGGCTGCGGCGGCCGCCTCGAGGATCTCCCGCCGGATCGCCGGGTGGTACGGCTCGAGGACGTCGGTGTGGACCACGCCTTCCGGGCCACTGCCGTCGAAGAACGTGACCGGGCGCTGCTTGGTGAAGTCGACGAAGTCGTCGAGGCAGAGCAGGTCCCCCGGCGCCAGGTCGGGGTCGATCGAGCCGGTGACGTTGACGGCGACGACGTCCCGGCATCCGAGGTCGGCCAGGGCCCGGATGTTGGCCCGGTAGTTGACCAGGTGTGGGGGCACGGAGTGGCCGGGGCCGTGCCGGGTGAGGAACACCACCGGCACACCGTGCCAGGTTCCCCGGGTGACCCGGGCCGGGCCCCAGGCCGTCTCCACCGTGTCGGTGGAGCGGTCCTCGAGGGCGTCGAGGTCGTAGAACCCGGTCCCGGCGACGATCCCGAGCGGCGCGCGCGTCATGGGGGCACACGGTACCGGCCGCCGACGGGTCCCGGCGGGCCCCGGATCCCGCTCACGACCGGGCGCGGGGCCGGCTCACCGTCGGGCCAGGGGCCGGGCCGGCTCACGGCCGGGCCCGGGGCCCTGGTGGCAGGATGGCCGGATGGGGCGTGTGGCGCTGGCGGCGACGGGTCCGGTGTCGCTGGGCGCCGGCCAGGAGGTCGCCCGTGCCGGCGGAAACGCCGTGGACGTCGCGGTGGCCGCCGCCCTCGCGGCGATGGCCAGCGAGCCCGGCATCGTCTCGCTCGCCGGCGGCGCGTACGTCTCGGTGTGGCCGGACGGGCAGGAGCCGTTCGTCGTCGACGGGAACGTCGAGATGCCCGGTCGTGGCCTGGCGGCCGAGTCGTTCGGCGGGGCGGTGCGCGAGGTCCGCACCGAGTACGGCGGCGGGGTCACGATGTTCGTCGGCCACGGGTCGGTGGCCACCCCCGGTGCGGTCGCCGCCTGCCAGCTCGTCGTCGAGGAGCTGGGCTGCGCCCCGTGGCACGACGTCGTGGCGCCTGCGGCCCGGGCCTGCCGGGAGGGCTACGTCGTCGGCGGGGCTGCCGCGCGCTACCTCGACTACGTCGCGGGGCCGCTGTTCGGCGCGGACCTCGAGGCATTCGAGGTGGTGACCCGCGACGACGGCACGCCGCTGCGGGCGGGAGACGTCGCGACGAACGGGCGGCTCGCCGACGTGCTCGACCTCGTCGGCCGCGAGGGGTCGTCGGTGCTGTCCGTCGGCGAGGTGGGACGGGCGATGGTCGCCGACATGGAGGCCCACGGTGGTCTCGTGACCCGCCGCGACCTCGCCGAGTACGCACCCCTGGTGCGCCCCTCGGTCCGGCGGACCGTGGGCGTGTGGGACCTAGCGGTGAACCCTCCGCCGTCCGTCGGTGGGCCGATGCTCGCGGTGATGCTCGGTGAGCTGGGCCGCCGCGGCCAGGTCGCCTGGGGGGACGTCATCGCCATCCAGGAGGCGGTGCTGCGCTACCGGCTCCAGGTGCACGACCTCGCCCCCGACCTCGATGCGGCCGGCCACGAGCTGCTGCTCTCGGTCGACCGGCACGGGCTCGCCGGGCTTCCCACGTCGGCCTCGACGGCGCACATCTCGGCCGTCGACGCCGAGGGCACGGCCTGCGCGGTGACGATGTCGGCGGGCTACGGTGCGGGGGTCACGGTGCCCGGCACCGGGTTGCTGCTCAACAACGCCCTCGGCGAGCCCGAGCTGAACCGGCTCGGGCTGCACCGGCTGGCACCGGGGACGCGGCTGGCGTCCAACATGGCACCGACCACCGGGCGGACCGCCGACGGCCGGGTGCTCGCCATCGGGTCGCCGGGGGCCGACCGGATCACCACGGCGCTGATGCAGGTGCTCGGCCAGGGGTGCCTGCATGGCGCGGACCTCCAGGACGCGATCGACGCCCCACGGCTTCACGTGCGGTTCGACCCCGACGGGGCCGCGGTCGTCGAGCACGAGCCGGATGCCGCGATCCGCACCGCCGTGCGGCGAGCCGGGCTGGCCGCGCACGAGCATGAGGCACTGTCGATGTACTTCGGCGGGGTCGGGGCCGCCTACCGTCGGCAGGACGGCGCCCTCCAGGCCGCCGGCGACCCGAGGCGCGAGGCGGCGGTCGCCGTCCTCGGTTGACCCAGCCGGCAGGGGCGGCGGCCCCGGCGCAGCGCCGGCTCCTGCGTCCGGGGCGGGGGACATCTCAGGTGCCACCCCCTCCCGAGCCCCTCCCGATCGGGTCGGCACACCTCCCGGGGACGGTGCCCGCGCCGCGCCGCGCCGCCACACCGCGTGCGCCCGCGCCCCGCGGCACCCCCTCAGCCCGGTGTCGCGCCGGTGACCATCCAGCGGTCGGTGCGCACCCGCATCCACATCAGGGTCGCCCGCACCGACATGAAGACGGTGAACGCCACCCACAGCCAGGTGAGCGCATGCGCCTGCCCCTGAACCGTGCCGCCCTCGAGCAGCCACCCGCCGGCGGCCCGCACCGCGAGGACGACCGGCAGGTACGCGGCGAGCACGACGACCATCGCCTTGGCCAGCCACCTCCCGTCGCCGGCCCCGATGAGCACGCCGTCGACGACGAAGACGAAGCCCGCCAGCGGCTGGCCGAGCGCGACGACGACGAGCCCGGCGGCGATCGCCGCCTGGACCGACGCGTCGTGGGTGAAGACCGCCCCCACCCACGGGTGGACCAGCAGCAGCAGGATCCCGAGGACGATGCCGACGAGCACCCCCCAGCGCAGCATCAGGGCCGTCGCGGCCCGGGTGGTCTCGACCTGGGCCGCCCCGAGCGCCTTGCCGGTGATCGCCTGCGCCGCGATGGCGATGGCGTCGAGCGCGAAGGCGAGGAAGCTCCAGATCGTCGCGGTGACCTGGTACGCCGCGAGCGGCACGTCCCCGAGCCCGGCGGCGACCCAGGTCGTGAGGAGGAGCACGGCGCGCAGCGCGAGGGTGCGGACGAGGAGGGGGACCCCGCCACGGGCCGCTGTGAGGATGCGCCCCGGGTGCGCCCGCAGGGTGACTGAGTCCCGGCCCGCGTAGCGGACGAGGACGACGACGAGCGCCGCCGCCATCCCGGTCTGGGCGATGACGGTGCCCCACGCCGAGCCCGCGATGCCCCAGCCGAGCCCGTGGACGAACCAGATGTTGAGGGCGATGTTGGCGGAGAAGCCGGCCACCGCCGCGACGAGTGGAGTGCGGGTGTCCTGCAGCCCGCGCAGCACCCCGGTCGTCGCGAGGACGACGAGCATCGCGGGGATACCGAGGGCCGAGATCCCCAGGTAGGTCGTGGCCTGGTCGAGGGCGGCCGACGACGCACCGAAGACGCCCGCCAGCGGGCGCGCGGCGAGCGCGACGAGCGCGGTGGTCGCCACGCCGAGGACGACGGCCAGCCAGGTCCCGTCGATGCCGGCCTCGATGGCACCCCGCCGGGACCCGGCACCGAGCTGGCGGGCGACGACCGCGGTGGTGCCGTAGGCGAGGAAGACGAAGACGTTGGCCGAGGTCAGCAGCACCGCGCTGGCGACGCCGAGCCCGGCGAGCGGCACCACCCCGAGCCGGCCGACGACCGCCGAGTCGGCCATGAGGAAGAGCGGCTCGGCCACGAGGGCGAGGAACGCCGGCACCGCCAGGCGCAGCACCTCCCGGTGCTGGCCGGGGGGCGGTGGTCCTTCGGCGGCGCTCGGTGTCCCGTCCACGGGTGCACTGTCGCAGACCGGCGACGACGGCCGCGCCGTCCTCCCGCCGGACGCGGGCCGCCGGCTCACAGGTGCTTGAGCGCCTCGCGGCGCGAGAGGGCGGAGAGCCGCCCTTCGCGGGCCGAGAGGTAGGACCGGACCCACTCCGGGTCGGTCCGCGCGTACTGGCGAAGGGCCCACCCGACGGCCTTGCGGACGAAGAGCCGCGCCCGAACGGGCTGTCCTCGAGGTTGGCGTCGAGCACCGACCCGAGGAACGCGGTGTCGGTGGCCTCGCGGTGGCCGAGCTGCGAGAGCACCGCGGCCCGCCGCAGCCAGAGGTCGTCGGCGTTCGCCCACGCGCCGACCACCGGCGCCGCGCCGTCCCGGTGCGCCATCAGCACCCGGCCGACCCGCTCCCCCGCGACGGGGTCGACGAGGTCCCACCACGCCCCGCTCTCCACGAGGTGGCGGTAGAGCCCGAGCACCTCGACGTCCTGCCACGGCCGCGCCCCCGGTGTCGGGTCAGCGCGATCGCCGCGTACCGCTCCTCCCGGAAGGCGGCCTCGTCCCACAGCGTGCGGACCGCGGCCTCCCACTGGGCGCGGTCCCGCGGCACGAGCGTGGCGTCGCCGAGGACCGGGCGCAGCACGCGCCTCAGCTCGGGGGAGGTGATCCCGCGGTACGGCATCGCCGACTTCATGTAGGCCTGCTGGGCGATCGCCCGTTCCGGGTCCCCGGCCCCGGCGAGGGCATGGCGGACCGCCTCGACCAGGGGCCCGGCCTGTGGCCGCACGTCGCTCACCGCACCCTCACGCGAGCCCGAGATGGCGGGCCTCCTCCCACAGCTCGTCGCGGACGTCGGGGTGGGCGGCGTCGCGGATGATGTGCCGGCACTGCGCCTTCTGGTCGTACCCCCACAGCTCGGCGACGCCGTTCTCGGTGACGACGGCGCTCTGCTGGAAGCTGGTGACCGGCTCGTCGAGGAGCGGGACGACCGTCGAGACGTCCGCCCGCGGGTGCCACGAGCGCAGCGCGATGAACGACTGCCCGCCGCTGGAGTGCATCGCCCCGACGATGAAGTCGGTCTGCCCGCCGAACCCGGAGTAGATCCGCGCGTTGATCCGCGAGGCGTTGGCCTGGCCGAACAGGTCGACCTCGAGCGCGGTGTTCACCGAGGTCATGAACGGCTGCTGGGCGATGAGGGCGGGGTCGTTGGTGTGCTCGGTGCGCATCATCCGCACCCGGTGGTTGCCGTCGAGCCAGTCGTAGAGCTCCTGGGAGCCGAAGAGGAAGGATGCGGTGAGCGGGTGGTCCGCCTCGAGCGCGCCGACCCGGTCGAGGGCCAGGACGCCGTCGGAGAACATCTCGGTCCAGATCCGCAGTCCGCGCCGGCCGGTCAGGGCGTTGAGGGTGGCGTCCGGCACCGCGCCGATGCCCATCTGAAGGGTCGCCCCGTCGGAGACCCGGCTCGCCACCCGCTCGCCGATGGCCCGGCTGTCGTCGTCGGGGGGAGGGGGTCGTGGCTGGCCAGCGGGCTGGACACCTCGACCGCCATGTCCACCGCCTCGACCGGGACCTGGGCGTCGCCGTAGGTGTACGGCATCTGGTCGTTGACCACGGCGATGACCCGACCGGAGCGCAGCCTGGCCCCCTCGATCGCCGCCGGCATGACGTTGACCTCGACCCCGAGGGAGAGCATCCCGTCCCGCGGCGGGGCGCAGTGGATGACGGTGACGTCCGGTGGGAGCCGCCGCTTGAGCAGGACGGGCACGAGCGAGAGCCGGCTCGGCACGTAGGAGAGGTTGGAGTGCTTGCGCATCCCGGCGCCGACGAAGCAGGTCTCGGCGACCACGCCCTCGCGGTCGGGGATGCCGGGGGGTGCGTTGAGCGCGTGCAGGACGTAGGTGTCCTTGTTCTCGTCCAGGGCCCGGACGGCCTCCCACGGGATCGCCATGTTCCCGGAGACCACCACCCGTGGGCGCCCGGGGAGGGAGGCGAAGTGACGACCCAGCTGCTCGACGCTCACGGTCCGCATGACCTCATCATCCCGCGGCGCCGCGGCCGGCTCACCTGAGGTTCGACTGACCTACCGTGGAGGCATGTGCCGCAACCTGCGCCAGCTCCACAACCTCGAGCCGTCGGCGACCGCCGAGGAGGTGCGCGCGGCCGCGCTCCAGTACGTACGGAAGGTGAGCGGGTCGACCCGGCCCTCCCGCGCGAACGAGGCGGCGTTCGCCCGGGCGGTCGACGAGGTCGCGCAGGCCACCCACCGGCTGCTCGACGAGCTCGTGACGAGCGCCCCGCCGAGGGACCGGGAGGTCGAGGCGGCGCGCGCCCGGGTGAGGGCGGCCGAGCGCTACGGTCGCGGGGCCTGAGGCCGGGCCCGGCCGGCTCGAGCCGGCGTCCCGGCGGCCCGGTGACCCGCGGGTGTCGCAGGGGTGTCGCGTCGTTGTCGGGCAGGTGTTCTACCGGCGTCCCGCCGTCGCCGTCAAGTCCCCGGTCCGGGCTCGGGGCCCCGTCGGCCTGTGGACCGCGACTCGCCCGAGACTTTCTCCGGTGCACATCCGGTGGACCACGTCCGTGCAGGTCAGCGGCTTGCTGGGAATTCACGGTGAGGATCTTCCACAGGGTTCTCCACGGCCGGTGCACAACGACGACCGGCGTTTTCCCCACCTTGTCCACACGCTGTGCACAGCCGAACGGCCGATGTCCCCGGATGCGCTTGGATGCCCGTCGCGCGCGGCCCTACGGTGACTCGGCGGACCCGGTTGTCGGTGGTCTCTGGTGGTCTTGGCACCGGGACGAGGCGACCGCAGGCCCGCCGCCGAGGCACCGAGCCACGGCGGGAGGTCAGGGGAGAGGAGCACGGTGAGCATCGCGGAGCTGGACGCGGCGTACGAGGGCCGGTCGGGGGGCCGGGCCGACGAGCGCGTCCCGCCGCAGGACCTCGGGGCCGAGCAGTCCGTCCTCGGGTCGATGCTCCTCGACAAGGACGCCATCGCCGACTGCCTCGAGGCGGTCAAGGCCCACGACTTCTACCGCCCGGCCCACGAGCTGGTCTTCGACGCGGTCCTCGACCTGTTCGGGCGGGGCGAGCCGGCCGACGCCATCACCGTCGCCGACGAGCTGTCCAAGCGCGGCGACCTCGTCCGGGTCGGTGGGCAGGCCTACCTGCACCAGCTCATCCAGTCCGTGCCCACGGCCGCGAACGCCGGCTACTACGCCGAGATCGTCCACGAGCGGGCGGTGCTCCGCCGGCTCGTCGAGGCCGGCACCCGCATCGTCCAGATGGGGTACGCCCAGGGCGAGGGGGACGTCGACGACATCGTCAACCGGGCACAGGCCGAGGTGTACTCGGTCGCCGAGAAGCGCGGCGGTGAGGACTACGCCGTGCTCTCGGAGATCCTCGACGAGACGCTCACCGAGATCGAGGCCGCCTCCGGCCGGACCGACGAGATGATCGGCGTGCCCACCGGCTTCCTCGAGCTCGACGAGCTCACCCACGGGCTGCACCCGGGCCAGATGATCGTCGTCGCGGCGCGCCCGGCCGTCGGGAAGTCCACGCTGGGGATCGACATCGCCCGGTCGGCGGCCATCAAGCACAAGCTGGCCACGGCGGTGTTCTCGCTGGAGATGAGCCGCACCGAGATCACGATGCGCGTGCTGTCCGCCGAGGCGACCATCCAGCTTCAGGATCTGCGCCGCGGGCTGAAGAACCAGGACCAGTGGAACAAGCTGGCCCGGATCATGGGCAAGATCAGCGACTCCCCGCTGTTCATCGACGACAGCCCGAACATGTCGCTGATGGAGATCCGGGCCAAGTGCCGGCGGCTGAAGCAGCAGCACAACCTCAAGCTCGTCGTCATCGACTACCTCCAGCTGATGACGTCGGGGAAGAAGGTCGAGTCCCGCCAGCAGGAGGTGGCCGAGTTCTCCCGGGCGCTCAAGCTCCTCGCCAAGGAGCTCGAGGTTCCGGTCATCGCGATCAGCCAGCTCAACCGTGGCCCCGAGCAGCGGACCGACAAGCGCCCGCAGATGTCCGACCTGCGCGAGTCCGGCTCGATCGAGCAGGACGCCGACGTCGTCATCCTGCTGCACCGCGACCGGTCCGACCCCGACCGCGACGGCGAGGCCGACGTCATCGTGGCCAAGCACCGCAACGGCCCGACCAAGGACATCGTCCTGGCCTTCCAAGGGCACTACTCGCGGTTCAACAACATGGCCCGTGAGGGAGGCTTCTGACCGGCCCCGCGGCGCGTCTTGCGCGTCACCCCGCCGCGGCGACGGCTCCGGCACGCACGAGGATGGAGCCATGAGCGATCTCGGTGACCGACGGCAACACGACCCGACCGACACCGCAGGAGCGGGCGACGGCTCCTACGAGGTGGCGCGGTCCCGGGAGATGGTCGAGCGCCCGGCCAGGTGCGCCTCGGGCATCCCGTGGCTCCTGGCCGACGTGCTCCTCGCGCTCGCGGCGGTCGCCCTCGGGGTGCTCGGCGCCTCGAGCGGCTCCGCCGTCGCGTGGGTGGGGTTCGTCGTCGCGGTCCTTGCCGTGGTCCTCATCACGGCCAGCCTGTACGTCGTGCGCCCCAACCAGGCCGCCGTGCTGACCCTGTTCGGGGACTACCGGGGGACCGACCGCCACCCGGGGCTGCGGATCGCCAACCCCCTGTACTCGAGCACCGGGGGGAAGGTGTCGCTGCGCATCCGCAACTTCACGACGACGAAGTCCAAGGTCAACGACGCCAACGGCAACCCCATCCACATCGGCGCCGTCGTCGTGTGGCGGGTGGTCGACACCGCGCGGGCCAGCTTCGGCGTCGACGACTTCGTCGACTACGTCGAGATCCAGTCCGAGAGTGCCGTCCGTCAGATGGCCCGGGCCTACCCGTACGAGTCCTTCGAGGATCCCACCGCCACGACCCTCATCGGTGAGCCCGGGGTCGTCAACGACCACCTGCTCGCCGAGCTCCAGGAGCGGGCCGACGCCGCGGGGGTCGAGGTCATCGAGGCACGGGTCACCGACCTGAGCTACGCCGCTGAGGTCGCCGAGGCGATGCTGCGTCGCCAGCAGGCGGCGGCGATCGTCGCCGGCCGGGCGAAGATCGTCGAGGGCGCCGTCGGGATGGTCCGGCAGGCGCTCACCGAGCTGGAGCAGGGAACCAACGAGGCCGACGCGGTGCCGCTCGACGCGCGGATGCGGGCGGCGTTCGCGGCGAACCTCATGACGGTCATCGCGAGCGACTCTCCCACCAGCCCCATCGTCAACGTGGGCGCCGACACCCGCAGCTGACGCCCCGCACCACCCGCCGGGTCGGGTGCTCAGGTGGTGGCCCGCGCGACCACCTGGGCACCCGACCCCAACGGCTTGCCGGAGCACCCCCGCAGCCGCACACTGGGACGACGCCGCCCGCCGCGACCGGGCCGGGCCGGCGCGGGTGGAAGGGGACGGCGATGGCGGAGGCGGCACTGCACCTGCTCGTGGGCACGACCAAGGGGGCGTTCGTCGTCGACGGCGATGCCGACCGGTCGACCTGGACGGTGCGCGGCCCGTACTGCGACGGCTGGCCGGTCAACCACGTCATCGGCGACCCGGCCACGGGGACGATCTGGGCCGGCGGCGGGGGGACTGGTCCGGCGCCGGCATCTGGCGCTCCGACGACCTCGGCCACACGTGGACCCTCACGCGGCTGACGACCGGGCAGATGGACGCCTGGGCGGCGACCGACCCCGAGGTCGCGGCCAGCATCGGGTGGACCGACGAGCCGGCGCCGTTCGGCGACGGCTTCACCCAGGTGTGGTCCCTCGGCCGCTCCGGCGACCGGCTGTACGCGGGCACCAAGCCGGCGACCCTCCTCGTCAGCGACGACGACGGCGCCACGTTCTCGGTGGTCAAGGGCCTCACCGACCACCCCTCGGCCGGAGAGTGGGACCCCGGTGCCGCGGGCCTGGTCCTCCACACGATCCTCGCCCACCCCGAGGACCCGGAGCGGATGTGGGTGGGCATCTCCGCCGCCGGGGTGTTCGTCACCGAGGACGGCGGCGTCACCTGGGAGCGCCGCAACGACCTCGCCGACGTCGCCGACGGCGAGGGGAACACCCACCCGGCTGCCGCCAGCGGCGGGCACACCGGCTTCTGCGTCCACCACGTCGTTCGGGCTGCCGGCGAGGACGACCTGCTCTACCAGCAGAACCACCACGGGGTCTGGCGCTCCGAGGACGGGGGGCGGAGCTGGCGGAACATCACCGAGGGGCTGCCGTCGACGTTCGGGTTCCCCATCCGGGTGCATCCTCGCGACGGGCGGACCATCTGGACGGTGCCGCTCAACGGCGACTCGGTCGGCCGCTACCCCCCGGATGCCGCCGCTGCGGTGTGGCGCTCGCGGGACGGCGGGGCGACGTGGGAGGCGCGGCGCGATGGGCTGCCCCAGGAGTCGTGCTTCTTCACCGTGCTGCGCCAGGCGATGGCCGGCGACCGCCGCGATCCCGCCGGGGTCTACTTCGGCACCAACACCGGGTCGGTCTTCGCCAGCCGCGACGAGGGGGACACCTGGCAGGAGGTCGTCCGGCACCTGCCGACGATCCTCGCCGTCGAGGTGCTCGAGCCGGCGACGCCGCGCTGACCGCGTAACCGAACGGCGGGCACGTGGCCACCCGGCGACGTCGCGGCGACGGTTCGGGGGGGTCTGGGAGAACCCTGTGAGTCGCGCCCCGATCCATGACAAATGCCACGGTCACCACCGGTCGGACCCGGCATAGCGTCTGCGCGTCTCACCACCACGAGAGCCGGAGGACAGCCCACCATGCGCAGACTCACACCCACCCTCATGGTGGCCGCCGCAGCGACGCTCGGCCTGGCCGCAGCCCCCGCAATCGCCAGCCAGGGCGACAGCGCGAACCACCGCAAGGACGCTCGCGTCCACAGCGCCGTCGACCACCTGTACCTCATCATGCTCGAGAACCACTCGCGGTCGAGCGTCATCGGGGACTCCAACGCCCCCTACCTGAACCAGCTGGCCGACAGCTACGCGACGGCGACGCGCTACTACGGCGTGACCCACCCCTCGATGCCGAACTACATCGCGGCCATCGCCGGCGACAACTTCGGCATCCAGGACGACGAGGACGAGAACGTCGTCAACCTCGACCGGCCGAACCTCGCCGACCAGATGATGCACGCGGGCGTCGCGTGGGGCGCCTACATGGAGGACCTGCCGGCCGACAAGCTCGCCAGCTTCGGTCCCACCCTGGCCGACGGGAGCGTCCAGAAGCTCTACGCCAAGAAGCACAACCCCTTCGTCCTCTTCGACAACATCACGCACAACCCGGCGCAGATGGCCAAGGTCAAGGACTACTCGCAGCTCGCGGCCGACCTCGACGGGGGACACGCCCCGCAGTTCGCCTGGATCTCCCCGAACCAGTGCCACGACATGCACGGCGGGGTCTACGCCTCGGTCGAGGGCCACCCGGAGACGCCGTGCCCGTACGGGTCCGCGAAGGACGACGCGAACGACGCCGCCCTCAAGCAAAAGGCCGACGCCTTCGTCAAGCAGACCGTGTCGACCATCATGGACAGCAAGGCGTGGACCACGAAGTCCGCCATCGTCATCGTCACCGACGAGAACGACTACACCGGCAACCACGAGACCGGTGGGTGGGAGTCGGCCGACGGCTGCTGCGCCAGCCCCTACGTCGCGGCCCACGACCCCCGGGTCTCGGCCGACTGGCCGGGCGGCACGTACGGCGGCGGCCTGATCCCGGCCATCGTCGTCACCGGCAGCGGCCCGCACCACGTCGTGGACCCCACGCCGTACAACCACTACTCGCTGCTCACGACGATCGAGGACAACTTCGGCCTGGCCCACCTCGGCCACGCGGGAGCCACCAGCGAGGGCGTCGTCCCGATGTGGAAGATGTTCGGGCACGACTGAGCCGCCGTCGGCGGACCGACCACCGCCTCTTCGGCCGCACCCTCTCTCCGCGGCCGGGGAGGCGGTTCGGTCTCGCGGCCCCGGCAGGCCTCAGAAGTCCATCGAGGACTCGTGGGCGCCGCCGGCGTCACCGCCGCGGACCCGGGTGAGGTGGACGCGCCGGGTCAGGCGGATCACCGGCCGCACGAGCATGAGGACGGACCCGATGACGAACAGCCATGTCGCGGCGGCCATCGTGGACTCGGAGAAGAACAGGATGCTGCCGACGAGGAAGAGCAGCCCGGTGAGGACGTCGTTGGCGATCGACGCCGTCTCGTACCTGCGCCGGATGACCAGCTCGTCGTGGCCGATGGTGATGCTCAGGTCGGTCGAGCTGCCCGTCCCCGAGCCCCCCGATCTGTCCGTGGACGCGTGCTGCGCTCGGCTGCGGGACACGAGCGGTACCCCTCTCGGTTCGTGGTCGGCTGCTTCGGCAGGCTAGCAACCGCAACGGCAGCCTCGGACCGGGGCGAGCGCCGCGCAGCCGGTCACCGGCGTCCGGCGAGCACCTCCGCGAGGACGTCGAGGCCACGGTCGACCTCCTGCGGCGTCGTGTACGGGGCGACCGAGAGCCGGAGCAGGGGACCTTCGGCGGTCGTGCCGCACCACAGGTCGACCGACCGTCGGTGCAGGGCCCGGCGCAGGGCCTCGGGCTCGGTTCCGTCCGGCAGCGCGACGGTGACCATCGACGGCGCCCGCGGCGCCTCGGCCAGCGGCGTCACCCAGGGGAGGCCGAGCAGCCGACCCAGGGCGTGCGCGGTCAGGGTGGCGCGGTGGTCGGCCAGGCCGTCGGCCTCGAGGCCGAGCTGGTAGGCCACCGCCTCCGCCCCGAGCAGGTGACCGATGACGTCGTCGGTGCCGACCCACGCGAACCGACGGGTCAGCTCCTCGGCGTCGGCGAACCAGCGGGTGACCACCGGCCTCAGCCCCTCGGCCGCGTCCGGGGGGACGACGAGGAAGCCGGTGCCCCTCGGCAGGTGCAGCCACTTGTGCAGGGTCAGGCAGAGGAAGACCCCGGGCCGCGGGCTGGGCAGCGGGACCAGTCCCGCGGTGTGCGCACCGTCGACGACGTCGACGTCGACCCCGCGCCCGGCCAGCGCGCCGGCCAGCGCCTCGACGTCGGCGAGCCGCGCGGCGGGAGGACTCCAGCAGCGGGAAGAGGCGCTCGTGGTGGAAGGCCGGGTAGTCCTCGTCGGCCAGCGCCCGCAGCGCCCGCGCATGGCGCAGCACCGGCTGTGGTGTCGCCCCGAACGAGCCGTGGTTGAGGAACACCCGGCCCGGGGCCAGGGCGTAGTCACCCGCGCGGTCCATCGGGCCATCGTGCCTGCTCGACGGCGCGCAGGACCGCACCGGGCCGGACGGCCCGTCCGCAGAGCCCGCCGGCTCAGTACCAGTGCGGGCTGCGCGAGAGCCAGGTGGCCCACGCCGAGCACGGGTCGCCGTACCGCCCCTGGATGTAGGCCATCCCCCAGCGGATCTGGGTGGCCGGGTTGGTCAGCCAGTCGCTGCCGGCGCTCGACATCTTGTACCCGGGCAGCGCCTGGGGGATGCCGTAGGCGCCGGAGGAGGGGTTGGTCGCGCTCCAGCTCCAACCGGACTCTCCGTTCCAGAGGTCGACCAGGCAGGACAGGTCCGAGCCGGTGTTCCACCCGTAGGAGCCCATCATCGACCGGGCCGTGGCCTGGGCCTGGGCCGGGCTGCCCCCGGTCCAGCCGCCGGAGGACGAGCCGCCGGAGGACGTGGAGCCCGACGAGCCCCCGGAGGACGAGCCCGACGAGCCCCCGGAGGAGCCGCCGGCGGCTCCTCCCGAGCCGCCACCGCCGACCACCGGGGTGCTGGCCGCCGCCCTGGCGGCGGCGTCGCGCTCGGCCTGCGCCGCCGCCGCGGCCCGGCGCCGGGCCTCCTCGCGGGCACGGGCCTGGGCAGCCAGCCCCTTCGACCGCGCCGACGCCAGCGCCGCGGCGTCCCCCCGGAGCGTCTCGAGCCGCGAGGAGAGGGCGGAGAGCCGGCTGGACAGCGCTGCCGCCTGGCCGCTCGCGTCGTTCGCGGCCTTCTGCGTCGCGTCCCGGGCGGCCGCGGCCCGCGAGGCGGCAGCGGCCTGGTCCCGGCGGGCGGCGGCGAGGTAGTCCTGCCGGGCGTGGGCGGTCGACGCTGCGCTCGCGGCGGCGTCGAGGGCGGCACTGGCCCGCTGGGTGTTGCCGTCGAGGACGACCTGGAGGTCGGAGACGGACTCCGGCGACGCCGACATCATGAGGTCGAGGCTGTCGAGCGTGCCCGTGCCCTGGGTCCAGATGAGCGCCGCCTCGCTCTTGACCGCGGTGCGGGCCTCGTCGTGCCGCGCCCGGGCCTCGTCGAGCGCCGCCTGGGCCTTGTCGGCGACCGCGGTGGCGAGGTCGAGGGCGTCCTGGGCCTGTCGCTCGGCGGCGACCGCCTGCGACACCCTGAGCTGGAGCGCCCGGAGCTGGGCCTCGGCCGCCTGCTGCTGGGAGGTGAGGTCGGCGACCTGCGCTGCGGCGGACGCGGCTGCCCGCCGCGCGGCCGCGACGTCCCCGGCGCTCGGGATGACCGGGTCCCTGCCGGGGAGCGGGCTCGCGAAGGCGGGTGGTGCGGCCGCGAGCACGGCGAGCACGACGGACACCGCTCCGGCGCGCAGACGGTCCCGACGGCTCAGCACGTCGCACATTGTCACATCAGTCCCACCCGACACGGGAGTAAATCCCAGAACTCGTCCCGCTGCTCCCCTACCATACGCGCCCGAGGTCGCCGGCCCGGGAGCAGCGCCGGGGGCCGTGCCGACGCGGCACCGACGCGGCGCCGACGTCAGGACGGGTCGGACCCGGGCCGGGACCGGCCGTGGGTGGGGACGCGGACCCGGTCAGCGAGCATCCGCACGCCTCCCTCCGGGAGACCGTCGAGGTCCTCGGGGTCCTTGCCGTTCACGAGGACGTCGCCGAGCGCCCGCCAGCGCCGACGGAGCACCGAGGCCGCCTCGCCCAGCGGGGCCGCCCGCCACCGCTCCCGCTCGCCGCGAGTGGCCAGGCCGAGGGCCTCGAGCCGGGGCAGCGCGTCGGGCACGTCGAAGTCGACAGCGTCGCCACACCGCTCCCGCAGCCACGACTCGACGTGGTCGTCGAGCGCCTCCCGCGTCGCCGGGCCGTCGAGCAGCCCTCGGTAGGCGAGCACGGCCTCCTTGAGGTCCTCGGCCTCGCCGGAGTCCAGGACGGTGTAGAGGACGCCGGGACCGTCGGCGAGGGTCCTCGCGTACAGCGCCTCGGAGAGCGTCTTGAGGTAGTGGGTCTTGCGGTTGGTGTACTTCGTCCACTGCCGCCAGAGGTAGCTGCCGAGCGCCACGACCGCCCCGGCGAGGGTGGCGAGCACCCCGGTGCTGACGTGCGGGGTGTCGTGGCGCAGCCCGACGAACGCGGCGAGCAGGAGCACGAGGAAGCCGACGGCACTCGAGAGCTTGGTGACCGAGACGACGACACCACCGACCAGGGCCGGCACCCCGATGACGACCTTGTCGACGGTGCGCATCGAGACCCGGGTGCCGGGCAGCAGCATCTCGAGGTCGGGTCGCGGCACGTCCCGGAAGAGCTTGAGGTGCTCGGTGCCGGGCTCGAACGGCAGCTCCTCGACGTCTCGGCCGGCCTCCGCGTAGTGCTGCGCCTCGTGGTAGCGGGCGTACATGACCACCCGGTCGAACTGGTCGAACTCGATGCGACGCTCCCGCAGCCCCCGCCACCGCTCGACCGTCCGCTCCTCGCGGCTGACCCCGCGACGCCAGAACCGCAGCTCGGCGAAGTCGTCGAGGTCGGCCTCGACGTCGACGGCGAAGACCGCCGACTCCCCGAGCGCCTCGTCGAGCACCTCACCGGGGACCTCGTCGTAGTTCGCGTGCTCGAGCAGGTCGGCGAGCTCGTCGAGCAGGACGTCGCCGCCGGCCACCGCGGCGCGGCGGGCGGTCTCCCGCCGCTCGCGGTACGAGGCGTGGAGGACGGCGCCGATGCCGCGGGCCGCGGTGCGGAGGTCCTCGGCCGGCCCGGGGTCGAGGTCACGGACGGCGAGGTCGACGGCCTCGTCGGGGGACAGCGGCAGGTACCGGGTCCTCGGCACGCCACCGTCCTCTCGCTCGGGGCGGGGCTCCTGCGGCATCGACCCAGTCTCTCCCAGCCCGGGCCGTAACGGGGGAGTCAGGACCCGGGCCGGTGGGGACGCGCCGACTCTGGGGTGGGTGCTCCCCGAGGAGCGGATGCAGCGGCGCGGTCAGCGGGCGCGGACCGCGACGTCGACCTCACCCGTGGCGCCCTCGATGTCGTGCTCCGCGGTGGTGAGCAGCCGGTCGGCGAGGCGGCGCAGCGCGCGCGCCACGGCGATCTCGTCACCGATGTGCGGGCTCGGGCTGTCCGTGCCCGCGCGGTGGCTCGTCCCGCGGGCGGTCAGGGCCTCCGGGGAGTCGGCGAGGAGCGCGACCGTGGCGGTCGTCTCGTCACCCCGCTCGAAGAGCGTGACCCGGACCGTCCACTCGCGCATGGACCCCAGGTCCGGGCGCTCGACGACGTCGCTGAACTCGCGATGGCCACCCTCGGTGACCCGCAGCACGGCCCCCGGCCCGGGGTACATCGTGCTCGTGTGGCCGTCCTCCCAGCGCACGGTGTACGGCGGCGCCCCGTCGGGCCCGCACTCGAGGACCTCCCCGGCCCTCGTCGGCTGGTCCACCAGCTCGCCCGCGAGGATGATGTGGTCTCCGGCCCTGGCCCGCATGGCCGCCTCCTTGGCTCCTCGTCACCCACTCACGAGGTGTGCCGGGGCGGTGGCGACGGCCCGCGGCACCCGCTTCCATCCTCCCCCTTACCGGTGCTCGGCGACAGACCTGCGGGGCGTGGCCTGGGTCGCGTCCGCGCGGCGTGCGGCACCCCCGCCACGGGGGACCACGGGGGCCACGGGGACGCGGGGCTAGCCTTGGCCCGGGCGCCGCCGGCGTGCGTCGCCGGAGACGAAGGGACGCCGATGACCCCACGCAGCCGCCTGGTGGCGCTGGCCCTGGCGCTGGGTTCGGCCGCGCTCGTGAAGCCGCTGGCCGCCCGCCGGGCCGCGCTCGACGCCGTCCCCGAGGGCCTGCGCAGCCCCGCCTGCTGGCTGCCCTCGGCGCCCTCGCCCTCCGTGCCGTTCGCATCGGGGGTGCTCAGGCTCCTCCGCGCCCTGCCGGGGCAGGCCTCACCGCTGCGGCCGGGGGTCACCGTCGAGCGTCGGGTCGTGTCGGCCGGCCCCGGTCGGACCTCGGTCCCGGTCCACGTCTACGAGCCGGCGGGTCGCGCCCGACCCGGTGGCGCGGTGCTGTGGACCCACGGTGGCGGGTACGTCCTCGGCGACCCGGTGGCCTACCACGACGTCTGCAGCCGGCTCGCCGACGAGCTGCGGGTGCTCGTCGTCAGCGTCGAGTACCGCCTCGCCCCCGAGCACCCCTTCCCGGCAGGCCTCGAGGACGCCTACACGGCCCTGCTCTGGCTGCACGGGTCCGCGGACGAGCTGGGGGTCGACCGGCACGCGGTGGCGGTGGCGGGGGACAGCGCCGGTGGCGGGCTCGCGGCGGCTCTCGCCCAGGCCGCGCACGACCGCGGCGAGGTGGCGGTGTGCTTCCAGGCGCTCGTCTACCCGATGCTCGACGACCGCACCGTGCTCCGCGCCGTGCACGCGGGACGCGGCGCACTCGTCTGGACCCCGTCGTCGAACCGGTTCGGCTGGAGCGCCTACCTCGGGGGCCCGCCACGGGGGGCCTCCGCCCCCCAGTACGCCGCCCCGGCCCGCCGCGAGGACCTCGCCGGCCTGCCACCGGCCTGGATCGGCGTCGGTGACCTCGACCTGTTCTTCGAGGAGGACGTCGAGTACGCCGAGCGCCTCGAGGCCGCGGGCATCCCCTGCGAGCTCGTCGTCGTGCCCGGGATGTACCACGGTGCCGACCGGTTCCGGCCCGCCGACCCGAGGATGGTCGACTTCACCCGGAGCATGGTCGAGGCACTGCGCCGGGCCCTGGCGCGCACGGCCGCGGAGCCCGGGTGATGCCGCGCCGTCCCGACCTGACGGTCCTGGCCATCCCGGCCTTCGTCGGGGCGATGGGCGCCGAGTACGCGTGGCGGCGGCGGCACCCGGCCGCGCCCGGGACGACCCGCGCCGGCGACTACGAGCTCGCCGACACCATGGCCAGCCTGACGATGGGCGTCGGCAGCCTGCTCGCCCCGTTCGTCGCGAGACGTCTGCTCGACCCGGTCACCCCGGGCGTGGGTCGCCACGCGAAGGTGCTCATGAGCACCGCCGTGCTCGCCACCGCCGCCACGACGGTCGCCGACGTGCTGCGCCGGCACCGGTCCGCCGGCGGCCTCCCCGAGCCCGGCACGCTGCCGGCATCCGACCCTCGGGGGACGCCGGCCCGGCCGGTGCCGCCGCCCGAGGCCCGGCTCGCGGACCGGCTCACCGGGGCGACCGCCGTGGCTGCCGTCGCCTCGACGGCGCTCACCGTGGCGACGACGTGGTCGGCGCAGACCAGCGGGACGCGGCTGTTCGGTCTCACCCGACGCGACCTCGGCACCGGGCTGCTCGCCAACGCCGTCGCGGTCCTCGGCTGGGACGCCATCTACTACTGGAACCACCGGCTCAACCACGAGAGCCGCTGGCTGTGGGCGATGCACGTCGTGCACCACTCGAGCCAGCACTACAACCTCTCGACCGCGTTGCGTCAGCCCGTGGCCGAGGGGCTGACGATGAGCGTGCCGTACGGGCTGCTCGCGCTCCTCGGGGTGCGGCCGGCGGTCATCGAGAACGCCCGCGCCCTCAACCTCATCTACCAGTTCTGGATCCACACCGAGGCCGTCCGCTCGATCGGCTGGCTCGAGAACGTGCTCAACACCCCGAGCCACCACCGGGTCCACCACGGCTCGAACTCGCGGTACCTCGACCGGAACCACGGCAGCATCCTCATCGTCTGGGACCGGGTCTTCGGCACCTTCGAGCGGGAGTCCGAGCCGGTGGTCTACGGGCTGACGACGAACATCGAGTCCCACGACCCGGTGACCATCGCGACCCACGAGTGGCGCGACATCGCCCGCGACGTCGCCGGGTCCGCGTCGTGGGGTGAGCGGTGGTCCTTCCTGCTCCGCGGCCCCGGCTGGACGTACCAGCGGCGGCGCCGGATGCTCGGGGCCGAGGCGGCGGCGCCGCCGGTCGCCGGCTGAGTAGGCTCACGGCCGTGACCACGCTCGTCCTCACCGTCATCGGCGACGACCGCGCCGGCCTCGTCAAGGCCCTCGCCGACGTCGTCACCGCCCACGACGGCAACTGGGAGCGCAGCCACCTCGCCGAGATGGCCGGCAAGTTCGCCGGCATCGTCGAGGTCTCGGTCCCGTCGGCGCGCGCCGCCGGGCTCCAGGAGGCGCTCCGGCCGCTGCACGGGCTGCTCGACGTCGAGGTGCACCCGGGAGCCGGCCACGGTGCGGTGCGCCGCCGCGAGGTCGCCGTCGAGGTCGTCGGGAACGACCACCCCGGCATCGTCCAGGCGGTCTCCGGCGCGCTCGCCGAGCACGGCCTGAGCGTCGCCGAGCTGGAGACGACGACCCGCGACGCGCCGATGGCCGGGGGCCGGCTCTTCGAGGCGCGGGCCCTCGTCGTCGTGCCGGAGGAGGCCGACCTCGGCGCGCTGCGCGCCGCACTCGAGCGGATCGCCGCCGAGGTGCTGGTCGACCTCGCGGTCCGCGACTGACCATCCCCTGAGTCGGGTGCCGAAGTGGTCGCTCCGGCGACCGCTTGAGCACCCGAGGCGAGGGGAGGGTGCCTCAGCGGCCGAGGTCGACGGCCACGAGCGCGCCGTCCCAGACGTGCTGCGGGTCGGTGAGCGCGGTGGCCGACCAGGTCGCGACCGCCGCGTAGAGCGTGGACCCGGACCCGTCGAGGGCGCACGAGAAGGCGGCCCGGCCCAGGTCGATGCGGCGCAGGACCTCCCCGCCCTCGGCGACCCGGACGAGCGCCGCCGTGGGGACGTCGGCGACCCAGCACGTGCCCTCCGCGTCGAGGGCGATGCCGTCGGGCGCGTGCCCGGGCAGCGCCGCCCACTCGCGGCCGGGGCCGAGGCCGCCGTCGTCCTCGACCGGGAAGGCGGTGATGCGGGCCGCGTGCGACTCCGCGACGAGGAGGGTCGCGCCGTCGGCCGTGACCGCCATCCCGTTGGGGAACTGCAGGCCCCGGGCGACGACGCGGGGTGGCGCCTCAGCGGTGACGTGGACGACGAGGCCGTCCTCGTCCGGTGGCGTCGGGAACCCTCGGCGAGGATCGAAGTTGCCACTGTTGACGTAGCCCCGAGCCGGTCCGGTGAGCACGACCTCGTTCCAGGCCCCGACCGCCAGCCCCGACAGGTCCGCCCACGGCGTCAGCGTGCCGTCGGCCTCCAGCCGCAACACCCGCTCGGCGGCGTTCGAGACGACCTGGACGGGGCCGTCGGGGTGGCGGTCGAAGCACAGCGGCAGGGACGCGTGCCGCAGGAGGACCTCATCGGCACCGGACGGGCCCACCGAGCGGACCACCCCGGCGGTCCAGTCGGCGACGAGAACCCGGCCGTCCCAGCACCGCACCGACTCGGGCATCCCGAGACCCGACAGGATCGTGCGCACGGGTGCCACGGTAGACCCGGCCCCCGCCGGCGCCGGGTGACCACGAGCACCCACCCGGTGTCGCCTCGGCCACGTGGCCGGACGGCGGGGCGGCGCGGCCGATAGCGTGGCCGTCCGGGGCCGGCAGGTGGCCGGCCCGGAGCGGAGGAGCACGAGTGGGCGTCGACGGCGGGGTGGCCGGAGCTGCGGGGACGGGGCCGTGACCGTCACCGGGACGGCCCTCGCCCACGACCACGTCACCCGGAACGGCACCGACGCACCGGTCGTCCTGGTCCACGCGGGCATCGCCGACCGGCGCATGTGGGACCCGCAGTGGGGCCCGCTGACCGCCGTGCTCGACGCCGTCCGGATGGACCTGCGGGGCTACGGTGACTCCGACGCCCCTCCCTCGCAGCCGTTCTCGAACCCGGTGGACGTCCTCGCCACCCTCGAGGCCTGCGACGTCACCCGGTGCCACCTGGTCGGTGCCTCGCTTGGGGCGGGCGTCGCGCTCGAGGTGGCGCTCGCCCGGCCCGACGTCGTCGAGTCGCTCGTCCTCGCCCCGCCGGGCGGCAGCCTGCTGGCCACCCGCACCGACGACCTCGACCGCTTCGTGGCCGCCGAGGAGGCGGCCCTCGAGGCGGGCGATGTCGATGCGGCGGTGCTCGCGAACCTCGACGCCTGGGTGGCCGGCCGGGGCCGGAGCATCGACGAGGTCGACCAGGGGGTGGTGGCGGCCGTGGCCCGGATGCAGCGCCGGGCGTTCGACATCCAGCGGGGATGGGGCGAGGAGGTCGTGGAGGTCGACCCGCCCCGCGACCCGCTGCGCCGGCTCGCCGAGGTCGCGGCCCCGGTCCTCCTCGTCGTGGGGGCGCTCGACCTCGACACCACGCTCGACAGCGCCGACCGCCTCGAGCACGGGCTCGACGACGTGACCCGCCTCGACTGGTCGGACGTCGCGCACCTGCCGAGCCTGGAGCAGCCGGAGCGGTTCACCGAGCTGCTCCTGGAGTGGCTCGTCCCCTGAGCAGCTCGGCGAGCCGCTGCGCGTTCGCCACCGCGTAACCGTGCTCGTCGTTGTTGAAGTAGCCGCGGACCTCGTGCCCGGCGGCCTCCCACTCACCGATCCGGTCGGCCCACCACCGCAGGTCCTGCTCGGGGTACGACCCGGCGTACAGGTGGTCGGGGCTGGGGCCGTGCCAGCGCACGTAGACCAGCGGCGCGGTGGCCCGGAGCACGCACGGCAGGTGGGCCCCGCTCATCACGACGTAGGCCGCGGCGTGCCGCTGGAGCAGGGCGAACACGTCCTCGACGTGCCACGAGGCGTGCCGCAGCTCGACGGCGGTGCGGATGCCCGGCGGCATCGCGGCCAGCGCGTGGTCGAGGCGGCCGTCGTCCCGTTCGAGGTCCGGGGGGAGCTGGAGGAGCAGGGGCCCGGCGCGGTCGCCGAGCAGCCGCATCCCGCGACCGATGATCTGCGCCCAACGTTCGGGGGAGGCCAGCCGCCGGGCGTGGGTGAGCGCCCGCGGCGCCTTGACCGCCATCTCGAACCCGTCGGGGAGGCGCTCGCGCCAGCCCGCGAAGGTGGTGTCCTTGGGCCAGCGGTAGTGGCTCGCGTTGAGCTCGACCGTCGGCAGCCGGGTCACGTAGTGCTCGAGCCAGCGGCGCCGGGCCACGCCGGGGTAGAAGGGCCCGGCCCAGCTGTCGTAGGTCCAGCCCGACGTGCCGACGAGGGTGCTCACCCCTCCATCGTGCCCGCCGGCGCCCGGTCCGACCGGCTCCGGGCCAGCGGGTCGAGGAGCTGCGCGAGGTGCAGCGAGGACCGACCGGCGAGGTCGGCGACCTGGGTGCGGCACGAGAACCCGTCGGCGCAGACCACGCCGCCGGTGCCGAGCGCCCGGACCGCGGGCAGCAGCGCACCCTCGGCGATCGCGACCGAGACGTCGTGGTGGCCCCGCTCGACCCCCCAGTTACCGGCGAGCCCGCAGCAGCCGCGGACCACCGTGAGGCGCGCCCCGGCCCGCCGCAGCAGCTCCTCCTCGGCGGCCCACCCGGTCGCCGCATACTCGTGGCAGTGCGGCTGCGCCACCACCTCGACCCCGCTCAGGTCCCCCGGCTCCCAGCCGGCGGTGTCGAGGAGGACCCTGGCCAACGGCCGTGCCGCCGCGGCGACGCGGCGGGCGTCGTCCGAGCCGGGGAACAGGTGCAGCGCGTCGTCCCGCAGCACCGAGAGGCACGACGGCTCCAGACCGACCAGCGGTGCTCCGCCGGCGACGGCCGCGGCGAGCGCGGCCACCGTGGGACGCAGCGTCTCCCGGGCGAGCTCGAGCTGCCCCGTGGAGATCGCGGTGATGCCGCAGCAGAGCGGCTCCTCGACGACCCTGACGGCGTACCCCGCCGCGGCGAGCACCCGCACGGCCGCCTCGGCGACGCCGGGGGCGAAGTGGTCGGTGAACGTGTCGACCCAGAGGACGGCGGCCCCGGCCGGCGCGTCCGGTGCCGCCGACGGCGGTGTCGTCTCCGCCGCCCGTCGCCGGGCTCCGAGGTAGGTCCGCCGTGCGAAGGGCGGCAGCGAGCGTCGGGGGTCGATCCCCGCGGCCCGGGCGACGAGCGGGGACAACGGCCCGCGGGTCACCGCGTTGGCCAGCGCCGGCGCGCGGGCGGCGAGGTCGGCCCAGCGCGGGAGCCGCCCGAGGGCGGTGTGGGACAGCGGGCGGGGACGCCCGGCGAACCGCTGGTGCAGTGCCTCGGAGCGCAGCCGGGCCATGTCCACCCCGGTCGGGCAGTCGGTCGCGCAGGCCTTGCACCCCAGGCACAGGTCGAGGGCGTCGACGACGGCCGGTGAGCCCCAGGACAGCCCCGAGGCGCCTTGCGCCAGCTCCTGGAGGACCCGCGCCCGACCCCGGGTGGAGTCCTTCTCCTCGCGGGTCGCGCGGTAGGAGGGGCACATGACCTCGGGGGTCGTCGTCGCGAGGCACTTGCCGACCCCGGTGCAGCGGTGCGCGGCCGCGGTGAGCTCCGCCGCGTCCGCGGCGAGGGCGGGGGCGCGGCGCAGCGGGACGGGCCGGCGGGTGGTCGCCCGGAGCAGGTCGTCGGGGGCGTCGGGGTCGACGAGGACCCCGGGGTTGAGCAGGTTCGACGGGTCGAGGAGGTGCTTGAGCCCGGCCTGCACGGCGAGCGCCTCGGAGGAGTACATCGCGCCGAGCAGCCCGCTGCGCGCCCGGCCGTCCCCGTGCTCGCCGGACAGCGACCCGTCGTGCGCGGCGACGAGGGCGGCGGCGTCGTCGACGAACCGCCGGTAGGCCTCCCGCCCGGTCTGCCCGCCGCGCTCGAACGGGAAGTCGATGCGCACGTGGACGCAGCCGTCGCCGAAGTGACCGTAGGGCAGGGCGCGGAGGTGGTGCTCGACGAGGAGGTCGTCGAAGGCGCGCAGGTAGGAGCCGAGCCGCTGCACCGGCACCGCCGCGTCCTCCCAGCCGGCGTGGGCCGGCGCGCCCTCGGGGGTGCGGGCGGCGATGCCTGCGGCGTCCTCGCGCACCGACCAGATCGCGGCGGCCTCGATGGGGTCGTCGACGACCCGGGCGTGCGGGGTTCCCACCTCGCGGACGAGCCGGCCGGCGCGCGAGCGCAGCTCGTCGGGGTCGTCCCCGGCGAGCTCGACGAGCAGCATGCCGCCGCCGGACGGGAAGGACGACTCCTGCTGCCGCCCGGACCGGAAGAGCGGCTCGAGGAGCCGACGGTCCATCCCCTCGCACGCGGTCGGGCCGGCGACGAGCGTGCCGGGGGCGGCGTCGGCGGCGGCGGCGATGTCGGGGAAGCCGAGGAGGACGAGGATGCGGTGCGGCTCGTCGGGCACGAGCCGCACGGTCGCCTCGCGGACCAGGGCGAGGGTGCCCTCGCTGCCCACCAGCGTCCTGGTGAGGTCACCCCCACGCTCGGGCAGCAGGTGCTCGAGCGCGTAGCCGGAGACCTGGCGGCCGAAGCGGCCGAACTCGGTGCGGACCACCTCGAGGTGGCGGCCGACGAGGTCACGGGCCGCGGTGACGACGTCCGTGGCGCCGGGGCCGGGGTCCGCGCCGGGGCGCACCCCGGCCTCGGGCACGGCCAGCCGCAGCGTCCTCCCGGCGGCCGTGAGCACCTCGAGCCCGAGGACGTTGTCGCTGGTCCGGCCGTAGCCGAGCGCCCGTGAGCCGCAGGCGTTGTTGCCGACCATGCCGCCGACGGTGCAGCGGGTGTGGGTGCTCGGGTCGGGTCCGAAGCGGAGCCCGTGCGGCCGGGCCGCCGACTGCAGCCGGGTGTGGACCGTGCCGGGCTCGACGACCGCGGTGCGGGCGTCGGGGTCGAGGGCCAGCACGCGGCCCAGGTGCCGGGAGTGGTCGAGGACCACCCCGGACCGACGGCGTTGCCGGCGATCGAGGTCCCGGCTCCGCGGGCGGTCAGCGGGACGGCGTGCTCCCGGCAGACCGAGAGCACGGCCTCGACCTCGTCCCGGTGCCGGGGTCGGACGACGACGAGCGGAGGGACCCGGTAGAGCGAGGCGTCGGAGGAGTAGAGGGCCCGGGCGAGCGGCCCGTCGTCGACCTCGCCGACGCCCGCGCGCCGCAGGGCCTCGGCGACCGAGGCCCGAGCGTCAGCCACCGGGTCCGGAACCGGGCACCTGCTCACCCGCCCGCAGCGGCGTACCCTCGTACCGGCCCTCGTGGGCGATGACCGGGCGGGTGTCACCGGCGACCTCCGGATGGCGTTCCTCGAGCCGCCGGCGGGCCTCGGCGGTGCGGCGCAGCTCGCCGAGGTACTCGCGGTTCCCCTCGTAGGTGCCCCGCCAGGTCTGCGGCATCTGCTCCGGCCGCGGGGGCAGCGAGGCCACCCCGGCGAGGCCGACGACCGCCGGGACCCGGGAGGTGGCCCCACCGCACACGGGGCAGGGGGGCAGGGTCGCGTCCATCGGCTGGAGCACGTCGTGGCGGTGGCGCCGGGCGCAGGTCAGCGTGTACGTCGGCACGTCACCAGAGCTCCATCGACCGCCGGAAGATGCCGGCCAGGTCCTCCGCCGACGCCTCGCGCGGCGAGGTGGCGAGCAGCCGCTGCTGCTTGAGCGTGCCGTCGACGAGGGCGTCGACGTCACCGTCGTCGTACCCCACCGCGGCGATGCCGTTGGGGATCTCGATGTCGCGCATCAGCCGGGTGAGCACGCCGGGCAGGAGGTCGGCGGGGTCGTCGGTCATCGCGCAGTCGGGCTCGAGCATCCTCGCCGCCCGCACGTGCCGGTCGGGGTCGGCCTCGAAGGTGAACCGGAAGGCCTCGGGTGCGGTGAGCGAGACGGACATCCCGTGCGGGACCATCGGCTCGTCGGCCGGGTAGTCCTTGGGGTGGAAGTCCTTGACCCGGCCGGCGATCGGGTAGGCGTTGGCGTGCGGGATGTGCACGCCGGCGTTGCCGAAGCCCATCCCCGCGAAGGTCGCCGCGAGGGCCATCGCGCCCCGGGCGTCCTCGTCGTCGCCGTCGCGGACGGCCCGCCGGAAGGTCGGCGCGAGGAGCCGCATCGCCTGCTCGGACCACATGTCCGAGATCGGGTTGGCCCCGCAGTAGGGCACCCGCTGCTCGGGGGTCTTGTGCTCGTAGGAGGTGTACGGCCGGGCGGTCCAGCTCTCGAGCGCGTGGCAGAGGATGTCCATCCCGGACGACGCGGTGACCCCGGCGGGCTGGGTGAGGGTGACCGACGGGTCGATGACGGCGAGGGTCGGGCGGAGCCGGGCGTGGCTGATCCCGGTCTTCACCTTGAGCTCGAGGACGTCGAGGACGCAGATCGTCGTGCTCTCGCTCCCGGTGCCGGTCGTCGTCGGGACGGCCACCAGCGGCGCGAGCGGGTTGACCGGGGCCCGGCCCCCGCCGACCGGCACGTTGATGTAGTCCATCAGCTCGCCGGGGTTGGTCGTGAGCAGGTTGACCGCCTTGGCGGTGTCGATGCTCGACCCGCCGCCGACTGCGACGAAGCCGTCCCACGGTCCGTTCTCCCGGCCGAACTCGACCGCGGCCCGCAGGCTGTCGTCCGTCGGCTCGACGTGGGCCCCGTCGAAGACGTGGGCCTCGATGCCGAAGCGGGCCATCTGCTCGGCGACCCGCTGCGGGGTACCGGTGGCCGCGACCCCGGGGTCGGTGACCACGAGGACCCGTTTGGCACCGGTGAGGCTGAGGTCGTGGCCGATCTCGTCGGCCGCGCCGTGGCCGAACTTCAGCTGGGGCGCCCCGTAGGTGAAGATCGACTCGGGGTTCGCAGGATGGTAGCTCACCGGCATCCCCTCACGCGTAGAAGCCGTCGGGCGAGCGGCGCATCGAGTGCAGCTGCTCGGCGTCGTGGCCGAAGACGACGGTGGCGTCGGTGCGCTCGGCGATCCCGCGGACCTTCTCGACCGAGGAGTACCACGCGGAGAGGTCGTTGACGATCGCCGCGGGGGTGGCCGGCGGCCCGTAGGAGTCGCCCATGTAGATGGCGTCCGAGGTGAAGATCATCGTTCCCGTCTCGGGGAGCTCGACCTGCATCGACATCGTCCCGGGGGTGTGGCCGGGGGCCTCGATGAGGGTGACGCCGGGCAGGAACTCGGTGTCCCCGGTGACGGTCTCGAACTCGAGGCCCTCGTAGTCGGCCTTGAGGTGGGCCCCGTTGAACGCCCCGTCGTACCCGAAGGCCCACTCCTTCTCCTTCTCGTTGCAGACGAGCCGGGCGCCGGTCTTCTCGAACATCCGGACGTTGCCCGCGTGGTCGAAGTGCAGGTGGGACAGGACGACGTAGTCGAGGGTCTCGGGGGAGACGCCGAGCTGGCCGAGCCGGGCGTCGAGGTACTGCTCGTCGGTGACCTGGTCGTAGGGGAAGAAGTCCTGCAGGCCGGTGGGCTCCCACCGGGTCTCCCAGTCGCGGGGGCAGCTGGTGTCCCAGAGCATCGTCCCCTCGTCGGTCTCGACGAGCACCGCGTGGGTGGTGCACGGGTACCACTCGACCGGGCGCTCCTTCTCCTGGCGGGGGCGGATGCTGCGCCCCGGCTTGAGGAGCAACCACGTGAGGTCGCAGGACATCGCCCCGCAGTCGAGGACGTGGACTTTGCGCGCTGTCGCCATCGCCGGCTCCTTCGCCGTCGGGATCGGGGTGGTCCGGGCATCGTGACATGTAGCATGTTACTGGTCAAGGGTCGGTACCATCGGCCGGTGAGCACCCCTGTGCTGCCCCCGCTGGGGGTCTCGACACGCAGCCTGGCCGACCAGGTCGCCGCGGCCATCCGCGACGGCGTGCGCACCGGGGCGCTCGTGCCCGGAACCCTGTACTCGGCCTACCAGCTCGCCGACGACCTCGGCGTGTCGCGCTCGCCGGTGCGCGAGGCGCTGCTCCGGCTCGCCGAGACGGGGATGGTCGTGCTCGAGCGCAACCGTGGCTTCCGGGTGCACCGTCCGGCACCGCGCGACGTGGCCGAGGTCTTCCACCTGCGGCTGCTCCTCGAGGTCCCGGTCGTCGGGCGGGTCGCCGCCACGCCCCCACCCGGCCTCGTCGACGCGCTGTACGACGAGCTCGCGGCGATGTCCGAGGCGGCCGCGGCGCAGGACGAGCCCACCTTCATGGGACACGACCGGCGGCTGCACGACCTGGCCCTGTCCGCGGGCGGCAACCGGCGGCTCGCGGCGACGATCGGGCACCTGCGCGACGTCACCCGGCTGCTCGGCGCCTCCACGGTCGGCCAGTCCCGCGACCTCGCCGCGATCTGCGCCGAGCACCTGCCGATCGTGCGGGCCATCGAGGCCCGAGACGCGGTGGGCGCCACGGAGGCGATGCGCCGCCACCTGGAGCACACCGGCAGGCTGCTGCTCGAGCAGGAGGCCGGCGCGTCGCCGGGCGGCGGCCGCGACGTCGACGCGCTGTGGGCCGAGGTCGTCGGCACCTGACCCTCGCGAGTCGGCTCCAGGCCGCCTCAGCCCCGCGCGAGCCGCGGGCTGCGCAGCCCGCAGCGCAGGAGGGCGACGGCCAGGACCGCCTCGGCGGCGAAGGCAGCCCCGGCGGCAGGCACGAGCGCGGCGCTGCCCGAGACGGCGGTGAGGGCGAGGGCCGCGCCGCCCCCGAGCGCGACGGGCCCGCTGAGGGCCCACGGCGCGAGCCGGGCCCGGTGCAGCGCGAGCCCGGCGAGCACGAGGTGCAGCGCGAGGACGACGAGTGCGGTGGAGAGGTCGTCACGGAAAGCCCCGAGGCCGTCCCGTCCGCGCGCCGCGAGGAGGGTCGCGGCGACGACGACGAGCACCGCGTGCCCCGCACGGCTGAGCAGCGCGGCGTAGGCCGCCGGGTGGGCACGGCGGCGCGCGACGGCGTACACGCCGCGGGCCGCGACGAGCTCCAGCCCTGCGACGACGAGGAACGAGACGGCGACGTCGAGGGCCGATGACGTCGGCGCGGCCGCGACGACGAGCGGGCCCGCGGGCAGGGCCAGGGCCAGTGCGGCGACGAGGGCGAGCCCGGCGTCGCGGGCGGCCCGACGGGTGCGGACGGTCGCGGCGGTCCGCAGCGGCCTCGACCCGGGCCCGGTCGCGGTTCGGCCGTGGGCGCCGGCTGCCGAGGAGCGGGTCGTGGCCGGCCCGGGCAGCGCGGTGGTCGTCGTCATGTCACGAGCGTGGCGCGACCCGGCATCCGGCGTCTGTGGGGGCCGACCCTGAGCGGACCCCGACCGGACCCGGAGTCTCTCCCGACTCCCGGGGTCGGGTGCCGAGGTGGTCGCCCGGGCAGCCGCCGGGCCACCCGACCCTGAGGGTGTGCTGGTGCCCGGTGCGCGACCTGTGGTGGGATCGACGGGCCCGGCCCCTCGCCCGGGCGGTCGCCGACGGAACAGGGTTGCGGATGAACGGGTCCCCATCGGCCGGTCTCGGAGTGCACTCCGAGGTGGGCCGGCTGCGCAAGGTGCTCGTGTGCCGCCCCGGCCTGGCCCACCGCCGGCTCACCCCGACGAACTCGGCCGAGCTCCTCTTCGACGACGTCATGTGGGTCGGTCAGGCCGCGCGTGACCACGCCGACTTCGTCGACAAGCTCGAGGCGAGCGGGGTGGAGGTCGTCGAGCTGCACGACCTGCTGGCCGAGACGCTGGCCATCCCGGCCGCCCGCGACTGGCTCCTCGACCGGAAGATCGTGGCGAACCAGGTCGGGCTGGGCCTCGTCGACAGCACCCGGGCCTTCCTCGAGTCCCTCGAGCCGGCCCGGCTCGCGGAGTTCCTCATCGGCGGCCTCGCGATCGCCGACCTGCCCGGCGAGTACCGCACCCCGTGGGTGGTCCTGGCCCGGGAGCAGACCGGCTCCCGCGAGTACCTCATGCCTCCGCTGCCGAACACCCTCTACACCCGGGACACCACGTGCTGGGTCGGGGGCGGCCTCACCCTGAACCCGCTGTACTGGCCGGCACGGCAGGACGAGACGCTGATCTACAAGGCGATCTACACCTTCCACCCCGGGTACGCCGACGCCTCGATCTGGTGGGGGGATCCGGAACGTGCGTGGGGCGAGGCCACCCTCGAGGGCGGCGACGTCATGCCGGTGGGCAACGGCGTCGTCCTCATGGGGATGAGCGAGCGGACCTCCCGGCAGGCGATCACCCAGGTCGCGGCCTCGCTCTTCGCGCGGGGCGCGGCGCAGCGGGTCATCGTCGCGGGCCTGCCCCAGCTGCGTGCGGCGATGCACCTCGACACCGTCTTCACCTTCGCGGACCGGGACGTCGTCACCCTGTACCCGACGATCATGGACGGCGTCCACACCTTCACCCTCCACCCCGCCGACCGCGACCCCGGGGTCGACGTCGTCGACGAGGGGGAGGGCCGGTTCACCAAGGTCGTCGCCGACGCCCTCGACCTCGACGGGCTGCGGGTCATCGAGACCGGTGGCGACGTCTACGCCTCGGAGCGCCAGCAGTGGGACAGCGGCAACAACGCGGTGGCCGTCGAGCCGGGCGTCGTCCTCACCTACGACCGGAACACGACGACCAACGCCCTGTTGCGGGCGGCCGGCATCGAGGTCGTCGAGATCCGTGGCGCCGAGCTCGGCCGCGGCCGCGGCGGCGGGCACTGCATGACCTGCCCGCTCGTGCGCGACCCGGTCGACTACTGACCCCTGAGCCACCCGGGCCGCGGGCGCTCAGGACTCGTGGGCGGTCAGCGCGTCGCCGACCGGCACCTCGCCGTTGTTGAACTCCACGACCTGCCCGCTCAGTTCCGGGCGCTCGAGGACCTCGGCGATGACCAGCGCGACGTCGCCACGGGAGACCGAGGCCGCCTCGGCCCCGCCGCGCGCGGTCTCGACCCGCCCCGTGGGCGCGTCGTCGGTGAGCCGGCTCGGGCGCAGGATCGTCCAGGCGAGGTCGCCGTCCTGGAGGTGGCCGTCGGCGGCGGTCTTGGCCTGCGCGTAGGTGTGGAACGGGTCGTCCTCGGGCACGCCGTGGCCGGGCCCGGCGCCGAAGTAGGACACCATGACGTACCGGCCGACGCCGGCCGTCGCCGCGGCGTCGATCGAGCGGATGGCGGCGTCGCGGTCGACCGCGAGGGTGCGCTCGGGGCTCCCGCCGCCGGCGCCGGCGGACCACACGACGGCGTCGTGGCCGCGGAGCAGCTCGGTGAGCGCCGCGGCACCCATCGTCTCCACGTCCGCGACGGCGGCGGCCGCCCCGTCCGCCTCGACGTCGGCGACGTGCTCGGGGTTGCGGACGACGGCGGTGACCCCGTGGCCCCGGCCGACGAGCAGGGGGGTCAGCTGGCGGGCGACCTTGCCGTGGCCGCCGATGACGATGACGCGCATGGGGCGTGCAACCGTGGGCCCGGCGCCGATGTTCCGGGCCGGGTCAGCCCAGTCGGGAGGGGTTGATCGCCGCGGTGAGGGCCGCGGTGTACGCCCGGTAGCCGTGGGCGTTCGGGTGGAACGCCGCCGGGTCGGTCGGGCCGGTGATCCACGGCTGGGGTGAGTTCACGCCGTGCCCGTCGAACCGGGCCCGGACGTCGACGAACTGGAAGCCGTGGGCCGCCGCGGCCTGCGCGATCACCGCGTCGAGCTGGTCGGCGCCCTCGTTCAACGCCTGCTGCTCGGCGACCGAGGCCTCGAGGTAGCTGCCGTACTCGGGGGAGAAGAGCCTCGGGTAGCCGGTGACGACCACGTGGGCGTTCGGGGCGCGGTCCGCGACGGCGGAGTAGACCGCGTCGAGCAGCCCCGGGAGCTGAGTGGCGATCGCCGCCCGGGACAGGCCGAGGGCGTACGCGCAGGTGGCGTCGTCGTACCCCAGGCACGCACCGACGGCGGTGCCCCACCCGATGTCGTTGCCGCCGATGGTCAGCGTCACGAGGTCGGTGTCGGCGTCGAGGGCCGGGAGCTGGTCGGCGACGTCGGTCGTCCTGGCCCCCGCGCACGCGGCGAAGTCGTCGAGGCGGATGCGCATCCGGCCGTCGAGCTGCACGGCGTAGGCCGCCTGGGACTGGCCGCAGGCGGAGTAGGGCGGCACGCCGTACCCCGAGGCGTAGGAGTCGCCGAGCGCGTCGTAGACGACGGGCTGCCGGGGCGCGGCCGACGCGGCCGAGGCGCCGAGAGCGCCGGTCGCCGCCAGCGCGACGCCGGCGAGGGTGGCCAGGAGGGAACGGGTCCGCGGGTTCATGAACGGAAGGTAACGCCCGGGCACCCGGTTCGTCACCCCCCGGCGGGCCGGCTGTCAGCCGGAGGCGGGCCGGCTGTCAGCCGGAGGCGGGCCGGCTGTCAGCCGGAGGCGCGCTCCCGCTGCGGTCGGGCTTGCCGGCCAGGTAGTCCTCGAGCCGGCGCTCGGCGTCCTCGCCGAAGAGGATCTCGGCGACCTCGCGCAGGCCCTGCCCGGCGAGGATGTCGCGGTCGCGGACCACGAGGTCGATCTTGCTGCGGCGCCGCATGAAGTCGTCGAGGGTCACGACCATCTCGTGCTCGGCGGCGTTGTGCAGCTCGACCCGGAGGTAGTCCGCCGACCCCATGACGTCCTCGCCCATCCGCGGGTCCGCGCGGATGGACTCGAGCATGTCGAAGGCCCGGCGGCCGTAGCGGCGCCAGAGGCGGTCGGTCAGCGGCTCGGTGTCGGGCTTGCTCCGGAGCCGGTCCAGCTTCATCAGCCGGGCCTGGCGGTAGAACTCGGACCGGGTGGCGCGGGCCGGCTCGCCGTACCAGGCGCGGAGGTCGTCCTCGAGCGGGACGCCGAGGTGCTCGACGTGCTCGGCGACCTCCTCGCCGACGTTGAGGCAGTCGGTGAGCTTGCCGCCGAAGACGGTGACGACGGCCAGGTGCTCGTCGCGCTCGATCTCGTGCTTGCGGGACAGCGAGGTCCAGTCGGCCTCGCTCTGGTCGCCGGCGCCCCGGCGGACGACGAGCGGTCGGACCCCGCACCGTTCGGCGATGACGTCATCGCGGGTCAGCGGCTCCGGCAGGTCGAGGCGGGCGTTGATCTGGTCCAGGAGGAAGTCGCGGTCCTCGTCGGTGACCTCGGTGTAGGGGGTGTCGACGCGGGTGTCGGTGGTGCCGATGACCGAACGGCGCCCCATCGGGATGACGTAGAAGAGGCGCTGGGTGTCGTCGAAGAACGCGAGAACGCGGTCGTGGCGGGTCGTCGTCAGGCGGGGGACGACGAGGTGGATGCCCTTGGAGTAGACGATGCGGTGCTCGGTCTCGAGGTCCCAGAGCCCGTTGAGGTCGTCGACGAAGGGGCCGGCGGCGTTGACGACGACCCGGGCCGACGTCGTCAGCTCGGCGCCGGTGTCGGTGTCGCGCAGCTGGACCACCCAGCGGTCACCGATCCGGTCCGCGGAGAGCACCTCGACGTAGTTGGCCACCGCCGCGCCGGCCTCGACCGCCGAGCGCACGAAGGAGAAGACGAACCGGGCGTCGTTGTCGACGAGGTAGGCGTCCTGGTACTGGATGGCGCCGCGCAGGCCGCGGGTCTCGATGGCCGGCTCCTCGTCCTTGACCGCCGCGGGGTCGAAGACGTGCGGTCGGCTGGTGCCGAAGAGGCCGATGCCCCAGTACGCGGTGGCGCCGAGGGCGGCGAACCACGGGCCGTAGGGGGACTTCTCGCCGAGGGCGGCGAGGAAGCCGATCTCCTTGATGTTGTCGGGGTAGGCCCTCATCAGCCGGTTGCGGCTGCGGCAGAGGCCGAAGACGAGCGGCAGCTCGTAGTTCTCGAGGTACTTGAACCCGCCCCAGACCAGGTTGCTCGACTCCTGGCTCGTGAAGCCGCCGAAGTCGGCGCGGTCGACGAGGGCGACGTTCGCCCCGCGCCCGGCGAGGGATGCCGCCGACACGGCGCCGTTGATCCCGGCTCCGACGACGAGCACGTCGAAGAAGCCCCCGTCGATCCGTTCGAGGTTCGCCGACCGCAGAGTCATGGGGCCCAGCCTAGGTGGAGTGCGCTCGTGGCGGCCGGGCCTGCCGCGCCGGAGCGGGCGGTGTCGAGCCCTCCGCCCGTCGTCCGGTGCCCGAGGTTTCCCGCCTGAGGCGGGAAACTGGGGTCAGGCACCGGGAAGTTCGGGGTGCTTCCGTGGAGGTTCCGGTGCGTCGGTCGGGAGTCGAGGACCCCTCTCGGCCGCCGGCGCCTGGGACGGATCCGCCACAGGTTCGGGGGCGGACGACGTGCGGCTCAGCCCGACCGGCGGGTGCCTGCGGCGCCGAGGTCGACCGTCAGCCCGGTGAGCTCCTCGCTCCTCTCCCAGAGCGCGGCAGCCAGGTCGGCATCCCGGGCCCACCGGCTGCGCTCGGCCGGCCCCACCGGGCCGCGGGTCTCGCCGATCCCGGTGGGGCCGCTGTACGACCCGGCCGGCGCGACCGTCGCGGCGTGGACGACGGCCTCGGCGCCGCCCTCGGGGCTGGGGAAGAGGGCCCGGACCACCCACTGGCCGACCCGACCGACGATCGGGTTGGCGCCCATCCCGTCCGGGCTGGCGACGAGGTTGGTCCCGGAGACGCCTGGGTGTGCCGCGGTCGACGTCAGGGCAGACCCGGCCGCGGTGGCGCGCCGCTGGAGCTCGTCGGCGAAGAGCAGGTTGGCCAGCTTGGACTGGCCGTAGGCGCGCTGCGGGTCGTAGCCCTCGCGCGGGTTCCCCCCGAGCACGTCCCGGTCGCCACGGCGGTGGGCGATCGAGGAGACCGTCGTCACCCGGGGTGCGTCGGAGGCGAGGAGCAGCGGCAGCAGCCGGCCGGTCAGGGCGAAGTGGCCCAGGTGGTTGGTCCCGAACTGCAGCTCGAAGCCGTCACGGGTCTCGCGGTAGCGCGGCGGCGTCATGACGCCGGCGTTGTTGACGAGGAGGTCCAGCCGTCCACCCACCCGCTCGCCGAGGCGGTCGGCCAGCGCCCGCACCGAGTCCTGCGAGGCCAGGTCCAGCTCCTCGACCGACACCGTGCCGGGGACCCCGGTCGCCCGGATCCGCTCGGCCGCCACCTCACCGGCATCCGTGCGCCGCACCGCGAGGACGACGTCGGCGCCGTGCCGGGCCAGCTCGCGGGCCTCGACGAGGCCGATGCCGGAGTTGGCGCCGGTGACGAGCGCCGTGCGCCCGCCGAGGTCGGGGACGTCGTCGTAGGTCCAGCGGGCCATCGGGGGCTCCTCTGCTCGGGGTCGGGTCCACCGGGAACTACGCCGGGCGGCGCCCGGATGTTCCGCGGGTGCGACAGGGCCCCCTCCCCGGCTACCGGCGCCGGAGCAGGTCCGGGTCGCCGGTGCCGGCGGGCGGCGTGGCCCCGGCCGGGCTGTCGCCGTGCGGGCTGTCGCGGTGCGGGCTCTCGCGGTGCGGCCTGTCGCGGTGCGGGCGCTGCCGCGGCTCACGGGTCAGGTGGGCGACCGGCAGCCAGAACCGGTGCCGTTCGACGCACCGCACGTGGGCGCGCTCCACCGGGCCGTCGGTGCTCTCCAGCACCGTCCGGTCGACCACCTCGGCGGGCCCCGAGCACTCCGGACACCGGGTCATCTCCATGTGGCTGCCCTCCTCCGTCGTCGTGCGGAGCCATGGAGGGAGGAGGCCGACCGCCGCCGGCCTGATACCGGGCCGGGCGGGACCTCGGCCGACACGTCACGAGCCATGACGAAAGGGCAGGTCGGCCACTACCGTGGGGCGGGCAGGCCACGGCATCGACAGGAGACGACGAATGCGGGTCGCGGTGATGGCCACGTGCCTCGGGGACGCGATGTTCCCGGAGGCGCCGCGCGCGACGGTCCGGGTGCTGCGCCGCCTCGGGGTGGAGGTCGACGTCCCGGAGGTTCAGACCTGCTGCGGCCAGCCGATGGTCAACACGGGGTACCTCGACGAGGCGGTCCCGGCGGTCCGGCGGTTCGTCGACGCCTTCGAGGGGTACGACGCCGTCGTGGTGCCGTCGGGGTCGTGTGCGGGGTCGGTCCGCCACCAGCACGCGGTGGTCGCGCGGCGGGCCGGTGACGCCGCGCTCCTGGACGCCGTGGGCCGGACCAGCCCGCGCACCCTCGAGCTGAGCGAGTTCCTCGTCGACGTGCTGCGGGTCACCGATGTCGGTGCCTCCTTCCCGCACCGGGTCACCTACCACCCGACGTGTCACTCGCTGCGGATGCTGCGGGTCGGCGACCGCCCGCGCCGCCTCCTCGAGGCGGTCGCCGGGATCGACCTCGTCGACCTCCCCGAGGCGCACGAGTGCTGCGGTTTCGGGGGCACGTTCGCGGTGAAGAACCCGGACGTCTCGGTGGCGATGGGCGCCGACAAGGCGCGACACGTGCGCGAGACCGGGGCGGAGGTGCTCGTCGCCGGCGACGCCTCCTGCCTCATGCACATCGGCGGCCTGCTCTCCCGGCAGCGGGCGGGCGTGCGCACGATGCACCTGGCCGAGGTGCTCGCCTCGACCGTCGACGAACCGGCGGCCAGGGTCGGATGACGGTGGCGGCGTCTGCGGAGGGTCGCGGCTGATGGGCGCGACCTTCGTCGGGATGCCACCGTTCCCGGTCGCGGCCCGGGACGCGCTGGCCGACACCCAGCTTCGGCGCAACCTCGCCCACGCCACCGCGACGATCCGGGCCAAGCGCGCCGCGGTCGTCGCGGAGGTCGAGGACTGGGAGGACCTGCGGCGGCAGGCGGCCGCGGTCAAGGACGACACCCTCACCCACCTCGACGAGCACCTGCTCACCCTCGAGGAGGCCCTGACCGCCCGCGGGGCCACCGTGCACTGGGCCCGCGACGCCGCGGAGGCCTGCGACGTCGTCGCCGAGGTGGCGCGCGCCCACGGCATCGACGAGGTCGTCAAGGTCAAGTCGATGGCGACCCAGGAGATCGGCCTCAACGAGGCGTTGGCGCGGCACGGGATCGCCGCCTGGGAGACCGACCTGGCCGAGCTCATCGTGCAGCTGGGGGACGACCTGCCCAGCCACATCCTCGTCCCGGCCATCCACCGGAACCGGGCCGAGATCCGGGACATCTTCCGCACGAGGATGGCCGCCGCCGGGCGCCCGGCGCCCGACGACCTCACCGACGACCCGGCCGAGCTCGCGGGCGCGGCCCGGCTGCACCTGCGGGAGAAGTTCCTCTCGGCGCGGATGGCGGTGTCCGGGGCCAACGTCGCCGTCGCCGAGACCGGCACGCTCGTCGTCGTCGAGTCCGAGGGCAACGGCCGGATGTGCCTGACCCTGCCCGAGGTGCTCGTCTCGGTCGTCGGCATCGAGAAGGTCGTTCCGACGTGGGACGACCTCGACCTCTTCCTCCGGCTGCTGCCGCGGTCCTCGACCGGGGAGCGGATGAACCCCTACACCTCGACCTGGTCCGGGGTCACCCCCGGCGACGGGCCGCAGGAGGTGCACGTCGTCCTCCTCGACAACGGCCGCACCCGGGCGCTCGCCGACGAGGTCGGGCGGCAGGCGCTGCGCTGCATCCGGTGCTCCGCCTGCCTCAACGTGTGTCCGGTCTACGAGCGGGTCGGCGGGCACGCCTACGGCTCGGTGTACCCCGGGCCGATCGGGGCCATCCTCAACCCGCTGCTGCGCGGTGCCGGCGAGGACCCGCAGGTCGACTCGCTGCCGTACGCCTCGACCCTGTGCGGGGCCTGCGCCGACGTATGCCCGGTCGCGATCGACATCCCGGAGGTGCTCGTGCACCTGCGGGCCCGGGTCGTGGACGCCCACCGCAGCGACCGTCTCCCCTCCGCCGAGGCGCTCGGGATGCGGGCCGCCGGCCGGGTGTTCGGCGACGCGCGGTGGATGTCGTGGGGGGAGAAGGTGTCCGGCGCCGGCGGCCGGCTGTTCCGCGGCCGGCGGATGCCCGGTGGCCGCCGCGCCCTGTCCTGGCTGCCCGGGCCCGGGTCCCGCTGGACCGGCGCCCGCGACCTGCCGGTGCCGCCGGCCGAGTCGTTCCGCGCGTGGTGGGAGCGCAGCGGTCGAGCAGGGGGAGGGGAGCGGTGAGCGCGCGCGAGGACGTCCTGGCCGGGGTCCGCGCGGCCCTGGGGCCGGGGCGCCGCCCCCCGGTGCACGTCGACCGTGCCTACCGGGAGCGGCACCCGCGGGCCGAGCGCGCCGCGGTCGTCGCCACCTTCGCCCAGCGGGTCGCCGACTACCGGGCCACCGTCGTGCGGTGCACCGCTGCGGCCCTCGAGCACGAGGTGGTCGCCGCGCTCGGCGCCGCCGAGCGGGTCGTCGTCCCCGACGGTCTCTGGCTCGACCTCCCGCGCCAGCTCTCCGACCACGGCCTCACCGCCGCCGACCTCGACGCCGCGGACGCGGTGGTCACCGCCGCGACCCTCGGCATCGCCGAGACCGGGACCATCGTCCTGACCCACGGACCGGGGCAGGGGCGTCGGGCGCTCAGCCTGCTGCCGGATCTGCACGTCTGCGTCATCCGCGAGGACCAGGTGGTCGAGGGCGTCGTGGACGCGGTCGCCGCCCTCGACCCGCACCGGCCGCAGACCTGGGTCAGCGGGCCGAGCGCCACGAGCGACATCGAGCTCGACCGCGTCGAGGGTGTCCACGGCCCACGTCGCCTCCACGTGGTCCTCGTCCGCTGACGGCGCGGGCCCGTCGGTGCCGCCGGGGAGCCCGGTCAGGTGCGGCGGGTCACCACGCGCCCCCGTCCGGTCGGGAGGCGCGGACCGGCGCGACCCGCTCCTGCCCGGTGCGTGCGCCGACGTGGTGCAGCAGCACGGGCGACCGGCCGAGGCCGTTCGTCTCCACGGTGCCGCCGGTCCGGCGGAACTCCTCGGTGACCCGCGTGTTCCAGTCGCTCACCGGATCACTCCTCGTCCGGGGAGGGGCCTGCGGGGAGCCCGGCCGCGGAGGGCGGGTCCTGCGCCGCGGTCGCCTCCCGGGCGGCTGCCCGCTCCTGCGGGCTGCGCAGGATGCAGAACTCGTTGCCCTCGGGGTCGGCGAGCACCACCCAGCCGGTCCCCGGGCCGTCCTGCCCACGCAGGTCCGCGACCTGGGTGGCGCCCCGTGCGAGGAGGAGGTCGAGCTCCTCGTCGCGGCCGCCCGAGGTCGGCTCGAGGTCGAAGTGGAGCCGGTTCTTGACCACCTTGTCGTCCGGCACCTCGATGAAGAGGATGCGGTGCGCGCCGTCACGGCTGACGATCATGCACTCCGGGTGGTCGGGCAGGTTGGGGTCACCCTCGGGGTCGGTGTAGTCCAGGACCGCCTTCCACCACTCGGACAGCTCGTAGGCGTGCTGGCAGTCGACGGAGGTGTTCGCGACCCGGGACGTCATGGCGCACACTGTCCCACCCCGGCCGGGCGCCGCATCGTGGTTCCGCCGGTGCCACCGGCACCTCAGACGTGGATCGCGGCAGGGATGCCGTCGGAGAAGAGCTCCGGGGGGGCCGGCAGCGAGCGTGAGCGTCCCGCGGCCCGCCGCGCCGCCGTCCACGCCACCGCACAGGCGTCGAGCACGTCGTCGGCGGCGTACCCCGAGCCCTCGAGCACCGAGGGCCGCGGGATGCCGGCCGCGGCGAGCGCCGCGAGGCGGGCCGCCCGCCCCTCCTCGGACCGCTTGCCTGCGGGCATCGCGGCGCCGGCCATCTCGACGAACGACACCTCCGGGTGGACCTCCAGCACCTCGACCGTCGGCCGTGAGCGGACCCAGGCGTCGACCTCGAGGATCTTGGCCCGCAGCGCGAAGGCCTGGGCACCGACGCCCTGGCCGGTGAGCCGACGGTTGACGGCATCGGCCTGCGCGCGGTTCGGCTCCGCGTACGCGGGCCGGGTGAGGGTCGTGAAGACCGAGGACGCCCGGCCCCGCAGCGCCTTCCGCGCGAGGGCGTCGGCCCGCCGGAGGCCGGCGTCCGGCAGGCCGATGGGGATGTCGATGCCGACGACCCGCAGCGCGACCTCCGCCCGCACCATCTCGACGAGCTCGGCCACGGTCGGGGCGAGGACCACCCTCGGGCGGGGGGCGCCCGGCACGAGCAGGGCGCCCACCCAGCCTCCCCGGCACCCGTCCACCCCGAGCACCGGGTCGAGGACCTCCACCGGCTCCGGGCGCCCGGATGAGGCCGCCGCGGCGTGCGGCTCGAGCAGGCCCTCGACCGCGTCCAGGACCAGGTCGAGGGTGGCCTCGAACTCGTCGGCGAACGACCACGCTCGCCGCTCCCGGTCACGCTCGAGCTCGGCGAGGTGCGGGTGGGCGGCGGCCGGCTCCGCGGCGAGGGCGGCCGGTTCTGTCGGCTCGCCGGCGGCCCCGTTCGCGGGGTGGTGCGCGAGGACCATGAACCCGTAGACCTGGGCGTCGAGGAGGGCGAGAGCGTGCCCGGTGGCGGCGAGCGAGAAGCCCGCCCCCCGCACGCACGCGACGACGGCGTCGTGGTGGCCCCGCGCGGTCGGGCCCGGGGCCGGCCGGGACCCCAGCAGCCCGACGGCCCAGGGGTGGCTGAGGAGCGACTCCCGGGCGGAGACCGACCGAGCCCGCAGCTCGGAGCGCCACGGTCCCGCGGGAGCCGGGGTGTGGAACTCGCCGACGACGTGGTCGACCATCGCGTCGAGGAGCGCGGCCTTGCCCGGCACGTGGTGGTAGAGGGACATCGCCTCGACGCCCAGCCGGCCGGCCAGACCTCGCATCGACAGGGCGTCCAGCCCGTCGCCGTCGGCGATCGAGACGGCTGCGGCGACGACGGCCTCGCGGGTCAGGCCGCGGCGGCCGGAGGGCGGTGGCACCTGACCTCCTCGCGGGACTCGGCGGACGGGACCCGCCGATATTACGGCGTAAGGCGGCCCGGTCCGGCATGGTCCGAGCGGGCCATCGGCGAACCCCTCGGTCGGGCTATTCACAGCGGACTCACAAGGAGGCCACGCTGGAGGGGGCCCGTTCGCCCGGTGAGGGCCGCGGTCGGGCGGGCCGCGAACGGTGACACCAGCACGGGGGTGCCGCCACGCGTCGTGGCAGGGAGCGACGTCGCGCGCACAGCGCAGGAGGAACCATGCAGACGTCATCATCAGGGTCCCCGACCGCCAGGCCGCTCGCGCGGCGCACCGTCCTGCGGTGGGGGGTCGGCGCCCTCGGCGCCGCCGCTCCCGGCCTGGTGCTCGGTCGCGGTGCGGCCGCCGCCCCCGCGGCGCGGCCCGCGGACCCGGCCCGCCCTGCCCTGCTCGACCCGGCGACCCAGCCGATGTTCCGTGAGGCCGCCCCGAACGCCCTGGACCCCTCGTTCCTCTTCAAGGACCTCAACGAGAAGGGCGCGGCGCTGCGGAAACCCGACGTCGCAGTCCGCATCGCCGAGACCTTCCAGCAGACCGGGCTGGTCAGCCCACGCAGCGGCCGCCGGCTCAACACCCGGGTCTGGGGCTACGGGGACAGGACGGTCAGCTGGCCGGGGCAGACGATCCAGGTGATGAGCGCGGACGCCGGCGGCAGCGAGGAGACGCTGGTGCGGTGGTCGAACGAGCTGCAGGGCAGGAAGCACCTCCTGCCGGTGGACACGAACCTGCACTGGTGCTTCGGCATCGACGCACACCACTCGGCCAACGGGGTCGACTACACGCAGTACAGCATCGAGCGGGACGGGGTGCCGATCATCACCCACCTGCACGGAGGTCACACGGACTTCCGGTACGACGGCAACCCGGAGTTCTTCTACACCCCCGACAACACCGTCGTCGGGCCGCAGTGGGACCTGGTCGAGGGTGGGTTCACCACCACCTTCCACTACGACAACACGGTGCCTGCGGGGAACCTGTGGTACCACGACCACGCGCTCGGGATCACCCGGCTCAACGTGTACGCGGGCCTCGCCGGCCTGTACTTCGTGCGCGACCGGTTCGACACCGGGCTCGCCGACAACCCGCTCGGCCTGCCGGCGTTCCCGTACGAGCTCGCCTACGCCATCCAGGACCGGATGTTCACCGAGCGTGGCGAGCTGTTCTGGCCCGCCTACCCGGGTGACCCCGCGTACGACGACTTCATCACCGAGGAGGGGGTCGAGCTGCCGGAGGATCGCTTCCCGGGCGGCGGCCCGACCGCGCTCGCCGAGTTCTTCGGCGACCACGTCCTCGTCAACGGCACCATCTGGCCGAAGGCCGAGGTCGAGCCCCGCCGCTACCGGATGCGGCTGCTCAACGGCTGCGACTCACGGTTCATGGTGCTCCGGCTCGTCGCCGTCGAGGCGGGCGCGACGGACCTGCGTGGCGCGAGTGCGCCCTTGCCCTTCCACGTCGTCGGGGCCGACCAGGGACTCGGGACCCCCTCGTTGCAGGACACCGTCATCCTCGAGCCGGGAGGCCGGATCGACCTCGTGGTCGACTTCTCGGGCCTGCGCGGCCGGAGGGTCGTCATGCGCAACGTCGGTGGCGACGCCCCGTTCGGCGGGGCGTTCGGCGACGCGCTCGAGCCCGACGACCTGTTCGAGGACCGCCGGACGGACCGGGTGATGGCCTTCGACGTCGTCAGGGCGCTGGACCGGTCGGTGCCCGACCGGTTCGACCCGTCCGTGCTCGCCGACTACGGCGGCGTGGCCGCGGTCACCCCGCCGCGGGTCCGGCGGGTCGCCCTCTTCGAGGGCAGGGACGAGTTCGGCCGCCTGCAACCGCTCCTCGGCACCGTCGCGGACGACCTGAGCAGCGCCACCGCGCACACTTGGGCGGACCCGACGACCGAGACCCCGCTGCTCGGCACGACGGAGGAGTGGGAGATCTACAACTTCACGATGGACGCCCACCCGGTGCACCTGCACCTCGTCAACTTCGAGATCCTCGGGCGGCGGATGTTCACCTACGACGAGGGCGGGACCCAGGCGATCCACCAGCACGACGGGTCGACGGGCACCGCGGTGACGCCGGTGGACATCGAGCTCGGTGATGAGGTGCACGCCGGCCGCGAGCTCTACGAGCGGGCCCCCCGCGACATGGTGACGGCACTGCCCGGCGGCGAGGAGGGCCAGGGCCAGATGGTCCGCGTCCGCGCGCACTTCGACCGGGCCGGGCGCTACGTCTGGCACTGCCACATCCTCAGCCACGAGGACCACGAGATGATGCGGGTCCTCCAGGTGGTGCCGGAGTAGGCGAGGAGGGCCCGGTGAGGTCGGCCCTGATCTGGGTCCGGAGGGCGAGGGCGACCCACGCGGCGCCGAGGGCGATGACCACCGCCATGGCCCAGAACATCGCCCGGTAGGTCACCAGCGAGACGAGCAGCGAGCCGAGGGCCAGGCTCGCCGCCTGCGGGGCGGAGAGCGCGACGTCCATCCCGGCGGAGACCCGGCCCATGAGCCGCTGCGGGCTGCGCCGCTGGACCAGCGTGGTCACGGCGATGAGCGCGACCGGCAACGAGACCCCGAAGGCCGCGAAGCCGACGAGGGCCAGCGGGAAGGTCGGCGCCATCGCCACCCCGGCCGCGGACACCGCCATGAGGGCCAGCCCGGCGACCGTCGCGGCGACCTCCCCGACCCGTCGCACCGCCGCGCCCGTGGACAGGCCCCCGGCCACCGCCCCGACGCCGGTCGCGGTGAGCAGGGCGCTGGCCCACGTCGCGGGGTGCCCGAAGGCGTCGAGGAGGGCATAGATCGAGGACTCGGCGAACCCGAGGACGAGGAGCGCGAGGCCGAGCCCGACGGCGACGTGGCGCAGCACCCGCTCGGTGACGAGGAAGCGCAGTCCCTCGACGGTCTGCGCGAGCACCGAGCGGTCCGGCGGCTCCGGCCGCGCCTCCTCGACGCGCAGGCCGGCGATCACGAGGGCCGCGACGACGAAGGTCGCCGCGTCGAGCAGCGCCACCGCCCACCCCCCGAGCCAGGCGAAGAGGCCGGCGCCGACGAGCGGGCCGACGAGCCGGAAGGCCTCCTTCGTCGTCTGCAGGGAGGCGTTGGCGTCGACGAGCAGCGCGTCGGGGACGGTCTCCTTGAGCAGGCCGTTGAGGGCGGCCGGCAGCGTGACGAAGCTGATCCCGTAGAGGAAGGCGACGCACCAGATGACCCACACCTGACCGGCGTCCCGGACGAGGAGGAGGGGCAGGACGGCGACCGCCGAGGCGAGGTTGCCCCAGACGAGCACCGGCCGGCGGCGGGCGCGGTCGACCCAGGTCCCGACGAGGGGCCCGGCCAGGGCCGGCACGACCATGAAGAAGAACGTCAGGCCGGCGAGGGCGTTGGAGCCGGTGAGCGTCTTGACCCACATCGACAGGACGATGAGCATCGCCGAGTCCCCGAACATGCTCGCCGTCAGGGCGGCGTAGAGCCGGCGGAAGCCGGGAACGGCGAAGGCGGCCCTCACGGCGCGACCTCGCCGGCCGGGGCGGTGTCGCCGGCCGCCGGGACGGGGTCGACCCCGCGCATGAGGACCGGGAAGGTGAGGACGACGACCTCGCAGAGCCGCGACCCGGGGGGCGCCGCGAGGCGTCGGACAGGCGGTCCTCGTAGCGGCTGGTCACCTCGCGCAGCTCGGCCCGCAGCCCTTCGAGCTCCTCGGCGGTCAGCCAGCTCGCCGTCTCGCTGGAGTCGGTCGAGCTCCGCCAGGGGGCCGGCTCGTGGCGCATCAACTCGCGGGAGGCGTGGAAGCGGTCGAGCTGGCGCTGCAGCAGCATCGACTCGAGCGACTCGGCGGCCGGTGCAGACTCGTCGCCGAGGTCGGCCGCGCTGATGCTGAGGCCGAGCTGGCGCACCCGCCAGGGGCGGCGCCGCCCGGTGCCGCCCTCGGCCTCCTCGACGAAGCCGTGCTCGGCGAGCTTGCGCAGGTGCCACGAGCAGTTCGCCGGGGTCTCGCCGAGACGCTCGCCGAGCTCGGTGGCGGTCAGGGGCCCGTCGACGCTCAGCTGCTCGAGCACGCCCAGACGCACCGGGTGGGCCAGCGCGGCCAGCTCGCGGGTGTCGCGGAGGCGGCGCGGGTTGGGCATCTGTCGAAGGTACTCTTTCGAAAGGCTCCTTTCAACCCTGGGGATCCATCTGACCGGTTGGTTCGCGGTGGCGGCCAGTGCCGTCGATGCTCAGGCGCCGTGGGGTCGGCCACGCGGTGCCGACACCAGCCGGACCGGTTCCCCGGGGCGCAGCTGCGCCGCCCGGTCGGCCGCGGCCTCGGTGAGCACGGCCACGACGGGATAGCCGCCGGTGACCGGGTGGTCGGCGAGGAAGACCACCGGCTCGCCGCCCGGCGGCAGCTGGACGGCCCCCCGGACCATCCCCTCGCTCGGCAGCTCGGCGTCCCGGTGCCCGGCGACGCGCTCGACCCGGGACCCACTGAGCCGCACGCCGACCCGGTCGCTCTCGGCCGCCACGACCCACGTCGTGCCCACCAGCGCGCGGAGCCCGCCGACCCACCCGGTCCGCGGCCCGGGGAGCAGCTCCAGGGTGGCCCGACCGGTGGTGGCGGCGGGGTGGGGGGCGTGGTCGACGGTGGGGAAGGATGCCGGTGCCTCGCCCACCGCCAGGACGTCGCCCGCCCGGACCGGCGGCGGCCCCAGACCCGCCAGGGTGTCGGTGGACCGGGAGCCGAGCACGGGGTCGACCTCGACCCCCCCACGGACCGCGAGGTAGGTGCGCAGGCCGGACATCGGGGTGCCGAGCCGCACCTGCGCCCCGGCGGTGAGCTCGACGACCGCCGCGTGCGGCACCGGCCGGTCGTCGACCGTCGCGGGCGCGGGGGCGCCGGTGAGCGCGATCGTGACCCGCCCGGTGGCCCGGAGGACCAGACCACCGAGGAGCACCTCGAGCGAGGCCGCGCCGTCGTCGTTGCCGACGAGCCGGTTGCCCAGCCGGTGGGCACCTCGGTCGGCCGCCCCGGACGGCCCGACGCCGACCGCGGCCAGCCCCGGCCGCCCGCCGTCCTCGACGAGGACGAGGGGACCGGTGGCCACCACCGCCAGCGCCGGGCGGGCGCCCCGGTTCACCGCCCGCCCCCGGCGTCGACGAACCGGACGGTCACCCCGGGACGCAGCAGGGCCGGTGGCTCGCGGCCGGGGGCCCAGAGGACCAGGTCGGTCCGGCCCAGCAGCCGCCAGCCACCCGGGGAGGGCCGCGGGTAGATCCCGGAGAACTCGCCGGCCAGCCCCACCGAGCCCGCGGGCACGGATGCCCGGGGGGCGTCCATGCGGGGCACGCGCAGGCGGGGGTCGCCGCCGACGAGGTAGGCGAAGCCGGGGGCGAAGCCGCCGAAGGCGACCCGCCACGGCGTTCCCGTGTGGGCGCGGACCACCTCCTCGGGCGCGAGACCCGTGTGACGGGCGACGTCGTCGAGGTCGGGGCCGTCGTAGGTGACTGCGACCTCGACGGTCGCCTCCGGCTCCGGAGAACCACCCCGCCCGGGTGCCGCGCCAGCCGCCGCTGCCCGCAGGGCCTCGGCGAGGGAGGCGAGGTCGGCGCCGGGCGCCCGGACGAGCACGGTGCGGGCTGCGGGCACGACGTCGGTGACCGCGGCCCACACGCCGTCGCCGGACTGGGCGAGCGGCCTGAGCACGGCGTCGAGGGCGAGCACCTCGGCCGTCCCGGCGACCTCGACCAGCAGCGCCGACTCCCCGGCCGGCAGCACCTCGACGGTGACGCCGGGTCGCTCGCTCACGGCTCGGCGAAGGCGCTGACCCGGACGCCGGCCGCCTCGAGCGCCGCCCGGGTCGCCCGGGCCATGGCCACGGCGCCCGGGGAGTCGCCGTGGGTGCAGACGGAGCGGGCCGTCACCTGGAGGAGGCCACCGTCACTGGTCGCCACGACGCCGTCGAGGACCAGCCGCACGACCCGCGCGGCCACCGCGTCCGGGTCGTCGAGGACGGCGCCCTCCTCGGAGCGGGGCACGAGCCGGCCGTCGGCCCGGTAGCCGCGGTCGGCGAATGCCTCACCGACGGTGCCGAGACCCTCGTCGGCCGCGACCCGCAGGAGCACCGACCCCGGCTGGCCGAGCAGCGGCAGCGACGGGTCGTAGGCGCGCACGGCCGCCACCACTGCGCGGGCCTGGACCTCGTCCACCGCCGTGCGGTGGTAGAGGGCACCGTGCGGCTTGACGTAGGCGACCCGGGTGCCGGCCGGTCGGCACATCGCCTCGAGGGCCCCGAGCTGGTAGAGGACGTCGGCCTCGAGGTCGGCGGGTGCGATGTCCATGTGGCGACGGCCGAAACCGGCGAGGTCGTTGTAGCCGACCTGGGCCCCGACGACGACGCCGCGGGCGGCGGCCATGGCCACGGTGCGCCGCAGCGTGGCCGGGTCGCCGGCGTGGAACCCGCAGGCGACGTTCGCACTGGTGACGACCGCGAGCATCGCCTCGTCGTCGCCGAGCACCCAGGTGCCGAACGACTCGCCGAGGTCGGCGTTGAGGTCGATGACCACGCTCACGCCCCCGACGCTACCGGCGTGGGGGTCCGGGCGCGCCGCGCGCCGCGGCGTCGGTCCGACGGCGCGGGGGTCCGGCCGGTGGGCCCGGACGCACGGCGGCCGCCGTCCGGAGCCCGGACGGCGGCCGCTGAGGGACCTGGTGAGGTCAGCCGACGACGACGATGTTCGCCGCCTGCGGGCCCTTCTGGCCCTGCTGGGTCTCGTACTCGACCTTGGCGTTCTCCTCGAGGGAGCGGTAGCCGCCCCCCTGGATCGCCGAGTAGTGGGCGAAGACGTCGGCGGAGCCGTCGTCGGGGGCGATGAAGCCGAAGCCCTTTTCGGCGTTGAACCACTTGACGGTGCCAGTAGCCATGGATTGTCCTGCTTTCTGAGTGAGGGACCGACCGCGTGTTCGGGGCCCCGCGTTGGTGATGCTTGGGTACCTCTGCTCAGAAACTGCTCGGACCCGGGTGGGACCGTGGGCAACGACTGCACAACGGGAAGCTCAACAACGCGACAAGTGTACCGGCGTCCGGGGGCGCTCTGACACGCCGGCCCGGCCACCGTGTCCGTCCGCCTACGCTGGAACGGTGACGAGAGCCGCCCATCCCCTGGCCGAAGCGGCGTACGCCCAGCTCACGACGTTCCGACGGACCGGGGCGCCGGTCCCGACGCCGGTGTGGGTGGCGCCCCTGCCCGACGGCAGCGGACGGCTCGCCGTCATCACCCTCGGCGACGCCGGGAAGACGAGGCGGCTGGCGCACACGGCGCGGGTGGAGCTGCGCCGGTGCGACGTCCGCGGCCGGGTGGAGGCGGGCGCGCCGACGTACCGCGGCGCCGGCGTCGTCGTCCGCGGCGAGGACGAGGTGGCCGGGGTGCGGGCCGCGGTCGTCGCGAAGTACGGGTGGCCCGCACGGTTCTCGCTCCTGGTCGACCCGCTCGCCCGGCTGCTGCGCATCCGGAGGGCGCCGCGCGCCGGCATCGTCCTGACGGTCGACCCCGACCCGGCCTGAACGGGCCCGACCTGCGACCTGCCCTGCCGGGGCCGCGGCTACGGGGTGACCAGGCGCTGGAGGGACCAGCGGGCCAGCGGTGCGTAGCCGGCGACGACCGGCCAGGGGGCCCGGGTCACCAGCCAGGCCCGGCTGCCCTCGCCGTCCGGGTCGACGCCGTGGTCGAAGGAGACCCGCAGCGGCCCGGAGCGGACCGACCACGACCAGGTCCGGGCCGCGTGGTCGACGGCGTCGACGTGGAAGACCGCGACGAGGCCGCCCACCCCGGTGACCCGCCCGCCGGTTCCCGCCTCGACGACGCGCTCGGGGTAGTCGACGTCGGTGATGTGCGGTGCCCACGAGCTCCACCGCGCCGGCTCGCAGTAGCGGGCCCACACGGCGTCCGGGTCGAGGACGCCGGCGGCGCTGAGGCGGAGCGATCCGCTGAGGGAGGGCACGGGGACATCCTCACACCCCGGGCGCGCTCGTTCGACGAGGCTGGTCGCCGGACACGGTGGGCGGTTAGCGTGGTGCCGTGAGCCTGCTGCGGATGGACCGGTCGCTGCGCGAGGAGGTGCGCCACCGGGTGCCGGTGCGCTACCTCCCGCAGACCACACCCGACCACCTGCGCGGGACGTGGCGGGAGGCGAGGCCGGCACGGATCGAGCGGGCCCTGGCCGCGGCGCTGCGCCGTCCCACGCACGGCTGGCTCGTGGCCGCCGCGTCCAGCGAGGTGCCCCGAAGCCGCACGCTGCTGCGGACCGTGGCCGGCCGCGAGGTGGTGCTCTGGCGCGATGCCGACGGGTCGGTGCTCGCCGGCCCGGGGGCCTGCCCGCACCTCGGCGCACGGCTGGCCGGCTGCGTCGTCGTCGACGGCACGGTGCTCTGCCGGTGGCACGGGATGCCGCTCGGGCGCGACAGCGACCCGCCGTGGGCCCGGTTCGCGGCGTACGACGACGGCGTCCTCGTCTGGGTCCGGCTCGGGGCGGTCGAGGAGGGGCTGGCGCCCAGCGACCGGCCGGTGCTCGCGCACCGGCCACCGGCCGAGCAGTCCATCGCCTCCGTCGTCTCGCTCGGCGCCACCTGCGAGCCCCGTGACATCATCGCCAACCGGCTCGACCCGTGGCACGGCGCGTGGCTGCACCCGTACGCGTTCAGCGACCTCACCGTCGACGAGGACGAGTCCACCGACGACCGGCTCGTCCTCGACGTCGCCTACCGGCTCGGCCGCACCTTCGCGGTGCCGGTCCGAGCGGAGTTCACCTGCCCCGACTCGCACACCATCGTCATGACGATCACCGGCGGCGAGGGGGCCGGCAGCGTCGTCGAGACGCACGCGACCCCGCTGACCGCCCCCGGGGTCCACCCGGCACGCACCGTGATGACCGAGGCGGTCGTCGCGACGTCGCCGAGGGCCGGTTTCCGGGTTGCCCGCGGGCTCGGCCGCCTCGTGCGGGTCGGGATGCGGGCGTCGGCGATCCAGCTGTGGGTCGACGACCTCGAGTACGCGGCCCGGCGCTACGAGCTGCGCCGACGCGGCGACGCCTGATCCTGGAAGGCGTGTGAAGCCCGCCGACCGTCCCGCCGGTCGGGGACAGGTTCGGACCGATTCCCGCTGAAGGGTTCGTCCCCCATCAGCCGTGCGGGGACGATGGGTAGGTCGGGTTCGGCAGCACGGTGCTCCGCCACAGACTGCGTGCGATGTACGCACGCACGCAGACGACCCAGACCACGAAGGCGGCGCCTCCCAGCAGCGCCGCGGCAAGCGGCTTGGCATGTCCGGTCGTCAGATCGGCGCCGATGAAGACGATGACTGCCGCCACCACCCCGTCGACGACACCCACGACCGCCGGGGTGGTGACCAGGCCGAGGAGTCTCGGGGAGTCGGCCCACCCACCGGTGACCATCACGCCCCTTTGGTCGTCCGTGTGGCCGGTGACGAAGACGTCCTCCAGCTCGGGCGCCAGCTCGAGGTACTTGGCCCTGATGCGGTTCATGCCCACGACCCAGCGCACCTCGTCGTTGTTCGCCGCGACGAGGCGCACGAACGAGGCCACGCCCAGAAAGCACACGACCGGCAGGATGACGAGAGCGAAGACCTCGAAGCCCTCCCCGAACTGCATGGCCTGCGCCACCAGCGCCAGCGCGACCACGGCGGCCGACAGGATCGACAGGAACATCTGGGCCCGCGCGAAGCTCTCGTTCCAGGTCATCGACCGCGTGGCCAGCAGGCTCCAGTGTTCGGTCGAGAGGATCTGCAGACGCACGGATGGCGGCGCCGGCTCGGCCCGCACCGGTCGTTCCCCGGGCGGGGGAGAACCACTCTGCTGACCCATCGACACCGTGTCGACCCCCTCCCTGGCGCCCGTGTCGCGGCGACGCCTCCGCCTCCCGCTCGACAGAGGGTGACGTTGCGGTCTTCACCTCCTTCCCAGAGTCGTGGTCGGGCGCACGGCCGTCAAGGGACTGGTCTGTTCCCGTGCCGGTGGCCCCTCCACGTCGTGGCGACGACGGATCGGTCTGGGGGGGCCGCTCGCGGCGAGGTGAAGCACGGTGCCGGCCATGACGTCGGGGGATGCCAGGACTGCAGTGCCCGGCTACCCTCGCGTCTAGCGTTCGGGGATGCCCTCATCACTCGTGGCGGTGACCTTCGATGCCGCGGACCCCGAGGGGCTGGCCTCGTTCTGGGGCAGCCTGCTCGACCGTCAGGTCGTCCACGAAGCCAGCGGTGCGCTGCTGCCTGCCGGCGGCAGCCAGGTGGGACTCCGTTTCGTCGCGGCGTCCACCGAGGAGTCCGGCCGCACCTGGCTGCACCTGCACCTGACCAGCACCGGCGTTGCCGACCAGCAGCGGATCGTCACGAAGGCCCTGAACCTCGGCGGTGGGTACCTCGATGTGGGCCAGCTCCCCGGCGAGGACCACGTCGTTCTGGGGGACCCTGCTGGAAACGCCTTCTGTGTCATCGAGCCGGGCAACACCTTCCTCGCCGGCTGCGGCTCTCTCGGCGAGGTCACCTGCGAGGGGAGCAGGGACGTCGGGGTGTTCTGGCGCGACGCGCTGGGCTGGTCCCTGGTGTGGGACCGCGACCAGGAGACCGCGATCCAGTCGCCCGCCGGGGGTACCAAGATCTCGTGGGGCGGTCCGCCCGTGCCACCCAAGGGGACCAGGAACCGGCAGCGCTTCGACCTCGCCGCGGTCGACCCCGAACGCGAGGTGGCGCGGCTCGTCGCGCTCGGCGCGACCCCACTCGGCGTGCGAGACGGCACCGTCGAGCTCGCCGACCCTGACGGCAACGAGTTCTGCGTGGCAGCAGGGCGGGCCGGACTCGCTCAGTCCACCACCAGCTCGTGACATCGACTGGGAGAGACCGATCGGCCCTAGCGGACGTTCTCCCGGTACGCCGATCATCGACGGCGGGAAGGCCGGGGGCTGAATCGTCCGGCGAGGGTCGACCCGACCGTTGCCCGGACGATCCCCCGGTGGCGCGGCACCACCCGGAGAAACCCGCGCGATGGCCCCGGTCTCCCCGGCTCCTGCCACCACCGGCCGGCCATGCGGCCCCACGAGTCGTGCGACACCGGGGGAGTCGGGGCCGGCGGCCCTCACAGGAGGTCGCGGGGGACCGGGGAGCCGGGGGTCGGCGCGAGCTCGCGGCTGAGCCACCACAGGGTGACGGCGTCGAACGGGCGCCGGGGGTCCAGGCCGGTGGCGGTGGCCAGGGCGGCGACGCGGTTGCGCACCGTGTTGGGGTGGACGAAGAGCCGCGCGGCCGTGGCCTCGGCGTCCTGGTGGCACTCGACCCACACGCGCACCGTGTGCACCGTCTCCGGCGCCCGCCGCCCGAGCCCGGCCACCCCGGCGCGGTGCCGCTCGAGGAGTGCGGCGCTGAGGTCGGCCCGGCCCTCGAGGGCCACCCGGACGGCGACGTCGGCGACCTCGGTGGCCCCGCGGCGACCCTCCGACGCCGCGACCTCGGCCGCGGACGCCGCGAGCCGCCGCAGCGAGGGCACCTCCTCGGCGCTCCCCGGCCCGGCCACGCCGCACACCCACGCCGCGAGCACCGAGCGCAGCTCCCCGCCGACCGATCCGACGACACCGACCACCCCGCGGTCCTCGGCTCCCCCCGCGCCGCGAGCCCGCAGGGCCGCGACGAGCTCTGGGGCTCGCTCGCGCGGCACGGCGGGGACGACGACGACCCGCAGCCCGGCGGCCGGCAGCCCGGCCTCGGCCGCGGCCAGCGCCGCCGCCGACCCGCCGTCGAGCAGCCGTCGCAGCAGCCGGCCCGGCCGGTCCTGCCCGCTGGACCGCGCGCTGGCCTCGGCCCGGCGGTGGGCGACGATGAGCCGGGTCCGCACCGACTGGGCCCAGTCGTCGTAGAGCTCACGCGCGTCGAGGACCTGCCCCGCCGGTACCCCGGCCTCCCCGGCGCGCTCGCGGGCCGCGGCCCAGATCCGCCGTTCGGCGACGTGGATGGCGGCGAGCACGGCCTCGATGGGGATGCCCTGGCGGGCGCGGGTCTCGGCGAGGTCCTCGACGAAGGACAGCTCGGCCTCGGTCGGGGCGCGGCGGGCCGCGATCGCGCGGGTCGCCGCCGCGAGGAGCGCCCGGGTGTGGCGGGCCACGTCGGCCGCGTCGAGCGCGGCCATCTCCGGGCGGGTGGCACGCACCTCCTCGACGGCCTCGGCGACCAGCCCCTGCGACCCGGCGACCGACTCGATGAGGTCGGCGATCTCGGACCACGGTGTCGGCACCCGATCATCCTGCCGCCCCGTTGTGGTCCCTCACAACAAGTCTCCGGAAACGACGCGCAGAGGCCAAGCGCCCGCAGCATCCTCTCTCTACCGTCCTGTGGAGAACCACAACGACGAGGAGGGCCACGATGCCGAAGGGACTCACCGGCGGGGCGGTCGTCGCCCGGATGCTCGCGGCGGAGGGCGTCGACACGATGTTCGGCATCATCGACGGCACCTACTTCGGGCTCTACTCCTCGCTCGCCGACGCCGGGATCTCGCTCTACTCGCCACGGCACGAGGCGGCGGCGATGCACATGGCGGGCGCCTACGCCCGGCTCACCGGCCGGCTCGGGGTGGCGATGGCCTCCAACGGGCCCGGGGTCGCCAACGTGCTGCCCGGGGTGGCCGTCGAGGAGGGCGAGGGCAACCGCATCCTCCTCGTGACGTCCTCGCGCCGGGTGGGGGTCGGCCACCCCGACCGTGGGGGTGCCTACCAGTACTTCGACCAGACCGCGGTCACCGCCCCGATGACGAAGTGGTCGGGGTACGTCCCGTCGGCCGAGCGCCTGCCCGAGCTGCTCCGCCGGGCGCTGCGGGTCTCCTTCACCGGCCGCCCGGGGGTGGTCCACCTCGACGTGCCCGAGAGCATCCTCAACACCCCCACCGGGCTCGGGCCGGAGGTGGCCCGCGCACCGGAGAGCTACCGGCGGACGACCCCGCTCCAGCCCGACCCGGTGCTCGTCGGGCGGGCCGCCCGGATGCTCGTGGAGGCCCGGGCACCCGTGATCCACGCGGGGTCCGGGGTCTACCACGCCGGTGCCGAGGTGGAGCTGGCCCGGCTCGCCGGGCTGCTCGCGGCCCCGGTCACCACGTCGTGGGCCGCCCGGGGCGTCCTCGACGAGCGCCGCCCCGAGGCGGTCCCGATGGTCGCGCTGGAGCTGACCGACGAGGTGCGCTCGACCGCCGACCTCGCACTCGTCGTCGGCTCCCGGCTCGGCGAGACCGACTGGTGGGGCAAGGCGCCGAACTGGGGCCGTCCCGGCGACCAGCGCACCATCCAGGTCGACGTCGACGACGAGCGGATCGGCGTCAACCGGCCGGTCGACCTCGCCCTGGTCGCCGACGCCCGGGAGGCTCTGCGGGCCCTCGCCGACGAGGTCGAGCGGATCGGCGTCCCGGCCGACATCCGGTCCTCCAGGACCGCCCGGCTCGAGCGGTTCCGCGAGTCCTGGCGTGCCCAGCGGGCCACCCTCGACAAGCCCCTCGCGGCGCCCCCCGCCTCGCCGGTGCACCCGGCCTGGGTGCCGGCCCTCACCCAGCAGGTGATGCCCGAGGACTCCGTGTGGGTGCTCGACGGCGGCAACACCGTCGTCTGGGCCAACTTCCACCATGAGGCGCGGGTGCCCCGGTCGGTCCTCTCGACGTTCAAGTTCGGGATGCTCGGGGCGGGCATGGGGCAGGCGCTCGGAGCGGCCGTCGCGGCGCCGGACCGAACGGTGGTCTGCCTGATCGGCGACGGCGCGTTCGGGATGCACGCGACCGAGGTCGAGTCCGCCGTCCGGCTCGGTCTGCCCATCGTGTTCGTCGTCCTCGTCGACGGGCAGTGGGGGATGGTGAAGATGAGCCAGCAGATCGCCGCGCACCCGGTGGCGACGATCGCCCGAAAGGTGGTCGCCGGCACGGGGCTGCCCGAGGGCCAGGTCGTCTACGCCGACTTCGCCCCGTGTCGCTACGACGAGCTCGGCGCGTCGATGGGTGCGCTCGGCCTCTACGTCGACGACGCGACAGACCTGCGGGGAGCGCTCGAGAAGGCGCGCGACCACGGCGGCCCGGCCGTCGTGCACGTCGCCGTCGACAACGTCGAGCACATGTGGGCGCCCGGGCTGCGGGCGTTCAAGAAGATGCACACCGAGCCCAAGGGCTGACCGTGGGCGGGACCGCGCCGGGCGACCTCCCGGGCACCGTTCTCGTGACGGGCAGCAGCGGATACCTCGGCTCGCTCGTCGTCGCGCGGCTCGCGGCTCGCGGCGTCCCGGTCGTGGGCCTGGACGTCCGGCCGCCCCGGCGCCGGGTCACCGGCAGCGAGCACGTCGCCGGCGACCTGCGGAGCACCGACCTCACCGCCCTGCTCCGGCAGCACGGGGCCCGGGCCGTCGTGCACCTCGCCGCGGTCGTCGAGCCACCGAAGGGCATGGCCGAGGCGGAGCTCGAGGAGATCGAGGTCGGCGGGACGCAGCGGGTGGTCGACGCCTGCGTCGCCGCCGGGGTCCAGCACCTGACGGTGACGAGCTCGGGCGCCGCCTACGGCTACCACCCCCGCAACGACGGCCACCTGCTCACCGAGGACGAGTCGACCCCGGGCAGCGACGAGTTCGCCTACTCCCGCCACAAGGCGGCGGTCGAGCGGATCGTCGAACGGTCGCGGCGCCTGCACCCCTCACTCGGCATCCTCCTCCTGCGTCCCGGCACCATCCTCGGCGCGGGCACCGACAACCAGATCACGGCGCTCTTCACCGGCCGGGTCCTGATGACCCTGCGCGAGAGCGCCGGCCCGTTCGTCTTCGTATGGGACGAGGACGTGGCGGAGGTCATCGCCCGCGGTGTGCTCCATCGGCGGGTCGGGACGTACAACCTCGCCGGCGACGGGGTGATGACGATGCGCGACATCGCCGCCGTCGAGGGACGACCCCTCGTCCGGGTCCCCGCACGGCTGGTCCGGCGCGGGCTCGCGGTCAGCCACCGGCTCGGCGTCGGCCGGTACGGGCCCGAGCAGGTCCGCTTCCTCCTTCACCGGCCGGTGCTCGACAACACCCGGCTCCGGCGGGACTTCGCCGGCCTGCCGACGAAGACCACGAGGGAGGCCTACGAGGTCTTCCGGGCGGGCCGAGCGCGTGGCTAGGGTGCGCGCCATGCCCGCTCGACGGGCGCCGCGCGGCTTCGCCGGTGCCGTCACCCTCGTCACCGGCGCCGGTGGCCAGATCGGGGCTGCCCTCGTGCGCCGCCTCGAGGCGGAGGGTGCCACGGTCGTCGGGCTCGACCTGCCGGGTTCCTGCCCGCCGGGCGAGGACCGCTACCTGCCGTGCGACCTCACCGACGAGGCACAGGTACGCGAGGCCGTCGCCGAGGTGGGACGGCGGCACGCGCGCCTCGACCTCCTCGTCCACAGCGCCGGGCTCTCGGCGATCGGCCGGTTCGAGGACCACGACCTCGCCACCCACCGCCGGGTCATGGACGTGACCCACTTCGGCGTCGTCGCGCTGACGCTCGCCGCGCTGCCGCTCCTGCGCGCCGCCGGTGGCCGGGTCGTCCTCATCGGCTCGGTCGCCGGGTTCGCACCGGTGCTCGGCCGTCCGCCGTACGTCGCGGCCAAGCACGCCGTCACCGGACTGCTCGAGACGATCCGCCCCGAGCTCGCAGCGCAGGGCGTCGCCGTCACGGTCTGCCACCCGACCTTCGTCACCGGGGGCATGGCCGAGGCGGCGGGTCGCGCGCAGGGCCATGTCCGGGTCACCTCCGGGGAGGAGCTGACCCCCGACGACGTCGCCGCGGCGCTCCTCGCCGGCGTCGCCCGGGGCCGGGAGCTCGTCCTCGTCGGCCGCACCGCCCGTCTCGCCTGGGTGGTCTCGCGGCACCTGCCCCGCACCTACCGCCGCGTCATGACCCGCCGGCTGCGGCCCGGCAGCCCCGGGGCCGTGTCGGCCCGTCCGAGAGGAGACCAGGGATGATGCACGCCGCCGGTGACGTCGACGCCATCCGGATCGCCTTCGACGAGTCCTCCCAGACCCTCCTGCGGATCGTCATCGCGGGCATCCTCTTCGGCATCGCGCTCGACACCCGGGCCGAGGACTTCAGGCTCGCCGCGAAGCGCCCGAAGGTCATCGCGCTCGGCGTCGGCATCCAGGTCCTCCTCCTGCCGGCGATCACCTTCGCCCTCACCCTGGCGCTCGGGGTTCAGGGCTCCGTGGCCCTCGGGATGATCCTCGTCGCCTGCTGCCCGCCGGGGAACGTGTCGAACATCGTCACCCACCAGGCCCGCGGTGACGTCGCGCTGTCGGTGTCGATGACCGCGGTGAGCAACCTGCTCGCGATCGTCCTCATGCCGCTGAACTTCGCGTTCTGGGGGAGCCTGCACCCCACGGGGGGGCCGATCATGCGGTCGCTGCAGCTTCAGCCCTCGGAGATGCTCATCGAGGTGGGGCTCGTCATCGGCATCCCGTTCGTCGTCGGGTTGACCCTGCGGCACCTCGTCCCGGCGGTGGCCCGCCCGGCCGGCAGGATCATCGGGCCGGTGGCCTTCCTCGCGCTCGGCGCGCTCATCGCGGTGGCGCTGGCGAAGAACTGGGCGCTGTTCGTCGGCTACATCGGGGTCGTCGTCATCGCGGTCTTCCTCCACGATGCGCTCGCGCTCGGGCTGGGGTACTCGGTCGGTCGGGCGACGCGGCTGCCGGACCGAAGCGTCCGCGCGATGACGTTCGAGGTCGGCATCCGCAACGCCGGGCTCGGGCTGCTCCTCGTCTTCACCTCCTTCCAGGGCCTCGGCGGGATGGCGCTCGTCGCGGCCTGGTGGGGGATCTGGGACATCATCGCGGCGCTCACCGTGGCCCGGATCTGGCGGCGACGGGTTCCCCGCGACGCCGTCCCCGAGCCCGTCGCGGTGCCCGGCTGAGCCTCCACCGCGCGCCCGCCCCGCGCCCGAACGTGTGTGAACATCGAGCAGATTCCGGCCGCCTCTCACACACGTTCGCGGTCAACTCGGGGGGGCTGGGAGGTGCCCGCTAGGTCGCCGTCGGCTCGCGGAGCCTGCCGCTGCGGGCGAGCTCGGGGTCGGTGCACGAGGAGAGGTCGAAGCAGCAGGGCCGCCGCTTCCCATGGTCCATCTTGTCGAGACTGACCTCCACCCGGCGACGCCTCGTGTCGGGGTTGCGGGTCGCCTGCACCCAGCGCACCCACTCCCAGCGCGCCATCGGCGTGATGTCGTCCCAGATGCCGCGGATCCGCTCCGGTGCCTCGGCGAGCGCGGCGGCGAGGTCGTCGGGGATCTCGGGCTCGGGCCACTCGGGGGCCACCTCGAGACGGAGCCCGACGGTGTCCCCGGGCTCCACCCCGGTGGCCCTCCGGAGGACCTCGTCGATGCGGAGCCAGTGCCCCCGGCGGCCGTCCGGCTCCACGACGCTGTCGAAGGCGTGCCCCTCGATGCTGGCGTGCACGGCCACCTGGCCACGCGACGGGAGCCGGCCGCTCGCGGCCTCCGGGAGCCGGACGAGCACCGTGTCGTCGATCGTGCAGAGCGCGGTCTCGAACCGGATGTCCTCCGGGCCGGCCGCGCGGCTGTTCCTGGGCATGGCCGCCTCCGTGCGCGGGTGCGGCCGCCGCGGGCGCGCGGCCGCCGGCACCGAGCCTACTGCGGGGCCCGTCGCGGGGTGGCGCCCCCGGTCGTGCTGTCCGGCGACCTCCGGTGGGTGACCCGGGTGGCCCCAGGGCCGGGGGGGGGCGCCTCGCCCGGGTCTCGATGTGACAGCCGAAAGAACCTACGCTACCGTAAGTTACGGCACCGTAGGTACGGCGCCGCAGGCCACTTCGGACGGATGACGACATGAGCGCCGTGCTCAGCACCACTGCCTCTCCCACCACCGTCGGCAGGCCAGGGGTCCGCCCCCGGCTCATCCAGGGCGGGATGGGGGTCGCCGTGTCGGGCTGGCGGCTCGCCCGAGAGGTCTCGCGGGCCGGTCACCTCGGCGTGGTCTCGGGGACCGCGATGGATGCCGTGCTCGCCCGCCGTCTCCAGGACGGGGACCCCGGCGGCCACTACCGCCGGGCCCTGGCGCACTTCCCCGCGCCCGCGCTCGCCGATCGCGTCGTGCAGCGGTACTTCCTCGACGGAGGTCGACCGCCCGGCAGACCGTACGCACCGGTCCCCAAGCTGAGCCTCGCGCCGACCCCCGCCGCCCAGGCGCTCGCCGTCGTCGGAAACTTCGCCGAGGTCTGGCTCGCCAGGGAGGGCCACGACGGCGTCGTCGGGATCAACTGCCTCGAGAAGGTCCAGATGGCCACCCCGGCGGCCCTGCTCGGGGCCATGCTCGCCGGGGTCGACTACGTGCTCATGGGCGCCGGCATCCCCCGGGAGATCCCCGCCCTGCTCACCGCGCTGGCCGCCGGACGGGTGGGCCGGGTGTCCGCGGACGTCGCGGGGGGCACCACCGATCGCCACGTCGAGGTCGACCCCGTCGCCCTCCTCGGCGCCGACCTGCCGCCGCTCACCCGCCCCGACTTCCTGGCCATCGTCTCGCTCGACCAGCTGGCCTCCTACCTCCACCGGGACCCGGAGATCCGGCCGGACGGGTTCGTCGTCGAACGACCGCCGGCCGGGGGGCACTCCGCGCCGCCGCGGGGGCGGTTGCAGCTCGACGAGCACGGCGACCCGGTCTACGGCGCCCGTGACGAGGCGGACCTGGCGAAGATGGCTGCCCTCGGCCTGCCGTTCTGGGTGGCCGGGGCCTACGGGACCCCCGGGCAGGTCGCGGCCGCCGTGGACGCCGGGGCGGTCGGGGTCCAGGTCGGCACGATCTTCGCGATGTCGCGCGAGTCGGGCCTGACCGAGGAGGCCAGGGCCATGGTCCTCGACCGCCTGCGCGCCGGGGAGCTCAGCGTGCGCAACGACCCGAGGGCCAGCCCGACGGGCTTCCCGTTCAAGGTCGCCGCCCTCGACGGCACCGGCAGCCGGCCCGAGGTCTACGCGGCCCGCACCCGGCTCTGCGACCTGTCCTACCTGCGCCAGCCGTTCGAGCGTGCCGACGGCACCGTCGGGTACCGGTGCGCCGCCGAGCCGGTGCACCTCTACGCCCGCAAGGGCGGCTCGGTCGAGGACACCGAGGGCCGGATGTGCCTGTGCAACGGTCTCACCGCCACGGTGGGGCTGGGCCAGCACCGCCGGACCGGCTACGTCGAGCCACCGCTGGTGACCCTGGGCGCCGACCTCGACGGAGCCCTCGAGCTGGCCCACCGCCACCCCGGGGGCTGGTCGGCGCTCGACGCGGTCCGCTACCTCGAGGAGGGCCTGCCCGCCGCCGGAGCGGGGCTTCCGGCGCCCGGCTGAGCCACCGTCGCGGCCCGCATCCGGGGCCCCCGCGGCTCGGATGCGGGCCCCCCGCGGGCCCGTCACCCCTGCAGGAGCTCTGTCCGCTGCACTGGATCGGGGGCCGCCGAGGGTGTAGGCAGGAGACGGGCGCGGACCGCGCGTTCGACACCGAGGAGGACCCATGACCGTACTCGACAGCGCCCAGCTGCTCGCCGCCCTCCAGCCGACGGTCGAGGAGAACCTCGACCGACACCTGGCCGCCGCCCAGGAGTGGATGCCGCACGAGTACGTCCCCTGGTCGCGGGGCCGCGACTTCGCCGAGCTCGGCGGAGAGCCGTGGTCGCCCGACCAGTCGCAGCTCTCGCCGATCGCCCGGACCGCACTGGAGGTCAACCTCCTCACCGAGGACAACCTGCCCAGCTACCACCGGGAGATCGAGCGGGCCTTCGGGCGGGACAGCGCGTGGGGGGCCTGGGTCAACCGGTGGACCGCCGAGGAGGGGCGGCACGCGTTCTGCATCCGGGACTACCTGCTGGTGACCCGCGGGGTCGACCCCGACGAGCTGGAGCGGGCCCGGATGGACACGATGCAGACCGGCTACGACTCCGGGGACAAGCCGCTGCTCAACGTCTGCGCCTACGTCTCGTTCCAGGAGCTCGCCACCCGGGTGTCCCACCGGAACACGGGCCGCTACACCGAGGAGCCGATCGCCGAGAAGCTGCTCACCCGCGTCGCCAAGGACGAGAACCTCCACATGATCTTCTACCGGAACATCGTGCAGGCGGCGCTGGAGCTGACCCCCAGCCAGACGATGCGGGCGATCACCGACGAGGTCGTCGGCTTCCAGATGCCCGGCGCGATCATCCCCGGCTTCGGCCGCAAGGCGGTGCAGATGGCGATGGCCGGCATCTACGACCTGCGGATCCACCACGACGACATCGTCGCGCCGCTCCTGCGCCAGTGGGGGATCTGGGACCTGGAGGGGCTCGACGCCGAGGGCGAGCAGGCCCGGGACGAGCTCGCCGCCGCCGTGGCCTCTCTCGACGAGGAGGCCTCCCGGTTCGTCGCCCGCCGCGAGGAGCGCGCCGCGAAGCTGGCGGCCCGCCAGGGCGCGTAGCGGCGGACCGGGCCACCAACGTCGCCGGGGTCGCTCAGCGGTCGGCGGGGTCTCCGGCCAGCGCTGAGCGCAGGGCACGGATGCCGCGCCGGGCCTGTCGCGGCAGGGGGCCGAGCCTGCCGCTCAGCGGCACCGACCAGACCCCGTGCCCGGGCAGCCCCCACCCGGCGAGCAGCCGGTCCGCGGCCATCCAGCCGGTCGTCGCGGCCCGTTCCATCAACGCCACCGGCAGGTCGACGCGCACGGCGTCGCCGGCCAGGACGAGCCGGCCGTCCGGGGTCCGAACGCCGGGGCGTGATCGCCACGGCTCGAGCCCGACGAGGACGCAGTCGGCCTCGACCAGCCACTCCTGGTGGACCACCCCGAGCCCGGCCGTCTCCGGGTACACCCGGTGCAGCGCCGCCCGCAGCTCGGCACGCAGCGACTCCGCGTCGGCCTCCTCGGGCAGCGCGTACGCGTGCAGCTCGACGACCGACCCGCCGTGGGTCTCGGTCCACCGTCGGGCGTGGTCCTCGAAGCGGTCGACCACCGAGACGTTGTCGAGCGGCCCGAACCCGCTCGTCCCCAGGAACGGCGGGCGGTCCTCGCGCACCCGTCCGTCGAGCCAGAGCCGCCACACCGCGAACGGGGGTGCCGAGCGCACCCCGGCGACCCGGTGACGCCACCGCGCCCCGGCCTCGTCGTGTCCGCCCAGCCCGGGCGACCCGGAGGCGACCTCCCTCAGGCCCACCGGGTCGAGGGCCAGGACGACCGCGTCCGCGTCGAGCACCTCGCCGTGGTCGGCGCCCCACGGTGGCCGGTGGTGGACGGCGAGGCCCCCGTGGACCCCCTCGAGCACGGTCGTGACCTCCCGGCCGGTGACCACCTCGACCCCGAGCGCGTGCAGGTGCGCGCCCAGCGGCGACCACAGCGCCGTGTCGTAGTCGTCCCCCGGCACGTCGAAGAGCAGCCCCTCCGCCGACCCGACGAAGTACAGGTGGAACATCGCGACGAGCTCGGCCCCGGAGAACTCCCGCGGGTCGGCGAAGAAGCTGCGGGCGAACACCTCGAGGGCCAGGTGCCGGGCCTCCTCGGGGAACCGCAGCCGGTCGAGGACCTCGGCGGCGCTGACCCCGTCGAGGGCGGAGAAGGTCGCCGGGAAGTGCACGTCGAGCAGGCCGAGCGCCTGCTCGACGTCGACCCCGGCCAGCCCCCGCCAGTCGAAGCTCGGGCTGCGGGCGACGAACGCCGCGAGGTTCCACGGTGGGGTCCGCGGGATCCCGGCGAAGGAGTCCGCGCCGCCGCCCTCCCGGACCAGCGGGTAGTCCTGCAGTGGCCGCAGCCGTTCGAGCAGTGGGTCGGTACGGCGCAGCACCGCACGCAGGTTGTAGTACTGGCGGAAGAAGGCGTGGAAGCCGCGGCTCATCGTCGAGTCGCTGCCGTCGGCCAGGGTCACCGGCCAGGAGCGGACCCGACCGCCGAGCCGCCCGTCCCGCTCGAGCACGGTCACCCGCACCCCGCGCTCCGCGAGCCCGAGGGCCGCCGTCAGTCCGGCGATGCCGCCCCCGGCGACGACGACGTGCCGCTCCCCGGGGGGCCGGTCGGCGCGCTCCCGCCGGGGGGCCGGCGGAGGGTGGTAGACGGCCCGCGGGTCACGACCCGGCCGCCACCGCGGCGTGCGGCGCAGTGGGGTCACGACGGCCGCGACCCGAGCACCGTGTGGACGACCCCGTCCTGCCAGCCGGGGTATGACCGGTGCCGCACACCGCTCAGCCCGGCCGCCTGCAGCCGTCGGCACACGCGGTCCACCGAGTCGAAGTCGCGCACGCTCGTGTACAGGTACCGGTGCAGCGGGACGTCGGAGCGCTTCGCCCAGGCGAGCGGGATGATGATGCCGTGGCAGACGGCGGCCCAGGTCGCGCGGGCCCGGACGCTGCCCGCCACCGAGTAGTCGTGCAGGACGAACACCCCGCCGGGCCGCAGCACCCGGGCCACCTCGTCGACGAGGCCCTGGCGGTCAGGGACGTTGCGCAGCAGGTAGGCGCCGAGGACCCCGTCGACACAGGCGTCGGGCAGCCCGCGCAGGTAGGTCACGGCATCGGCGACCACGAGCTCGACCCCGGGGGGCCAGGCCTTGACCCGGGCCTGCGCGACCATCCCCGCCGACGCGTCGACCCCGGTGAGCTCCAGCCCGCCGGTGGAGCCCCCGGAGGCGGCCCATGCCCGGAGCACGGCGCGAGTCGAGGCCCCGGAGCCGCAGCCGAGGTCGAGCACGACCGGCAGGGTGCGCTCCGCCCGGCCCGGCAGCCGCTCGACGAGGGCGTCGGCCGCGGTGCGCAGCTGGTCGTGGTACCCCGGCGAGAGGGCCACCATCGCGTCGTACGTGGGGGCGGCGCGGTCGAACGCGTCCGCCAGCACCCAGTCACCGCCGCTCACCGGCCACCTCCTCGTCGTGTCGTCGGCCCCAGCGGACCCACAGCAGGATCGTCAGCGTCACCATGCTGTACCCGAAGAGGTAGTCCTCCACCGGAACGTCCCACGGCACGCGCCACCCTGTCATCTGCCCGGGGTCGTAGAGGACGATCGGTGCCGACAGCTTGGTGAGCCAGCCGTCGACCACCACCTGGAAGGCGAACACGATGGCCATCGCCCACCAGTACTGGGCGGTCCGCAGGACCCCGGTCCGCAGCCAGAACCGCTCGGCGGCCAGGGTTCCCAGCACCGAGAGGACGGCTAGGACGGTGTACTCAGGCATCGCCGCCCCGGGCCCGCCGCAGCCAGCCGAGGACGGTGCCGACGGCCTCGTAGGTCAGCAGCCCGCACACCGGGACGACGAGGAAGAAGACGAGCTCCTCGAGGGGCATCCGCAACGGCAGGAGGATGCCGGTCGTGTAGCGCGGCGAGTACGTCCAGTGCCCGCGGGCGATGCCGACGACGTCCCAGACGCTGAAGAGCAGCACCACCGGCGCCAGCGCCGCGATCAGCCGCACCGGCCGGCGGTACACCCGCGCCCGCAGGAGCAGCTCCAGCGGCAGGGTGAGCACGACGCACCCGGCCATCAGGAGCAGGTACTGGTACCGGTCGTCCACGGCCGCCTCAGCGGGCCCGGGCCGCTGCGCCCAGGCGCGCGGCCGGGGGCAGCCCGGAGCGCGGCCCGGCCGGCCAGGCCAGCGGGTCGGGCCCGAGCTCGGTCAGCAGGGGCACCTGCTCGGCACACCAGGGCGAGACCGTCCGGCGTCCGGTGAGGACGTCGGCGGAGAACTCGCCCCAGGGCACCCAGGCGGCGCCGTCGACCTCCTCGGGGTCGGGCGCGAGCCCCGGCCCGTCCGCCCGCGCGACGAACACCGGGCACACCTCGTTCTCGGCGATGCTCCCCATGACCGCCCGGTACCGGAACCGGGGCAGGACCAGGCGCACCTCGCCGACCTCGACCCCGAGCTCGTCCCGCGCCCGCCGCCGGACCGCGGCGTCGAGGTCCTCCCCGGGCAGCGGGTGGCCGCAGACCGTGTTGGTGAGCACGCCGGGGAAGCTCGGCTTGCTCGACGCCCGCGTGGTGACGAGTACCCGGCCCGCGTCGTCGACGACGTAGCAGGAGAAGGCGAGGTGCAGCGGCGTGGCGTCGTGGTGGACGGTCGACTTCGGGGCGGTCCCGGTGGCGGCGCCGGCCTCGTCGACGAGGACGACCGGGTCGTCGGACACCCAGCCGAGGTCGGCGGCGGCGGCCGCACGGTCACGGCGGACCAGGGCCACCGGGTCGCGGGAGAACACCATCCGCGCCGCGAGCCCGGCCTTGGCTGGGGTGGGGACCCGGGCGCGGGAGGTGAACACGTCGTAGTCCGCGGCCTCGATGCGCTGGAGGATGCGGGCGTAGAGCACCCGCGCGGTGGCGACACAGCGCCGGGAGGCGGGCGGCAGCAGGGCCAGCCCGGCGTCGGCCTCCCGGTACAGCCGCCGGTTGCGCTCGACCTCGAAGGCCATGAGGGCCCGCCACTGCGGGGTGGTGGTGCGCAGCAGGGGGTCGGCGCCGAACCGGCGCAGGTCCTCCTGCGGCAGGTAGACCCGGCCGCGGTCCAGGTCCTCGCCGACGTCGCGGAGGAAGTTGGTGAGCTGGAAGGCCAGACCCAGCGCCCGGGCCGGGGCCACGGCGTCGGTGTGCGGGTGCAGCACCGGCAGCATCATCTCGCCGATGACCGCGGCGCTGCCGTCCATGTAGCCGAGCAGGTCCTCCCAGGTCTCGTAGCTGCGCCGGGTCAGGTCGGTGCGCATCGCCCCGAAGAAACGGGTGAAGCACTCGTCGGGGATGCCGCGCTCGTGGACCGTCGCGGCGACGGCCGCGAGGACCGGATCCGGCGAGGTGCCCGTCGCGAGGGCGTCGCGGAAGCGCGCCTCGAAGCCGTCGAGGGCGGCCGAGGTCGCCGGCCCCGGGTCCGGCCCGGCGAGGTCGACGATGTCATCCGCGAGACGGGCCAGGGTGTAGACCGCGAAGACGTGCCGTCGGTCCTGCTCGGGCAGCAGCCTGGCTCCCCAGTAGTACGTGGTGCCGTGCTCGCGGGTGACCCGGGCACAGCGCGCGTAGCCGGTGGCGAGGAGGTCGGCGTCGGCGCGCGGCTGGGCGCTCACCCCGACGCCACCCCCCGGACGCGGCGCCGGGCCGGCCTGGCGTCCCCGGCGTACTCCTGGACCCGCTCGGCGGCCAGCCTCCCGCTGACCAGCACCATCGGGATGCCGACGCCCGGGGTGGTACCCGACCCGGCGAACACGAGCCCGGGCACGCGCCGGTCGACGTTGCGCGGCCGGAACGGTCCGGACTGGGTGAAGGTGTGCGCGAGGGCGAACGGCGTGCCGAGGTGCATCCCCTGGGCCTCCCAGTCGGCCGGGGTCACGAGGCGCTCCTCGACGATGTCGGTGGGGTAGCCGGCCCCCTGGAGGAAGGCGAGCAGCCGGTCCCGGATCGGGCCGGACTCGAGGCGCCAGTCGAGCGCGGCGCCGGTGTGCGGGACGGGTTCGAGCACGTAGAGGGTGCTCGCCCCCGACGGCGCGGCGCCCGGGTCGGTCACGGTGGGCACGGTGACGAGCCGGGAGGGGTCGGGCATCAGCTCGCGACGGTCGATGAGGGCCTCGAAGGCGCCGTCCCAGTCACGCCCGAAGTGGATGTTGTGGTGGCGCGTCCCGGGCGAGGGCAGGCCCCGGGCCCCCACGTGCCAGACGACCGCCGAGGGCGAGTAGTCGCCCCGCCGGAGGGCCCGCGGGGCGGGCACGTCCGGGAGCAGGCGCTGGTAGGCGACGGGCAGGTCGAGGGTCACGACGACGGCATCCGCCGAGAGCCGCTCTCCGCCCGCGGTGGCGACCCCGGCCACCGCGCCGTCACCGCGGCGCAGCACCTCGGTGACCTCCACCCCGGTGTGCACCGGGACGTCGGCGTCGGTCAGCGCGCGGGCCATCGCCAGCGGCACCGCGTGCATCCCGGCCTCGGGGTAGAACACGCCCCGGACGGTGTCCATGTAGGTGATGACGCCGAAGACCGCCCGCGCGGTGGCCGGCGCCACCCCGGCGTACAGCGACTGGAAGCCGAAGACCTTGTGCAGCCGCTCGTCGTCGAAGAACGAGGCGACCTTGGGGCCGAGGGCGCCGAGCCCGCCGAGCCGCAGCAGCCGCAACGCGGTGACCGGCGAGCGCACGAGGTCCAGCGGTGAGTCGTAGTTCTCGTCGATGAAGGTGTCGAACTCGACCTCGTAGAGGTCCTCGAGCCACCGCAGGAACCGGTCGAACCCCCGGGCGTCCCGCTCCCCGGCCAGGCGCCGGACCTCCTCGCGCAGGTCGTCCATGTCGGCCCGGACGAGCAGCTCGGACCCGTCGGCGTACACGGCGCGGTAGGCGGGGTCGAGCCGGCGCATCGGCACGAGCCGCTCCGGGTCGCCGCCGACCGCGCGGACCGGCGCGTGCAGCAGCTCGGGCATCGTCATGACGACGGGGCCGGGGTCGAACCGGAACCCGCCCTGGTGGATGACCCCGGCCCGTCCCCCGACGACGGTCTCCCGCTCCAGGACGGTGACGTCGTGGCCGGCCGCGGTCAGGTGGCAGGCGGCGGCGAGCCCGGAGAGCCCGGCACCGACGACGACGACCCTCACGAGGACCGCCAGGCGATCGACTCGACGAGCTCGCGCAGGGCCTGCTCGGCCTCCGGCGCGGGGTCGAGCAGGTCGAGCCCACAGCGGGCCCGCTCGGCGAGCCCGGAGACCTCGTCCTCGGCGCGCTCGCGGACCCCGGCCGCCTCCATCGCCGCCTGGAGCGCGAGCACCCCCTCGGGGCCGAGCGACCCGGTGTCGCACGCGTCGAGGAGCGGGCGGGCGGCGTCCGGCAGCAGCTCGTGCGCCCACGTCAGGAGCACGGTCGGCTTGCCGGCGAGCAGGTCGTCACCGGCGGGCTTGCCGGTGACGGCCGGGTCGCCCCAGACGCCGAGCAGGTCGTCGCGCAGCGCGAAGGCGTCACCGACCAGGTCGCCCCAGGCGACGAGGCGGTCGAGGCGGCCAGGCTCCGCCCCCGCGACGAGCGCACCGAGCTGGAGCGGACGGGTGATCGTGTACCGACCGCTCTTGAACCGGGCGATCCGGCGGGAGGTGGCGAGGTCGCGCCGCCGGCCCGCGGTGTGCGTGACGTCGAGCAGCTGGCCGTCGACGAGCTCGACCGCCATCAGCCGCCACGCCGCCCGCACCGGACGCGGCAGTGGGGCGACGAGCATCCCGGCCTCGCTGAGGGCGAGGTCGGCGACGAGGACGGCGACGCTGTCACCGAACAGCTCGGGGTCGCCGAGCCCGGCGGCCTCCCGGTGCCGGCGGGTCGCGACGACGTGCAGCGCGGGCCGGCCACGACGGGTCTCGGAGCGGTCCATGACGTCGTCCTGGACGAGGGCGAAGAGGTGGAGCAGCTCGAGGGCCGCGGCGACCCGGGCCAGGTCCCGGTGGGTATGGGCCGGGGCCCCGGCGAGGGCCCAGCCCCAGTGCGCGAGGCGGGGCCGCAGCCGCTTGCCGTGGTTGACCAGCCGGTCGGCGAGCTCCCCGACGAGGTCGACCTCGAGCGGGCCCGGGACGGCGCCGCGCGAGGTGCCGGCCTCGTCGAGGGCCTCGCGCAGCTCGCCGAGGGCGGTGCCGAGCAGGTCGTCGACGGCCGCGAGGGTGGGCTCGACCGGCGCGTCGTGGCCGCGCTGGTCGAGGCGTGTGGCGCTCACCTCGGCACTCATCGCAGCACCCCGGTCCCGTCCTGCCTCTCCTGCTGGACCCCGATTCAACCAGAGTGATTCAACCAGAGCAGGCCTCGTCCGCCCCCAACCCTAGACAGCGGGGCCCCGTGACCTTCGACAGGGCCCCTGTCGCCACCCCCTCCTCCCGACGGCGCCACCCCGTTGCCTAGGGTCGAGGGGTGGATGCGGACGTCGTCGTCGTCGGGGCGGGGCTCGCCGGCCTGCGCTGCGCCGACCGGCTCGCGGAGGCCGGACGGTCGGTGGTCCTGCTCGAGCGCGAGCCCGTCGTCGGCGGCCGACAGCAGACCGACGAGGTCGACGGCTTCCTCCTCGACCGGGGCTTCCAGGTGCTCAACCCGGCCTACCCCGCCGTGCGGCGCTGGGTCGACGTCGACGACCTCGCGCTGCGTCGGTTCGGGGCCGGCCTGCTCGTCCGCCGCGAGCGCGGCCTCGTCGAGCTCGCCCACCCGCTGCGGGAGCCCCGCGGCGTGGCCGCCACGCTCCGCAGCGGGCTCCTCGCTCCCGGCTCCGTCGCCTCGCTGGCCCGGTGGGCCGCGCCGGCCATCGTCGCGCCCCGCCGGGTCCTCCACGGCCCGGACCGGCCGCTGCGCGAGGGGCTCGACGCGGCGGGCGTCCACGGACCACTGCGCTCGGAGGTGCTCGAGCCGTTCCTCGCCGGCGTCGTCGCCGAGGACCGCGGCGAGACCTCCGAGGCCTTCGTCCGCCTCCTCGTGCGGATGTTCGCGCTCGGGGTCCCCGGGCTGCCCGCCCGGGGCATCCGGGCCCTGCCCGAGTGGCTGGCCGACCGGGTCCGGCGCCGGCCCGGGGCCCCCGACCTGCGGCTCTCGACGCCGGTCGTCGGCATCGACACCTCCGGCCCGGAGCCCGCCGCCGTCGGTGCGGACGGGTCGAGGGTGAGCGGGCGGGCGGTCGTCGTCGCGGTCGGGCCGGAAGCGGTCGCCGGCCTCACCGGGCTGCCGGCGCCGGTCACCCGGGGGCTGCGCACCTGGTGGTTCGCCGCTGCCGAGCCGCCGTCGGACTCGGACATGGTGGTCGTCGACGGCCGGCGCCGGGGCCCGATGGTCAACGCCGCGGTCGTGAGCAACGCGGTGCCCTCGTACGCGCCGCCCGGTTCGCACCTGATCGAGGTGACGACACTGCTCGGGACCGACCACGACCCGGCCGAGGACGACGTCCGTCGCCAGGCCGGGGAGGTGTTCGGCCGCCCGACCGGCGGGTGGGAGGTGGTCCGGCGTGACGACGTCTGGGACGCCCTGCCGGCCCAGCCGGCGCCGTTGCGGGTCACCTCGCCCGCCCGCGTCGGTCACGGCGTCTACGTCGCGGGCGACCACCGCGACACGGCGTCGATCCAGGGCGCGCTGGTGTCCGGGCACCGCGTCGCCGGCGTGGTCCTCGGCGACCTCGGAGCGGCCTGACCGCGGAGCCGCCCGTGGCTCAGGCGCGGCGCCCCCAGAGGAGGTAGGCGGCGGGCAGCATCCCGGCGGTGTTGCCGACGGCGAGCCCGGCGCCCCACAGCCACCTCGGCCCGTGCACCTGCTCGTCCGGGCGTCGGGCGAGGTCGGCCAGCGACCAGGCCCGCAACGCGAGGTCGACGGCCGCGACGGTGGCCAGGGCGCCCTTCTGGGTCCTGGTCAGCTGCTGCCACTGTTCTCGCGGGCTCGGCATCGCGTACCTCCGATTCGGTCGGCGTCCTGCCTCCCCCACGCTAGACCCGGGGCGCGGACCTCGCCCGGCTGGGTGCCAGCACCCTTGGCACGCGCGACGGTGCGGCGTACCGTGCTCGCCCACCACCCCGCCCGACCCCAGGAGACCAACGATGGGCGCTCGTCTCAACCCTTACCTCGCCTTCCCCGGCACCGCCCGGGAGGCGATGACCTTCTACCAGCAGCTCTTCGGGGGCGACCTGACGATCTCGACCTTCGGCGAGTTCGGCGACCCGGAGGCCGCCGGCGCCGACGGTGTCATGCACGCCCAGCTCGAGACCCCGTCCGGGTTCGTCCTCATGGCCTCCGACACCCCCCCGGGGCAGGACCACGACACCTCGTTCTCCGGCGGGATGACCGTCAGCATCAGCGGGGACGACGAGGCGATCCGTGGCTACTGGCAGGGGCTGGCCGACGGCGGCGTCGTGCGGCTGCCCTTCGAGCGCCAGATGTGGGGCGACGAGTTCGGCATGCTCGTCGACAGGTTCGGGGTGCCGTGGATGGTCAACCTCGCCCGGGAGCCGGACGCCGGCTCCTGAGCCGGCCACCGGGCCGGCCCGTCAGCCGCCGGAGTCCTCGCGCACGGCCGCCTCGAGCTCCTCGAGCGCCGTCCCGGTGTGCACGGCGAGGTGCTGGAGGTGGGGGAGGGCGTCGCGGTCGCCGATGAAGCCGAGGTTCACCGTGCCGGCGTAGGACTGCGCGGTGATGTTCAGGGCCATCGAGTGGCCGGGGATCGAGACCGGGTAGGTCGCCTCGAGCCGGGACCCCCGCAGGTAGAGGTGCTGCGTGGGGCCCGGGATGTTGGAGATGCAGACGTTGAGCGTCACCGGCACCGGCAGCGGCAGACCGCTCATCGCGCGGAGCACCTGGAGTGCCGAGGGCGCCAGCAGCATGGCGCTGTAGGCGACGATGCCGTCGGCCGACATCCCCCGCATCCGGGCCTTCCCGGCGCGGGAGGACGCGGCGATGGCGGTGAGCCGGGCGAGCGGGTCGGCGACGTCGGTGGCCAGGGAGACCAGGGTGGCGCCGACGTAGTTGCCGCCGCCCTCGCTCGCCGGGGGCCGCACGTTGACCGGGACGAAGGCGATGAGCGGCCGGTCGGGCAGCGCGTCGAGCTCGTCGAGGAAGCGGCGCAGGCCGCCGGCGCAGACGGCGAGCAGCACGTCGTTGACGGTGGCGCTCCGGCCACGGGCCACCGCGCGCAGCCGCTCCAGGTCGTACTGCTGGGTGGCGAACCGGCGGGCGCGCCCGGTCCGGGCGTTGAGCACCGAGTCGGGCGCCTGGTAGGACGTGACGGCCCGGGTGGAGGTCTCACCCCGCCGCAGCTGGGTCTGCACGAGGGTGCGCGCCACCGACGGCATCGAGGTCACCGAGGCGGCCACGCTGCGCAGGATCGACGCGACGTCGCCGACCGGCTCCGGGGGCATGGACCCCGCTCGCGGTTCCCGGGGGAGGCTGAAGAAGAGCGGGTGCTCGCGGTCGTCGGGGTCCTCGGAGAGGCCGCGGCGCAGCAGCCGCATCCCGGTGTAGCCGTCGACGAGGCTGTGATGGATCTTGACGTAGACGGCGAACCGGTCGGGTCCGACCCCCTCGATGACCTGGAGCGACCACGGCGGTCGGCTGAAGTCGATGCGGTTCGAGTGCAGCCGGGAGACGAGGACGCCGAGCTCGCGCTCACCGCCGGGGGAGGGCAGCGCCGAGTGCCGCACGTGGTAGCCGATGTCGAGGGTGTCGTCCTCGACCCAGCGGTGCACCGGCTGGCGCATCACCCGCCGGGTCTGCAGGCGCAGGTTCCACGGCGGCTCGACCGCCGCCGCGCGCATCGCGTCCACCAGGTCGCGCAGGTAGCCCTCGCCCGCGTCCTTCGGGTAGGTGAAGTGGAGCAGCGAGCCGACGTGCATCGCGGTCTCGGGGCTCTCCCCCATGAGGAAGATGGAGTCGAGCGGGGAGGCCCAGCGCGAGCGCGCCACGGGGTCAGCCGGCCCTGCCGTGGGCTCCACCGTCGGCGACCGCGGACCGCGCCTGCTCGGCCCGGGCGTCGGCGGCGCCGTGGGCTACGACGGCACCCCGGCCGCGGTACGGCATCCATCCGTCCTCGGGCTGGGCGAGCCGGTCGGCGATGACCCGCAGCGCCTCGTGCTGGTGGCCGATGCCGAGGTGGGTGGCCCGGACCTCGATGTTCTCGGTCCGCGGCGCCGGGTCGGCGACGCAGCACTGCCAGGCGACGATGCCGTCGCTGCGGCTGTAGATGCTCGTCGTCGGCACCGGCAGGGGCGCGGCCCGCTGGCTGCAGGCGTCCTCGGTGAAGAGGGCGTCGTGGTGGGCTCCCCGGTTGAGCAGGCGGTAGGTCTGCCACGCGCGGGTCGAGGACGGGTGGCCGTTGAAGGGGCTGCCGAGGGTGATCACCTGGCGCGTGTAGTGCGGCAGCGCCCGGGCCATCTCGCGGGCGTAGATGCCCCCGGCGCTCCACCCGATGATGCTGACGGCGCGGCCGTAGCGGTCGTAGATCTCCAGGAGCAGGTCCTCGAGGCGGTCGGCGAGGTCGGGGGTGATGCCGAGGTTGCGGCCCTGGCGCCAGTCGTGGGCGCGGTACCCGAGCCGGCGCAGATGCTTGCGGAGGAAGACCGTGGACTCCGGGCCGGCGAGGAAGCCGGGCAGGACGAGGACCGGGTGGCCGTCGCCGGCCGGCCAGTCGGCGAGGTCCCGGGTGCGGACCGCCGAGTCGAGGAGCTCCAGCGCCATCCGCCACTCGCGCCGAGCCGCCCACAGCGTGGGGGCGAGCACCCGCCCGACCGGCTCCTCCGCTCCCGTGGCCTGGGTCTCCGGCACCGTCGTTCCTCCTGGTCGGGCAGTGCGCGGAGTCGGCCCGGCCCGGTCCGCGACGCTGCGAGTGGCACCGCCAGTGTCGCACGCAGGTGGGGTGCTCAGGTGGTCGCCGGGCCGGCCGGGCGAGCCCCCGACCCCGATGCGGTGGCGCGTGGGCTTAGCGTGGAGGGATGAGCACGAGCGAGGACCAGCGGGCCACGGCGCAGGCGAGCGGGAGCGGGCAGCCGAGCGGCACCCGCACCGAGCGGGACACCATGGGGGAGGTCGAGGTCCCCGCCGACCGCTACTGGGGCGCGCAGACCCAGCGCAGCCTCGAACACTTCGACATCGGCCGGGACACCTTCGTCTGGGGCCGGCCGGTCGTGCGCGGGCTCGGGCTGCTCAAGAAGTCCGCGGCGCTGGCCAACGCCGAGCTCGGCCTGCTACCCGACGACGTGGCGGGCGCCGTCGTCGAGGCCGCCGACGAGGTGGCCCGCGGCGACCTCGACGCCCACTTCCCGCTCGTCGTCTTCCAGACCGGCTCGGGGACCCAGAGCAACATGAACGCCAACGAGGTCGTCGCGAACCGGGCCATCGAGATCCTCGGCGGCCGGCTCGGCACGAAGGACCCGGTCCACCCGAACGACCACGTCAACCGCAGCCAGTCGAGCAACGACACGTTCCCCACCGCGGTCCACGTGGCCGTCGCGCTCGAGCTGGCCGAGCGCCTGCACCCCGCCGTCGACGGGCTGTGCGAGGCGCTGGAGGCCAAGGCCGCCGAGCTCGGTGACGTCGTCAAGGTCGGCCGGACGCACCTCCAGGACGCGACCCCGGTGACCCTGCGCCAGGAGATCGGCGCCTGGGCGGCCCAGCTGCGCGAGGCGCAGGAGGACGTGCGGCACGCCGGGGAGCGGGTCCTGGCCCTCGCCATCGGCGGTACGGCGGTGGGGACCGGGCTCAACGCCCCGGCCGAGTTCGGCCCGAAGGTGGCCGAGAACCTCGCCGCCGAGACCGGGCTCGGCTTCCACCAGGCCGGCAACCTCTTCGTCCAGCTCGCCGCCCACGACGGCCTCGTCGCGGTCTCCTCCTCCCTGCGGACGCTGGCCGGCGGGCTGATGAAGCTGGCGAACGACGTCCGCTGGCTCGCCTCCGGGCCGAGGACCGGCATCGGGGAGCTGCGGATCCCGGAGAACGAGCCCGGCAGCTCGATCATGCCCGGCAAGGTCAACCCGACCCAGTCCGAGGCGATGACGATGGTGGTCACCCGGGTCTTCGGCAACGACGCCACGGTCGGCTTCGCGGGGACGCAGGGCAACTTCCAGCTCAACGTCTTCACCCCGGTGATGGCCCACGCGGTGCTCGAGTCGATCCGGCTGCTCGCCGACTCGTGCCGGTCCTTCACCGAGCACCTCGTCGTCGGCCTGCAGGCCGACCGGGAGCGGATCGCCGAGCACCTCGAGGCCGACCTCATGCTCGTCACCGCGCTCGCCCCACACCTGGGGTACGACACGGCCGCGGCCATCGCGAAGCAGGCTCACCGTGACGGGTCGACGCTGCGCGAGGTGGCCGTGGCCTCGGGAGCGGTCAGCGCGGAGGACTACGACCGGTGGGTGGACCCGGAGGCGATGACCCGGCCGGACTGAGCCCGCGGGTCAGGCGACGCGGATGACGGCCGGCTCCTGTCCGTCCGCCGCCGCGACCGCGACGTCCTCGGCCACGACGAGGACCTGCGGCCCACCCGGCACGCCGACCCGGGCCATCCACCCGAGGTCCTCGACGACGTCGAGCCCGAGCACGTCGCGGAACGTGGCGACCGCCCGCGCGACGTCGCGCACCGCCAGCACCGCCGACTCCTCCGGCCCGTCCACACCCAGAGCCCACCACGTGGCGACGGCGGCGGCAACTCCAAGGCGCTCCCCGGCGCGTCGTGCGCGGCCGCCCCGCACCGGCGGTCAGCCGGAGAGGAGCTCGCGCAGGTCGTCCGCGGTGAGCGCCGCCGACATCGCGGCCCCCTCGTCGACGACCCGGGCGAAGAGGTCGCGCTTGCGCTCCTGGAGCGCGACGACCTTCTCCTCGATCGTGTCCCGGGAGACCATCCGGTAGACGTTGACCGGGCGGGTCTGGCCGATCCGGTGGGTCCGGTCGATCGCCTGGGCCTCGGCGGCGGGGTTCCACCAGGGGTCGAGGACGAAGACGTAGTCGGCCTCGGTCAGGGTGAGCCCGAACCCGCCCGCCTTGAGCGAGATGAGGAAGACAGGGGCGTCGCCCTCGCGGAACGCCGCGATCCGCTCCGGGCGGTTGCGGGTGCTGCCGTCGAGGTACTCGTAGCGGATGCCCTCCTCCTCGAGCCGGCGGCGCACCACCGCGAGGAAGCCGGTGAACTGCGAGAAGACCAGGGCCCGGTGGCCCTCGTCGGCCAGCTCGCCGAGCTGCTCGACGAGCACCTCGACCTTGGCCGACGGTGCGATCCCCGCGTACTGGTCGTCGACGAGCGCCGGGTCGAGCGCGAGCTGGCGCAGCGCGGTGAGCGCGCGCAGCACCGCCATCCGGTTGCCGTCGAGGTCGTCGATGAGGCCGAGTAGTCGCTGCCGCTCCCGCTGCAGGTGCCGGTCGTAGACAGCACGGTGGCGCGGGTGGAGGTCGACCGAGAGGACCTGCTCCTGCTTCGGTGGCAGCTCGGTGGCCACCGACTCCTTGGTGCGGCGCAGCATGAGCGGACGGATCCGGCGGCGCAGCGAGACGAGCCGCTCGCGGTCGCCGTCGCGCTCGATGGGGACGGCCCACTGCTCCTTGAACAGGGCCGGCCGGGGATGCAGCCCGGGTGCCACGATCGACAGGAGCGACCAGAGGTCCATGAGCGAGTTCTCCAGCGGGGTCCCGGTGATCGCGAACTTCGCCCGGGCAGTGAGCCGGCGGACCGCCTGGTAGGTCTTGGCCTGGTGGTTCTTGACGAACTGCGCCTCGTCGAGGACGACCGCGGACCAGGGGCGCGACCGCCAGTGCGCCTCGTCGATGCGGGCGACCGTGTACGAGGTGATGACGACGTCGGCGTCCCCGACCGCCTCCTCGAGCGGGCGGCGGTCCTTGCCCCGGGTCCGGTCGACGACGGCGGTGCGCAGCTCGGGCGCGAACCGGGCCGCCTCGCCCGCCCACGTCGAGAGCACCGAGGTGGGCGCGACGACGAGCACCGGGTGGTCGAGCTCGCCCCGCTCCCGGGCCCGTAGGACCATGGCGAGCATCTGGACTGTCTTGCCCAGGCCCATGTCGTCGGCGAGCACCCCGCCGAGCCCGCAGTCCCACAGGAGGGAGAGCCAACGGAAGCCGTCGACCTGGTAGGGCCGCAGCGTCGCGGAGAGCCCGGCCGGCACCTCGGCCGGCGACACCGAGTCGAGGTCGAGCAGCCGCCCGACGGTCTCGGTCCACCTCGTGCTCTGCTCCTCGACGACCCCGAGCGCGGCGAGCTCCTCCCAGAGCCCGACGTGGACGGCGGAGATCCGCAGCGGGCCCGAGGGGCCGTCCTGCAGCTCCCGTGCCTCCTCGACGAGCCGGCGCAGCGTCTCGAGCTCGGGCCGGTCGAGGGCGAACCAGGTGCCGGAGTCGAGGATGAGGTGCTCCTGGCCGCGGGCGACCGCCTCGATGAGCGGGGCGAGCGGCACCTCCTCCCCGCCGACGCTGACCGAGATGCCGAGGTCGAACCAGTCGGTGGCGCCACCGACCCCGCCTCCGGTGTCGGTCGCCGACACCTGGATCAGGGGGGCCTCGAGCGCCTCGCTGTACTCGGCGACCTCGCCGTGCACGGTGACCTCCAGCCCGGGCAGCTCCTGCAGCAGCGGGAGCAGCGAGGCGAAGGCGACGGTGCGCAGCCCGTGCAGGCGCAGCTGCGGGACCAGCCGGGCGCGCTGGGCCACGACCTGCCACATCGGCCCGAACTCGGCGACCTCCTCGACCTCGTGCAGCCCGTCGACGAGCCCGCGTTCGGCCCCGCGGTCGCGCATCGGGTCGGGGGCCTCGGCGTCGAGCGGGACGAGGACGCCACCGCCGGCCCCGCCGTAGCGGAAGCCCCAGGACAGGTGCGTTCGGTGGCCGGGATCGACGGTGACGGTGAGTGCGAGGCGCGGAGGGGTCGCCTCGGGCAGGTCGAGGTCGGGGGTGAGCGCGCGGACCCGGGCCTTGCGGCGCAGCCCGGGCAGGTGGGTGACGGTGAACCGGGACCAGTCCTCGGCCGGGACCTCGACGGTGCCCAGGTCGAGGAGGCGCTGCCGGGTGCTGTCGAGGGGCTCGGCGAGCGCGCCGAGGACGAGGGCGTCCTCGTCACGCAGCCAGAACCCGGTGGCCGGCTGGCCGACGAGGTGGGTGTCGGTCCCGGGCTCGACCGGCAGGTCGAGGTGCGGGTGCAGCTCGGCCCCGTCCTCGGTGCGGACGACGTCGACGACGAGCTCGGCGACCTCGGGGGCGAACGCGACGTGGCCGTCGTCGGCGAGGTCGGTGAGCAGCCGGACCCCGGCCCGGTCGGCCGAGCGCAGCAGCTGCACCCACGCCGGCCCGAGGTGGTCCAGGAGGATGGCGTCGGGCATCCGGCCGTACCCGAACGCGCGCACCGAGCGTCGGTGGGCGTCGGCGATGGCGGTGAGGGCGTCGCGGTGCTCCTCGGAGAACGACACCTGCCCGATCCCGTAGTAGCCGCCGGCGAAGGTCTCCCAGGAGACGCCGGTGCGGATCCACCGGCCGCGCACGCCGGGCACGACCGGGCGGATCCGCAGCTGGGCGCGGCCGGTGTCGCTGGTGGCCCGCGCCCGTCCGCTCGCCGGGGCCGCCGCCTCGACGAGCAGGCCGACCGGGGTCGTCTCCGCCGGGGTGTCGTCGTCGAGCAGGCCGCCGAGGGCGCGCTCCCAGGCGACGGGCGGGGCCGGGGCGGCGGGCGCGACGGTGCCGTGGGCGCGGTCGAGCACCGGCTGGCGCTCGCGGACCTCGGCCGCGACCGCGACGACGTGCTTGCAGTCGGTGGCCATCGGGCACGAGCACTGGCTGTACCAGCGGCGCAGCGGGAGGCGGCCGGGCGCGCCGGCGTCGGCGTGCGGGCGCAGGCCGACCCGGGTCGTGTACGTCTGGCCGGCGCTGCCGCCGACCCACCCGGTGGCGTCCAGCCCGTCGTCGGAGACCTCGTACTCGTGGACCCGCCGCTGGCGCCAGTAGGCGAGGCCTCGGGCGACGGTGACGGTGCCGCACGCCCGGCTCAGGTCGGCGTTGGTGAGGTCGGCGAGGCGCTCGGCGGCGAAGACCGGGGCCACCCGCGTCACCTCCTCCGTGCTGGCTCGGGGACCACGCGGCCACGTCCCCGAACCGCCCAGCCTAGGGCGGGACGCCGACAGTGACCGCCTCCGGTCCACCGGGTCCACGCCGGAGACCCGGCCGGGCGGTGGGTCCTCGCCCGGCGGCGCCGGCCGGACCGCTCAGGCCGGGATCACGATGGCGACGGTGGTGCCGCGGCCCGGCTGCGAGTCCACCGCCACCGACCCGCCGTGCGCCCGGGCGATGGCGTCGACGAGCGCGAGCCCCAGCCCGGCGCCGCCGCTGGCCGTGGCGCGGCCGGCGTCGACCCGGTAGAACCGGTCGACCAGGTGCGGCAGGTGCTCGGCGGGGATGCCGGGGCCCGCGTCGGCCACCTCGACCCGGACCCGGCCGCCGCCATGGTCGATGAGGGCTCGCAGCGCGACGGCCGTCCCGGGCGGGGTGTGCCGGACGGCGTTCGAGGTGAGCCCGACGACGGCCTGGGTGATGCGGTCGCGGTCGCCGGTGACGAGGAGCGGGCCGGGGACCTCGACGGTGACCGTCCGCTCCGGGGCCACCACCCGCAGGTCCGCGGCGACGTCGTGGAGCAGTGGGCCGAGGTCGACCGGCTCGCGGCGCAGCCCGCGGCCGTCCTCGAGGCCGGCGAGGTCCAGCAGGCCGTCGACGAGCCGGCGCATCCGGGCCGCCTCCTCACCGATCCGGCGCAGGTTGTCGTCGACCTCGTCCCGGCCCGGCCCGTCGAGCGGGCCGGGCGGGCGGGACGCGTGCAGGGCCGCGTAGCCCTGGAGGGTCGTCAGCGGGGTGCGGAGCTCGTGCGAGGCGTCGGCGACGAAGCGCCGCATCCGGTCGCTGGGTGGCGCTCGTCGTGTCGATCATCGCGTTGAGCGCCTCGCCGAGCCGGCCGGCCTCGGTGCCCGCCGGCCCGACCGGGACCCGGCGGCTGGTGTCGCCGGCCGCGATGGCGTCGGCGGCCCGCGTCATCGCGGCGATCGGCCGCAGCCCCAGCCGGTCGACCCACCAGAGGAGGAGCCCGACGAGGAGCGCGACGACGGCCCCGGTGGCGGTGAGGGTGGCCGCCAGCCGGCGGGTCGTGGCGTCGGCCGAGGTGGTCGGCACGGCGAGGACCGCCCGGGCGCGGCCGTTGGGCAGCGGCGCGGTGAGCACCCGGACGGTGCGGGCCTCGCCGGACGCGGTGCGGCGGGCCTGGGGGGTCGGGATCGACTCCCCGGGCCGCAGGTCCGGCACGAGCGCGGGGTCCGAGGTCGGGGCGAGCACCGTGACGAGCCGACCGTCCGCCCCCATCCGTCCGAGGTAGATGTCGCTGAGGCCGGGCAGGTCCTGGGCGAGCGCGGTCCGCTGGGTGGCGAGGAGCACGGCGCGCGGGGTGCGGGCGAGGGCGGTGAGCTCGGCGTCGAGCCGGTTCACCTGGAAGGACCGCTGGAGGAGGACGACGGCGACCCCGGCGACGACGAGGACGACGGCGAGCGTGCTCACCGCGACGACGAGCCGGCGGCGCAGGGTCACCCGGGCTCCCGGACCGTGTAGCCGACGCCGCGGACGGTGTGGATCAGCTTCGGTTCCTCGGCGTCGACCTTCTTGCGCAGCGTGCTGACGAAGGACTCGATGATCGCGCTCTCGCCGGCGAAGTCGTACTGCCACACGTGGTCGAGGATCTGGCCGCGGGTGACGACCCGGCCGGCGTTGACGAGGAGGATGCGCAGGAGGCTGAACTCGGTCGCGGTGAGGTGGACCTCGGTGGCGCCGCGCCAGACCCGCCGGCTGTCCTCGTCGAGGACGAGGTCGTGCACCTGGTGGCGGCCGGTCGGGACGGCGTTCGCGCCGCGGCGCCGCAGCGCGACGTGCACCCGGGCGACCAGCTCCTCGAGCGCGAACGGCTTGGTGATGTAGTCGTCCCCGCCGCTGGTCAGCCCGCGGACCCGGTCGGCGGTCTCGGTGCGGGCGGTGAGGAAGAGCACCGGGGCGGTGACGCCCTTGGCGCGCAGCCGGCGGAGCACCTCGAAGCCGTCGAGGTCGGGCAGCATGACGTCGAGGACGACGACGTCGGGGCTGCTCGGCGAGCAGGCGGCGAGGGCCTGCACCCCGGTGGCCGCGGTGGTGACGGCGAGGTCGGCCAGGCGCAGGGCCGAGGAGACGAGGTAGGAGATGTTCTCCTCGTCGTCGACGACGAGGACGGTGGCGGACGGCGCAGCGGGCACGGAGCCCACGGTCCCAGAGCGGGGGTGCGGCTCGCTGGAGGTTTCCTCGAGAGTTCCTGCGGGCGCCGCCGTGCAGGGGTGCCGGTGCCGGCGCCCGGTCGCCGGGACCTCCAGCGAACCTGCAGGTCGCCACGTGGATGCCGCGAGCCCCCGGCGGCAGCGTGGTCACGTCATCCCCCCGGCCGGCGCACTGCCGGCCGGTTCGACAGCGCACGACGCGCCCGACCCCAGGAGCCACCGATGCCCCTTCTCCGCACCTCCCTCGTCGCCCTCGCGGTCGGCGCCGCCGCCGTGAGCACCGGGGTCGTCGCGACGAGCGCGACCGCCACCCCGGCCCCGGTGTCCGCGGTCACCGCCTCGGTCCCCGCCACCGACCTCACCCCCGGCTCACCGGCAGGGGGCTCACCGGCAGGCGGCTCCCCGGCTGCCGGCTCACCGGCCGCGGGCTCCCCGGCCGCCGCTGGGATCCGGCCGGGTGGTCGGGTCCGCGCGTGGTGGACCGGTCTCACCGACGCCCAGCGGCAGTGCCTCGAGGACGCGAACCTGCGCCGCCCGGTCGGCCCGCTCGACGACGCCGAGCGGGCCACGCTCCGCTCCCAGGTCGAGGCCGCGGCCACGGCGTGCGGCGTCGAGCTGCCGTTCGCCCGCGCCCGGGCCTTCTGGGACGGGCTCTCGGACACCCAACGGCAGTGCCTCGATGAGGCCCACGTCACCCGCCCGCTCGGCCCGCTGAGCCAGGCCGACCGGCACCAGCTGCGCCAGGACCTCGCGGCCGCGGCGACCCAGTGCGGGGTCACCCTGCCGACGGCGAGGTCCTGAGCGCCCCCCACCCCGGGTCGGGTGCTCACCCGGTCGCTCCGGCGACCACCTGAGCACCCGACCCGGGGGGGTGGGGGGTTCAGCCGCCGGTGGCGACGTGGGCGTCGGCCACCTCGAGCGCCCGGTCGAGGACGTCGAGCCCCCACGCCATGTCCTCCGCGGTGGTCGTCAGCGGCGGCACGACGTGGAGCCGGTTGAAGTGGGTCATGGGCCACAGTCCCTCGGCCTTGCACGCGCCCATGAGCTCGGCCATCGGCTGCGCGGCCTCGCCACTGGCGTTGAACGGCACGAGCGGCGTGTTCGTCGTGGTGTCGCGGACCAGGTCGAGGGCCCAGAAGTAGCCGAGGCCGCGCACCTCGCCGACGCTGGGGTGGCGTTCGGCGATCTCGGCGAGGCGGGGGGCGACGACGGTGTCGGCCACCGTGCGGACGTGCTCGAGGATCCCCTCCTCCTCGAAGATCCGCATCGAGGCCACGGCCGAGGCGCAGGCGAGCGGGTGCCCCGAGTAGGTGAGGCCGCCGGGGTAGGCCCGGTCCTCGAAGGTCGCTGCCACGGGAGCGGAGATGACGACCCCGCCGAGCGGCACGTACCCGGAGTTGACGCCCTTGGCGAAGCAGATGAGGTCGGGGGTCACGCCCCAGCGGTCGACGGCGAACCACTCTCCGCACCGGCCGAACCCGGCCATCACCTCGTCGGCGATCCAGAGGATGCCGTGCTCGTCGCAGATCTCGCGGACGCCGGCGAGGTAGCCCTCCGGTGGGACGAGGATGCCGTTGGTGCCGACGACCGTCTCGAGCATCACGGCGGCGATCGTCTGCGGGCCCTCCACCATGACCGTGTCGCGCAGGTGCTGGAGCGCGCGCTCGCACTCCTGCTCGGGCGAGCTCGAGTGGAAGGCGGAACGGAAGGGGTAGGGCCCCCAGAAGTGGACGAAGCCCGGTGCGCCGGGCTCGGACCCCCAGCGCCGCGGCTCGCCGGTGGCCAGGATCGAGCCGGAGGTCGCGCCGTGGTAGCTGCGGTACGTCGTGAGGATCTTGTGCCGTCCGGTGTGGATCCTCGCCATCCGCATCGCGTTCTCGGTCGCCTCGGCGCCACCGTTGGTGAAGAACACCTTGTCGAGGTCCCCCGGGGCGCGCTCGGCGATCATCCGGGCGGCCTCGGAGCGGGACTCGTCGGCGAAGCTCGGCGCGATGGTGCACTGGCGGGCCGCGGCCTCCTGGATGGCGGCGACCAGCTTCGGGTGCTGGTAGCCGATGTTGACGTTGACGAGCTGGCTCGAGAAGTCCAGGTAGCGCCGGCCCTCGAAGTCCCAGAAGTGCGAGCCCGACGCGCCGGCGATCGGCAGCGGGCTGATCCGTCCCTGCGCCGACCACGAGTGGAAGACGTGCGCGCGGTCGTCGGCCGCGACCTTCGCGCCGCGCTCGGGGTCGGGCTGGATGTCGGGGGCGTCGAAGGTGCTCATCGTCGGGCCTTTCGTTCGGGTCGCTGGTCAGGGTATCGGCGAGGGGTGGACCGGGTGCCGCGGCGGCCGGGGGCACGTGCTAGACAAGGCAGATGCGCACGACCACACTCGGCGAGACCACCGTCCACACCACCGGGGAGCTGCCCGCCGTGGGGTCGCCCGCACCGGCCTTCGTGCTCACCGGAGCCGACCTGGCGCCGCTGGCCAGCGACTCCTTCGCCGGCCGCCGGGTCGTCCTCAACATCTTCCCGAGCGTCGACACGCCCACGTGCGCGACGAGCGTGCGTCGGTTCAACGGGATGGCCGCGGGCCTGCAGGGCACGACGGTCCTCTGCGTGTCCCAGGACCTGCCGTTCGCCCAGGCGCGCTTCTGCGGGGCCGAGGGCATCGAGAACGTCGTCATGGGCTCGTCCTTCCGCTCCGACTTCGGCGCCGACTACGGCGTCACCCTCACCGACGGTCGGTTCGCCGGGCTGCTGGCCCGCGCGGTCGTGGTCCTCGACGTCGACGGCAGCGTGCTGCACACCGAGCTGGTGCCCTCGATCGGCCAGGAGCCCGACTACGACGCCGCGCTCGCCGTGCTCGCCTGACCGCGGCGCCCGCTCCCGCGGAACGTGTGTGAAGGCCTTCGCCCACGCGAGGGTCTTCACACACGTCGGCGGGAGGGAAGCGGGCGGCTGGCTCGCGTCGGGCGCGCTCACCCCGGCAGGGTGAAGATCGTGCGGTGCCACGGCTTGTGCGCGACGGCGGTGTTGTCGTGCATGACGTGCTTGACGTTCGTGTACTCCTCGAAGGAGTAGGCGGACATGTCCTTGCCGAAGCCGCTGTTCTTGTACCCGCCGTGCGGCATCTCGCTGATGATCGGGATGTGGTCGTTGACCCACACGCAGCCGGAGCGGATCTCGCGGCCGGCCCGGCCGGCCCGGTAGGTGTTCGTCGTCCACGCCGACGCGGCGAGGCCGTACTCGGTGTCGTTGGCCAGCCGGATCGCCTCGTCGTCGTCGTCGAAGGGGACGACGACGAGCACCGGCCCGAACACCTCGTCGCGCCACAGCTCGGAGTCGAGCGGGACGTCGGTGACCAGGGTCGGCTCGTAGTAGCAGCCCCGGGCGAGCTCGCCCGAGGGGGACCGTCCGCCGGTGACGACCTTGGCGTAGTCGCGGGCCCGGTCCACCATCCCGGAGACCTTCGCGAGGTGGGCCCGGGAGGAGAGCGGTCCGAGGTCGGTCGCCTCGTCGGCGGTCGGGCCGATGCGCACCTCGGCGAAGAGGTCGGCGACTCCGCGGACGAACTCGTCGTGGACCGAGCGGTGCACGACGGCCCGGGTCGCCGCGGTGCAGTCCTGGCCGGCGTTGATCAGGGATGCCGCGACGGCGCCGTGGACGGCCGCCTCGAGGTCGGCGTCGTCGAAGACGACGAAGGGGGCCTTCCCGCCGAGCTCGAGGTGGACCCGCTTGGCGGTCGCGGCGGCGGTGGCCATGACCTGGCGGCCGACGGCGGTGGACCCGGTGAACGAGGTCATCGCGACGCCGGGGTGCGCGACGAGGTGCTGCCCGGCGACCGGACCGCTCCCGGTGATGACGTTGACGACGCCGGCGGGGGCGCCGGCCTCGGTGAGCACCTCGGCGAACATCAGCGAGGTGAGCGGCGTTATCTCGGCGGGCTTGAGCACGATGGTGTTGCCCGCGGCGATCGCGGGCAGCACCTTCCAGGCCGCCATCTGGAGCGGGTAGTTCCACGGCGCGATCGAGCCGACGACGCCGATCGGCTCGCGCCGGATCGACGAGGTGTGGTCCCCGGAGTACTCGGCGGAGGCCATCCCGTCGAGGCGGCGGGCCGCGGCGCCGAAGAAGGCCGTGTTGTCGACCGTGCCCGGGACGTCGAACTCCCTGGCGAGGCGGATCGGCTTGCCGGCGTGCCGCGACTCGACCTGGGCGAACTCCTCGCTGCGCGCCTCGAGGAGGGCCGCCGCCCGGGCGAGCACGGTGGCGCGCTCGCCCGGTGTCGCCCGCGACCACTCCTCGAAGGCGGTGGCCGCGGCCTCGACGGCGGCGTCGACGTCGCCGGCGCCCGCGAGCCGGACCGTCTCGACGACCTCCCCCGTGCTCGGGTCCAGGACCTCGAACGCCTCGCCGGTGCTGCCGCTGCGGTGCTCGCCGCCGATGTACTGGTGCATGGGCCGAGCATACGGCCGCCGACACGATCGGAACAGTGGGCCGAATCCCCTCGAGACGACTGATTCCGTCGCGGGCGTGGGAAGCAGCTGCCTGTATCAGTGCTGATACGTGCCGTGGATGACGGCGCGGGCCAGGGTCTTGAACGCGAGGTTGAACGAGACGACGGCGGGGGAGGCGTCGGCGTCGACGCCGAGCGAGGGCTCGGAGACGGCGTGGACGACGAAGAAGTAGCGGTGCGGCATGTCGCCCTCGGGCGGCGCGGCCCCGGCGAAGCCGTGCTCGCCGCCGTCGTTGCGGCAGTGGAAGGCACCGCCGGGCAGGTCGCCGGCCGCGGCGCCGGTGTCCAGCGAGGTGACGTCGGCGGGCAGGTCGACGAGGACCCAGTGCCAGAAGCCGGACGGGGTCGGGGCGTCGGGGTCGAAGCACGTGACGACGTAGCTCCGGGTGCCCTCGGGTGCGCCGCTCCAGGAGAGCTGCGGGCTCGTGTTGCCGGCAGCGGCGACCTGGTCGTCCTTGAGGGGCTGGCCGTCGGTGACGTCCTGGCTCGTCACCGTGAACGAGGGCACCGGCGGCAGGAGGTCGTAGGGGTTGGGGGCGACCGGGCGGTCGAGGCTCATCGCTTCCTCCTCGGGGATCGGGATCCGGGTCGGGGACGGGGGACCGGGCCGGGCGGCGCCGACGGCGTCACCGCGTCCCGGCTCCGACGCTAGACCCGGGCGCGGGTCCGGGGACCGCCCGCCCTCCGACTTCTTGCCCGGGCCGCCCGACGGGTCCCGACGCGGCCGCCGGACGGGTCCCGACGCGGCCGCCGCACGGGTCCCGAGGCGGATCGGTGGCCACGGGTCACGAAACGGTCGGCGGCCACGGGTCGCCCCAGGTGGTGTCCCGGGCGGCTCGGTAGGCGTCCCGGTCGCGCCGGGTGACGATCTCGGTGCCCACCGAGCCGTCGGCCCGGCACACCTGGAGCCGCACCAGGCCCTGACGTCGCACCGGGTGGCGCAGCACCCGGCCCGGCACGGCCACCACCGGCTCGCGGGAGGCCAGGACGAAGGACAGCTTCTCGTCCTCGTGGCCCCGTTCGCCGCCCTTGAGCCGGCGGTGGAGCGCGCTCCGGTCGAGCCGGACGGCGACGTGGCACCAGTCCCCCTCCCGCGCGGCCACCGGGCACGGGCCGGGCTGCGGGCACGGGGCCACGACGTGCCACCCGGCGCCGACGAGCCGGTCGCGGGCCACGAGCACCGCCGCGAAGCCGCGGGGAGTGCCGGGTTCGACGACGAGGACCCACCGTGCCGCCGCCGCGGCCGCGTCGACGGCGGCCGCCTGGACCGGCGGCGAGAGCTCGCCGAGGAGGTAGGCCACCGTCACGAGGTCCGCGGCCGGCAGGACGCTCCCGGGCCGGACCCGGGCCCGGGTCCAGCGCGCCCGCGCGACCGGGGCGGGGGCGTGCCGCGCCAGCCGGCGGCCGATCGCCAGCGCGTCGGCGGAGCCGTCGACCACCTCGACCCGCTCGAGCCCGGGCAACGCCTCGGCCGCGGCCCACGCCGCCGCCCCGGTCCCCCCGCCGAGGTCGACGAGCGACCTCACCGCGGCGAGCGAGGGGTCCACGCCCAGCCCGAGCCGGAGCGCCATCGACACCGCCGCGTGCGTCGCCGGCATCCGGTAGGCGGCGTACGCGGCGGCCGACACGGGGTCGGCCAGGACCCTCCGTTCCGGGGGTGCCCCGGACCGGTACACCTCGATGAGCCGCCCGGTCGCCCGGCGCAGGGCCACGCCGTCCACCCCGGCGAGGGCGGCGTCGAGCGCACGGGTCAGTGGAAGCGGCACGGCGCCATCCTCCTACGCTGGTCCCGGCACCACCCGAGTGAGGAGGTCGCGATGGCTCGCCGGGTCCTCGTCGTCGACGACGAGCGCGAGATCCGCACCGTGCTGCGCGCCTACCTCGAGGCCGAGGGCCACGTCGTCCTCGAGGCGGCCACCGGGGCCGAGGCGCTGCGCCGTGCGCTGGCCACCGACGGGTCCGCCCCGGACCTCGTCCTCCTCGACATCGGGCTCCCGGACCTCGACGGCCTCGACGTCCTGCGGACCCTGCGGCGAAGCTCGGACGTCTACGTCATCCTCGTCACCGCCCGTGCCGAGGAGACCGACACCCTCATCGGGCTGTCCACCGGGGCGGACGACTACGTCAGCAAGCCGTTCAGCCCGCGCGAGGTCGTGGCCCGGGTCCGCACCGTGCTGCGCCGGAGGCGCGACGACACGACGCCACCGCCCGGCGGCGACGTCGTCGACGACCACGTCCTGCGCTTCCCGGGCCTGACCCTCGACCCGCGGCGCCGCGAGCTCACCGTCGAGGACCGGGAGGTCCGGCTCTCCGCGCTCGAGTTCGACCTGCTCCACGCCCTGGCCACCTCGCCCGGGCGGGTCTTCTCCCGGGCCCAGCTGCTCGAGGAGGTCTGGGGCTACGACTTCTACGGCGACGAGCGGGTCGTCGACGTCCACGTGCGGGGGATGCGCCGCGCGCTCGGCGACGACGCCACCGACCCCCGGGTCATCGGCACCGTCCGGGGCGTCGGGTACAAGTTCCTGCTGCGCCCCGAGGAGGCCGGCGCGTGAACCGGCTCTCCGTGCGGCTGGTCCTCTCCCACCTCCTCGTCGCCCTCCTCGGCGGCGCGGCGACCTTCCTCGTCGCCCGGCTCCTCACGCCGGTGATCTTCGACCGGCAGATGGGGATGTCCGGCAACGGCGCGATGATGGGGCCGAACGGGCCGGCCGGGCAGGGGCTGCTGCGCACCCAGGTGGCGGACTCCGTGACGCAGGCCCTGTGGTTCGGCCTCCTCGTCGGGGTGCTCGCCGCGGCGGCCTTCGGGGTGCTGGCCGCCGCGCGGCTGGTCCGTCCCCTCGGCCGGCTCTCCGAGACCACCCGTGAGATCGCCGCCGGGCGCTACGACGTCCACGTCGACCGGCCCCAGGAGACCGAGCTCGCGGCGCTCGCCGACGACGTCAACACCCTGGGCCGGGCGCTCGCCGACACCGAGGCACGGCGTACCCGGCTGCTCGGGGAGCTGGCCCACGAGATGCGCACGCCGCTCACCGTCATCGACGGCTACGTCGAGGGGATGATCGACGGCGTCCTGCCGACCACCGCCGAGGACCTGGGCAAGGTCAGCGACGAGGTACGTCGGCTTCGCCGGCTCTCCGACGACCTCTCGGCGCTCTCCCGGGCCGAGGAGGGCCGGCTCGCGCTCGTGCCCCGCCCCACCGACCTCGGCGCCGTCGTCCGAGCCGCCGCCGAGCGACTGCGCCCCCAGGCGGAGGACGCCGGCCTGCGCCTCGCCGTCGACGTCCCGGACGCGCCCGTGCCGGTCGACGCCGACCCCGACCGGCTCGCCCAGGTGGTCACCAACCTCGTCGGCAACGCCGTGCGGGCCACGCCCGAGGGGGGCGCGGTGACCGTGGTGGTCGGCGCGGCCGCCGGCGGGCGCTGGGTCACCGTCTCCGACACCGGGGAGGGGCTGGCCGGGGAGGACCTCGAGCGGATCTTCGAGCGGTTCTACCGGGTGCCCGGGCGCCGTGGTGGCGCCGAGGGGAGCGGCTCCGGCATCGGGCTGACCATCGCGCGCGGGATCGCACGGGCCCACGGGGGCGACCTCGTCGCGAGGTCCGAGGGGCCCGGCCGGGGGGCGAGGTTCACGCTCAGCCTGCCGGCGCCGGCCGGTTCCGGGCGTACCGTTCGAGGACAAGCGCACACCGCGGAGGAGCAACCGTGACCGAACCCGTGAGTCCGCCGCCCGCCGACCCGGTGAACCCAGCGCCGGCCGACGTCGTCGTCGCCCTTCCCGCCGCTCCGGGACGCCGGGTGGGCCCCTCGTGGGGCAAGGCCCCGGTCGTGGCCCTGGCCACGGTGCGCGAGGGGGTGGTCGTCGGCTGGGAGGAGCACGAGGTCCGCTGGGACGCCTCGCACGACGAGGGCCACCACGGCAGCCACCACGCCCGGGTCGTCCGGTTCCTGCGCGAGCACGGCGTCGGCGCCGTCGCCGCCGACCACATGGGGCCTCCGATGGCCCACACGCTCGGCCGGATGGGGGTCGCGGTCCTCCTCGGCGCCACCGGCGACGGCGAGGCGGCTGCCGTGGCAGCCGCCTCGCGCGTGGGGTGAGCCGGTCCCCGCTCCCGGGGTGAGCCGGGCGCCGACCGGCCCGCTCAGGTGGCGTCGGCGTAGGGGCAGTCCCCGGTGCCGGGGCCGTCGCCTCCGCCGTTCATCATGCCCGAGCCGGGTCCACGGCCCTGGGGCCCGGTGCCGAGGGTGCCGTCGGCGGCGGCCTGGTAGGCGGCGAGGTGGTGCTGCGACGCCTGGAGCAGGTGGCCGAGGACGGTGTCGACGTCGCCGGGGTAGTCGGCGGCGAGCATGTCCTGCAGGTCGGCGATGTCGCGCTGCTCGAGGGCGATGCCCACGTCGTACGCAGCGTCGAGGGACCGCTGCGCGTCGGTCCACCACCCGTCGTAGAGGGCCTGGATGTCCGGGTTCTGGTAGACCCCGGGGGTCGCGTCGGCGGCCGGGTCCGAGACCCCGTAGCGGGTCAGGAGGGCGCCGATGGCGTCGAAGTGCTGCTGCTCGCTGTTCGTGATCATGCTGAACGGGCGGGCGCCGTCGTACTTCTGCGCGATGGCGGCGTAGAGGTCGCGAGCCATCTCCTCCTCCTCCCGGGAGAAGGCCAGGGCCTTCGCGAGCTCGGGGCTCGCGGTGGCGGTCTGCGTCGTCGTCGTCACGGCTGCACGGTTCATCGTGCCCCGGACGCCGCCGGCCGGACCGTTCCGGTAGCCGTTGCCGAGCCCGAGGGCGGTGCCGGGCGGAGCGTCGGGCGGTGCGGCGACGGCCTGCGTGACGGCGAGCCCGCCGGCGAGCAGTGCGCTGACGCCGAGTGCCGCTGCGGTGGTGCGGATCGTGCGGTTCATGGGGACCTCCTCGGTCGTGTGGTGGTGTCCTGCGACCAAGGGAACGCCCCGCCCGTGAAGGCACGGGCGGGGCTCTCGTGAAGCGTTCGTGAAGGCGTGTCAGCCGACGAGTCCGGCCGCGGCGGCCTTCTCGAAGTCGTCGTCGACGACGACGACCCGGTGACCCCTCGCGGCGAGCAGGCTGCCGGCCACGCCGGCCCGGTACCCACCGGCGCAGTGGACCCAGAGCTCGTCGTCCGGGACCTCCCCGACGCGCGGGAGCAGCTCGTGGATCGGGACGTGGAGGGCACCCTCGATGTGCCCCTCCTCCCACTCCTGGTCGCGACGGACGTCGAGCACCTGGACGCTGCGGTGGTGGCGGACCTCCGCCAGGTCGGCGAAGGTCGCGACGGGGTAGGAGCCGAGCTCGCCGTCGGTCCAGTCCTGCGGGCCGCCGGTGGCGCTGCCCGCGACCCGGTCGATGCCGATGCGCACCAGCTCGAGCTGCGCCTGGGCCACCTGCTCCGCGCTCGCGCCGAGGAGGGTGAGGTCCTCGCCCCACGGCATCAGCCAGCCCACGTACGTCGAGAACTGACCGTCGATGCCGAGGTTGACGGTGCCGGGCACGTGGCCGGCGGCGAAGGTGGTGCCGTCGCGCAGGTCCACGACCCACTCGCCCTTCTCGATGCGGCTGCGCAGCTCCTCCTTGTCGACGCGCTCGGGAGCGCCGAGGTCGGGAGCGCCGGGGCCGGCGAGGTTGGCCGGGCCCATGTGCGCGTAGTAGGCGGGGAAGGCGTCGAGGCCCGCGAGGAGCTCCTCGACCCACTCCTCCTCGTCCTGGCTGAGCACCGGGTTGTCCCGCTTCTCCTGCCCGATCGTCGAGGCGGTCGCGTCCGACTGCGTCGCCGAGCAGAAGCTGCCGAACCCGTGCGTCGGGAAGACCTGGGCGTCGTCCGGCAGCCGGTGGGCCAGGCGACGGGCGGAGGCGTACTGCTCGCGCACGAGGGCCGGGGTGGCGTCCGGGCCGAGCAGGTCGGGCCGCCCGGTGGATCCGAAGAGCAGGGATCCTCCGGTGAAGACGGCGACGTCCTCGCCGTCGGAGGTGAGGGCGTAGGAGAGGTGGGTGAAGGTGTGGCCCGGGGTGGCGATGGCGGTGAGCGTCATCGACGGCGAGACCTCGACGGTGTCGCCGTCGCGGATCGGCTGGCGCGCGTAGCGCACCGGGTCGTCGGCGTTGACGTGGTAGGCGGCGCCGGTGCGCTCGGCGAGGGCCAGCCCGCCGGTGACGTAGTCGTTGTGGATGTGGGTCTCGAAGACGTGCGTGATGCGCACGCGCGCGTCCTCGGCGAGCGCGAGGACCCGCCCGACGTCGCGCTGCGGGTCGACGACCAGGGCGACCTCGCCGTCGTGGGCGAGGTAGGAACGGTCGCCGAGGGAAGGGGTGTCGACGGGGATGATCTCGACCATGGGTGGTGTTCTCCTCGTGTCCGGATGGATGCAGGAATATACCCAGAGGGGTATCCTGTTGGGACATTCGAGACACACGACATCGTCCCCCGAACCAGGAGTTGCAGCATGGCCACCATCGACCTGACGGCCGAGACCTTCGAGAAGACCATCACCGACAACGGCATCGTGCTCGTCGACTGGTGGGCCTCGTGGTGCGGTCCGTGCCGCCAGTTCGCGCCCACCTACGAGAAGTCCAGCGACGCGCACGACGACGTCGTGCACGGGAAGGTCGACACCGAGGCCGAGCAGGCCCTCGCCGGTGCCGCCCAGATCACCTCGATCCCCACCCTCATGGGCTTCCGCGACGGCATCCTCGTCTTCCGCCAGGCCGGGGCGCTGCCGCCGGCGGCGCTCGAGCAGGTCGTCGAGGGCATCAAGGCGCTCGACATGGACGACGTCCGCAAGCAGCTCGCCGAGCAGCAGGCCGGCTGAGGCGACGTGACGGATACCCAGGGGGGTATGCTTCCCGCCATGACGCCGATCACCGACATCACCACCCTCATCGCCCGCCAGCCCGACGGCGCGTTCGTCCTCGACGTCCGTGAGCCCCACGAGTACCTCGCGGGCCACGTCCCCGGCTCGGTGCTCGCACCGATGAGCCGCATCACCACCGCCCTCGGCGGGGTCCCCAAGGACCGCACGGTCCACGTCATCTGCCAGAGCGGCAACCGCAGCCGCGCCGTGACCGACCTGCTGAACCGACTCGGCTACGACGCCGTGTCCGTCGACGGCGGTTTCGCGGCGTGGGTCGCGGCCGGCCGGCCCAGCGTCGAGGGGCCACGGGCCGCGTGAGAGGAGCCGGCATGTCCACCGCCGCACCGCAGTCGTCCGTCACCCAGCCCGCCGCGGCTACCATGGTGCGACCCACCACCACCTCTCCCGGAGGCGCGAGCATGGAGCTCAATCCCGACGAGATGCAGGCCGTCACCAAGCGGCTGCGCCGCGCCCAGGGACAGATCGGCGGCATCCTCAAGATGATCGAGGAGGGCCGCGACTGCCAGGACATCGTCACCCAGCTCGCCGCCGTCTCCAAGGCGTTGGACCGGGCCGGGTTCGCCGTCATCGCGCTGGGGCTCCGCCAGTGCATCGTCTCGCCCGAATCGCAGACGATGGACGTGGAGTCGATGGAGAAGCTCTTCCTCTCGCTCGCCTGATGGACTCCCACGCCTGGGACGAGCGCTACCGAGGGAAGGACCTCGTCTGGTCCGCGACCCCCAACACCTTCGTCGCGGAGGTGGTGACGCCCATGACGGCCGGCAGCGCCCTCGACGTCGCCGCCGGTGAGGGTCGCAACGCGGTCTGGCTCGCCGAGCGGGGGTGGCGGGTCACCGCCGCGGACTTCTCCCCGGTGGCGGTCGAGCGGGCCCGCGGCATCGCGGAGCAACGGCTCGGCGAGGGGCCGGGGTCGCTGCGGGCCGTCGTCGCCGACGCCACCGGCCCCGCGCCGCCCGAGGAGTCCGGGGCCGGCTACGACCTCGTTCTCTTCTCCTATCTCCAGCTGCCGCGCGAGGAGTGGGCCGCGGCCCTCGCCGCCGGAGTGGCCGCCGCAGCCCCCGGCGGTGCCGTCCTCGTCGTCTGCCACGCGCTGCGCAACCTCGCCGAGGGGACCGGAGGGCCTCAGGACTCCGCCGTCCTCCACGACCCCGAGGACGTCCTGGCCGCGGCGGCGGAGCTGCCGGTCGAGGTCGTCTCCGCCCAGCTGCGTCACCGCGACGTCGAGGGTGCCGACCGTCCGGCGCTGGACACCGTCGTGCTCTTCCGCCGCCGTCCCGACTGAACCAGCATCCGTCGTCGCTCCTGCATACCCCGTGGGGTATAGTTGACGTGACACGTGCCACCGAACCCGAGGAGATCCCTGACATGTGCCGAGCCGTGAACTGCCGCAAGTGCGGGAAGACGACGTGGGCCGGCTGCGGCCAGCACGTCGACCAGGTGATGCGCGGCGTTCCCTCCGCGAACCGCTGCCAGGGCCACGAGGGCGAGCCGAGCACCGGCTTCTTCGCCAAGCTCTTCGGCCGCTGAGTCGACCCGCGGGCGGCCCCTCGCGTGCCCGCCCGCCCGGCCCGAGGTGAGGGAACCTTCGGGGAAGCACCCCGAAGTTCCTGGTACCTCTCCGGCGTTTCCCGCCTCAGGCGGGAAAGTTGGGTCAGGCGGGCCGGGCGGTGCCGTGGACGAACCAGCCCCAGGCGCGCACCGGCCACCCGGTGACGTAGCGGGCGCCCCGGACATCGACCTCGAACCCGGCATCCGCGAGCATCGCCGGCAGGTCGCGGTCGAGGTGGCAGCCGCCGGCGAACGCCCCCCACACCGGCTGGACCCGGCGCTGGGTGCGCCGCACTCCCTCGTCGGGGGCCAGCGCGTGCTCGACGAAGCGCAGCGACCCTCGCGGCCGCAGAACCCGCCGCGCTTCGGCGAGCGCCGTCTCGACCTCGGGGATGGTGCACAGCGTCCACGTCGTGACGACCGCGTCCACCGAGCCGTCCGGCACCGGCAGCGAGGCGCCGTCGAGCGAGACGCGCTCGACCGGTCGACGGAACGCGGACACGCGCTCACCGGCCCGCTCCCACGCGAGGTCGGCGGGCTCGACGGCGAGGACCCGGCGCACGGCGTCCGGGTAGTACGGCAGGTTGCGGCCCGAGCCGAACCCCAGCTCGAGCACCTCGCCGGAGAGGCCGGCGGTGGTCCGTTCGCGGTACCGGCCGGCCACCGCGTCGGCCAGCGAGAGGTCGACGAGCCGCGGGAGGGCGCGCTCCTCCCACCACCGTCGGACAGCCATGACCCCAGTGTCGCCCACCGGCGGGCCCGTTCCGTGGGTCAGTGGTGCCCCTTGAGCACCATCCGCACGATGCGGGTGCTGAACGCGGCGAAGCGGTACGCCTGGACCGGCAGGCTCTGCCGCCGGCGGAGGGTGGCGGCGGTCGGCAGCGGCGCCCCGGAGAGGTCGGCCACCGGGAGGTCGGTCGTGGGCTTCTCGTTCTCGGTCATCGTCACTCCGGGATGAACTGCCAGCCGGGCCGGCCCTTGGCCTTGTGGAGGAACAGGTGGTGGAGCATCAGCTTCATCCAGTGACCGCTGAGGCCGAGCTCGCCCGTGGTGTCCTTGAGGTCGCGGCCGGTGGGGTAGCGCGCGTAGTCCGGCACGACCGGCATCATCGTCATGCTCGCCGCCGAGCCGGTCGTCAGGCCGGTGCCCGCCGAGGCGACGCAGGCCGCCCCCATCCGGGCCATCGAGGCCTCGTGCGCCGGGCGGTCCTTGCCGTGCCTGATGCGGTCGGCGATCGTCAGTGCGGCCGTCTTGCCCATCACCCCCGACGGCATGCCGGTGCGCGGCGGGGACGGGGCGATGACCGTACCGTTCGCGCTCTTCCGGGGCTTCGAGATCTGGTGCGGCGGTGCGAACGCGATGCCGACGGCGAAGACGTTGTCGTAGCCGGGCGCGAGGTAGGTGCGCGGCCAGTCGTCACCGCGCCACTCCTGGTACGGCTTGGCGGTGTAGTCGGCGTCGACCTTCATGAAGCCGCTCGGCGCGAACATCCGGTCGGTGATCTCGGTGCCCTCGCGGTCGAAGGCCACCAGCGGTACGCCCCCGAAGGGTGGCAGCAGCATCCCGAAGTCGAAGGCGAGCTCGTGCGTGCGGCCGTCGAGGGTCTCGTAGTGGACGCGCCCGGGCTCGACCCGCTGCACGTGCGCCCCGAGGATCGGCTCGACGCCGCGCTCGCGGAACAGGCTGGCGGTCCACAGCTCACTGGTGGTCTGGAACCCGTTCTCCTCGAACGTCATCCCATCCACACCGAAGTCCCCGAGCGCGGCCTCGTTGGTGAGATAGACCAGCCGGGCCCGGTCGCGGACGCCGGCCTGGCGCAGCTCGTGGTCGACGTTGAAGACGTACTCGAACGCGGCGCCCTCGCAGGTGCACGTGCCGTGTCCCATCCCGACGACGAGGGTGCGCTGCGCGCCGCCCCGCATCTCGTCGATGACGCGGCGCAGCTCGGACGCGGCGTGCACGGCGTGGTCGGCGGTGCACACGGAGACCGTGTTGCCGGCCTCCGGGCCGAGGCCCTCGGTCATCCCGAACCTCAGCTGGGGCCCGGTCGCGTTGACGAGGTAGTCGTAGCGGATGCGCTGCTCCTGCCCGGCCCGGTCGGCGCCGGTGAGGACGACATCGACCGCGCCGCGGGGGCTCTGGGCATCCCCCTCGGGCCGGATGGCGACCGCCTTGGCCTGGAGGAAGCGGATCCCCCGCCTGCGGTAGACGGGTGCGAGCGGGAAGACCACCTCCTCCTTGGTCATCCTCCCGACCCCGACCCAGATGTTGCTCGGGATCCAGTTCCAGCGGGAGTTGGGCGACACGACGGTCACCGTGTGGCCCTTGGGCAACAGCCGGCTCAGGTGCAGCGCTGCCGTGTGACCGGCGACGCCGGCACCGAGGATCACGACGTCGGCCATGGCGACGCCTCCTTCGGGGACGGGTGCTCCCCTCACGCTATGCCCCTTGGGGTATCGATGCGACGTGGTGCTCGTCACGGGGCGGAAATACCCCAAGGGGTATACCATTGCGAGGTGTCCGGCTGGACCCACGGCGCCGGGCTGGGTGGTCTGCCCGGCGCCGTGCCCCGCACCCACCGCGAGCCCCCAGGTGAGAACCGACCCCGCCCCGAGCCACCGTCCGCCGCCCCCCGGCCCTCGCCGGGTCCTCGTCGTCGGCGACCTCGAACCCACCCGGCTCGTCTGCGCGCTGCTCGCCGCTGAGGGGCTGGAGCCGGTGCACCTCCTCGACCCGGACGAGGGCGGGCTGCGCCAGGCACTCGGCAGCCGCGTCGACGCCGTCGCCGTGGTCGTCCGGGGCGACCTGCTGGCGCTGCGCTTCGCCCTCCTCGTCGAGCACCTCCAGCCCGGGGTCCGCGTGGTCGTGACGATCTTCGACCGGACCCTGGGCCGGCACCTCGCCGAGGTCCTGCCCCGCTGCACGGTCACCTCGCCGGCCGACGTCGCCGCGCCGTCCGTCGCCGCGGCCTGCCTGGAGGGTGGTGGCCTCGCGGTGCTCGCCGGGGCGGAGGGGGCCCGGCGGCTCGTCGTCGACGACGACGGCGCACGCCTCGAGGCATGGGCGCCGGTGCGGGGCGGGCTGCGCGCCGGGCTGGCCCGGTGGTGGCCGCACCGGTACGGGGGCTCGGAGGGGCTCCTGCTCGTCGGGCTCGGTGGCCTCGGCGGCACCCTGGCCGTGGAGTGGGCCCTGGCCGCGACCGTGCTCCACGAGGGCCTCCTCGAAGGGCTCTACGGCGCGGCGCGGCTCGTCGCGACGGTGGGGCCGGCGTCGGCCGACGTCCACGCCGCCCCGGGGTGGTACCTCGTCGTCTCCGCGGTGCTCATGCTCGTCGGGATCGCCTTCACCGGCGCGCTCGTCGCGGGCCTCGTCGAGTGGATCGTCGGGGCGCGGACGGCGTCCCTCGTCGGTCGGCGCCGGGTCCCGACCCGGGGCCACGTCGTCGTCTCCGGGCTTGGCCAGGTGGGGCTGCGGGTGGCCCAGCTGCTGCGCGAGCTGAGGGTGCCGGTGGTCGTCGTCGAGCGGCTCGGGCAGGCGCCCAACCTGCCGGTCGCCCGGGGCGACGGCATCCCGGTCGTCGTCGGGGACGCCAGCTCCCGGGTCGTCCTCGAGCGGGTCTCGGTCTGCCGGGCGCGGGCCGTCGCCGCGCTCGGCTCGGAGGACCTGGACAACGTCGCGGTGGTCATCAACGCGCTGGCCCTGGCCCCCGAGGTGCGCACCGTGCTCCGGGCCGGGGAGGGGTCGGCGGTCACCGAGACGACCTCGCTCTTCCGGATCGGGCGGGTCAGCGACGTCTCGGTGCTGACGGCGGCCTGGGTGTGCGCGTCGGTGGCGGGGGAGCAGCCGGTCCTCGCCTGGGCCGGCCCGGAGTGGGTCGGCGTCCTCACCCACGCCGGGGACCGACGGCGCGCAGTGCCCTCCCGGTGCACCTGCGGGTGACCTGTGTCATACCCGTGGGGGTATAAACTGACGAGCGTTCAGGACGTGACCGGCACACCACCGACGCCGGAGGAACGGGAGTCACCACCATGACCGACATGCTGCTCGACGAGACCATCGCCACCGCCACGGCGATGCCGCGGATCGGGGACCCGGCCCCGGCCTTCGTCGCCGGGACCACCCAGGGCGAGATCAGCTTCCCCGGTGACTTCGCCGGCACGTGGGTCATCCTCTTCTCGCACCCGGCCGACTTCACCCCGGTCTGCACGACGGAGTTCATGACCTTCGCCTCGATGCAGGAGGAGTTCCGGGCCTACAACACCGAGCTCGTCGGCCTCTCGGTCGACGGCCTCTACAGCCACATCGCCTGGCTGCGGACGATCAAGGACCGCATCGAGTTCCGCGACCTGAAGGGCGTGGAGGTCACCTTCCCGCTGATCGACGACGTCACGATGGAGGTGGCGCGCCGGTACGGGATGATCATGCCCGGTGAGGACTCGACCAAGGCGGTCCGCGCGGTGTTCGTCGTCGACCCGGCGGGCGTCATCCGGACGATCATCTACTACCCGCTGAGCCTCGGCAGGAACTTCGACGAGCTGCTGCGCGTCGTCAAGGCGCTGCAGACCGCGGACGCCTTCGACGTCGCCACCCCCGCCGACTGGCGTCCCGGCGACCGGGTCATCGTGCCGCCGCCCGGGTCCTGCGGCAGCGCCGAGGACCGGATGCAGGGTGCCGAGGACGGCGTGGAGTGCGTGGACTGGTTCTTCTGCACCAAGGAGATCCCGGCCGACGTCGTGGAGTCGACGATCCGCACCGGGTCGTGAGCCCGGCACCCGCCGCGGGCCGGGGACTGCCCGGCTGGCGCCGGGTGCTCGCCGTGGTCGCCCACCCCGACGACGAGTCCTTCGCCCTCGGGGCGCTCCTCGACGCCTTCGTCTCCGCGGGCGCCGAGGTCTCCGCCCTCTGCCTCACCCGCGGAGAGGCGTCGACGCTCGGCCCCGACGGCGGTGACCTCGTCGCCGTCCGCGCGGCCGAGGTGCGGGCCGCCGCGTCTGTGCTCGGGCTGACGGCTGCCGCGGTGCTCGACCACCCCGACGGTGGACTCGCCGACCCGGCGCTCGCGAGCACCCTCGCCGCGGACGTCGCCGCGCAGGTGGGGGCCTTCGACCCCGATGGCCTGCTCGTGTTCGACCCGCGGGGCGGGGTGACCGGGCACGAGGACCACGCCGCCGCGTCCGAGGCCGCGATCGTGGTGGCGCGGGAGCTCGGCCTCCCCGTCCTCGGCTGGGCGCTGCCCGAGTCCGTCGCCGAGACCTTGAACGACGAGTACGGCGCACGCTTCGCCGGCCACCCGGTGGGCGAGCTGCTCGCCGTGCCGGTGGAGCGCACCCGTCAGCAGGCGGCTGTCTCGTGCCATGCCAGCCAGGCGGTGCCCGGCAGCGTCCTGTGGCGCCGGCTGGCGCTCCTCGGCGACACCGAGCACGTGCGCCGCCTGCTCTGAGTCACTCGACGGGGACCACGAGCCGGGTCCGCCAGGTCGCGGGGTCGCCCTCCGGCTCGGTCAGGTACTCCTCCCACATCTCGTCACGGGGGGTGAGCCGCCGTGCGCTCATCCACGCGAGGAGACCCGCGTAGGTGCGCTCGAGGGTCTCGTACGACCCGACGTGGACCCCGACGACGGCCCGGCCGCCGGGCCGCTCGTGGAGGACCACGCCACCGGTGGGCGTGTGGACGTCGCCGATGAGGGGAAACCCGGCCGAGACGTCGACGGTCTCGGCCGGCATCCCGTGGTACCACGCGAACGGTGGGGCGGCGACATAGCCATCGGCGTCGGCCACGGCGCCGGCGACATGGGTGAAGGCGCTGTCGAAGAACCCCTTGAGCTCGGCGACCGGAACGGTGCGCCGGAGCGTGGCGACGGTCGTGGCCGGGACCTCCTCGAGCATGAAGTCGGTCATCTCGTCCTCCTGGGATGGACCCACCTCCAGCCTCGCACCGGGATGGGCTTCCCGCCGCCCGTCGTGCGACGCCTCACTCGGCGCGGACCGGTTCCGACCCCGTGGTGCGGCGGCGGCGAGCCGCGGTGCCGGGGGGAGCGCTCAGCGGGCCGGGTCGACGAGGAGGATGCCGCGTGAGGGGGCCGAGCCCATGGTCGTGAGCCGGCGCCCGGCCTCCGCCAGGCCGACCGGGCCCCCCGGCGCGAGCATCCCCCCGACGTCGAGCCGCCCCGCCACGACGTCGTCGAGCAGCCCGGGGTAGTCGCCCGCGGCCATCCCGTGGCTGCCGAGGACGTCGAGCTCCCACGCGATGACCCGCTCCATCGGCACCTCGGCCCGGCCGGCCGAGGGCGGCAGGAGCCCGACCTGGACGTGCCGCCCGCGGCGGCCCAGGGCGAGGATGCCGGCCCGGCAGGTGGTGGGCGACCCCACGGCGTCGACCGACACCGCGGCGCCCTCGCCGTCCGACCACGTCAGGACGGACGCCACGAGCGGGTCGACCCCGCCGGCCCCGTCGAGGGCGTGCTCCGCGCCGCGGGCCCGCGCGCGCTCGAGCGAGGCCGGGTCGACGTCGACGGCGCACACCCGCGCCCCGCGGGCCACCGCCACCTCGACCGCGGCCAGGCCGACGCCGCCGCAGCCCAGGACGAGGACCCGCTCGCCCGCGGCCACCCGGGCCCGGGCGACCACCGCCCGGTGGGCCGTCGCGACCCGGCACCCCAGTGCCGCGGCGGCGGAGGGGTCGAGCCCCTCCGGCAGGGCGACGAGGTTGGTGCCGGCGGCGTGGACGACGACGCGCTCGGCGAACGACCCGGGCCCGGTGAAGCCCGGCTGGTGCTGGTGCGGGCACACCTGTCCGTCGCCCCGGGCGCACACCGCGCAGCTGCCGCAGGCCTGGACGAACGGTGCGGTGACCCGGCGCCCGACCCATCCCGCATCCACCCCGGCCCCCACCGACTCGACGACGCCGGCGAACTCGTGACCGGGCACGTGCGGGAAGGACGAGATGTCGTCGTCGTGCCCCATCCAGCCGTGCCAGTCGCTGCGGCACAGCCCGCTGGCGAGGACCCGCACGACCGCGCCTCCCGCGGGGGCGACGGGATCGGGCAGGATCCGGACGCGGGGCTCGGCGCCGAAGGAGTCGTAGGCGAGGGCACGCACCGGGCCAGCATGCCAGCGGCTCCCCGCCCGGGGGCGGGGAGCCGCTGGGGGGTGCGCCCTGGCCGGGGCGGTCAGCCCGCCAGGGCGTGACCCTGCTGCCAGGCCGCGAAGCCGCCGTGGACGTCGGAGACGTCGGCGTACCCGCGGGCGCGGAGCAGGCTCGCGCCGACGCTGCTGCGCCAGCCGCCGGCGCAGTAGGCGACGACGGGGCGGGTGGCGTCGATCTCGTCGAGGCGCCGGGAGAGCTCGGCGAGCGGGATGTGCACGGCGCCGGGGATCGCACCCGCCTCCACCTCGGCGGCGTTGCGGATGTCGACGAGCTGGACGTCGTTGTCGGCGACCGCCTCGTCGAGCTCGGCGACCGTGAGCCGGCTCGCGTGCCGGACGTCCTCGGCGTGGCCGAGGAAGTAGGTCTCCGGCTCGGCGACGTAGCCGACGACGTGGTCGTACCCGATCCGGGCGAAGCGGGTGGCGACCTCCTGCTCCTCCCCCTCGGGGGCGATGACGACGATCCGGTCCTCGGGCCGGAAGACCATGCCGACGGTCTCGGCCATCCGGCCGTCGACCGGGACGTTGACCGAGCCGGCGAGGTGCGCCGCGGCGAAGTCCTGCGGGTCGCGGGCGTCGTGGACGACCGCCCCGGAGGCCAGGGCGGCCGCGACCTGCTCCGCGGAGAGCGCGGGGACGGCGGTGTCGATCTCGCGCAGCCCGCGCTCCTGGCGGTTGAGCACCGCGTTGTAGACGAAGTACTCCGGCGCGCTCGGCTGCCCGGCGGTGACCACGGCGAGGAAGTCCTCCTGCGACATGGGCTGGCAGGCGTAGTTGAGCCGCCGCTGCTCGCCGATCGTCGACTGCCGCTCGGTCGAGAGGTTCTTGCCGCAGGCCGAGCCCGCGCCGTGGGCGGGGAAGACGCGCACGGCGTCGTCGAGGCCCATGAGCCGGTTCTGGACCGTGTCGTAGAGCATCACCCCGAGCTGCTCGGCGGTGACCCCGATGGAGGCCAGGAGGTCCGGGCGGCCGACGTCACCGATGAAGAGGGCGTCGCCGGTGAGGACGCCGTAGGCGACGTCGTCGTCGGCGTGCTCGAAGACGAGGACGGAGACCGACTCGGGGGTGTGCCCCGGGGTCGCCATGATCTCGAGGGTGACGTCACCGAGGCTGATCCGCTCGCCGTCGGCGAGGTGGCGCACCGGGAAGTCGGCGACGGCGGCCTCGCCGTAGCCGATCCAGGCGCCGGTCGCCTCGGCCAGCTCCAGGTGGCCGGAGACGAAGTCGGCGTGGAAGTGGGTGTTGATGACGCCGACGATGCTCAGGCCGCGCTCGGTCGCGTCGTCGACGTACTCACGCACGTCGCGGCGCGGGTCGACGACGACCGCCTGCTTGCTGTCCTCGTCGGCGATGAGGTACGACGCCTGTGACAGGCAGTCGAGGTAGTACTGGGTGAAGATCATCGGGGGTCCTCCGGTGGTCTGCGGGGATGGGCCGGAGGTGCGGGAGCAGCCCTCCGACGGGTCAGAACACATACCCTAGGGGGTATATTTCGGGAAGGCAAGCCCCGGGGGCGCCCGGACCCCGCCCAGGGGGCTCGTCGGGCCGTACGGCCGCTTGTGGTGTCGCGGACCCACATCCCGGGCGCGTCAATGTGGCGGCCGGGCCCACGGCAGGCACCGACGGCGGGCCACTACCGTCGCCGCATCGGTCGGGGCGTCGACGGATACTCGTTGCAGCAAAGGCGCGAGCGCCCCGCCGGAGGAGGATGCCCGTGTCCACACGCCTACGTCTCGCTCTGGCGAGCGCGTTCATCACCGTCTCGCTCGCGGCGTGCGGTACGCCGGGGGAGCCGGGAGCCGCCTCGTCCACCGACACCTCCGGCTCCGCATCCGCGACCCCCGTCCAGGTGGGGCTGGTCTACAGCAAGTCGGGCCCGCTCGCGACCTACGGCGAGCAGTACCGCCAGGGGTTCACCGCCGGCCTCGACTACGCGACCCAGGGCACGGACGCGGTGAACGGCCATCCGGTCACCGTCACCGAGTCCGACGACGCCGGGGACCCGGCCAAGGCCGTCTCGGCCGCGACCGAGCTCATCGGCAAGGGCGCGAAGATCATCGCCGGCTCGACCTCCTCCGGCGTCGCCCTCCAGGTCGCCCCGCTGGCCCAGGACAACAAGGTCCTGTTCATCTCCGGCCCGGCCGCGGCGGACGCGATCACCGGCGCCAACAAGTACACCTTCCGCTCCGGGCGTCAGACCTACCAGGACGTCGCGACGGCGGGCACGATGATCGGCGACGTCAAGGGCAAGAAGGTCGTCGTCCTGGCCCAGGACAGCGCCTTCGGCAAGGCCAACGTCGCCGCCGTCACCGCCATCCTCGGCGGCAAGGGCGCGACGGTGGAGGGCGTCGAGGTGCCCGCCGCGGCCACCGACTTCACCCCGTTCGCCTCGAAGATCATCTCGGCCAAGCCCGACCTCCTCTTCGTCGCGTGGGCCGGGACCAACGCGACCCAGATGTGGACCTCGCTCTCGCAGCAGGGGGTCTTCGACGCGACCACGGTCGTCACCGGACTCGACATCAAGCCGACGCACGCCCTGTTCGGCGAGTCCGCGACGAAGATCGACTTCCTCTCGCACTTCTTCGACGGCGCCGCCGACAACGAGGCGTACAAGGCCCTCGCGAGCGGGCTGCAGAAGCAGGGGGCGAGCGTCGACCTCTTCACCAACGACGGCTTCGTCGCCGCGCAGATGGTCGTCCACGCCCTCGAGGCGAGCACCACCGACGTCGACGCCATGGTCTCCTCGCTCGAGGGCTGGTCGTTCACCGGCCCGAAGGGCCAGATGGAGATCCGCCCCGAGGACCACGCGATGCTGCAGCCGATGTTCACCGCGACGCTGGAGAAGCAGGGCGACACCTACGTCCCGGTGCTCAAGGACACCCTCGACCCCTCGCAGGTCGCACCGCCGGTCACCCCGTTCAAGTGATCGGAGCGGAGGGCGTCGGCTGGCGCGTCGGCGGGGCCCAGATCCTCGACGACGTCACCCTCGAGGTGGCGGCGGGCGAGCTGGTCGGCATCATCGGCCCCAACGGCGCCGGCAAGTCCTCCCTGGTCAACATCCTCTCCGGGGTGACCCGGCCCACCACGGGCCGGGTCACCCTGGCCGGGGCCGACGTCACGCGGACGGGCGCCACCCGGCGGTCGCGGATGGGGCTCGCCCGCTCCTTCCAGACCTCGGCGCTCTTCGACGGGCTGACCGCCGGCGAGAACGTCCGGCTCGCGGTCCAGGGCGCGGGCTCGGCCCCGTTCTCGCCGTTCCGGCGGGCCCGGTCGGTGGCCGCCCGGCGGGTGGAGGCCCTCCTCGAGCGGGTCCGGATGCCCGGGACGGCCGAGGTCCTCGCCCGCGACCTCTCACACGGCGACCGCCGCAAGCTCGAGCTGGCGATGGCGCTCGCGTCGGAGCCCCGGGCGCTGCTCCTCGACGAGCCGATGGCCGGGGTCTCGGCCGAGGACGTCGACGGGCTGACCGCGATCATCGGCGAGGTCCGCGACGGCGGCGTCGCCGTCGCGATGGTCGAGCACCACATGCACGTCGTCCTCGGTCTCGCCGACCGGGTGGCCGTCCTCCACCACGGCCAGCTCCTCGCGGTCGGGGCGCCGGGTGAGGTCACCGCGGACGAGCGGGTCCAGCAGGCCTACCTGGGAGAAGCGCTGTGAGCACCGTCCTCGCCCTCGACGACGTGCACGTCCGCTACGGCGGCTCGCACGTCCTGCAGGGCGTCACCTTCGAGGTCCCGCAGACCGGCGTCACGGCCCTGCTCGGCCGCAACGGCGTCGGGAAGACCACGACCCTCAAGGCGATCATCGGGCTCGCGCCGCGCACCGGCCGGATCACCGTCCGCGGCCGTGACATCACCGGCGAGCCGACCCACCGGATCGTGCGCGGCGGGATCGGCTACGTCCCCGAGGACCGCGAGGTGTTCGGCGGCCTCACCGTCGAGGAGAACCTGCGCCTCGTCGACCCCGACACCGGGGCCGACGCGCCGATCGTCGCCGAGCTCTTCCCCGACCTGGTCCAGCGGCGGGCGCAGCGTGCCGGGACGCTGTCCGGCGGTCAGCAGCAGATGGTCTCGCTGGCCCGGGTCCTGCTGCGCGACAACGACCTCCTGCTCATCGACGAGCCCACCAAGGGGCTGGCGCCCAAGCTGGTCACCGAGGTCGCGGACGTCCTGGCGCGGGTGGCGACCCGCACGCCCATCCTCCTCGTCGAGCAGAACCTCCCGCTCGTGCGGCGGATCGCCGACACGGTCGTCGTCCTGGACGCCGGGCGGGTCGTGCACCGGGGCGACGCAGCGGGCCTCGTCGACGACCCGGCGCTGACCACCGAGCTGCTCGGGGTCTCGATGCGGCGGGACGGTGCCGCGTGAGCGACCTCGTCCTCATCCTCGTCACCGGCCTCGGCCTCGGCGCGCTCTACTTCCTCGCCGCCAGCGGGCTCAGCCTCATCTACGGGCTGATGGGCGTGCTCAACTTCGCCCACGGCGCGTTCATGACCGCGGGCGGCTACGCGGCCTGGCTCACCATGTCCGGGCTGCCGTCGTCGGTGGCGGTCGGCTGGCGCCTGCTCGCCGGGGTCCTCGTCGGGGTGGGCGTCGGCGCGCTGGTCGGGCTCCTCGTCGAGGTCGTCCTCATCCGACCGCTGTACCGCCACCACATCCAGCAGGTGCTCGTCACGGTCGGCCTGGCCCTGGCGGCCGTGGCGGCGGTCCAGGGTCTCTGGGGCGCCGACCCGCACGCGGTGGAGAGGCCGAGGTGGATGCGGGGCACGGCGGACGTCCTCGGCGCGCGGCTGCCGGTCGACCGGTTCGTCTACCTGGCGGCGGCCCTCGCGCTCTACCTCGGCCTCCTGGCCCTGCTGCGCTTCACGCGGCTCGGCCTCGTCATCCGGGCCGGGGTCGAGAACCGGACGATGGTCGAGGCGCTCGGCATCGACGTGCAGCGCACGTTCACCGTCGTCTTCGCCCTCGGCGGCGGGGTCGCCGCGCTCGCCGGGGTCCTCTACGCGCAGTACGCCGGCGCGGTCTCGCCGACCCAGGGCTCCTCGCTGCTCATCTACGCCTTCATCGTCGTCGTCATCGGCGGGATGGGCTCGCTCACCGGAACGGCCGTGGCGGCGGTCGCGGTCGGGCTCGTCCAGCAGCTGGCGAACTACTACGCGGCGAGCGGCATCGGCGACCTGTCCGTCGTGCTGCTCCTCGCCCTCGTGCTCCTGCTCCGTCCGACCTCCCTGAAGGGGGCGACCGCATGAGAAGACGGACGCTTCGCCGCCTCGTCCCGCCGGTGGTGCTGCTCCTGGTCCTGGCCTACCTGCCGTACCTCCCGGTGCGGGTCCCGGGGCTGCTGCCGGACCGGGTCAACGGCCCCGGGTCGATGCAGCTGCTCGCCACCTGCCTCGTCGTCGCCGGCATCGCGCTCAGCTACGACGTCCTCTTCGGCCGCACCGGCCTGCTCAGCTTCGGCCACGCGCTCGTCGTCGCCGCCGGCAGCTACCTGCTGACCGTCTCGCTCTCGACGTGGTCGCTGCCGCTCCCGCTCGCGGTGCTCACCTCGCTCGGCCTCACGACCCTGCTGGCTCTCGTCGTCGGCGGGATCGCGCTGCGGGTCGGCGGGATCGCGTTCGCGATGGTCACGCTGGCCTTCGCGCAGGCGGCCTCGATCATCGTCCTGCGCGACCCGGGCGGCCTGACCGGCGGCGAGGAGGGCCGCTCGATCGACCGGTCGGCGCTGCCCGACCTCCTCGTCGGTGTCTCGAACGCCCCGTACCGGTACTGGCTGGCGCTGGCGTTCGTCGTCGTCGCCTTCGCCACCGTCCAGGGGCTGGTCCGCTCGCGGGCCGGGCACGCGATGGCCGCGGTCCGCGAGAACGAGGCCCGGGCCGCGGTCGTCGGGCTGCCGACCTACCGGGTGAAGCTGCTCGCGGTCGTCGTCGGGTCGTTCCTCGGCGGCCTCGGCGGGGTGGTCCACGCCCTCGTCCTCGGCGGGTCCAGCCCGCACCTGACGACCTCGGAGTTCACCCTCTCGCTGCTCGTCATGGTCGTCCTCGGCGGCGCGGGCAGCACCTGGGGCGCGCTCGTCGGCGGCTTCCTCTACCAGTACGCCGACTCCCGCCTCGTCGAGGCGAGCGGGTCCGGGCTGCTCGACGCGCTGCCCGACGCCCTGCGCTCGGTGCTGGCCGAGCCCTTGTTCATCCTCGGCGTGTTCTTCATGCTCGTCGTGTACTTCGCACCGGGCGGCATCGCCGGGCTCGGTTCCCGCATCGTCAGGAAGGCGGTCCGCCCGTGACCAGTGACCCCGCGTTCGTCCTCGAGCTGCCCGAGGGGCACCTCGGCGTCCACGACCTGTCCGGTGGCCCGGTCGCCGACGACGCCCCCACCGTGCTGCTCGTCCACGGCATCACCGCGAACGGCCTCAGCTGGCAGGCGGTGGCCGAGGAGGTGGTGCGCCGCCACGGGCCGGGCAGGGTGCGGGTGCTGGCCCCAGACCTGCGCGGGCGCGCCTCGAGCGCGGGTGCCCCGGGGCCGTACGGGCTCGCGGCGCACGTCGAGGACCTGCTCCTCGTCGCCGGTGCCTTCGCGACCACCCCGGTGCTCGTCGGGCACTCGATGGGTGCGTTCGTCGCCGGACTCGCCGGTGGACGGCACCCGGACCGGTGGCACGGGCTCGTCCTCGTCGACGGCGGCCTGGCCTTCCGGGTGCCGGCCGACCTCGACGTCGACGCCGCGCTCCAGGCCGTCATCGGCCCGGCGATGCAGCGGCTGTCGATGACCTTCGCGTCCCAGGAGGACTACCTCGCGTTCTGGGACCGGCACCCCGCCCTGGGTCCGGTGCTGGCGGGGCCGGGCGGGGACGCCGCCCGGCGGTACGTCCTGCACGACCTCGTCCGGGACGGCGACTCGTGGCGCAGCTCGTGCGTCCTCGACGCGATCCGGGCCGACGGCGCGGACGTCATGGTCGACGCCGAGGCGCACGCCGGGGCGCGGGAGTCGGTCCGCCACGGGCTGCCGGTCGAGCTCGTCTGGGCCCACCGTGGCCTCATGGACGAGCCCCAGGGGCTCTACGACCGCGAGCGGCTCGCGGCCCTCGACCTGCCCGGGCGCCTGCGGACCAGCGACGTCGACGCCAACCACTACGGCGTCATCCTCGAGGAGGCAGGGGTCCGCGCCGTGGCCGACGCCGTCGACCGGATGCTGCCGGGCGACTGAGTGCGGCCGCTCCCGGCCGGTGGCATCGGCCACGTCCGCCACGTCCGCCTTCCGTCCCGGGCCCCGGACGGCTTGGATGGGGCGGTGGCCCAGACAATGAACTTGCGTGAGTACATCGACACCCTGCGCACCGAGGGCTACACGGTGCGGGGCAGCAAGGGCGAGGACCCCGTCCTCATCGCGCCCGACGGACACGCGGTCGAGACGTGGCGGGACGACTACCCCTACGACGAGCTGATGGACCGCGACGCCTACGAGTCCGAGAAGTACCGCCTCCAGGTCGAGCTGTTGAAGTTCCAGTACTGGACCCAGGACGTCGGAGCCAAGCACGTCCTGGTCTTCGAGGGCCGTGACGCGGCCGGCAAGGGCGGGACGATCAAGCGCTTCATGGAGCACCTCAACCCGCGTGCGGCGCGGGTGGTGGCCCTGGCCGCCCCCACCGAGACCGAGCGGGGCCAGTGGTACTTCCAGCGCTACGTCCAGCGGCTGCCCACCGCCGGCGAGATCGTCCTGTTCGACCGGTCCTGGTACAACCGGGCGGGGGTCGAGCGGGTCATGGGCTTCTGCACCGACGAGCAGTACGAGACCTTCATGCGCCAGGCGCCGGTGTTCGAGCGGATGCTCATCGAGCAGGGCCTGACGGTGACCAAGCTGTGGTTCTCGGTGACCCGCGACGAGCAGCGCACCCGGTTCGCCATCCGCCAGATCGACCCCGTGCGCCGGTGGAAGCTCTCGCCGATCGACCTGGAGAGCCTGGACCGCTGGGAGGACTACACCGCGGCCAAGGAGGCGATGTTCGAGCTCACCGACAAGCGGTACGCCCCGTGGCTGACCGTCAAGAGCAACGACAAGAAGCGCGGCCGGCTCGAGGCGATGCGGGCCTTCCTCGACCAGTTCGACTACGAGGGCAAGGACGGCGAGGTGATCCACGCCCCCGACCCGACGATCGTCGCCCGCGCCAAGCACACCGAGGCCGACTGAGCCCGGCCCGGCTCAGCGCGGCAGCAGCCGGCGCAGCCGGAGGGCGAGCTGCAGCTCGAGGCTGCGCTCCGGCTCCTGCCAGCCCTCGCCGAGCAGGGCGGAGATCCGCTCCAGGCGCTGGGCGACCGTGTTGACGTGGACGTGCAGCTCTGTGGCGGCGTGCCGGGGGCTGCGTCCGGCCTCGAAGTAGGCGGCGAGCGTCCCGAGGAGGTCGGTGCCGCGCCGCTCGTCGTAGTCCAGGACCGGGCCCAGCTCGCGGCGGACGTAGTCCGCGACGTCGGGCTCGCCGCCGACGATCAGCCCGGCGAAGCCGAGCTGGGTGGCGGCCGCGCCCCGGCCGCGGTGCCCCAGGGCGACCAGCGCGGCGGCCGTGCGCAGCGCCTCGGCGTGGGCGCCCGGGATGCCGTCGACACCGGTGAGCGGGCCGACCCCGGCGACGGTCACCGGCGTGCGCCGGCCCAGCCGCGCGGCGAGGGCCGACGCGGCCCGGTCCGGGTCCTCCCCGGGGACGAGGGCGACGACGTCGCCGTCGTACGCCCCGACCAGCGCACCCTCGCCGGCCGCCGCCGACGCCCCCAGTGTCAGGGTGCGTGTGGAGGCCCCGGGCTCGCCGCGGACGGCCAGCAGGCAGAACGGCTGCTCGGGGTCGGCTCCGGAGGAGCGCGCGAGCTGGAGCCGGTCCTCGGCCGGCGCCCGGCCGGCGAGCAGCTCGGAGACGGCACGGTTGCGCGCCGACTGCCGCGTCTCGGCCGCCTGGCGCTCGAAGAGCAGGACGAGCGCGGTCACGACGCCGGCCCGCTCCACCGTGCGCCGGTCGGCCTCGGCGAGGACCCCGACCTCCCCGACGTAGAGGGTGGCCAGGCGTTCGTCGGCGGTGGCGGCGGCCACCGCGTAGGTCCCGCAGTGCTCCACGAGCCGCCCGGCACCGAGGTCCGGGAAGTCCGGCGGGACGTGCGCCCCGGCGGTGGCGCCGCGCACGACGCCCTCGTCGTCGACGACCGCCGCCCAGCCGCCGAGCAGGTCGGCGAGGGCCTGGGCGAGGTCCTGCACCCCGCCACCCTCGAGGACGAGCGAGGCGAACCGGTCGTGAGCGGCCGCGGCCTTCTCCACCCCGGCCGCGTAGCGGTGGACCGTCTCGTGGGCCTGCGAGAGCGCCGCGAGCGCCCCCTCGGCGTCCGCGAGCGCCCGGGTCTGGACGAGGGTGACGGCGGCGAGCGTCGCGAGGTTGCCGAGGAGGGCCACCTCCTCCCGGGTGAAGGGGCGCGGGGTGCGGTTGGCCGCGAAGAGCACGCCGACGAAGACGTTCTCGACGAGCAGGGGCGTGCCGCAGATCGCCATGATCCCCTCCTCCGAGACCGCGCCGTCGATGTCGGTGGTGTGCCGGAAGCGCTCGTCCTGGCCGTAGTCCGCGGTCCAGTAGGGCTTGCGGGTCGAGGCGACGAGACCGCCCAGACCGGCTCCGAGCTCGAGGCGGACGGACTGGAACGCCGCCGACACCGAGCCGTCGGTCGCGCGCATGTAGGTGTCCCCGCGCTCCGGGTCGTGGAGGGTGAGGTAGGCGAGGTCGGTGCCAAGGAGGGCTCGGGCGCGGCGGACGATGGCGTCGAGCACCTGCGCGGGGTCGCTCTCGGTGACGAGGGCGCGGGCGGTGTCCAGCAGCGCCTGGAGGCCGGCCTCGCGCCGGCGGTGCACCTCGCGGGCCGAGGCGGCGCGCACCGCGAGCTCACGGGCCCGGGGCGTGCCCGGCGCGGCGGCGACCTCGGCGACCGGCGCCCCGTCGGCGAGGAGGGAGAGCAGGTGGAGGGCCTCGTCGGCCGGGTCCGTCATCTCGCCGATCCTAGGCACCGGGCCGCGGGGCGGCGCCGCGGGGCTCAGTGCGCGGTCCACCCGCCGTCCATGGCGAACGAGGCCCCGGTGACCGAGGCGGACGCCGGTCCGCAGAGGAAGAGCACGAGCTCGGCGACCTCCTCCGCCTCGACGAGCCGCTTGACGGCCACCGGTTCGAGCATCACCGAGCCGACGACCTCCTCCGGTGCGATGCCGTGGGCGCGCGCCTGGTCGGCGATCTGCCGCTCGACGAGCGGCGTGCGCACGTAGGCCGGGTTGACGCAGTTCGAGGTGACGCCCTTCGGGCCGCCCTCGAGCGCCACGACCTTCGAGAGGCCCTCGAGGCCGTGCTTCGCAGCGACGTACGCCGCCTTGAACGGGCTGGCCCGCAGGCCGTGCACGCTCGAGACGTTGACCACCCGGCCCCAGCCCCGCCGGTACATGTGCGGCAGCGTCTGGCGGACCAGCCGGAACGGCGCGGCGAGCATGAGGTCGAGGATCAGGTCGAACCGCTCCGGGGGGAACTCCTCGAGCGGGCTGACGTGCTGGGTGCCGGCGTTGTTGACGAGGACGTCGACGTCGCGGGGGAGGTCGGCGATCCGGTCGAGGTCGGTGAGGTCGGCGGTGAGCGGGTGCAGCCGGCCGGTGCGGTCCTCGGCGGTGAGCCGGGCGAGGGCACCGGCGTCGCGGTCGACCGCGTGCACCTCGGCCCCGGCGCCGGCCAGGGCCCGCGCGACCGCGGCCCCGATCCCGCTCGCGGCGCCGGTGACCAGGGCCGTTCGCCCGGCCAGGTCGGTGGGGCCGCGGTGGGCGGCGGGGTCGTCGCGTCCGTCGAGCATGGCCGAGAGACTAGGGACGACGGTTCCCACGCCTCATGTGTCGGTGCCCCACAATCGCCCGGCAGCCGGTGTGTCCGCGCCCCGGCGGACCCGGGTGCCCGGCGCAGCGACTGGATACCCCGTGGGGTATATTGTCAGCGACGACCCCGATCCCCAGGAGACCCGATGCCGTCCCGTCGCCTCACCGTGTCCGTCGCCGCCCTGCTCCTCGCCGGCTCGCTCGCCGCCTGCGGGTCCGCAGGGCCGCAGGTCAGCGCCACCGCCGGTGCGGTCGCGGCCAGCGCTCCGACCGAGGGCGCCGAGCTCGACCCGGCGGCCTTCGCCGCGGCGCTGAAGCGGCCGGGGACGACCGTCATCGACGTCCGGACCCCGCAGGAGTACGCGCTGGGCCACCTGCCCGGCGCGGTCAACCTCGACGTCGAGGGCCCCGACTTCGCCGCGAGGGTCCAGTCGCTGGACCCCGGCGCGCCGTACGCGGTCTACTGCCGGTCCGGCAACCGGTCGGCCGCGGCGGTCGCGGTGATGGACCAGCTCGGGTTCACCCGCGCCTTCCACCTCGGTGGCGGCATCACGGCATGGAAGGGTGCCGGTGGCGAGGTCGTCACCGGCTGACCCGCGCCGAGGCGCGGTCCACCGGCTGACCCGCGGTTCACCGCGACCCGTGCTGGCGCGCGCGTCACCGTCACGGCGCGTCACGGTCACGGTTCGGACACATCGCTGGCGCGCCGTTGACGCGGGGGCGAGCATCGTGTCCATGATGGGACGTGGCGGATGGGAGCGCTCCCACGAGCGGTGACGGCACGGCCGTCCCCATCCCCTCGCCGCCGTCTGGCACCCGTGCCGGGGTCGCACCACGGGAACCCGGTCCCGGCACGGTGGTCAGGCGGCGCCCCACCCTCGACGAGGTCGCCCGGCTCGCCGGCGTGGGTCGGGGCACCGCCTCCCGGGTGCTCAACGACTCACCGCACGCCTCGCCGGCCGCCCGGCGGGCCGTGCTCGAGGCCGTCGAGGCGCTCGGCTACGTGCCCAACCGGGCCGCCCGCTCGCTCGTCACCCGCCGCACCGACACCGTGGCGCTCGTGGTCTCCGAGGACGGCGACCGGCTCTTCGCCGACCCGTTCTTCGCCCGGGTCGTCCGTGGGGTCACCGACCGGCTCGCGGTATCCGACACCCAGCTGCTCCTGACGATGACCGGCGGGCAGGACCGCGTCCGGGCGGCCCGCTACCTCACCGACCTGCACGTCGACGGCGTCCTGCTGCTCTCCCTGCACGCCGACGACCCGCTGCCCGCCGCCCTCGAGGGCCGCGGGGTCCCGACCGTGTGTGGCGGCCGGCCGACCGCGCAGCACCCGCGCTGCGTCGTCGACGTCGACAACCGCGCCGGGGCACGGTCCGCGGTGGAGCACCTCCTGGCCCGCGGACGGCGGCGGCTGGCGCACGTCGCCGGCCCCCAGGACATGTCCTCGGGCCACGACCGGCTCCTCGGGGCCCGGGACGCGGTGGCAACCGCCGGGCTGGACCCCGGGGCGCTCGCCGTCCGGTTCGGCGACTACAGCGAGGAGAGCGGGGCCAGGGCGGTGCGTGACCTGCTCGCGGCGGGGGAGGAGCCGGACGCCGTCTTCGCCGCCTCCGACCTCATGGCGCTCGGGGCGCTGCGGGCCCTGCGCGAGGCCGGGCGGGCCGTCCCGGACGAGGTCGGGGTGGTCGGCTTCGACGACGCGCCGGTGGCCGAGCACACCGACCCGCGGCTGACCACCGTGCACCAGCCGGTGGAGGAGATGGGGCGGGTCATGGCCGAGGTGCTCCTCGCCCGGCTCGCCGGGCGGGACGTCCCGCCGGAGACGGTCCTGCCCACCCGGCTCGTCGTCCGTGCGTCGGCCTGAGGGCCGACCCGCCGCACTGCGACGATGGGGCCATGGGCCTCGACGTCGAGCTCTCCGAGATCCGCGACTTCCTCGCGCGCCACGAGCCGTTCGACCGGCTCCCGGACGCGGTCCTCGACGAGCTGCCCGGCTCGCTGTCGGTGGAGTACTTCCGCCGCGGCAGCAACCTCATCGCCCGCGGCGCCGACAACCACCACCTCTACGTCCTGCGCTCCGGGGCCGTCGACGTTCGCGACGCCCAGGGCGTGCTCGTCGAGCGCGGTGAGGCCGGTGCCTGCTTCGGCTCCATCACGCTGACCCGCGGCAACCCCTCGACCGTCGACGTCACCGCCATCGAGGACAGCCTCGCGCTCCTCCTGCCGGCCGACGTCTTCCGGTTGCTGCGGGCCGAGCACCCCCACGTCGACGCCTTCTTCGACGCCCAACGACGGCACCGGATGCGCGGGGCGGTCGCCGAGCTCCAGCTCTCCTCGACCGGCAGCGCGGTCCTCAAGACCCACGTGCGCGACCTGGTCGGCGGTCGGGCCCCCGTCGTCGTCGCGACGACCGGCACGGTCCGGGACGCGGCCCGGACGATGTCGGAGCACGCCGTCTCCTCGATCCTCGTCATGGACGGCGGCCGCCTCGCCGGCATCATCACCGACCGTGACCTGCGCACCCGGGTGCTCGCCGCCGGCGTCGACCCCGCCGCGCCGGTCACGGCGGTGATGACGCCCGAGCCGGCCACCGGCTCGCCCGACGCGCTGGCCTTCGAGGTCCTCCTCGAGCTCACCGCACGCGGCATCCACCACCTGCCCATCGTCGACGCCGGCCGTCCGGTCGGCATCGTCACCGCCACCGACCTGCTGCGGCTCGAGCAGGCCAACCCGGTCTACCTCGCCGGCGACGTGGCCAAGCAGCCCGATGCCGCGGGGGTCGCCGAGGTCGCGGCCAGGCTGCCCCGGGTGGTCGGCCTGCTCGTCGACCAGGACGCCTCGGCGGACGACATCGGGCGCGTCGTCACGGCGGTCGGCGACACCGTCGAGCGGCGCCTCATCGCCCTGGCCGAGGAGGAGCTCGGGCCCGCCCCGGCCCCCTACTGCTGGGTGGCGCTCGGCTCGCGGGCCCGGCTCGAGCAGGCCCTGGCCGCCGACCAGGACAACGCGATCATCATCGACGACGACGTCGAGCCGGCCGACCTGCCGTGGTTCGAGCGCCTCGCCGAGCGGGTCGCGGCGGGCCTCGTCGCCGCCGGCTACCCCCGCTGCCCCGGTGAGGTCATGGCGACGAACCCGCGGTGGCGCCGGCCGCTCGAGCAGTGGCGGGTCGAGTTCACCACGTGGCTGAGCCGGCCCACCCCCCAGGCCGTCCGCGCGGCGAGCATCTTCTTCGACATGCGCCCGGTGCACGGCGACCCGGGGCTGCACGCCCGGCTCCAGGAGCACGTCCTGGCCGGCGCGCCGCGCTCCCTCGCCTTCCTGACCCACCTGGCCAGGCAGGCGACGCTCAACGAGCCGCCCCTGGGCTTCTTCCGGGGCTTCGTCGTGGCCACCGAGGGAGAGCACCTCGGCGCCCTCGACCTCAAGCGCGGCGGGATCAGGGCCGTCGTCGAGCTGGTGCGGGTGCACGCGCTCTCGGTCGGCAGCCCCGCGGTCAACACCCGAGCCCGGATCGAGGCGGTCCGGGCGGCCGGGGTGTGGGGGGAGGACCGGGCAGACGACCTGCTCGACGCCTTCGAGCTCATCTCCTACGTGCGGCTGCGCCACCAGGCCGCCCAGGTGCGAGCCGGGGTGTCCCCGGACAGCCACGTCGTGCCCGACGCGCTGTCGAGCGTCGACAAGCGGCACCTGCGCGAGGCCTTCGGGATCGTCCGTTCCGCCCAGTCGGCCCTCGCCCACCGCTACCCGATGCAGTACATCTCCTGAGGGGTGGGCGGATGCGGTGGTTGCGGCGTGGTGCCGACGCCCGGCGCTCGGCGGCCCTGTCCGCGGCGGTGGCCGGCCCCCTGCGCGAGTACCTGGCCGAACCGTTCCCCGACCTCGCGACGCCGCTGACCCGGGCCCGCCTGCTCGCCGTCGACATCGAGACCACCGGTCTGGACCCGCGCACCGACCGCGTCCTGTCCGTGGGGTTCGTGCCGGTCGACGGGGGCCGGGTCGAGCTGTCCGGAGCCCGGCGCGTCCTCGTGCGGGGCGCCGCCGGCGTCGGGCAGAGCGCCACGGTCCACGGGCTCACCGACGACGCCCTGGCCGGGGGCGTGCCGCTGGAGGAGGCGGTCGCAGCGGTGCTCCACGCGCTGCGCGGCCGCGCGCTGCTCGCCCACTACGCCCGGATCGAGACCGGGTTCCTCGGCGCGGCGTGCCGGCGGTTCTGGGGGGCGCCGATGCCGTGCGTCGTCGTCGACACCTTCGAGCTGGCGCGGCGCGCGCTGCCGCCGGGGTGGGGTGACGGCCCGGAGCCGGGTGCGCTGCGGCTGTGGGCGGTCCGGGAGCGGTTCGGCCTGCCCGTCTACCGGGCCCACGAGGCGCTCACCGACGCCCTCGCCTGTGCCGAGCTCTACCTCGCCCAGCGGGCCGAGCTCGAGGCCCGCTCCGCCGGGGCGGCGGCGACCCTTCGCCACGTCGTGGTGTGAGGGCCGCCGGCGGCCCCCCAACCGGCCGCTGCTGCCGAACCGGCCGGCTGCTGCGGGCGGCGGTCAGTGCAGCGTCGGGGTGCTGGACTGGGCCAGGAGGTAGATCTCGTGCGTCTCGCGGACGAGGTCGCGGTCGACGGCGCCGTCCCAGCCGCGGCCGTTGTGCCGGCTGGTGCGCAGGCGGGTCGCGAGGGTCCGGGCCTTCTGGAGGGAGAGGTGCGAGGTGTTCATGTCATCGATGATCCCGCTCACGACTGTTCAGCACAACGCGACTCCGCTTAGAGGTCGTTAAGCAATGCTGTAGAGTCAACGGATGCTCGAACCGCACCGGCTCCGGGTCTTCCGCTCGGTCGTGGCGAGCGGTTCCGTCCAGGCCGCGGCGGACAACCTCGGCCTCACGTCGAGCGCGGTGAGCCAGCACCTGTCGGCGCTCCAGCGCGAGACCGGGCTGACCCTCTTCCAGCGGGCCGGGCGCGGCATCGTCCCCACCGAGGCCGCCCTCGTGCTCGACGCCCAGAGCGACGAGGCGATGAGCCAGTGGGGCCGCCTGGAGAAGGTCGTCTCCGACCTGCGTGACGGCCGGTCGGGGCGGCTGACCATCGGGTACTTCGCGTCGGCGGGGTCGGCGTGGATGCCGGTGCTCGTGCGCCGCCTCACCCGCGAGTTCCCCGACCTCGTCCTCGAGCTCGTCCTCAACGAGGTCGAGCAGCGGGGGTTCACCCCGGACATCGACCTCGTCATCGAGCCGCCCGGCGGCCCGGTCCCGCCCGGCTACGACCGCATCGACCTCCTGGAGGACCCGTTCGTCGCCGTCCTCCCGCGCGACCACGAGCTGGCCGGGGCCGAGGCGGTGGCCCTGACCGACCTGCGGGGCGAGACCTGGGTGAGCAACGACCACCCGCACTCGATCGGGCACCGGCTGCTCGTCGCGGCGTGCAGCTCTGCGGGGCTGCGCCCGCGGTTCAGCGTCCAGGCCCAGGACCACCACACCGCGATCTCCTTCGTCGCGGCCGGCGTGGGCATCTCGGTGATGCCCGGTCTCGCCGCGGCGTCCCTGCCCTCGTCGGTGGTCCGCCTCGCGGTCTCGCCGCCGGCACCGGTGCGGCACCTCGCCGCCCTGGTCCGGCGGGTGGGGGCGCCCAGCCCACCGGCCGAGCGCGTCGTCGAGCTGCTCAGCGAGATGATCGCCGCCACGGGCGGCGGCCGCCGGCGGCCGCTCACCCCCGCCTGACCGGCGGGCCCGGTGCGGCCTACGCCGGTCAGCGCGCGGCCGCACGCACCCGCTGCGCGAGGGCCTCGGGGACGACCGAGTCGGGGTCGCGCAGCCGGCCGACCGCCGCGGTGACCCCGACGATGCTCGCGTAGAGGCCCGGGCAGGTCGGGCAGCCACCGAGGTGCTCCTCCAGGAGGCGCCGCTCTCGCGGGGCGAGCTCGTCGTCGAGGTAGTCGCCGACGAGCGAGCGGGCCTGCCAGCAGCGCATCGGCACGCCCGCCATCGCCGCCCGGCGCTCCTCGTCCTCGGCGAGAACGCTGACGAGGAGGGCGCGGCCGCGCCGGAGCCGCGCCTTCGCGGCGGGGACCCCGATGTCGTGGACCGCCGCGACCTCGACCGAGGTCAGGCCCTCGAGGTCGTGCAGGAGGACGGCCGAGCGGAGGATGACGGGAAGGTGCACCAGCGCGTCCCGGAGCCGGTCGCGGGTCTCGGCCCGGGCGAGGACGACGGCGGGGTCGACGGTGTAGGCGTCGTCGCGCCACGCCGCCTCGACGGCCTCGAGCAGGGCGTCGTCGGGGGTCGGTTCCGGGGTGTGGCGACGGGTCGAGTCGAGGAAGCGGTGGTGCATCACCGTGTGCAGCCACGTCGCGAGCGAGGCCTCGCCCCGGTAGCCCTCCCCCCGCTCGAGCGCCCGCAGGACGGCGTCCTGGACCAGGTCCTCGGCGTCGGAGGGGTCGCGGGTGAGCAGCCGCGCGTAGCGCAGCAGCCCGGGGAGGGCGGCGGTCAGCGCGTCGGGGTCCACGCCCATGGCGCGATGCTAGAGGGCGCGGACCGGGCGCCGGGAACCGGCCGGGTCAGCGGCCGCTCGTGCTCGCGCCGAGGAGGCGGTACAGCGGGCAGAAGCGGACGACGGCGGTGACGGCGAGGACCGCCGCGAGGGCCAGCAGGACGATGCCGAGGACGCTGCCGGCACCGACGAGGACGGCGGCGACGACGGCGACGAGGGCGAGGACGAGCCGAACGGCCCGGTCGGTGGTGCCGACGTTGGTGGTCATGGGAGGTCTCTCCTTCGGGTGCGGGGCCCCGGGTGGGCCCCCTCACCTCCTTGGACGGATGGGCGGCCCGAAGGGATACCTCGTGGGTCAGGGGCGGTCCGCCCAGTAGAGGGCACGGGCCGGGCAGAAACGGATGGCGGTGTCGCCCTCCTCCCGCTCGACGTGCGGCTCGTCGAGCACCGGGTAGCCGTTGCGGTCGAGGCGCACCCGGCCCTCCAGGAGGGTCGCGCAGATCCCGTGGCCGCTGCACGCGATGCGGTCGACCCGCAGCTCAGGCTCGGTACGCACGGTCATGGCTCCTCTCGCTCGGGCAGGCCCCGGAGGCGTGCGCCGCCAGGTGTGGTTCGAGGACGCGCAGCGCGCTCCCGGCGAAGCGGCCCACGCCGTCGGGGAACCGGCACGCACCGCGGTTCGGCAGGAGCCCGGCCGCGGCCCGCACCCCCTCGAGCTCCCGCCGCGAGGGCACCGCGACGAGCCGTCGCCACGCCTCGGCCACCGACGGGACGCCGAACATGCACGGGCCGCACTGCCCGGCGGTCTCGCCGGCCGCATAGAGGAGGAAGCTCGTGACGACCTCGAGAGGGCAGCGCGTCGGGTCCAGGACGTCGATGATGCCCGGGCCGAGGGCGCCGCCGTGGCGCGAGAGGTCCCTGGTCGACCAGGTGAGCCCCCGCACCTCGTCGACGGTGAGGAGGATGCCGCCGAGGCCGCCGACGACGACGACCTCGTACCCCCGGGCCGGCCGGGCGGCGTCGAGCAGGTCGGTCATCCGGACCCCGGCCTCGGTGTCGAGGACCCCGGGGTGCTCGACCGCGCCGGTGAGCGCCACGAGCCGCGGTCCCGGCTCCTGCGGCGTGCCGAAGGATCGGAACCAGTCCGCGCCCTGCTCGGCCACCTGGGCGATCCGCCAGACCGTCTCGGCGTTGAGGACCACCGTCGGCGGCACGCGCCGGCCGCCCTGGTCCCGGCCGCCCATGACGAACGGCCGGCGCTTGGTCATCGGCCGGGCGAGGCCGCCGTGCGCGAGGGAGACGAGGGAGGTCTCCTCGGACGAGACGTACCGCTCGGGCACCTCGAGGACGTCCAGACCGGCGCGGGCCAGGGTCGTCGCGGTGGCCGACCCGCGGTGCGCGGCGAACCGGACGTGGCGGCGCCGTCGCCCGCGGCCGGCCACGAGGCGCGCCCCGGAGACGAGCTCGTCGAGGTGGTGCTCGACGACGTAGGCGTCCTTGACCGCGCCGATCTCGCCGTCGCAGGCGTTGACGAGGAGGTGGGCCCCGTGCTCGTGGGCGGCACGGACCTTGACGGCGGTGCTGAAGGCGGCGCCGCCACGGCCGGTGAGGCCGGCCGCGTCGAGCAGGTCGACGAGGTTCACGACCACTCCTGTTCGAGGACGGCGTCCCGGCGGTCCCGGTCCGCGTGCGGGGTGGCGAGCAGCCGCCAGAGGATCATGCCGACCCCGACGACCCCGCAGAGGAAGGTCGTGCCGCGGAGCAGGATCTCGCTGGAGGTCCCGAGCATGAACCCGTGGAGCAGGGCGAACGGCCAGAGGAGGTAGGCGGCGTAGTGCACGACCCGCCAGGCGCGCTCCGGCAGGCGGTGGCGCCACCACGAGGTGACGAGCACGGCGGCGAGGACGTCGACGGCGAGCGTGCCGAGGCCGACCCAGAACGTCTCGTAGCCGCTGGTGAACGGCAGGACGGCCGAGACGAGGTCGACGCTGACGTAGGTCTCGCCGATGGCCGTCGCGATGTGGGTGAGGAGGAAGGCGAGCATCCCGAGGGAGAGCCAGCGGTGCACCGCCATGACGACCGTCGCGTTCTCGCCGTGCGGGGTGCGGCGACCGGCGGTGACGACGCCGAGCACGACGACCGCGGTGAGCAGGACGATGCTGACGACCCCCGTCGCGCGGGAGAGGTACCAGAGGGCGAGGTTCACCGGGGTGCTCCTTCGGTGGGGTCGGGCCAGCCGGGGGTCGTGAGGACCCGGCCGGGCGCGTCGAGGCGGGCGGGGATGCCGACCCGCCGGAGCCACTCGGGAGCGTCCTCCCCGAGGACGACCGCGGCCGTCGAAGCGGCGTTGGCCTCGACGGCGTTCGCGGCGACGCAGGTGACCTGGTCCCAGGTGGCCGGGGCGGTGCGCCCGGTGCGGGGATCCAGGACGTGGTGGCGGGTGCTGCCGTCGGCGGTCGACCAGGTGCGGTGGCGGGTCGAGCTCGTCGTGACCGCCTGCCCGGGGGCGATCCCGATGACCTGGAGGGTCCGTCCGGTGACGTCGTCGACGGCCACCTGCCAGCCACCCTCCGGGGCGGTGCCGCCGACCGCGATGTCACCGCCGAGGTTGACGAGGAAGCCGCCGGGCAGGCGGGCGGCGAGCCGCTCCGCGAGCACGTCGGCGGCGTGGGCCTTGCCCGTGGCGCCGAGGTCGAGCAGGCAGCCCCGGGGCACGTCGACCCGGTCCGTGGCCGGGTCGATGGTGACGGTCCGCCAGCCGGGGACCTCGGCGGCCGGCGCCCCGGCGGTGGGGAGGGGGCCGCGGGCCCGGACCTCGTCGAGGTCGAGGTCGTAGCCGCTGGCCTCGACGGCGCGGCCCACGGTCGGGTCGACGAGCCCGTCGGTCAGCCGTGCGGCGCGCAGGGCGGCTCGCAGGCTTCCGGCGAGCACGGGGGAGACGAGCGCGGAGGCCGGACCGCGCTCGGCGGCGCGGGCGAGTGCGCTGACCTCGGAGTCGGGACGGAAGCGGGAGGCGGCGTGGTCGAGGGCTGCGAGATGCTCCCGCACCGTCGTGGTCGCCTCGTCGAGGGTCGAGGGGTCGGTGACGACGAGGCGGATCGTCGTGCCGATCGCCTCGAGGCTCGCCCTCGCCGGGTCCGTGCGGGTCGTCGCGCTCGGGGTCACCTCGTCACGACCCGTTGGTGCTCGACTGGGCGGCGGTGCCGCCCGAGGAGACGCTGCCGGTCGGGGCGAACCCGGCGCCGGTGTCCGAGGAGGACGAGGAGGGGCTCGGCGTGCTCGGGGCACTGCCCGAGGAGGTGCTGGCGCCGGAGGAGGAGCCGGTGCCGGTCGTCGAGGCGGCCGCGACGGTGCTGCTCCGGGTGGCGCTCGCGAGGTGGACCCCGACACCACCCGTGGCCAGGGCCGCGGCCGCGACGGCCGTCGCGGTGAGGAGCCTGGCCCGTCGCAGGGCCCTGGGGTTGCGGGTCATCTGGATCACCTTCACGTGGTCTGCTGTCGTTGGTTCCTCGACCATCCACGGGACCGCTGTGCGCCTGCTGTGCGGCGTGGATGCGGCGGCTGTACACCCGGGAGCCCGGAAGCCACCGGCTCGCCGAGCCGGTGGCTGCCGCCTCCGACGCAAGGACGAGGGCGCCCCGCGGCGGGTGCCGCTCGGCGTGTCCTCGTCGTGGCGTGCCCGGTCAGGAGCCGTTCGAGCGGGCGTGGACCTGGCCGCCGCCCCCGGTGGAGGGGGCCTGGACCTGGCCGAAGCCGGAGAAGCCCCCGAAGAAGCCGCCGCCGTCGTCCTGCTGCTGCGGGGCGCTCTGCTGGGGCTGCTGGTCGGCGGACCCGGTGGAGCTCCGGGGCGCCTGGGCGGCCTGGGCGCTCTGGTGGTCGGTGGCGAGATGCACCCCGAGCGCGGCCGTGGCGAGGCCGGCGGCAGCCACGGCCGTGCCCGTCAGGGTGCGGGCGATGCTGAGTGCGCGGTTGGGCATGACGCTCCTTCGGTCGTTGGTTCCCACGGAACCTCTCCGACCTGTGACGGACCTGTCCCGGCCCTGTCACCCGACCCGACGTCCGCGACCGGGGTGGCGCCGGGCGCGGGCGGCCCCGCGTTCCCGGGTGTCACCGGACGGAGGCCGGCTCCTCCTCGGGTGCGGGCTCGGCCCCGGGGGCCTCGGCGGCCGGCTCGGGTGCGCCGCCGAGCGCGCCGGCGCGCAGCCGCTCGCCGAGGGTCAGCCCCTCGACGTCGAGCTCGGGCAGCAACCGGTCCAGCCAGCGCGGCAGGTACCACGCCCGGTCGCCGAGCAGGTGCATGAGCGCGGGGGTCAGGGTCAGCCGGACGAGGACCGCATCGACGAGCACCCCCACGGCCAGGCCGAAGCCGATCGGCCGGACCATGACGAGGTGCGAGTAGGCGAAGCCGAGGAAGACCGAGGTCATGATGACCGCCGCCGCCGTCACCACCTTGGCGCCGTGGACGAAGCCGGAGCGCACCGCCGCGCGCGACTCCTCGCCGTGGGCGCGCGCCTCGTGCATCCCCGAGACGAGGAACATCTGGTAGTCCATCGCCAGCCCGAAGAGCACGCCGATCAGGATGATCGGCATGAAGGACAGCAGCGGCCCGGGCTGGGTGACGCCGAAGAGCGCTCCGAGCCAGCCCCACTGGTGCACCGCGGTAGTGGCACCGAACGCGGCCGCGACCGACAGCAGGAAGCCGCCGGTGGCGACGAGCGGGACGACGAGCGAGCGGAAGACGACCATGAGGATGAGCAGCGAGAGCCCGACGACGACCAGGAGGTAGGTCGGCAGCGCGGAGGCGAGCCGGTCGGAGATCTCGATGTTGGCCACCGTCTGGCCGGTGAGGCCGACCTCGATCCCGTCGTGCCGTTGCAGGATCCCTGCCGCGGTCTGGATGCCGTCCAGCGTCGAGCGGGTCTGCTCCTCGGCCGGCCCGGTGGTCGGGACCACCTGGAAGGCGAGGGTGCTGCGGTCGGCGCTGACGCCGAACGGCACGACGCTGGCGACTCCGTCGACCTCGCCGAGGGTCCGGACCACGGTGGCCTGCTCGTGCAGCACCTCGGCGTCGGTGCGGGTGCCGGGGTGCGGCGGGAGGGTGGCGAGCCCGACGACCGGCCCGTTCATCCCCGGTCCGAACTCGTCGGCGATGGTCGAGTACGCGGTGTAGGCCGAGGAGCCGGTGGGCTCGCTGCCGCCGTCGGGCAGGCCGAGCCGCATCGAGGCGGCCGGCACGGCCAGGACCCCGAGGACGGCGACGACGCCGAGCACGGTGAGCCAGGGCACGCGGGTGACCAGCCCGACGAACCACGCGCCGTGCTCCTCCTCGGTGTCCCGCGAGTGGCGGGCGCCCTCCGCCAGGTCGCCGGGGTGCTCGAAGCCCGCGCGGCGCCAGGCCCGGCGGCTGATGACGCGGGTCCCCATGAGCCGCAGCACGGCCGGGCTGACGGTGACCGCGACGAGCACCGCGACGGCCACCGTGGCGGCTGCCACGACACCCATCTCGGCGAGGATCGGGATGCCGGAGAGCACGAGCGCGGCGAGGGCGATGACGACGGTGGTGCCGGCGAAGGTGACGGCCGAGCCGGCGGTGGCGACCGAGCGCGCGACCGACTCCAGGAGCGGCATCCCGCGCAGGATGTTCCCGCGGTGCCGGTTGACGATGAAGAGGGCGTAGTCGATGCCGACCGCCAGGCCGAGCATGAGCGCGAGCGCCGGGGTCGTGGTGTTCATCTCGACGACCGAGGTGAAGGCCATGGCACCGCCGAGCCCGACGCCGACCCCGAGGAGGGCGACGAGGAGCGGGCAGGCCGGCGGCCACGAGGCTGCCGAGGACGATGACGAGGACGAGGAGCGGCGACGGTGAGGCCGAGGATCTCGCCGGGGCCGATGAACTCCAGCTGCCTGGGTGATCTCGACGCTGTAGCGACGGCGGTGACCCCGGCGGCCCGAGGATCGGGTCGCCCGTCGCCGGGATCCGGGCGCGGTCCTCGGCGGGCACCGACTGGGCGTTGTCGTCGAACTGGACCTGGACGACGGCGACGCGGCCGTCCTGGCTGACCAGCCGGGTCCCGGCGGAGGCGTCCGCGACGGTGGCGCCGTCCTGGTATGCGCTGCTCGCCGGCGAGGTACTGCTGCTCGCCCTCGGCGAGCTGCTGCCTCGGCCTGCGCCACCTGCGCCGCGCCGCTGGCGACCTGCGGCTCGAGGCCGGGGATGCGACGGGTCGTCCGGGTTTGCCCTCTCGAGCTGGGCGAGGAGGGCCTCGCCGCCGGCGAGCTGGGCCTTGGCCGCGTCGAGCTGCTGGCGGCCGGTGGTGAGCTCGTCCTTGGCCGCGTCGAGCTGCGTGCGGCGGCGGCGAGCTGCTCGGCACTGGTGCGATCTGCTGCTGGGCGGCGAACGGGTCGACGACGCGCTCGACGTGCGGGACGGTCGACCAGGTGGCGAGGGCCCGGCCGACGGCCTCCTTCTGGTCGGCGCTGAACGGGCCGCCCGCGTCGGTGCTCAGCACGACCCGCCCGAACCCGCCTGCCGCCGAGGGGACCTCGCGGCCGAGCTGGCGAGCACCCGCTCGAAGCCGGTCCCCGGGATGGACGACCTGGCTGGTCAGCGGCGTGCCGATGGTGGCGGCGAGCGTACCGACGACGGCGAGCAGGACGAGCCAGGCGCCGAGGATGCGCCAGGCGTGGGTGGCGGCCCAGCGGCCGAGGCGGTAGAGCAGGGTGGACATGGGGCCTCCGGGTGGCGGGGTCGGCGCGGACGTCGGTGGAGGGCGACGTCGAGGGCGGGTCGGGCAGGAGGTGGTGCCGAGGGAGAGCGCCTCGGCGAGGGCGGCGTGGAAGGACCGGGCCCTCGGTGCCGGTGTCGCCGAGGGGCGTGCCCGGGCCCAGACCCGCAGGGCGGCCTCGGCGGCGGCCGAGACAGCGTCGCGGTGAGGACGCGACCTGCAGCTCGGACGGGCGTCGGGCCGAGGCGGTCGCGCAGCCATCCCTCGAACCAGTCGAGCCAGGAGTGGAGCTCGCCGAGGATGAGCGCCTGCGTGCGGCGAGGCTCTCGCCCGCCTCGGCGAGCACGCCGATGCGCTCGACGAGGTCGAGGTCGACGGGGTCGTCGACGACGGCGAGGACGCTGTCGACGACGTGCTCACTCGGCCGGGCGCTGCTCGAGCCGGCGGCGGCCGACGCGAGCAGCTCGGCGAGGCTCGCGGTCAGCACCGACTCCACGGAGGGGTAGTAGTTGAAGAAGGTGCGCCGGGACACCCCGGCCCGCTCGGCGACGGCCTCGGCGGTGACGGCGTCGACCCCCCGGTCCCGCACGATCTCGTAGGCCGCCCGGGCGAGCGAGCGGGCCGTCTCCTCCCGCTTGCGCTCGCGCAGGCTGCTCGGGAGGCAGGCGGGCAGGGGGGTCACACGGGGGAGCGTACGTCCAGGCTGCACTCCCGTGCAAACCTGCACACAGATGCAGGGCGTGACCCGGGACCGACCGGTCGGGTATGACTGGGGGATGACCTCACTGCGTGTCGGCCTCAAGCTCAGCCAGAACGCCACGATCGACCAGCTCCGGGCCTTCTGGCGCCTCGCCGACGACGCCGGCGCCGACTCCTGCTGGGTGATGGACCACTTCGCCACCCTCGGCGACCGCGACGACGGGCCCATCTTCGAGACGTGGACGATGCTCGCCTCGATGGCCGAGGTGACGACCCGCACCCGGATCGGCTGCGCCGTCGTCGGCAACACCTACCGGCATCCCGGGGTGCTGGCGAAGATGGCGGTGACCGTCGACCACCTGTCCGGTGGCCGGCTGGACTTCGGCATCGGCGCCGGCTGGGCCGAGAACGAGCACACGATGCTGGGGCTCCGGTTCGGGACGCGGGGCGAACGGGCCGACCGGCTCGAGGAGAGCCTGCAGGTCATCCGGTCGCTGTGGACCCAGCCGCGCACCACGTTCACCGGTGAGCACTACCGCCTCCAGGACGCGGTCGCCGAGCCGAAGCCGGTGCAGCGCCCGCACCCGCCGATCTGGGTCGGGGGCTCCGGGCCGAAGCGGACGCTGCGGATCGCGGCCGAGCACGCCGACGTGTGGAACGCCGCCGGCGGCAGCCCGCAGGAGGTCGCCGCGTCCTCGGCCATCCTCGACGAGCACTGCGCCGCCGTGGGCCGCGACCCCGGCGAGATCCGCCGCTCGGTGCAGCTCGGGGTGGGGGCCGAGACGGTCGACGAGGTCCTCGACACCGCGGGCTCCTACGTGGAGGTCGGCGTCACCGACCTCATCCTCATCGTCCGTGGCGAGGACCCGGTGGCGGTCGGCGAGCAGGTGGCCTCCCGGGTGCCCGCGCTGCACGAGCTCGGCCGGGGTGAGGAACCCGTCGTCCCCGCGGGCCGCTGACGGTCCGCGGCCCCGCGTGGGACGCTGGGAGCCATGAGCACCACCGACGGTGACCGCGCCGAGGCCCTGCTGCGTCGCATCCGGGAGGCGGTCATCGGCGAGGACCACGTCATGCGGACGCCCTACGGCGCCCGCCGGGTCACCTACGCCGACTACACGGCCTCCGGGCGGGCCCTGGCCTTCATCGAGGACTTCATCCGGGACGAGGTGCTGCCCGGCTACGCCAACACCCACACCGAGTCCAGTGGCACCGGCCTGCAGACGACCCGGTTGCGCGAGGACGCCCGCCGCATCATCCGGGACGCCGTGCACGGCGACGAGGACACCGTCGTGGTGTTCACCGGCTCCGGCTGCACCGGCAGCCATCGACAAGCTGATCGGCGTCCTCGGGCTGCGCATCCCGAGCGCCCTCGAGGACCGCTGGCACCTGAGCGAGCACATCCCGCGCCGAGGAGCGCCCGGTCGTGTTCATCGGCCCGTACGAGCACCACAGCAACGAGCTCCCGTGGCGGGAGACGATCGCCGACGTCGTCACGATCCGCGAGGACGCCGACGGCGAGATCTGCCAGGACACCCTGCGGGCCGCGCTGGAGCGGTACGCCGGGCGTCCGCTGAAGATCGGCTCGTTCAGCGCGGCGAGCAACGTCACCGGCATCGTCTCGGACACCCACGGCATCTCGACGCTGCTCCACGAGCACGGTGCGCTGGCCTTCTGGGACTTCGCCGCGGCCGGCTCCGTACGTCGACATCGAGATGACCGCGCCCGCCGGGGACGGACCGCGTGCCGCCAAGGACGCCGTCTTCCTCTCCCCGCACAAGTTCATCGGCGGCCCCTCGACCCCGGGGGTGCTCGTCGCCCGGCGCCAGCTCTTCACGAACCGGGTCCCGGTCGTGCCCGGGGGCGGCACGGTGGCCTACGTCAACCCCGAGGACCACGCCTACCTCGAGGACGTCGCCCACCGGGAGGAGGGCGGCACCCCGGCGATCATCGAGTCGGTGCGGGCCGGGCTGGTCTTCCAGCTCAAGGAGGCCGTCGGCGTCGAGACGATCCGGGCGCGGGAGGAGCGCTTCCTGCGGCGGGCCGTCGGACGCCTGGCGCCAGGAGCCGGCGATCGAGATCCTCGGCAACCTCGACGCCCCCCGGCTCTCGATCGTCTCCTTCGTCCTGCGGTCGCCGTCCGGCAGCTACCTGCACCACAACTTCGTCGTCGCGGTGCTCAACGACCTCTTCGGCATACAGTCGCGCGGCGGCTGCTCGTGCGCCGGGCCGTACGGGCACCGGCTGCTCGGCATCGACATCGAGCGCAGCCACGAGTTCGAGCGCGAGATCACCGGCGGGTGCGAGGGGATCAAGCCGGGCTGGGTCCGGGTGAACTTCAACTACTTCATCTCCGACACCGTCGCCGACTACGTCGTCGAGGCGGTCCGGATGGTCGCCCGCGACGGCTGGCGGCTGCTCGGCGACTATGTCTTCGAGCCCGGCGCCCGGGCGGTGGCGGCACCGAGAGGGCGTCGTCGAGCCGGCCATCCGCCTCGCCGACGTGCGCTACGAGCGACGACGGGACGGTGCGGATGCCGAGCGCCGACGCCACGGCGGGGCGAGGAGGTGCTCGCCGAGCAGCTGCGCGAGGGGGCCCGGATCCTCGCCGCGGCGACGCCGCCCGCCGCCGGCCACGACGAGCACGTCTCGGTCGACTTCGAGCACCTGCGCTGGTTCGACCTGCCCGAGGGCAGCATCGTCACGACGTCCCGACCGGTCGGCCCTCGATGACGGCGCTCACCTCGAGCGGCCCGTAGAGGTGGGGGAAGCGCTCCTCGGAGCCCGGGTGCGGCGCCTCCCAGCGCAGCCGTGCGGTGAGCCGCCGCGGGTCGACGGCGAGGAGCACGAGCCCACCGTCGTGGTCGGCGTAGAACCGCTCGAGGACGCCGGGCCACTGCTCGGCCGTCGCGAGGTGGACGAAACCGACCTCGGCGAGCGACCGGCCCCGGGTCGAGCGTTCGTACCGCCCGGTGGACTGGGCCGCGAGCCAGTCTCCGCCTCGGCGACGTGGAAGAGGGTGTCGTGCGAGGTCATCGGCCGGCGTCGGGGCCGAGCTCGCCGACGAGCGGCACGAGGTCGGCGACGGAGTCGACGATGCGGGTGGGCCGGTAGGGGAACCGCTCGACGTCACCGGGCCGGGTCGAGCCGGTCGAGACCAGGACGGTGCGCAGCCCGGCCTCGAGCCCGCTGACGACGTCGGTGTCCATCCGGTCCCCGACCATCACCGTGGTCTCCGAGTGTGCCTGCAGCCGGTTGAGCGCGCTGCGCATCATCAGCGGGTTGGGCTTGCCGACGAAGTACGGCGAGCGCCCCGTGGCCGTGCTGATCAGGGCGGCCACCGACCCGGTGGCCGGGAGCGTGCCGGCCGCGCTCGGCCCGCTCGGGTCGGGGTTGGTGGCGATGAACCGGGCGCCGGCCTCGATGAGCCGGATGGCCTTGGTGATCGCCTCGAAGGAGTAGGTCCGGGTCTCGCCGAGGACGACGTAGTCGGGGTCGCGGTCGGAGAGGACGTACCCGACGTCGTGCATCGCCGTGGTGAGCCCGGCCTCGCCGACGACGAACGCCGTGCCGTTCGGCCGCTGGTCGGCCAGGAAGTCCGCGGTCGCCAGCGCGGAGGTCCAGATGGCGTCCTCGGGGACGTCGATCCCGCTGCGCAGCAGCCGCGCGCGTAGGTCGCGGGGGGTGAAGATCGAGTTGTTCGTCAGGACGAGGAAGGCCCGGCCGGAGGCCTTGAGCGTCTCGACGAACTCGGCGGCGCCGGGGATCGCGTCCTCCTCGTGGACGAGGACCCCGTCCATGTCGGTGAGCCAGGTGTCGATCCGGCGGATGGGCGTCATGGGCCCATTGTGCTGCCCACGGCTAGCGTGGCGCCGTGTCGACCCCGCGCCTCACCGATATCCGCCCCGCCCGCCCGGACGACGTGCCGGTCATCCTGCGGCTCGTGCGCGAGCTCGCCGAGTACGAGAAGGCCCTCGACGAGGTCGAGATGACCCCGGAGCAGCTGGCCGCCGCGCTGTTCCCGGGCGAGGGCGCCCCGGCCACCTTCGCCCACGTCGCCGAGGTCGACGGCGAGGTCGTCGGGACGGCCCTGTGGTTCCTGTCGTTCTCGACGTGGACCGGCACCCACGGCATCTGGCTCGAGGACCTCTACGTCTCGCCGGCGCACCGGGGGCTCGGCCTCGGTCAGGAGCTGCTGCGGACCCTGGCCGGGGTCTGCGTCGAGCGCGGGTACCAGCGGCTCGAGTGGTGGGTGCTGGACTGGAACGCCCCGAGCATCGGGTTCTACGAGTCGATCGGCGCGCTGGCCCAGGACGAGTGGACCCGCTTCCGACTCGACGGCCCGGCGCTCGCGGCCCACGCCTCGCGCTGACCCGCGCGGCCGCCGCTCAGGCCTCGGGGACGTTCTCCTCGAGCTCGCGCAGCCACGCCGCCGCGCTGGCGTCGGACGGCATCCGCCAGTCCCCGCGGGGGGAGAGCGAGCCGCCGCCGACGACCTTCGGGCCGTTCGGCATGGCGGAGCGCTTGAACTGGTTGGCGAAGAAGCGGCGGAGGAAGACGGCCGTCCACCGCCGGATCGTCGGCAGGTCGTAGGCGATCCGGTCACGCTCGGGGTATCCCACCGGCCACAGCCCCGAGGACGGGTCCGCCCACGCGTGCTCGGCGAGGAAGGCGATCTTGCTCGGCCGGTAGCCGCGGCGCAGCAGGTGGAAGAGCGTGAAGTCGTGGAGCGCATACGGCCCGATGGTGTCCTGCGTCGACTGGATCCTCTCGCCCTCCCTGGCCGGGACGAGCTCGGGGCTGATCTCGGTGTCGAGGATGCGCAGCAGGGTGTCGTCGACGTCGTCCTCGGCGAACTGCCCCGACGAGACGACCCAGCGGATGAGGTGCTGGATGAGGGTCTTCGGCACCCCGGCGTTGACCCCGTAGTGCGACATCTGGTCGCCGACGCCGTAGGTGCACCAGCCGAGCGCGAGCTCGGAGAGGTCCCCGGTACCGAGGACGATGCCGCCGCGCTGGTTGGCGGCCCGGAAGAGCAGGTCGGTGCGCACCCCGGCCTGGACGTTCTCGAAGGTGACGTCGTAGAGCTCCTCACCGTCGCCGGCCGGGTGCCCGAGGTCACGGAGCAGCTGGCGGGCCAGCGGCCGGATGTCCACCTCCTCCCACTCCACGCCCAGTGCGGTCATCAGCCGGGTCGCGCTGTCCTTGGTGCCGCTGCTCGTGGCGAACCCGGGCATCGTGAAGCCGAGGACGTGGGCGCGGGGCAGGCCGAGGCGGTCGCAGGCCTTCGCGGCGACGATCAGCGCGTGGGTGGAGTCGAGGCCGCCGGAGACCCCGATGACGATCCGCGGCATCCGCTGCGGGTCGCCCCCGCCGATGGCCCGCAGCCGCTGCTCGAGCCCGGAGACCTGGATGTTGTACGCCTCGTAGCAGTCCTGGGCGAGGCGGGCCTCGTCGTCGGGGACGAAGGGGAAGCGGTCGACCGGGCGGCGCAGCCCGAGGTCACCGGCGGGCGGCCGGGACCGGAAGGGGACGACGCGGTAACCGGCGTCGTCGGCGGCGTAGGCGCGGGCGTTGTCGTCGAACGACCCCTGCCGCAGCCGCTCCTGGCGCAGGCGGTCGAGGTCGACGTCGGCGACCGTGCGCCGGGCCCCGGCGGGAAAGCGCTCGCCCTCGGCGAGCAGGTCGCCGAGCTCGTGGACCACCGTCATCCCGTCCCACGACAGGTCGGTGCTCGACTCGCCCTCGCTGGCCGCCGCGTAGACGTAGGCGGCGTTGCAGCGGGCGCTGGCGGCGCGGGCCAGCATCCGGCGGTCCTCGGCGCGGCCGACGGTGATCGGCGACGCGGAGAGGTTGAGCAGGACGGTGGCGCCGCTGAGGGCGGCCTCGTGGCTCGGCGGCACCGGCACCCAGAGGTCCTCGCAGACCTCGACGTGCACGGTGAGGCCGGGGACGTCGTCGGCGGTGAAGAGCAGGTCCGGCCCGAAGGGCACCTCGCCGTCGGCGTCCGCGCCGGGCCAGTGCGGCCGGACGAGGAACTGCCCCTCCTGGCCGGCCCCGGCGGCGAAGTGGCGCTTCTCGTAGAACTCCCGGTAGGTGGGCAGGTAGGACTTCGGGGCGACGCCGAGGACCTCGCCACGGTGCAGGACGATCCCGCAGTTGTAGAGGCGGTTGCCGTGGCGCAGCGGGGCGCCGACGACCACGAGCGGGGCCAGCCGCGCCGTGGCCGCCGCGAGCTCGACGACCGCGGCGTCGACGGCGTCGAGCAGGACGTCCTGGAGGAGCAGGTCATCGATCGAGTAGCCGGAGAGCGACAGCTCGGGGAAGACGGCGACGGCGACCCCCTCCTCGTGGCAGGCACTGACCTGCTCGGCGAGGCGGCGGGCGTTCTCGGCCGGGTCGGCGAGGGCGACCGGCAGCGTGCAGGCGGCGACCCGGGCGAAACCCTGCGCGTACACGTTTCGGAAGTCCATGCTCCGAGGTTAGTGGTGCTGCGGATCGGGTCAGTCCGCGAGCATCACGGCCTGCATGAAGCGGGTGGCGGTCTCGACGAGGGCGTCGGCCGGCTCCTCGCCCGGGGACTCCAGGGCCCGCAGGGCGACCTCGTTGAGGCCGCCGACCACGCAGACCGCCTCGAGGTGGCTGACCGACCGCACCTCGGTGCCGGCGGCGGCCGCCTGCGCGAGCATCCGCTGCAGCGTCTCGGCGTGCCGGTCGACGACCTCACGCCGCGCCGCCACCCCTCGCTCCCCGACCGTCGTCACGTCGACGACGTGGGCCCGGCCCAGGGCCCGGTCGTGGAGCAGGAAGCTGAGGAAGGCGCGGGCGGCGGCCTGGAGCTGGACGGTGGCGGGCGCCGAGCCCGGTGAGAGCGCGGCCTCGACGGCCTCCATCAGCTCGGCGCTGCGGGACCGGTAGAGCGCGAGGAAGCAGTCCTCCTTGTCCGTGAAGTGCTCGTAGAACGTCCGCTTCGAGGTCCCGGCGAGCCGCGCCACGTCGGCGATCGTCGTCGCCGCGAGGCCCTTCTCGGCGACGGCTGCGGCGAGCCCCGACTCGAGCCGTTCGCGCACCGTCCGGGCGTGCTCGTCGGTGGCCGGGACGGCCCGGCCGAGGGCGCGGTTCGTGGGTGCCATGGTCGGTACTGTACAGTACCACTTCTGGTACCCGAAGGTACCAGTCCCGTCGCACCTCGAAGGAGACGCCATGGAGCTCGTCGCCGACGCCGTCGGTGTCGCTGGGGCCCGGAGCGCGCTGCTGCAACCGACCTCGTTCGTCGCCCCCTCCGCCCGGGTCACCGTGGTCGCCGGCGACCCCGGCCACGGCCAGGTCGCACTCGCCCTGGCCCTCGGCGGCCGCATCCCCCTGGCCACCGGCTCGGTGCTGGTCGACGGCGTCGGGGCGCCGGCAATGCGTGCCCGGCACGTGGCCCTCGTCGACGTCCCCGAGGTCTCGGCCCCGGAGGAGGGCCTGGCCCTGCACCACGTCCTCGCCGAGGAGCTCGCGTTCGCCGGCCGGCCCTCGGGGCGGGCGGCGGTCGCCCGCTTCCTCGCCGACCACGGCATCCTCGTTCCCGCCCGGACCCGCTTCGAGGAGCTCGACCCGGCCGACCGGGTCCGGGTGCTCGTCCACGCCGCGGCCGAGCGCACGGCCACCCGGGTGCTCGTCGTCGCCGGCCCGGACCGGCGCGGCGGCGACCCGCACGTCTGGTGGCCCGAGCTCACCCGGCTGGCTGCCGGCGGGCTGACCGTCGTCGCCCTGGTCAGCCACCCGACGCTCCGCCAGCTCGACCCGCCGCTCCGCGCCGAGCTGGGGGTGGCGGCATGACGGCGCTGCGCCTGGCCCTCACCGAGCTGCGCCGGATCGGGGCCAGCCGGACCGGCCGGCTGGCGCTCGTGGCGATGGTCCTCGTGCCGTCGATCTACGGGGGCCTCTACCTCTACGCCAACCACGATCCCTACGGCCGGCTCGCGCAGGTACCCGCCGCCCTCGTCGTCGAGGACCGGGGCACGACCCTGGCCACCGGCGAACGGCTCAGCGTCGGTGGGGACGTCGCGGCCAGCCTCGTCGCCAACGCCACCTTCGACTGGACCCGCACCGACCGCGCCGCCGCCGAGCGTGGCCTCGCCGACGGCGAGTACGACCTCGTCCTCGCCCTGCCCGCAGACTTCTCCGCCGACCTCGCCTCGAGCGCCGGGCCGGACCCGCGGCAGGCGACCCTCGAGATCGCCACCGACGACGCCAACGGGTACCTCGCCCGCACCATCGCCAACACCCTCGTCGAGCAGGTCACCGCCTCCGTGGCCGAGCAGGTGAGCCGCACCGCGGCGAGCCGCTTCCTCGAGGGCTTCGCCGACCTCCACGCCGAGGTGACCACGGCGGCCGGCGGGGCCCGGCGGCTGGCCGACGCCGCCGGCACCGCCGCCGCCGTCGTCCATGACCTCGCCGGAGGGGCCGACCGGCTCGTCGCGGGCGAGCAGCGGCTCGTCGACGGCACCGACCGGCTCGCCCCGGCGGCGCGACGGCTCGCCTCCGCCCTGGGGGCGCTCGAGTCCTCGACGGCCGGCCTTCCGGACCGGACCGCGCAGCTCGCCGAGGGCGCGCGGCAGGTCGCTGCCGGGGACGCGAAGGTCGCGGCGGCCGGCCACCGGGTCGCCGACGCCGCCGACACACTCGTCGGGGACCTCACCACCGAGCGCGGACGGCTGGCCGACCAGCTCCGGGCGGCAGGGTTCACCGACACCCAGGTCGCGACCGTGCTGGACCGGGTCGACGGGCTCGGCGGACCGGTCCGCGACGCCCACGACCAGGTCCGCCGGGCCTCCGCGGAGCTGGACCGCCTCTCCGCGGGCGCCGGCCGGGTCGCCGACGGCGCCGACCAGCTGGCCGCGGCCGCGCCCGCGCTGGCCGGCGGGGTCCGGCGGGCCGCGGCCGGCGGCGCCGCCCTGGCCTCGGGTGCCGGCGACCTCGCGACCGGCCAGCACGACGCCCTCGACGGGGCCGAGCGGCTGGCCTCCGGCGCCCACCGCCTCGACAGCGGCCTCGGCGAGCTCTCCGCCGGAGCCGACGACCTCGCCGCCGGCCTGGCCCGGGGGGCGCGGCGCATCCCCGACCCCTCACCGGCGCAGCGCCGGGCCCTGGCCGGGACGATCGCGAGCCCGGTCACCGTCGCCCACGACTCCGGCGCCACCGCCGGGAGCTACGGCGCCGGCCTGGCCCCGTTCTTCATGAGCCTCGCCCTGTGGATCGGCGGCTTCGTCCTGTTCACCCGGATGCGCCCGCTGTCGGCCCGGGCCCTCGTGGTCGGGCAGCCGGCCTGGCGGGTGGCGCTCGGTGGCTGGCTCGCCCCGGCCCTGCTCGGGGTGGCCCAGGCGGCGGTGGCCTACGGCGTCGTCGCCCTCGGGATCGGCATCGAGGTGGCCCACCCGCTGGCCCTCGTCGGCTTCATGGCCCTGGTCTCGCTGACCTTCGTCGCGATGATCCACGCGCTGATGGCCCGCCTCGGGGTGGTCGGGCAGTTCGTCGCGCTCGTCGTCATGGTGCTCCAGCTCGTCAGCGCCGGCGGGACCTTCCCGTGGCAGACCCTCCCGGCGCCGCTGTACCCGCTGCACCACGCGCTGCCGATGTCGTACGCCGTGGACGGAGTGCGCCGCCTCATGTACGGCGGGCCGCTCGCTCCGCTGGCGCTCGATCTCGCGGTGCTCGCCGGCTGGTTCGCGGGGGCGGTGCTCCTCGCGACGTGGGCCACCGGGCGGGCCCGGACCTGGACGGTGCGCCGGGTCAAGCCCGAGCTGACCGCCTGAGCGGTCAGGGGACGAGGAGGATCTTCCCGAGCGCGCGGCGTCCGTCGACCGCGGCGAGCGCGGCGACGACGTCGTCGAGGCGGCGCACCTCGCCGATGACCGGGTCGACGGCGCCGGACTCCATGAGCGGCACCAGCTCGTCCCACTGCCGCCGCAGGAAGGCCGACCCCGGGCCGGCTGGGTGGGTCCACCAGGCGCCCCAGCCGACGCCGACGACGGAGATGTTGTTGAGCAGCAGGCGGTTCACCCGCACCTCGGGGATCGAGCCCCCGGTGAACCCGATGACGAGGTGGCGGCCGCCGGGGGCCAGGCAGCGGAGGGAGTCGGTGAAGCGGTCGCCGCCCACGGGGTCGACGACGACGTCGACCCCCCGCCCCGAGGTCAGCTCCCCGACGGCGTCGCGGAACCCGTCGGCCCGGACCACCTCGTGGGCACCCGCCGCCCGTGCCACCGTGGCCTTGTCCTGCGTCGAGACGACCGCGAGCACCCGCGCACCCCAGGCGGCCGCGAGCTGCACGGCCGCGGTGCCGACCCCGCCCGCCGCGCCGTGCACGAGCACCGTCTCCCCGGCCCGCAGCGCCGCCCGTTCGCGGAGGGCGAAGTGGCAGGTCAGGTAGTTCATCGGCAGTGCGGCGCCCTGCTCGTAGGTCAGCGACCCCGGGAGCGGGAAGACCATCGCGGGGTCGGCCTCGACGACCTCGGCGAAGCCGCCGAGCACCGGGAACGCCGCAACCCGGTCACCCTCGGCGAACCCTGTGCCGGCGGGCGCCGAGCGCACCCGCCCGGCCACCTCGGCGCCCGGGACGAAGGGGAGGTCGGGCGTCATCTGGTACTGGCCGCGGGTGAGGAGCACGTCGGGGAAGGCCACGCCGGCGGCGGCGACCTCGAGGACGACGCCCCCGCCGTCGGGCTCGGGGAGGTCGACCAGCTCCACGGCGTCGGGTCCGTCGAGCCGGGTCACCTGGGCTGCACGCATCGCCCCATCGTAGGGAGGTCGCCCCCCCGTCCCGCCGGCCGCGGTGGGCCGCCGGCCCCTCCCGCCCGGTGGGAATGCGCCGACCCGGCCTGGCTCTTGGACCTGGCGTGCCCCAGCCCCGCCACTCCTCCCTCGCCACGGCCGCCCTCATCCTCGGCGGTGTCGCCATCGGGACCACCGAGTTCGTCACGATGGGGCTGCTGCCGCAGGTGGCCGACGGGGTCGGGGTCTCGATCCCCACGGCCGGGCACACCATCTCCGCCTACGCCGCGGGCGTGGTCATCGGCGCGCCGCTGCTCGCCGTCGCCGGCGCCCGAGCGCCCCGCAAGGGCCTGCTCATGGGGCTCATCGCGGCGTTCACCGTCGGGAACGCGCTCAGCGCGCTCGCACCCGGCTACGACCTCCTCGTCGCCGCCCGCTTCCTCGCCGGCCTGCCGCACGGGGCGTTCTTCGGGGTCGCCGCCCTCGTCGCCGTCGACCTGGCCCCGCGCGGCCAGGCGGGCCGCGCGGTCGGGACGGTGATGCTCGGCATCCCGATCGCCAACGTCGTCGGGGTCCCGGGTGCCACCTGGCTCGGGCAGCACCTCGGCTGGCGGTCCGCCTACTGGCTCGTCGCGCTCCTCGGCCTGGCCACCGTCGCCCTCCTCGCGGCGACCGTGCCGCACCTGCCCGGCGACCGGGCGCGCACGGTGCGCTCCGAGCTCGGGGCCCTGACCCGTCCCCAGGTCTGGCTCACGCTCGGGGTCGGCGCGGTCGGCTTCGGCGGGATGTTCGCGATGTACTCCTACATCGCGCCGACCGTCACCGTGGTCACCGGTCTGCCCGGGTCGGTGGTGCCGGTCTTCCTCCTCGTCTTCGGCGTCGGGGGGTTCGTCGGCAACCTCGTCGCGGGCCGGATGGGCGACTGGTCGGTCCTGCGCTCCACGGCCATCGGGATGGTCGGGCTCGGCGCCGCGCTCGGGCTCTTCGCGTGGGTCTCCCCGTACGCCGTCCCGGCGCTGGTCGTCCTGTTCCTCGCCGCGGTGCTCGCCTCGGTCCTCGTCATCAACCTCCAGCTGCGGCTCATGCAGGTCGCCGGCGCGGCGCAGACCCTCGCCGCGGCGAGCAACCACAGCGCGCTCAACCTGGCCAACGCGCTGGGGGCCTGGGTCGGCGGCGCGGTCATCGCCGCCGGATGGGGGTACCGCGCCCCGTCGCTCGTCGGGGCCGGGTTGGCGCTCGCCGGGCTCGGCATCCTCGCCGTCTCGGTCCGGCTGCACCGGCGAGCGACGCCCGCCCACCCCGCGTCGGGTGCCGAGGTGGCTGCTCCGGCGACCACCTGAGCACCCGAGGCACGTCGGGCGTGCCGGGGCCGGGTGGTCCGTAGGCTGGCGGCATGTCGAACCCCGTCACCTGCCAGGTCCAGGGCGGTGTCGCCCGGGTGGCGCTGAACCGTCCCGAGAAGCTGAACGCGCTCACCCTCGACACCCTCGACGGACTGGTCCGCACCGCGCGGGCACTCGCGCTCGACCGCCACCTGCGCGGCGTCGTGCTGACCGGTGAGGGTGAGTCGTTCTGTGCCGGGCTCGACTTCGCCACCGTGCTCGCCGACCCCTCGCGGGTGGCCCGGTCCTTCGTCCCCCGGCCGTGGCGCGGGACGAACCTGTTCCAGGAGGCCTGCTGGGCATGGCGCCGGCTGCCGGTGCCGGTCGTCGCCGCCGTGCACGGCCACTGCTTCGGAGGCGGCCTGCAGATCGCCCTCGCCGCCGACCTGCGGATGACGACCCCCGACGCGCAGTGGTCGGTGCTCGAGGCGCGCTGGGGGCTGGTCCCGGACATGAGCGGCATCCAGACCCTCAAGCAGCAGCTGGGGATGGACGTGGCGAAGCGGCTGACGATGACCGGTGAGGTCGTCGACGGCAGCCGGGCGGTCGCCCTGGGGCTGGCGAGCGAGGTGCACGCCGACCCGGTGGTGGCCGCGGAGGCCTTCCTCGCCGAGGTCGCCACCCGCTCTCCCGACTCGGTCGCTGCGGCCAAGCGGCTCTTCGACCGGACCTGGACGGCCGGGGCGCGCCGCACCTTCGCCCGCGAGCGACTCGCGCAGGCCCGCCTGCTCGCGGCGCGCAACACCCGGGTCGCGCGTGAGGCGGCGACCGCCCGGGTCGCGCCCGCCTTCGGGCCGAGGTCGCGATGAGCGCCCCGGGCCCGACGACGCGACTGTCCTCGTGCGTCCTCTGTGAGGCGATGTGCGGGCTCGAGGTCAGCCTCGACGGCGACGGCCGGGTCACCGGCATCCGGGGCCACGACGGCGACCCGCTGTCCCGCGGGCACGTGTGCCCCAAGGCCCTCGCGCTGCCGGACCTCCAGGACGACCCCGACCGGTTGCGCCGCCCGCTCCTGCGCGACGGCTCCGGCGAGCTGCGGGAGGCGTCGTGGCGCGAGGCGGTCGACCGGGCAGCCTCCCTCATCGTCGGCGTCCAGCGCGAGCACGGCGACGACGCGCTCGCGGTCTACCTCGGCAACCCCAACGTCCACAGCCTCGGGGCGCTGACCCACCACCCGACGCTCGTCCGGCTCCTGCGCACCCGCAACCGGTACTCGGCGACCTCGGTGGACCAGCTGCCGCACCACGTCGTGGCCCACGCCCTCTACGGCCACCAGTTCCTCCTGCCCGTCCCCGACATCGACCGCACCGACGTGCTCGTGCTCGTCGGCCACAACCCGATGGCGTCGAACGGGTCGCTGTGGACGGTGCCGGCCTTCCCGCAGCGGCGGCGCGAGCTGAAGGCCCGCGGCGGACGGCTCGTCGTCCTCGACCCCCGACGCACCGAGACGGCCCGGGTCGCCGACGAGCACCACTTCGTCCGTCCCGGCTCGGACGCGGTCGTCCTCCTCGCGCTGGTCCGGGAGGTCCTCGCCCTCGGCCTGGAACGGCCGGCGCCGTGGGTCGACGGGCTCGACGAGGTGCGCGAGGCGGTCGAGCCGTTCACCCCGGAGGTGGCGGAGCAGGCGAGCCGGATGCCGGCGGAGGCGGTGCGCCGGCTGGCCCGCACCATCGGGCGGGCACCCTCGGCAGCGGTCCACGCCCGGATGGGGGCGTCGACCCAGGAGTTCGGGGTGCTCACCCAGTGGGCCGCCCAGGTGCTCACCATCGTGACCGGCAACCTCGACCGGCCGGGCGGGACGATGTTCACCACCCCCGCCGTCGACCTCGTCGGCCGCGGCATCCTCGGCCCCGGCGGGTTCTCGCACCGGCGCACCCGCGTGCGGGGACTGCCCGGCTTCGGTGGCGAGCTTCCGGTCTCCGCCCTCGCGGAGGAGATGACCACCCCCGGCCAGGGGCAGGTGCGGGCGCTGCTGACGATCGCCGGCAACCCGGTGTCCTCCACCCCGGCCGGCCACCGGCTCGACGAGGCGGTGGCCGGGCTCGACGCCTACGTCGCGGTCGACTTCTACGTCAACGAGACCACCCGGCACGCCGACGTCATCCTGCCGCCGACCGGGCCGCTGGAGCGCGACCACTACGACCTCGTGTTCCACCTGCTCGCCGTGCGCGACACCGCCCGGTTCGTGCCCGCCCTGCGGCAGCGGGACCCCGGGGCCCGCCACGACTGGGAGATCGCCCGGGACCTCGGCCTCGCCGTGCTCCGGGAACGCGGGACGGGGGTGCGGGGGCGGCTGTCGCGCCGGGCGGTCGAGACCGAGGCCCGGCTGCGCACCCCGCCGACCCGGCAGCTCGACCTGCTGCTGCGCACCGGGGGAGCCGGCCTCACGCTGAAGAAGGTCGCGTCGGCGCCCGGCGGCCTCGACCTCGGCCCGCTGAGGCCCCGCCTGCCCGAGCGGCTCGCGACCAAGGACCACCGGGTCCAGCTCGCGGCGCCGGTGGCACTCGCCGACCTGCCGCGGCTGCGCGAGTCGCTCGCGGCGGCCCGGCCCGGCGCGCCGGACGCACTGCTCCTCATCGGGCGCCGGCACCAGCGCGACGACAACTCCTGGCTGCACAACACCGACCGCCTGACCAGGGGCCGGCCCCGGCACCAGCTGCTCGCCCACCCCGACGACCTCGCCGTGCGCGGCATCCGCGACGGTGACACGGTGCGGGTCCGGTCTGCGGTCGGTGAGCTCGAGGTCGAGGTGGCCGCCACCGAGGACGTCATGCGCGGGGTCGTGTCCCTGCCGCACGGCTACGGGCACGACCGCGACGGGGTGCGGATGCGGCTGGCCACCGCCCTGCCCGGAGCCTCCGTCAACGACCTCACCGACCCGGCCGCCGTCGACGCGGCCTCGGGCAACGCCGTCCTCAACGGCGTCCCGGTCACCGTCGAGCCGGTCGTCGAGGGAGCCGCTCGACCCTGATGCCCGCTACCCGGGTCGGGTGCCAGGGCGGCGGCCCGGGCAGCCGGCTGAGCACCCGACCCCGGGCCCTCAGCCCGCCAGGGCCGCGGCGACCGTCTCCCAGTCGTGGTCCCCCGGCTCGCCGTGGCCTCGGGCCAGCACCGCGCCCGTGCGCTCGACGACGAGGGCGTGCACCTGCGAGGCGTCGGGGATGCCGAGGGCGGCCCGGAAGGCCCCGACCCCGGTGTAGACGGTGATCGTGCGAGCCAGGACGTCGGGGTCGCGGATGCCGGCGGTCATGCCCCCGTCGATGACCGGCCGGACCGGGCGCCAGCGGGTCGAGAGCACCGGCACCTCCACGACGGCCACCGGCGGTGAGGACGGGCCGCCGCGCGTCGTCGCCGGGACCCCCGCGGCGACCGCCCGCTCGATCCAGCGGTCGACCTGGGCCTGGTGCCAGCGCTGGAACGCCACGACGACGAGCGTGCGGTCGGCGGGCAGCTGCCCGGGCAGCACGAGCCGTTCGCCGAGCAGGGTGCGTCCCTCGACGCTGGGGAAGCGGTCCGCGCCCGGGGGTCGTCCCCGGCCACCGTCGCCGTCCACGACCCCATGGTGCACCCCCGCGGTGAGGGTCCCGGAGTCCCTCCGGTTGAGAACGCCCTGAGAGCGCCGGCGCGCGCACCTCCCGAAGACGCCACGCCGCGGCCGCGGCCTGGGTAGCGTCCCGGCGTGGGGGAGGAGGACGACGGTGAACCAGCGAGGATGAACGCTCCCCGGCCCGGCCGGCCACTCCGCCAGCGCCCGCCTCGCCCGCGTTCCCCGCGTCGGTCTCGGCCGCCGGTCGACGACGCCGCGGCGTGGCTCGGCTGGGGCGGGCTCGTCCTCGCCGCCGTGGTCGGCGGCCTCGACTCCGGCCTCAGTGGCTTCCTCGGGGTCGTCGGCAGCTACGCCCTGGTCGTCGCGGCGGTCGCCCTGGTCCGGGGCCACGTCGGCTGGGCCAGGCTGCGGTCGCGGGCGGCGGGCGCCGTCGCGCTCGGCGCGGCGGTGGTCCTGCTCGGGGTCGGCAGCGCGACGGCGACCCCGCCCGGTGAGCCGCCGGGCACCGCGGCGCGGACCGCCGCCCGGTCGGCGGCGCCGGCCCCCAGCCCGGCGGCGTCCCCCAGCCCGGCGGCGTCCCCCGCCGGCGCGGCGAGCCCGTCCCCCCGGGACACCCCGACCCCGAGCCCGTCCAGCGGGACGACGGACCCCGCGGCCACCCCCCGACCGGGCACGGCGCTCGCGGCCCTCGCCGGCCTGCCGGTCAAGGGCCGGGCGCCGAAGAGCGGCTACAGCCGGGACGCGTTCGGCACCGCCTGGGCGGACGTGGACCGCAACGGCTGCGACACCCGCAACGACATCCTCCGCCGGGACCTGGTGGACCTCGCCCTCAAGGCCGGTACGCACGGCTGCCTCGTCCTCTCCGGCACGCTCCACGACCCCTACACGGGCCGGACCATCGCGTTCGTCCGGGGGTCGAGCACCTCCGCCGACGTCCAGGTCGACCACGTCGTCGCGTTGTCGGACGCCTGGCAGAAGGGCGCCCAGCAGCTGACCCGGACCGCGAGGACTGGGTTCGCCAACGACCCGCTCAACCTCCTCGCGGTCGACGGCCCGACGAACGAGGCGAAGGGGGACGGCGACGCCGCCACCTGGCTGCCGCCGCGGACGGGATACCGCTGCGCGTACGTCGCCCGGCAGGTCGCGGTCAAGGTGCGCTACCACCTGTGGGTGACCGCCGCCGAGCGGGACGCCATCGAACGCATCCTCCGCAGGTGCCCCGCGGAGCAGCTGCCCACCGCGTCGCCGGTGCCGCTCGGCGGGGGACGGCTGGTCACGCCCACACCCACGCCCGCCACGACCGCGCCGACGGCCGGCACGGGCGGGCTCGACCCGCGGTTCGACACCTGCCGGGCCGCGAAGGCCGCCGGGTACGGGCCGTACACCCGCGGCACGGACCCGGAGTACGACTGGTACCGCGACGCCGACCACGACGGTGTCGTCTGCGAGTAGCGTGCCGGCGGCCCGGGGCCGCCCGGCGCGCGGGGCGGTGCCGGGCGCCGGGGCCGTCACGCGGCCGGGAGGTCAGGTGCCGACGGACTCCCGCGCACCGGGGACGCCGGCCGCCGGGGCCACTGCGCAGCCGAGCTGGCCGCGCAGCCGGCCCCGCAGCGCCCAGGCGAGGAGCAGGACCCCGCCGACGGCCAGCACCGGCTGGACCGGCGCGAACCAGGTCAGGGCCCCGGTGTAGCCGAGCGCCAGCAGCGCCAGCTTGTTGCAGACCGGGCAGCCGACGGCGAAGAAGCTGAGCAGCCCGCCGAGGCTGCCGCGCCGGTCCAGCCGCTGCGGCCCGGTGGTGTCCGTCCCGGGCTCGCGCACGTAGGTCGCGACGAGCAACCCACCGAGCACCGACGTCAGCCCCAGGGTGGGCCACGCCCACCACGTGGTCGGGACCTCGCGGCCGAACACCGGGTTCGGGATCATCGCCGTCGGCAGCGCGACGACGAACGCCGTCGCGACGGAGGCCAGGGCCGCCACCCAGCGGCGGCGAGCCGACCAGGACCGGAGTGCGTGGAGCATCCGGCGATGATACCCGGGCGGGTATGAGTGGGCGCGGTGGCCCGGCCGGGCCCACGGGGCGGTCGGCACGACGGACGGGGGGCACGGGCTAGGGTCGCCCCATGGTGACCCCGAGCCGCCGCGTCCTCGTCACCGGTGGGGCCTCCGGCCTCGGCCAGGCCCTCGTCACGCTCCTGCTCGGGCGCGGCGACCGGGTGCTCGCCGTCGACGTCCACGAGGACCGCCCCGCGCGGGTGCCCGCCGGCGCCGCCTACCGACGGCTCGACGTCCGCTCCCAGCAGGACTGGGACGCCGCGCTCGCCTGGGTCCGCGGGGAGTGGGGCGGGCTCGACCTCCTCGTCAACAACGCCGGCGTCGCCACCGGGGGCCGGATCGACGTCGAGTCGATGTCCGACTGGGAGCGGGTCGTCGAGGTCAACCTCCTCGGCGTGGCCCGCGGCTGCCACACCGTGGTCCCGCTGCTCAAGGAGCAGCGCGCGGGCCACATCGTCAACGTCGCCTCCCTCGCCGGCCTCGTCCACGGCCCGGGCATGGCCAGCTACAACGCGACCAAGGCCGGGGTCGTCGCGCTCAGCGAGACCCTCGGCTTCGAGCTCGCCCCGTGGCGGATCGACGTCACCGTCGTCTGCCCGGCCTTCTTCCGCACCAACCTCCACGAGTCCTTCGCGGGCAAGGACACCGCGATGCAGGAGGCCGGCGTGCGCCTCATCACCGAGGCCAGCGCCAGCGCCGAGGACGTCGCCCGGGTCGTGCTCGACGGCATCGACAAGCGCCGGTCCGTGGTCCTCACCGACCGGCTCGGTCGGCAGGCCTACTACGGCAAGCGCTTCGCGCGGCCCCTCTACGACCGGATGATGACCCGCCAGGCCGCGCGCCTGGCCCGGCGGGCGGGCGTCGACCCCGGGGACCTGATGACCTGACCCAAGCCGCGCGACCGCACCCTGCGCCCCCGGACCTGGCCGCCCGCAGCCACCGTCGACCACGAAAGGACTGCCATGCCGACGACCATCATCACCGGCGCCAGCTCCGGGCTCGGTGCCGAGATGGCGCGCCAGCTCGCCGCCCGCGGCTGGGACCTGGCCCTCTGCGCCCGCCGCGAGGACCGGCTGGAGGCGCTGCGCGCGGAGGTCCTCGGGGCGCACCCGGACCGCCGGGTCGAGGTGCACGCCCTCGACGTCACCGACGACGACGCGGTGTTCGCGGTGTTCCGTGCCTTCCGGGAGGCGTTCGGCACCATCGACCGGGTCGTCGTCAACGCCGGGCTCGGCAAGGGCGCGCCGCTCGGCACCGGCCGCCACGACGCCAACCGGGAGACGGCGATGGTCAACTTCGTCGGCGTGCTCGCCCAGATGGACGCGGCGACCGAGCTGTTCCGCGCGCAGGGCCGCGGCCACCTCGTCGTCGTCTCCTCGGTCACCGCGGTGCGGGGCATGCCCCGGGCGATGACGACGTACGCCGCGACCAAGGCCGGGGTCGCGACGCTCGCCGAGGGCCTGCGCCACGAGATGCTCGGCGAGCCCGACCTCGACATCCGGGTGAGCACGCTCTACCCCGGCTACATCCGCTCCGAGATGAACGAGCGGATGGCGCACACCCCGTTCATGGTCGACACCCCCACCGGGGTGCGGGCGATGGTCGAGGCCATGGAGAAGGAGCGGGCCAGCGCCTTCGTCCCGGCCTGGCCGTGGGCGGTGCTGGGCCGTGCCCTGCGCGTCCTCCCGCTCCCCGTCGTGCGACGGATGGTGTGACGTGGCCCGGGTCGTCGTCACCGCAAGGCTCCCCGGCACCGCCGTGCAGCGGCTCCGGGCCGTCCACGACGTCCTGGCCCACGAGGGCGACGAGCCGATGGCCCGCGGGGCGCTGCTCGAGGCGGTGGCCGGCGCCGACGCCGTCATCGCCGCGCTCGTCGACCGGGTCGACGCCGAGCTCCTCGACGCCGCCGGCCCGCGGCTGCGGGTCCTGGCCAACGTCGCCGTGGGCCACGACAACGTCGACCTCGAGGAGTGCGCGGAGCGGGGGGTCCTGGTCACCAACACCCCGGGGGTGCTGACCGACGCCACCGCCGACATCGCGTTCGCGCTCGTCCTCATGGTGACGCGACGGCTCGCCGAGGCCGAGCGTCAGGTCCGCACCGGTGAGCCGTGGGGCTGGGGGATGTTCCACCTCCTCGGCACCTCGGTGCAGGGCAAGACGATCGGCATCCTCGGCCCGGGCGCGATCGGGCTGGCCACGGCCCGACGTGCGCGGGCCTTCGGGATGTCGGTGCTCCTCTCCGGGCGTTCGCAGCCGGACCCCGCGGCGGTCGAGGAGCTCGACGCACGGGTGGTCGACCTGCCGACCCTGCTCGACGGCGCGGACGTCGTCTCGGTCCACACCCCGCTCACCGCGCAGACCCGGCACCTCATCGGGCCGCAGGCGCTACGCGCGATGAAGCGGACAGCCATCCTGGTCAACACCGCCCGCGGCCCGGTCGTCGACGAGTCGGCGCTCGTCGACGCGCTGCGGGCCGGTGAGGTCGCCGGGGCCGGTCTCGACGTCTTCGAGGAGGAGCCGCGGGTGCATCCCGGACTGCTCGAGCGGGACGACGTCGTCCTCCTCCCGCACATCGGGTCGGCGACCGTGGAGACCCGCTCGGCGATGGCCGACCTGGCCGCGGACAACGTCCTGGCCGTCCTCGACGGGGGGGTGCCGCTCACCCCGGTCCGGCGCCGGGGCCGGTGAGCCACTCGGTCGCGACGCGGGACGCGGTGCGGCGGACCAGGTCCCGGGCGTCGGCGAGCGAGCGGGCCGGGTCGGGTTCGAGGTCGCTCAGCGGGTAGGTGGCGGCGAGCCCCAGGCGGCGCGCCGCCTGCCGGGAGAGCAGGTCGACCCCGCAGACCGCGACCGCCGGCACCAGGTGCCGGGCGGCCAGCCGCGCGACGCCGCCGACCGCCTTGCCCAGCGAGGTCTGGCGGTCGAGGGCGCCCTCGCCGGTGACCACGAGGACCGCGCCGTCGAGGGCCGCGTCCAGGTCGACGAGCTCGAGGACGACGTCCACGCCGGGGCGCCGGGTCCCGCCCAGCACCCCGAGCGAGCGCGAACCCGGCCCCACCGGCGGCGCCGGCCCCCGGCAGGCCCGCCGCGCCGGGCGCCACCACCCGTGCCCAGCTGGGCGAGGGCCGCGTCGAGCAGGGCGACCTCGGGCGCCGAGGCCCCCTTCTGGGGCGCGAAGACATGGGCGGCGCCGGCCGGCCCGTGGAGCGGGCTGTCGACGTCGGTGGCCACGACGAGCTCGACGGTCCGCAACCGGGGGTCGAGGCCGCCCGGGTCGAACGCCACGACGTCCACGAGGGCCGCGCCCCCGTCGCCGACCGGGCGGCCCGCGGCGTCGGTGGCCCGAGCGCCGAGCGCCGAGAGCATCCCGCAGCCGCCGTCGGTGCTCGCCGAGCCGCCGATGCCGACGACGAGCCGGTCCGGGCGCAGGTCGAGGGCGGCCCGCATCGCCTCCCCGAGGCCCCGGCTGGATGCCGTGAGCGGGGCCGGGACCCCGCCGCGCAGCCGCCCGAGCCCGCACGCGTCGGCCAGCTCGACGACCACGGTGCGCCGTCCGCCGGGCCCGGACCGCACCGCGAGGGTGGCGGTGACCGGCTCGCCGGTGGGTCCGTGGACCGCGGCCGGGACGGGCTCGAACCGCGCCGCCAGGGCGGCCGCCACGGTCCCCTCGCCCCCGTCGGCCACCGGGACGACCTGCACCACCGCGGCCGGGACCACGTCCCGCACGCCGGAGCGGACCGCCGCGCCGACCTCGGTGGAGGTCAGGCAGCCCTTGAAGGCGTCGCTGGCGACGAGGACCCGGGGCGGCACGCCTCCGAGCCTAGGGGGGTGTGCCGCTCAGTCCTCCTCGTGCGGCCGCATGTGCAGCCACGGGCGGCTCAGCTCGAAGTGCCGACCGGTCACCTCGTCGACCTCGACCGCGATGACGTTGAACTTCGCGGTGTCGACCCACGGGCGCAGGGGGAGCTGCTCGACCTCGTCCTCCTCGTGCCGCTCCAGCTGGCGGGCCCGGCCGCGGACCACGACGCTGTGCGCCTCGTCCTCGCCGAACTCGTCGACCTCGAAGGCGACGTCGGCGTTCATCGTCAGCCCGAGGAGCTTGCTGCCCTCGGCGGTACGGAAGACGATGCGGTGCAGCGGGTCGATCGCGTAGTTGATCGGCACGATGTGGACCTCGCGGGCCAGGTGGAAGGCGAGGCGCCCGAACTCCTGGCTGCGGAGCAGCTCCCAGCACTCGTCCTCGGAGAGGGCCCTGACGGGGGAGTGGTCGGTCATGTCGCCTCCTGGGGTCCTGCACTCCGGTTCCTACTACCGACAGTAGTGCCGAGGCGGTGGCCCGGGCGGTCACAGTGGGTACTCTCACGTCTCGTGGCGGTGGAAGAGGTCGTCGTCGTCGGTGCCGGTCCGGGCGGGCTCGCGGTGGCCGCCGCGCTGCGCCGCCGGGGCGTGCGGGCCCTCGTCGTGGACCGGGCCGACGAGGTCGGGTCGAGCTGGCGGGGTCACTACGACCGTCTGCACCTGCACACCCCCCGTGGCTGGTCGCACCTGCCCGGCCGGCGCATCCCGTGGCGGTTCGGGCGCTGGGTCGCCCGCGACGACGTCGTCCGCTACCTCGAGGGGTACGCCGACCACCACCGGCTGCGGCTGCGGCTCGGCACGGGCGTCACCCGCATCGACCGGGCGGACCGGGGCGGGGCGCGATGGCTCGTGCGGCTGGACCCCGCCGAGGGCATCCCGGCGCGGAACGTCGTCGTCGCCACCGGGTACAACGACACCCCGGTCCCGCCGGCCTGGCCCGGGGTCGACGGCTTCACCGGCGAGCTGGTCCTCGCCCGCGACTACCGCCGCGGGCAGCCCTACGCCGGCCGCGACGTGCTCGTGGTCGGGACCGGCAACACCGGGACGGAGATCGCCACCGACCTCGCCGAGCACGGTGCCTCGCGGGTGCGGCTCGCCGTGCGCACGCCGCCGCACATCCTCCCGCGCTCCCGCCTGGGCTGGCCGGCGCAGGCCACGGGCATCCTCGTCCGGCGGCTGCCGCCGCGTCTCGTCGACCGGGTGGCCGCGGTGCTGGCCAGGGTCCAGGAGCCGGACCTGACCCGGTTCGGGATGCCGCGGGCCGGGGCGGACCTCTACTCCCGGGTCCTTCAGGGCCGGATCCCGGTGCAGGACGTCGGGATCGTCGAGGCCATCCGCACCGGCCGGGTCGAGCCGGTCGCCGCGGTCCAGGCGATGGAGGGTGATGCCGTCCTCCTCGCCGACGGGACCCGGCTGCGGCCCGACGTCGTCGTCGTCGCCACCGGGTACCGGGCCGGCCTGCAGCCCCTCGTCGGGCACCTCGGGGTCCTCGGCGACCGGGACCTGCCCCTCGTGCACGGCGCTCGCAGCCCGGCCGGTGCCGAGGGGCTGTGGTTCACCGGCTTCACCAACCCGATCTCCGGGATGCTCCGCGAGCTGCGGATCGACGCCGAGCGCATCGCCCGCGCCGTCACCCGGGCAGGCGCTCGGTCTCGATCGTGAACGCGTGCGCCCGCAGGCGGTCGGCGAGCGGTCCGCCGAGGCCCGTGGCGGGGGTGAGCACGCCGCCCGAGGTGCCGGGAAGCCGGCCGGTGTCCTCGAGCAGGGCGAGCCCGGCCTGGCCCAGCATGATCGCCGTCCCGGTGTACCCGGGGTCGTAGGGCGCGGCGAACGTCGTGCGGTACCGGGAGCCGTTGGTCGCCTCGGCGGTGACCTCCATCCGGAACCGGCCCGAGGCCATCGTCGCCACGCTCGGCCCCTCACCCGGGGCGGGCAGCACCCGGTCGAGCAGCGCACGGGTGGGGCCGAAGGCCAGCCCACCGGCGACGCCGAGGAGCCCGGCGGTGACCACCCCGGCGGTGACCGCGCCGCGTGCGCCGGCGCCGTAGTCGGAGTACTCCGCGTAGCGGAACTGCTCGCCGTAGCCGAGCAGGGACGCCGACCGCGCGACGACCCTGGTGTTGAACGCGGCCATGACGAACGGCCCGGTGAAGTGGCCGGTGTCCGGGTCGCGCCGCACCGGTGAGGCCGCCGCCGCGCGGCCGGCCAGCTGCTCCACGAGCCCGACCGCCCCGCCGCGCCGTTGCGCACCGGTCGGCCGCCGCCGTTGCGGACGGGGGCCCTCGACCAGTGCCCACGGGTCAGCCACGACCCGCCGGGCACCGGCGTCGGTGCGCATCTCCAGGGCCTGGGCGCGGGCGCTGTCGAAGGTGCCGCCGCTGAGCCCGCCCCGCATGCTCCGCACGGCGAGGACGGTCCGGCCGAGGTCCGCGCCGTCGGCCCGCGCGGCCCGCGCGGTGAGCAGGACCCCGAGGTCGCTCGGCACCGAGTCGAAGCCGCAGGCGTGGACGATGCGGGCGCCGCTGGCCCGCGCCACCTCGTGGTTGGCGGCGATGCTGCGGTGAACGAAGAGGACCTCGCCGGTGAGGTCGCCGTAGTGCGTGCCGGCCGCCGCGCAGGCCGCCGCCAGGGGACCGCCGTACCGGGCGAACGGCCCGACCGTGGTCAGCACCACCCGGGTGCGGGCGGCGAGGTCGGCGACGGCCGCCTCGTCGAGGGTGTCGACGACGAGGAGCGGCCAGCCGGAGGCGGCCTCGGCGAGCCCGGCCCGCAGCGACTCGAGGCGGTCGGCCGACCGCCCGGCGAGGCCGATACGGGTGCCCGGGGCGGCGTGCTCGGCGAGGTGCGCGGCGGTGAGCCGCCCGGCGAAGCCGGTGGCTCCGACGAGGACGAGGTCGAGCTCGCGGGTGCCGGTCAACGGGGCTCCTCAGGCATCGTGGCGCGCGGTGGACGGGTGGGCGGCGGCCAGGACGGCGAGGTAGCGCCGCCGGGTGTCCTCGCCGGGCCCGGGCTCGCCGGGGTCGACGGTGACGTCCGTCGGGACCTCCCAGGACGGGGGCGCGTCCTCGCCCGAGAGGGCCCAGGCGGCCTGGCGGGCGGCGCCGACCGCGACGTACTCGCCGGGGGCGGGGACGGCGACCGGGGCGGCGAAGAGGTCCGGCGCCACCTCCTGGACGGCCTCGGACGCGGCGGCGCCGCCGATGAGCAGCACCCGGTGCACCGGGCAGCCGGCGAGCCGGACCGCGTCGACCGCTCCGGCGAGGCCGAGCAGCATGCCCTCGACGACGGCGCGGGCCAGGTTCTCGGGGGTGGCGTTGGCGCGGGTCAGCCCGTGGACGGACCCGGTGGCGGTCGGCAGGTTCGGGGTGCGCTCGCCGTCGAGGAAGGGCAGCAGGGTCAGCCCCCCGGCACCCGGGCGGGCCGCGAGGGCGAGCCGGCTCAGCCCGTCGAGGTCGACCCCGAGCATCGCGGCGCCGGCGGTGAGGACCCGGGCGGCGTTGAGGGTGCAGACGAGCGGGAGGAAACCGCCCTCCGCATCCGCGAAGGACTGCACGAAGCCGCTCGGGTCGGCCGTCGGGCGGTCGTGGCGGGCGAAGGCGGTGCCGGAGGTGCCGAGCGACACGACGACGTCCCCGGGCTGCAGGCCCAGTCCCAGCGCGGCGCCCATGTTGTCGCCGGTGCCCGGTGCCACCGCCATCCCCGCGGCCGTGCGGCCGACGACCTCGGCCGGCCCGGCCACCCGGGGGACGCCGAGGGGGCGCCCGGCGGCGAGCTCGAGGAGGTCGGGGCGGTAGATGCGGGTGCCGGCGTCGAAGTAGCCGGTGCCGGACGCGTCACCGGCGTCGGTGGTCCACTCCTCGAAGCCGCCGCCCGCCGCGAGGACGCGGCCGGTCAGCCAGTCGTGCGGGAGGACGACGTCGGCCGCGCGTTCCATCGCGGCGGGCTCGCTGTCGCGGACCCAGCGCAGCTTGCTCGCGGTGATGGCCGCCACCGGGACGACGCCCACCGCCTGCGCCCACGCGGCCGGCCCGCCGAGCTCGGCGACGAGGTCGGCGGCCGTTCCCGCGGACCGGGTGTCGTTCCACAGCAGGGCGGGACGGACCACCTCGCCGGCCTCGTCGAGGAGCACGAGGCCGTGCTGCTGGCCACCCACGGCGACCGCGGACACCCCCTCGAGCAGGCCCCCGGACGTCGCCTCCTCGAAGGCTCGCCACCAGTGGGCCGGATCGACCTCGGTGGCGTCGGGGTGGGCGGCGCGGCCGCTGCGGACCACCTCTCCGGTGGCGGCGTCGCAGACGAGCACCTTGCACGACTGGGTCGAGCTGTCGACCCCGGCGACGAGCGTGCGGTCGGTCACTGGTGTCCTCCCTGACGGTCTGGGTCGGACCCCGATCCTCGCAGACCGCCACCCTGGCCGCCGCCGCGGCTAGCGCCCCGCGGTGGCCCGGGCCTGGGCCGCGTCGTACCGACGGTCGGCGGCGTCGACGCTCGCCCGGACGTCGACGTCGACCCCGGCGCGGGCCGCGGCGGCGAGCGCCCTGGCGCTGTGCAGGTCGGGGACCCCGACGCTCTCCGGCACGATCGTGTTGTCGGCCGTGGCGTACCCGCGCTGCTGCGCGGCGAGGCGGTCGGCGGTCCGTGCGGCCGTGCGCAGCAGCGCTCCGGTCACCTTGAGGGTCGAGCCGGTGACGTACGGGCTCACCGTCGGGGTGTAGCCGGACGCGTGCCCGGACCGGTTCGGGTGGTAGGACTCGACGATCGGGTTCGACAGACCGTTGATCCACTCGGTGGGGTCACAGACGGCGTGCCCGACGAAGCGCGACGTCGGGTCGGCGAACGAGAAGCCGGCCGCGGTCGCCCGCCCGGACATCACCGAGTTGATGAGGTCGGCGGTCGCGTTGAGCCGGCTCTCCTCGGTGGAGGAGAACCAGGTGAACAGGTTGCAGTCCCGGCCGTCGAAGATCCGCGGGTAGCCGACGACGGTGACCTTGGCCGCCGGCGCGAGCGAGCGGATCCGGGCGTAGAGCCCGTCCAGTCGGGCGGGCAGGGTGTACCGGATGAAGCTCTGCGCACCGGCGATGGCGCCGTAGCAGTCGCTGATCCACGACGGGAGCGCGCACTCGGTGAGGACGTCGGCGAACCCGGCGTCGTTGCCACCGACCGAGATCGTCACGTACGCGGTCGACGCGGACAGTGCCGGGAGCTGGAGGCTCGCCACGTCCGCGACGGTGGCGCCGGAGCAGGCCCGGAAGTTCAGGGCGTAGCCCTTGGCCGCGGCGATCAGCGAGGGGTAGGCGTAGGTGGAGCGCAGGCAGCTGGTTCCGTCGTCGAGGTAGGACCGGGTGCCGGTCCCCGAGGAGTAGCTGTCGCCGAGGGCGACGTACGCGGGCGGGACCGCGGCGGCGGTCGTCGCCGGGAGCAGCAGCGCGGCCACGGCGCCGAGGGCGGCGGTGACCAGGGCACGGCGTCGGGCCATGGGGTCCTCCAGGAAGGTCGTGTGGTGCGCGTCACCCTAGGGCCGGAGGCTCCGGCGCGCTCGTCGAACGGGCGCCACCCGCGCCGCCGCCCCTTCCGTCCGGCCGTCGGCTCGCTTATCTTTAGGCCGTGAACTCAACCGGCCCGGCACCGGGGTCGCAGGCTTCGCTGCGGGAGATGAACCGCCTGCGGGTCCTCGACGCCGTCCGTGAGCACGGGGCACTGACCCAGGTGGAGATCGCGGGCGTCACCGGCCTCTCGGCGGCGACCGTCTCCAACCTCGTCAGGGAGCTCGACGCGGCGGGAGCGGTGCAGCTGACCCCGAGCATCCGCAACGGGCGCCGGGCGGTGCAGGTCTCGGTCGTCACCTCCGACGGGCTCGTCGGCGCCGCGGTGTTCGGCGACCGCGACGTGCGGGTCGCGATCGCCACCGCCGGCACCGCCGAGCTGGTCAGCCAGAAGCGGATGCCGCTGCCCGCCGACCACGCCGCGGACGAGGGCATGGCCCGGGCCGCGCGGATGGTCCAGGAGATGGTCGAGGCCAGTGGTCACCGGATGGGCGACGTCGGGGCGATGGTCGTCGGGCTGCCGGCCCCGATCGACACGGTCTCCGGTGAGGTGGGCTCCACGGGCATCCTCCCCGGCTGGCGCGGGGTGCCGGTGGCGGGCGCGATGGAGGTCGCCTACGGGATGCCGGTCCAGCTCGACAACACCGCGAACCTCGCCGCCATCGGTGAGGCCAGGTACGGTGCGCTGCAGGGCGTCTCGACCGGGGTGTACCTCAAGATGTCGTACGGCGTGGGCGCCGGGCTGATCGTCGGCGGCGAGCTGTTCCGGGGCAGCGCCGGCACGGCCGGGGAGATCGGGCACGTGACGATCGACGAGAACGGGCCGATCTGCCGATGCGGCAACCGCGGCTGCCTCGACACCTTCGTCGGCGCCGCGTGCGGTGCTCGCGGCGCTCCGCCCCTCGCACGGGTCGCTGACCCTGCGCGACGTCATCTCCCGCGCCCTCGCCGGGGACCTCGGCTGCCGCCGGGTGCTCGAGGACTCCGGGCGCCACGTCGGGGTCGCCCTCGCCGGCGTCGTCAACCTGCTCAACCCCGAGGTCGTCGTCCTCGGCGGCCAGATCGCCCGGGTCGGGGAGATCGTCCTGCGGCCGATGCGCGAGGCCGTCGAGCGCTGCGCGGTGCCGAGCGCGGCCGCGTCGCTCGACCTGAGGCTGGGTACCCTCGGGCCCGAGGAGGCCGACGTCCGCGGGGCCCTCGCCCTCGCCGACCAGGTCCGCAGGGAGGCGGACCTGGCCGCCCTGAACGCGATGTGAACCAAACGTGACCGGATCGTTGTCTCAAAACCTTGTATTCAAGTCTTGACGCCAAGGGATGGGACGGGTTGAATCCGGAGGAGCCGCACCACAGAGGCTGCGGACGTCATGGCATAGGAGATCGCATGACCACTCGATTCATCCGCGTCGCCGGTGCCGCGCTCGCACTCGGCCTGAGCACGTCGGCCCTGGCCGCCTGCGGGAGCGACAACTCCGGCGGTGGCTCCAGCTCCACCGCCGGCTCCACCGCCGCCGGTGGCGCCAAGAAGATCGCACTGCTCCTCCCGGAGAACAAGACCGCGCGCTACGAGGCGTTCGACCGGCCGATGTTCGAGGCCGCGGTCAAGGCCGCGTGCGCGGACTGCGAGGTCATCTACAGCAACGCCGAGCAGGACGCCGCCAAGCAGCAGCAGCAGGCCGAGGCCGCCATCACCCAGGGCGTCGACGTGCTGGTCCTCGACGCGGTCGACGGCAAGTCGGCCGCGACCATCGTCAACAACGCCAAGTCCCAGGGCGTCCCGGTGGTTGCCTACGACCGCTTCGTCGCCGGCTCGGACTACTACGTCTCGTTCGACAACCAGAAGGTCGGTGAGCTCCAGGGCAAGGGTCTCGTCGACGCGATGAAGGCCGCCGGCAACACCAGCGGCGACATCGTCATGATCAACGGCTCGCCCACCGACGCCAACGCCGCCGACTTCAAGAAGGGCGCGCACAGCGTCCTCGACAGCAGCGGCTACACGATCGCCGCCGAGTACGACACCCCCGACTGGAGCCCCGACAAGGCCCAGTCCTGGATGGAGAGCCAGATCGGCACCCTCAAGGGCAAGCTGGTCGGCGTCTACGCGGCGAACGACGGCACGGCCGGCGGCGCCATCGCGGCGCTGAAGTCCGGTGGCGTCAACCCGCTGCCGCCGGTGACCGGCCAGGACGCCGAGCTCGCCGCCATCCAGCGGATCATCGCCGGCGACCAGGCGCTGACCATCTACAAGGCGATCAAGCCCGAGGCCGAGGACGCCGCCAAGGCTGCCCTGGCCCTGTCGAACAAGCAGAAGCCGGAGGCCGCGACCGACAAGGAGGGCGTCCCCGCGACGCTGCTCGCGCCAGTGGTGGTCACGAAGGACAACATCAAGGACACTGTTGTCGCCGATGGCTTCTACAAGGTCAGCGACATCTGCACGGCTGAGTACGCCAAGGCCTGCGCCGCGGCCGGACTCAGCTGAGCAGTCCCGTCCTCACGAAGGAGTGAGCCGAGAGTGAGCACCACCACCGACCCGGCGCCCGTGCTGTCGATGACCGGCGTGTCGAAACGCTTCGGGGCCGTCCAGGCCCTCAAGGACATCGAGTTCCACGTCGGCGCCGGGGAGGTGGTGGCACTCGTCGGCGACAACGGCGCCGGGAAGTCCACCCTCGTCAAGGCGATCGCGGGCGTCTACACCCCCGACTCCGGCGAGGTGATCTTCGACGGCAAGCGGGTCAACATCCACTCGCCGTCGCAGGCGCAGTCGCTGGGGATCGCCACCGTCTTCCAGGACCTCGCGCTCTGCGACAACCTCGACGTCGTCGGCAACCTCTTCCTCGGCAACGAGGTGGTCCGGGGGCGGGCGCTCGACGAGGTGTCGATGGAGCAGGAGTCCTGGAAGCTGCTCCGTGAGCTGAGCGCGAAGATCCCCAGCGTCCGGATCCCGGTCGCCAGCCTCTCCGGCGGCCAGCGCCAGACCGTCGCGATCGCCCGCTCGCTGCTCGGCGACCCGAAGGTCGTCATGCTCGACGAGCCGACCGCTGCCCTCGGGGTGGCCCAGACCGCCGAGGTGCTCAACCTCGTCGAGAGGCTGCGCGAGCGCGGGCTCGGGGTCATCCTCATCAGCCACAACATGTCAGACGTCATGGCGGTGGCCGACCGGGTGTCGGTCCTGCGGCTCGGCCAGAACAACGGCGAGTTCCACGTCGCCGACACCAACACCCAGGAGATCATCGCCGCCATCACCGGGGCCAGCACCAACGCCGTCACGGCCCGCGCCGCCCGCAAGACCCCCCAGGAGGAGCAGTCGTGAGCACCCCGCAGACCCCGCCCCAGACGTCCTCGACCGACGCGGCGTCCGCGGTCCCCTCCGACCTGCAGGACGAGCGGCTCATCGCCTCCAAGGGCGTCGGCGGCTGGCTGTCCGCCACCTGGGAGCGGATCAAGTCCGGGGACCTGGGCTCGCTCCCGGTCGTCGTCGGCCTCATCCTCATCTGGGGCGTCTTCTACGCCCTGAACCCGGCGTTCCTCTCCAGCCGCAACCTCGTCAACCTCGTCCTGCAGATGGTGCCGGTCGGCACGATCGCGCTCGGCATCGTGCTCGTCCTCCTCCTCGGCGAGATCGACCTGTCGGTCGGGTCGATGTCCGGGCTGTCCGGCGCGATCCTCGCGGTGATGTTCGTCAACAAGGGACTGCCGGTCTGGCTGGCCGTCGCGACGGCCCTCGCGGCCGGTGCCGTGACCGGGCTGCTCTACGGGATGCTGTTCAACCGGTTCGGGGTCCCCAGCTTCGTCATCTCCCTCGCCGGCCTGCTCGCGCTGCTCGGCCTCCAGCTGACCGTGCTCGGCACCGACGGCACGATCAACATCCCGTTCGAGTCCGGGCTGGTCCGCTTCGCCTCGCAGCTCTTCCTGCCGGCGTGGCTCGCGTACACGATCGCGATCGGGATCCCGGTGATCTACTTCCTCGCCCGGCTCCAGGTGAACACCCGGCGGGTCAAGGCGGGCCTGTCCGCGGCGTCCGCGTCGTTGGTCGCGCTGCGGGCGGGGCTGCTCGGGGTGCTCCTCGTCGTCGCCGTGGCGGTCCTCAACCGGGACCGCGGCGTGTCGTACATGGTCCTGCTCTTCTTCGCCCTGGTCGTGCTCACCGACCTGGCGATCCGCCGGACGACGTGGGGCCGCTCGGTGCTGGCCATCGGCGGCAACGTCGAGGCGGCGCGCCGCGCCGGCATCAACGTCCGGCGGATCTACGTCTCGGTCTTCGCCCTCTGCTCCACGTTCGCGGCGCTCGGGGGCATCCTCGCCGCGGCCCGGCTCGCCTCGGCGAACCAGAGCAGCGGCGGTGCCGACACCAACCTCAACGCGATCGCGGCCGCGGTCATCGGCGGCACCTCGCTCTTCGGCGGCCGCGGGTCTGCCTACTCGGCCCTCGTCGGCATCCTCGTCATCTGGTCGATCAGCAACGGCCTGGCCCTGCTCTCGGTGTCCGCGAACGTGCGGTACATCGTCACCGGAGCGGTCCTCCTCCTCGCCGTCGTCATCGACAGCCTGAGCCGGCGCAGCCGCGCCGCCCACGGGCGCGCCTGACCGGGCGGCCCCGGGGGTCCCGGTACGCCGGATCCCTCCCACGGCACAGGCTCGCCCCGCGTAGCATCGCGGGGTGAGCCTGTCCGACCTCTCGCGCTGCTCCGCCGCGGCCCGGTACCGGGGTGAGTCGCTCGCGGGGTCCGCGCCGGTCGCGTCCCGGTGGCTGCTCGTCGAGCACCAGGGTCCGTGGTCGAAGGACCCGCTGGAGACCCCGCCGCTGCACGGCCGCGCCGGCCGCGAGCTCGAGGAGATCTGCTCGCAGGTGGGGGGCCGCGCGCTCCTCGTCCGCCGTCCCCAGCGCCGCGGCCCCGACGGCGAAGGGCTGATGTGGTGGGCGGTCGACACGGTGCGCGGCACCCGGGTGCGGGGCACCTGGCGCACGGCCGACGACCTCCTCGCGGCGGCGCGCTCCCTGGGGGCGGCCCTCACCGCGAGTGACGAGGACGCCGACCCGATGCTGCTCGTCTGCACCCAGGGCACCCGCGACGCCTGCTGCGCCGTGCGCGGCCGACCGGTCGTCGCCCGGCTCGCCAAGGAGTGGCCGGAGGAGACGTGGGAATGTACCCACCTCGGGGGCCACCGGTTCTCCGGCACCCTGCTGGCCCTCCCGGCCGGCGCCTGCCTCGGCTACCTCGACCCCGACACCGCCGTCGACACCGTCCGGGACCTGCTCCGCGGCCGGGTGCCGGCCACCCACCTGCGGGGGGTGACCCGCTGGGAGCCGGCGGTGCAGGCCGCGCTCGCGGCGGCGCTCGACGCGTTCGGCCCGGCCGAGCTCGACGACGCCGTGCCCGGCGGGCGGTCGAGGCCCGGGGGACGACGACGACGGTCGAGGTCCTCGGCCGGGGCGAGGTGCCGCCGCGGGTCCTCGTCGAGGTCGTCGAGGAGGCCCTGCCCGACACGGCGCTCAGCTGTGGCGGCCGGCCCAAGCCGCACCGGGCCTGGCGGGCGACGGTGCGTGCCGCCGCCGCCTCCTGACCGCCCTGCCGGGACCGTCCGCGACCGGAGCGACCCGTCCGGCCCCGGGGGCGGGGCTCGGGGGCATGGTGGAGATGCCACGTCCCCGGCAGAGAGGATCCAGCGATGCCCGACGACCTGTACGACGAGGAGCTCGAGCGCCGACGGGCCCGTGACGCGGCCCTGCAGGACGTCGTCGACGACCTCGTCCGCCGCGGCGAGGGTCGCCCGTACCACGAGGTCGCGGGCCGACGCTCGAGGCCACGCTCGCCGAACGCGGCCTGCCGCCGATGCCGGAGCGGCTGGCTCGACGCGGTCGCCTCCTCGGCGACGATCGGTGACCCGTACGTCGTGTCGACGCTACACCGAGCGCGCGGAGGACGTCCCCGCGGCCAAGGACCGGCACACCGGCTACTCGCTGGAGTAGCGCAGGCATCATCCTCATCCTCCCCGACCCTTGGAGACCGGGGGTGGCGAGGGCGTGCTTCCCGCGCCGCGCGGTGCCAGAGTGTGGGGATGAGCGCGACGGAGCGGTACCGCGAGGCCCGGGACCTCCTGCATCTCCCTCCGGGGACGGCACGAGGAGGCGGCCGAGAAGTTCACCTGGCCGGACGTCGGGGACCGCTTCAACTGGGCCGTCGACTGGTTCGACGTCGTCGCCCGGGGCAGCACCCCGACGCGCTCGTCATCGTCGAGGAGGACGGCGGCTCCTTCTCGTTCAGCTTCGACGCGATGGCGGCCCGTTCCGACCGGGTCGCGGCGTGGCTCGCGGTTCACGGCGTGGGCCGCGGCGACCGCGTGATGCTCATGCTCGGCAACCAGGCCGAGCTGTGGGACTGCACCCTGGCAGTGATGAAGCTCGGCGGGGTCATCATGCCGACGACCACCGCGGCCGGCCCGGCCGACCTCACCGACCGCGTCGACCGCGGCGGGGCCCGCTTCGTCGTCACCACCCCCGAGCAGACCGAGCAAGTTCGCCGACGTGCCCGGCGAGCTACGTGCGCATCTGCACCGGCCCGGCGGCCGGCTGGGCCGACCTCTCGGAGGCCTACCTCCACGACGTGCCGCCGGCCGAGCACCCCGGCACCGGCGCCCGACGACCCGCTGCTCCTCTACTTCACCTCCGGGACCACCTCGCGGCCCAAGCTCGTCGAGCACACCCAGGTGTCGTACCCGGTCGGCCACCTCTCGACGATGTACTGGCTCGGCCTCCAGCCGGGCGACGTCCACCTCAACATCTCGAGCCCCGGCTGGGCCAAGCACGCCTGGTCGTGCGTCTTCGCCCCGTGGATCGCCGAGGCGACGGTCTTCATCCACAACTACAGCCGCTTCGACGCGGGCCGGCTCCTCGACGTCCTGCGCGAGCACGAGGTCACGACGTTCTGCGCGCCCCCGACCGTGTGGCGGATGCTGATCAACGCCGACCTCTCCGGCGGCCCGGGGTCGCTGCGCGAGGTCGTCGGCGCCGGTGAGCCGCTCAACCCGGAGGTCATCGAGCAGGTGTCCCGGGCGTGGGGCCTGACCTGCGCGACGGCTACGGGCAGACCGAGACGACCGCCGCCGTCGGCAACACCCCCGGCAGCGTCCTCAAGCCGGGCTCGATGGGCCGGCCCCTGCCCGGGGTCCCGGTGGTCCTCGTCGACCCCCTCACCGGCGAGCGGCTCGGGCGTCCCGGTGCCGGCGAGCCGCCCCGCGAGGGCGAGCTGTGCCTCGACCTCACGACCCACCCGCTGCCGCTGATGACCGGGTACCAGGGCGACCCGGAGCGCAACGACGACGCGATGGCCGGCGGCGTCTACCACACCGGCGACGTCGCGACCCTCGACTCCGACGGCTACTTCACCTACGTCGGGCGCACCGACGACGTCTTCAAGGCCAGCGACTACAAGGTCAGCCCGTTCGAGGTGGAGTCGGTGCTCATCGAGCACCCGGCCGTCGTCGAGGCCGCGGTCGTGCCGGCGCCGGACGAGGTGCGGCTCGCGGTGCCCAAGGCCTACGTCGTCCTGCGCCGACGGGTACGCCCCGGACGCCGACACCGCGCGCAGCATCCTCGCCCACTGCCGCGAGCACCTCGCGCCGTGGCAGCGGGTCCGCCGCATCGAGTTCTCAGAGCTGCCGAAGACGATCTCCGGCAAGATCCGGCGGGTCGAGCTGCGGGGCCGCGAGGAGGAGCTGGCCCGCGCCGGCGGTGCCCCGGAGGGCACCGAGTGCCGCGACGAGATGTTCCCCGACCTCAGGGGCTGACCGTCGCGCCGCGGGCTCGACCGGGACCGCTCGTGACGCGAGGGGCGGGCTCCGTCGGGGACACGCGGAGCGGGCACGGCTCCGCCGGTGACGAGCGAGGTCCGCAGCGGCTCGGCCGCGCAGGTGCGGCCCGGGTCGCGGGGCGGGTGTCGATGCGGGCGCCGTTGACGATCGAGACGTCGTCGTAGGAGGGCCGGCCCTCGACGACGTCGTGGAACTGGTAGCGGGTCAGCGAGGTGAGCCGGCAGTCGGTGCCGAAGGTCAGGACGTCGAACGAGGACGGCTGCCCGACGAGCTCCTCGCCGGGGCCGTCGCCGATGTAGTGGCTGAACGGGCCGCCGCCGGTGAACGTGCCGGTCTGGATGCGGTTGCCCTCGAGGTCCTGGACGTGGATGTGCCCGTTGAGCAGCACGCCACCGTGCAGGCCCTGGACGGCCCACGGCTCGTGGCTCGCCACGACGTCCGGCTCGGCGCGGTCGGCGAACGCGGCGGCGAAGGCGGCCCGGGCCGGGGCCTGCTTGGCCGCGGACCCGGTTCCGGAGTCACCGAACCACCGGGGGTCGTTGAAGCCGGCGATGCGTGACCCCGCCGATCGAGACCTCGGTGTAGCCGCCGTCCGGCGGCTGGAGCAGGACGACGTTCGGGGACCTGCGCCATCCGGCGCAGCAGCGCGGTGTCGGTGGCCGAGGTCGCGTCGTGGTTGCCGCGCACGAAGAGGTAGGGCACGCCGAGCGACTCGATGCCGGAGAACATGTCCGCCGCGGCGGCCTCCTCGACGGTCCCGAAGTTGACGAGGTCGCCGGTGTCGATGACCGCGTCGATGCTGTCCTCCTGCACGATCGTCCGCATCAGCGAGTACTGGTTGGCGCCGTGGATGTCGCTGACGAAGAGCAGCCGCAGCGCGGGGTCGGACTCCAGCGACCCGGCCGCGTACTTCTGCTGGAGCGCCGTCGAGAGGGCGAGGAGGTTGCGCAGGTACGGGGCGACCTGCGCGGCGCGGGTCTCGACGTCGCCGAGGAGGCCCTCGTTGCGCTGCAGCGTGCCGAGGACCTCGGTGGCGGTGAAGCTGCCCTGCCGGGCCGGCTGGTACGTCGTCCAGATCGCCGCCGTCGTGCCGACCGTCGCGACGAGCCAGGCCGCGGCGGCCGAGGCGAGGAGCACCGGAGGCGGCCGGCGGCGGCGCAGCGTGCTCCACCCACCGAGGGCGAGCAGGGCGGCGGCGAGCGCGCCGAGGGCGAACCGGAGCACGACCTGGACCCCGGCGTCGCGGATGGCGTTGCTCAGCTCCTCCGGGCCGGGGCGCAGCGCCGAGAGGCTGATGCCGGGCCGGGACAGGACGTCGGAGATCGTCGCCTTGACCTGCGGGACGGCGTCGATGCCCGGTGCGAGGCCGGAGAAGGAGACGACGACGTCGCCGAAGGTGGTCGTCGCGACGAGGTCACCGGCGCGGGCCGGGGAGGCGTCGAGGGAGACGGTGGCCTGGTAGTTGCGGGTCTGGGCGGTGACGGGCGCGAGCTGGGTGGCGGCGATGCCGGCCCCCACGCAGGCGGCGGCGAGGAGCCCGGTGCCGAGGACGTGCCGGACCCGGTCCGACCCGACCCGGTGGCCGGCCCACCACCAGACGCCGAGCGCGGTGACGAGCGGCCACAGCACCGTCATCGCGGCGACCACCCGCTCGTGCAGGCCGAAGGCCCCGCCGTCGAGGCCGACGGCGAGCGACCCGACGGCGAGCACGAGCAGGGCGCCCGCCGGCCAGGCCACCCGGCGGGAGAGCACCGGCGGCCCGCCGTCGCGCGCGGCGAGCAGCGGCCACACCGCGAGCAGCGCGAACGACACCGCGGCGACCACGAGGTGCCCGGCCGAGGACTCGGCCCGCGAGGGCAGCGGCACCGCCGCCACGGCCAGCGTGGCGACGCCGCCGAGGGCGAGCGCGACCCGTCCTGGGCGCCGGGCGTCGCCCAACGCCCACGCCGTGACGAGGTGCCCGACCCCGGTGACGGCGAGCGCGGTCGTCATGAGCCAGCGGTGCGGGGTCGCGCTCGCGGCGAGCGCGCTGACCGACTCGGCCCGCGGGTCGTAGCCCACCTGGAGACCGGCGGCCCACGTCCAGCCACCGACGAGCGCGACCGCCGCCACGGCGGAGCTGAGGACGGCGGCGCGTGGCCGCCCGTCGGACCGGGGCACCTCTCCACCCTATGCACCGCCCCGCCCACCGCGCCGGTGCATAGGGTGACGCGCATGGCCTCACTGCCCGCTGCCCTCGGGGAGCCGTTCGCGGGGGTCCTCCTCGACATGGACGGCACGCTCATCGACTCGATCGCGTCGGTCGAGCGCTCCTGGCTGCGGTGGTGCCGCGAGTACCGGGTCGACCCCCGGCGGCTGCGGGGCCTGCACGGCGTGACCGCCCGCAACGTCATCGCCGAACTGCTCCCCCCCGAGCACCGCGAGGAGGCATTCGCGCGGATCGAGGGCATCGAGGTCGCCGACGTCGAGGGCATCGAGGTGCTGCCGGGTGCCGCCGCGCTGCTCGGGGTGCTGCGGGACGGTCACGTCCCCACCGCGATCGTCACCTCCTCGAGCGCGCCGCTCGCCGAGGCCCGCCTGCGGGCCACCGGGCTGCCGCACCCGGAGGTCGTCGTCACCGCGTCCGACGTCGCGCGGGGCAAGCCGTGGCCCGACCCCTGGCTCGAGGGGGCGCGCCGGATCGGCGTCGACCCGGGCGCCTGCCTCGTCGTCGAGGACTCCGTCGCCGGCCTGCGGGCCGCGCGCGCGGCGGGGTGCCGTGGGCTGGTCGCGGTGACGAGCACGACCCTGCGCGAGGAGCTCGAGCCGGTCTGCGACCTGGTCGTCCGCGACGTCGCCGACCTGCGGTTCGTCGCCGACGGGGGCCTCGCCCGGATGCTCCCGGGGGCCTAGGCTCTCCCCCCATGGATGCCGACGTCGTCGTCGTGGGTGCCGGGCTCGCCGGCCTCGTCGCCACCTGCGAGCTCGCCGACGCCGGGCACTGCGTCGTCCTCCTCGACCAGGAGAACGCGGCGAACCTCGGCGGCCAGGCCTGGTGGAGCTTCGGGGGGCTCTTCCTCGTCGACAGCCCGGAGCAGCACCGGATGGGGATCCGCGACTCGGTCGAGCTCGCCTGGCAGGACTGGGAGGGCAGCGCAGGCTGGGACCGGCTCGTCGCCGACGACGGTGGCCCCGGGCCCGACCACTGGGGACGCGAGTGGGCCCGGGCCTACGTCGACTGGGCCGCGGGGGAGAAGCGGGCCTGGCTGCGCGAGCTCGGGATCTCGTTCTTCCCGGTCGTCGGCTGGGCCGAGCGGGGTGACGGCACCAGCGGTGGGCACGGGAACTCGGTGCCGCGCTTCCACCTCGCCTGGGGGACCGGCACCGGGGTCGTGGAGCCCTTCGTCCGGCGGGTCCGCGCTCACGTCGCGGCCGGGCGGGTCATCTACCGCATCCGGCACCGGGTCGACGCCCTGGTCCGGACCGGTCCGTCGGTCACCGGGGTGCGCGGTGCGGTCCTCGCACAGGACGACTCCCCCCGCGGGGTCGCCTCGAACCGCGAGGTCGTCGGGGACTTCGAGTACGGGGCGCGGGCCGTGGTCGTCACCTCCGGGGGCATCGGCGGCGACCCGGAGCTGGTCCGGGCCAGCTGGCCCGAGCGGCTCGGGCCCCCCGCCCGCCGAGCTGCTCACCGGGGTGCCGGCGCACGTCGACGGGCGGATGCTCGGCATCACCGAGGCGGCCGGCGGCGTGGTCGTCAACCGCGACCGGATGTGGCACTACGTCGAGGGGGTGCGCAACTGGGACCCGGTCTGGCCGGGCCACGGCATCCGCATCCTGCCCGGCCCGACGTCGATGTGGTTCGACGCGCACGGCGACCGGCTGCCCGCGCCCTACCTGCCCGGGTTCGACACGCTGGGCACGCTGGAGTACCTGCGCCGGACCGGGGCCGACCACTCGTGGTTCGTCGCGAACACCTCGGTCGTCGGCAAGGAGTACCGGCTCTCGGGCTCGGAGCAGAACCCCGACATCACCCAGCGGCGCTACCGCGACGTGCTGCGCAGCCCCGTCACCCGGGTCCTCCCGTCGGTCCAGGCCTTCCTCGACCACGGGGAGGACTGGGTCACGGCCGACACCGTCGGAGAGCTCGTCGAGCGGATGAACGCGCTGACCCCCGACGCGCCCCTGGACCCGGCACATGTCGAGCGGCAGCTGCTCGAGCGTGACCGCCAGGTCGAGAACCCGGTCACCAAGGACGCCCAGATCACCGCGATCCGGGGGGCCCGCCGATACCGGGGCGATCGGCTGACCAAGCGGGCCTACCCGCTGCACCGTCTCCTGGACCCCCGGCACGGCCCGCTCGTCGCCGTGCGGCTGCGAGTGCTCTCCCGCAAGACCCTCGGCGGGCTGCACACCGACCTGCGCGGGCGGGTTCTCGGCCCGGACGGGTCGCCGGTGCCCGGGCTCTGGGCGGCGGGCGAGGTCTCGGGCTTCGGGGGCGGAGGGATGCACGGCTACCGCGCCCTCGAGGGCACCTTCCTCGGCGGGTGCCTGTTCTCCGGCCGCGCCGCCGGCCGCGCCGCGGCCGCCGACCTCTGATGCCGCGCGCGGTCCCCGTCCCCTCGCGCCACCGCTGGGGGCTGCTGGCGGCGTTCTGCCTGCTCGTCGTCATGACCCAGCTGCTGTGGCTCACCTTCGCCCCGGTGACCACCGAGTCGGCGCGGACCCTCGGGGTGTCCGAGGGCCTGGTCGGCGACCTCGCGGTCGTCAACCCGCTCCTCTTCGTCGTCCTCGCCCTGCCCGCGGGCCGGATGATGGACCGCTCGTTCCGCCTCGCCCTCGGCCTCGGCGCCCTGTTCACCCTGCTCGGCGCCCTCGTCCGGCTCGTCGACACCGGCTCGTACGGCTGGCTGCTCGTGGGCCAGGTGCTCGCGTCGGTCGGCCAGCCCTTCGTCCTCAACGCCACGACCCCGCTCGCCGCCCGGGCCTTCCCAGAGGGCGAGCGGGCGCACGCCATCGCGGCCGGCAGCGCCGCCCAGTTCGTCGGCGTGCTCCTCGCGGCGGTGGGGGGTGGCGCGGTCGTGGCGGCGGTCGGACTCGGCGGTCTGCTCCTGGCCCATGCCGCGGTGGCGCTCGTCGCCGCGGTCGCGGTGCTGACGATGCTGCGCGGCGCGGTGCTGCTGCCGGTGCACCCTCCGACGTCCGGGTCGTGGCGCTGGCTACGGCACGACCCGCTCCTCTGGCGGCTGGCCGTTCTCCTCCTGGTCGGGGTCGGGGTGTTCAACGCGCTCGCGACGTGGCTCGACCCGGTGATGGCCGGGTTCGGCCACCCGGGCGCCGGTGGGCCGCTCATCGCGGTGACGACGCTGGCCGGCATCGTCGGGGCGGCGGTGCTGCCCGGCCCCGCCGCCGCGCGCGGTCGCCGCCGCGAGGTGCTGCTCCTGGCGACGCTCGCCACCCTGCTCGTCCTCGGCGTGCTCACCGTGCTGCACGCGCCGGTGTGGGCGGGGGCGCTCCTCGCGCTGCTCGGGTTCGTCCTGCTCGCCGGCCTGCCCGTGGCCCTGGAGTGGTCCGAGGTGCACGTCGGCGCCTCCCGCGCCGGGCTCGCCACCGGGGTGCTCCTGATGGCGGGCAACCTCGGCGGGGTGGTGCTCGTGCTCGCCGTCCAGCCGTTCGTCGGGTCACCGGCCCTCGCCCTCGCCGTGGTGGCGCTCGCCGCGGTGCCGGGCCTCGCCGTCGCGTGGGGGCTGCCCCGGGGACCGGTGGAGCCGGTGCCGGTCGACTCCACCCACCCGTTCTCCCGCGAGCGCCGCGGTGGGGCGCCCCCGGGCTAGCGGGACCGGGACGTCCGGACCGGCGACCCCACGGGTCGTCCGCCGGTGGGCGCCGGGCTAGGGTCGCGGCCGTGAGCAGGCCCCACCTGTGGGTCCGCGCCGAGGCGCGGCCCACCGAGCAGCGCACCCCGCTGGTGCCTGCCGATGCCGCGAGCCTCCTCGCCGCCGGCTGGCGGGTCACGGTCGAGGACTCACCGACCCGCGTCCTGCCCGTCGACGCCTACCGCGGTGCCGGCTGCGAGGTCGTGCAGGCCGGCTCGTGGCCCGACGCCCCGGCCGACGCGGTGGTCCTCGGCATCAAGGAGCTGCCCGAGGCGCCGCGGGCCCTCCGCCACACCCACGCGTACTTCGCCCATGCCTACAAGGGCCAGGCCGGCGCGGCGGACCTGCTCGCCCGCTTCGCCGAGGGCGGCGGCGAGCTGCTCGACATCGAGTACCTCACCGAGGGCGGCCGCCGGGTCGTGGCCTTCGGCTACTGGGCCGGCTACGTCGGGGCCGGGCTCGGTGTGCGTGCCGCGCGCGGCGGGCTCGAGGGCCCGCTGGAGCCCGGGACGCGGGCGGCCTTCGACGCCTCGCTGGCCGCGGCGGTGGCCGGCCGTCCCCCACGGGTGCTCGTCATCGGGGCACGTGGCCGGGGCGGGAGCGGAGCGGGCGACGCGCTCGAGGTGGCCGGCGCCGAGGTCACCCGGTGGGACGTCGCCGAGACCGCCGTCCTCGACCGCGACGCCCTCCTGGACCACGACCTCCTCGTCAACTGCGTCGCCTCGGCCGCGCCCGGGGAGCCGTTCGTCCGCGCCGAGGACCTCGAGCGGCCCGGCCGCCGGCTCCGCACCGTCGCGGACGTCACCTGCGACGTCTCCAGCGAGCACAACCGCATCCCGGTGAACACGGAGGTCACGACCTGGGACCAGCCGGTGCGCGTCGTCCACGGCGGCCGGCGGCCGCTCGGCGTCATCGCCATCGACAACCTGCCGAGCCTGCTGCCGCTCGAGGCGAGCCTCGACTTCTCCGCCGCGCTCGCCGCGCAGCTTCCCGACCTGCCGGCCCGGCGGGGTGCGTGGGCGGCGGCTCGCCGGGCCTTCGGGGGCGCGGTGCGGGCGACCGGGTCCGGCGGATGACCGCGCCGCTGCCGGACGTGGCGCCGCGCCGGGCCGGCAGCCTGCGAGGGCACCGCGACTTCCGCCTCTTCTGGACCGCGCGGCAGGTGTCGGTCGCGGGCACCCTCGTCACCGCGGTGGCGCTCCCGGTCCTGGTCTACCGGCTGAGCGGGAGCCCGGCCCTCACCGCCCTCGTCACCGTCGCCGAAGGCGTCCCCTACCTGCTCCTCGGCCTCGTCTCGGGCGCGCTGTCGGACCGGCTCGACCGCCGCCGGGTCATGGTGGCGGCCGACCTGCTCAGCGCGCTGGCCATCGGGTCGGTGCCCATCGCCTGGGCCCTCGGCGTCCTCACCGTCTGGCACGCGCTCGCGGCCGGGCTGGTGACCCAGTCCTTCTTCGTCTTCTTCGACGGCGCGGCGTTCGGCGCCCTCCCGGCGATCGTCGGGAGGGCGCGGATCGGCGACGCCAACGCCGCGATCTGGGGTACCGGCTCGCTCCTCGACCTCGGCGTGCCGATGCTCGCCGGCCTCGTCCTCGCCGTGCTCCATCCCGCCTGGCTGCTCGGCGTCGACGCGCTGAGCTACGCGATCTCGGCGGCCTGCGTCTCGGCCATCGCCGTCCGCCTCTCGCTGCCACGCCAGCTGCCGCCGCTGCGGCCCGGGGTGCTGGTCGGCGAGGTGCGGGACGGGCTGCGCTACCTCGTCGGGCACGCCGGGGTGCGCTCGATGACGGCCGTCGGCTTCCTCGTCTCGCTCTCCGGTGCCGGGTTCATGGCGCTCTCGGTGCCCTACACCGACCGCATCCTCGGGGTCGGGACGAGCGGGTGGCGCTTCGGGCTGGTCTTCGCGGCGTGGGGGATCGGCGGCGTCACCGTCGCGCTGGCCACCCCGCGCCTGCTCCGGCTGATGCCGCCCGGGCGGCTGACACTCATGTGGCTCCCGGTCTGCGCGGCCTCGGGCATCGCCGTCGCGACGACGAGCACCTGGCGGGTCGCCGTCCTCGCGATGGTCCTCTGGGGCGTCTCCTACCAGGGCACCGTCCTCAACTCGATCACCTACCGGCAGCAGGTGACGCCGGAGCACCTGCTCGGCCGGGTCAACACCGCGGGCCGGATGCTGTCCTTCGGGGTCGGGTGGACCGGCGGGGCCCTCGGCGCCGGCGCCCTCGCGGCGTCCCTCGGGCTGCGGGCAGGCCTGGTCTGCGTCGTCTCGGTCGGCGCCCTCGCCGCGGCCTACGGGTGGCTCTCGCCGCTGCGCACCCTCGCCGCGGAGACCGAGCCGGCCTGAGCCGCGACACCCGCGGCGCCCGCGGCGCCCGGGGCGCCCGGGGCGCCCGGGGCACCCGGGGCACCCGGGGCGGCACCGGCACCCGCGCCCACCGCGCCCAGCCACGCGTGCCAGGGGTCCAGGCCCTCGCCGGTTCGCGCCGAGACCTCGAGGACCCGGGCGGCCGGGTTGACCTGGCGGATGTTGCGGCGCAGCAGGTCGAGGTCGAGGTCGAGGTGGGGGAGCAGGTCGACCTTGTTGACCAGGACGAGCTCGACCGACCGGAACATCACGGGGTACTTCAGGGGCTTGTCCTCCCCCTCGGTGACGCTGGCGACCATGACCCGGTGGTGCGCGCCGACGTCGAACTCGGCCGGGCAGACCAGGTTGCCGACGTTCTCGACGAGGACGATGTCGAGGGCGGCCAGGTCGAGGCCACCGAGGGCCCGGGCGACCATCGGCGCGTCGAGGTGGCACTCCCCGCCGAAGCCCTGCCCGGTGTTGAGCAGCGAGACCTGGGCGCCGAGCCCGGCGAGCCGGTCGGCATCCAGCGACGTCTCGATGTCCCCCTCGACCACCCCCGCCCGCAGGCCCGCCGCGCGCAGGTGCTCCAGGGCCCGGACGAGCAGGGCCGTCTTCCCGGCACCGGGGGATGACATGAGGTTGACCGCCGTGACGCCGGCCGCGTCGAGCGCGGCGCGGTTGGCGGCTGCCGCGCGGTCGTTCTCGCCGAAGATCCGCTCGAGGACGACGACCCGGTCGGTGCCGGTCGTGTACCCGGTGTGGTCTCCGACGTCGTGGTCGTGCTCGTGCACGATCCCGTCGTCGTGGCGGTGGAACCGGCCCATCAGCTCTCCCCGGCCAGGTCGACGGAGGTCACCAGCAGCTCCTCGCCGCTGATCAGCTCGACCGAGCCAGACCCGCACGCGTCGCAGGTCAGGAGGAGCACGCGCCCGGCGGTGCTCCGGGCCCCGCAGTCGCGGCAGTCGAGGACCACCGGGACGTGGTCCACGACGAGCTCGGACCCGGCGAGCGGGCCCTGAGCGCAGACCATCCCCCAGCAGTACGACAGCGTCTCGGGGGCCACCTGCCGCAGCTGCCCCACCTGCAGGTTCACCGCGTGGACGCGCCGGCCGTCGCGCGCCCGGTCGACGATGTCGTGGATGCTGCGGCAGAGCGAGAGCTCGTGCACCCTCACCCCACCGCCGTACCGGTGGCCCGGGCGTGGCCCGCGGCCCGGGGGCCGGGCGTGCTCGGGCAGCGGCGGATCGTTCGCGCCATGAGCCGAGCATCCCCGGCCGGCAGCCCCCGGTGCAAGGACGCACCGTGTCGTCTCGGGCACAATCGAGGCGTGCGGTGGGACCAGCGGTGACCCGGACCGGGGCCGACCCCGTCGTGCGGCGGCGGCTCGTCGTCCGCGGCGTGGTCCAGGGCGTGGGCTTCCGGCCCTTCGTCGCCGCGCTCGCCGCCGAGCTCGGGCTGGACGGGGTGTGTCACAACGACTCGGGCGCGGTCGAGGTCGAGGTGCAGGGCCCGGCGCCGGCCGTGGCGCGGTTCGCCGCCCGGCTCGTCGAGGACGCGCCGCCGCTCGCGGCGGTCGAGTCGGTGGAGTCGGCCGACGTGTCGGCCGTCGGTGGCGAGGCGGGCTTCCGGATCGAGGGGTCGCGGGCGGTGGCCGGGGCCCGCACCATGGTGCCGCCGGACACCGCGACCTGCGCCGCCTGCCTGGCCGAGCTCGCCGACCCCGGTGACCGGCGCCACCGGCACCCGTTCATCACCTGCACCCACTGCGGTCCCCGGCTCACGATCACCCTCGACCTGCCCTACGACCGGTCGGCGACGACGATGGCCGCCTTCCCCATGTGTGCGGCCTGTGCCGCCGAGTACGCCGACCCGGGGGACCGGCGCTACCACGCCCAGCCGATCGCCTGCCACGACTGCGGCCCGACCCTGCAGGCGCTGCGACCCGACGGCCGGGTCCGGGCGCACGGGACCGAGGAGTCCCTCGGTGCGGCGATCGAGCTGCTGCGTGCGGGCGGGTCGTCGCGGTCAAGGGCCTCGGTGGCTACCACCTCGCCTGCGACGCGGCGTCCGATCGCGCCGTCGCCGCCCTGCGGGAGCGCAAGCGCCGCCCGGAGCAACCGTTCGCGGTCATGGCCCGCGACCTCGCGACGGCCCGGCGGTGCGTCGAGGTCGGGGGCGCGGCGGCCGTGCTGACCTCGCCGGCCCGTCCGATCGTGCTGCTGCCGGTGCGGCCCGACGCCCCCGTCTCATCGCCGTGGCCCCGGGCCCGACCGCCACCGGCCTCGGCGAGCTCGGCGTCCTGCTGCCCTACACCCCGCTGCACCACCTCCTCCTCGCCGAACGGCCGGACGGGTCGCCGGGGGCGCCGCCGGTGCTCGTCATGACCTCGGGCAACCGAAGCGGGGAGCCGCTGTGCACCGGGGAGGTCGACGCGCTCGAGCGCCTCGCCGGCATCGCGGACCTGTTCCTCGTCCACGACCGCGACGTCGCCGTCCCGGTCGAGGACTCGGTCCTCGCGTGGCTGCCGCCCGGGCGGGCCGTGCCGGTCCGCCGCTCGCGCGGGTACGCACCCCTGCCCGTCGCGGTTCCCGCCGCGAGGGGCGACGCCGTCGTCCTCGCCGCCGGGTCCGAGCTGAAGAACACCGTGGCCCTGGCCCGCGACGGGCGCGCCTTCGTCTCGGCGCATGTCGGCGACCTCGCCTCGCTCGCCAGCCGCGCCGCGCACCAGCGGGTCACCGACCAGCTGCTCCGCTTCCACGACCGCACCCCGACCCTGCTCGTGGCCGACCGGCACCCCGGCTACGCCTCCCGGGCCTGGGCGCACCGGTTCGCCGCCGAGCTCGCCGTGCCCGTCCACGAGGTGCAGCACCACCACGCCCACCTCGCCGCGCTCGCCGCCGAGCACGGCCGGCTCGACGAGCCGCTGCTCGGGCTGGTCTACGACGGCACCGGCTACGGCTGCGACGCGAGCATCTGGGGCGGCGAGCTGCTCCTGCTGCGGGACGGCGGCCGGGTCGCCGACCGGCTCGCCCACCTCGGCACGGTCCGACTCCCCGGCGCCGACGCCGGGGTGCGCAACCCGGTGCGGACCGCCGCCCTCGCCCTGCTCGCCGCGGGGGTGCCGCCGGAGGGCACGCGGGTGGCCGAGAGCTCACCGGCGCCGAACGCCGCTTCCTCGGGGCCGCCGACCGCTCGGGCGCCGGGGTGGTCGCCACGAGCAGCATGGGCCGGCTCTTCGACGTCGCCTCCTCGGTGCTCGGCATCCGCCACCGGGTCGGCTACGAGGCCCAGGCGGCGGTCGAGCTGGAGGCCGTCGCCGGCGGGTGGCGCCGCGACCACCCCGCCGACCCGGCGCCCGAGCTGCCGTTCCCGGTCCGGCGCCACGCCGGAACCGACGGCGCCGACATCCTCGACCCCGGCCCGCTCGTGCGCGCACTCGCCACCTCCGCGGCCCCCGTCGGCGCCCTCGCCCTGGCCGTGCACCAGGCGGTCGCGACCGCCTCCGCGGCACTCGGCGGCCGAGGCCGCCGTGCGGACCGGGGTCGGCACGGTCGGGCTCACCGGCGGGGTCTTCGTCAACCGCGTCCTGCTCGAGGCCACCCGGGGCGTTGACCGAGCACGGCCTGGCGGTCCTCGTCCACGAACAGGTCCCCGCCAACGACGGGGGCCTGGCCCTGGGACAGGTGGCCGTCGGCGCACGTACGCTCGAACCGCCTCGACCACCGGCGCTGAGCACCGGGACAGGAGCCCACGATGTGCCTCGCGGTCCCGGGACGCGTCGTGTCGGTGCACGAGGAGGACGGCATACCATGGCGGAGGTCGACTTCGGCGGCGTCCGCAAGAAGGTCTGCCTCGCCTACCTCCCCGAGGCGCAGGTCGGCGAGTACGTCATCGTCCACGTCGGCTTCGCCATCCAGCGGCTGGACGAGGAGGCGGCCCGCGAGACCCTGGCGACGTTCGAGCGGCTCGGCATCCTCGAGGAGGAGCTCGGCCGGCCGGACCGGGCGGCCGCCCGGAGGGGTCGGCGCCGTGAGGTACCTCGAGGAGTTCGGCGACCCGGGCCTGGCCCGCGGCCTGCTCGAGCGGATCCACGCGGCGACCACCGGGCAGTGGGCGATCATGGAGGTCTGCGGGGGGCAGACCCACTCGATCATCCGGCACGGCATCGACCAGCTCCTGCCCGCCGGGATCGAGATGATCCACGGCCGGGGTGCCCGGTGTGCGTCACCCCGCTGGAGACGATCGACCGGGCCCTGGCCATCGCCCGCCGGCCGGAGGTCGTGTTCTGCTCGTTCGGCGACATGCTCCGCGTCCCGGGCAGCCACGACGACCTCTTCACGGTCAAGAGCGAGGGCGGGGACGTGCGCGTCGTCTACTCCCCGCTCGACGCCCTCACCGTCGCCCGAGACAACCCCGACAAGGAGGTCGTCTTCTTCGGCATCGGCTTCGAGACCACCGCGCCGGCCAACGCGATGACGGTGCACCAGGCGCGCCGGCTCGGGATCACGAACTTCTCGCTCCTGGTCTCCCACGTCCTCGTCCCGCCGGCGATCGCCGCGATCATGGAGTCGCCGTCCTGCCGGGTGCAGGGCTTCCTCGCGGCCGGGCACGTCTGCAGCGTCATGGGAACCCACGAGTACCCGCCCCTCGCGCAGCGGTACGGCGTGCCGATCGTCGTCACCGGGTTCGAGCCGCTCGACATCCTCGAGGGCATCCGGCGCACGGTGGTCCAGCTCGAGGCGGGGCGCCACGAGGTGGAGAACGCCTACCCCCGCGCGGTCCCGGCGGAGGGCAACCCCGCCGCGATCGCGATGCTGCGCGACGTCTTCGAGGTCACCGACCGCACCTGGCGCGGCATCGGGACCATTCCCCGCTCCGGCTGGCGCCTGTCGCAGCGGTACGCCGAGTACGACGCGGAGCGCCGGTTCGACGTCACCGGCATCCGGACCGAGGAGTCGCCCCTGTGCCGGTCCGGCGAGGTGCTCCAGGGCCTGATCACGCCGCACGAGTGCGCCGCCTTCGGCCGGGAGTGCACGCCACGGACCCCGCTCGGGGCGACGATGGTCTCCTCGGAGGGGGCGTGCGCCGCCTACTACGCCTACCGCCGCCTCGACCTCGGGGAGGTCTCGTGAGCGAGCCCCTGGACCTGCGAGGGCTGGACCTGCCCGCTGCCGCTGCGGGACACCCCCACCGTCGTCATGGGCCACGGCGGCGGTGGGGCGATGTCGGCCGAGCTCGTCGAGAGCCTCTTCCTCCCCGCCCACGGCGGCGCCGCGGCCGCCGAGCTGGGGGATGCCGCGGTGCTGCCCGCGGTGCCCGGGCGCCTGGCCTTCTCCACCGACTCCTACGTCGTGAAGCCGATGTTCTTCCCCGGCGGCAGCATCGGCGACCTCGCCGTCAACGGCACGGTCAACGACCTCGCGATGGTCGGGGCGCGGCCGCTCTACCTCTCGACCGCCTACGTGCTCGCCGAGGGGACGTCGATGGAGGACCTCGGGCGGGTGGCGACCGCGGTCGGCAGGGCGGCCGCTCGGGCCGGGGTCCGGCTCGTCACCGGTGACACCAAGGTCGTCGACCACGGCAGCGGCGACGGGGTCTACCTCACGACGGCCGGGATCGGCGTCGTCCCCGACGGTGTCGACATCGGCCCGCACCGCGCCAGGGCCGGGGACGTCGTCCTGGTCAGCGGGGACCTCGGGATGCACGGCGTCGCCGTGATGAGCTGCCGGGAGGGGCTGGAGTTCGGCACGACCGTCGAGAGCGACTCGGCGCCGCTGCACGGGCTGGTCGCGGACCTGCTCGCGGCCGGGGTCGACGTGCACGTGCTGCGCGACCCGACGCGGGGCGGGGTGGCGTCGACGCTCAACGAGATCGCGTCCGCGGCCGGCATGGGGGTCCGGCTCGTCGAGGCGGACCTGCCGGTTCCGCCGGAGGTGCGCGACGCCTGCGGGCTGCTCGGGCTCGACCCGCTGCAGGTCGCCAACGAGGGCAAGCTCGTCGCCTTCGTGCCGGCCGCCCAGGCCGACCTGGCGCTGGCGACGATGCGGGCCGACCCGCTCGGCGCCCGGGCCTGCCGGATCGGGACGGTCGTCGAGGACCACCCCGGGGTGGTCACGGTCCGCACCGGCCTCGGGGGGACGCGGGTGCTCGACCTGCCGATCGGGGAGCAGCTGCCGCGGATCTGCTGAGGGTCAGAGGTACTGGCCGGTGCCCTCGGTGTGCCCCGGCTCGCCCGACGGTCCCTGCTGCGGGTGCGGCATCCCCGGGCGCGGGCCGGGCCCCTGGCCGGGGCGCATCCCCGGCGGCAGGGCCCGCATCTGCTGCAGCTGGGCCTGGGCGGCCATCTGCTGGGCGACGAGCGCGGTCTGGATGCCGTGGAAGAGGCCCTCGAGCCAGCCGACGAGCTGGGCCTGGGCGATCCGCAGCTCGGCGTCGCTGGGCTGCTCGTCCCGGAACGGCAGGGCGATCCGCTCCAGCTCGGCGACGAGCTCGGGCGCCAGGCCGTCCTTCAGCTCGGCGATCGAGCGGTCGTGGATGTCGGCGAGGCGGGCCCGGCCGCGGTCGTCGAGCGGGGCGCTGCGCACCTCCTCGAGGAGCTGCTTGACCATCGAGCCGATCCGCATCACCTTCGCCGGCTGCTCGACGAGGTCGGCCGGGTTCTGCGGACGGTGCTCCTCCTCGCCGTCGTCCGCCCTGGGGGCGCGCGGCGCCACGCCCATCCCCTCGGGGGTCACGACGACGACCTTGTCCTCGTCGTGGGCGACGGTCGCCGGGACGGTCCGGGGGCCGTCGTCGTCCTGCTCGCGGTCGGGTCGGGGCTGGTCGCTCATCCCCCCATCCTGCCCCGTCCTCCTCGAGGTCGGGTGCTCGGACGGTCGCCCGGGCAGCCACCTGAGCACCCGAGGCGGGGTGGTGGCGTGTCTGGACATCGTTCATCGATACCGGTATCGTTTTTCGATAGTTATCGACGGTCGATACCCCAGGAGGCGTCATGTCCGCACAGGACCGGAGGGACCGACCCCGCCGGGACCTGCTCGCCGTCGGGCGCTCGGACCGCTGGGGCATGGTCGGCCTCGTCACCCTGGTCGCAGTCGTCACCGTGGTCGCCGAGGTCCTCTCGCCGGTGCTCGCCTGGCTGCGGGGCGAGGCGCTGCGGGTCCCCGCGTTCGGGCCGGTCCAGGTGCCGGTCCTCGACGGCGCGGGCGTCCGCCACTCCGAGGCCTCCTACGACGTGCACCTCGTCGACCCGACGACGGCCCAGCGCGTCCTCGACCTGGTGCCCGGGGTCCTGCTCACCCTCGTCGTCGCCGGGGCGTGCTGGATGGTCCTGGCCCTGGTCCGCGACGTCGCGGCCGGCGACCCGTTCCGTGGGCGCGCCGCCGGCCGGCTGTGGCTGCTCGCCCTGCTGCTCGCCGCGGGCGTCCCGGTCGCCTGGTTCCTGCGCGCGGCCGTGGACGTGGTGCTCCTCACCGAGATGCACCTCGGCCCGGGCGGCCCCGGCGTCTCCCTCGACCTGCCGTGGGCCGCCGTCCTCGCCGGGGCGGTCGCCGCCCTCATCGCCTCGGCGTTCCAGTCGGGGGCGAGGCTGCGCGAGGACGTGGACGGCCTCGTCTGATGCCGGCCGAGGAGCCCCACCGGGTCGTGTGCCACCTCGACCGCCTCCTCGAGGAGCGGGGGATGACGCTCGCCGCCCTCGCCGAGGCCGTGGGGGTCACGGTCGTCAACCTCTCGGTGCTCAAGAACGACCGGGCCCGGGCCGTGCGGTTCAGCACGCTCACCGCCGTCTGCGACGTCCTCGGCTGCCAGGTCGGGGACGTGCTCAGCGTCGCGCCGCTGCGGTCCCCCGCGTCCTCGCTGGCACCCTCCCGGGCCGGGGCTCCCGCCCCCTGACGCCCGAGCCCGCGTCGGGTGCTCAGGTGGTCGCCGGGGCGGCTGTCCGGGCACCCGACGGCGGTGCCGGGGCGGTGGCGCGGCGGAGCAGCGGCTGCGACGCCAGGGCGAGCACGGCAGCGGTGACCCCTGCGGCGACGGTCACCGAGAAGGCCCCGTGGTGTCCCTGGGCGTCGGCCAGCCGGCCCGCCACCGCCGAGCCGAGCGCGTACCCGACGCCGGTCACCGAGGCGAGCAGCGTCATCGCGGTCCCCACCCGGGCCGGCGGGACGGCCCGCTCGCCGAGGACGAAGACGCTGATCATGTACGGGGCGATGACGAAGCCGAGGACCAGGACGACGCCGAAGAGCCGCGGGACGCTGTCGGTGACCAGGAGCGGGGTGGAGAGCACGGCAAGGCCCGATGCCGCGACGAGGACCCGGGTGGGGAAGCCGACCCGGGGTGGCAGCCCGGCGACGGCGAGGCCGGCGAGCACCGAGCCGACCCCGAGGGTGGCGTGGACGATGCCGGCGAGCCCCGGCACCCCGGCGGCGGTGGTCAGCGCCGTCGTCCCGGTCTGGACCGACCCGAAGACCATCCCCATGAGCAGCTGGGCGAGGAGCAGCACGACGAACGCGGCCGAGAGGATGCGGCCGGTCGCCGGCCCGCTCGGACGGTGGGCATGGGTCAGGGCGGCGGTGTGGTGCAGCCCGAACGCCGTGCCGAAGCCCAGGAGGATGACCGCCGCGGCCGAGACGGCGAGGGCCGGGCTGACGAGCACCGCGAGCACGCCCACGGCGGCCGGGCCGAGGACGAACGAGGCCTCGTCGGCGGCGCCCTCGTACGAGAAGGCGGTCTCCATGAGGCGTGGCTGGTGCTCGCCCTGGTGGCGGGTCAGGGGGCGCCACCGGACCCGGGCCAGCGGGCCGATCTGCGGCATCGCGGCGCCGGCGAGCGCGGCGGCCACGATGACGGCCGCGGGCGCGGCGCCCCCGGTGGCGAGCGCCACGAGGACGAGCAGGCCGACGCCGCCGGCCGCGGACTGGACGAGGACGACCGGCCGCTGGCCGACCCGGTCGGCGAGCGCGCCGGCGAACGGCGCGCCGACCGCGTTCGCGACGGCGAGGGCACCCGCAGCGGCGCCACCCAGGGCGTAGGAGCCGGTGGTGCCGGCGACGAGCAGGAGGGTGCCCATCTGGCTCATCGCCAGGGGCAGCCGGCCGACGAAGGCGACGAGCACGTAGAGGGGACCGGCGAGGGAGAACAGCCGCCGGTACGAGGCCAGGGGGGACATCGGGTGCTTTCGGTCCTGCGCCCGGGTAGGGCGGAGCGGGCGTGCGCCGAACCCGCCTCCAACGGCGCACCGAGGACCCTGTGCTGACCCGCAGTCTACCGGTGGTGCCGGGGTGCGGCGGCGCAGCCGGGAGCACGGCGCCGCCCGTCGGCGCCATCGGCCCCTGGTCGGGTGGTGGTGACCGGTGGGCGAGAACGTGGGCCGGAGCGGCCCGCGGCCGGCTCGCCGGGGTCGAGACTGGGGCCAGCCCTCGCCCGGGCGCCCGGGCCGGACCCGAACAGAGAGGCCGCAGATGATCGTCCCGTTCACCGTCACCGACTTCATCGACCGGGCACGCACCGTGTACGGCGACCGGGTGGGCGTCGTCGACGAACCCGACCAGGTGGCCCCTCCGCTGCCCGACCTCACCTACGCCGAGGTCGCCGACCTGGCGCAGCGGCAGGCGGCGAAGCTCGACGAACTCGGCATCGAGGTGGGGGAGCGGGTGGCGGTCGTCTCGCACAACGCCGCCCGGCTGCTCGTCTCGTTCTTCGGGGTCTGCGGCTCGGGACGGGTGCTCGTCCCGGTCAACTTCCGGCTCAAGCCCGACGAGGTGCGCTACATCGTCGGGCACTCCGGGGCCAGGGTCGTCCTCGTCGACCCGGAGCTCGACGCCCCGCTCGCCTCGGTGACGGCCGAGCACCGGTTCGTCCTCGGCGACGACGACGACGCGATCTTCGCGCCGCCCGGGGCGAGCCCGCGGCCGTGGGAGGCGGACGAGAACGCGACGGCCACCATCAACTACACGTCGGGCACGACGGCGCGGCCCAAGGGTGTGCAGATCACCCATCGCAACATCTGGGCCAACGCGGTGACCTTCGGGCTCCACGCGGGGCTCTCCGACCGCGACGTCTACCTGCACACGCTGCCGATGTTCCACGCCAACGGGTGGGGGATGCCGTTCGCGGCCACCGGGGTCGGGGCCCGCCACGTCGTGCTCCGGAAGATCGACGGGACCGAGATCCTGCGTCGGGTCCGCGACCACGGGGTGACCCTGATGTGCGCCGCCCCGGCCGTCGTCAACGCCGTGCTCGACGCGGCGGGCTCGTGGGAGGGCGAGGTGCCGGGGAGGGACCGGGTGCGCATCATCGTCGCCGGCGCGCCGCCGCCGACCAAGACGGTCGCACGGGTCGAGGCCGAGCTGGGCTGGGAGTTCATCCAGATCTACGGGCTCACCGAGACCTCGCCGCTGTTGACGATCAACCGGCGCCGGGGCGAGTGGGACGAGCTGTCGGTGGAGGAGCGGGCCGCGCGGCTCGTTCGCGCGGGCGCCCCGGCGCTCGGGGTGCGGCTCGCGCTCTCGCCCGACGGCGAGGTGCTGGCCCGCTCGAACGTCGTCCTCGAGGGGTACTGGGAGCAGCCGGAGGAGAGCGAGCGGGCGCTGGAGGGCGGATGGTTCCACACCGGCGACGGCGGCACGGTCGAGAACGGCTACCTGACGATCAGCGACCGGAAGAAGGACGTCATCATCACCGGCGGGGAGAACGTGTCCTCGGTGGAGGTCGAGGACGTGATCTTCAGCCACCCCGCGGTCACCGAGGTGGCGGTGATCGGCGTGCCGGACGAGAAGTGGGGCGAGACGATCAAGGCGCTCGTCGTCGTCGCGCCCGACGCGGCGGTGACCGAGGACGAGATCGTCGCGTGGTGCAAGGAGCGGGCGGCCGGCTACAAGGCACCGACATCGGTGGAGTTCCGCACCGAGCTGGCCCGGACCGCGACCGGTAAGCTGCAGAAGTTCAAGCTGCGCGCCCCCTACTGGGAGGGCCGCGAACGCCAGGTCAACTGAGCTCGGGCGCCCGGGTGCCTCAGGGGGTCAGGAGGATCTTCCCGACGTGCCCGCTGGCCTCCAGCTCCCGGTGGGCGGCGGCGGCCTCGGCGAGCGGGTACCGCGACTGGATGACCGGGCGCACCGAGCCGTCGGCGACGAGCGGCCAGACGTGCTCGGCGACCGCGGCGACGATCGCCGCCTTCTCCTCGGCCGGCCGTGCCCGCAGTGTCGTCCCGATGACCGCCGCGCGCTTCGCCATGAGCGCCGCGATGTCGAGCTCGGCCCTGCTGCCCCCCTGCATCCCGATGATGACGAGCCGGCCGCCGGGGGCGAGCACGGCGATGTTCCGCTGCAGGTACTTCGCCCCGATGATGTCGAGGACGACGTCGGCGCCGCGTCCGCCGGTGGCCTCTCGGACCTTCTCGACGAAGTCGTCCTGGTGGTAGTCGACGAGGATCTCGGCGCCGAGCTCGCGGCAGGACTGGAGCTTCTCCGCACTGCCTGCCGTGACCGCGACCCGGGCCCCGTTCTCCCGGGCCAGCTGGATCGCCATCGTGCCGACCCCCGAGGACCCGCCGTGGACGAGGAGCACCTCACCCGGTTCGAGGTCGGCCGTCATGAAGACGTTCGACCAGACGGTGCAGGCCACCTCGGGCAGCGCCGCGGCGTCCTCGAGCGTGAGCCCGTCGGGCACCGCGAGCAGCTGTCCGGCGGGCACGACGACGTACTCGGCGTACCCGCCCCCGGCGAGCAGGGCGCACACCCGGTCGCCCATGGCCCAGGCCTCGACGCCGTCGCCGAGGGCCTCGACCGTGCCGCTGACCTCGAGGCCGATGACCTCGGACGTGCCGGCCGGCGGCGGGTAGTGGCCCTGGCGCTGGAGGGTGTCGGCGCGGTTGACCCCCGCGGCGGCGACCCGGACGAGCACCTCGCCGGGGCCGGCCTCGGGGGTGTCGACGTCGGCGAGCACGAGGGCGTCGGGGCCGCCCGGACTGGTCACGGTGATGGCCTTCATGCGGCTCACGCTAGCCGGGACCGGCCCGGCCGGCGCCGGCCCGCTCAGCTCGACGAGGTCGGCGGGGGTGTCGACGTCGAGTGCCGCGACCCCCGGCACGGGGACGACGACGTGGGCGAGGCCGAGGAGGCTGCGGGCCGGGACGCCGCGCGGGTCGTGGGGGAGGTGATGGCGCACGGCATCGGACCGGTAGACGGCGAGGAGCGGGTTGGGGACGCCCTCGCGGTCCGCTCCGACCGCGGCAGCCACCCCCGCCGCCGACGTCGAGAGCACCGCGGCGAGCTCACCGAGAGCCGGCGCGGCGAAGGGCATGTCCCCCGCCACGACCGCCACGAGGGGGGTGTCGACCAGCGCGGCTCCGGCGGCGATGCCGGCGAGCGGGCCACCGCCCGTCGGTTCCTCCCGGGTCCAGGTGACCGGCCTCGAGGTGGGCCGTTCGGCGCCGACGGCGACCACGGGCCAGTGCTCCGGGAGCGCGGCGAGGAGGTGGTCCAGCACGGTCGTGCCGCGCAGCGGCGCCGCCAGCTTGTCGGCCCCGAACCGCGTCGCCCGGCCCCCGGCGAGGACGAGGACGGTGACGGGTGCGGAGACCATCGGCCCAGCATAGGAACCGGCCCGGCCCGGACCCGACTCGCTCAGTGCCGGTGCCCCAGCCGCTTCTCGAGGACCGATGCCGTCTGCCGAAGCGCCAGCACCAGCCGGCCCTGCGCCGCGGCATCCACCTCCGCCTCGGGGTAGGTGACGGCGACCGCCGCGACGGGGTAGTCGTTGTGGTCCATCACCGCGACGGCGACCGATCCCAGCCCCGGTGTGACCAGGCCGTCCTCGACGGCATAGCCCCGCTGGCGCACCCGCTGCAGCTCCGAGCGCAGCGCCGTCGTCGAGGTCGGTCCGCGGCCGTCGCGCTGGACGAGGGCATCCCGGTCGGGGAACAGCGCCCGGACCTGGGCCTGTGGCAGCTCGGCCAGCATCGCCAGACCGGTCGCGGTGAGCGGGGCCGGGAGCCGGACACCGACGTCGGTGACGAGGAGCGGTCGGCCGGGTGCGCGAGCCTCGACGACGTAGAGCACGTCCGGTCCGTGGAGCACGGCGAGGTGGGCGTTCTGCCCGCACGAGTCGACGAGCCGGTCCATGAGGCCCCGGGCCATCCGCTCGAGCGGTGCCTGCCGCTGGTACGCCGACCCGAGCTCGTACGCCGCGAGCCCGAGGCCGTAGCGGCGCTCCTCGGGCAGGTGCCGGACGTAGCCCCGCTCGACGAGCACCGCGAGCAGGTGGTAGACGCTGGACCGGGGCAGGCCGAGGTCGCGCGCGAGGGCAGCGGCGGGAACGGGCTCGCCCCGTCGGGCGATGAGGCCGAGGAGGTCGAGCGCGTGTCCGGCGGCAGGCGCGTTGGCCACCGGCCCAGTCTCGCACCCGAGACCGCGGCGCAGGTCGTCACGCGCCGGCGTCGAGGAACCCGAGGATGCGGCGCAGCGCCGCCCGGTCGGTGTCGGACAGGCGGGCGAAGTACTCCTCTGCCTCGGCCCGCCGGGTCGTGTCGACCTCGGCGAGCAGGCGTTCGCCCCGCGGGCTGAGCCCGACGACGGTGGCACGTCGGTCGGTCGGGTCGGGCAGCCGGTGGGCCAGGCCGTGCGCCTCCAGCGAGTCGACGACGTCGGTGACCGACCGGGGCGCGACCCGCAGGTGCTGGGCCAGCTCGCCGAGCCGCATCGTGCCGTGGTGCCCGATCACCCGCAGCGCACGGGCGTGGTGCGGTGCCAGGTCGTAGGGCTCGTAGGCCCGTGTCCCACGCCGCCGCAGGTCCCGGGCGACCCGCATGACGAGGTCCCCGAGGTCGAGCTCGGCGGCCGGGGCGTCGTCGCGGTCGGGTCGCATGTCGGGAATGCTATCCCCCGATGGTGTGTTCGGCTCATTGTGAGGTAACCTCATGGAAAGTCGACCCCGAGGAGAGGACGGCCCGTGACCGCGACCCCGACGCAGACCCCCGTCCCTGGCGCCGGGGGTCCGGCGGCCGCCGGCGCCCCGCCGGCCGCCGGCGCGCCTGTCACCGCGGCGGACCACGGAGCAGGCCGCGGCGGCCGAGGGGGCCGGGTGAGCCGGGGCGTCCTCACCGTCGACCCCCGCGACCGCGCCCGCCTCGCCGAGGCGCCGGTCAGCCTGCGGCGGGTGCTCGAGCTGTTCCGTCCGCACCGTGCCCGGATCGGAGTCGTCGTCGCGCTCATCGTCGCGACGAGCGTCGTGGGCCTCGCCCAGCCGTTCCTCGTCCGGGAGGTCGTCGACGTCGCCATCCCGCGCCAGGACCTCCGGCTCCTGCTCCTGACCGTCGGCGCGATGGTCGCCGTCGCCACCGTCACCCAGCTGCTCGGGGTCGTCCAGACCTGGCTCTCCACCCAGGTCGGACAGCGCGTCATGCACGGCCTGCGCACCTCGGTCTTCGCCCACCTGCAGCGCCAGTCGCTCGGGTTCTTCACCCGCACCCGCGGCGGCGAGGTCCAGTCGCGGCTGGTCAACGACGTCGGCGGGATGCAGGGGGTGGTCACCTCGACGGCCACCTCGATCGCCGCGAACCTCACGACCGCCGTCGCCACGGCGGTCGCCATGGTCGCCCTCTCGTGGCGGCTCTCGCTGCTCTCCCTGCTCGTCGTCCCGCCGGCGCTCTGGCTGACCCGGCGGGTGGCCCTCCTGCGCCGGGAGGTCACCGCCGCACAGCAGCGCCGGCTCGCCGACCTCAACGCGCAGATCGAGGAGGGGCTCTCGGTCAGCGGCGTCCGGCTGGCCAAGACCCTCGGGACGGCGAGCCGTGCGGCCGAGCGCTTCGCGACGACGTCGGAGGACCTCGTCGGGCTCGAGCTGCGCTCCCAGCTCGCCGGTCGATGGCGGATGGCGACGATGCAGGTCGTCTTCGCGGTCATCCCGGCACTGGTCTACCTCGCCGCCGGCCTGCCCGCGACGTCGGGCACGATGACGATCGGCACGCTCGTGGCGTTCACCGCGCTCCAGGGCGGTGTCTTCCGGCCACTCATGGGCCTGCTCAACGTCACCGCCCAGTGGGTGGCCTCGATGGCCCTGTTCTCCCGGGTCTTCGAGTACCTCGACCTCGTCCCCGACGTCCCCGCGCCCGAGCACCCGGTCCCCCTCGACCCCGGCCTCGTCGCCGGCCACGTGCGGGTCGAGGGCGTCTCGGTGCGCTACCCCGGCTCGGACCGGGATGCCGTGCACGGGGTGAGCCTCGACGTTCCCGCCGGGTCGACGCTCGCCCTGGTCGGCGCGACCGGCTCGGGGAAGTCGACCGTGGCCGCGCTCGTCGCGCGGCTGCTCGACCCCGCGGCCGGCCGGGTCACGATCGACGGCGCCGACGTCCGCGACCTCGACCCCGACGTGCTCGCCTCGGTCGTGGGCACCGTCTCGCAGGAGAGCTACCTCGTGCACGCCTCGGTCCGCGACAACCTGCTGCTCGCGCGCCCGGACGCCACCGAGGCCGAGCTGTGGCGGGCCCTGGCCGCGGCCCAGGTGGCCGACCTCGTGGCCTCGCTGCCCGACGGGCTCGACACCGTCGTCGGGGCGCGCGGGCACCGCTTCTCCGGCGGCGAGCAGCAGCGCCTGGCCGTGGCCCGCACGATCCTTCGCGACCCGCGGGTCCTCGTCCTCGACGAGGCGACCTCCGCCCTCGACACCGCGACCGAGCGCGCGCTCCAGACCGCGCTCGACGACCTCGCCCGGGGGCGGACGAGCATCACCATCGCGCACCGGCTCTCCACGGTGCGTCGTGCCGACCGCATCGCGGTGCTCCACGCGGGCCGGCTCGCCGAGTCCGGCACCCACGAGGAGCTGCTCGCCCTCGGTGGCCGGTATGCCGCCCTCGTGGCGGCCGCCGAACAGCTCACCGCCGTCGCCTGACCCCGAGTGCCCCGGCCCCGTCTCGGGTGCGAGACAGGGTCGGGCTCCGGCGGGTCGCCGGGCCCCTGCCCCGGCGGTGCAATGGCTGGCATGACCACCTCCGCGCCCGCCCGCCCCGACGCCACCCCGGTCACCGTCGGTCTGGGGCCCCTGACGATCGAGGAGGTCGTGCGGGTCGCCCGGCACGGCGCGCGGGTCGTCCTCGACGAGGCCGCGCTGGCCGAGGTCCGCCGCTCCCGGGAGGTCGTCCGCGGCCTCGCCGACGACAGCCAGCCGCACTACGGCGTCTCCACCGGGTTCGGCGCGCTCGCCACCCGGCACATCCCGGCCGACCAGCGCCGCCAGCTCCAGCGCTCCCTGATCCGCTCGCACGCGGCGGGCTCCGGGCCGGAGGTCGAGCGGGAGGTCGTCCGCGCCCTCATGCTGCTGCGGGTCTCGACGCTGGCCACCGGCCGCACCGGGGTCCGGGAGGCCACGCTCACCCGCTACGCCGCGATGCTCGACGCCGGCATCACCCCAGTGGTCCACGAGTACGGCTCGCTCGGCTGCTCGGGCGACCTGGCCCCGCTCTCGCACTGTGCCCTCGCGCTCATGGGCGAGGGGGTGGTCCGTGACGCACACGGGCAGCGGATGCCGGCGGCCGACGCCCTGGGCCGGCGGGGTCGGCGCCGGTGGAGCTCGAGGAGAAGGAGGGCCTGGCCCTGGTCAACGGCACCGACGGCATGCTCGGGATGCTGTGCCTGGCCATCCACGACCTGCGTGAGCTCCTCGTCGTCGCCGACGTCGCCGCGGCGATGTCGGTCGAGGGGCTGCTCGGCACCGACGACGTCTTCGCCGCCGACCTGCAGGCGCTGCGCCCCCACCCCGGGCAGGCGGTCTCGGCATCCAACATCTCGAGGATCATGGCCGGCAGCCCGATCCGCGAGTCGCACCGCACCGAGGCCTGCACCAGGGTCCAGGACGCCTACTCGCTACGCTGCGCCCCCCAGGTCGCCGGCGGCGCCCGCGACACCGTCGACCACGCCGCCCGCGTCGCCGGCTTCGAGCTGGCCGCGGCGGTCGACAACCCGGTCCTCACCCTCGACGGCCGGGTCGAGTCCAACGGCAACTTCCACGGGGCGCCGGTCGCCTACGTCCTGGACTTCCTCGCGATCGTCGCCGCCGACGTCGCCTCGATGTCCGAGCGGCGCACCGACCGCTTCCTCGACGTCGCCCGCAGCCACGGGCTGCCGCCGTTCCTCGCCGACGACCCCGGCGTCGACAGCGGCCACATGATCGCCCAGTACACCCAGGCCGCCGTCGTCTCGGAGATGAAGCGCCTCGCGGCCCCGGCCTCGGTCGACTCCATCCCGAGCAGCGCGATGCAGGAGGACCACGTCTCGATGGGGTGGTCGGCGGCCCGCAAGCTGCGCCGCTCGGTGGACGGGCTCGCCCGGGTGCTCGCGGTCGAGGTGCTCACCGCCGCCCGGGGCCTGCAGCTGCGCGCCCCGCTCGAGCCGGCCCCCGCCACCGCGGCGGTCGTCGCCGCGCTGCTCGGCGCCGGCGCCTCCGGTCCCGGGCCCGACCGGTTCCTCGCCCCGGAGATCGAGGTCGCGCACCGGCTCGTCGTCGACGGCACCCTGCGCCGCGTCGTCGAGGAGCGCACCGGCCCGCTCGGCTGACCCCCGCGACCCGCCGCCCCGACAGCAGGCGGCGTCTCGGATGCCAGACAGCGCCGCCGGTGGCCCGCTTGGAGCCCGGGCCCGCCCCGGCCACAGTGGACGACAGGACGACGAAGGAGCTCACCGATGGACGGCGCCCGCCCGGTCCGTGCCCCCCGCGGCACCACCCTCACCGCCCGACAGTGGTCCACCGAGGCCCCGCTGCGGATGCTGATGAACAACCTCGACCCGCAGGTGGCCGAGCGACCCGACGACCTCGTCGTCTACGGCGGGACCGGCCGGGCCGCCCGCGACTGGCGGTCCTTCGACGCGATGGTCCGCACCCTCACCGACCTGCGTGCCGACGAGACGATGCTCGTCCAGTCCGGCCGCCCGGTCGGGGTGTTCCGCACCCACGAGTGGGCCCCGCGGGTCCTCATCGCCAACTCCAACCTCGTCGGCGACTGGGCGACCTGGCCGGAGTTCCGCCGGCTCGAGCACCTCGGCCTGACGATGTACGGCCAGATGACCGCCGGCTCGTGGATCTACATCGGCACCCAGGGCATCGTTCAGGGCACCTACGAGACCTTCGCCGCGGTCGCGGAGAAGCGCTTCGGCGGCACGCTCGCCGGGACCCTCACCCTCACCGCCGGGTGCGGCGGGATGGGCGGTGCCCAGCCGCTCGCGGTGACCCTCAACGGTGGGGTCGCCCTGATCGTCGACGTCGACCCCGCGCGCCTGCACCGGCGGGTCGAGCACCGCTACCTCGACGAGGTCGCCGGCAGCCTCGACGAGGCCGTCGACCTCGCGCTGCAGGCCAAGGACGAGCGCCGGGCGCACTCCGTCGGGGTCGTCGGGAACGCCGCCGAGGTCTTCCCCGAGCTGCTCCGCCGGGGCGTGCCCATCGACGTCGTCACCGACCAGACCTCCGCCCACGACCCGCTCTCCTACCTGCCGGAGGGGGTCGGCCTCGAGGAGTGGGCGGAGTACGCGGAGAAGAAGCCCGAGGAGTTCACCGACCGGGCCCGGGCGTCGATGGCCCGGCACGTCGAGGCGATGGTCGGCTTCCTGGACGCCGGCGCGGAGGTCTTCGACTACGGCAACAGCATCCGGGACGAGGCCCGGCAGGGTGGCTTCGACCGGGCGTTCGCCTTCCCCGGCTTCGTCCCGGCGTACATCCGACCGCTGTTCTGCGAGGGAAAGGGCCCGTTCCGCTGGGCGGCACTCTCGGGTGACCCGAAGGACATCGCCGCCACCGACGCGGCGGTCCTCGACCTCTTCCCCGACAACGACCGGCTGCACGCGTGGATCCGGGGCGCCCAGGAGAAGATCGCCTTCCAGGGGCTCCCCGCCCGCATCTGCTGGCTCGGCTACGGCGAGCGCGACAAGGCCGGTCTCGCGTTCAACGACCTCGTCGCCTCGGGAGCGGTCAGTGCCCCGATCGTCATCGGCCGCGACCACCTCGACGCCGGGTCGGTCGCCTCCCCGTACCGGGAGACCGAGTCGATGGCCGACGGCTCCGACGCCATCGCCGACTGGCCGCTGCTCAACGCGCTCGTCAACGCCTCCTCGGGTGCCACCTGGGTCTCGATCCACCACGGCGGGGGGGTCGGGATCGGGCGCTCGATCCACGCCGGCCAGGTCTCGCTGGCCGACGGGACGCCGCTCGCCGCCGAGAAGCTCGCCCGGGTGCTGACCAACGACCCGGGGATGGGCGTCATCCGGCACGTCGACGCCGGCTACCCGCGGGCCGAGCAGGTCGCCGCCGAGCGGGGCGTGCGGGTGCCGATGCGCGAGTCGGTGCGGCTCAGGCCGGGTCGGTGACGTCGGCGACGCTGGCGTCGAGCACCGCCACCAGGGCGTCCGCCCCGACGACGGCCGCGACGCCGTGCCCGCCCGCACCGATCGAGACGGTGCGACGGGTGATCGTCACGTCGGCCACGACCGGCAACGGGTGGAGGGCGCCGAACGGGGTGATGGTGCCGCGCTCGTACCCGGTGACCTCGCGTGCGGTGCCGGCGTCCGGCATCGAGAGCCGGGTGACCCCGAGGTGGGCGCGCAGCTTGGGCCAGGAGATCTCCCGGTCGCCGGGGACCAGGACGAACAGGTAGTCGTCGGCCGCCCTGCGCACGACGAGGGTCTTGAGGACCTGGGCGGGCTCCATGCCCCGGACCGCGGCGGCCTCGGCGAGCGAGCGGACCGGCCCGTGCCGGGTGATCTCGTAGGCGATGCCGGAGCGCGCGAGAGCCTGCACCGCGCGCTCCTCGCCGCTCATGGACCCCAGCGTAGGCACCCTGCCGCGGACGGCGCCGCCACGAGCCGGGGTCACCCGGGGCCGGCCCCCGAGGCCCCGGGATTGTCGAGCCCCCGTCGAACGTCTGGGCCGCGAGACAATCGGGACGCCCCGCAGCCCCCGCGCGGGGCAACGGGTTGGTCCAATGGAGGCATGTCGAGCACAACGGCGCGGGAGGGCGAGACGCGTGCCTTCCGGCGGATGTGGCGCGACCTGGAGGGCATCGGGCTCGACCCCGACACCGGGGGGTACCGGCGCTTCGCGTGGAGCCGTACCGACCACGACCTGCGCGAGTGGTTCGCGGCGGAGTGCGCCGCGCGCGGGCTCGACCTGACGACCGACCGGATGGGCAACCAGTGGGCCTGGTGGGGCGACCCCGACGCCGCCGTCGCGTCCGGCGACCCCGGGGTCGTCATCGGCTCCCACCTGGACTCCGTGCCGGACGGTGGTGCGTTCGACGGCCCGCTCGGCGTCGTCAGCGCGCTCGCCACGGTCGACGCCCTGCGCGACCGGGGGTTCGCACCGGCCCGACCGCTGGGGGTGGTCAACTTCGCCGACGAGGAGGGCTCCAGGTTCGGGGTGGCCTGCGCCGGCTCGCGCGTCATCACCGGGGTCCTCGGCGCCGACCGCGCACGGGGGCTCACCGACGCCGACGGCGTGACGATGGCGGAGGCGATGCGGCGCGCCGGGCGCGACCCCGACGCGCTCGGCCGGGACGAGCGCGCCCTCGCCCGGATCGGCACCTTCGTCGAGCTGCACATCGAGCAGGGCCGGGCCCTGGACCACCTGGGCCGGGCGGTGGCGGTGGGCAGCGACATCTGGCCGCACGGGCGGTGGCGGATCGACGTGCCGGGCGCCGCGAACCACGCCGGGACCACGGCGCTGGACGACCGCGAGGACGCCATGCTCGGCCTCGCCGCGGCCGTGATCGCCGCCCGCCGGGCCGCCACCGAGCACGAGTGCCTCGCCACGGTCGGCAAGGTGCACGTCGTACCCGGCGGGATCAACGCCATCGCCAGCTGTGCCACCGGCTGGCTCGACGCCCGCGGTGCGGACGCGGGCGCCGTGCTCCAGGTCGTCGACCAGGTCCGCGACGTCGTCGGCGACTTCGACGCCCTGGTCACCCAGGAGTCGTGGACCCCGACCACCGACTTCGACGCCGGCCTCGTCGCGCACCTGTCCGCCGTGCTCGGCGGGGCCCCGGTCATCAGCACCGGGGCCGGCCACGACGCCGGCATCCTCGCCAACGACGGCGTCCGCACCGCGATGCTCTTCGTGCGCAACCCCACCGGCGTCAGCCACTCCCCCGACGAGTGGGCCGCGGTCGACGACTGCCTCGCCGGCGTGGCCGCCCTCACCGAGGTCGTCGCCGACCTCGCGGGGACGCCTGGATGACGAGCTTCTGGTGCGAGCACGCCGTGCTCCCCGGAGGGATGCGGCGTGCCGTGCGGCTGCTCGTGCAGGACGGGCGGATCGTCGAGGTCCTGGCGGACAGCCCCGCCCAGCCCGACGACGTCGTCCTGCGCGGAGTGGTCCACCCGGGCTTCGCCAACGCGCACAGCCACGCCTTCCACCGGGCCCTGCGCGGCCGCACCCACGGCGACGGGGGGAACTTCTGGACCTGGCGCGAGGCGATGTACGCCGTCACCCGCCGGCTCGGCCCGCAGTCCTACCTCGCCCTGGCCCGCGCCGTGTTCGCCGAGATGGTCCTCGCCGGCTACACCGTCGTCGGCGAGTTCCACTACCTCCACCACGGCCCGGACGGGCAGCCCTACGCCGACCCCAACGCGATGGGCCACGCCCTCGTCCGCGCCGCCCGGGAGGCCGGCATCCGGCTCACCCTGCTCGACACGCTCTACCTCAGCGGAGGGCTGACGGCGGCGGGCCACCTGCCGCTCGACGACGTTCAGCGGCGGTTCTCCGACGGCTCGGTCCAGGCGTGGGCCGAGCGGGTCGAGGCCCTCTCCGGCGACGCGCGGACCCGGGTGGGCGTGGCGGTCCACTCGGTGCGCGCGGTCCCGTGCGACGACCTCGCCGCGGTCGCCGCCGCCCGGGTGGCCCGCGACGGACGGCCCGTCCACGTCCACCTCTCCGAGCAGCCGGGGGAGAACCTCGCCTGCGAGGGCTTCTACGGCTGCTCGCCCACGGAGCTGCTCGGCACGGCGGGCCTGCTGCGGCCGACGACCACGGTCATCCACGGGACGCACCTGTCGGACAAGGACGTCGAGCTCCTCGGGTCGGCCGGCACCAGCGCCGCGTTCTGCCCGACGACCGAACGGGACCTCGCCGACGGCATCGGGCCGGCCCGGGCCCTCGCCGACGCCGGGGTGCACCTCGTCGTCGGCTCCGACCAGCACGCCGTCATCGACCCCTTCGAGGAGGTGCGAGGCGTCGAGATGCACGAGCGGCTGGCCAGCCTCGAGCGGGGCCGGTTCGCCGAGCGCGAGCTGCTCGCGATGGCCACCGTCGACGGCTACCGCTCGCTCGGCTGGGCCGACGGGGGGCGGTTGGCCGCCGGGCAGGTCGCCGACCTGGTCGCGGTCCAGCTGGACAGCCCACGGACGGCGGGAGCCGCCCCCGACCAGGTCCTCTACGCCGCCACCGCGGCCGACGTCACCGACGTCGTCGTCGGCGGCGAGCGGGTCGTCGCCGAGGGCAGGCACCGGCTCGGTGACGTCGGCGCGCTGCTCGCCGACGCGATCCAGGGCGTGCGCCGATGACCTCGCCGCGGCCGGCCGGGCACGGGGGCGGCGGCACGGTGCTCGTCACCGGCATCGGCCAGCTGGTGACCTGCGCGGGCCCGGACGGGTCGCTGCCCGTCGCCGACCGGGCGCTGCCCGCCGAGGAGCGGCTCGGCATCCGCCGGGACGCCGCGCTCGTCGTCGAGGCCGGCCGGGTGGCCTGGGTCGGCGAGGCCGGCGCCGCGCCCGCCGCCGACCACGTCGTCGACGTCGGCGGGCGGGCGGTCGTGCCCGGGTTCGTCGACAGCCACACCCACCTGGTCTTCGCGGGCGACCGCTCGGCCGAGTTCAGTGCCCGGATGGCCGGGCAGGGCTACGACGGGGGCGGCATCGGCGTCACCGTGGCCGCGACCCGGGCGGCCTCCGACGGCGAGCTGCGTGAGCTGCTCGCCGCCCGCGTCGCCGGGGCGCGGGTGATGGGGACGACGACGCTCGAGGTCAAGAGCGGCTACGGGCTCACCGTCGAGGACGAGGCCCGCGCGCTGCGGCTCGCCCGCGAGGTGACGCAGGAGACCACCTTCCTGGGGGCGCACGTCGTGCCGCCCGAGGCGCGCGGGGACCGCGAGGCCTACCTCGACCTCGTCACCGGGCCGATGCTCCGTGCGTGCGCTCCGCACGCCCGGTGGATCGACGTCTTCTGCGAGCCGAACAGTCCGCACGCGTTCACCGAGGACGAGGCCCGCCGGGTGCTCCGCGCCGGCGCCGCGGCCGGGCTCGGCCTGCGGGTGCACGGCAACCAGCTGGGGCCCGGACCCGGAGCACGGCTGGCCGTCGAGCTCGGTGCGGCCTCGGTCGACCACTGCACCTTCCTCGACGACGCCGACGTCGACGCCCTCGCCGCAGCGGCGGCGACGACGGTCGCCACCCTCCTGCCCGGCGTGGAGTTCTCGACCCGCTCCCCCTACCCCGACGCACGGCGCCTCCTCGACGCCGGCGTGTCGCTGGCCCTCGCCTCGGACTGCAACCCCGGCACCTGCTTCACGAGCTCGATGCCCTTCGTCCTCGCACTCGCGGTCCGCGAGCTGCGGCTGACCTCGGCCGAGGCCCTCCTCGCGGCGACCGTCGGGGGCGCCCGGGCGCTGCGCCGCGAGGACGTCGGCCACCTCGCGCCCGGGGCGCGGGCCGACCTCGCGGTCCTCGACGCCCCCTCGCACGAGCACCTGGCCTACCGGCCGGGCATGTCGCTGGTCCGTGCCCTCGACGTGCTCGTGCCGTGAGGGCGGCGCCGGTCAGACCGGCTCGGCCTTGATGTCGGCGGGCAGGTGGCCGGCAGAGCTGCGGTAGTACGCGGCCGCCTTGCGCTGCGTGAAGGTGCGGGCGGCACCGACCGCGATGCCGGTGGCCGCGGCGTAGGTGAGCGCCTTGAGCAGCGGGGCGTCGGGGTTCTTCGGGTTGACCTCGTCCTGTCCCGCCTTGGCCCAGATGACGTTGACGACCTTCGTGGCGACGATCCCGGCCAGGATGCCGCCCCCGACGCCCATGACCTTCCAGACGATCGACCCCATGGTGTGCATCTCCTCGGCTCCGGCTGCGGGTGGCTCCCACCGGGGCGCTGGCCGCCCGACGGGTCCTCGCCACTCTAACGCCGGTGGGGTTATGCTCGGGGCGTCCAACGACAGGGGAGCGCCCCGAGCGCTGAGAGTGCGGCCCGCCGCAGACCCTCGAACCTGATCCGGTTAGCACCGGCGAAGGGAGTCGGGAAATCTCAGGCGTGCTCCGTCATCCGTGCCGGATGGCGGCGCCCGCCTCCCCGAGGTCATCGCCGACCACGGGAGAGAACGTCATGGCCATCACCACCGAGGCGCCGACGCGCCGTTCCATCACCGCGACCCGCCCGCTCCTGGGCTGGCGCACCGTCGACATCCTCACGGTCGCGTTCCTCGGCGCGGCCCTGGGGATCGTCTTCTGGGGCTGGGGGATCCTCTACAACGGCCCGGTCACCGCGCTGAAGATCGGCTACGCGCCGCTCATGGGCCTGTTCGTCGGGCCCTGGTTCCTCGCCGCCGTCGTCGGTGGTCTCGTCGTCCGCCGGCCCGGTGCCGCGCTGTTCTGCGAGGTCGTCGCCGCCCTCGTCTCGATGGTCCCCGGCACCGAGTGGGGCGCCACCGTCCTGGTCTCCGGGATCCTCCAGGGCCTCGGCGCCGAGCTGGCCTTCGCGCTCGTCGGCTACCGGCTCTTCGGCGTCGCGGTCGCCGGGCTCGCCGGGCTGCTCTCCGCCCCGCTCGAGTGGGTGTTCGAGACGGTGAGCTTCCCCGGGTCGTGGGCCGGGGTCCCGGTCCTGTCGGTCCTCGCGGACGGCGGCGGCTGGTACGCCGAGTGGGTGTGGCGCGACAAGCTGGTCTACCTCCTGACGATGGGCGTCTCCGGCGTCGTCCTCGCGGGCGTGCTGGGCTGGGCCCTGGTGCGGTCGCTGGCGGCGGCCGGGGCCCTGTCGGCCTTCCCGGCCGGCCAGGAGCGACGGGAGACCCGGGCTGTCTGACGCCGGCGGGCGCCACGGTGCGGCCGTGGGTACCGACCGCGGCCGGGTCGAGGTCGAGGCACTGACCTGGCGGCCGTTCGGCCGCCGGGAGCCGGTGCTGCGCGACGTCACCCTCTCGATCCGGCCCGGCGAGCGGGTGCTCCTGCTCGGCGCGTCCGGGTCCGGGAAGTCCACGCTGCTGCGGGCGCTGGCCGGTCTCCTCGAGACGGTGGACGCCGGCGAGCTCAGCGGGTCGGTGTCGGTGGACGGGGCGGCGCCGGGGTCCCGGCCCGGGGCGGTGGGGCTGGTGCTCCAGGAGCCGGGAGCCGGGGTGGTCGCGGCCACGGTGGGCCGGGACGTCGCGTTCGGCCCGGAGAACGTCGGGATGCCGCGTTCGGCGATGCCGCCCGTCCTGGCGCGCGCGCTCGACGCGGTCGCTCTCGGGGGGCTGCCCCTGGACACCCCCACCTCGGCCCTCTCCGGCGGGCAGACCCAACGGCTGGCCCTCGCCGGCGCTCTGGCCCTCGACCCGTCGCTGCTCCTCCTCGACGAGCCGACGGCCATGCTCGACCCCGGGTCCGCCGCCGAGGTACGTGCCGCGGTCGGCGCGCTCGCGGAGCGAGACCGGCGCACCCTCGTCGTCGTCGAGCACCTGCTCGAGCCGTGGGCCGACCTCGTCGAGCGAGCGGTGGTGCTCTCCGACGACGGACGGGTGGTGCTCGACGGTCCGGTGGGTGAGGTCCTCGAGGCGCACCGCGAGCGGCTCCTCCGCCTCGGCATCTGGGTGCCGGGGGCGCAGCCGCCCCAGCCGCTGGCGGTGGACCCCGCGCTGGTCGGTCCGCGACCCGGGCCGTCGCGCCGCGCGCCGCACCCCGGTGCGGCCGCGGCGCCGGTGCTCTGCGCCGACCGCCTCACCGTCGACCGGACCACCCGCCTGCTCGACGGCACCACCCGCACGGTGCGCGCGGCCGAGCTCGGCCGGGCCCTGGCCGTGGCCCCCGGCTCGCTGACCGCTCTCGTCGGGCCGAGCGGCTCGGGCAAGTCGACGGTCCTGCACGCCCTCGCGGGGTTCGTCGGCACCGCTGCCGACCGGGCGGTCCGCCTGGGCCCCGCGGGCGCCGACCCCGCGTCCCTCGACGCCCCGTCCCTGGCCCGGCAGCTGGCCTGGGTCCCGCAGTGGTCGAGCTCGACCGTCGTCGCGACCACCGTGCTCGACGAGGTGCTGGTGACCTCCCGCGCGCTCGACGTCGCCGACGGCACCGCGACCGACCGGGCCCGGGCCCTGCTCGCCGCCCTCGGTCTGGGCTCTCTCGAGCGAGCCGACCCCCGGGAGCTCTCCGGCGGCGAGCAGCGCCGGCTGGCGGTGGCGGCAGCACTGCTCCACGGCCCACCGGTCCTCCTCGCCGACGAGCCGACGGTCGGGCAGGACCGGCACACCTGGGCGGCACTCGTCGGGCTCGTCGCGGCCTACCGGTCGGCCGGTGGCGCCGTCGTCGCCGCGACCCACGACCGGCACGTCGTGGCCCGGGCCGCGCAGGTGCGCGAGCTCCGGGTCCCCGCCCGGCCGGTGCCGGGGCCCGGGCCCCGCCCACCCCTGCTCGCGCGGTGCGGACCGCTCGCCCTCCTCCTCGCCGCGCTGCTCGCCGTCCCCGCCGGCATCGTCTCCCCGCACTGGCGGACCAGCCTCGCCGTCCTCGCCACCCAGGTGGTCCTCGCCGGGCTCGGGCTGGTCGCCCCCGGTCGCGGCCCCGGCCCCCGGGGGCGGGTGCGGGCCGTCGCGGTGCGGATGGTGCCGGGGCTGCTCGCGGCCGCGTCGGTGGGATGGTCGACCTGGTGGCTCGCGGGGCACGACGCCGCGACGGCGGCCACGGTCGCCCTGCGCGTCCTCGTCATCGTCCTGCCCTCGGCGGTCCTCGTGCGGTGGATCGACCCCGACGCCTTGGGCGACCACCTGGCCCAGCGCCTCCGCCTACCGGACCGGCCGGTGGTCGCCACCGCGGCCGCGCTCCAGCGGGTGCACGCCTTCGCCGACACGTGGGCCGAGATCGGCAGGGCCCGCCGGGTCCGGGGCCTCGGCGTGTCCTGGCGCCGCCCGGCCACCCTGGTGACCCACCTGACCGCGCTGACCACCGGGCTCCTCGTGCGCACCCTGCGGGCGGCCGCCGACCTCGCCGTCGCGATGGACGCCCGGGGGTTCGCCACCGCGCAGCGCCGCTCGTGGTGGGCCCCGGCCCCGTGGACCCGCCGCGACACCGTGCTCGTCGCCCTCGCCACGCTCCCGCTGCTCGTCGCCGTCCTCGCCCGCTGAGCCCGTCGCCTCTGGGGTTCCACCCGTGGGCGGGTCGCGGAGCGTATGTCCTCGTGAGGCGGTTCACTGTGGGTCGCACCGGTGGAGGGAGTCGGATGGCCGAGCGCGCGGACTTCGACGCCTTCGTGCGCGAGCGCTGGCCCTCACTGCTCCGCTCGGCCGTGCTCCTCACCGGCGACCGGCACGCCGCCGAGGACCTCGTCCAGGAGGCCCTCGTGCGCGCCGCCCAGCACTGGCGCCGGGTGGACCCTGCCACCGCCGACGCCTATGTCCGCCGCATCCTCTACACCCGGTCCGTCGACGCCTGGCGGTGGCGCCGCCGCCAGCCCGACCCCGTCGGGGTCGACGACCGCGACGTCGGCCCGGGGGCGGACCACGCCGCGCTCGCCGACAGCCGGCTCACCCTCGAGGAGGCCCTGCGGCGGCTGACCCCGCGCCAGCGCGCCGTCCTCGTCCTGCGGTTCTACGAGGACCGGAGCGAGACGAGGACCGCCGAGGTGCTCGGGTGCTCCCCGAACACGGTGAAGTCGCAGACGCGGCACGCCCTCCAGCGGCTCCGGGAGCTCGCCCCCGAGCTCGCCGCCACCTTCGGCCGGGAGGAGGCCCCTCGATGACCACCCACGACGACCTCCACGCCCGGCTCGCGGTGCTCGCCGACTCGCGCGTCCCGGACGACACCACGACCACCCCTCCGCCCGCCGACGTGCTGTGGCGGGCGGGCGACCGCCGCCGGTGGCGGTCCCGGGCCGGGGTGGCGGTCGCGGTCGCGGCCGTCGCGCTCCTCGTCGTGGCGGCGTTCGTGCCGTTCGGCGGGGTGCCCGAGGCGGTCCCGGCCAACAGCGCCGGGCAGCCCCTCCCCTCCTACCCCCAGCACGTCGCGATGCCGTGGAGCGTGCCGAGGTCCACCACACCGGGCCCGTCCGCCATCGCCGTCGCCGGGACGAGCGCCGACGACGCGGGGGTGTGGCTCATCGGGCCGACCGGTGCGGTCTCCTTCCTCCCGTTGCATGCCCTGACCGTGCCGGCGGGCGGCCTCGGGTCGGCCGAGGAGGACCGGCTGGCCCTCTCCCCGGACGGGCTCTGGCTCGCGACCGGTTCTGGCCTGCACGACCTCGTCACCGGTCGTGCCGTCGGCGCCGCCCCGGAGCGCGGGTGGAGCGTGCCCGACGCCCTGTGGAACAGCGCACCGTGGTGGAGCCCGGACTCGCGCCGGGTGCTCTACCCCGCAGGGCCGGGCGTGACCTCGTCCGAGGGCCTCGTCGTGGACGTCTCCGGGACCACGGCCGTGGTGCCCGCGGCAGGCGTCGGCGATGCCCTGATCCTCGCCGGCTGGCGCGACAGCTCAACGGTGGTCGGGTTGTGGCGCAAGGGCGTCGAGGAGTTCCTCGTGATGACGTGGACCATCGGGGACGAGCGGTGGACCAACGGGCCGAGCATCTCCTGGCCGGGTTGGGAGGCTGGCTGGCCGGAGGTCCGCCCACAGGCTCCCGGGACCGTCTCCGAGCCGATGACAGCCGCCGCGGTGTCCCCCGACGGCTCGCGGATCGTCCTGCTCGGCTCGGCCCAGGACGGGTCCTCGGGCACCACCGTCACGCGGGCGCAGGTCTTCGACTCGCGCACCGGTGGCCTGGTCGGGTTCCCGGTCGGTGACGTCCCGGCGGCGCAGGCCGGCTGGTCCCCGGGGTCGTCGATCGGCTGGGCGGGGTGGGGGTGCCGAATGGCCTGGCGCCACGGCGTGCCCGTCATCACCGACGACGGCGCGGTCCGGCTCGCGGGTGACCCGGGCGCCGATGACCTCGTGAGCCTGCCGGCGACACTCGCCGGGTGCCCGGCCTTCGCGGGTGACGCCCTCCAGGGCACCCCGGTCGAGAACGCCGGAGCGCTCTGGGCCGCCCGGCTACGGACGTGGGCGATCCCGCTCGCGCTTCTCCTCGTCACGGGGTTCCTCGTGTGGCGGTTCGGGCGCCGGACGAACTGGAGGGAGCCGCTCCCCCGGCTGCCGTTCATCTACCCCACCGCGGGTACCGGAGGCCGGTGACCGGTCCCAGGGCCGTCCGGCCGCGGCGGGCGGGGCATACTGGTCGACCGTGTCCGCCGAGCCCGCGACCACCCCCGGTGCGCGGGTCCGCATCCCCCGGGAGATCTGGGTCCTCATCGCGGCCGCGTTCGTCATCGCCCTCGGCTTCGGGCTGATCACCCCGGTCCTTCCGCAGTTCGCGCAGAGCTTCGGCGTGGGGGCGTTCGCGAGCAGTGTCGTCGTCAGCGCGTTCGCGTTCTTCCGGCTCGTCTTCGCCCCGGCCGGCGGTCGGCTCATCGCCCGGCTCGGCGAGCGCCCGGTCTACCTGACCGGGCTCGTCATCGTCGCCGTCTCCACCGGGGCCACCGCCTTCGCCCACTCGTACTGGCAGCTGCTCCTCTTCCGGGGCCTGGGCGGGATCGGCTCGACGATGTTCACCGTCTCCGCGGTGGCCCTGCTCGTGCGGCTCGCGCCGGTCTCCATCCGGGCCCGGGTCTCCTCGGTCTACGCCAGTGCCTTCCTCCTCGGCGGGATCGGTGGCCCGGTGGTCGGCGGGCTGCTGGGCAACCTCGGCCTCCAGGTGCCGTTCATCGTCTACGCCGTCGCGCTGCTCGTCGCGGCGACGATCGTCGGGGTCTTCCTCAAGGACGCCTCGCTCCGGCCGCCCCCGGGCTCACCGGTGCTCCCGGTGATGACGGTCCGCGACGGGTGGCGGGACTCGGCCTACCGCGCGGCGATCGGCTCGGCGTTCGCCAACGGCTGGGGAAACTTCGGGGTGCGCAACGCCATCCTCCCGCTCTTCGCCGCCGCGGTCGTCGGGAAGCAGCCGTGGGTCGCCGGCACCGCGCTCGCGGTGTTCGCCGCGGGCAACGCCACCGGCCTGACCGTGGCCGGCCGGCTCTCGGACCGGCTCGGCCGCAGGCCGTTCATCCTCGGCGGCCTCCTGGTCTCGGGGCTCGCGACCGCGGCCACCGGGCTGGCCCACGACCTGCCGGTCCTCGTCGTCGTCTCCGTCGTCGCCGGCTTCGGGGCGGGCACGCTCAACCCGGCGCAGCAGGCGTCGCTGGCCGACGTCGTCGGCCGCGAGCGCAACGGCGGGCCGGCCTTCGCGGCGTTCCAGATGGCCCAGGACAGCGGCGCCATCATCGGCCCCCTCGTCGCCGGGCTGCTCGTCGACCACGGCAGCTACGGCCTCGCCTTCGGCCTCACCGGGGCCATCACCCTCGTCGCGGCCCTGCCGTGGCTGCGGGCCCGCGAGACCCGCGAGGTCCACGGCACCGGCTGAGCGCCGGCGCCCGCACCGGCCGGGACGGCGGGGGGCCGCCCACCTCGCGGTGGACGGCCCCGGGCCCGGCGCCGACGTCAGCGGTCCTGCCTGGCCCGCAGGTCCCAGGTGACCTCCCAGGTGACGTTGTCGCCGTGCTGCTGGGTCCAGAAGGTGCGGCCAGACGTCGGAGCGCACGTTCGGCACCTTGGCCCCGAGGATGCCGGCGGGCGTCGGGTCGCCGTCCGAGACGTGGATGCCGGTGATCTCGTTGTCGCCGTCGTTGTACGACGGCCCGCTCGTGGCGTCGAAGGTGGCCGAGGCGTCGCGGCCCTCGGCGAGGAAGCGGACGAGCTCGGGGGCCCGGCCACCGGCGCTGCCGCGACGCAGGTCGACGACGTAGCCGGAGTCCAGCGCGTCGCGCTGCCGGTGCAGGGTGTCGCCGGCGTCCTCGACGACGAGCAGCGCGTCCGTGGAGGCGAAGGTGATGTTGTCGAACCCGGTGTGCTGCTCGTCGCCCCCGGCGGCGAGCGAGACCGTGCCGCCGGCCGCGCTCGGGCCCTCCTGCGCGATCCGGAACACGCCGCCGTAGGCGCCCGGCAGGGTGCTGCCGGTCGAGGTGTCACCGGTCTCGGTGACGTAGAACTCCCGGAAGCCGGTCCCGGGCCGGAAGACGCCGTTCTCGGGGCGCTTGAGCGGGGTGGCCCCCGCGGTCGGGGCGGCCGCGGCCGCGTCGACCGACGAGGTCCCGTCGGCGACGTCGACCCAGCGGGTCCGGAACGAGCTGCCGTAGGTGTGCAGGTCGGAGACGAAGGGGTCGGCCGGGTCGGCCGCGAGCCGGGCCGCGGTCACCGGGGTCCCGTCGCCGCGCAGGATCTGGAGACGAGGTAGACGTTCTTGTCGGGCTCGGTCTCGTTGTCCTCGTTCGCGGCCCGGGTCAGCGGCCCGCCGAGGGTGGTGTCGTAGCCGTAGTGCGTCACGCCGTTCGCGGCGCCGGGGTTGGCCGAAGGCAGGTTGCCCCACGCCACAGCCGTCTGACGCGCGCTCGGGGTCAGCACGTTGCCCTGCACGCCGGCTCGCGGGCTGGCGTAGGGGACGCCGATGACCGAGAAGCCGGAGTCGGCCCGGGCCGGGCCGGAGGCGAGGACCAGTCCGCCGGTCACGGCGACGGCCGCGGCCGCCGCGCCCTTCGCCGCAGTGGATCGCTGCATCGATGAACCCTCCGAGGAGTGCGGGTCGGGTGCCGGAGGGCACCCGCGAGCAGCGTGGCTCGGCAGGGCGACTCCACGGGTCCAGGGTGTGGACCGGGCGGTGAACGCCGGGCCACGGGTCCGTGCACCCGCTCACCCCGCCGGGGACCGGCCGGTCGTCGAGTGGGCGACCGGCCGGCCCACGCCGTCGGCGTGCCGCCTCACTCCGTCGGCGGCCGCCGCCGGGCGGGGAGCAGGAGGGCGAGGGCGGCGAGGAGGCAGAGCAGCGTGGAGCCGATCGCGACCGGCGAGGCCCACGTCGTGCCGTCGATCCCGGCATCGGCCTGGAAGCCGCCGACGACCCAGAGCACCGCGAGGTAGGCGGCGCCGGAGACGTTGACGGCCGCGGCGAGCACGGCTCCCCACGGCACCCGGCGCCAGAGGAGCACGCCGGCGACGAGGAACGCCGGCGCGAGGACGGCGAGGTCGAGGGCGTAGACGAGGTGGACCGCGGACGGCGGCATGACGTCCTCGGGGAGGGCTCCGGTGACCGAGTGGCGGATCGACAGCCCGCCCCAGGCCAGGACCAGTGCGGTGCCGACGAGGGTCGTGAAGGCCGCGACGACCCGGGCCACCGGCCCACTGCGCACGGCGACCGCCACGGCGTCGACGTCGAGGCTCGTCCCGAGCATCAGGAGCGCGTAGGCCGAGGTCGCCAGCGCCGCCACGTGGAGGAGGAAGACGTCGCTGAAGGCGGTCCCGAAGGCGTAGTAGGCGTAGTTGTAGAGACCGTAGAACAGCGTCGCCAGCCAGACGGCGACCGAGGGGGTCGACGGGTGCCTGCGGCTGAGCAGCGCCGCCCCGGCGAGCAGCGGGACGACGAGGACGAGGGTGACGAGGTCGTTGCCGCGCAACGCGGCGACCGCCCACGTCTGCTCGGGGTAGAGGCCGTCGACGGCGAGCCCGAGCACCGACTGGGCGACCATGAGGACGAGCAGCACGGCGGTGAGCACGTAGGCGGCGGTGAGGCGGGCTCCGCTCCGCAGCAGCGGGCGGTGGAGGGCGAGCAGCACCCGGCGCGCGGCCGACGTGTCGTCGACCTCGACGCCGATCGCGGCGACCTCGGTGATGCGGGTGACAGCCATGGGATCCTCCCGGGGGCGACGGGGCGTGCGCTGCACCCGCCACCGGGTCGGCGCGGGCCGCACGTCTCCGAGCACCACCACGCTATCGAGCACGCCGAGGGGCGGCACGGCGCTGTACCACGCCTCACAGACCCCCCCGAGTCCCCGGGGGCTCCCGCGCGCCCGGTCCGCTCAGGCTGCGGCCGGTGCTCCCGTCCCGGGCACGGACTCGTCCTCCGCGGCCTCCTCGACGTGCCGGGGCATGACGAACGCGGCGGCGACCAGGAGGACCGCGACGGCGGCGGCGGCCACCCAGACGGCGTCGAGGGCGGGACCGAGGACGTCGGGGGGCAGGGTCTCCAGGCTCGTCGGCTCCGAGCCCAGCCGCGAGCGCACCGCGGTGTTGGCGACGGCGCCGAAGGCGGCCACCCCGACCGCGCTGCCGATCGAGCGGGCGAAGATCGTCGCCCCGGTCGCGACCCCGCGGCGCTGCCAGCCCACCGAGGACTGCGCGGCGATGACCGACGGGCTCGCCACCCACCCGAAGCCCAGGCCCATGACGAAGCACGGGATGGCCAGGCGCAGCACCGAACCGTGCTGGTCGGACAGCAGGAGCAGCACCGCTCCGGCGAGCGAGACGACCGCGCCGATGAGCATCGTCGTCCGGAACCCCAGGCGCAGGTAGAGCCGGCCGGCGGTGGAGGCCGCGATCGGCCAGCCCACGGTCATCGCGGCGAGGGCGAACCCGGCGACGACCGCCCCGGTGCCGAGCACCGTCTGGGCGTAGAGCGGGACGTAGGAGGTGAGGCCGAGCAGGAGGACACCGACGACGAGGGAGGCTGCCATGCCCCCGGCCACCGCGCGCTGGGAGAACACCCAGAGCGGCAGCACCGGCTCGGCGGCGCGCCGCTCGACGAGGACGAACGCGACGAGGAGGACGACCGCCGCGAGGAGCAGACCGGCGCTGGCCGGCGAGAGCCAGGCCCACAGCACCCCGCCCTCGAGGAGGGCCACGAGCAGGGACACCGTGCCGAGGAGGAGCAGCGCCGTCCCCAGCACGTCGAAGCGCGGCCGCCGGGCGGCCGCCCGGGGTTGCTCGGAGAACCGGCGCCACAGCATCCAGGCGGCGACCAGGCCGAGCGGCAGGTTGACGAAGAAGATCCACCGCCACGACAGGTAGTCGGCGAAGACCCCGCCGAGGGTCGGCCCGACGAGCGAGGAGATCGCCCACACCGACGCGATGTAGCCCTGGACCGTGGCGCGCTCGGCGAGCGAGTAGATGTCGCCGACGATCGTCATCCCGATCGGCTGGATGGCGCCGGCCCCGGCCCCCTGGAGGGCGCGGAAGGCGACGAGGCTGCCCATCGACCAGCCGATGCCGCAGAGCATCGAACCGGCGAGGAAGAGCCCCACCCCGACGAGCATGACCGGCTTGCGCCCGACGAGGTCGGCCAGCTTGCCGTAGACCGGGATCGAGATGGCCTGGGCGAGGACGTAGACCGAGAACAGCCAGGGGAACTGGGTCAGGCCGCCGACGTCGCGCACGACGGCCGGGACCGCGGCCGCGAGGATGGTCGCGTCGATCGCGACGAGGCCGGTGGCCAGCATCACCGAGAGGAGGACCGGCCCGCGCTCGCTGCGTAGCCCGACGTGGGAGCGGGGGACGCGCCTGCGGGCGGGGGTGCTCACCGCAGGACCAACCGGTGCCGTGCCGGATGCATTCCTCGCCGATGCCGGGGTCGCGGACCGTGCCGGACCGGTGCCCGGGATAGCGTGCCGCCGTGAGCCGCCTGAGCGACGCCGAGCGCCGCGTCCTGCGCGCCCTCGACGAGGGCGAGCTCGTCGCGAGCCTGGCCGAGCTCGTCGCCGTACCGAGCGTCACCGGCTCGGCCGCCGAGGTCGACGCCCTACGGCTGCTCGCCGACCGGTACGCCGACGCCGGTCTCGAGGTCGACCTCTGGGAGGACGACCTCGCCGTCCTCTCCGCGGAGGAGGGCTTCCCCGGGACCGAGGCGCCGCGCGAGCGGGTGCCCGGCCTGGTCGGGACCACCCCGGGCGACGGGCCGCCGGCGCTCGTCCTCCAGGGCCACGTCGACGTCGTACCCGCCGGCGACCCCGCCCTCTGGCGCGGGGACGGCCCGTTCGTGCCGTGGGTCGCCGACGGCCGGATGCACGGCCGCGGCAGCTGCGACATGAAGGCCGGGGTGGCCGCGAACCTCGCGGTGGCGCTCGCCCTCCACCACTCCGGGGTCCGAGCGGCCCGGCGGCTCGCCCTGCACGCGGTCGTCGGCGAGGAGGACGGCGGGGTCGGGGCCTTCGCCACGCTGCGCCGCGGGCACACCGGCGACGCGTGCGTCATCACCGAGCCGACCGCCGGGCGCTGCGTCACCGCCAACGCCGGGGCGCTGACCTTCCGGCTCGAGGTGACCGGCAGGGCGGCGCACGGGAGCACCCGGCTCGAGGGCTTCTCGGCGCTCGAGGCGTTCGGCCCGCTGCACGCCGCGCTCCGCTCGCTCGAGGCGGCCCGCAACGCCGACGCCCCGGCGGCCTTCGACGGGACCCCGCTGCCCTACGGCATCAGCATCGGGACGGTCCGCGCGGGGGACTGGGCGAGCACGGTGCCCGACCAGCTCGTCGCCGAGGGCCGGCTGGGGGTGCGCCTCGGCGAGGACCCGGCCGAGGCCCGGGCCGCCCTCGAGGCCGCCGTCGCGTCCGCCGCGTCGGCGGCGGCGCAGGCTGCCGCCGACCCCTGGCTGAGCGCGCACCCGCCGGTCGTCACGTGGCCCGGGGGGCAGTTCGCCTCCGGACGGCTCCCGGACGGTCATCCCCTGGTCGACGAGGTCGCCGACGCCGTCGAGGCGGTGGGCGGTGCCCGGCCCAGCTCCGCGGCCGCTCCCTACGGATCGGACCTGCGGCTCTACGCCGCGGCCGGCATCCCCACCCTGCAGTACGGTCCCGGCGACGTCCGGCTCGCCCACACGACGCGGGAGTCCGTCCCGCTCGACGAGGTGGTCGCGGTGGCTCGTGCCCTGGCCGTGCTGGCGGTGCGCCGCCTCGGGGCCCACTGACCCGGGCGGCCGAGCCGCACGCAGACCCGGTCACGACGAAGAGGATGTGTGCGGCGCCCGCACCCATCCTCCTCGTCGAGCCCGCCCCTGCTGCGGGCCCATGACGCAGAAGTGTGCCGGGGCGCGTCCGCGGCGGCCATGGCTCGACCGGGTCATCTTCGGTCGCCGGGGGAGGGTCCGCCCCGTTCCCGGCTGGGCCGCGGGCGCGCCCTGATGGGAGAGTGGGGGGATGAGCGAGGCCGAGGTCACGATCGACGGGCTCCCCGACCACCTCAGCGCCCGGGTGCCGGGCGCCGACGACGCGCTGGCCGTGGCGGGCCTGCTCGCCGACCACCAGCGCGCCGCGAAGGGCCGCTCGGGCGTCGACCCCGACGCCGTCCTCGGCCAGCTCGCCGGCACCGGGTCGTGGACCCGGCGCCAGGTGCTCGTCCACGACGACGACGGCCGCCTCGTCGCCTGGCTCTCGGTCCACGACCGGGCCGCGGGTCGCACCCTCGTCGAGGTCACGGTGACCCCCGACCGCCCCGGCGAGGAGGCGGCCGACGTGGCGCTCGCGCTGTTCGGGGCCGCGGAGCGGCACGCCACCGACATCGCGACGATGCGCGGCCTGCCCGCCACCCTGCTGGACTCCGGTGCCTACGCCGACGACGTGCGCCAGCAGGGATGGCTGGAGCGGGCCGGGTACGAGCAGACCCGTACCTGGCTGCAGATGACGCGCCGGGTACGGCCGGAGGAGGCCACCTCGCTGCCGGCGCCACGGCCCGGCGTGACGGTGCGTCCGGTGGACCGGCACGACGACGGGCTACCGGTGGCCCAGGACCTCCAGACGGTGCACCGCATCCTCGAGGAGTCCTTCCAGGACCACTTCAGCTCCTACCGCGAGAGCTTCCCGGAGTTCGTCATGCGGCTGCGGGAGGACCCCGGCCACCGCTGGGACCACTGGTGGCTCGCGACCGTCGACACCGCCGAGGGCCCGCTCCCGGCGGGTGCCGTCGTCTCCTCGGTGCTGCGCGCCGACTCGCACGGCATCGAGGGCAGCTACGTCGACTACATCGGCGTGCACCGCCGGGCCCGCGGCCGGGGGGTGGCGAAGGCGTTGCTGCACACCGTGGTCGCCGATGCCGCCCGCCGGGGACGCAACCGGGTGGCACTCGAGGTCGACGCCGACAGCCCGACCGGTGCCGACGGCCTCTACGCGGCGATGGGCTGGGTCACCGACTACCGCACCCAGTCGTGGCACCGCGAGCTCGACCTGCGCCGGGTCCCGCGGCGCACCGCGCCGTAGGTGCTGCCGGCCGGGCGAGCCCGTGGCCCCGCCGGTGAGACCGCCGGTCAGCCGTTCGCGACGTCGACGACGACCCGCATCGGGTCCTGCAGGACCGTCACCCGGAACGGCCGGTCCGTGCCGTTGATGCCGAGGAAGGTCTCCCCGTAGCCCTCGAAGCCGCCCCAGATCCCCTCGACCTGGGCGAAGACCGTGCCGTCGGTGGCCGGGGTGGTCATGCTCGGGGCCGGGCTCGAGCCGTCGGGCACCCCGACGCTGGTGACCGTGACCTGGAGGTAGGAGTCGCCCGCGACCTGCACCGGGTCGCCGCTGCCCTGGGAGTGGGGGGAGTCGGTGTACTGGACGCGGTAGCTCGGGGTACCCGAGCCGCTGAACTCGAAGGTGACCCGGTCGTAGCCGTCGTGGTGGCCCACCCGGACCGCCGTGCCGTACCCGATGGGGTCGCCGGGCTGCGGGTAGCCGCCCGCGGTGACCGGGTCGGTGGAGAAGCCGGCGAGGTCCGTGCTCGCTGACGGCGAGGGCGGTGACGTGCTCGGGCTCGCCGTGGTGGTGGCCGGCGCCGAGGTGGTCGACGTCGTCGCTGGCGGGGTGGAGGTCGCCGGCGCGGCCGTGTCGGGGCCGGGCCGCACGAAGAGCCAGGCGACGACGGCGACCACGGCGAGCGCGAGCACGGTGAGGCCGACGTACAGCCATGGACTGCGCCGCTGGCCCACCTCCGTGTCCTCGCCGGGTCCCTCGGGGTACCGCTCGGTCATCGACTCCACCTCCGCACCCCATCGTGCCGCCGCCGGGCGCACCGGCCCAGCCGACGCGCGGGGGCCGCCGGGACGGGGTCAGCGGACGAGCACCCTGGCTCCGTGCCGCGGCACGCTCGTGATGTTGCGGACCCGAGGGCTCTCCTGGGCGACGGCGGTGACGTCGTGGGCCGCGAGGACCTCCCGGAGCACCACGACGCCTTCCATGAGCGAGAAGGCCGCCCCGATGCAGCGACGGACGCCGCCACCGAAGGGGATCCAGGTGTTGGGCGCCGGTGCCCCGTCGACGAACCGCTCGGGCCGGAAGACCCAGGGGTCGGGGTGGCTGCCGGGCCGCTGGTGGGCGAGCAGGATGGATGCCGCGACGGTGGTCCCCTCCGGCAGGTCGACACCGCCGATGGTCGCCGGGCGCTTCAGGACCCGCACGACCATGGGGATCACCGGGTGCAGCCGCAGCGACTCCTTGAGGACGGCCTCCAGCCACGCGTCGTCCCCGGACCGGGCGGCCGCGCGGGCCCGGGCCAGCTGCCCGGGGTCACGGCCGAGCTCCTGGAGGGTCCACGCCAGGGCGGTCGCGGTCGTCTCGTGGCCCGCGAGGAGCAGGGTGACGAGCTGGTCGCGCAGCTCGTCGTCGGTGAGGCGGTCACCGCCGTCGTCGACCCGGATGAGCCGGGAGAGCACGTCGCTGCGGGCCGCGAGGTCGGGGCAGGCGCGGCGTTCGCGGACGAGGTCGCGCACCTCGGTGTCGAGGCGGGCCACGCTCCGGGCGGCCCGTCGCCACATCCCGACCCGGCGCAGCGGCGGCAGCGCCCAGCCGAGGAGCACCGCGGGGCTGACCTCGACGACCGCCGCGACCAGCGGCCGCAGCCGGGAGGCCCGGGCCTCGTCGGTCACCCCGAGGACGACGCGCATGATGACCTCGAGGGTCAGCGCGTTCATCCGGTCCAGGCTGCGGAACGGGACGCCGGGGCTCCACGAGGCCACTTCGGCCCGGGCCACCTCGGCGACGAGGTCCCGGTAGCCCTCGAGCGCGTGGCTGGAGAACGCCGGCATGAGCAACCGGCGGGACCGGCGGTGCTCGTCCCCGTCGACGAGCAGGAGCGAGTGCGGGCCCATCACCGGAGCCAGGATGCTGTTGGCCTCGCCGGCGTGGAAGACGTGGGGGTCGCCGGCGAAGATCTCCCGGACCGCCTCGGGCGCGCTGAAGTAGACGGTGACCCGGTCCCGGGGGATCAGGCGCACCGTGAAGACGTCGCCGTACCGGCGGTGCAGCCAGGGCACGAAGCGGTGGCGGAAGCGGAGCACCCCCGAGCTCTGGACCAGCCGCGGGAGCCGTGGGCCGGGAGGCAGGAGAGCGCGGGTCGTGCGGTCCACGTCGTCCTCCCTTCGTCACCCCTCAGGGTAGGTCGGGATGCCGGGTGCCGTCCCGGCACGGCCGGTGCCAGGACGACGCCCGGGCGCGGCCCGCTAGTTCGCGGCGGCCCTGGCGGCCGCGACGACGCTGTCGCAGACGGCTGCCGTGCTGCCGATCGGGACGACGCTGTTCGGGTTGAGCGCCTGGAGCCGGTTGAGCACGCTCGACGGGAGCGCGCCGCACCGGGGCACCAGGAGGATCGGGCCGTCGGTCAGGGAGCCGGAGGAGATGGCGTCGGCGTAGACGTCCCCCCGGGCGATGTAGGCGACGCTGGCGGTCCGCGGGAACTGGCGCTGGGCTATGAGGGCCGCGGTGTCGTAGCGGCTGGGCCCGGCCACCCGGGAGGTGCTCCGGCCCCCGGCGACCTTGGCGAGCATCGGGTCCGAGACCCGGTTCGTCGCCCCGAGGGCGACGACCCTGGCGGGGTTGATCGACGCGACGGCCTGGAGCACGCTCGCCGGCGGGGTGTCGCTCTCGGGCACCAGGAGGACCGGCCCGTCGGTGAGCTGACCGCCGACCGCGGCGTCGGAGGCGACGTCGGCGCCCGAGGCGAGGTACACCGTCGAGACCGCCGCCTGCCGGAACCGCTCGAGGGCGATCGCCGCCGAGGTGTCGAAGCGGCTGGCGCCGGCCAGGCGGCTCGTCGGCCGGCCGGCGGCCGCCGCCTGCAGGGTCGCGTCGCAGATCGCCGGCGGCCCCCCGAGGGCGACGACGCGGGCCGGGTCGAGCCGCGCGATCTCCGCGGCGACCGAGCTCGCCACGTCACCGCACTGGCGCACGAGGAGGACCGGGCCGTCGGTGAGGCTGCCACCGGAGACGGCGTCGGCGAAGATGTCGTCCCGCGCGAGGTAGACGGTGCCCTTGCCGCTGGCGAAGGGGCCCGCGTACTGGCGCTTGGAGATCTCGGCCGAGGTGTCGTTGCGGCTCGCACCGCCGAGGCGCATCGAGCTCGTCGGGAGCGGGGCGGTGGCCCACTCGGCGAGCTGGGCCCGCGTCCCGTGGAAGGCGTTGTAGTCGACGCCGGCGGTGTTGTCCGACGCGGTCTGCCAGAACGACCACGACGTCATGTCCTTGAACAGCACGCCGGGGGTCGCGGCCCACCGAGCCACCCAGAGCGTGATCCGGCTGTTGAAGGTGGTGGTGTTCCCGGTGCACTGGGTCCACCAGTCGGTGGTCGAGTAGACCACCGGGTAGACCCCGGTCAGCGACCTGTACCGGTTCACGAAGTCGTTGATCCACGAGATCATCTCGGTGCTCGTCTTGCCGTAGCAGGTGCCGCCGTTGTACGGGTTGTACTCGATGTCGAGGGCGCCCGGAAGGGTGCGGCCGTCGGGGCTCCAGCCCCCGCCGTTGGCGACGAAGTACTCGGCCTGCGCCGCGCCGGTGCTGCCGCTCGGGATGGCGAAGTGGTACGCGGCGTGGAACAGGCCGGCGTCGTAGGAGCCGGTGTACTGCTGGGCGAAGGCCGCACTCTTGTAGTACGTGCCCTCGGTGGCCTTGGCGAAGTTGAAGGCGTAGCCGGCCTTGGCGTAGGCGGCCCAGTCGACCGTGCCGCTGTAGCCGGAGGTGTCGACACCCGGGACGTACCACGGCAGCGCACGAGGCGTGGCCGTGGTCGTCGTGGTCGCCGTGGTGCCGTCCAGGCTCTGGGTGGTCGCCGTCTTCGAGGACGTCGTCGACGACGTCGTCGGCGTGGGAGCCGGGGAGGTGGCGGTGGCGCCCCGCAGCGACCACCCCATCGGCGCACCCTCCCCCTGGCGGACCCCGGCGGCCTGGGCGGCGGCGGTGGGCGCGGGGGCGGACGAGGACGTCGCGGGGGCGGCGGCAGCCGGGAGCACGGCGACCCCGCCGAGGACCAGCGTCGTGGCGAGGGCGAGAGGGAGAGCGTGCATGGGTCGTCCTATGGCTCTGTGCAGGGGTCCGCAGGGCGCGGCGCGGCTGCCCCCGAGGCAGCCACGATGTGGCCAGTGGTACTGATGGTAGGCACGGGGCCGCGGATCGCGCGCGCGGTCCGGGAAACTCCCGGGCGTGTCGGCCGCGACTCGCCGGGTGGCGGCGTCCGGGGCGCCGGTCCGCCCGCCGGCCCGCCTCACTCCCGCTGTCGAGCGTTCAGGTCGCGGAACTTCCGCTGGCCCGCCCCCGGACGTAGCGTCCGGACCATGAGCATCCGACTCGGCTACCAGATCCCCAACTTCAGCTACCCCGGAGCCAACCCCTCCGAGATCGCCCCGACCGTCGTGCGTCAGGCCCGCGAGGCGGAGGAGGCCGGCGCGGACGCGGTCTTCGTGATGGACCACTTCTACCAGCTGCCCGGCATCGGTGAGCCGGACCAGCCGATGCTCGAGGCCTACACCCTGCTCGGCGCGCTGGCCACGGCCACCGAGCGCATCCAGCTCTCGACCCTGGTCACCGGCAACACCTACCGCAACCCCACCCTGCTGGCCAAGGCGGTCACGACGCTCGACGTCGTCAGCGGTGGGCGGGCGGTCCTCGGGATCGGGGCGGGCTGGTACGAGCTCGAGCACGAGCAGCTCGGGTTCGAGTTCGGCACCTTCACCGACCGGTTCAACCGGCTCGAGGAGGCCCTGCAGATCATCGAGCCGATGCTGCGGGGCGAGCGGCCGACCTTCTCCGGGGAGTGGTACCGCGCGGAGGGCGCGATGAACGAGCCGCGGGTTCGCGACGACCTGCCGATCCTCATCGGGGGCAGCGGCGAGCGGAAGACCTTCAAGTACGCCGCCCGGCACGCGGCCCACCTCAACCTCATCTGCAACGCCTCGGACCTCCCGCGCAAGCTCGACGCCCTCGCCGAGCGCTGCGCGGAGGAGGGCCGGGACCGGTCGAGCCTGGAGACCAGCTACCTGGCCTCGGTCATCATGGACGAGGACGGCGACGCTGCGCGGGCGATGCAGCGCGACCACCTGCGCGCTCGCGGGGTCGACCTCGACGCGATGGAGGAGGACCAGCGGCGGGCGGCCACCGACCGGCAGTTCGTCGGCACCCCCGCCGAGGTGGCCGGCCAGCTGCAGGAGCGCGTCCTCGACGCGGGCGTCGACGGCATCGTCTTCAACATGGTCGCGGACGGCCACGTCCCCGGGGCGGTCACCCGGGCCGTCTCCGCCCTCGCGCCCCTGGTCCACGGCGCCTGAGCCGGTCGGGTGCCCAGGTGGCTGCTCAGGCGACCACCTCGGCACCCGACGCCGGTCCGGTACCGTGGGCCGGCCGAAGCCGCCGAGCCGTCCAGGAGCGCCGATGCCCCACCCCACGCAGGCCACGGGGGTCGCGGCCGCCGGCCTGTTCGCCGCCGGGGCCGCGTTCCAGCTCGCCCTCGCCCTCGGTGCGCCGTACGGGGACGCCGTCCTCGGCGGACGAGCCGACACCGTGGCCGGCGTGCTCACCGGGCCCTACCGGTGGGTCGCCGCCGGCCAGGGCCTGCTCCTCGTCGGGCTCGGCGGGGTGGTCCTGGCCCGCGCCGGGCTCGTCCCGTCGGGGCGGCTCGGGCCCCGTGGGCTGCGCCGTGCGACCGGGGTCGTCGCGGGCCTGATGCTCGTGAACACGGTGGGCAACCTCGCCTCGCCGAGCGCGCTCGAGCGGTGGATGGGGGCAGGGACGGCGACCGCGGCCGTCCTGTGCGCCGTCCTCGCCCGGCCCCACACCGCGGACGGGGCCGCGGAGCGCGGCCAGGCGCTGGCCCCCTAGTGCTCCGCTGCGTGGGTCCACCGTCCTCCGGCCAGCGGGAACAGATCGCGTCGACACCAAGTTGAGTCGTGTGAACGCAAGTTTTCGTCATCGAGTTTGCACAAGGACTCCCGGGCGACTAACTTGAGCGAGAAGCACTCAACATCAGTGTCAGCGAACCAAGGAGACCCCACACATGGCACGTGCAGTCGGCATCGACCTCGGCACCACGAACAGTGCCGTCGCCGTCCTCGAGGGCGGCGAGCCCACGATCATCGCGAACGCCGAGGGCGGTCGCACCACCCCGTCGGTCGTCGCCTTCTCCAAGGGCGGTGAGGTGCTCGTCGGCGAGATCGCCAAGCGCCAGGCCGTGACGAACGCCGACCGCACCATCCGCTCGGTCAAGCGGCACATGGGGACGGACTGGAAGTCCCCCGACATCGACGGCAAGCAGTACACCGCCCAGGAGATCAGCGCCCGCATCCTGCAGAAGCTGAAGCGGGATGCCGAGTCCTACCTCGGCGAGACCATCACCGACGCGGTCATCACCGTCCCGGCCTACTTCGACGACCACGAGCGCCAGGCCACCAAGGAGGCGGGCGAGATCGCCGGGCTCAACGTCCTGCGGATCGTCAACGAGCCGACCGCGGCGGCGCTCGCCTACGGCCTCGACAAGGGCAAGGAGGACGAGCTGATCCTCGTCTTCGACCTCGGTGGCGGCACCTTCGACGTCTCCCTGCTCGAGGTCGGCAAGGACCCCGAGGACAACTTCTCGACCATCCAGGTCCGGGCCACCTCCGGTGACAACCAGCTCGGCGGCGACGACTGGGACGACCGCATCGTCCAGCACCTGCTGACCACGGTGAAGAACTCCTCGGGTGTCGACCTGTCCAAGGACAAGATCGCGATGCAGCGCCTGCGGGACGCCGCGGAGCAAGCGAAGAAGGAGCTGTCGAGCGCGACCTCGACCAACCTCTCCCTCCAGTACCTCTCGATGTCCGAGAACGGACCGATCCACCTCGACGAGAACCTGACCCGCGCCCAGTTCGAGCAGATGACCAAGGACCTGCTCGACCGGACGAAGCAGCCGTTCCACAACGTCATCAAGGACGCCGGGATCTCGCTGTCCGACATCGACCACGTGGTCCTCGTCGGTGGTTCCACCCGGATGCCGGCGGTCACCGAGCTCGTCAAGGAGCTCACCGGCGGCAAGGAGCCGAACAAGGGCGTGAACCCGGACGAGGTCGTCGCGCTCGGCGCCTCGCTCCAGGCCGGTGTCCTCAAGGGTGAGCGCAAGGACGTCCTGCTCATCGACGTCACCCCACTCAGCCTCGGCATCGAGACCAAGGGTGGGCTGTTCACCAAGCTCATCGAGCGCAACACCGCCATCCCGACCAAGCGCAGCGAGGTCTTCTCCACCGCCGAGGACAACCAGCCGTCGGTGCTCATCCAGGTCTTCCAGGGTGAGCGGGAGATCGCGCAGCAGAACAAGCCGCTCGGCACCTTCGAGCTCTCCGGCATCGCGCCGGCGCCGCGCGGGGTCCCGCAGGTCGAGGTGACCTTCGACATCGACGCCAACGGCATCGTCAACGTCTCCGCGAAGGACCGGGGCACCGGCAAGGAGCAGAAGATCACCATCTCCGGCGGTTCGGCCCTGTCGAAGGAGGAGATCGAGCGGATGGTCAAGGACGCCGAGGCGCACGCCGAGGAGGACCGGAAGCGGCGGGAGGAGACCGAGGCCCGCAACATGGGCGAGTCCCTCGTCTTCTCCACCGAGAAGTTCCTCTCCGAGTCCGGCGACAAGGTCTCCGAGGAGCACCGCGCGCCGGTCGACACCGCGCTCGCAGAGCTCAAGCAGGTCATCAAGCCCGACTCGAGCGCCTCCAAGGACGAGATCCAGGCCAAGATCGACGCGCTCAACACCGCGTCGCAGGCGATGGGCTCGGCGGTCTACGCCGCGGCGGCCGAGCAGGGCGGGTCCGGCGACGTCCCCGGTGGCGAGTCCACCGACACCGGTGCCGGTTCGTCCGGCGCGGCCGGTGACGACGACGACGTCGTCGACGCCGAGGTCGTCGAGGACGACGAGGAGAGCAAGTGACCGACGAGACGACACCCGGTGTGCCCGACGAGGGCATGACCGCGAACGAGCGGGCCGAGCTGCCCGAGGACGCGATCAACACCGAGTCCGTCAACGACGGCGAGGAGGCGGCCCCACACACCGGGGCCGCCCCCGCCGGGGCGGACGCGGAGGCGTCCGGTGCCGACCGGGGCGCGGAGGGCGCGGGGGTCGAGCACCCCGACTCGGTCCTGGCCGCCGAGCGGCTCGCCGACCTCCAGCGCCTCCAGGCCGAGTACGTCAACTACAAGCGGCGGGTCGACCGGGACCGGGCGCTCGTCCAGGAACGCGTCGTCCGCGACCTCCTCGAGTCGCTGCTGCCGGTGCTCGACGACATCCACGCCGCCCGCGAGCACGGTGACCTCACCGGCGGCCCGTTCGCGGCGATCGCCGACAAGCTCGAGTCCACGCTCGGGCGCTACGGCCTGGCCCGCTACGGGTCCAAGGGCGAGGAGTTCGACCCCCAGCAGCACGAGGCGCTCATGCACGCCCCGTGGCCCGGGGACGACGACGAGCTGCCGGCCGGAGCGACGTCGACGACCGTCGTCACCGTGCTCCAGCCGGGCTACCGTGCCGGTGAGCAGGTCCTGCGACCGGCTCGCGTCGCGGTGGCCGACCCCGACTGACCCGACCCCGAGCGACCGAGAGGAGGCGCCACATGGCCAGCCAGGACTGGTTCGAGAAGGACTTCTACTCCATCCTCGGCGTCCCTCAGGACGCCGACCAGGCCACCATCAAGAAGGCCTACCGCAAGCTCGCCCGCAAGCACCACCCGGACCAGAACGCCGGCGACGCCGCGGCCGAGCAGCGCTTCAAGGACATCGGCGAGGCGAACGCCGTCCTCTCGGACCCCAAGCAGCGCCAGGAGTACGACGCGGTGCGCTCGATGGCCCACGGCGGCGCCCGCTTCCGCGCCGGAGCCGGTGGCCCGGGCGGCGCCGGCGGGTTCGAGGACATCTTCAGCGCCTTCGGCGGTGGCGGCGGCGGCAACACCCGGGTTCGCTTCTCCACCGGTGGCCCCGGAGGCGGCTACGCCGGCGGTGGCGAGCAGGACATCAACGACCTCCTCGCCCAGATGTTCGGCGGTGCCGCGGGGCCGGGGGCCGGCCCGCGCGGCGCCGACCCGTTCTCCGGGTTCGGAGCCTCCCGGGGCCCGCGGGCCGGCGCCGACGTCCAGGCCCGCACCACGCTCTCGTTCCGGGACGCCGTCGAGGGGTCGACGGTGACGCTGAGCACCGCCGAGGGACGGCGGATCACGACGAAGATCCCGGCGGGCGTGCGCGACGGCCAGAAGATCAGGCTCCGCGGCAAGGGCGCCGAGGGCGACCCGGGCGCCCCGGCCGGCGACCTCATCCTCACCGTCGCGGTCGACCGGCACCCGGTCTTCGGCCGCGAGGGCGACAACCTCACCGTGGACCTGCCGGTCACGTTCGCCGAGGCGGCGCTCGGGGCCACCGTGGCGGTGCCGACCCTCGACGGCTCGAGCGTCAAGGTCAAGGTGGCGCCGGGCACCCCGAGCGGGCGGGTGCTGCGGGTCAAGGGTCGCGGGGTCAAGGGCCGCCACGGCACCGGCGACCTGCTGGCCAAGGTCGCGGTCGTCGTGCCCCAGCGGCTCACCGACGAGGGCCGCGCGGCGGTGGAGACGCTGCGCGCCGCCGAGGGCGGAGCCGACCCGCGCGCCGCCCTCTTCGAGCAGGCGCGCACCTGAGGGAGGACCGATGAGCTCGTACGGCTTCGCGGCCTTCTCCCCGGACGACGACACCCCGGTGTTCGTCATCTCCGTCGCGGCCGAGCTCGCGGGGATGCACGCGCAGACCCTGCGCCAGTACGACCGGCTCGGCCTGGTCAGCCCCTCACGGACCAAGGGTGGGGGCCGGCGCTACTCCCAGCGCGACGTGGCGCTGCTGCGTGAGGTGCAGCGGCTCTCCCAGGAGGAGGGCATCTCGCTCGCCGGGATCGCCCGGATCCTCGAGCTGGAGAACCAGGTCGAGGCGCTGAGGGCCCGGGTCCACGAGCTGTCCCGCGAGCTCGATGCGCTCGCGGCGGGGTCGGCCCGCAACACCCGCGTCTTCTCGGTGACCCCGGCCGGCGACGTCTATGCCGCCCGGCTCGGCGAGCGCCCCCGCGCCGAGCGCTCGCAGGCCCTCGTCGTCTGGCGTCCCGTCCGCGGCTGAGCGGCTCCCCGCCCCCGGGCGTGCGGTACACATGGGCGATGCCGCCCCGCGAGAAGAAGCCCGCCGCGACGAGGCGCCACCGCCACCGCGACACCGCCCTGGGCGAGCGGGACTCGGCGTCCCGCTTCGAGGCGTTCGAGGAGCTGGCGGCCGCCCGGGCCCGCGGCGCGATGGTGCCGCTGCCCCGCAACCTGGTCGGGCACGACCGGCGGGTGCACGTGCGACAGACGCTGCGCGAGGACCACCGCGAGCGGATCGCCGACGGCGGCGAGGACGCTCAGGCGAAGTTCGACAAGCTCGCCGGCTCGCTCTACTCCTTCTTCCGCGGGACCGCGCTGCTGTTCTACCGGGACATGGCCGGCGAGGACGCGTGGATGCCGACCGTCCTGTGCCTGGGCGACGTGCACCCGGAGAACTTCGGGGTGATGCCGAGTGCTGACAACGTGCCGTTCTTCGGCGTCAACGACTTCGACGAGGCCTACTACGCGCCGTTCACCTGGGACATCAAGCGCGGGGCCACCGGGTTCATGATCGCTGCCGAGGTCGAGGGTGGGCGCGGGCCGAAGCGGCAGCGCCGGGTGGTTCGGGCGTTCGTCGAGGGCTACATCGAGGGGATGAACCGGTTCGCGCGCGACGGTGACGAGACCCGCCACCAGCTGCGGGTCGACAACGCCCCGCCGCTGATCACCGACCTGCTCGAGGACTCCCTCGAGCGGCGCAGCCACTGGCTGCGCAAGAAGTACCACGACGAGTACGGGCGGGGCTTCCGCGCGAGCCGCAAGCTCGTCCCGCAGCCGCGCCGGCGCGAGGAGTTCCAGGAGCTCGTCGAGCGGATGGTCGAGGAGAACTCGCTGGAGGTGCCGGCCCGCGCCGGCGAGCTGCGGGTCAAGGACGTCGCCGTGCGCATCGGGCAGGGCACCGCCTCGCTCGGCCTCAGCCGCTACTACGTGCTCGTCGAGGGGCCGAGCGCGGACGCCAGCGACGACGTCGTCCTCGAGTTCAAGCAGGCCCGGCGCTCGGCCCTGGCCGGGCTCGCCCCGCCGAACGACTTCGGGGTCGACGGCACCGGCGAGCGGATCACCGAGGCGCACCGGGTGCAGCTGGTCCACGGCGACGCCTTCTTCGGTCACCTGGAGTTCGAGGGCAAGAGCTTCATGACCCGCGAGCGCTCGCCGTACAAGAACGAGATCGACCTCGACGAGCTGTCGGCGTCGGAGTGGGTCGACTACGCCCACCTCTGCGGGCAGACCCTCGCCCACGCGCACGCCCTCTCCGACGACGTGGGGGAGCGTGACGTCGACATCGAGCCGCTCGTGCTCGACGCGGTCGGGCGGCCCGGGCTCTTCGTCGAGGACGTCCTCGGCTTCACCGTCGAGGCCGCCGAGCGCCTGCGCCGGGACCACGAGCACTTCCGCGAGGACCACCGGCTCGGCGCGTTCACCTCCGTCGACCACGTGTTCCGCTGAGCCGCGTCCCGCTGGGCGCAGGACCGGTGGGTGGGCTCACGCCACGCGCGCCGAGTGCACGCGCCCCGGGGCGGCGAGCACGAGGACCGCCGCGGCGAGCGCCGCCAGACCGACGAGGACCGACGAGGGCTGCCCGGCCAGCCGGCCCCAGCCGATCCAGGCCAGGCCCCAGGCCATCGCGGCGGCCACCGCCCACCGGGCGTCCAGGCGGGTCGCGAACCACCAGCCCAGACCCGCGGCGACGACGAGGACGAGGACCGCGGCGAGCACGTCCCCCGCGCTGCCCAGCGAGGCCCCGGTGGCGACGAGCGCCGCGGTGACGTTCGCGCACGCCGCGACGGCCACCCAGCCGAGGTAGAGCCCGAAGGTGCCGTCGACGAGCACCGACTCGGGGACCCCGTAGGACGGCGTCGCGCCGAGCCGCGCGAGCAGCAGCCCGAGCGTCGCGGCGAGGCCGGCGATGACGAGCACGCTGACCCACAGCCAGCCGGCCTGGATGACGAGCAGCCAGGCGGCGTTGAGCACCATCGAGAGCGCGGCGAGCCACCCCACGGCCCGGTGCCGGCGGTCGGTGGCCTGCTCGGGGAGCCACTGCCAGACCGTGTAGCCGGCGAGGCCGAGGTAGACCGGTGTCCAGATCGCGAAGGCCGGGCCGGCGGGGGCCAGGAGCGTGGCGTCGGCCGCGAGCGCGCCCCCCGCCGCGTCCTGGACCGGGCTGCCGCCGAGGGCCCCGACCCCGACGAGCGTCCCGAGCACGCAGAGGACCTCGGCCACCGTGACGCCCAGCTGACGGCGCCGGTCGGAGGCGAGGACGGGGTCGCGGCTCACCGCACCATTCGACCACGTCCGTGAAGCGCCGCGAACAGCCCACAGCCTGCGCGTAGGTGCGCGCAGTATCCTCCCGGAACCGGGGGTGGACGGCGTCGCGGACGCCGACCCCGGGCGAAGGGCAGGTGGTGGTGGGCCGCTCCGCCGAGGGCCGGCGCCCGCACTTCTACCGGCGGGTGGCCGTGGGCACGGTCGTGCCCGGCGCCGGCCTGCTCCGCACCTCCTGGCGCGTCCTCGGCTGGGTGCTGCTGCTGTCCTTCCTCGCCGCCCTCGCCGTGGTCGGCTACCGGGTGCTGAGCGTCGGCAGCCTCGTCACCGCGGTCCTCGACCTGGCCGTCGACCCCGGCGCGCTGCAGGGACTGGCCGTTGTCGTCATGGTGGGGACGGTCCTCTGGGTCGGCTCGATCGTGCTGACCGCGGAGCGGTCCTGGCCTCGCCGAGCCCGGCGGGGCCGGGCGGGGCGCACCGTCTTCGTCCTCGCCGCCTGCCTGCTCGTCACCGTCCCGTCGGCGGTCGCGGTGCGCTACCTCTACGTCCAGGCCGGGCTGGTCACCGACGTGTTCGCCGCGGGGGGCAGCCCCGCGCCGGTGGGCACCTCCTCGCCGGGGCCGGTGCCCACGGCGGACACGAACCCGTGGGCCGGCATCCCCAGGGTCAACCTCGTCCTCCTCGGCTCGGACGCCGGCCCGGACCGCACCGGCGTGCGGACCGACTCGATGATGGTCGTGAGCATCGACACCCGGACCGGCGACACCCTGCTCATCGGCATCCCGCGCAACCTCGAGAACGTCCCGATCCCGGCGGACAACCCGCTGCACGCCCTGTACCCGAACGGCTACGACTGCGGCGACCAGTGCCTGATGAACGCCATCTGGACCCTGGCCGACGGCCGGCCGGACCTCTTCCCGGGCGTGCCGAACCCGGGGCGGACCTCGACGGTGCAGGTGCTCGGCGCGGTCACCGGCCTCGACCTCGGGCCCTCGGTCGTCGTCGACCTCGCCGGCTTCCAGCAGCTCGTCGACGCGATGGGCGGGGTCGAGATCAACGCGACCCAGCGGGTGTGCATCGCCTGCCACTCCGGGCCGGACGGCTCGATCCTCTGGTCGACGAGCAAGCGGGAGTGGATCGAGCCCGGGCTGCAGCACATGGACGGCTACCACGCGCTCTGGTACGCCCGGTCCAGGGCGGGCAACGACGACTTCAGCCGGATGCGGCGACAGCGGTGCGTCGCCGGTGCGCTGCTCGAGCAGGCCGACCCGGTGACCCTCTTCGCGCGCTACCCGCGGATCGCGGCGGCGGTGCGGTCCAACGTCTCGGTCGACATCCCGACCGCCCAGCTCCGGGCCTGGGTCGAGCTGGTCCAGCGCATCCAGGCGGCCCACTCGATCCGCTCGCTGCCGCTGACCAGTGACGTCATCAACCCGGCCGACCCGGACTTCGCGGCGATCCGCCGGCTCGTGCAGAGCGCGCTGACGCCGCCGACCCCGGGCCCGACGGCCTCCGCCGACGGGTCGGGCTCGCCCAGCCCGTCGGCCACCCCGACCGGCACCGCGCCGGCCTCGCCGACGCCCGACCCGAGCCAGGCGCTCGACCTCGCCGCCACCTGCTGACCCGCGGCGGCCCGAGGGGGCCGTGGGCTGGCTCACGGACACCGCCGGCCAAGGGTTGAGCGGAATACACTCAACTTTGTCGAGGTTGCACCCGGAGACCCCGCCCCACGCCCCGCCGAGGAGAGACCCGCATGGAGCTGAAGCCCACGACCAAGGTGGCCGAGGCGCTGGCCCTCGCCCAGCGCGCCGCCCAGAGCGCCGGCCACGCCGAGATCACCCCCGACCACCTGACCAGCGCCGCCGTCCAGCTCGACACCCCGCTCGCCGACTCCCTGCTCGGCGCCGCGGGAACCGGCGCCGGCCACGTCCTCGGGCAGGCCGACGCACGGCTGCGCGCCCTGCCGACGACGAGCGGGGCCACGGCGCAGCCGCCGACGTTCGGTCGCGAGGCGCTCGCCGTGCTCCAGCAGGCCGACACCGTGATGCGCGCCAAGGGCGACTCCTTCCTCGCCCTCGACCTGCTCCTCCTCGCCCTCGCCGAGACCGGCCACCTCGCGGCCGTCGAGAAGCGCGGGGCGGCTGACATGGAGCGGCGGATCACCGAGCTGCGCGGTGGTCGGCAGATCACCTCCGAGACCCCGGCCGAGGCCGGCGAGGCCCTGGCCCAGTACGGGACCGACCTCACCCAGGCGGCCCGCGACGGCAAGCTCGACCCGGTGATCGGCCGCGACAGCGAGATCCGCCGCGTCATCCAGGTCCTCTCCCGCCGCACGAAGAACAACCCCGTCCTCATCGGCGAGCCCGGGGTCGGCAAGACCGCCGTCGTCGAGGGGCTCGCCCAGCGGATCGTCGACGGCGACGTCCCGGAGTCCCTGCGCGACAAGCGCCTGGTCTCCCTCGACCTCGGCGCCATGGTCGCCGGGGCCAAGTACCGCGGCGAGTTCGAGGAGCGGCTCAAGGCCGTCCTCGAGGAGATCAAGAACAGCGACGGGCAGGTCGTCACGTTCATCGACGAGCTGCACACCGTCGTCGGCGCCGGCGCCACCGGCGAGTCGGCGATGGACGCGGGGAACATGCTCAAGCCGATGCTGGCCCGCGGCGAGCTCCGGCTCGTCGGCGCGACCACCCTGGACGAGTACCGCGAACACATCGAGAAGGACCCCGCGCTGGAGCGCCGCTTCCAGCAGGTCTTCGTCGGCGAGCCGAGCGTCGAGGACACCATCGCCATCCTCCGAGGCCTCAAGGAGCGCTACGAGGCCCACCACAAGGTCGAGATCGAGGACAGCGCCCTGGTCGCCGCGGCCGCGCTCTCCGACCGGTACATCACCGGCCGCCGGCTGCCGGACAAGGCGATCGACCTGGTCGACGAGGCCGCCTCCCGGCTTCGGATGGAGATCGACTCCAGCCCGGTCGAGATCGACGTGCTCCGCCGCCAGGTCGACCGGCTGAAGATGGAGGAGCTGCACCTGGCCCGCGAGACCGACGAGGCCTCGGTGGAGCGGCTCGAACGGCTGCGCGCGGACCTCGCCGACGCCACCGAGGAGCTCGACGCCCTCAACGCCCGGTGGGCCTCGGAGAAGGAGGGCCTGAACAAGGTCGGGGACCTCAAGGCGCGCCTCGACGACCTGCGGACCCAGGCCGACCGGATGCAGCGCGAGGGTGACTACGAGGGCGCCTCCCGGGTGCTCTACGGGGAGATCCCGACCGTGCAGAAGGACCTCGACGTGGCGCAGGCCGCCGAGTCGGTGACCGCCCAGGCCGACCTCATGGTCAAGGAGCGGGTGGGTGCCGACGACATCGCCGAGGTCATCTCGGCGTGGACCGGTATCCCCGCCGGGCGCCTGCTCCAGGGCGAGACCGAGAAGCTGCTCTCGATGGAGTCGATCATCGGGTCGCGGCTCATCGGCCAGGCCGAGGCGGTGCGGGCCGTCTCCGACGCCGTGCGGCGCGCCCGGGCCGGCATCTCCGACCCCGACCGGCCCACCGGCTCCTTCCTCTTCCTCGGCCCGACCGGTGTCGGCAAGACCGAGCTCGCCAAGTCGCTCGCGGACTTCCTCTTCGACGACGAGCGGGCGATGGTCCGGATCGACATGTCGGAGTACTCGGAGCGGCACGCGGTGGCCCGGCTGATCGGGGCGCCCCCCGGCTACGTCGGCTACGAGGAGGGCGGCCAGCTCACCGAGGCGGTCCGCCGCCGCCCGTACTCCGTCGTGCTCCTCGACGAGGTCGAGAAGGCCCACCCGGAGACCTTCGACATCCTGCTGCAGGTCCTCGACGACGGCCGGCTCACCGACGGCCAGGGCCGCACCGTCGACTTCCGCAACGTCATCCTCGTGATGACGAGCAACCTCGGGTCGCAGTACCTCATCGACCCCACGCTCGACCGTGGGGCCCGGCGCGAGGCGGTCATGGCGGCGGTCCGCGGCGCGTTCAAGCCCGAGTTCCTCAACCGGCTCGACGAGGTCGTCGTCTTCGACCCGCTGACCACGCAGGAGCTGGGTCGGATCGTCGACCTCCAGGTCCGCCAGCTCGCCACCCGCCTGCACGACCGCCGGATCACCCTCGAGGTGACCGACGAGGCCAAGGCCTGGCTCGCCGGCACCGGCTACGACCCGGCGTTCGGAGCCCGGCCGCTGCGCCGCCTCGTCCAGCGGGAGATCGGCGACCGGCTCGCCACCGCACTGCTCGCCGGTACCGTCCGGGACGGCGACACGGTCAAGGTCGCGCTCGCCGACTCCGGGGACGGCCTGACCCTCGGCTGACCGCCGGCCGCGGGCTACCCTGCCGCCATGCGCCGCCGCCCCCGCCCCGTGCTCGCCGCCCTCGTCGTGGCGAGCACCCTGGCGGTCGCCGGGTGCGGCGGAACGGACGGCCCGCCCGGTGCGCCCCCCGCGCAGCGGCTCCAGGCGGCCCGCGTCGCCCTCGACGCCGCCGGCTCTCTCGCCCTCGACCTCTCCAGCCGCGACGTCCCCGCGCGGCAGAACGGGGTCACCGCGGCCAGGGGCCAGGGCGCGGTCAGCGCGACCGAGCCGAAGTTCAAGGGCACGATCACCGGCACCATCCAGGGCGTCGCCGGCACGGTCGAGGTCATCGCGATCGGCGACACCACGTGGATCAAGTTCTTCACCCCCGACTACGAGAAGGCCGACCTCGCGGCCCTCGGCGCCCCGAACCCGGCCCGGTTCTTCCACCCCGGCGACGGCATCTCCTCCCTCCTGACCGCGACCGCGGACCCGGTGGCCGGCCAGGACGCCCGCGAGGGCAAGGAGGTCCTCTCGACGATCTCGGGGACGCTGACCGGTGCCACCGTCGACCGGGTGCTCCACCTCGGCGACGGCAGCGGCAGCTACGCCGTGCGCTACGGGCTCACCGCGAACGACCAGCTGCGCACGGCCACGCTGACCGGGCCGTTCGTCCCCGGCGCCACCTCGACGTACACCCTCGTCGTCAGCGACTACGGCAGCCCCGTTGAGATCACCGGCCCCTAGGGCGCTCCTCGCGACGGCCTCGGTCGCGGTCGCGCTCGCCGCCGCCGACACCTACGTCGTCGTCCTCGCCCTCACCGACATGATGCGCGGGGTCGGCGTCGGCATCGACGCCCTGCAGCAGGCGGCGCCGATCGTCTCCGGCTTCCTCCTCGGCTACGTCGCGGTCCTCCCGCTCGTGGGCCGGCTCGCCGACCTCGTCGACCGGCAGGTGGTGCTCCTCGGCTGCCTCGCCGTCTTCGTCGTCGGGTCCACGGTCACCGCGCTCGCGGTCGAGCTCCCGGTGCTCGTCGGCGGCCGGGTGGTCCAGGGGATCGGCGGCGGCGGACTGGTCCCGGCCACCCTCGCCCTCGTCGCCGACCTCTGGCCGGCCGACCGTCGCGGGCTGCCGCTCGGGGTGGTCGGGGCCGTCCAGGAGCTCGGCTCCGTGCTCGGGCCGGTGCTCGGCGCGCTCGTCCTCGTCGTCGCGGACTGGCGCGCGATCTTCTGGCTGGGTGCCGCCGCCGGCGTCGCCCTCGGCGTCCTCGTCCTGCTCACGGGGGGCGGGCGGGCGCCGCGGCCGCGCCCCCTGCCGCTCGTGCTCGGCCTCGGGGCGGCCGGGGTCGGCGGCCTCGCACTGGCGGCCCCCGAGGCGCTGACGACGAGCGTCCGGCTCGGGCTGCCGTTCGTCCCGTTCGGGGACGCGACGTCGCGGCTGGCGACCCCGGCGGGGGTGGCCGCGCTCGCCCTCGCCGTGACGGCGCTGGCCACCGGGGTGCGGGGGCGCTGGGAGCTGCTCCGCCGGTCCGACCTGCCCGGCGCGCTGCTCATCGGTGGTGCGCTCGGCTGTGTCGTCCTCACCTTCGCCGCGGCCGACCCGGCCCGGGAGGTCGTCGGGCCGCTCGGTGGTGCCCTGCTCCCCGCGGCGGCCCTCCTCGCCCTCGCAGCCCTCGTCCACCACCGGCACGCCAGGGAGCCGCTGGTGCCCCGCGGCCTGGTCGGGTCGCTCATGCGGCGCGCCCTGCTCACCTCGCTCCTGGTCGGCGTGGCCCTCGTCGCGGTCGTCGTCGACGTGCCGCTGCTCGCCCGGCTGGTCACCGGTGCGGACGAGACGGCGGCCGCCCTCGTCCTCGTCCGCTTCCTCGTCGCCGTCCCGGTCGGCGCCCTGGCGGGAGGCTGGGCGGTGCGGCACGCCGGGGACGGGCCGGTCGCGGCCGCGGGTCTGGGGCTGGCGGCCGCCGGGCTGGCCCTGATGTCGACCTGGGGGCCGGGGCCGCTCACCGCCGCCGGGCCGACCGTCGTCCTCGCGGCGACCGGCCTCGGGGTGGGGTTGGCCCTCGCCCCGGTCAACGACGCCGCCCTCGCCGCCTCCGACGACGCCAGCCACGGCACGGCCTCCGCCCTCGTCGTCGTCTCCCGGATGGTGGGGATGGTCGTGGGCCTGGCCCTGCTCACCGGGGTCGGGCTGCACCGCTACTACGGCGCGGTCGCCGCGCTGCCCGACCCGACCGACACCGCGGCGCTGCGTGCCGCCGCGGTGGTCCAGGTCTCCACCGTCTTCCGCGGGGCGGCGCTCGCGGCCGGCGCCGGGGCGCTCGTCGCGCTGACCCTCGGCCGTCGGCGTCGAGCCTGCGCACCTGCCGCCCCGTCGGCCTCCGCGCGGGCGTAGCGTCGGTTCCATGGCGAGCGTCAGCGACATCCTCCTCGACGGTCTCGGCCGGGTCCGCGAGACGGTCCACGGCATCCTCGACGACGTGCCGGAGAACCGGCTCGCCGAACCGCCGGCACCGGGGGCGAACACCGTCGCGTGGCTCGTGTGGCACCTGAGCGGGGTGCTCGACACGCACGTCGCCGACGCCTTCGACGCCGACTCCGTGTGGACCTCCGGCGGCTGGTTCGACCGCTTCGCCCTGCCCTTCCCGGCCAGCGCGCACGGGTACGGCATGTCCTACGACGACGTGCTCGAGGTGCGTGCGAGCACCGAGGACCTGCGCGGCTACTTCGACGCGGCGTACGCGATGGCCGCCGAGCACCTGCGTGGGCTCGGGCCGGAGGACCTGGACCGGGTGGTCGACGAGAACTGGGACCCGCCGGTCACCCTCGGGGTGCGCCTGGTCAGCGTCCTCAACGACTGCACCCAGCACGTCGGCCAGGCCTCGTACGCGGCAGGCATCCTCACCCGCTCCTGAACGCCGCCCGCCGCTACGAGGCGCGGCGGCGGCCGGCGGCCACGTCGAGGCCGAGCGGCACCGGGAGCGGGGCGACTCCGCTGAGCCACTTGCGGTAGCGGACCGCCTCCGCGAAATCCTCGAGGGCGTCCCACAGCGCGGCGTGCGCCGACCACGGCAACGGCTCCTCTGAGGCGCGCCACGTCCGGCCGAAGGAGACCCACACCGGGACCCAGCCCCGGGCGAGGTCCCAGTCCCCGCGCCGTGCGGTGACCATGCGGCGCACCGTCTGGGTCGCCAGCCGGGGGCCGTCGCCGCTCGTCGGCGCGGTGGCGAGCGGCCAGACCCAGAGGTCGCGCGCCATCAGCGAGACCTCGAGCTCGGGCAGGGCTCGGGGCGCGACGAGGACCGTCGCGACGAGCTCGTGGGGTGCGCGTGCCACCGCCGCACGGTAACCCCGGCGCCCCGGTCGGCGACACCCCGGGGACCACGGTGTGGAAGCCGCGGGCTACTCCTCGAGCTCGACGACGACCGGGGCGTGGTCGCTCGCGCCCTTGCCCTTGCGCTCCTCGCGGTCGATCGCGGCGCCGGCGACCCGGCCGGCGAGGGCGGGGGAGCCGAGGACGAAGTCGATCCGCATCCCGCGCTTCTTGGGGAAGGCGAGCTGCTGGTAGTCCCAGTAGGTGTAGACGCCGGGACCCGGCGCGTGCGGCCGCACCACGTCGACGAAACCGGCCTCGAGGAAGGCGCCGAAGGCGGCCCGCTCGGGCGGTGAGACGTGCGACTTGTCGGCGTAGTACTCCATCGACCAGACGTCCTCGTCCCGGGGGGCGATGTTCCAGTCGCCGCACAGGGCTACGGGGGTCCCGTCGGCGGCCCAGGCGGCGGCCCGGTCGCGCAGCTCGGCGAGCCACCGCAGCTTGTAGCCCATGTGCGGGTCGCCGAGCGCGCGGCCGTTGGGCACGTAGAGCGACCACATCCGGATGCCGCCACAGGTGGCGCCGATCGCCCGCGCCTCGGTCGCCGGCGGGTCGCCCCACCCCGGGTCGCCCTCGAAGCCGACCGCGACGTCGTCGAGGCCGACCCGGGACAGGATCGCGACGCCGTTCCACTGGTTGAGCCCGTGGTGGGCGACCTCGTACCCGAGCGCGCTCAGCCGCTCGGAGGGGAACTGCTCGTCCCTGGCCTTGGTCTCCTGCATCGCGAGGACGTCGACGTCGCTGCGTTGGAGCCAGGCCTCGACGCGGTCGATGCGGGAGCGGATCGAGTTGACGTTCCAGGTGGCGATGCGCACCCGGTCACCCTAGCCGCGGGCCCCGACGCCTCCGCGCCCGTTCCCCCCCGCGCGATACTGGGGTGGTGGATGCCACCGCAGACCCCCGCACCTGGTTCGCCGAGCCGCTGCCGGAGGCCGGCCGGCCGCTCACCCCGGCGGAGTACCTCGCCCGGGGCCTCACGACCGCCGGGGTGCACGAGGGCGTGGCCGAGCGGGCGCGCGCCGAGGTCGCCACCCTCGGCACCCGGCCGGCATCCGTGGTCGCCGCCGTCGCCGAGGAGGCCCGCACCATCGTCGGCGCGGAGGCCGACGGCCGGCTCGTCCCCACCCGCTTCGGGGTGATGACCCTCCACGGGTACCTGGGGACCCGGGCCTTCGAGCTGACCGTGCACGGGCTCGACGTCGTCCGGGCCGCAGGGCTGGCGGTGCCAGCGCTCCCCGCCGGCTACACCCTGCTGTCGTGAGCACCGCGCTCGTCACCGGCGCGTCCGCCGGCATCGGGGCCGCGCTGACCCGTCGGTTGGCGCGCGAGGGCAGCGACCTCGTCCTCGTCGCCCGCGACCGGGCCCGGCTGGAGCGGCTCGCGGCCGAGCTGCGGTCGGCGCACGGGGTCGACGTCGAGGTCCTCGTCGCCGACCTCGCCGACCGGGCCGGGACCCAGGACGTGTGCGACCGCCTCGCCGACCCGGCGCGGCCGGTGGACCTGCTCGTCAACAACGCCGGCCTGGGCCAGGGCCGGTCCTTCCTCGACAACGACGTCGACCAGGAGGAGGCGGCGCTCGACGTCATGGTCCGGGCCGTCCTGCTCACCAGCCATGCCGCCGGCCGGGCGATGCGCGAGCGGGGCCACGGCGCCATCCTCAACGTCTCCTCCATCGCCTCGTGGATGGCGAGCGGGACGTACTCGGCGGAGAAGTCGTTCGTCACCGTGTTCTCGGAGGCCCTCGCGGGGGAGCTGCGCGGGACCGGGGTCACGGTGACCGCGCTGTGTCCGGGGCTGACCCGCACCGAGTTCCACCAGCGGGCCCGGCTCCGGCTGACCGGGGTCCCCGACGCGGTCTGGCTGGACGCCGACGACGTCGCGCAGCAGGCCCTGGCCGACGTCGCCGCGGGCAAGGTCCTCTCGGTCCCCGGCCCGTTGTGGAAGGCGGCGGCCACCCTGGTGCGGGCCATGCCGCGGCCGCTGCTGCGCGGCGGCCTCACCGACCTCGTCGACCACCTCCGGGGCCGGCGCGGCTGAGCCGCGCAGCGCGCCGCCCGTCGCCGAGGCCCTACGGTGGGGCCGTGCCCGACATCGCCGCCGACCGTGCCCGCCTCCTCGAGATCGTCCGGGCGAAGGCGATCGTCCACGGACGCGTCACGCTCTCCTCCGGACGCGAGGCCGACTACTACGTCGACCTGCGCCGGGTCACCCTCGACGGGGAGGCGAGCCCGCTCGTCGGCCGGGTCATGCTCGACCTCGTGGCCGACCTCGAGGTCGACGCCGTCGGCGGCCTGACCCTCGGGGCCGACCCCGTCGCGACCGCGATGCTCCACGCGCGGGCGGCCGCCGGCGGGCGCCTCGACGCGTTCGTCGTCCGCAAGGCGGGCAAGGCGCACGGGCTGCAGCAGCGGATCGAGGGGCCGTCGGTGGAGGGTCGGCGGGTGCTCGTCGTCGAGGACACCTCGACCACGGGCGCCTCCCCGCTCGAGGCCGCCCGGGCCGTGCAGGACGCCGGCGCGACCGTGGTGGCGGTGGCGACCATCGCCGACCGCGCCACCGGCGCCGCGGAGCGGTTCGCCGAGGCCGGGCTGGAGTACCGGTACGTCTTCGGGCTCTCCGACCTGGGCCTGGCCGGCCGGCCCTGACCCCGGCCGGCGGGGGGTCGTCCCGGCCGGCCCGGGGCGGCCCCGGGCGCCAGCGTCTCGACCGGCTCCGCGCCGAGCCCTAGGATCGCGCACAGGTCCACACCGGAGGAGACACCGTGACCATCGGCAGCAACCTCGTCCTCGTCCTCGTGATCGTCCTCGTCCTCGTCGTCGTCCTCGGGTTCGTGCTCTGGGCCGTCGGCGCGTACAACGGGCTGATCAGGCTGCGCAACCTCGTCCAGGAGGCCTGGCGCCAGATCGACGTCGAGCTGACCCGACGGCACGACCTCATCGGCAACCTCGTCGAGACGGTCAAGGGGTACGCGGCGCACGAGCGGGGCACCCTCGAGGACGTCGTCCGCGCGCGGGCAGCGGCGATGGCGCCCGGCCAGTCCCCCGGACAGCAGGCCCAGAGCGAGAACATCCTCAGCCAGGCCCTCGGCCGGCTCATCGCCGTCGCCGAGGCGTACCCGGACCTCAAGGCCAACCAGAACTTCCTGGCCCTCCAGAACGAGCTGACCGCCACGGAGGACCGCATCGCCTCCGCCCGGCGCTACTACAACGCCACGGTCCGCGACCTCAACACCCGGGTCGAGACGGTGCCGACGAACATCGTCGCCGGGCTCTTCCACGTCGAGCGGGCCGAGTACTTCGAGGCGGTCGGCGAGCAGCGGGAGGCCCCGCGGGTCGACTTCGGCCAGCGGGACGCGACGATCCCACCGCCGAGCGGCTACGCAGCCGGGAACCCCACCGGACGGCCGCCGGCGGCGCCCCCGGCCGGCCCGACCCCGCCGGCCGGCCCCACGGCCTGAGGCCCGCGCCCCGGGTGGTCCACCGACCGGTGGACCACCGGTCAACCGCCCGGACGTCCCGCGGCTGCCGGCCGCGCGCGACGCTGGTGCCATGACGACAGCCGTCCGCGTCCGGGGCCTCGCCCGCAGCTACGGCCGGCAGCGTGCCGTCGACGGGCTCGACCTCGACATCCGCACCGGCGAGGTCTTCGCCCTCCTCGGCCCCAACGGCGCCGGCAAGACGACGACCGTCGAGATCCTCGAGGGCTTCCGCGACCGCGACGCCGGGGAGGTCAGCGTCCTCGGCACCGACCCGCACCGGGCCCCCCTCGCCTGGCGCGACCGCATCGGCATCGTCCTGCAGACCTCCGGCGGCCTGGACCTGCTCACCCCGCGGGAGGTCCTGGCCGGAACCGCCGGCTGCTACCGCGCCCCCCGCGACGTCGACGAGGTGCTCGCGGCCGTCGGGCTGGCGGAGAGGGCGGACAGCCGCGTCGTCGGGCTCTCCGGCGGCCAACGGCGACGACTCGACGTCGGCCTCGGCATCGTCGGCAACCCCGAGCTGCTCTTCCTCGACGAGCCGACCACCGGCTTCGATCCCCAGGCGCGCCGCGAGTTCTGGCAGCTGATCCGCGCCCTCGCCACCGGCGGCACGACCATCCTCCTGACCACCCACTACCTCGACGAGGCCGAGCACCTCGCCGACCGTGTCGGCGTCATCGCCGCCGGACGGCTGCTCGCCCTCGACACCCCCGCGGCGCTCGGTGGACGGCAGGCCGAGCAGGCCACCTTGACCTGGGTCGAGGACGGCATCCGCCGCACCGTGCGCACGGCCACCCCGACCGCCGACCTCGTACGCCTCGCCGCCCGGTTCCCCGGCGAGGTGCCCGGCCTCACCGTGACCCGCCCGAGCCTCGAGGACACCTACCTCGGGCTCATCGCCCCCCACGTCTCCGACGGCTCCCGGGCCGGGGTGCCGGCATGAGAGCGGTCGGCGTCGGGCTCGACCGGGCCGTCCTCGAGCTGAGGATGTACTCCCGCGAGAAGGAGTCCGTCTTCTTCTCCTTCCTCTTCCCGATCCTGCTCCTCTCGATGTTCTCGGTGATCTTCTCCGGCCAGTTCGAGGGCTCCCCGGGCGGGATGACGGCCGGGTGGTACTTCCTGCCCGGCATGATCGCGGCCGGCGTCCTGCTCACCAGCTTCCAGACGATGGCCCTGTCCGTCGCCACCGAGCGGGACGACGGCTCGCTCAAGCGGCTGCGCTCCACCCCGATGCCTCCCGCGGCGTACTTCCTCGGCAAGGTCGGCCTCGTCGCCGTGACCTCGCTGCTCCAGCTCTGCGTCCTGCTGCTCACCGCCCGGTTCGGGTTCGACGTGCCGATGCCGGGCTCGGCGGCCCGCTGGGGCCTCTTCGCGGGCGTGTTCCTCCTGGGGGCCTTCGCCGGGACCGTCCTGGGCATCGCCTACTCCTCGCTGGCCTCCTCGAGGTCGATCGGCGCCGTCGTCATCGGGCCGATGCTCGTCCTCCAGTTCATCTCGGGGGTCTACATCGGGTGGGACAGCGTCCCGGACTGGCTGCGCCAGGTCGCGGCGATCTTCCCGCTGAAGTGGATCGCCCAGGGGATGCGCGCCGTCTTCTACCCCGAGGCCATGGCCTCGGCCGAGATGGCCGGCGCCTGGGAGCCCGGGCGCACCCTGGTCGTCCTCGCCGGGTGGGCCGTCGGCGGGCTCGTCCTGTGCGTCACCACGTTCCGCTGGTTCAAGCGCGGCACGGTGTGAGCGCACCGGTGACGGCCCGGGGGGCGCGATGATGGGGGGCGTGGACGCGGTGCTCAGCGAGGTGGCGCGCTCCTCCAGCGCCGACCTCGAGGCCATGTGGCGGCGGCAGGAGCCGTTCTGGCACGCCGTGTTCGCCGTGGTGTGGGCCGCCGCCGCCGTCGTCTGCCTGCTGGAGGACCCCGGCACCTTCGGGTACGGGCCCACGGTCGCGCTGCTCGTGCTCGTCGCCGCCGCCTACGCGGTCCTCGGGGTCCGGGGGCTGCGCCAGGACACCCGGTCGGGGGCGGCCTACCAGCTCCTCGCGTGGACGGCCCTGCTCGGCATCCAGTGGGTCGACCCTGGCACCGAGACGTGGATGCTGTACTTCGTCCTCTACCCCCAGCTGTGGGCGATGCTGCGGGCCCGGGTGGCGGCGGCGGCCACCGTCGTCACGCTGCTCGCCTTCGGGACCCTGCGCCTGGTCCAGAGCCGGTTCGACTCCGGCGCGCTGTCCGCCGTCCTCGTCTCCTCGCTCATCTCGCTCGGCGTCTCGGTCGCCCTCGGGCTGTTCGTCACCCGGATCGTCGGGGAGGCCGACGCCCGGGCCCGCACCATCGACGAGCTGCGCGCCACCCAGGCCCGCCTCGCGGCCGCCGAGCGCGACCGCGGTGTTCACGAGGAGCGGGAGCGCATCTCACGCGAGATCCACGACACCCTGGCCCAGGGCTTCACCTCGGTCGTGACCCTGGCCCGCGCCGCCGACGCGGCGCTGACCCGGGGGGATGCCGAGACCGTCCGGGAGCGCCTCGCCCTCATCGAGCGGACCGCCTCGGACAACCTTGCCGAGGCCCGCCTCATCGTCGCCGAGCTGACCCCCGGCCACCTGCAGTCGCGCACCCTCGCGCAGGCCCTGGAGCGGCTCGGCACGGCGGTCAGCCGCGAGAACGGCGTGCGGGCGCAGGTCCGGATCGGTGGGGAGCCGGCCCCGCTCGGCGGCGCCGCGGAGGTCGTCATCCTGCGCACCGCCCAGGAGGCGCTCTCCAACGTCCGCCGGCACGCCGCCGCGGCGCGGGTGGACCTGACGCTCGACTACACGCCCGAGCGCGTCGTCCTCACCGTCTCCGACGACGGGCGCGGCTTCGACCCCGCTGTGGACCGCGGCGGGTTCGGGCTCGACGGCATCCGGGCCCGCGCGGCCGAGGTGGGCGGCGCGGTACGGCTGACGAGCTCTCCGGGGGCGGGGACGACCCTGCGGCTCGAGGTGCCGCGGTGATCCGGCTGCTCGTCGTCGACGACCACCCCGTCGTCCGGGCCGGGATGGTGGCGGTGCTCGGCGAGGAGCCCGACCTCGTCGTGGTCGGCGAGGCCGGCAACGGCGCGGAGGCGCTGGCCCTCATACCCCGCCTGACCCCCGACGTCGTCCTGATGGACCTGCGGATGCCGGTGATGGACGGTGCCGAGGCCACCCGCCGCATCGTCGAGCGGCCCGCCCCGCCCCGGGTGCTCGTCCTCACCACCTACGACACCGACGCCGACATCGTCCGGGCCGTGGAGGCCGGTGCCCGCGGCTACCTCCTCAAGGACGCCCCGACCGCGGTGCTCTCCGACGCCATCCGTCGTGCCGCCGCGGGCGAGACGGTGCTCGCGCCCCCGGTGGCGGCCCGGCTCGCCGACCGGGTGCGCGCACCGGCCGTCCCCGAGCTGACCGGGCGCGAGGTTGAGGTGCTCGGGCTCGTCGCCCGCGGGCTGTCCAACGCCGACATCGGTCGCGCCCTGTTCATCGGCGAGGCCACCGTGAAGACCCACCTCGTCCGGGCCTTCGCGAAGCTCGGCGTCGCCGACCGCACCGCGGCCGTCGCGGAGGCGCACCGGCGGGGGCTCATCGACCTCGGGGCCTGAGCGGGAAGCGCCCGCCGCGGGCGTGGCGGTGGGATCAGCGCGGCTCGTCGGTCACCCGGTCGGCGACGTCGCGGACGACCTCGGCGGTCTCGTCGGCGGCGTCCTCGACGACCCGGTTCGCCTCGCGGCGGTGCCGCAGGTACTCGTAGACCATCGGCAGCACCGAGAGCACGACGATGAGCAGGATCGCCGCCTCGAGGTGGTCGCGCACGAGGGAGACCCCGCCGAGGAAGTAGCCGCCCAGGGTGACGATGAGGACCCAGAGGAACGCGCCCACCGCCGACCAGGTGAAGAAGTGCCGCCGCTCCATGCGGCCGATGCCGGCGACCACGGTGATGTAGGTGCGCACGATCGGCACGAACCGGCCGAGGACCAGGGCCTTGGCGCCGTGCTTCTCGAAGAACTCGTGCGTCTTGTCGAAGTACTCCTTGCGGATGATCCGCCCGTCCCGTTCGCGCAGCGGCGCCCCGACGGCGCGGCCGATCTCGTACCCGACGACGTTCCCGCCGAACGCGGCGACGAAGAGCGCCGGGATCGCCAGGGCGAGGTTGAGCTTGAGCTCGCCCCCGGCGACGAAGATGCCGATCGCGAAGAGCAGCGAGTCACCGGGCAGGATCGGGAAGAAGAGCCCGCACTCGACGAAGACGATGACCAGGGAGATCCAGAAGAACGCCGTCCCGTAGGTGTCGAAGAGGTACTGGGGGTCCATCCAGTTCGGCCCGAGCGCGTGCATCACGCGGTCAAGGGTAAGCGGAGCTGGGGCCCCGGGCCGCCGGCCCGGCTGTCAGGACGCTGTGGATGTGGTGTCCCCGCGGCGGGTGGCAGGCTGCGGGGGTGGACGAGGAGCGGGAGGTCGGGGTCGGGCCGTGGACGGGCCCCTGGCCGGACGGCGACCACTGGGACCCCGAGCTGCTCCGCGAGGGCGACCGCCGCAACGTCGTCGACCGGTACCGGTACTGGCGGCGGGAGGCCGTCGTCGCCGACCTCGACACCCGTCGGCACCCGTTCCACGTCGCCATCGAGAACTGGGGCCACGACTTCAACATCGGCTCGGTGGTCCGCACGGCCAACGCGATGGGGGCCGCGGCCTTCCACGTCGTCGGCCGGCGCCGCTGGAACCGCCGCGGGGCGATGGTCACCGACCGCTACCAGCACGAGCACCACCATCGGGATGCCGGTGCGCTCGCCGCGTGGGCGGCCACCGCCGGGCCGGGCGGGGCCAGGATCCCGCTCGTCGGCATCGACAACGTGCCCGGCGCGGTCCCGCTCGAGACCTTCGACCTGCCACGCGCGTGCGTGCTCGTCCTCGGGCAGGAGTCCGCCGGGCTCACCGGGGCGATGCAGGCCGAGTGCGACGTGGTCCTGCAGATCGCCCAGTTCGGCTCGACCCGGTCGCTCAACGCCGGGGCGGCCGCCGCCGTCGCGATGCACGCGTGGGTGCGGCGACACGTGTTCGGGCAGCAGCCGACGCACGACGCCTCGCCGGGACCCGGCCCGGAATAGCCCGGCACGCGGTACCGCTGCAGGCAGGGTGACTCCCGCTCCGGCCCCGGCCCTGTCCGTCCTCGACCTCGTCCCGGTCCGCAGCGACCAGGGGACCGGTGACGCCCTCGCCGCGACCCGGGCGCTGGCGCAGGTGGCCGACGAGCTCGGCTACCGCCGGTACTGGCTCGCCGAGCACCACAACATGCCGGCCGTCGCGGCCACCAACCCCCCGGTGCTCGTCGCCATGGTCGCCGCGGCCACCGCGCGGATCCGGGTCGGGTCCGGCGGGGTCATGCTCCCCAACCACGCCCCTCTCGTCGTCGCGGAGCAGTTCGCGCTCCTCGAGGCCGCCCACCCGGGGCGCATCGACCTGGGCCTCGGCCGCGCCCCCGGCACCGACCCGGTCACCGCGTGGGCGCTGCGGCACGGTGGCGGCGGGGTCGAGGACGACGCGGCGGCCCACTTCCCCGAGTACGTCGAGAACATCCGCGCGATGCTCTCGCCGACCGGGGTCGGGCTCCGGCTGGCCAGCGGGACCCACGCGCTGCGGGCCACGCCGCACGCGACGTCGGTCCCGACGGTGTGGCTCCTGGGCTCCTCGGACTTCTCCGCCCGGCTGGCCGCCGAGCGCGGCCTGCCGTACGTGTTCGCCCACCACTTCTCCGGCCGCGGGACGGCCGAGGCGCTCGCCCTCTACCGGGACGGCTACCGGCCGTCGGCCGAGCACCCCGAGCCCCGGACGTTCCTCACCGTCAACGTCGTCGTGGCCGCGACCGACCAGGAGGCGCAGCGGCTGGCCCTGCCCAACGTGCTCTCCATGGTCCGGCTGCGCACCGGACAGCCGCTGCGGTCCCAGGAGCTCGTCGAGGAGGCGGAGCAGGGCGATGCCGGGCTCGCCCGTGGCGACCTGGCCCGGGAGATGCTCTCCCGCTGGGTCGTCGGCAGCCCGGCCTCGGCCGCCACGCAGCTCGCGCGCCTGGCCGCCACCTTCGGCGTCGACGAGGTGATGGTCCACCCGGTGGCCGGCGCGCTGCGCGGCACGCCCGCCGACCGGGCGCCCGCGCGCGAGGAGACCCTCCGGCTGCTCGCCGCAGCGCTCCGCTGACTCCCGGCCCCGGGGTGCCCGCGGACCGGCCGGTTCAGGGTCGGCTGCGGCGCAGGAGGAGCACGGCGAGCACCGGCAGCGCCGGCCACCACCAGTGCAGCCCGTGGGGGTCGACGAGGCCCTGGGCGGCCATGACGCCGAGCCCGCCGCACCCCAGCACCGCTGCGGCCACCGGGCGCCAGGCGGCCGGCGCCGGTTCCTCCCCCTCGGGGCGAGCCCGCTCGAACCGCCCGACCACGGCCACGACCCCGGTCGTGACGGCGGCGAGCGCGGCCCACCACAGCGGCCGGGTCAGCCACCACGTCGCGGTCAGCGGCTCCGGCGCCAGCGCCCACGGGGCCACGAGCAGGGCGAGACCGATGACGAGCACCATCGCGCTGAGGTGCCAGAGGTAGACGCTCATGATCCGCGAGCCGAGCACGACCGTGCGCGCCCACGGACGGCGTCGCGCCATCCACCGCTGCAGCCACGGCTCGAGCGCGAGCACCACCCCGCCCTGGAGCAGCCCGAGGAACCCGAGCGTGACGCGGGTGGGGTAGCTGTTGTTGACGGCCGAGCCGTCGAGCCCGACCATCGAGACGGGGTAGGGGCCGAGGCGCACGAGGAGCAGGAGGCCGACGAGCCCGAGCAGCGCCATGCCCAGCCGCCGCAGGGTGCCGCCGAGCCGGCCGTCGAGCCACGCGTATCCCACCTGGTGCACGGTCGACCACACGACGACGTAGTTGACGAACCCGACGGCGAGCGACCCGGTACCCAGGCTCACCGCGTCGACGAGCCCACCGAGGGACAGGCCGCCCAGCACCGTCCACCACCCGGCACGCTCCCAGAGCCGGAGGGTCAGCGGGGCGAGCGCGCAGACGACGACGTAGGCGGCGAGGAACCAGGTGGGGACGAGCGCGACCTGGGACGCGGTCCGCAGCACCCCGGGGTCGGCCCCGGCGGCCAGCGCGACCGTCAGCGCGGCGAGCCAGACTCCGAGGAGGGGGACGACGGGGCCGAGGAGGCGGCGGAGCCGCCCGCGCAGCCACTGCGGCCAGGACTGCCCCCGGGCGCGTGCACCGCGCCACGAGCGGCCGTTGGCGTAGCCGCCGACGAGGAAGAAGACGGGCATCACCTGGAACACCCAGGTGAGCGGATGGGTCCACGCCGCGAGGTCGAGGATCGCGCCGGTGCGCAGGTCGCCGGCGCGGAGCCGGACCGCAGCGAGGGTCCAGTGCCCGAGGACGACGGCCGCGAGGGCCGCGACCCGGAGCAGGTCGACGACCCGGTTGCGGGTGGCGGGGGTGGCCGCGTCGATGCGGTCGGCGGTGGCGCTCTGCACGAGGCCATCGTCCCGCTCCGGGAGCGGGCGCGCCTGAGCCCCGCTGCCCATCCCGGGGATCGCCGGCCGCCGCGGGTCGGGGCGCCCGCCTCAGCCGTGACAGTGGTCGACTCGGGCCCCTGCCGTCCCACCAGCTGACCTGACATCGTTGTCAGCCCAATGACGCATTCCGCAGGGGCGGGCGCGTCACCTAGCGTTCCTCGAGTTCGGGGAAGGGTCGCGGACCCCACCGAACCGCGTGCGCAGGGGCTCGCTCCGACACGCAGCGTACGGTGCAGCCCGGCTCGCAGGGGGCCGGACTCGCCGTCCGACGGGGTGGCGCCGCCGAGGGCGGCTCCACCCCGTCCTCCCTGGCCCCGACCGGAGGGACCCGGTGTCCGCGTCGCCGACCCGGCCGACCGGGCCGGCCCGCCGGGGCGTGGGGGCGCCGGTCGTCCGCCCGCCGGAGCGCCGGTGCCGGGCCACGGCATCCGTGGAAGGATCGAGCCGTACCGGCACCCCACCTCAGGAGGAGAACACCGTGCCCATCGCAACGCCCGAGGTCTACGCCGACATGCTCGACCGGGCCAAGAACGGCTCGTTCGCGTACCCGGCGATCAACATCACCTCCAGCCAGACCGTGACCGCGGCGATCCGCGGCTTCGCCGAGGCCGGCTCCGACGGCATCATCCAGGTCTCCACCGGCGGTGCGGAGTACGCGTCCGGCTCCACGGTCAAGGACATGGTGACCGGCTCGATCGCCCTCGCGGCGTACGCCGAGGAGGTCGCGAAGAACTACCCGGTCAACATCGCGCTGCACACCGACCACTGCCCGAAGGACAAGCTCGACGGCTTCGTCCGGCCCCTCGTCGCTGCCTCGACCGAGCGGGTCCGGGCCGGCGGCCTGCCGATCTTCCAGAGCCACATGTGGGACGGCTCGGCGGTGCCGCTCGAGGAGAACCTGCGGATCGCCGAGGAGCTCCTCGAGAAGTGCCGCGCGGCCCAGATCATCCTCGAGATCGAGGTGGGGGTCGTCGGCGGCGAGGAGGACGGCGTGGCCCACGAGATCAACGAGAAGCTGTACTCCACGCCCGCCGACGCGATCGCCACCGCGAGGGCCCTCGGCACCGGCGAGAACGGCTACTACATGACCGCGCTGACCTTCGGCAACGTCCACGGCGTCTACAAGCCGGGCAACGTCAAGCTGCGCCCAGAGGTGCTCAAGGCCGCCCAGGACGCCGTCCACGACGAGTTCGGCACGCCGGACGAGAAGCCCTTCCACCTCGTCTTCCACGGTGGGTCCGGCTCGCTCCCCGAGGAGATCGCAGCGGCCGTCGACTACGGCGTCGTCAAGATGAACGTCGACACCGACACCCAGTACGCCTTCACCCGGCCGGTCGCCGACTGGATGCTCAGGCACTACGACGGGGTCCTGAAGATCGACGGCGAGGTCGGCAACAAGAAGCAGTACGACCCCCGCGCCTGGGGCAAGGAGGCCGAGGCCGCGATGGCCGCCCGGGTCGTGGAGGCGTGCCAGAACCTGCGCTCCGCCGGCACCCACCAGGGCTGAGCCGGCGGGTGCTGCCCCCGCCGTGGTCCGCGGCTACGGTGGGGGCATGAGCGCCAGCGACCTCCTCGGCATCCCGCCGACCCACCTGCCCGACGACCCGGCCTCGGCGCCCCTGCAGCAGGGTGTCGCGGCCGACCAGGTGGCGGCGGCCCACCCGGCGTCCTCGCTCGCGTGGGCCGTGCTGGCCGAGGACGCGCTCGCCGACGAGCGGCCCGTCGAGGCGTACGCGTACGCCCGGACGGGGTACCACCGCGGGCTCGACGCGCTGCGCCGCAGCGGGTGGCGCGGCCAGGGCCCGGTGCCGTGGGAGCACGAGGCCAACCGGGGGTTCCTCCGCGCCCTCGCCGCGCTCTCGCGGGCCGCGGGCGCGATCGGCGAGGAGGAGGAGCGGCATCGCTGCGCCGAGTTCCTCCGGGCCTCGAGCGCCACCGCCGCCCGCGAGCTGGGCCTCTAGCCGAACCGAGCCAACGGGGCGCGGCAGCCGGGCGCCGCAACGGGCGGCGGCCAGACGAGGGGCCCGGACAGTGCCCGGGCCCCTCACTGGCAGCCGTTTCGAGCCCATCGAGCACCGCACGCTTCCCTCTCGCCAAGAAGCGCACACCCGACAGTCCCCTGCAACCTCGGCTGCGCCCCAATCGTGCAACGGATCGGCGTCGGGGTGCGACACTTGGGTGCCACTGGCAGCAATCGGCCACTACCCAGTCGCAGGGGATGGGAGGTGGACCCGTGGGCACCGACCCCACGGCGTTCGACGGCGGTGCGCTCCTCGTGCTCGAGGAGCAGCTCCGCCGCGAGCAGCACCGCATCGAGGAGCGCCGCAAGGAGCTCGACGCCTCGCGCGAGCTCCTCGCCCGCCTGACCAGCAGGTCCCTTGGCGCGCACGAGCCGCTGAGCGAGCCGCTGTCCGACGTCCTGGCGCCCTCGGTCGTCGGCCGGCTGCTCGCCGAGAGCACCGGGCTGCTGCGCAACCTCGTGCTCACCGTCGAGGAGGGCCCGGCCTTCGACGACGCGACGATGCGGGCCAACGAGGAGCGCATCCGGCGGGGGGACCAGCAGCGCTCGATCTACCCGGCGAGCGCGCTCGGCACTCCCCAGGGCCAGCGCTGGCTCTCCAGCTGGGCCGAGGCCGGCGAGGACCAGCGGATCCTGCCCGTCACCGAGACCGAGTTCGCCGTGTTCGGCGAGACCGCGGTCGTCGCGCTCGCCCGCTGGGACGACCTGGACGCCGGGTACGTCGTCATCCGCGACCCGCTCGTCGTCCGGCTGTACAGCGCCTACTTCGACCTCGCGTGGCGGCACGCGGCGCCGGTGCCCACCGGTCGCGACGGGACCGCCGACCCCAAGCTCGTCGAGCTCCTGGAGCTGGGGATGAAGGACGAGGCCATCGCCCGCTACCTCGGGGTGAGCCTGCGCACCGTCCGGCGCCGGGTCGCCAGCCTCATGGCGGTCAACGGCGTCGACACCCGCTTCCAGCTCGGTTGGGTCCTGGCCCGGCGCCGGCGCTGAGCGGCGCGCGGGGCGGCCAGCGCCCCCGCGATAGGGTGAGGCGGACGAGGCCCCGACCGCGATCCGCATCCGCCGGGGCCTTCGGCGCGCCGGGGCCCGCCCCGGCGCACGCGAGGGAAGGAGCCGGGATGCCGGCGATCGTGCTGGTCGGGGCCCAGTGGGGCGACGAGGGCAAGGGCAAGGCCACCGACCTCATGGGCGGCGACGTCGACTACGTCGTCAAGTTCAACGGGGGCAACAACGCGGGCCACACCGTCGTCATCGAGGGCGAGGACGGCACCCGCGAGAAGTACGCCCTCCACCTGCTGCCCTCCGGCATCCTCACCCCCGGCGTGACCCCGGTCATCGGCAACGGCGTCGTCATCGACCTCGAGGTGCTCTTCGGCGAGCTCGACGGCCTCGAGGCGCGCGGGGTCGACACCTCGCGGCTCGTCGTCTCGGCGAGCGCCCACGTCATCCCGCCGTACAACCGCACCCTGGACAAGGTCACCGAGCGCTTCCTCGGCAAGCGCCGGATCGGGACGACCGGCCGGGGCATCGGCCCGACCTATGCCGACAAGATGAACCGGGTCGGCATCCGGGTCCAGGACCTCTTCGACGAGGGCATCCTGCGCCAGAAGGTCGAGGCGGCCCTGTCGCTGAAGAACCAGGTGCTCGTGAAGATCTACAACACCCGGGCCACCGACGCCGACCTCGTCGTCGAGGAGCTCCTCGGGTACGCCGAGCGGCTCCGGCCGATGGTCGCCGACACCTCGCTCGTCCTGGAGAAGGCGCTCGACGCCGGGTCGGCCGTGCTGCTCGAGGCCGGCCAGGCGACGCTCCTCGACGTCGACCACGGCACCTACCCGTTCGTCACGTCCTCGTCGGCGACCGCCGGTGGGGCGTGCACCGGCTCGGGTATCCCTCCGACCCGGGTCTCCCGCGTCATCGCCGTCCTCAAGGCCTACACGACGCGGGTCGGCGAGGGCCCGTTCCCCACCGAGCTGTTCGACGACGACGGCGAGACGCTGCGCAAGACCGGTGTCGAGTACGGCACCACGACCGGGCGCCCCCGGCGCTGCGGCTGGATGGACACGGTGATCGGCCGCTACGCGACCCGGATCAACGGGGTCACCGACTTCGTCGTCACCAAGCTCGACGTGCTCACCGGGTTCGAGCGGGTGCCGGTGTGCGTGGCCTACGACATCGACGGGGTCCGGCACGAGGAGATGCCGGTGAACCAGAGCGACGTCCACCACGCGACCCCGGTGTACGAGATGCTCGACGGCTGGTGGGAGGACATCTCGGGGTGCCGCACCTTCGAGGAGCTCCCGGCGGCCGCCCAGCGCTACGTCCTACGGGTCGAGGAGCTCGTCGGGGCCCGGGTCTCGGCGATCGGCGTCGGCCCGGGGCGGCACGAGATCATCCAGCGCCACTCCCTCCTCGGCTGACAGCCCCGCAGATCAGCCGAGGGCGGGGTCGAGCTCGGTGTAGCGGTGCTGCCAGGGGCGGGCCTCCTCGAGCTCGGCGGCCACCTGCAGGAGCAGCCCGTCGGCACCCAGCGGCCCGACGAGCTGCACCCCGAGCGGCAGCCCCGACTCGGTCCAGTGCAGCGGCACGCTGATCGCCGGCCGGCCGGTGAGGTTGGCGAGCTGGGTGTAGGGCACCCAGCTGAGGTTCTCGGCGATGATCTGGTCGAGGATGCCGGATGCCGCGAGCAACCGCCCCGCCCTGGCCCTGGCGACGACCCGGGAGGCGCGCTGCAGGGCATCCCTCGAGGTCAGGGCTCCGACCTCGAGCGGTGGGGTCGCGAGGGTCGGGGTGAGGAAGATGTCGTGGCTCTCGTGGAAGCGCGCGAGCGCCCGGGTGTACCCGTTGACGTTCGCGAGGGCCTCGAAGAGCGGACCGATGCCGGCCGCGCGACCGAGCTCGGCGCTGGCCAGCGTGTCCGCCTCGAAGTCCCGGTCGGTGGCGCCGGTCCGGCGTCGGGCGTCGCGCACCTGGCCGTGGAGCTGGGCGAACCAGATGGTGAGGAAGTCCCGGGCCAGCGCCTCGTCGTCGTGCGGCGGCGCCACCTCCTCCACCTCGTGGCCGAGCTCGGCGAGCAGCGCGGCGGCGGACTCGACGGCGGCAACCGCCTCGCGGTGCGGGTTGGCGTTGATCGCCGAGGCCGCCGAGTACCCGACGCGCAGCCGGCGCGGCCGCTGCCGGACCGCTTCGGCGAAGGGAACCACGGGCTGGGCGGCGTGGTAGCCGGCGGCGGGGTCCCGGCCGATGACGACGTCGAGGAGGGCGGCGCTGTCCCGGACCGTCCGCGAGACCACGCCCTGGGTGACCATGCCGAACATCACCTCGCCGGTCTGCGGCCCGTACGGCCCGATGCCGCGGCTCGTCTTGAGCCCGACGAGCCCGGTGCACGCGGCGGGGATGCGCACCGACCCCCCGCCGTCGTTGGCCCCCGCCGCCGGGACGACACCTGCGGCGACCGCGGCGCCCGACCCGCCGGAGGACCCGCCGGGCGTGTGCCGGAGGTTCCACGGGTTGCGGGACGGGCCGAACAGCTCGGGTTCGGTGATCCCCTTGGCGCCGAACTCCGGGGTGTTGGTCTTGCCGAGGACGACGAGTCCGGCGTCGAGGAAGCGCTGGGTGACCAGGGCGTGCTCGGTGGCGACGTCACCGGCGAGGGCCCGCGAGCCGTTCGAGGTGGGGAACCCGGCGTACTCCTGGCCGAGGTCCTTGACGAGGAAGGGCACGCCGGCGAACGGGCCGGACAGGTCGGGGTCCGCGGCCCGGGCGTCGGCGACGGCGTCGAGCCGGACGACGACGGCGTTGATCCGGGGGTTGACGACGTCCAGCCGGGAGCGTGCCAGCTCGAGCAGCTCGACGGCGGTGACCTCCTTCGCGGCCACGAGGCCGGCCAGGTCGGTCGCGTCGCGGGTCAGGTACTCACCGAGGTCCACCCGGGCAATCTAGGTGGCCGGAGCACCCCGCGCCAGAACCGGGAGGCGCGGCGGGCCGGTCTCAGGCCGGCCGGAGCACCGTCATCCGGTGCGCGGCCCGGGTCAGCACGACGTAGAGGATGCGCACGCCGCCGGGGGACTCCTCGGTGATCGCGTCCGGGTCGACCACGACCGTGGCGTCCCACTCCAGGCCCTTCGTCGACAGCGGGTCGACCACCTGGACCCGCCCGTCGCCCGACCCGTCGAGGACCGACAGCCGCTGCTCCCACCGGCGCGGGGTGACGACGGCGACCGACCCGTCGACCTCCTCGAGGACCGCGGCGACCGCGGCCCGAACCTCGTCGGCGAGCGGGCCGTGGACCACCCGGTCGACCGGCCGGACGCCGGTCTCGCGCACCGCGTCCGGGATGTCGGCGTCGGGCACGAGCGGGAGGATGACCTCGCGTGCGAGGTCGAAGATCTCGCGCGCGTTGCGGTAGTTCGTGTCCATGTGGAACGCCCGCCGCTCCAGCCCGGCGAACGCCTCCTCGCGGGCCCGGCTGGCCTCCTGCAGGTCGGGCCACGACGCCTGTGCCGCGTCACCGACGACGGTCCACGAGGCGGTCCGGCCCCGCCGCGACACCATCCGCCACTGCATCGGGGACAGGTCCTGGGCCTCGTCGACGAGGACGTGGGCGTAGCCGGAGGCCCGCTCGACCCGGCCCAGGAGCAGCCGGTCGCGGGCGTCGGCCGGGGTGGACCGCGCCCGTGACGGGGTGGCCGGGTTCCGCCGTTCGACGCCCGCTCCGACGTCGATCACCCCCCAGGACGCGAGGTCGTCGAGCTCCTCGATGTCGTAGAACCCGCTCTCCTCTCGCTCGGCCTCGGGGACCGGGGCGAGCCGGGCGACCAGGTCGTCGACGAGGGCGACGTCGGCGACCGACCACTCGCCGCTCTCCAGTGCCTCCCGGTAGGACCAGGCCAGCGCCGCGGCCTCCTCCTGCGCGAGGACCCCGCGGGCCAGGCCGTACGCGAGCTCGGTGTCGGTCAGCGCGAGGAGCAGCTCGCGCGGGTCGAGCGGGCGCCACCACGAGGCCATGAACTCGTCGACGTCGCGCGAGGACTCGAAGGCGTCGAGGAAGGCGTCACGCTCGCCCTGGCGCACCGAGCGCCAGGCCGCCTCGGCCAGCGCCGACCGAGCCGCCTCGGTGGCGAGGTTGTGCTGGTGGCTGCGGAGCACCTCGGAGCGCACCCGGCGCAGGACGTCCTCGTCGAGGCGCACCGCGTGGCCGGCGACGAAGGTGCGCAGCGACCCCGGGGCGCCGGCCGGGGCACGCGCGGCGAGCCGGGAGAGCAGCCGGCGCACCTGGAGCGAGCCCTTGACCGCGGCGACCTCCGGGGGGTCCAGGCGGGTGGCCGTCATCCCGTCGACGACGTCGCCGAGGGCCCGCAGCGCGACCGACTCCTCGCCGAGGCTCGGCAGCACCCGCTCGATGTAGGCGGTGTACGCGGCGGACGGGCCGATGACGAGGATGCCGCCGTTCTCGAACCGCCGCCGCTCGGAGTACAGCAGGTAGGCGGCGCGGTGCAGGGCGACGACGGTCTTGCCGGTGCCCGGGCCACCGGTGATCTCGGTGACCCCGCGGGACGGGGCGCGGATCGCCTCGTCCTGGTGGCGCTGGATGGTCGCGACGATGTCCCGCATCCGCCGGCCCCGGCTGCGGGTCAGGGCGGCCATCAGCGCTCCGTCGCCGACGACGACGATGTCGTCCGGTGCCTCCGGGACCATGAGGTCGTCCTCGACCCCGACGACGCGGGCGCCCCGACAGCGCAGCACCCGGCGGCGGACCACGCCCATCGGGTCGACGGGTGTGGCTCGGTAGAACGCCGAGGCCGCGGGGGCGCGCCAGTCGACGACGAGCGGCTCGTAGTCGTCGTCGCGCACGCCGAGCCGGCCGATGTACCGGATGTCGCGCTCCCCGGCGGTGGAGTGCTCGGCCCCCAGGTCGAGCCGGCCGAAGACGAGGCCCTCGTACTGGGTGTCGATCATCGCCCGCCGGCGCGCTGCCGCGTAGACGAGGGCGTCGCGCTCGAAGAGCCCGGTCATCTCCTCGTCGCGGACGTCACCGGTGCGGTCGGTGCGCCCGCGGGCGAGGCCGTCGGCCTCGACGTCGGCGGCGCGCCGGGTGGCCTTCTCGAGCTCGGCGTAGACCCTGTCGACGTGGGCCTGCTCGGTGGCGACCTCGGCCTCGACGTCGGGCGAGGTGCCCGACAGGCCAGGGTGGGGGGCGGTCACGAAGCGCGTTCTCCTCGGGTCTGACGGCGCAGGTCACGGAACCAACAAGTCTACGACGGAACGGCCCCCACGGGTTGCCGGCCCCGGCATCCGGACCCGTTCGCGCGGCCGGGGGACGGGTCTCGGCGGGGCGCCCGGGGATCGGGAAGGCTACCCCGGCACGAGGGCGTCTGGTAGGAATGAAGCAGCCCCGGGCCCCCACGTCGCCGCGTGGGGCCCGTCCCCGCCCCCGGACGAGAGACTCCTCGTGAACGGCTTGACCTCCTGGTTCGAGTACGTCGTCGACCACTGGGACACCATCGTCCAGACGACGTGGGCGCACGCGAAGATCGTGCTCGTCGTCATCGCCCTGGCGACGGTGTTCTCGGTTGCCCTGGGGGTCCTGGTGCAGCGACACCCCACGTGGCGCGCGTTGGCGCTCACCGTCAGCGGGATCTTCCTCACGATCCCCTCGCTGGCGCTGTTCGCCTTGTTCATCCCGCTCGTCGGAATCGGCAACACCCCGGCGATGATGGCGCTCTTCCTCTACGCGATCCTGCCGATCCTGCGGAACACCGTCACCGGCCTGGACTCGGTGTCACCGGCCGTCGTCGAGTCGGCCAGAGGCATGGGCATGAGCACGGCCCGCCAGCTCGTCCTGATCCGCCTGCCCCTGGCCTGGCCGATCATCATGGCCGGCATCCGGGTCTCCAGCCTCATCACCGTCGGCATCGCCGCGATCGCGGTGCTCGTCGGTGGCGACGGCCTCGGCAGCTTCATCCAGAGCGGGCTCACCCGCCTGGGGCTGCCCAACAGCATCGAGTCCGTCTGGGTCGGGACGGTCTTCACCGTCCTGCTCGGGCTCGTCCTGGACCTCGCCTTCGCCGGCATCCAACGCGCCACGACGAGCAAGGGCCTGCGCGCCTGACCGAGCCGCGCGCCGGATGCCGGCGCCGGGACCGGCCCCGACGGACCTATCGCACGAACACGACGCGACACCTGAGCCGAACGTGACGAGCCGACACGACACGAAGAGAGCGACGATGAGCAAGGACGCGAAGATCCGACTCGAGGACGTCGAGAAGACCTATCCCGGCAGCGAGGAGCCGGCCGTCGAGAGCCTGAGCCTCGAGGTGCCCGAGGGCGAGATCCTCGTCCTCGTGGGCCCGTCCGGTTGCGGCAAGAGCACGACGCTGCGGCTCATCAACCGGATGATCGAGCCGACCGGCGGCAAGATCTACCTCGACGACGAGGACGTCACCACCGTCAACCCGGACCGGTTGCGCCGGCGCATGGGGTACGTCATCCAGCAGATCGGTCTCTTCCCGCACCAGACGATCGCGCAGAACATCGCGACCGTCCCGAAGATGCTCGGGTGGGACAACGCCCGGATCCACTCGCGGGTCACCCACCTGCTCGAGATGGTGGGCCTGGACCCGGAGGTGTACGCCCGGCGCTACCCCAGGGAGCTGTCCGGCGGCCAGGCCCAGCGCGTGGGAGTCGCCCGGGCCCTGGGCGCCGACCCCGAGATCATGCTGATGGACGAGCCGTTCGGCGCCATCGACCCGATCACCCGCGACCGCCTCCAGAACGAGTTCCTCCGGGTCCAGGAGGACATCCGCAAGACGATCGTCTTCGTCACCCACGACGTCGACGAGGCGATCAAGATGGGCGACCGGATCGCGATCCTCGGCGAGAAGAGCCGGATCCGCCAGATCGACACCCCGGAGCGCATCCTCGCCTTCCCGGTCGACGACTTCGTGGCGGACTTCATCGGCAGCGGCTCCACCCTCAAGGGCCTTCACTTCGAGACCGTCGACACCCTCGAGCTCGACCCGTACCCGACGATGCGGCTCGGCGACTCCCCAGAGGCCGGGTTCCGCGGCCTGAGGTCCGACCCCCGCCGCGACTGGCTGCTGCTGCTGGACGAGCAGCGGCGTCCGCTGCGGTGGCTCGACGAGCGGCACCTCGAGGCGTCCGACACGGTCACCGAGGAGTCGGGCACGGCGGTGGTCGCCAAGGTCGCGGAGGGGGCGACGCTTTTCGACACGCTCGAGCAGATGCTGATCAGCTCGGCCGGCGTCTGCTGCGTGGTCCGGGCCGACGGCTCGCTCAAGGGCGTCGTCGAGATGGGCCACCTCAACCGGGTCATCCGTCGGGCCAGGCGGGAGGCCCGCGAGCACTACGAGCGCCTCGAGGCGGCGTCGTGAGCCAGCTGAGCCCGGCCCGGACGCGGCTGGGGGACGCGGAGCGGACGGGCGAGGGGACGGCGGTGGAGGGCGAGGAGCCGGACTACGGCAACCTGCCCGAGGAGGGCTGGTTCTCCCGCGCCCGCCGCAACCACCTCGGCCTCAAGCTCGCCCCGGTCGGCATCCTCGTCCTCGCGGGGCTCCTCTTCTGGTACTACCAGAACCTCGGCCTGGACCCCTCCAAGAACATCCAGCAGGCGTCCGCCCTCGACTGGGGCACCAAGCTCTGGCCGCAGACGAAGGAGCACCTCTGGATCGCGTTCTGGTCGACCCTGCTCGTCGTCGTCATCGCGATCCCGCTCGGCGTCGTCCTCACCCGGCCTCCGCTGCGGCGCTGGGGCCCGGTCATCGTCTCGGTCGCCAACTCGGGGCAGGCACTGCCGGCCTACGGGCTGCTCATCCTCTTCCTCGCCCTGATGGGGCAGGGCCCGCGCACCGTCATCGTCGGCCTCGGCGTCTATGCCCTGCTGCCGGTGCTGCGCAACACGATGGTCGGGCTCGACGCCGTCGACCGGGGTGTCATCGAGGCCGGCCGCGGCATGGGGATGACCCGCCTGCAGGTGCTCGGCCGGATCGAGCTGCCGCTCGCCGTGCCGGTCATCATCGCCGGCGTGCGCGTCGCGATGATCCTCAACATCGGCATGGCGACGCTGGCGTTCCTCATCGGCGGCGGAGCGCTCGGGGTGACGATCAGCTCCGGCCTGAAGCTGCAGCAGGACCCGGTGCTCATCGTCGGCGCCTCGCTCGTCGCGATCGTGGCCCTGACGTTCGACTGGGCCGGTGCGCTCGCCGAGACCTACCTCCACCCGCGGGGCCTGTGAGCCTCGTCCGCCCGCGGGCCGCTGAGCCTCGTCGCGTGCCGGCTTTCCCGCCGCACGCACCGACCCCGGGGGTCGCACCCGACGGTCTCTGGTGCGACCCCGGGGGTCGTGGTCTGCTGCGCTCGGCGTTCGGAGCCCGGCGGCAGCCATCGGTCAGAGCAGGCCGATGCCCTTGAGGTAGTCCTCGGCGACCTTCTTGGCCTGGTCTCCGTCGACGTCGACCTTGGCGTTGAGCTCGGCCATCTTGGCGTTGTCGAGCGGCTCGAGGATCTTCCCGACGATCTCGTCGTAGACGTCCGGGTGCTTCGCGTAGACGCCGTTCTGGAAGGTGTAGGAGACGTTGTAGAGGATCATGACGCCCGGGTCCTTGACGAGGTCGAGGTTGAGCGCGGTGATCCGCCCGTCGGTCGTGAACACCTCACCGAACTGGCAGGCGCCCTTGGCCGTCTCGGTGTAGATCAGGCCGGTGTCGAGGATGTTGATCTGGCTCTGGGGCACCGTGTAGCCGGTGGCCTTCTCGAAGAGGATCAGGCCGTCGGGTCGGTCGGGGAACTCTGTCTCGAGGCAGAGCTTGGCGTCGGGGTGGGCCTTGAGGTAGTCGGCCATCTTCTGGAAGTCGAAGCCGCCCTCCTTCTTCGCGAGGTCACCGTTCGCGGCGAAGCCGTAGGTGTCGTTGAACGGCGAGGTGCCGACCCACTTGATGTCGTTCTCCTTCAGGTCCTTCTCGGCTGTGACCTTGTAGAGCTCCGTGGGGTCCTGGCTCGGGTTCTGCTGGCCCAGGTGCACCGTCCAGCCGGTGCCGTTGTACTCGGGGTAGACGTTGATCTCGCCGCTGAGCAGGGCCTTGCGGTTGACCGACGTGCCGCCGAGGTTCGTCTGGTCCTTGACGGTCGCGCCCTCGTGCTGGAGGGCCTGGACGAGCATCTCGCCGAGGAGGATGTTCTCGGTGAAGTCCTTGGAGCCGACGGTGATGCTGACGCCGTCGAGCCGGCCGCCACCCCCGCTCCCTGATCCGCCGGAGACGGCGGCGTCACTCCCACAGGCGGAGAGTGCGAGCGAGGCCGTCAGGGCCGTCGCCGCAAGGGCGATGGGGGTGGTGCGCAGTCGCATGATGAGTCCTCTTCGGTTTCGTCGCGAGTCGTGCGTATCGACATCGTGTGGTTGGGTTCACAGCGGGCCGCTTCAGCCACCGACGGTGCGCGGGCACGACGAGGTCCGTCGTCGCCCGGCGCGCCGGTGGCGGCCGAACTGACCGACCCATCGTCAGGGCGGTTCGGCGTGCACCCGGCCTCGGGCCGAACTCGTGACGGAATCGTGACGCTAGGGGCTCGAACTCGTCCGTATGGCGGGACGGCGCATCCATCCCTCGGGACAGCAGGGGCGACCCCTAGGCTGGGCCCGTGCAGGTCCTCGTCATCGGCTCCGGCGCCCGAGAGCACGCCATCGTCCGCTCGCTCTCCCTCGACCCGACCGTCGACGCCGTGATCGCCGCACCGGGGAACCCCGGGATCGAGGCGGTGGCGCTCTGCGAGCCGCTGCCCGGTGGGGTCACGGACACGGCGTCCGTCGTCGAACTCGCCCACCGGCACGCGGTCGACCTGGTCGTCGTCGGCCCGGAGGCCCCGCTCGTCGCCGGCCTGGCCGACGCCCTGCGCGGCGCCGGGATCGCGTGTTTCGGGCCGTCGGCCGAGGCGGCCCGGCTCGAGGGGAGCAAGGCGTTCGCCAAGGAGGTGATGTCGCTCGCCGGGGTCCCGACCGGGATGGCCCACGTCTGCACCCGCCCCGAGCAGGTCGAGGACGCCCTCGACGCCCTCGGTGCCCCGTACGTCGTCAAGGACGACGGCCTCGCCGCCGGCAAGGGGGTGGTCGTCACCGACGACCGGGCGGCGGCGCTCGAGCACGCCCGGGCCTGCCTCGCCAAGCCCGACGGGCGGGTCGTCGTCGAGGAGTTCCTCGACGGCCCCGAGGTCTCGCTCTTCTGCCTCAGCGACGGCGAGACCGTGGTGCCGCTCGCCCCGGCCCAGGACTTCAAGCGGGTCGGCGAGGACGACAGCGGGCCGAACACCGGGGGGATGGGGGCCTACAGCCCGCTGGAGTGGGCCCCGCGGGGCCTGCCCGGCGAGGTCGTCGAGCGGATCGCGCAGCCGGTGGTCGACGAGATGCGCCACCGCGGGACCCCGTTCGCCGGCGTGCTCTACGTCGGGCTGGCGCTGACCTCGCGCGGGCCGCGGGTCATCGAGTTCAACGCGCGCTTCGGCGACCCCGAGACGCAGGTGGTCCTGGCCCGCCTGCGCACCCCGCTCGGCGGACTCCTCCACGCGGCGGCCACCGGCGGCCTGGCCGCGGTCGACCCGCTGCGCTGGTCGACGGAGCACGCGGTGACCGTCGTCGTCGCCGCGGCCGGGTACCCGGCCGCGCCCCGCACCGGTGACCCGGTGGGTGGCCTGGAGGACCTCCCGCCGGCCGAGGACGCCTACGTCCTGCACGCCGGCACCGCCCGCGACGCCGACGGGGTGCTCGTCTCGGCGGGCGGGCGGGTGCTCTCCGTCGTCGGGCTCGGCCCGTCGCTGGCCGCGGCCCGGGAGCGGGCCTACGACGTCGTGCGGCGCGTCGAGCTGGCGGGTTCCCACCACCGCAGCGACATCGCGCTGCGCGCCGAGCGCCACGAGGTGACGCTGCCGGCCTGACCCCCGGGCGCCCGGCCCGCCGGCGTCCGACTCAGGCCAGGGCGGTGTGCAGGTCCTCGAGGTGGTCGAGGTCGCCGAGGTCGCGGCCGTGCTCCTCGCAGGCGGCGTCGACCCGCTCGAAGAGCATCCGGATGGTGTCGACCGGCTCGAAGGGCACGTTGAACTCCGCGGCGTAGCGGGCGGCCAGGGCCGGCGTCCGTCGCTTGCCGGACCCGCCGATGATGATCGGGACGCCACCGTCCTGGGCCGGCGTCACCGGTGCGGGGGAGTCGCTGACCGGGTAGTGCGAGCCGTCGTGCTCGTAGGTCCCGCCGGGCGCGGTGGACCACAGACCGGTGATGACGGCGAGCTGCTCCTCGAGCCGGTCGAAGCGCTCGCCGACCTCCGGGAAGGGGATGCCGTAGGCCCGGTGCTCGGCCTCGAACCATCCCGCGCCGATGCCCCGCTCGACCCGGCCGCCGCTCATCCGGTCGACGTTCGCGACGGCGACCGCGAGCGGGCCGGGCAGCCGGAAGGTCGCCGAGGTGACGAGGGTGCCGAGCCGCACCCTCGAGGTCTCACGGACCAGGCCGGCGAGGGTGGTCCACGCATCCGTCGGCCCGGGCGCCCCGTCGGCGGACATGTGCAGGTAGTGGTCGGAGCGGAAGAAGCCGTCGAAGCCGAGGTCCTCCGCGGCCCGGGCCACGGTGAGGAGGTCCGCGTACGTCGCGCCCTGCTGCGGCTCGGTGAAGATCCGGAGGTCCATGCCCGCTGGCTACGGCCGGGGCGTCGCCCCGTCGCCACCCGCCCCGTCGGCGAGCGGCCCGTCGGCGAGCCGACCGGCGGCGAGCGCCACGACGAGCGCGGTCCCCGCTCCCCCGGCCATGAGCCCGGCGAAGGCGACTCCACCGGTCGAGGACCCCAGCCAGGCGACCACCGCGCCGACCAGCCCGGTCTGCAGGGCCACGCCGGTCGAGACCGCCAGCCCCTGCGCCGCGCTGGCGCGTCCGTGCTCGGTCCGCGGCGCCCGGCGCAGCAGCTCGGTCGAGAGGGTGGGGGACAGGATCCCCATGCCGGTCGCCGCAGCGGCCCAGCCGGACATGCCCGCGACGAGCCCGACGACGTCCAGGGCGATGAGCGCGGGGCCGGTGGCTCCGAGGGCGATGAGCAGCGCACCGAGCCGCACCCGGGCGGCCGGGCCCAGCCCGCGCTGCACCCGCTCGGTGCTGGACAGCCAGGACCCGAACGCCCACATCGTCCCGGTGACGGACAGCGAGGTCCCGGCCAGCGCCGTCGACGCCCCCCGGATCGTCACGAGCATGAGCGGGATGACCGCGCCGACGCCGGTGAACGCGGCGGCGACGAGGAGACGGGTGCCGAGGACGGCCGGCACACCCCGGGCCAGGCGGGCGGTGCCGCGGGGCAGGGCCCGAGCGGCACCGAGGACGACGAGCACGACACCGGTGGCGACGAGCCCCAGCCCGGGACCGCGTCCGCCCGGCGCGGCGAGGAGCGGCGCGGAGAACGTCGTGACCGCCAGACCGGCCGCGAGGAGGACCGACGCGGCGACCCGGCCCCGCGAGCCGGGCTCGGCGGCCGAGCGGGTCCCGGGGTGGGTGCGCCGCACCGCGGGGCGGACCAGGAGCACCGCCACGGGCGCCACGAGGAGCGGCCCGAGGACGACGATGCGCCAGCCGGCGAGGGCGTCCAGGCCGCCGGCGACGCCCGGCCCGAGGAGGGAGGGTAGGACCCAGGCAGCGGCGAACGACGCGAACACCTTGGCCCGCAGGGACTCCGGCAACGCCTGGCCGACGAGCACCATGAGGGCGGTGTCGACGAGGGCCTCGGCGGTGCCGGAGAGCGCCCGGCCGGCGACGAACACCGGCATCGTCGGGGCCAGCGCCGAGACGGCCTGGGCCAGCGCGAACGCGCCGAGCCCGGCGAACAGGACCGGTCGAGGACCGCGCCGGTCGGTCCAGCCCCCCGACCACGCGGTCGCCACCGTGAACGTGACCAGCGGGGCGCCGGTGGCGGCCCCGAAGAGCGTCCATCCGTCGAGGTGGCGGACCACCGTGGGCAGGATGGTCGTCACGGCACGGTTCTCGAAGGCGGCCAGGGTGACGAGGGCGACGACGCCCGTGACGACGGGCAGGTGCCGGCGCTCGAGCAGCCGCACCGCTGCGGCCGACGGTGCCGGGTCCTCCGCCGCGGGAGTGGCGCAGGCGGCGGTCGCGGCGGGGTCGGAGCGGGGCTCGGCGGTCACGGCAGGCAAGCCTGATACCTGAAGTCCACATGAGGTCAAGTCGGGTACCGTCGGGGTGTGGACCGACACGACCTGCTCCCGGTCGGCGAGGTGGCCGACCGCTCGGGGGTCAGCGTGCCCACGGTGCGCTTCTACGAGGCGCGCGGCCTCATCCGCTCCACTCGAACCTCCGGCAACCAACGGAGGTTCGAGCGGCACGTCCTGCGCCGGATCGCGGTCGTCCGGGCCGGCCAGCAGTTCGGCCTCAGCCTCGCCGAGATCGGTGACGCGCTCGCGGCGCTGCCCGAGGACCGCCCCCCGACGAAGCGGGACTGGACCCGGATGTCTGCCCGCTGGCACGCGGCGCTCACCGCGCGCATCGAGGCGATGACCCGGGTGCGCGACGGCCTGGAGGGCTGCATCGGGTGCGGGTGCCTCTCGCTGCGCAGCTGCCCGGCGTACAACCCGCAGGACGCGCTGGGCGGCGAAGGCCCCGGCCCGCGCCGATGGCCCCCGGCCGCCCGCGGCTGACGCCAGCGGTTGGCGGCTGACGCCAGCGGCGGCGGCGGTCAGGTGGTGCCGAGGGTGACCGACTCTGCCTCGAGCTCGGAGTCGATCCGCTCGGCCCCGTGCCCCGGCTGGCGGTCGATGGCCCGGACGAAGGAGTGCCCGGAGGCGAGCACCCCGACGGCGAGCACCACGGCGCCCGAGCCCACCCAGAACGGCAGGTGGGCCGACCGCTCGCCGAGGGTGCCGGCCAGCCACGGGGCCACCGCACCGCCGGCGAAGCGGACGAAGCTGTACGCGGACGACGCGACCCCGCGCTCGACCGGCGCGACCTTCATCACGGTCTCGGTGATCAGCGTGTTGTTGATCCCGAGGAAGCCGCCGGCGAGGACGACGCCGGCGACGAGGACGCGCTTGTCCTCGGTCCAGATCGCCATCGCGGCGAGGACGGCCGCGAAGCAGAGCAGCGCACCGACGATCCCGGCGAAGGTGCCGACGTGGCGCTGGACCCACGGGGCGACGAGCACCGAGGAGACGGCGAGGAACAGGCCCCAGCCGAAGAACACCAGCCCCACGCCGTGGGCCGACATGTCGAGCGGGAACGGGGTGAAGGCCAGGAGGGTGAAGAACCCGAAGTTGTAGAGCAGCGCGGTGAGCCCGACGGTGAGCAGCCCGCGGTGCCGCAGCGCCCGGAGCGGGGCGCCCAGCGGGGTGGGGGTCGGGCGCTCGTTCGCGGCGGGCAGGGTCACCCAGGTCGCGACGAGGGCGACGAACATGAGCACGCTGACGCCGAAGAAGGGCCAGCGCCACGACACCCCGCCCAGGGCCCCGCCGACGAGCGGGCCGGCGGCGATGCCGAGGCCGAGCGCGGCCTCGTAGAGGATGATCGCCTGGGCCACCGAGCCGCGGGCGGCGCTGACGATGGTCGCCAGGGCGGTGGCGATGAAGAGGGCGTTGCCCAGGCCCCAGACCGCCCGGAAGCCGACGATGGCGCCGACGCTGTCCTGCATCCCGGCCAGCCCGGCCCCGACGATGATCGTCGCCAGGCCGAGCAGGAGGGTGCGCTTGGCCCCGATCCGGCTCGAGACCCAGCCGGTGACGAGCATCGCGAGGCCCATGACGGCCATGTAGCTCGTGAAGAGCAGCGACACCTGCGAGGGGCTGGCGCCGAGCTCGTCGGCGATCGGCTTGAGGATCGGGTCGACGAGCCCGATCCCCATGAACGCGACGACGCAGGCGAACGCCACGCTCCAGACGGTCTTCGGTTGGTGCCACATCGTGCTCAGGAGTCCTCTCGGGGGGAAGTGCGTGGTCCGTCGCCGGTGAGTGCGTGCCCCCCGGTGGTGTGCTCGCCGGTGGCGAGCCCGCGGTGCCCGGCGGCCCGGTGCCCGGCGGTCCGGTGCCCGGCGGTCCGGTGCCCGGCGGTCCGGTGCCCGGCGGTCCGGCTTGCCGCGAGCAGCTCCGCGAGCAGGTCGACCGCCGCGCGGAGGGTGTCGGCGTCGGGGCCCACGTCCTCGAGCACCGGGGCCAGGGCGCGGGCGCGGGCCCGGCGGGCACCGGCGAGGGCCCGGGCGCCGTCGCCGGTGAGCGAGACGAGGGAGGCCCGGGCGTCCCCGGGGTCGGCGCTGCGGGAGACCAGGCCGTCGGCGGCCAGCCGCTGGACCTGGGTGGTCATCGTCGGCTGGGTCGTGTCGTCCGCCTCGGCGAGGGCGGTGACCCGCACCGGGCCGAGCTCCTCGACGAGGGAGAGCACCCGGGCCTGGGCCCACGGCATCCCGAGCTCGGCGTGCCGGTTGGCCCAGCGGGAGAGCCGAGCGGCGTGCCGGAGCAGCTCGTCGGCGAGGTCGTCGGTCCGCATCGTGGCAATATACATAGCCTATCTATGTACCGCAAGCGGCTCCGGGTGCTCCGGTGCGTGGTCCCCGGCGCCTCGCCGGCTGCAAGAATCGCGGGCATGGCCCCCGCCGCGACCGCCACACCGCCCGAGCTGCCGGGCTTCGTCCACGTCTACTCCGGCAAGGTGCGTGACCTCTATGCCCCGGTCGACGAGGCCACCGGCGCCCCGAGCGAGGACCTCCTGCTCCTCGTCGCCTCCGACCGCATCTCGGCCTTCGACTTCGTCCTCGAGACCCCGGTCCCGGACAAGGGGGAGGTGCTGACCCGGATGTCCCTGTGGTGGTTCGAGCAGCTCGCCGACCTCGTGCCCCACCACGTCGTGTCCACCGACGTGCCGGACGCGGTGCGCGGCCGCGCCGTCCTCGTGCGGCGGCTGACGATGCTGCCGGTGGAGTGCGTCGCCCGGGCGTACCTCACCGGGGGCGGGCTGCGCGAGTACCGCGCCGACGGCCGGGTGTCCGGTATCCCGCTCCCGCCCGGTCTCACCGACGGCTCCCGGCTACCGGAGCCGCTGTTCACCCCGTCGACCAAGGCGCCGACCGGCGAGCACGACGAGCCGATGCCCTTCGCCGAGGTCGAGGCCCGGATCGGGCCCGACCTCGCGGCCCGCGCCCGCGACCTGACGACCCGGATCCTGTCCCGCGGCAACGAGGTCGCGCAGCCCCGCGGCATCCTCGTCGCCGACACCAAGGTCGAGTTCGGGGTCGAGGACGGCGCCCTGGTCCTCGCCGACGAGGTGCTCACCCCCGACTCCTCCCGGTTCTGGCCGGCCGACGCGTGGGAGCCGGGGCACCCGCAGCCCTCCTTCGACAAGGAGTTCGTCCGGGAGTGGCTGATGTCGCCGGCGAGCGGCTGGGACCGCACCTCGGGGGCGCCTCCGCCGCCGCTGCCCGAGGACGTCCTCGAGCGGACCCGGGCCAAGTACGTCGAGGCCTACGAGCGGCTCACCGGTGAGCGCTTCGAGCCCTGGGGTGCCCGGTGAGCGGCGCGCGCCCGGACTGGCGCACCGCGGGCTGGCCGATCCCGGTGACGACGGGCTTCGACTTCGCGGAGTTCACCGTCGAGACGACGATCGGCGTCGTCTCCGGGGTGTACGCGACGAGCCTGGGCTTCGCCCGGGGCTTCACCTCGGGCCTGACCGCCCTGGCCCGCGGCGAGGTGGCGCAGATGACCGAGCAGCTCGCCGAGGCGCGCCATCACGCCCTGCAACGCTGCGTCTCCGAGGCGCAGCGGCACGGCGGCAACGCCCTGACCGGCGTCCGCTTCGACTCCAACGAGGTGGGCCAGGGCGGCATCATCGAGATCCACTGCTACGGGACGGCCGTGCTCGTCGTCGCCCGGTCCTGAGCCGCGGGACCGCTCAGGCCCCGGGAGTGGGCGTCCGACGGGGCCGGCGCTCGAGGGGGCCCTGCACCTCATGGCGAACCATCGCGGTCCAGGCCGCCATCGCCGCGTCGACCGCCGGTCGGTCCCCGGTCGCCGACAGCTCGAAGAGCAGGCCGCGTGCCATCGCGAGGGACTGCAGGGAGAGCACCCGCGCGCGCTCGGGCCCGACCCCGGCGCGCCGGTAGCCCTCGGCGAGGGCGTCGGCCCAGCCCTCGGTGAGCCACCGGCGCAGCGGCTCGGCGTGGGGGGCGCCGCGCATCGCGTGCGTGGAGAGCTCGAAGAACAGCGGCGCGAAGACCTCGGCGCGGTCGGCGATCCGGGACCAGGAGGCGGCGCCCGCCTCGAACGGGTCGTCGTGGGTGGCGACGAGCTCGAGCAGCGCGTCCTGCTCGGCCCGCTCGACCGCCTCGACCACGGCGGCGAGCAGGCCGTCGCGGGAACCGAAGTGGTAGTGGAGCATCCGGTGGCTGGTCCCGATGCCGGCCGCGAGGGCCCGCAGGCTCGTGTCGCCGACGCCGTGCGCGGCGAACCACGCGACGGCCCGTGCGAGCAGGTCGTCGCGGGCGCTCACCCGGCCGCCCGGCGACCCGCCCGGTCCAGGGCCTCCGCCTCGCGGGTCACGTCGTGGCGGGTCTTCCGGCCGACGAGGAGCCCGACCAGGCCGGCGAGGGGTCCGGTCCACTCCAGGGCGAGCCGGATGGTCGTGCCGTCCGCCTCGCCGCCGGACCCACCGGCCCGGTCACCGGGCAGCATCTCGTGACGGCCGATGCTCACGACCGCGGTCGACCGCGAGGTCCAGGCGAACGAGCGGCCGGGCTCCCACTCGGTGATGGGCCAGGTGGCCCGGGGCAGGCCCGGCTGGTCGACGACGTAGGAGGCCCCGACCTCGTCGGGGCGCTCGGGCTCGACCGGCTGGACGGCATCGACGGGGGGCAGCCAGGAGGCCCGGTCACGGACGCCGGACAGCACCGGCCCGAGCTCGTCGGGGGTGCAGCTGCGGTGCCCGGCGACCTCGATCATGTACCAAATGGTACATCAGCGCCTAGGGGGCGGAAGCGTTCTCCGTCGACGGTCCGGCCGCCGGTAGCCTGAGCAGCGGCGAGCCAGCCGCCCGCCACCCGCCGAGCCGCACCGGGAGACCCGCGCCATGGCCTCGTCGCACGAGTTCGTGCTGACCACCGTCCCCGGGGGCGACGCGCTCTCCTCGTTCCGCGCTGCCGGCGTCCTGGCCCGGGTCCGGGAGGCCGCGCCCCAGGTCACCGGGGTCGACGGTCGGTACATGCACTGGGTCGCGAGCGCCCGCCCGCTCGACCCGGGCACCGCCGAGACCGTCACCCGGCTGCTCAGCTACGGCGAGCCCTGGACCGACCCCGCTCCGGCCCGGCACGAGGCCTGCGTCGTCGTCGCGCCACGGCTCGGCACCCTCTCTCCGTGGGCCTCCAAGGCCACCGACATCGCGCACAGCTGCGGCGTCGAGGTCCACCGCGTCGAACGGGTCACCGAGTACCGGCTCGACTGCAGCGAGCCCCTCACCGAGGAGCAGTGGGCGGCGTGCGCGCTGCTCCTGCACGACCGGATGACCGAGACCGCGCTGCCCTCGCACGACGCGGCCGCAGCCCTCTTCGAGGAGCGGGAGGCCGAGCCGATGGCCCAGGTCGACGTCCTCGGCCGGGGGCGCCAGGCCCTCGAGGAGGCCGACCGCGAGTACGGCCTGGCCCTGTCCGACGACGAGGTCGACTACCTCGTCGACGCCTTCCGCGGGCTCGGTCGCAACCCCACCGACGTCGAGCTGACGATGTTCGCGCAGGCCAACTCCGAGCACTGCCGCCACAAGATCTTCAACGCCGACTTCGTCGTCGACGGTGAGCCGCAGCCGCACTCGCTCTTCGCGATGATCCGCCACACCGAGCAGGTGGCCGGCGAGGGCACGGTGGTCGCCTACGAGGACAACGCGTCGGTCATGGTCGGCGGGCCCCGGGTCCGCTGGCTTCCCGAGGCCACCGACGGCCCGAGCGCCTACCGCGGCCGCGAGGACGAGGTGCACATCCTGATGAAGGTCGAGACGCACAACCACCCCACCGCCATCTCGCCCTTCCCCGGTGCCGCCACCGGGGCCGGCGGCGAGATCCGCGACGAGGGCGCGACCGGCCGCGGCTCCCAGCCCAAGGCGGGGCTCGCCGGGTTCGTCGTCTCCAACCTCCACCTGCCCGGCACCGACGAGCCGTGGGAGCGCGACCCGTACGGTGCGCCGGGCCACGTCGCGAGCCCGCTCGAGATCATGATCGCCGGCCCGGTCGGGGCGGCGGCCTTCAACAACGAGTTCGGGCGGCCCGGTCTGGGCGGCTTCTTCCGGGTCTACGAGCAGACCGTGGCCGGCGTCCGGCGTGGGTACCACAAGCCGATCATGAGCGCGGGCGGGCTCGGCACGATCAGCGCCGACCTCACCGAGAAGGTCGCCTTCCCCGCCGGCACGCTCCTCGTCCAGCTCGGCGGCCCCGGGATGCGGATCGGGATGGGGGGCGGAGCGGCCTCCTCGATGGCCGCCGGGGCCAACGCCGCCGACCTCGACTTCGACTCGGTGCAGCGCGGCAACCCCGAGATCGAGCGACGGGCCCAGGAGGTCATCAACCACTGCTGGAGCCTGGGCCCCGAGGAGAACCCGGTCCTCGCCATCCACGACGTCGGGGCCGGCGGCCTCTCCAACGCCTTTCCCGAGCTCGTCGACGGCGCCGGCCTCGGCGCCCGCTTCGACCTCTCCGCGGTACCCGTCGAGGAGTCGGGTCTGGCGCCGAAGGAGGTGTGGTGCAACGAGTCCCAGGAGAGGTACGTCCTCGCCATCGCGCGCCAGTCGCTCGACCGCTTCGCTGCGCTCTGCGCCCGGGAGCGGTGCCCGTTCGCGGTCGTCGGAGAGGCCCGCGCCGACGGGCGGCTCGTCCTGGCGCCGGGGCCGGAGGACCACGAGGGCGACGTGCGCCCCATCGACATGCCGATGGAGGTGCTGCTCGGCAAGCCGCCCCGGATGAGCCGCGACGTCCGGCACGTCACCTGGGAGGGCGACGACCTCGACGTCGGGTCCCTGCAGGTGCGCGAGGTCGCCTACGCCGTGCTGCGCCACCCCACGGTCGCCAGCAAGCGGTTCCTCGTGACCATCGCCGACCGGACCGTCGGCGGGCTCACCCACCGTGACCAGATGGTCGGCCCGTGGCAGGTCCCGGTCGCGGACGTGGCGGTCACCCTGGCCGACCACGTCGGGTTCGCCGGTGAGGCGATGGCCAGCGGGGAGCGGATGCCGGTCGCGGCCGTCGACGCACCCGCCTCCGGCCGGCTGGCGGTGGGGGAGGCCCTGACGAACCTGCTCGCGGCACCGGTCTCCCTCCGTTCGGTCAAGCTCTCGTGCAACTGGATGGCGGCGTGCGGCGAGGACGGCGAGGACGCGGCCCTCTACGACACGGTCGAGGCGGTGGCGATGGAGCTGTGCCCCGCGCTCGGGGTCTCGGTACCGGTCGGAAAGGACTCGCTGTCGATGCGCACCCGGTGGACCGACCCGGTCACCGGCGACCCCCGGCAGGTCACCTCGCCGGTCTCTCTCGTCGTCTCCGCCTTCGCCTCCCTCGCCGACGTCCGGGGCGCGCTGACGCCCCAGCTGCGCGGGGGCCGGGCGGCGCCGGGCGAGGAGGCGGCGTCGGACACCCGGCTCGTCCTCATCGACCTCGGCGGTGGCCGGGAGCGGCTCGGCGGCTCGGTGCTCGCCCAGGTCGCCGGGGCGTTCGGGCGCGAGGTGCCCGACCTCGACGACCCCCAGCTGCTCGTGCGGCTCTACGCCGCGGTGGCCGACCTGCGGGCCGCGGGCGCGCTGCTGGCCTTCCACGACCGGTCCGACGGCGGGCTCTGGGCGACGCTGTGCGAGATGGCCTTCGCGGGCGGGTGCGGCCTCGACGTCGGCGTGCGGTCGGTCGCCGAGCTGTTCGCCGAGGAGCTGGGGGTCGTCGTCGAGGTGCCGGCCGACCGGGTCGACGAGGTGCTCGGCATCCTCCGCGGCCGCGGCCTCGGCGAGGTCAGCCGGACCATCGGGGCGCCGACGCCGGGGCGGCGGGTCACGGTGTGGGTCGGCGGCGACATCGTCGTCGACGAGACCGTGCGCGACCTGGCCCAGGCCTGGGACGAGGTCTCGTGGCGGATCTCGGTGCTCCGGGACAACCCCGGCGCCGCCGACGAGGAGCACGCCGCGGTCGGCGCCGAGGACGACCCGGGGCTCGTCGTGGCGCCGAGCTTCGACCCGCGCGAGGACGTCGCGGCGCCCTACCTCTCACTCAGGGCCCGGCCGAAGGTGGCGGTGCTGCGCGAACAGGGCGTCAACAGCCACGTGGAGACGGCGTTCATGCTCGACCGCGCGGGGTTCGAGGCCCACGACGTGCACATGACCGACCTCCAGGCCGGCCGGGCCGACCTCGCCGACTACGTCGGGCTCGTCGCCGCCGGTGGCTTCTCCTACGGCGACACCCTCGGAGCCGGGGAGGGCTGGGCCCGCTCGGTGCTGTTCTCCGAGCGGCTGACCGCGTCGTTCCACGCCTTCTTCCACCGCGCGGACACCTTCGGGCTCGGCATCTGCAACGGCTGCCAGATGTTCGCGGCGCTCGCCGACCTCATCCCCGGCGCCCAGGCGTGGCCGCGCTTCACCCGCAACCGCTCCGAGCAGTACGAGGCCCGGCTCACCCTCGTCGAGATGCTCGACTCCCCGTCGGTGCTGACGGTGGGGATGGCCGGCAGCCGGATGCCGATCGCCGTCGCGCACGGCGAGGGGTTCGCCAACTTCTCGGCGCGGGGCGACAGTGCGGCCGTGCACCGGGTCGCGCGGTTCGTCGACCACCACGGCCAGCCGGCCCGCACCCATCCGTACAACCCCAACGGCTCACCGGGCGGCCTCACCGCCGTGACCAGCGACGACGGCCGGTTCACCGCGATGATGCCGCACCCGGAACGGGTCTGCCGCAACGTGCAGATGTCGTGGACGTCCGGCCCGGTCGAGCACGAGAGCCCGTGGCTGCGGATGTTCCGCAACGCCCGGGTCTTCGTCGGCTGACGCGCGGCCTCCAGCGTCCGGCAGGGTGGCCCCGGGGCTGGCACTCTGCCGGACGTCCGTGGGTGAGCCAGGACACGTCCGGCAGGGTGGCCACGGGGCTGGCACCCTGCCGGACGTCCGCTTGTCCACCCTGCGGGCGCGCTCGGGCCGTCGTCCACAGGGTGCCGTCCGGCCTCGGACCAGCGCGGGGGGCGGGGGAGCATCCACGGATGGAGCCGGTGCCACGAAGGCTGCAGGACGTCACGACGCTCGAGGAGGCGGCCGACCGGGTCGTGTCCCTCGCCAGGCTCCGGGATGCCGGTGTCGGCCGGGGCACGCGGCGTTCGCACGTGCGGGCCGAACGCTGGCGCGCGCTGCCCTACCGCGGGGTCGTCCTCGACCACGGGCCGCTCGAGGGCCGAAGCGCCTGGCGAGCTGCCCTCGTGCAGGTCGGGCGTTCGGCACGTCTCGGCGGTGTGACGGCGCTCCAGGCCTGGGGCCTGGAGGGGTACGACGAACCCAGCGTCCACGTCTGGGTGGAGAAGTCGACGCGCAAGGGAGCGGCCGACGGGGTGGTCCTCCACGAGAGCAGGCGGTGGGGGCCGGCGGACGCGGTGGACGTCGGCATCCCGCGGGCCAAGCCGGCCGTGGCCGCGGTCCAGGCCGCGCTCTGGGCGCGGACCCGACGGCAGGCGGCGTTCCTCCTCGTCCTGCCCGTCCAGCAGCGCCTGGTCCGGGTCGAGGACGTCGGCACCGAGCTCGCCCGGATCCGACGACACGCCTACCGTCGGATGCTGCTGGGCGTCCACGCGGACATCGCCGACGGGGTCCGCTCGATGAACGAGCTGGACTTCGCCCGGATGTGCCGGGTGCGCGGGCTGCCGGAGCCGAGCCGCCAGAGCGTCCGCCGGACCCCGGAGGGCCGCCGCTACCTCGACGTCGAGTGGACCACGTTCGGGGTCAGGCTCGAGGTCCAGGGTGCAGGTCACGCACGCCTGCTCAACGTCCTCGGTGACGACGTGCGGCTGATGGACCTCGCCGCGGAGCCGGGTGCGAGCGTCAGCGTCTCGGTGCTCTCCCTGCGCGTCGATCCCGAACCCCTCTTCCGCAGCCTCGCCCGACTCCTGCGCGCTCGCGGATGGCGCGGCACCTCGGCGCTGCCCTGATCAGCAACGTCCGCCAGGGCGCCCCGTTGAGGACCAACCTGCCGGACGCCCGGGTCAGCGCCGCCGCCACGCCCCGCGGGCCGGCGGTGCGGGCGAGGCCGCGACGTCGTCGTCGGCGCTGCTGAAGGGCCGGGCGCCGGGGACCCGCCGGGCGACGTCGGCCCCGGGCAGCACCCCGGTCGGCAGCGGCGCGGAGGCGGTCGCCCGCCGCAGCGTGTACAGGTCCAGCGACCGGTCCGACGCGACGAGGACGAGGTTGCCGAAGCGCTTGCCCTTGAGCACCTCGTGCAGCCCGACGAACGCGGTGTGCCCCAACGCCTCACGTGCGCCGGCGGCCACCCGGGCGGCGTAGCGCATCCCCGGCTCGTCGGCGACGTTGGCGAGCAGCAGGCCGCCGGGGCGCAGGACGCGCGCCACCTCCCGGAACCACTCCACGGTCGCGAGGGCGGGCGGGACCCGGCCGCCGGCGTAGGCGTCGAGGACGACGACGTCGGCGCTGCCCTCCGCCAGCGCCGTGACGCCCTCCTCACCGGTCACCGCCCGGACCCGGACCCGGTGCCCGCGGGGCAGCGGCAGCTCGCGGCGAACGGCCGCGGTGAGGGCGGCGTCCGGCTCGAGGACCACCTGTGGCGAGCCCGGGCGGGTGGCCTGCACCCACCGCGCGAGGGTGAGCCCGGCGCCGCCGACGTGGGTGACTCGCAGCCGACCCGGTGGCGCCAGCGCGTCGATGCCGAGGGCCAGGTGCTGTACGTACTCGAAGTCGAGCCGGGCCGGGTCCTCGAGGTCGACCGCGGACTGGGGCTGCCCGTCGAGGACGACCGTGACGAGCGACCCGTCGCGCTCGAACTCGGGGTCACCCATCCGGGAAGGCTACGGGTCGCCGGCGAGGGACCGGCCGCGGTCGGCCGCCTACGATGGCGCCATGCCGCCGCGTCGACGGACCCACCCTGCCGAGGGGCGCGCCGCGCTCACCGCCTGGCTCGCGGACCCCGACACCCCGGACCGCACCGTGCGCGGCACCGCCGTGCGGCACACGCTGGAGGAGCTCGCCGGGCGGGCCCCGGGCCGCAGCGTCGAGGTCCGGGTGCCGCCGTTCGGGGTGGTCCAGTGCGTCGAGGGCCCGCGGCACGGCCGGGGGACCCCGCCCAACGTCGTCGAGACGGACCCGCAGACCTGGCTGCTCCTCGCGACCGGCGGGATGACGTGGCCGGACGCGCTCGCCCAGGGTGTGCTCCAGGTCAGTGGTACCCGCGCCGGCGAGGTCTCGCAGTGGCTGCCGCTCGTCGACCGGGCCGGGGGCTCAGGTGCGCCGACCCCGGCTGCGGCACGGCGTCGTCATCCTCCCCGAGGACCCGTGGCGGGAGGCGGCGGGTCGCTGGCGGGCCGCGGAGCAGCTCGGCTTCGACGACGCGTGGACCTACGACCACCTCGTGTGGTCCGGGCTGCCGGACTCCTCGTGGTTCGCGGCGGTGCCCACCCTGGCGGCCGCCGCGGGCGTCACGAGCACGATCGGCCTCGGGACGTTCGTGTCGAGCCCGAACTACCGGCACCCCTACACGTTCGCGCGGGACGTCCTCACCCTCGACGACCTCACCGGCGGACGGTTCCTCTGTGGAGTCGGCACCGGCGGCGACCTCGATGCCCGCCTTCTCGGGGCCGACCACACCCTGCGCGAACGGGTCGCACGGTTCCACGAGTTCGTCACGCTCCTCGACCGGCTCCTCCGTGAGGACCACGTCGACCACGAGGGCACCTGGTACCGCACCCGCGACGCCCGGACCCTGCCCGGCCCGGTGCGTCACCGCGTCCCGCTGCTCGTCGCCGCGAACGGGCCTCGCTCCATCCGGCTGGCGGCGAGCCACGGCGACGGCTGGGTCACCTACGGGGCCGGCGGCGAGACCCTCGACGCGTGGTTCGACGGCGTCGGCGAGCTGGCGCGCCGGTACGCCCAGGCCTGTGCCGACGCCGGTCGAGACCCCGGCCGCACCATCCTCTCCCTCGATGCCTCGCCGCACTTCTCCCTCGGCTCGGCCGCGCTCTATGCGGAGATGACCGGCCGCGCCGCCGACCTCGGCTTCACCGACGTGGTGACCCACTGGCCCCGCCCCGACGGCCCGTACGCGGGGGACGAGGCCGTGCTGGAGCAGGTGGCCGCCCACGTCCTCAGCCCAGGGCCATGACGACGAGCGGGTCGGTCGTCGGCGCCGACGAGCCGCCGACCGGCTCCACCGTGACCCCGACCGCGCTCGCGTCCCCGACGGTGCCCCGGAGTACCGCCGAACCTCTGCCGTCACGGCTCTCGAGGAAGCCCGCGGGCCGCGGTGCGCCTCGAGCGGGGATGTACCACAGCTGGTAGGTGCGCCCCTGCGGCGCCGGCGGCAGGCCGGTGACCGCGATCGCCGACCGGCCGAGCCCACGGCTGTAGGCGAGGGTCGCCGTGAGGTCGCCCGTGCTGCTCGTCACCGTCCTGGCGTCCGGCGCCGACCGGACCTGGTCGACGGCCGACAGCGTCACCTCGCGCGCGCTCCACGGATGCCAGGCGAGGCCGCCGACGGAGATCAGCAACACCGCCGCCACCGCGGGCAGCCAGGTCGAGGTGCGGCGACGGAAGGGCACGACGGTCGGTCCTCCTCCGCCCTGCGGCGCAACCTGGCCCCCCGAGCCACGACCGGCGCGCGGTGGCGGCAGCGGCCGGACCCGGTGGATCCCGTCGAGCACCGACCCACGCAGCCCCACGGGCGGCTCTGCCTCGGTGAGCGCGGTCAGCGAGTGCGCCGCCGCGGTGAGCTCGGCGACCTCGGCTCGGCAGGTGGCGCACCCGGCGAGGTGCGCCTCGACGTCGGCGCGCTCCCCGGCGTCGAGGGCGTCGAGGGCGTAGGCACCGGAGAGGTGGTGCGGGTCAGGACTCATGCCGGCACTCCCAACGTGTCGCGCAGACGGATCAGGCCGTCCCGGATGCGGGTCTTGGCGGTTCCCAGGGGCAGGTCGAGGAGCCGCGCCACCTCGGTGTGGGTGTACCCGCCGAGGTAGGCGAGCTCGATGGCGCTGCGCTGGGCCTCGGTGAGGGTGGACAGCGCCCGGCGCACGCGCTCGGCCTCGAGGGAGGCGTGCGCGGACTCGGACGTCGCGTCGAAGTCGACGTCGCGGTGCCTCGCCGCGTGCGCGTCGTCCCGGCGACGGGCGGCCTCGCTGGACCGGACCCGGTCGACCGCAGCACGGTGGGCGATCGTCATGAGCCACGACAGGGCGCTCCCCCGGCGGGCGTCGAAGCGGGCACTGGTCCGCCAGACGTCGAGGTAGACCTCCTGGGTGACCTCCTCGGACATCGCCGGGTCACGCACCACGCGCAGGACGAGCCCGAAGAGGCGGCGGGAGGTGGCGTCGTAGAGCTCGGCGAAGGCACCCTCGTCGCCGCGGGCGGAGCGCCGGAGCAGCTCGGCGAGGTCTGCCGCGACGGCTCTGCGGGGCAGCGCCCCCTCGGGCTCCGGTGACCCGGAACCCGAGGAGGCGTCGTGCAGGCGGTCCGTCATCGGCGGGTCAGCCCTGCGGGAGGAGCACGCGGTCGATGATGTAGACCGTCGCGTTCGCGGTCTGGACGTTGCCGCAGACGACATCGGCGGTTCCGTCGACGGTGAAGTCCTCACCCGAGCCGGTGACGTGGAGCGTCGTCCCGGCGAGGGTCTCGTGGTCGCCGGCGAGCTGGTCGGGGGAGAGCCGGCCCTGGACGACGTGGTTGGTGAGCACCTGGGTGAGCAGGCCCTTGGGGTCTGCCATGGCCCGGTCGAGGGTCGTGGTGTCGAGGGCGGCGAAGGCGTCGTCGGTCGGGGCGAAGACGGTGATGCCGTCCGCGGTGTTGAGCGTGTCGACCAGGCCCGCGGTGGTCACGGCCGAGACGAGGGTCGACAGGACCGGGTTGTTGCTCGCGGCGGTGGCCACCGGGTCGCTGGCCATGCCCGCGAAGGAGCCCTTGCCGGACGTGGGGACGGCCGAGCAGCCGGGGCCGAAGCTCGTGGCCGCCGCGGCCATCGTGTCGGACGGGCTGGCCGACGGGCCCGTCGACGGGCTCGACGGCCCGGTCGAGGCGGATGCGGTGGTCGCGGTGCCCCTCGAGCCGGTGTCCGCGGTGCTCGAGCCGCAGGCGGCGAGGGAGAGCGGGAGGGCCAGCGCGAGGGCGGCGACGGTCAGTCGGGGGTGGGGCATCTCAGTCTCCTGGCGGGTCGGTGTGCTGGGCGTCGTACACCGGTGGTTCGTCGCAGCCGGAGTTCCGGATTGCCTGTGCCGCACCGTGGTCCAGGAGGTCACGCGACGGTGACCAGGATGTTGTGCCAGCCGGTGGCGCCACTGGGGAACGGCTCGGTGCGCTGCTCGGGCTGGGTCGCGCCGGTGTCGTCGGTCGCCCGCACCGTCAGGGTGTGCCGGCCCCCGGGCGCGTCCCAGGGCAGGTACCACTGCCGCCAGAAGTCGATGCCGGCGTCGGGCCCGAGCCGGGCCTCCTGCCACGGGCCGTCGTCGACCCGCACCTCCACCTTCTCGACGCCCCGGTGCTGCGCCCAGGCCACCCCGCCGATGACGACCCGGCCGGCGCCGACCGTCGAGAGCGGCCGCGGGGTGTCGATGCGGGACTCGGTGCGCACGGGCGCCTCGACGGCCCATCCCCGGTCGGTCCAGTAGGCGCTCTGCCGGGCGTAGGTCGTCGCGGTCATCCGGGAGAGCCACTTCGTGGCGCCGACGAAGCCGTACAGCCCGGGCGTGACGAGCCGGGCGGGGAAGCCGTGCACGGCGGGCAGCGGCTCGCCGTTCATCGCGACGGCGACGAGCGCGTCGCGGTCGTCGGTCAGGGCCTGCACCGGGGTGGAGATCGTCATCCCGTCGGTGGACCGGGACAGGACCTGGTCGACGCCGCCGTGCACCCCGGCCCGCTCGAGGAGGTCGCGGGTCCGCACACCGAGCCAGCGGGCGCTGCTGATGTACGGGCCCCCCACCTCGTTGGAGACGCAGGTGAGGGTGATGTCGGCCTCGACGAGGGGCATCGCGATCAGCTCGTCGTAGCCGATGCTGAACGGGTGGTCGACCGCGCCGTCGACGGTCAGGCTCCACGAGCCGGCGTCGACCCGCGGCACCACGAGTGCGGTGTCGATTCGGTAGAACTGGTCGTTCGGGGTCGCGAACGCGCTGATGCCGGGGACCTGGCGCTCGAGGCCCGCGGGGAGAGGGGGGAGGGGGGTCGCCGGGGCGGGCAGCGCGATGTCGGCCGCGGCGCCACGGCGGGTGAGGGCCTGGCCGAGGGCGCCGCCGGTCGCCGCCACCGCCCCGAGGCCGGCCGCGGCGGCAAGGACGTGGCGGCGGCTGCTGCTGCCGTCGGCGCGGGGCCGGGCGTCCGGCCCGGCGCCCGCAGCGGGGTCGGTGGCCGCGGCGCCCCACCCGTCGAGGAGGGCCAGCAGCCACGCGGCGGCGAGCACGCCGGTGACGGCGGTGGCCAGCCCCGGCACGAGGTCGACGACGGTCGCCGTCGGCCGGGTGGCCGCGGCGAGGACGGCCGCGAACCCGAGCAGGCCGAGGACGGCGAGCCCGGTGGTGCGGTGCCGCCGGGCGAGGAGGCCGAGGAGGGTCGCCACGAGCAGCGTGACGACCGACACGGAGGCGATGAGCACCGGCTTGTCGGAGGTGCCGAACGTGCTGACCGCCCACTCCTTCACCGGGGTGGGGGTGGCGTCCACGACCGTCGAACCCACGGCCAGGACGGGGAGGCCTCCGGGGAGACGAGGCCGGCGACGAGGTGGCCGAGCCCGAGCCCCGCGAGGGTCGCGAGCAGCGTGGCGCCGGCGTACCAGGGAGCACCCGGTGCCCGGCCGGCCGGCGCCGGCCGGGTGCGGGGCTGCTCGTCGGTCGTGGTCATGCGAGGTGTTCGGTGCCGGCGGGACCCGTGGATGGGGCGTGCATCCCCCCATCCTGCGCCGGACGCGGCGTGATCCGCAGGCTCGGTTCACGTACCGTAAGGAGCGTGACACCCCCTCGTCGTCCGCGCTTCCTGCGGATCATCGTCACCGGGGCCGTGCTCGGCTTCGTGCTCGGTGCCGTGGTGGCGACCGGCGGATGGTTCGAGGACCCCTCGTCCCCCTTGGTCCAGGGCACGTACGCGCCGACCGCCGCCCTCGGCTACCTCGGCCTCCTCGGCGCATGCCTCTTCGCGCTGCTGGCGGCCCTCCTCGCCCTCGCGCTCGACAAGCGCGCGGACCGACCCTGACCCCAGTGGGAGGATCCACCACGTGCCTCGCGGCGACGGACAGCTGACCCACGACCTGCTCCCCGGCGAGAAGGGCCCCCAGGACGCGTGTGGCGTCTTCGGCGTCTGGGCTCCCGGAGAGGATGTCGCGAAGCTCACCTACTACGGCCTCTACGCGCTCCAGCACCGGGGCCAGGAGTCGGCCGGCATCGCCACCTCGGACGGCTCGCGGCTCCTGGTCTACAAGGACATGGGGCTGGTCTCGCAGGTCTTCGACGAGCGCTCGCTCGCCTCGCTGCGCGGGCACCTCGCCGTCGGCCACTGCCGCTACTCCACCACCGGCGGGTCCACCTGGGAGAACGCCCAGCCCACCCTCGGTGGCCACGTGGGTGGGACGGTGGCGCTGGCGCACAACGGCAACCTCACCAACTCCGCCGAGCTGCGCGACACCCTCGAGGGCCGTCGGGCCGGCGACCCGCACCGCGGCGAGCTGGCCCGGGGCAACACCACCGACACCGCGCTCGTCACCGCCCTCCTGGCCGACGACCCCGACCGCACCGTCGAGGCCGCCGCCCTCGAGGTCCTGCCGATGCTGCGCGGGGCCTTCTGCTTCGTCTTCATCGACGAGCACACGCTCTACGCCGCCCGCGACCCGCAGGGCATCCGTCCGCTCGTCATCGGCCGGCTCGAGCGCGGATGGGTCGTGGCCTCCGAGACGGCGGGGCTCGACATCGTCGGCGCCTCGTTCGTCCGCGAGGTCGAGCCGGGCGAGCTCGTCACCATCGACGAGGACGGGCTGCGCTCACAGCGGTTCGCCGAGTCCCGGCCCAAGGGCTGCGTCTTCGAGTACGTCTACCTCGCCCGGCCGGACACCACCATCGCGGGGCGGGGAGTCCACGAGGCGCGGGTCGCGATGGGCAGGGCGCTGGCCCGGGAGCACCCGGTCGACGCCGACCTCGTCATGCCGACCCCTGAGTCGGGGACGCCGGCCGCCATCGGCTACGCGCAGGAGTCCGGCATCCCGTACGGCCAGGGCCTGGTCAAGAACTCCTACGTCGGCCGCACCTTCATCGCGCCGTCGCAGACCATCCGCCAGCTCGGCATCAGGCTCAAGCTCAACCCGCTGCGCGACGTCATCCGGGGCAAGCGGCTCGTCGTCGTCGACGACTCGATCGTGCGGGGGAACACCCAGCGCGCCCTGGTCCGGATGCTGCGCGAGGCCGGGGCGGCCGAGGTGCACGTGCGGATCTCGTCGCCCCCGGTGCGGTGGCCGTGCTTCTACGGGATCGACTTCGCCACCCGCGCCGAGCTCATCGCCACCGGCCTCGGCGTCGAGGAGGTGTGCAACTCGATCGGTGCCGACTCGCTCGGCTACATCTCCGAGGAGGGGATGGTCGAGGCGTCGGGCCAGCCGCGTGACCGCCTCTGCACCGCCTGCTTCACCGGCGACTACCCGGTGGCGCTCCCCGAGGACGGCCGGCTCGGCAAGGGGATCCTCGAGCTCGAGCTGCCGCTCGAGGCGACCCCGTCCGGGCGCGCGGTCGGCGAGCGGCACCCGCAGCGCTCCGGCCAGCTCGTCGACGTCCCGCTGCTCGACGTCGAGGGGGTGCCGACCTCCGCCGGCGGGGGCGCGTCGGAGGCGGTCCTGCGCCCCTGAGGGCAGACGGGCCGCCCGCCGGTCATATCAGTCGAGCCAGTCCGGTGGCGGGTAGAGGGGTGTCTCGGCGGGGCGCGGGGCGCGCTGCGCGCGTCCGCCCGGGCGGTGACGGCCCGGCGGGCGGACCGGGATCTGCACCGCGTCGCTCTCGCCGGGCACCCGGTCCTCGTGCCCGAGCACGACGGGGATCTCCCCGGTGTCGCCACGACGGACCGGGCCGTCCAGGGTCGAGCTGCGGTACCAGGACTCCGGCTCGGGGCCGGGCCGGGCGCGCCGCTCCGGGCCGCGGGCGCGGAACCGGCCGTCGCCGGGGCCGTGGAGCACGGCGGGGGCGTGACCGTCCGCGGAGCGGGGCACCTGGCCGTCGCTGCCCCTGCCGTCGGCGGTGGCCGGGCCACCCCGGCCGCCGCCCGGCCGGTCCCGCCCCGGTCCGGGGTCCCCGCCCCACCCGCCGGGGTCTCCAGGGCCGCCGGGCCCGGCATCCCCGCCCCACCCGGAGGGGGGCCCGTAGCCGGGCGGGAAGCGGATCTGCGAACCCGGCCCGAAGAGCTGGGTGCAGATCGCGCGGTAGTGCTCGTCGGCGTCCGGGACGAAGCTGATCTCGCTGAGGGCCTGCTCCTGCCCCGCCGACTCGAGGACGAACGCGCCGTATCCGATGACCCGGCCCAGCGGCGATCGGTCGAAGGTCATGTCGGTGACCTTGAGCAGCGGCATCATCGCGACCCGGCGGCGGATGAAGCCGTAGAAGAGGAGGAAGCGCTTGTCGGTGGCGACGAACCACTCGTGCCGCCAGTTGAGGACCTGCCAGAGCAGCCAGCCGAGCGCCCCCCAGAAGAGGAGCAGGCTGGCGCTGCGCAGCAGCTCGCCGCCCGCGCCGAGGGGGGTGCTGACGTCGGCCCAGATCGCGAGGGCCGTGCCCGCGACGACGAGGAGGATCTCGCGGGCCAGCGCGAACCAGTGCCGGCGCACCGCGACGATGACCCGCTCGCCCTCGACGAGGTACTTCGCGAGCTCGCGGTCGATGCGCGGCCGCCGCGCCACCTCAGCCGCCGAGCAGGCTGTCGAAGAACGCGCCGACGTTCGTCGCGCCGGTGACGAGCACGGCCCACGCGGACCCGAAGATGCTCGCGGCCTGCGTCGGCGAGGTGAGGATGGCGTAGAGCAGGAAGGCGACGACGAGCCACAGCACGATCTTCTTGACCGGGGGCATCCTCATGTCCTCCTGCACCGACGGCGCGCCGGACTGCACGCCTCGTCGATGGTCCCAGATGTGTGACTCGTGTGACGGATGATGCGCTGACCGGCGTGTCGCCACTGCGCCCGCTGGGCCTACTGGGCCAGGCCGTAGAGCCGGTCGCCGGCGTCCCCGAGGCCCGGGACGATGTACCCGACCTCGTTGAGCCGCTCGTCGATGGCGCCGGTGACGAGGGTGACGGGGCAGCCGAGCGAGGCGACCGACTCCTCGAGGTGGCGGATGCCCTCGGGCGCGCTGAGCAGGCAGACCGCCGTCACGTCGTCGGCGCCACGGTCGGTGAGGTAGCGGATGGCGTCGGCCATCGAGCCGCCGGTCGCGAGCATCGGGTCCAGGACGTAGACCTGGCGGCCGGAGAGGTCCTCGGGCAGGCGGTTGGCGTAGGTGACCGCCTCGAGCGTCTCCTCGTCGCGCTGCATCCCGAGGAAGCCGACCTCCGCGCTCGGCAGCAGGCGGACCATCCCCTCGAGCATCCCCAGGCCGGCGCGGAGGATGGGCACGACGAGCGGCTTGGGGTTGGACAGCTTGATCCCGGTGGTCGGCGCGACCGGGGTCTGGATCTCGAAGGGCTCGACGCGCACGTCGCGGGTCGCCTCGTAGGCGAGCAGGGTCATCAGCTCCTCGGCCAGCCGACGGAAGGTGGGCGAGTCGGTGCGCTGGTCCCGGAGGTAGGTCAGCTTGTGGGCGATGAGCCGGTGGTCCGGGTTGATGACGCGCATGGGGGAAACTTACTCCGTGGCCCTTCCCCCCGATCCGCGCTGGACGGCGTCGATGCGCCGTGCCCTGGTGCTCGCCGAGCGGGCCGCGGCCGCCGGTGACGTGCCGGTCGGGGCGGTCGTCCTCGCCCCCGGCGGCGAGGTGCTCGGGGAGGGGTGGAACCTGCGCGAGTCCGAGGGAGACCCGACCGCTCATGCCGAGGTGGTCGCGGTGCGGTCGGCGGCCCGCTCGCTGCAGACCTGGCGGCTCGACGGGTGCACCCTCGTCGTCACGTTGGAGCCGTGCCCGATGTGCGCCGGTGCGGTGGTCCTCTCGCGGGTCGAGCGGGTCGTGTTCGGGGCGTGGGACCCCAAGCTCGGCGCCTGCGGATCGGTCTGGGACATCCCTCGTGACCGTCGCGCCACGCACCGCGCGGAGGTGGTCGGCGGGGTCCTCGAGGAGGAGTGCGGGGACGTCGTCCGGCGCTTCTTCGCCGTCCACCGCGGCGGACCGGACCACGGGTCCGTCGTGCGTGGCGCTCCCGCTGCTGCCGATTTCGGGGGCGCCCCCGGCCTCGGGTAGCCTCTCCCGCGGTGGCGTGTCCGAGCGGCCTAAGGAGCACGCCTCGAAAGCGTGTGAGGGTGCAAGCCCTCCGTGGGTTCAAATCCCACCGCCACCGCGTTTCACCTGCGGAAACGCCGGTCGCCTCTCACGGAGGTGGCCGGCGTTTCCCGTGTTCGTCTCATTTCTCGTCTCATTTGTCGTCCGCCGAGGGCGCACCGTCGGTCCCCCGGCGGGCGGGGATGCCGCGTCGGCAGGGCTGCCGGCGACACACCCCGTGCGGCTGCCCCGGCACGGCACCGTCGCCGCCGAGCCTCCGAGCGGCAAGGGCGTACCGACGAGGACCTGGCGGTCCTCACCCAGCGGCGTCCGGCGTCCGGGCACCTGCCCCGCGCAGCAGCGCCAGGCCCAGGGCGCCGAGCCCGGCGACGAGCAGCCCCTCGCTGCCGAGCTCCGCGACGAGCCAGTCGAGCAACAGGGAGCCGAGCACCACGTCGCCGACGACCGCTCCGACCACAGGGGAGGACCAATGTCGCGATCGCGGCCCGGTTGCACCTGTCGGAGTCGGCCATCGAGAAGTACGTCAACGCGATCTTCACCAAGCTCGACCTCGGCGCCGAGCCCGGGGTCAGCCGCCGGGTCGCCGCGGTGCTCGCCTCCCTGCGCACCGAAGGCGCCTGACGGGGGTCCGCTCCGGGCCGGGGGCCCTCCGGCGCCTTGCGGTGCACAGGAAACGTCCAGCCGGCTCACGGACACTGGGTCGATGACGTCCATCCTCGAGCAGGTCCTGGGCCAGCCGGCCTGGCTGGTCTATGTCGTCGTCGGAGCGCTCGTCCTGGCCGAGGACGCCCTGTTCGTCGGCTTCGTCCTGCCGGGGGAGACCGCCGCCATCCTCGGGGGGGTCACGGTGTCGCTCGGCCACACGAACCTGGCCGCGATGTGCCTCGTCGTCGTCGGTTCCGCGGTCGTCGGTGACAGCATCGGCTACGAGATCGGCCGCAACCTCGGCCCCCGCCTGGTCGAGAACCGGTTCCTCCGGCGGCGCCGGCAGCGGGTCGAGCAGGCCCAGGAGCTGCTGCGGCGGCGCGGTGTCGTCACCGTCGTCCTCGCTCGCTGGACCGCGTTCCTGCGGGCCGTCGTCCCCGCCCTCGCCGGAGCGGCGCGGATGCCGTACCTGCGCTTCCTCCCGGCGAACTTCGGCAGCGGCCTGCTCTGGGGCATCGTGGTCGTCGTCGCCGGCATGCTCGCCGGACAGTCCTACCAGCGGGTCGAGAAGTGGCTCGGCGCCGGCTCGGCCGTCATCATCACGGCGCTCGTCATCGCCGGTCTCCTCGCCTGGCGCCGGCACCGGTCGCACCGGTCGCACGCGACGGAGGGCCGGGACGGCGCGGAGGCCGGGGACGCCTCAGCCGCCCGCCACTGAGACCGCAGCACCCGCACCGCCTCCGCCCGCCACATCCGCATCCACTCCAGAGGAGGGTGGGCCGCAGCCTGGGACCCCGGCGCCGCGACCTCAGCCCCAGGGCCGGGGGGCGTCGGCGAGCCGGCGTACCGTGGCGACCCCCTCGCCGAGCAGCTCCTCCTCGTCGACCGCCGGGGCGGCCGCACCGACCCGGTGGAGCAGGGCGTCGGCGGTCGCGTGGTCGTGGAGCGCACCGAGCGTGGTCTGGACGTCCTCGGCGAGCCGGGCGTAGGCGAGCGGTCCGGCCAGGGGAGTGCCGTCGTCGGCGGTGGCCCGCGGCCGGTCGGCGGGGAAGAGGTCGGCGAAGAACTCGCAGCCGTAGCGCAGCTTCTTGGCCTCGATGCGCACGCGGTGACGGTCGGTGGGGTGCAGGTGGCGTAGCCGGTCCCCGGCGCCGGCGACGCGGTCCGCTCGCCTCCCGAGAGCGGCCCGGGCCACGGCGGTCAGGTCGGTGCGGTGGCGCGGCCAGCCGGGGGCGGCGGCCAGGAGGTCGTCGAGGTCGCGTGCCGCCCGGGCCCGGTCGGGGGAGTGGAGCACGGCGAGGACGGTGGCGTAGGCGCCCTCCCGGTCCTCCAGGAGGCGCTCGTGCTGGCGGGCGGTGAGCCGTGCCGCCAGCGGTCCGCTGAGCAGGACGTCGAGGTCGCGCGCCGGGCCCAGCGGCAGGGCGTAGGCACGCAACCGGTGCACCACCGTGCGGGCGCCGGGCACCTCGTCGAGGACCGGCCGGAACAGGGAGAACGCCGAGCGCAGCCGCCGGATGCCGACCCGGGTCTGGTGCAGGTGGGGTGCGGCGCGGGAGAGCAGCAGCCGGGTCTCGTTGGTGCGCCAGTGCTCGACGCACTCGGCCGCGACGGCCGCGAAGGCGTCGGCCGGCGCGGTCCCGGGGGCCAGGTGGACCGGTGCGGCCCTGCGGACCTCCGCGGCCAGGCCGAGGCGCTCCTCGAGCGAGGGGCTCACGGACCGCTCGGCGAGGGGCAGTCCGGCAGCGGGGTCGAGGTCGGGGTCGCCGGCGGCCGGAGCTGGGTGAACTTCGCGCCGAGGGCGACGTCGACGTCGGTGCCCTTGCGCTTGTCGTTCACCAGGGTGGTGCCCTTGGGCATCACGCTCTGGAGCAGCTTGGCGCGGGCCTCGCCGTCGGGTCCGTAGCGGATCTCGGCGACGGCGGGCGGCTTGCGCTTCGAGGTGTCGTTGGCGGCGCCGCGGATGACGAAGCCGCGCGAGCCGAGGGCCTTGGCCGTGGCGGCGGCGAGGCCGTTGCGGTTCGAGGCGTTCAGGACGCGGACCTTGACGTCTCCTGGCGCGACCTCGTTCGGGTCGGGGGTGCGACAGGTGGCGGCCCCGGCCGCGGCAGGCGCGGTGGGCGTGGTGTCCGTCTCGTAGTAGGACAGTGCGTACCAGAAGGCGAAGAAGAGGCCGAGCAGGACGATGCCGATGGTGATCAGCGCCCGCCGCCGCTTGCGGCGCCGTCGCAGGGAGACCGGTGACTCGGTGGCGTACTCGCTCACGGGCGGGCTCAGAGCGTGAGGACGCGTGCGTGCAGCGTCGGCCGCTGGTGAAGGGCGGCCCGCAGCGCCCGGTGCAGGCCGTCCTCGAGGTAGAGGGTGCCCTCCCACTCGACGACGTGGGCGAAGAGGTCGCCGTAGAAGGTGGAGTCCTCGGCGAGGAGCTGCTGGAGGTCGAGCTCGCGCTTGGTGGTGACCAGCTCGTCGAGCCGGACCATCCGCGGCGGCACGTTCGACCACTGCCGGCTGGTGTACCCGTGGTCGGGGTACGGCCGGGAGTCGCCGACTGCCTTGAAGATCACGGGGGTCACTCTATGTCGGTGCGCGGTCGGCTCGAGGCTGCGACGCCCGGGGCCCGGGCTAGATTGACGACCGTGAGCGACACGACGGGTACCGACCTCATCGAGAAGATCCGCGCCGGCTACGCGTTCGACGGGCCGGCCCTCGCGTTCGGCGCCGCCGTCGTCGACGGCACGGCCCACCCGGACGTCCCCGTCCGCATCCCGCTGTCGGCGATGAACCGGCACGGGCTCGTCGCCGGCGCCACCGGAACCGGCAAGACCAAGACCCTCCAGCTGATGGCCGAGCAGCTCGTCGAGCAGGGCGTCCCGGTCTTCCTCGCCGACGTCAAGGGCGACCTGTCCGGGATGGCGTCGCCGGGCCAGGGAAACGAGCGGATCGCGGCCCGTTCGGCGGACGTCGGGATGACGTGGGAGCCGACCGCCTACCCGGTGGAGTTCTACTCCCTCGGTGGCCAGGGCAAGGGCGTGCCGGTGCGGGCCGCGGTCTCCACGTTCGGACCCACCCTGCTCTCCAAGGTGCTCGGGCTCAACGCCACCCAGGAGTCCAGCCTCGGCCTCGTCTTCCACTACGCGGACGGCAAGGGCTACTACCTGGACACCATCAGCGACCTGCGCGCCGTGGTGCAGCACCTGACCTCCGACGAGGGGAGGGAGGACCTCAAGGAGCTCGGTGGGCTGTCCGCCGCGACGGCCGGCGTCATCCTCCGCGAGCTCGTCGCCTTCTCCGACCAGGGGGCCGACGCCTTCTTCGGCATCCCCGAGTTCGACACCTCCCACCTGTTGCGCACCGCGGCCGACGGGCGGGGCCAGGTCTCGATGCTGGAGCTGCCGGCGCTCCAGGACCGCCCGGCGCTGTTCTCGACGTTCCTCATGTGGCTGCTCGCCGACCTCTTCCACGACCTCCCCGAGGTCGGCGACCTCGACAAGCCCAAGCTCGTCTTCTTCTTCGACGAGGCGCACCTGCTCTTCGACGGCGCGAGCAAGGAGTTCCTCGACGCCATCCAGCAGACCGTGCGCCTCATCCGGTCCAAGGGCGTCGGGGTGTTCTTCGTGACCCAGTCGCCCAGGGACGTCCCGGAGGACGTGCTGGGCCAGCTCGGCAACCGGGTGCAGCACGCCCTGCGCGCCTTCACCCCCGACGACGCGGCCGCGCTGACGTCGGCGGTGAGGACCTATCCGCACACCGACTACGACCTGGAGGAGCTGCTGACGACGCTCGGGACCGGGGAGGCCGTCGTCACCGTGCTCTCGGAGAAGGGCGCTCCCACCCCGGTGGCCTGGACCCGGATGCGGGCGCCGGAGTCGCTGATGGCGCCGTCCCCGGACGCTGTCGTCGACGCCGCCGTCGCCGCCTCACCGCTGCAGGCCGAGTACGGGCAGGTGCAGGAGCGGGACTCGGCGCTGGAGATGCTCGACGCCGCGCGGGCCGAGCGGGAGCAGGCCGAGGCCGCAGCCGCGGCGGCGGAGGAGAAGGCGTCGGCCGACGCGGCGGCGGCGCGGAGGCGCAGAAGGCGCGAGCGGCCGCGGAGAAGGCCGCGGCCAAGGAGCAGGCCGCCGCGCAGAAGGCGGCCGAGCGGGCGGCGCAGCGGGGGCCCGAGCCGGGCATCGTGGCGCAGGTCGTCCAGTCCTCGGTGTTCCGGTCGGCGCTGCGCTCGGCCGGGACCGTCCTCGGGCGCGAGATCACCCGCTCGATCTTCGGCACCTCCCGGCGCTGACGACCCGGGTCAGAGACTCAGGAGCGCCCGCGCGTACGCGCACTCGAGGTCCGGGTCGGTCACCGACTGCACGTATCCCGGCCGCACCGCGTAGGTGACCTCCCAGCCTCCGACGGTGCGCCGGACGCTCTCGAGCCGCTCTCCGAGCAGCTCGCGCAGCTGGTCCTCGCGGGGCAGCCAGAGTGCCTGGTCGAGGGTCACCGAGTCCAGCGCCCACTCGGTCGTCCCGTTGAACCCGAGCACGGACTGACCGCCGTAGTGGTGGACCTCGACGGTGAGGTCGGAGATCCAGAACACCTCGTCGGTGAGCAGCTCGGTGTCGATGACGAAGCGGTCGCCGGCGCGCGGCTGCCAGAGCACGCCGGCGGCGAGGAGGTCACGGGCCAGCGGGACGGAGATCACCTCGCCATCCTCACCCGGGGCTGGGGGCCCGGCCAAGTGCCAGGCCGCGGGACGGCAGCCGGTGGCGTGCCGACCTGTCGCCCGGGAGCAACCGAGAGAGCGGCGGGCAAGCCCCGGGGGTGCGGGCCCCCCCGGGACCTGCTTCAGGACATGGACGCCGACCACCACCGTGTCCATCCGGCGATGGAGCGGGTCGCCGACGTGGCGCGTGCCTCGCGCCCGCCGGGAACCACCGGCCCGGGCGACCTCCTCGCGGCGATCGAGGAGCTGGAGGCGGTCCTCTACCCGCACCTGCGGGGTGAGGAGGAGGAGGCGATGCCGCTCGTGGCGGCCAGCATCACCGCCGCCGACTGGCACGCCTGGGACCAGGAGCACAACATCAAGGGCCTGTCCTTCGGTGAGCTCGCCCTCACCGGGCTGTGGACCCTCGACGGGCAGGACCCGGTCAGCCACGCGCTGATGAGCCAGGTGGTGCCCCGTCCGGTGCTGTTTCGTCATCACCACGGTCTTCGGCCCGCGCTACCGCCGCAAGACCGCCCGCCTGTGGGCCGGCACCCGAGCAGCCACTGTCGGCGCCCTGACCAAGGACATGGTGGCCTCGCGATGAGCAGGGTCCAGCGGACGGGAACCGTGCAGGCCGACGTCCCAGCGACGCCCGCCCAGGTCTGGCAGGTGCTCACCGACGTCCCGCGCATCGGTGAGTGGTCTCACGAGTGCCACACGGCGCAATGGCTCGACGGAGCCGACCGGGCGGCCGTCGCTGCCCGCTTCCGCGGCACGAACAAGGCCCGCTTCGCCCGCTGGAGCCGACCGTGCACGATCGTCGTCCTCGACGCCGACAGGTGCTTCACCTACCGCACCAACGGGGGCGTCATGCGGGACGCCACCGAGTGGGCCTTCACCCTCGAACCCACCGACAGCGGCGGCCGGATCACCCAGTCCTACGAGATCATCAGCCTGCCGAGAGCGACCGAGTGGGTGATCTCGAAGGTCCTGCCCGAGCACGTCGACCGCTCACGTGCGCTCCGTGAGGACCTGGCGCGGCTGGGCGCGGTCGCCGAGACGGTCCCCGCCCTCGACACCCCGGAACCTCTCCGTGAGCCACCCCACGTCCCCGGCACCTGAAGGAGCAGATACGGTACCGGGTATCGTGACCACCATCCTCGGGAGGACCTCGTGAGCTCGGACCACAGCCACGGCGTCGGTGTCCTCGAGGGGCTGCGCGGCCCCTCGAAGAACCTGCGCTCCGCCATCCCCGCCGTCTACGACGGGTTCAGCTCGATGCACAAGGCGGCGCTGGAGGACGGAGTCCTCGACGCCAAGACCAAGGAGCTGCTCGCCCTCGCCATCGCCGTCGGCCAGCAGTGCGACGGCTGCATCGCCTCCCACGCGCGGGGGGCGGCGATGAAGGGGGCCACGCCCGAGGAGGTCGCCGAGGTCCTCGGCGTCTGCATCCTCATGACCGGCGGTCCGGGCACCGTCTACGGCCCGCGGGCCTACGACGCCTTCCTCGAGTTCCACGCCAAGTACGCCCGCGACTGACCGCCCCGCCGGCCGCGGCGACCCGGCTCACCCGCTGGGGCGACCCGGCTCACCCGCCCGGGCGCAGCACCACGGCGAGCGAGTCCAGCACGGACGCGTCCTCGATGGTGCCCGGCACGTTCGGCGTCCTGCCGTCGGCCATCTCCCGCATCGTCTTGCGCAGGATCTTCCCCGAGCGGGTCTTGGGCAGTCCTCCGACGATGTCGACCTGCTTGAGGCTGGCCACGGCGCCGACCTCGTCACGGACGCGCTGCACCAGCTCCCCCCGGATCCGTTCGCCCTCGGCGTCGGCGTCGATCCCGCCCTTGAGCACGACGAGCCCCCGCGGCACCTGCCCCTTGAAGTCGTCGTGGACCCCGATGACGGCGCACTCGGCCACCGCGGGGTGGCCGGCGAGGGCCGCCTCGATCGACCCGGTCGACAGCCGGTGCCCGGCGACGTTGAGGACGTCGTCGGTGCGGCCCATGACGTAGAGGTAGCCGTCCTCGTCCATGAAGCCGCCGTCCCCGGTGAGGTAGTAGCCCTCGTAGACCGACAGGTATCCCGCGACATACCGTTCGTCGTCCTGCCACAGCGTCGGCAGCGTCCCCGGCGGCAGCGGCAGGCGGATGGCGATCGCGCCCTCCGTGCCGCGGGGCACCTCCTGGGCGTTCTCGTCGAGCACGCGGACGTCGTAGCCGGGGACCGGCACCGAGGGCGAGCCGGCCTTGATCGGCATCGGCTCCAGCCCGCGCATGTTCGCCGCGATGGGCCAGCCGGTCTCGGTCTGCCACCAGTGGTCGACGACGGGTACGCCGAGGATGCCGCTGGCCCACTCGTAGGTGTCGGGGTCGAGCCGCTCGCCGGCCAGGAAGACGGTCTGGAGGCAGGCGAGGTCGTACTGCTTCATCAGCTCGCCCGCGGCATCCTCGCGCTTGATCGCCCGGTACGCCGTGGGCGCGGTGAACATCGCCTTGCAGCCGTAGCTGCCGATCACCCGCCAGAAGGCACTGGCGTCGGGGGTCCCCACCGGCTTGCCCTCGTAGAGGATGGTGGTCGCGCCGGTCAGCAGCGGCGCGTAGACGATGTAGGAGTGCCCGACCACCCAGCCGACGTCGGAGGCGGTGAACCACACGTCACCGGGGCCGATGTCGTAGATGTTCTCCATCGACCAGCGCAGCGCGACCGCGTGCCCGCCGTTGTCCCGGACGATGCCCTTGGGCCGCCCGGTCGTGCCTGAGGTGTAGAGGATGTAGAGCGGGTCGGTCGCCTCCACGGTGACGCAGCCGGCGGGCTCCGCGTCGGCCGTGACCTCCTCCCACGTCATCTCCTCCCAGTCGGTGTCGCGCTCGCCGACGGCCGCGGGGCCCTGCTCGCGCTGGAGGATGACCACCGACTCCGGGGTGTGGCTGCTGCGGTCCAGGGCGGCATCGAGCATCGGCTTGTACTCGACGACGCGGGTCGGCTCGATGCCGCAGCTCGCCGAGACGACGACCTTGGGCTCGGCATCCTCGATCCGGGCCGCGAGCTCGGCCGGGGCGAACCCGCCGAAGACGACGGAGTGGATGGCGCCGAGCCGGGCGCAGGCGAGCATCGCGACGACCGCCTCGGGGACCATCGGCATGTAGATGAGCACCCGGTCGCCCTTCTCGACGCCGAGCCCGGCGAGCGCCCCGGCGAACCGGGCGACCTGCTCGAGCAGCTCGGCGTAGGTGAGGCTGGCGGTCGTGCCGGTGACCGGTGAGTCGTAGACCAGGGCTGCCTGGTCGCCGCGTCCGTCGCGCACGTGCCGGTCCAGGGCGTTGAAGCACGTGTTGAGGCGGCCGCCGCGGAACCACCGGTAGAACGGGGGGTTGGAGTCGTCGAGGACGGTGGTCGGCTCGGTGTCCCACTCGATCGCCCGGGCCGCCGCGCCCCAGAACGCGGTGGGGTCGGAGATGGACTGCTCGAATGCCGCTGCGTAGGCGCCGTTGCTCATGAGGGCATCGTGCGCCCGGGGTCCGGCGCGGCGCCACCGAAGGTGGCGGATCCGTCCGCAGGCGGCGTGGTTGCGTCGGTGAGCGGGTGGATGCAGGTGCCCGGCCCCGCGACGCGGGCTGCCAGACTGCGCCGCATGGAGTTCCCGCAGCACTGGGCGCAGGCGTCGGGTCACAGCCCGCACCTCGGGGAGCGCGGCGGCCGGCTGACGGTGTGGGGCTGGTCGGCCACGTCGGCCGGAGACGCCGAGCGCGTGGCCGAGGGGAGGCTGGCCGAGGCCCTGCAGCGGCTGGCCCGGGAGGGGCGCTCCGGCCTGGGGCACGACTACTACCCGAGGACCCCACCGCGCGAGCCGGTGCTCGAGGAGCTGGAGAACGGACGGCTCGGAGTCCTCTCGCGCAACCGGATGGGCTGCGAGGTCCTCAACACCGAGCTGCTCCTGGTCGCCGACGTGGACTCGCCGGAGCTCGCCGAGGTGGCCGCACCCCGGCGGCGTGCGCGGTCCGGGCTCTCGGCGCTGGTCGGCCGGCTGGTCGGCAGACCCGGCCCTCCGCCGCCGGCCGCCGGGACCGAGGACGCCGCCGCGCTCGACGCGCCCCCGGCCGACCAGGCCGGCGACCCGGGCCGCGTCGGGTACGAGGCGTACCGCACCGAGCCGGACGGCGGGACGCGGGTCACGGCCGTCGGGCCGGTCCGCCCATCGGTGGCCGAGTGCCTCGCCTGCGAGCCGGTCTGGGAGTTCGCCCGACGGCACCCCGATCTCGGGGTCCGCGTCTACCGGACGGCGGCCGGCCTGCGGGTGCTCGTCACCGGGGCGCAGGCCCCGCCGTCGTCGCAGCGGGCGCGGCAGATCCTCACCGAGCTCGGGTCCGACCCGCTCTACGTCGAGCTGTGTGCGACCCACGGCAGCTACCGGGCACGGCTGACGCCCAAGCCGTTCCGGATCGGGGTCCGGTCGCTGACCGTGCGCTGGCCGTGCCGCGACGACGCGCAGGAGCGGCGGTGGCTGCGGTGGGTGGACCGGTACCGTGCGGCCGGCGCCGGGTTCGCCGTCTGCCGGCTGCTCAGCGCCTCGGGGCCGGTGCCCGGGGCGGAGGAGCAGCGGCTCGTCGAGCTGCACGACGACCGGTGCCGGGTCGGCGAGGAGCTCCCCCTCGCGTGACCCCACTTTCTCGCCTGGTGCGGCAACGTTCGGAGAGGCGCCGCGAACGTCGGGGTGCCTCTCCGAAGGCTCCGGCGCCCCACCGGCCTCGGCAGACGACGAAGGCCCCCGCTCGCAAAATCCGGGGGCCTTCGTCGGGTGGCGGAGGATGCGGGATTTGAACCCGCGAGGGGTTTCATCCCCAACACGATTTCCAATCGTGCGCACTAGGCCACTATGCGAATCCTCCGCCGAGGAGGCTACCCGAGCCGGTGCCGCCGCCGAAAATCGCGGGGTCCCGGGCTCCGGGGGCCTGCGGTTGTGTGCCACGGGCGGCGGCTGTCTAGACTCGGACCCGGCACCCCGCGTGGTGGTACCTCACTGAACTCCCCCAGGGCAGGAATGCAGCAAGGGCAGGTGGGCTCTTCCAGGTACGCGGGGTGTCCTCGTACCCGGGGCCCGCGGGTCAGCGCGTGGCCGTGACCGCCTCGTCCGTCTCCGGCTCGCAGACCCCGCCGCACCCGCCGCCGCCGCACCCGCAGCCGGTGTCCGCGGCCCCGGCTGCGGGCTCCTCGGCCGCGTCCGACCCACAGGCGCCCCCGCAGCATCCACCGCCGCAACCGCCACCGGCAGCCACCTCCGGCTCGGTGCCCTGGAGCTCCCAGACCTGGCGGATGGCGCGCAGCATCACCTCGACCGGCTGGGCCCCCGAGACGCCGTACTTCTGGTCGAGGACGAAGAACGGGACCGCGCTGATGCCGATCTGGGCGGCCAGCGCCTCGTCGGTGCGCACGTCGATGCCGAAGTCGTCGGCGGCGAGCAGGGCCCGCACGGCCTCCTCCTCGAGGCCGCCCTCGACGCCGAGCCGCACGAGCGTCTCGTGGTCACCGATCGCGGCCCCCTCGGAGTACCAGCCGCGCATGACGCGGGTGGTCACCTCGTCCTCGCGGCCGAGCGAGCGGGCCAGGTGGACCAGCCGGTGGGCGTCGTAGGAGTTGCCCCCGACGAGCCGCCGCCACTGGAAGTCGAGCCCGACCGCGGCGGCGTCCTGCGCCATCAGCTCGTGCTGGGCGACCATCCGCTCGGCGTCCGTGCCGTACTTCTCGGCGACCCGCTCCACCTGTGGGGTGTCGTCGACGGCGGGAGCGTTCCGGTCGAGCTGGAAGGAGTGCCAGACGACACCCACCTCGTCGGCGTGCTCGAACTGCTCGAGGGCGAGCTCGAGGTGCCGGCGGCCGAGGTGGCAGAAGGGGCAGAGCAGGTCGGACCAGACGTCGATGCGCACCCCACGAGGGTAGGTCACCGACGGAGCCCGTTCGGGCGGAGGGCGCTGCGGCCCCGGCGACGAAGGCCGCGGCGTCCCGGCCCGTGGGCTCCTCGACCCGCGCTCAGCCCCGGCTGGCCTCGGACGCCCGGCGCAGCGCGGCGGCCGCGCGCCACCCGAGCACCGAGAGCGCCCCGGCCCCCGCGACCAGCGCCGGGGCCAGGGACCCGCCGCGCACGACCGCCTCGAGCCGGGCCAGCACGAAGGTCCCGACCGCCGCTGCCAGGACCACCGGCCAGGCCCACCAGAGCAGCAGCACCGCGGGGCCGGCCTCCGGGAGCGCCGCGACCGCCGGCAGCTGGACCCGGAACCCGCCGACCCACTGGCACCCGGTCGTCACCGCGGTGACGACGATCACCGCGACGGTACCGGCGAGCAGCGGCGTGTCGAGCGCCAGGCAGGTGGCGGCGGCCACGGGGGTCCCGGCGGCCAAGGTGAGCGCCACCGGGACGGCGGAGTGCGCCGCCGCCTCCCCCCGCAGCGACCCCCCGAGCAGCCGTGGCGCCCCCAGCGTGTCGCCGAAGAGGCGGATCCCCTCGCCCCAGAGGGAGGCCCCGAGGTGGGTGAGGACGACCGCCACGGTGGCGACGACGAGGGGCACCCCCGCTGACGTGCTGGCCCAGGCGAGGCCGGCCGTGCCCGGCGCCACGAGCGCCAGCCCACCGACGACGAGGAGCGGTTGGCGTCGCAGCCCGAGGAGGTCGCGGGCGACGACGGTGCCCTTCGGGCCCCGCGACCTCAGGCGGATGCCGCGACCGCGGCGGACCGGTGAGGCGGCCTCGAGCCGTAGGGCCCGAGGGTCTCCCGCGAGGACCGCACCGCCGAGCCGCGCCGACCGGCCGCTGTGGGCCCGGAGCCCCTCGATGCCGAGGTGGGCGAGGGCGGATCGCGGCCGCAGCGCCAGGCGCAGCCCGCGAGCACCGCTCGAGGACCCGGCGGCAGGGTCGGAGGCCAGCTGGCCGGCCAGCCACACGAGCGCCACGACGACCCCTGCGGCCAGGCCGGAGAGCAGGCCGGCCACGGCCGCGACCGGCCCCAGCACGCCGCCGCCCCACAGCGCCGAGCCGACGACCCCGCCGAGGACCGCACCGGCGGCCGTGAGGGCGGTCAGGGGCACCAGCCACGCCTCCCGCAGGGTGAGCCGACGGTCGATGGCGGAGCTGACGACGTGGTCGACCCAGCCGAGCTCGGGAGTCACCGGCCCGCGCCGGCGGCCGGCCGCATGGGCGAGGAGGACGAGGACGACGAGGAGCGCGAAGCCGCCCGCGGCCAGGGGCCCGAGCAGGTGCGCCGCCCGCCACCGGGACCCGTACGTCGCGACGACGCCGCGCAGGATCGTGAAGCCGTAGAGCCCGGAGAGCAGCGCGATGACGTAGACGACGTAGAGGAGCTGGCGCCATGCGCCGGAGCCGCCCGGCCCGTGGAGCACGTGCTCGGTGTCGCGCAGGCGTTCGCGGTCGGATGCCGCCGTGCCGGCTCGGGCGGCCCTCACCCCGCGTCCCCGGCGAGGTCGACGACGGCGTCGGCGACCGCCGCGGTGACCTCTGGGTCGTGGCAGGCCATCACGACGGTCGTGCCCCCGTCGACGCGCTCGCGCACCCGCCGGGCGAGCAGCATCCGTCGGTCGTCGTCGAGGCGCTGCTCGGGCTCGTCGAGCAGGAGGAGCCGTGCCGGGCGGAACCAGGTCAGGGCGAGGTGGAAGAGCTGCCGCTGGCCGGAGGACAGCTCGTGGCCGAACCGCTCGGCGAGGGCGGTGACGCCGAAGAGCGCCAGCCCGGCGCCCACCCGGTCGGCGCACGAGGCCGGGTCTCGTCCCCAGGTGGCGTCCACCAGCGTGAGGTGGTCGACGAGGGTGAGGTCGCGGTAGGTGGCGGGGGGCCCGAGGAGGGCGGCGACGGCGTTCCGGGTGCTCGGGGTGCGCTCGTCGGCGGCGTCGCCGTCGAGGGTGACGGTGCCTGCCGAGGGCGGGGTCAGTCCGGCGACGAGGCGCAGCAGGGTCGTCTTGCCCGACCCGTTCGGGCCGCGCAGCACCGTGCAGGTCGCCGGCTCGGCGGTGAACGAGGAGGGCGGCAGCAGCACCGCGCCCTCGATCTCCTTGGACGCGCCCTCCACCGCGACCCTGACCCCGGCGGCGGGTGGATGGGGGTGCGCCGTCACGGGCCAACCCTAGGTCCAGGCGCCCCGCCGCACGCCGCTCGGCCGACCGGGGGTCCGCCGATGGGGTCCGGCGTCGCCGTCCGGGCCCCCGGGGGTCCGCGGTGGACGCCGTGCCCGGTGTCCGGCATCCGCACTAGGGTCGGGGAGGTGAGCACCGCCCTGTACCGCCGCTACCGGCCCGAGACGTTCGCCGACGTCATCGGGCAGGAGCACGTCACCGAGCCACTGATGCAGGCGCTGCGCACCGGCCGGGTCAACCACGCGTACCTCTTCAGCGGCCCCCGCGGCTGCGGCAAGACCACGAGCGCGCGGATCCTCGCCCGCTGCCTCAACTGCGAGCAGGGCCCCACCCCCGAGCCGTGCGGCACCTGTGACTCGTGTGTGGCGCTGGCCCGCGGCGGCGCCGGCACGGTGGACGTCATCGAGATCGACGCGGCCAGCCACGGCGGTGTCGACGACGCCCGTGACCTGCGCGAACGCGCCTCGTACGGGCCCGCGCAGAGCCGGTACAAGGTGTACATCATCGACGAGGCGCACATGGTCACCTCGCAGGGCTTCAACGCGCTGCTCAAGATCGTCGAGGAGCCGCCGGAGCACGTGAAGTTCATCTTCGCCACGACCGAGCCGGACAAGGTGATCGGCACCATCCGCTCGCGCACCCACCACTACCCGTTCCGGCTCGTGCCGCCGGCGCGGCTGCAGGCGTACATGGCGGACCTCTGCGTCCGTGAGGGCGTCCCGGTGGCGCCCGGAGTGCTCTCCTTCGTCGTCCGCGCCGGGGCGGGGTCGGTCCGCGACTCCCTCTCGGTCCTCGACCAGCTCATCGCCGGGTCGGGGGACGAGGGGCTCACCTACGAGTCGGCCGCCGCGCTGCTCGGCTTCACCGACGGCGAGCTGCTCGACGCGGTCGTCGAGGCGTTCGCGGCCGGCGACGCGGCCGCGGTGTTCCGCTCCATCGACCGGGTCGTCGAGACCGGCCTCGACCCGCGCCGCTTCGTCGAGGACCTTCTCGAGCGGCTGCGCGACCTCATCGTCGTCGCGGCGGTCCAGGAGGGCGCCGGCCAGGTGCTGCGGCACCTGCCCGAGGACCAGATCGAGCGGATGCGGCGCCAGTCCGCGGCGTTCGGCGCCGGCTCGCTCTCCCGGGCCGCCGACGTGGTCAACGCCGGCCTCACCGAGATGACCGGAGCCACCGCGCCCCGGCTCCAGCTCGAGCTCATCGCCGCCCGCATCCTGCTGCCCGGGGCGGCGGGGGAGGCCGGCTACGCCGCACGGCTCGACCGGCTCGAGCGCCGGCTCGACGTCGGGGGGGTTCCGGGCCAGGGCGTGGCCGCGTCGACGCATCCCGACCCGACGTCCGCGGCGCCTGCGCCGGCCGCCACACGTCCGGCTCCCGGAACGCCCGGCTCCGACGGCCCCGGGCCGACCGACGACGCACCGGTCGAGGAGGTGCCGCCCCCGCCGGTCGCCGCCCGGGCCGCGGTCGAGGACGCGCCGGCCGCGGCCGCCTCGGCGCCCCCGTCCCCGCCCCAGGTCCGCGGTCCCGGGGGCCTCGACACCGACGCGCTGCGCCGCTCGTGGCCCGACGTGCTCGCCAAGCTCTTCGAGATGCGCCGCTCCACCTGGACCTTCGTCTCGCAGAACGCCCAGGTCGCCGACTACGACGGCCAGCGCGTGCTCCTCTCCATCTCCACGGTCGGGCTGGCCGACACCTTCCGCCGCGGTGCGCACGCCGAGTACGTCCGCCAGGCCCTCATCGACGTCCTCGGGGTCGACGCCCGGGTCGAGGGCATGCCCACCGACAGCCCGCCGGCCGCGCCGGCCGCGGCGTCCGCCCCAGCCGTCCCCGGGTCGCCGGCCACCTCCCCCTCCGTGGCCCCGGAGCGGCCCACCGCCGGAGCACCGGCCGACACCCCGTCCACCGTCCGGCCCCCGTCCGCCCCCGTCGCGTCGTCGGCGCCGCCGGAGGAGGCACGCCCGTCACGCGGGGCCGCCGGGCCCGTCCCCGGACGGCAGGCGGAGCCGCCGAGCTGGTCCGAGGCGCCGCCGGCCCCGCAGACCGCACCGAGCTGGGCCAGCCCGCTCGAACGCGCCCGCGCCGCCGTCGCCGGGGAGCACGAGCAGGGCCAGGGCGTCGGCGAGCGCGTCGTCGACGACACCGCGATCAGCGACGACGACGAGTCGATCGAGGACCTCTCCGACGTCGGGGTGCCGGTCGTCGAGCGCATCCTCGGGGGAACCGTGATCGCCGAGGAGGAACGGTGAGCCGAACCGCCTACCGCCTCAGCCACCTCGCCATCGCTCCGACGGCCACCCTGCTGTGGCGCCCCACGATCACCGGCACCGACAACGTCCCGCGGTCCGGCGGGGTCATCCTCGCGAGCAACCACCTGTCCTTCATCGACTCCTTCGCCATCCCGATCGTCGCGCCGCGCCCGGTCAGCTTCCTCGCCAAGTCCGACTACTTCACCGGCACCGGGGTCGCCGGGGCGATGCGGCGCGGCTTCTTCCGGTCGATCGAGTCCATCCCCGTCGACCGGCACTCCTCGCGGGCCGCCCAGGAGTCGCTCGACGCCGCGCTCGAGGTGCTCCGCGCGGGCCGGGCGTTCGGGATCTACCCGGAGGGCACCCGCTCGCGCGACGGGCGCCTCTACAAGGGCCGCACCGGGGTGGCGTGGCTCGCCCTCACCGCGAACGTGCCGGTGGTCCCGGTCGGCCTGCGCGGCACCGACGCGGTCCAGCCGATCGGCAGCAGCTTCCCGCGGCTCGGCGCCCACGTCACCGTGCGCTTCGGCACGCCCATCCGCCCCGAGCCGTACGCCGGCCTGCCGGCCGGCAGGGCCCGGCGCCTGCTGACCGACGAGGTCATGGACTCCGTCGCCGCCCTCTCCGGCCAGGAGCGGGCCGACACCTACAACGAGCTCCCGCCTGAGTCGTCGGGGGCGGCCGTCGGCATCTGAGCCGCGGGTCGCATACTGGGGGGAGGTACTCGAGCGAAAGGACGACGATGGCCACCATCCAGCGTTTCGGCGCCACCGGCCTCACCTGCGGACACTGCGTCCACGCGGTCACCGAGGAGCTCACTGCGCTCGACGGCGTCGACGCCGTCGAGGTCGAGCTCGTCGACGGCGGGACCTCCACCGTCACGGTCACCGCCGAGCGCGAGCTCAGCGATGGCGAGGTCACCGAGGCCCTCGAGGAGGCCGGCGGCTACCAGCTCGTCGCCGTCTGAGCGCGCGCCCAGCGGGCAGCGGGCCGCGATGACCCCGTAGGCTCGCAGGTGTGTACGAAGGCGCGGTCCAGGACCTCATCGACGAGCTCGGCAGGTTGCCGGGAGTCGGGCCGAAGAGCGCGCAGCGCATCGCCTTCCACCTCCTGCAGGCGGACCCCGCCGACGTCGAGCGGCTGACCCACGCCCTCGCCGAGGTCAAGGCCCGCGTGCGCTTCTGCGAGCTGTGCTTCAACATCGCCGAGGGCGAGCGTTGCCGCATCTGCCTCGACCCGCGTCGGGACGTGCACGCGATCTGCGTCGTCGAGGAGCCCAAGGACGTCGTGGCCGTCGAGCGCACCCGTGAGTTCCGCGGCCGCTACCACGTGCTCGGCGGTGCGATCAGCCCCATCGACGGCATCGGCCCCGAGGACCTCCACGTCCGCGAGCTGCTCGCCCGGCTCGGCGACGGCACGGTCACCGAGGTCATCATCGCCACCGACCCCAACCTCGAGGGCGAGGCGACGGCGAGCTACCTCTCGCGGATGCTTCGCGACATCGGCGTCCAGCGGGTCACCCGGCTCGCCTCCGGCCTGCCGGTCGGTGGGGACCTGGAGTACGCCGACGAGGTCACCCTCGGCCGCGCGTTCGAGGGACGGAGGCTGCTCGATGTCTGAGGACACCACCGCGTTCCCGGGGGGCAGCGACTGGGCCGTCATCGGCGAGGAGTCGGCTGCCGACGCCCGGATGTACCTGCTCACCGTCCGCGAGGTCGCCTCGGGGGAGGCCGCCGACTCGGCGCTGCCGATGCTGCTGCTCGCGCTCTCGCAGGTCCTCGTCATGGGCGCCCGGCTCGGTGCGCTCGAGGACGTCGTCCCGGACGAGCGCTTCGAGCCGGACCCGGGCCCGGACATCGTGCTCGACCCGCTGCGCGAGAGCCTCGCGAACCTCTTCGAGGGCCTCGACGAGTACGCCGACGTCGTCGACCCGGTGACCACCCCCGAGCTCGGGGTCGGATCGCTGTCCAACGACCTCGTCGACATCGCCTCGGCCCTGAGCCACGGGCTCTCGCACCACGAGGACGGCCGGCGGCTCGAGGCGCTGTGGTGGTGGCAGTTCAGCTACCTGTCCGACTGGGGTGAGCGGGCGGCATCCGCGCTGCGCGTCGTCCAGGGACTCCTCGCGCACGTGCGCCTCGACGCGGACGAGGAGATCGTCGCCGAGGCGGAGTTCGACGCCCTCCACCCCTGAGCCACCGCGCCGCTGTCGCGTCGCTCGCCCGGCGCCCCGGCGGCGCCCGCGAAGGGTCGGCTCAGTCCTCCTCGGGGAGCTCCCCCGAGTCGACGGCCTCCCGGATGACGTCCCCGGCGTCCCAGTCGTTGACGTGCATCGCCGCGACGACGTCGCCGTCGCGCACCCAGAAGGCCCGGAACTCGCGGTCCTCGAGGCTGCCGTGGACGACGACCTCGTCCTCGGCGGTGGCGCTGCCGACGTACTCCATCCCGAGGTCGTACTGGTCGGTGAAGAAGTAGGGCATCTCCTCGTACTCCTCCTCAGCGCCGGCGAGGTTGTGGGCGGCGACCTTCCCCTGCTTGATCGCGGTGTCCCAGTGCTCGACCCGGATCCGGCGCCCGAGGCGGGGGTGGGCGTGGTTCGCGATGTCGCCGACCGCGCAGACGGCGGGGACCGAGGACCACAGGCGTGCGTCGACGAGCACCCCGTTGTCGACGGCCAGGCCCCCGGAGTGGGCGAGGTCGACCCGCGGACGCACCCCGATGCCGGCCACGACGAGGTCGGCGCCCTCGAGGTCGGCCTCGGTCACCTCGGTGCCGAGGCGCAGGTCGACGCCGTGCTCGCGGTGGAGGTCGGCGAAGACCTCGGCGACGGTGGGCCCGAGCACCCGGCGCAGTGGCAGGTCCTCCATCTCGAACAGGGTGACGACGGCACCTGCGGTGCGCGCGGCGGCGGCGGCCTCGAGGCCGATCCACCCGCCGCCGACGACGACCACCCGCCGTCCCTCGGCGAACGCGTCGCGGAGCCGGTCGCTGTCCTCCTTGGTGCGCAGGTAGGCGACCGGGACACCGGCGTCCTCGGCGACGTCGAGCACCCGCGGCTCGGCCCCGGTGGCCAGGAGGAGCCGCTCGTAGGGGATGTCCCCGGCGCTCGTCGAGACGACCTTGGCCCGCGGGTCGAGGGCGGTGGCGGTGACCCCGAGCCGCAGGTCGACGTCGTGCTCGGCGTACCAGTCGAGGGGGTGGACGAGCGCCTTCTCGAACGGCTGCTCGTCCAGGAGGTAGGACTTCGACAGCGGTGGCCGCTCGTACGGCGGGTGCTCCTCGGACCCGATGAGGACGATGCCCCCCTCGTACCCCTGCTGGCGCAGCTCGGTGGCGGCGGTGGCTCCGGCGAGCCCTGCTCCGACGATGACGATCGACATGGGCGAGACGCTACGCGGATGCCCGCGCCGGCGGATCTTTAGCGCCTCGGGTGCTCAGTCGGCTGCTCCGGCGACCGGCTGGGCACCCGACCCGGGGTGGGGCCGGGATGTGGGCGGGCCGTCCGCTCGGTGGGCCCGTCGTTAGAGTGGACGACGGCCAGAGAACCACGTCAGGGGAGTCAGCGCGTGCCCATCGTCGTCCAGAAGTACGGCGGCTCGTCCCTCGCCGACGCGTCGAGCATCAAGCGGGTGGCCGGGCGGATCGTCGAGTCGCGCAAGTCGGGCAACGACGTGTGCGTCGTCGTCTCGGCGATGGGGGACACCACCGACGAGCTGCTCGACCTGGCCAACGAGGTCAGCCCGATGCCGCCGGCGCGCGAGATGGACATGCTCCTCACCGCCGGCGAGCGCATCTCGATGGCGCTCGTCGCGATGGCCATCGCCAACCTCGGCCATACGGTGCGCTCGTTCACCGGGAGCCAGGCCGGCGTCATCACCGACGGGACCCACGGCAAGGCGCGGATCATCGACGTCACACCGGGGCGGGTCACCGACGCGCTCGGGAAGGGCCACATCGTCATCGTCGCCGGCTTCCAGGGCGTCAGCCAGGACACCAAGGAGATCACCACCCTCGGCCGGGGCGGCTCCGACACCACGGCCGTCGCCCTGGCGGCGGCGCTCGGCGCCGAGGTCTGCGAGATCTACACCGACGTCGACGGCGTCTTCACGGCCGACCCCCGCATCGTCCCGACCGCCCGCAAGGTCGACCGAATCGCCGCCGAGGAGATGCTCGAGCTCGCGGCGAGCGGGTCGAAGGTGCTGCACCTGCGCAGCGTCGAGTACGCGCGTCGCTTCGGCATCCCCATCCACGTCCGGTCCTCCTTCTCGCAGAAGGAGGGCACGATCGTCACCGACCAGCCCAGCCCCGAAGGAGACACCGTGGAAGCGCCGATCATCGCCGGAGTCGCCCACGACCGCACCGAGGCCAAGGTCACCGTGGTCGGGGTCCCCGACCGCACCGGGATGGCCGCCCGCATCTTCCGCGCCGTCTCCGAGGCCGAGATCAACATCGACATGATCGTCCAGAACGTGTCGGCCACCGAGACCGGCCTGACCGACATCTCCTTCACCCTGCCCAAGGCCGACGGCCCCACCGCCGTCCAGGCGCTGCAACGGGTCCACGGCGAGGTCGGCTTCGGGTCGATCCAGTACGACGACCAGATCGGCAAGCTCTCCCTCGTCGGGGCGGGGATGCGGTCCAACCCGGGCGTCTCGGCGACGTTCTTCGCGGCCCTCGCCGACGCCGGCGTCAACATCGAGATGATCTCCACCTCCGAGATCCGGATCTCGGTCGTCACCCGGAACGACCTGCTCGACGTCGCCGTCCGCGCCGTGCACACCGCCTTCGGCCTCGACTCCAGCGAGGGTGAGGCCGTCGTCTACGGGGGGACCGGCCGCTAGGTGAGCGTGGACCAGGGGACCGGAACGGACCGGCGACCGACCCTCGCGGTCGTCGGCGTCACCGGGGCCGTCGGCCGCGTCGTCGTCCAGGTGCTCGCGATGCGGCGTCACCACTGGGGGGCCGTCCGCCTCGCCGCCGGGGACGAGGACGTCGGCAGCACCGTCTCGCTGGGTGGTGAGGACGTCCTCGTCGAACCGCTCTCCGAGGAGTTCTTCGACGGCGTCGACGTCGCCATCTTCGACATCCCGCCGCAGATCGCCGGCCACTGGGTCGAGCTCGCCGCGGGCCGCGGGGTCGTCGCGATCGACAACAGCACGGTCTTCCGCACCGAGCCGGACGTGCCGCTCGTCGTCCCGGAGGTGAACCCGCGCCGGGTCACCGACCGCCCCCGCGGCATCATCGCCAACCCCGGTGCGACGGTGATGACGATGATCGACGCGCTCGCGGTCCTGCACGGCGGATGGGAGCTGAGCGACCTCGTCGTCACGACCCTCCAGGCGGCCTCCGGGCTCGGCCGTGCGGGGATGAACCGGCTGCACGACGAGCTCGACGTCGTCCACGGCGACCGCGAGCTCGGCACCCGGCCGGGCGACGTGCGCCGCCTCCTCGAGCACGAGCTCGGCGGCGAGTCACCGTTCCCGGCTCCGTTGGCGCTCAACGTCATCCCGTTCGTCGGCCACCACGTGGGTGACGGCTGGACCTCCGAGGAGGTCAAGGTCCGCGACGAGACCCGCAAGATCCTCGACCTTCCCGACCTGCCGGTGTCCGCGACCTGCGTGCGGGTGCCGGTGGTGTCCTCGCACTGCGTCTGCGTCCACGCGACCTTCGCGCGGCGGATCAAGGTGGAGGACGCCCGGCGTGCCCTCGTCGAGGCGCCGGCCGTCGTGGTCCTCGACGACCCCGACGAGCCGGAGTTCCCGACCCCGAACGACGCCGTGGGTGCCGACCCCCGCTTCGCCGGCCGCATCCGGCAGGCCCCCGGCCAGCCGACGACGCTCGAGCTGTTCATCACCGGTGACAACCTGCGCAAGGGGGCGGCCCTCAACATGGTCCAGACCGCGGAGCTCGTCGCCGCCGAGGGGACGGCCGAACCGCCGGCCTGACCGACGCCCAGACCGACGCCACGACCGCAGGCCCGACCGACGCCCCGACCGCCGGCTCGACCGCCGGCCCCCCGGAGCCGCCACAATGGTGGCGGGACCCCGGCGTCCCGTCACCAGGTCTCGACCCGACCCCGCACCCGAGGAGCGTCCCATGACCGTCCGGACCGTCGCCATGCTCACCGCCGGTGGGCTGGCCCCGTGCCTGTCCTCCGCCGTCGGCGGCCTCATCGAGCGCTACACCGCGGTGGCGCCGGACGTGCGGCTGATCGCCTACCGCAACGGCTACGCCGGGCTGCTCCGGGGCGACTACGTCGAGGTCACGCCGGAGATCCGGGAGAAGGCCTACCTGCTCCACCGCTTCGGCGGCTCCCCGATCGGCAACAGCAGGGTCAAGCTGACCAACGTCGCCGACTGCGTCAAGCGCGGCCTCGTCCGGGAGGGGCAGGACCCGCTGCACGTCGCGGCGGAGCAGCTGACCTCCGACGGCGTGGACGTCCTGCACACGATCGGCGGCGACGACACGAACACCACCGCCGCCGACCTCGCGGCCTACCTGCACGAGAACGACTACGACCTCACCGTCGTCGGCCTGCCGAAGACGATCGACAACGACGTCGTGCCGATCCGCCAGAGCCTCGGCGCCTGGACCGCTGCCGAGCAGGGCAGCAGGTTCGCGCAGAACATCATCGCCGAGCACTCCTCGAACCCGCGGATGCTCATCGTCCACGAGGTCATGGGCCGCCACTGCGGGTGGCTGACCGCCGCGACCGCCGCGAGGTACCACGCCTGGGTCGGCGAGCAGGAGTACCTCCCCGAGATCGGCAACGACCCGCGCGGCTGGGACGTCCACGCCGTCTTCGTCCCCGAGGTGCACATCGACCTGCACGCCGAGGCCGACCGGCTGCGCACCGTCATGGACGAGGTCGGCTGCGTCACCATCTTCCTCTCCGAGGGCGCCGGGGTCTCCGAGGTCGTCGCCGAGCTGGAGGCGGCCGGGCAGAAGGTGCCGCGCGACCCCTTCGGGCACGTCCAGCTCGACAAGGTCAACCCCGGGGCCTGGTTCGCCAAGCACTTCTCCCACCTCCTCGGCGCCGAGAAGACGATGGTCCAGAAGTCCGGCTACTTCTCCCGGTCCGCGCCGGCCAACGAGCGCGACCTGGCCCTCATCAAGGAGTGCACCGACCTCGCCGTCGACTGCGCGCTGCGGGGCGAGCCGGGGGTCATCGGCCACGACGAGGAGCGAGGCGACGAGCTGCGTGCCATCGAGTTCCCGCGGATCCGGGGCGGCAAGGCGTTCGACCCCGCGGTGCCGTGGTTCGCCGAGCTCCTCTCCTCGATCGGCCAGTCCTGACCCGCGCGGGTCACCACCGGCCGTGACCGACAGCGGGACCCTCGATGCCTGGTGGGTGGCCGTCGTCGTCTACGCCGTCCTGTTCGTCGGCCAGCGCCTGCACCGGGCACGCGCCTGGCGGCCGCCCGAGTGGCCGGACGCCGACTACGGCTGGAAGGTGACCCACCTGCACTGGGTGCCGTTCCACGTGCTCGACGTCGTCTTCGGGGTGCCCCTGGTCCTCGCGCTCGTCGTCGCCCTGCTCGCGATCTGAGCGGGGGCCGCGGCCGGCGGCGCCGGCCCCCGCGGCGCGCTCGGCCGCCGCTCGGTGGTGGATCGTCACCGCCGCGGCGACGACCCACCACCTGCGGGGCCCTCCGACAGGCCACCGGGAGGCACCGTCCCCCTGCGACGGCGCCCCGACCACTGTGCCGCCCGGGCGCAGCCCGGTCGAGGGGGACCACCCGTGCGTCGGCAGTGGTGCTGGCACCACCGCGAGGTCCGGCCGGCCCGCACCGCGGGCTCAGGCAGGGCGCACCGGGTGGTGGAACACCCCGGCGACGGTCGACCCGGCGCCCCGAGTGCTCGTCAGGGTCAGCTCACCGCCGGCGGCCCGCACCCGGTCGCGGATGTTCGTGATGCCCCGCGCGCCGGGCGTCTCGGCCCGGTCGAAGCCGACGCCGTCGTCGGCGACGCTGAACCGCAGCGCCGCGCCGTCGTCGAGGACCGCGACGGTGATCAGGGATCCGCCCGAGTGCCGGTCGGCGTTCTGCATCGCCTCGAGGCAGGAGAAGTACACCGCCGCCTCGACCGAGCGGTCGTAGCGCCGCACCCCCCGGACCTCGACGATGCACGGGAGGGCGGTACGGCGCGCCGCCGCCGGGAGTGCGCCGCCGAGCCCGCGCTCGTTGAGCAGCGGGGGGTAGATGCCGTGGGCCAGGTCGCGCGGCTCCCGGATCGCCTCCTCGAGCTGGCCCTGCAGGCCGTGGACGATCTGGCGCGCCCGGTCCGGCTCGGCGTCGCAGAGCCGGTGGGCCCGTCCGAGGTCCACCGCCATGGTGGCCAGGCGCTGCTGGGCGCCGTCGTGCAGGTCCCGCTCGATCGAGCGGCGCGCCTCCAGGGCGGCGCCGGCCACCCGGGCCCGGGACTCCTCGAGCTCACGGCGCTGCGCCGCTCGAGCCGCCGGACGTGGTCGCGAAGCCCGACGACGAGGACGGCGACGACGAGGGCGGTGGCGACCCCGACCATGACCGCACCCGGGGTCCGCGGCGAGCCGCCCGGTGCCGAGGCACGGCGCCACTCGCCTGAGGAAGACGACGGCCCCGGCCAACGGTACCGTCACCCCCGCGACCACCGACCGCACCCGGGCCGGCACGTACTCCGCGACGATGACGAGGGGTACGAGCACGGCGAGCAGCCCGACCGGCGCGACGCGCGGACTGTCCCAGGTCAGGGCGAGGGCGAGGACCCAGTTCGTCGCGAGCACGAGGACGGCCGCACCCGCCGTCCGGCCACGCTCGGCCAGCCACAGCCCGACGAGGACGACCGACCCGGCGACGGCCACGACGACCGCGTCGCGCAGGACGTCGGTGGAGCCGAGCACCGTGACCCCGAGGAGGACCAGGGCGACCGCGCAGGCCCACAGGGCCGCGGAGGTCACGAGGAGGTAGCCCCGGAGGCGCTGCGGCCCGGATCGGGCCATCTCGGGCGCCTTGAGCAGCTCGAGGAGTGCGTCGAGCCTCATCGCGGCCCGTCCGGGCCCGGGGGCACCGGCGGCCGGCCCGACTCACCGAGGTAGAGGAGCACGGCCGCGACCCGTCGGTGGGTGTGGTCCCCGTGCCCTAGGTCGAGCTTGGTGAAGATCGAGTTGATGTGCTTCCCGACGGCCCGGCCGGTGACGTGCAGCCGCGAGGCGATGTGCGCGTTCGACGCGCCGCCGGCGATGAGGGCCAGCACCTCGCGTTCGCGCGCGGTGAGCCGCGCGACCGGGCTCGCCTCGAACCGCATCCGGTGGCGGATCAGCGCGTCGACGACGTGCGGGTCGATGACGCTCTCGCCGCGGCGCACCGCCTCGAGCGCACCGACGAGCTGGTCGACGTCGGACACCCGCTCCTTGAGGAGGTAGCCGCGCCCGGTGCTGCCTCCGGCGACGAGCGCGAGAGCGCCCTCGGCATCGGCGTGCTGGGAGAGCACGACGACCCCGAGCCGGGGGTGACTGCGGCGGAACCGCTCGGCGGCGCGGATCCCCTCGTCGGTGTGCGTCGGCGGCATCCGGATGTCGGCCAGGACGACGTCGGGGGACCGCGAGTCGACGACGGCCACGAGGGCGTCGAGGTCACCGGCCTCCAGGACCTCGGCGACCGCGGGATGCTCGGCGAGGAGGGCGACGAGCCCCTGGCGCAGCAGGACATTGTCCTCGGCGAGGGCCACCCTCATCCCGGCCATGCCCCATCGTAGGAGGTCCGCGGCACCGGGCCGCCGATCCCGGCCCACGTGCACCGGCCTCCCGCCCGGCCCATCCCGAGCTCGGCCGGGCGGCCCTACCGGTGCCCGCACGGTTCACGGCAGGATGGCGCCCGATGCTCTCCGACCTGTTCCTGACCCCCGACGAACGTGGCAACCCCGCCGCCCGCGTCGACGACCACCACGGCGCCGGCGTGGCCTGGAGCGAGGGCAACGTGGTGCGGCCGGTGGTCCACGGCGGCCCGTACTTCGCCGAGCTGGCCGAGCGGGTCGGCGAGATGGGCGAGGGGGACCTCGTCCTCTTCGTCGACTGGCGTGGTGACCCGGACGAACGGCTCGCCGACGAGCCGGGCGTCACGCTGTCCTCGGTCCTCGCCGACGCCGCCCGGCGCGGGGTCGACGTCCGGGGCCTGCTCTGGCGCTCGCACTGGCGGCGGCTCGGCTTCCACTCGGAGAAGTCCCGGATGCTCGGCGAGGACATCAACGAGGCCGGTGGCCAGTGCCTGCGCGACATGCGGGTGCGGACCTGGGGGGCCCACCACCAGAAGTTCGTCGTCCTGCGCCACCGCGAGGACCCGGCCCGCGACGTCGCCTTCGTCGGCGGCATCGACATCTGCCACGGCCGGCGCGACACCATCGAGCACGAGGGCGACCCGCAGCCCATCGCGATGCCGCGGGTCTTCGGGCCGCGGCCGGCGTGGCACGACGTGCACTGCGCCATCCAGGGGCCGGCCGTCCACGACGTGGAGACCACCTTCCGGGAGCGGTGGGAGGACTCGACGCCGGTGACGCTCAACCCGGGCCGGCTCGCCTCGAGCCTGGCCCAGGGCGAGCAGCTCGAGCCGCGTCCGCTGCCCGAGCAGTGGCCGCCGCCCCCGGCGCGGGAGGACGGTCACGAGGCGGTCCAGGTGCTGCGGACCTACCCCTCGTTGCTGCCGGCCGGGTTCGACTTCGCACCCGAGGGCGAGCGCAGCATCGCCGCCGGCAACGACAAGGCCGTCGAGCACGCTCGCCGCCTCATCTACCTCGAGGACCAGTACCTGTGGTCGGAGGAGGTCGGGCGGCACTTCGGCGCGGCGCTGCGCGACAACCCGCAGCTGCGGCTCATCTGCGTCATCCCGATCGTCCCGGACGTCGACGGCGCCCTCTCGCTCCCGCCGCAGCTCTACGGCCGCAAGCTGGCGATGGACCTTCTCCTCGAGGCCGGCCCCGAGCGGGTCGCGCTCTTCGGGCTCACCAGCCCGGCCGGCTTCCCGGTGTACGTCCACTCCAAGGTCTGCATCATCGACGACGTGTGGGCCAGCGTCGGCAGCGACAACTTCAACCGCCGGTCGTGGTCGAGCGACTCGGAGATGGCCGTCGCGGTCCAGGACACGCGGGTCGACGGGAACCGGGGGCCGGCACCGCGGGACGCCTTCGCCCTGCGGCTGCGTCGCCAGCTCGTCGGGGAGCACCTCGACCTCGACCCCGAGGAGGTCCCGGACGACCCGGAGCAGGTGTGGGACCTCATGGGCGCGGCGGCGGACGCGCTGGATTCCTGGTACGGCGAGGGCGGTCCGGACCGCGGGCGGGTCCACGTCCCCCGCCCGCGCGCGCCGCTGCGGGGCACGGCGGTCCGGTGGCGCCGCCCGGGCCGGCCCGCGACCGGAGCGGCCGGCCGGGACCGCCCACCCGGCCGGCTGCGCCGGATCGGGCCGCCGGAGCTGAACCGCTGGCAGACGCTGTGGGCCGAGCGCACCTACGGGGTCGTCGACCCCGACGGGACGCTCGGGCGTGACGACGCGATCTGACCGCCGGGTTCGGAGCAGCGCGCCCCGCTGTGGGATTCTGGGACCCGGCCGGCCCGGTCGGCGCAGCCCGGCAGGCGCGGCCGTCCGTGGGCCGCCGGCCCACGACCCCGGCCCCCGCCCACCGACCCTCGACCCAGCCCGCGGCCCCGGCCGCGCAGGAGAGCCCGTGCCCGACGACCCCGCCACCGACTTCCGCCCGGTGATCCTCGGTGGAGACATCACGGCCTACAGCCTCGTGCGCACGTTCCACGAGGCCTACGGCGTGCGCCCGCTGGTCGTCAACATGATGGAGGGCGGCCCGATCGGGCTCTCGACGCTCTGCGACCACCTCCACGTCGCGGACCTGGAGGACCCCGCCACCTTCGTCGAGACCCTGACCCGGGTGGGGCGCGAGCACGGCGGCGAGGGCCGGCCGGCCCTGCTCCTCGTCGCCGCCGGCGACTGGTACGTCGAGCGGATCACCCAGTTCCGCGAGCAGCTCGACCCGTGGTTCGTCATCCCCTACATCGACGCCGAGCTGTTCGAGCAGGTCACGACCAAGGACTCCTTCTACGCCCTGCTCGACGAGGTCGGGGTGGACCACCCCGGGACGGTGCTCGCCGACATGTCGCAGGACCTGGGCGAGGAGCACGACCTGCCGTTCGGCTTCCCCGTCGTGGCCAAGCCCGCGCACTCCAGCGACTACTACTACGCGAAGTTCGAGGGCAAGAAGAAGGTCTTCGTCTGCGACACCCCGGCCGAGCTCGCCGACGCCCTGGCCCGGGTCCGGGCGAGCAGCTACGACGGGACGATGATCCTCCAGGAGTTCGTCCCCGGCGACGACACCCACATGCGGGTCCTCACCTGCTACTCCGACCGTGAGGGCGTCGTCCGGTTCGGCTCGCTCGGCCACGTCCTCCTCGAGGAGCACCACCCGCTGTCCATCGGCAACCCGTGCGTCATCATCACCACGGAGGCCGACGAGGTCGTCGACGAGGCGAAGCGGTTCCTCGAGCACGTCGGCTACGTCGGCTTCTCCAACTTCGACATCAAGTACGACCGGCGCGACGGCTCGTACAAGTTCTTCGAGCTCAACGCCCGGCTCGGCCGGAGCAACTTCTACGTCACCGCCGGCGGCTACAACGTCGCCGAGTGGTACGTCCGGGACTGGGTCCGCCACGAGCGCCTCGAGGGGATGACGTACGCCCGCGGCGAGCACCTCTTCACCTTCGTCCCGAAGTACGTCGTCAAGCACTACGTCCTCGACCCGGCCCTGCGAGCCAGGGCCCTTGACCTGATGCGCGCCGGACGGTCCAGCGACCCCAACGCCTACGGCCCCGACCTGACCCTGAAGCGGCGCGCCTACAACCTCGCCTACCACGTCAACCACGTCCGCAAGTTCCGCAAGCACTTCGTCGCGCGATGAGCACGTCACCGCGGGAGCGCAACGAGCCGGTCGGGGTCCTCGGCGGCCTCGGGCCGGCTGCGACGGTGCACTTCATGCACCGGCTCGTCGAGCTCACCGACGCCGCCCGCGACCAGGACCACGTCGACCTCCTCGTCTGGCAGCACGGGTCGATCCCCGACCGCACCGCCGCCCTGCTCGGCGCCGGGGAGAGCCCCGAACCGGCGCTCGTCGCCGACGCCGTCGCCCTCGAGCGGGCCGGCGCGCGCTTCATCGCCATCCCGTGCAACACCGCGGTGGTCTGGGTCGAGCGGTTGCGCGCCGCGGTCGGCGTCGACGTCCTCGACACGGTCGACGAGACGGTCGCGGCCGCGCGTCGGGCCGTGCCCGGGCTGACCCGCCTCGGGGTGCTCGCCACGGACGGGACGCTCTTCGCCGGCACGTACGCCGCCGCCGCGCGGCGGGCCGGTGTCGAGCTCGTCGTCCCCGAGCCCGAGGTCCAGCGGGAGGCGATGTCGGTGATCTACGACGGGGTGAAGGCCGGGAACCCGGTTCCGCGAGGGCGCTTCGAGGCCCTCGTCGAGCACCTGCGCGGGCTCGGCGCCGAGGCGGTGGCGCTGGGCTGCACCGAGCTGTCGGTGCTGGCCGGCGAGCTCGGCGTCGACGACCCGTCCGTCGTCGACTCGATCGACGCGGTCGCGCGCGAGGTCATCCGCCGGGCGGGCGCGCCGCTGCGCGGCTGAACCCGCTGCGCGGCCGAACCCGCCGGGCGGGCTGTCTCGTCGGCCACAGGGGCGCCCCTCCGGTGGCCCTCCTGGCTAGCGTGGGGAGCGGGCCGGAGGAGGAGCGATGAGCGACCGGGCGGGTGCCGCGGGGGGCGGCGCGATCTACGGACTGGGGATGTTCGGCGCGTGGGTGTGGTTCTGGCAGCAGGCGGACGTGCTCTGGGAGTACGTCTGGGCCGTGGTCCAGGGCATCTTCTGGCCGGCCTTCATGGTCTACGAGGTGTTCCGGGCCCTGCAGTGAGGAACGCGCCCGGGCCCGCGCCCGGGCCCGCGTCCGGGCCGTGGTCGGGGGTCGCCACGGCGCGCAGGCGTGCCGCCACCGCCTCCGGGCTGGCGTCGTTGACCCACCCGCCGACGCCGCTCTCGGAGCCGGCGAGGTACTTCAGCTTGCCCGGCCCGCGCAGCACCGACATCAGCTGGAGGTGCAGCCGGGAGACCTCGCGACCGGTCCCGGCCGGGGCCTGGTGCCACGCCGCGATGTAGGGCAGCGGGATCGGCGACCCGTCCTCGGCCCGGTGGTAGCGGTCGAGCCGGCGCAGCAGGTCGAGGTACACGTGGGCGAGCTCGTCGCGCTCCTGTCCGTCGAGGGCGACGAGGTCGGGGACGTCCCGATGCGGTGCCAGGTGCACCTCGAGCGGCCACCGTGCGGCGAACGGGACGTAGGCCGTCCAGTGGGTGCCCTCGTGGACCAGCCGGCGCCCGTCCTTCCGCTCGGCGGCGAGGATGTCGGCACCGAGCAGCCGCCCGGTCCGGGCGCGGTGCTCGGTGGCCCGCTCGAGGATCTCGCGGGTCCGGGCGGGGATGTACGGGTAGGCGTAGACCTGCCCGTGCGGGTGGTGCAGGGTGACGCCGATCTCCTGTCCGCGGTTCTCGAAGCAGAACACGTGGGCGACCTCGTCGAGGGCCCCCAGCGCGGCGGTCCGGTCGGCCCAGACGTCGATGACGGTCCGCACCCGGGCGGGGCTCAGCGCCGAGAAGGTCGACTCGTGGTCGCTGGTGAAGCAGACGACCTCGGTGCGGCCCACCGCGGGGCGGTGCAGGAAGCCCTCGGGCGCGGTGACGTCGTCGTCCGCCACCGGGGCGTACGAGGGGAAGCGGTTCTCGAAGACGACGACGTCGTAGTCGGCGTCCGGCACCTCCGACGGGACGCTGCCGCGTCCGGTGGGGCACAGCGGGCACTCGTCGCGGGGCGGGAGGAAGGTCCGGTTCATCCGGTGGTCGGCCACGGCGACCCAGTCGCCGACGAGGGCGTCGTAGCGGATGTGCCCCGCGTGCTCCCGCGGGCCGAGGTCGCGCAGGTCGGCGACGGACCGGGGCGGAGACTCCGGGCGGTCGTCGAAGTAGATGATCTCCCGCCCGTCGGCGAGCCGGCCGACGGTCCGCCGGACCTCGTGGGTGGTGCTCATCCGGCATCCTCCTCGGGGACCCGGCGCCCCCCGCGGGTGCGCCCGGGGGCCGGGGTGCCCGGGTCGGCCAGGAGCAGCTGCTCGACGCTGTCCTCGAGGACGGCCCGGGCCCGCGCGGTGATGCCGGAGTCGGTGATCAGCGTGTCGACCTCGGTCAGCTTCATGAACGTCGAGAGCCCGACGATGCCGACCTTGGTGTGGTCGGCCAGGACGCACACCGAGCGGCTGGCCGCGACGAGGGCCCGGTTGGTCTCGGCCTCGACCAGGTTCGGCGTGGTCAGCCCCGCCTCCCGGTCGATGCCGTGCGCGCCCAGGAAGAGCCGGTCGACGTGCAGCCCCCGCAGGGCGGTGACGGCGACCGGCCCGACGAGGGCGTCCGAGGGCGTGCGCACCCCGCCGGTGAGCACGACGACGTGGCCGGACTGGGTCTCGTGCAGCAGCTGGGCGACCGGGACCGAGTTGGTGACGACCGTGAGCTGGGGGACCGACCGGATGGCGCGGGCGAGCTCGTAGGTCGTCGTCCCGGCCGAGATGCCGATCGTCGCCCCGGGCTGGACGAGACGGGCCGCCAGCGCCGCGATCGCCTGTTTCTCGGCCGTCATCAGGGTCGACTTGGCGCTGAACCCCGGCTCGTCCGTGGCTCGGGGCACTGCGGCCAGGGCCCCACCGTGGACGCGCTCGAGCAGTCCCTCGGCGTCGAGCTTCTCGATGTCGCGCCGGACCGTCATGTCCGAGACGCCGAGGCGTTCGACGAGCTCGGAGACACGCGCCGCGCCGGACTCCTCGACGATCGCGAGGATGGCCGCGCGGCGCTGGCTGGCGAGCACGGTCATCCTTCCCGGACCACGGCGGGGCGCCCCGGCGGGACGAGGAGGGAGGGCCCGACCGCCCGGTCGGCCACGAGGTCGTGACCGGTGACCGTGACCTCGCACGGCTCATCGGTGTGGTTGAGGACGAACAGCCAGCTCCGCGGGCCGGTGGCCCGCCGGACCACCTCGACCCCCGCGGGGACCCGGGCGACCGGCTCGGCCCCGGCCTCGGCGGCGAGGTCCCCGAGGAGGGACCCGAGCGTGGCGTCGTCCGGCAGGGTGCCGAGGTACCAGGCACTGCCCGCTCCGACGGCGCGTCGGGTCACCGCGGGGCGGCCGGCCAGCGGGCCCGCCTCGTAGGTCCGCAGGACCTCGGCGTCGACGACCCGCGCGTCCTCGGTCCAGACCGTGCCCGTGCCGCCGCCGGAGAGCGGCACCGTCTCGCCGGGACGCAGCGGGAAGAACTCCTCGACCCGGAGGCCGAGCAGCTCGCGGAAGGCGCCGGGGTAGCCCCCGAGCAGGACGTGGTCGTCGGGGTCGGCGATGCCCGAGAAGTACGTGATGACCACGTGGGCGCCACCCCGCGCGGCCTCGGCGACGGCGGCCGCCTGGGCGTCCGAGACGAGGTAGAGCGTGGGGACGACGACGACGCGGTAGCCGGAGAGGTCGGCGTCGGGGTGCACGACGTCGCAGGTGATGCCGCGATCGCGCAGCACCCGGTGCACCGCGTGGGCGGCGTCCGGGTACCTCGCCAGCGAGGACGGCATGCACGGGCCCTCCATGGCCCAGCCGGCCTGGTAGGACCACAGCACCGCGACGTCGGCCCGGACCGTGGAGCCCCTCAGCTCGCCGAGCCGGCCCGCCACCGCGCCGAGCTCGCAGACCTCACGGAACCGGTCGCTGTCCTCACCGGCGTGCGGCACCATCGCCGAGTGGTACTTCTCGGAGCCGGCCCGGGACTGCCGCCACTGGAAGAAGCCGAGGTCGTCGGCGCCGCGGGCCACGTGGGTCAGCGAGTCCATGAGCGTTCCGCCGGGGCGCTTGGCGGGGTTGACCGGCTGCCAGTTCACGGCGCTCGTCGAGTGCTCCATGAGGAACCACGGGCGGCCGCCGGCGAGGCCGCGGGTCAGGTCGCCGTGGAAGGACAGCTCGGCCCGCGGGTGGGTCTCGGCGTCGACGAGGTAGTGGTCGGTGCTCACCACGTCCTGGTACGGGGCCCACTCGTGGTAGTCGAGGAGCCGGGAGTGGGTCATCGTCATGAAGTTCGTCGTGATCGGTACCGCGGGGCTGTGCCGACGGATCGTCGCGTACTCGGCGCGGTAGAAGGAGAGCAGGGTGTCCGAGCCGAACCGGTGGTAGTCCAGGACGTGGGTCGGGTTCGGGAACGTCGTCGTGCGGCGCGGGGGCAGGATGTGGTCCCACTGCGTGTACCGCTGGCTCCAGAAGGCGGTGCCCCAGGCGTCGTTGAGCCGCTCGAGGTCCCCGTAGCGCTGCTGCGCCCACCGCCGGAACCCGTCGGCGCAGGTGTCGCAGTAACAGGGCAGGTTGTGGCAGGCGTACTCGTTGGAGACGTGCCACATCGCCAGCGCCGGGTGGTCGGCGTAGCGTCGGGCGACCTGGTCGGCCAGCGCGAGCGCCAGCTCGCGGTAGACCGGCGAGGAGGGACACCAGGCCTGGCGGCTCCCGGGCCACAGGGTGTGCCCGTCGTGGTCGACCGGCAGGATCTCCGGGTGCGCGGCCGAGAGCCACGGGGGCGGGGTGGCGGTGGCGGTGGCGAGGTCGACGGCGATGTCGTTCTCGGCGAGCAGGTCCATGACGTCGTCGAGCCACCCGAACTCGTACCGTCCGGGGGCCGGCTCGAGCCAGGACCAGGCGAAGACCCCAACGGTCACGAAGCCGACGCCGGCCGCGCGCATGAGCCGGACGTCCTCGTCCCAGACCTCGCGCGGCCACTGTTCGGGGTTGTAGTCGCCGCCGAGGGCGACTCGGTCCTCGGGCCAGGCGCGCATAGGGGTCAGTGTGTTGTCGAACCGGACACATGTCAACACATTCGAACAGTTCATGTGGGGCGCGAGCCCGGCGCGCACCCGCCCCGCGGCGCATCGGCCGCCGAGCGGGCTACGTCGCGAAAGGCTGTGTCACGGTCCGGACACGGCCCTTCGACACCTCTTGACACCGGACCCGGGGCGCGACACACTCGCCGCACATCCTGTTCGTTTCTGATTGAAAATGTCAGAACGGGACCCGTCAAAGGAGACACCATGGCTCGCCCGGCCCCCCGCGACCCCCAGGTCGCGAGCACCGTTCCCGCGTCCTTCCGAGGCGTCAACCGCCGTTCGCTGCTGCTCGGTGCCGGCGCGCTCATCGGCGTCCCGGCCGCCCTCGCGGCGTGCGGGAGCAACTCCCCGTCCACGAGCAGCAGCGGCAGCGCCTCGGCGGGCCCGGTGAAGTTCGGGATCAACGAGGCGAAGGGGTCCGGCCCGGCGTACGAGCGCCTCGCGGCGATGGCGGACGCCTACACGAAGAAGACCGGCGCCCCGGTGTCGGTCAACGCGGTCGACCACAACACCTTCCAGGAGAGCATCAGCACCTACCTCCAGGGCACCCCGGACGACGTCTTCACCTGGTTCGCCGGCTACCGGATGGCCCAGTTCGCCCAGGCCGGGCAGATCGCCGACATCAGCGACCTCTGGCCGATCGACGGCCTCGGCGAGGCGTTCAAGAAGGCCTCGACGGCCGCGGACGGCAAGCAGTACTTCGTACCGGTCAGCTACTACCCGTGGGCCGTCTTCTACCGGAAGTCGGTCTTCGAGAAGAACGGCTGGACCCCGCCGACGACCCTCGACGAGCTCAACGCGCTGATGAAGGACATGCAGGGCAAGAAGGTCACCCCCTTCGCCTTCGCGGCCAAGGACGCCTGGGCCCCGATGGGCACCTTCGACATCCTCAACATGCGGATCAACGGCTACGACTTCCACATGGCCCTGACCAAGGGCAAGGAGAAGTGGGACAGCCCCGAGGTCCGGAAGGTCTTCGAGACCTGGAAGGGTCTGCTGCCCTACCACCAGGCGAACTCCCTCGGCCGGACCTGGCAGGAGGCCGCGACGTCCATGGCCAAGGGTGAGTGCGGGATGTACCTGCTCGGCACCTTCGTCGTCGACGGCGTGCCGGCCGACGCGCAGAACGACCTCGACTTCTTCACCTACCCCGAGATCGACCCGAGCATCGGCGCCGACGCCCTCGACGCCCCCATCGACGGGTTCTGCGTCGCGTCGGCGGCCTCCGACATGGAGGCCGGCAAGGCCTACATCAAGTGGCTCGGCAGCGCCGAGGCCGCGGACGCCGCGAACAACGCCGCCTCGGCCCCGTTCATCGCCGCCAACTCCAACGCGAGCACGGCGAAGTACGGCGAGCTGCAGAAGAAGTCCGTCGAGGTCGTCCAGAACGCGAAGTCGATCGCGCAGTTCCTCGACCGCGACACCAACGCCGACCTGGCCAACACGGTGATCACCGCGTCCCTCCAGGACTTCATCAAGAACCCGGACAACATCGACTCGATCACGACGTCGATCCAGCAGCAGGCCGCCTCCATCCTCGGCAGCTGACCCGGGAGCGACGATGAGCACAGCAGGCACCGCGCGCCGGGAGCCGGCGGCCACCGAGCAGGGGGAGCCTCGGCGCCGCGCGAGGCGGAGGAGCACCCGGGACCGCCTCGTCGTGGCGGCCATGATCGTCATCCCGACGATCCTCGTCGTCTGGCTGGTCTGGCTGCCGGCCCTGGCGTCGGTCCTGCTGTCCTTCACCCGGTGGAACGGGTTCCAGTTCAGCGCCATCCAGTGGGTCGGGACGAAGAACTACACCGACATCGCGACGATCTACCCGCCGTTCTGGCCGGCGATCCAGCACAACCTCATCTGGCTGGTCTTCCTCTTCGTCCTGCCGACGATCCTCGGCATGTTCCTCGCCGTGGTCCTCGACCGCGAGATGTGGGGCAGCCGCTTCTACCAGACCGCCTTCTACCTGCCCGTCGTGCTCTCGCTGGCCCTGGTGGGGTTCATCTGGCAGCTCTTCTACTCCACCGACCAAGGCCTGATCAACGAGGTGTTCGGGACCAAGGTCGACTGGTACGGCGACCCCAACGTCAACCTCTGGGCCGTGCTCGTCGCGACCGCGTGGCGGCACACCGGCTACATCATGCTCATCTACCTGGCGGGTCTCAAGGGCGTCGACGCCTCCCTGCGGGAGGCGGCGGCCGTCGACGGGGCGAGCGAGCGGAAGACGTTCTTCCACGTGATCTTCCCGGTGATGCGCCCGATCAACATGATCGTCGTCGTCATCGTCGTCATCGAGTCGCTGCGGGCCTTCGACCTCGTGTGGATCATCAACAAGGGCCGCAACGGGCTCGAGCTGATCTCGGCCCTGGTCTCGCAGAACGTCATCGGCGAGGCGACCCGGTACGGGTTCGGGTCCGCCCTGGCCGTCATCATGATGATCATCTCCTCGGTGTTCATCACCATCTACCTCCGCGTCGTCTTCCGGGAGGACCGCCGATGAGCGCCACCACAGCCCCGCCCGTCCCGGCCGAGGAGCGGCCGAGGTCCCTGACCGTGCGCGGCTCCGGTGGTGGGGTCGTCAACCGCCGCCGCGGCAAGGTCGCGACGGGCATCATGCTCGCCCTCGCCATCGTCTGGCTCTTCCCGCTGCTCTGGGCGCTGTACAACTCCTTCCGCGACTACTCCTTCACCCAGACCAACGGCTACCTCTCCCTCGGCGGCTGGACGCTGGACAACTACAAGGAGGCCTGGAGCCGCGGGAACTTCGGCCTGCACTTCAAGAACTCGCTGTTCATCACGGTGCCGGCGGTCCTGCTGACCCTCTTCCTCGCCTCCCTCGTCGCGTTCGTCCTCGCCCGCTTCTCCTACCGGTTCAACCTCACCCTGCTCGGGGTCTTCCTCGCGGCGAACCTGCTGCCACCGCAGGCGCTGCTCATCCCGGTCTTCCGGATGTTCCGGGAGATCCCGCTGCCGACGTTCCTCAGCAGCAGCGGGTCGATGCTCAACAGCTACTGGGCGCTCATCCTCGTCAACACCGCGTTCCAGCTGGGGTTCTGCACCTTCGTGCTGAGCAACTACATGAAGACGATCCCGCACGAGATCTACGAGTCCGCCGAGATGGACGGGGCGGGGGTCTGGCGCCAGTACTGGCAGCTGACGATGCCGCTGGTGCGGCCCGCTCTCGCCGCGCTCGCCACGCTCCAGGTGACGTGGATCTACAACGAGTTCTTCTGGGCGACCGTGCTCCTCTCGCGCGGTGACATGTACCCGGTCACCAGCGCGCTGAACAACCTGCGCGGCCAGTTCTTCTCCGACACCAACCTCGTGGCCGCCGGGTCGATCATCGTCGCCCTCCCGGTGCTCGTCGTCTTCTTCGTCCTGCAGAAGCAGTTCGTCTCCGGCCTGACCCTGGGCTCGACGAAGGGATGACCCGACCGACGACGACGGTGCTGCGCGGCGGCGGCGCCGCGCTCGTCCTCGCCCACGGCGGCGGCCTGCCGGCCGTCCTCCACTGGGGGTGCGACCTCTCCGACGACGACGTCGCCGACCTCGTGGCCCTGGGCGACGGCCCGGTGCCGCGCAACGCCCTCGACGAGCCGTGGGACCTCTCCGTCCTGCCGACCCCCGGGGACGGCTGGCTCGGGACGCCGGGCATCGAGGCCCACCGCGGCGGCGCGGCGACGGCCCCGCGGTGGACCGCCGAGGCCCGGGGAGGCGGCTCGGCGTGCGAGGTGCGGGCCGAGGCCGCCGCCCTCGAGGCCGTCCTCGAGCTGCGGTACGAGCTCGACCTGGACGGAGTGCTGACCGTCTCCTCCGCGCTGACCTCGACGGCCGGCCCGCAGGCCGCGCGGCTCGACGTCGCGGCCCTGCGCACCCTGCTCCCGGTGCCGACCCGGGCCGGGGAGGTCCTCGACCTCACCGGGCGCTGGGTCCGCGAGCGGGTGCCGCAGCGCCGGGCGGTCGCCGACGGGACCTGGGTGCGCACCGGGCGGCGGGGCCGCACCGGACACGACGCGACGCTCCTGCTCACCGTGGGTACCGTCGGGTTCGGCTTCCGGCACGGCGAGGTGTGGGCCGTGCACGTCGCCTGGAGCGGCAACCACGAGCACCTCGTCGAGCGCCTGCCCGAGGGCGCGGGGGTGCACGCGGCCGTCGTCGGCGGTGGTGAGGCGCTCGCACCCGGCGAGGTCAGGCTCGCGGCGGGGGAGACCTACCGCGCACCCGACGTCGTCGCCGTCTGGGCCCCGGACGGCCTCGACGGGGTGACCAACCGGCTGGTTCGGCACCAGCGCCGCGGGGTCGGCTACCGCGCCGGGCGCCCCCGCCCGCTCGTCCTCAACACGTGGGAGGCGGTGTACTTCGACACCGACCTGGACCAGCCTGAAGCGGCTCGCGGACACCGCGGCCGCGATCGGGGTGGAGCGCTTCGTCCTCGACGACGGCTGGTTCGGCTCGCGTCGGGACGACACCCGCGGTCTCGGCGACTGGCAGGTCTCCGCGCAGGTGTGGCCCGAGGGGCTGGGGCCCCTGGTCGACCACGTCAAGGGTCTCGGCATGGAGTTCGGGCTGTGGTTCGAGCCCGAGATGGTCAACCTCGACTCCGAGGTCGCGCGGGCCCACCCCGACTGGGTGCTCGGGCCGCAGGCGGGAGCGCCCGCGCCCTCGCGGCACCAGCACGTCCTCGACCTGGCCAACCCGGCGGCGTTCGACCACGTCCTGGCGGCGATGAGCGGGCTCGTCACCGAGTACGGCATCGACTACGTCAAGTGGGACCACAACCGGGACCTGCACGAGGCGGTGCGCGTCGACGGCGAGACGGTCGACCGGCCCGCCGTCGCGGCGCAGACCCGCGCCACCTACCGGCTCATGGACGCGCTGCGCGAGCGCCATCCCCACCTCGAGATCGAGTCCTGCTCCTCCGGTGGAGCGCGTGTCGACCTCGGGGTGCTGGCCCGCACCGACCGGGTCTGGGCCTCGGACTGCAACGACGCCCTCGAACGGGTGGCCATCCAGCGCTGGACCGGCCTGCTCGTCGCGCCGGAGCGGATCGGCACGCACATCGGGCCGCCGCGGGCGCACACGACCCACCGCGACCTCGACCTGTCGCTGCGGATGCTCGTGGCCCTCGGCGGGCACGCCGGGCTCGAGTGGGACGTCACGACCTGCTCCCCGGCCGAGCTCGGCGCGCTCGGGCAGTGGGCCGCGCCTCTACCGCGAGCTGCGGCCGCTCCTGCACTCCGGTGACGTCGTCCGCTCCGACCACCCGGACCCCGCGCTCGTCGTCGGCGGGGTGGTGGCCGCCGACCGGTCGGCCGCGGTCGTTCACCGTCGTCCAGGTGAGCAGCGCGCGGGGCAGCACGCCAGGACGCGTCCCGCTGCCCGGGCTCGACCCGGCACGGCGCTACCGGGTCCGGGTGCGTCCCGAGGCCGGTCTGCCCGAGACCGTCCAGGTCCGCGGACCGGCCTGGTTCGAGGAGGCCCTGACCGGGGGCGTCCTGGTCTCCGGGGCGGTGCTCACCCGGGTCGGCCTCTCGCTGCCGGTCCTCGCCCCGGCCCAGGGCTTCCTCCTCCAGCTGACCGCGGAGGGCTGAGGCCGGGGCGGCCCGTCCGCCGCGGCGTCACCGCCACCGGGTGAGGATCTCCTCCCGGCGGAAGGTCGCCCGTGCGGCGAGGAAGCTGAGGGCGTCGAGCACGAGGAGCCCCCCGGCCATCTGCCACAGGAACGTCGTCGACAGGGTGAGCACCCGCAGCTCGAGCAGCAGGTAGACCGCGGCGAACGGCAGGACGGCGAGCGCGCCCACCTGTTGTGCCGTCCGCACGTCGCTGACCCGTGAGGAGACGATGACGTTGAACTCGACGGCCAGGGCGGCCGACAGCGGGACGACGACGAGGAGGACCAGCCACATCGCGGAGTTGGGGAAGTAGCCGTGGCCGGTCTGCTCCCGGTACACGGGGTCGGCGAGCGCCATGAAGACGACCGCGCCGAGCTCGATCGCGACGAGCGGCGGGACGAGCGCGCCGAGTGCCTTGCCGACGAGGATCTGCAGGTCCGTCGTGGGGGTCGCCAGCAGCGGCTCGAGGCTGCGTTCGACCTTCTCCCCGACGAAGGAGTAGGAGGCGATCGCGGTGGGCAGCACGCCGGCCGCGATGGTGAAGAAGAAGAGGAAGGCGTCGAGCAGCGGGCCGAGGGCCGCGGCCGGGACCCCCCCGGTCGGCCGGTGGCCCGCGTAGCGGAGCACCATCGGCAGGCCGACACCGGCGGCCAGCGGCAGCGCGACGATCGAGACCCCGACGCTGCGCCGGGTCCGCAGGAGGCGGAGGTCCTTGGCGGCGATCGTCAGGCTGGGTCCGATGGCGTTCACCGCCGACCCCTGCGCACCACGTCGAGGTAGGTGTCCTCGAGGGACGCGGCTCCCGCGCCGACCTCGTGGACCCGGCCGCCGGCCCGCACGACGGCCTCGACGAGATCGGGGACCTCGTGCTCGGGGTCGGTGAGCCCGACCGTCAGCCGGCTTCCCTCGGCGGCGAGCTCCCGGTGGCCCAGGGCGCGGACCGCGTCGGTGACGGCCGGGGTCACCGCGTCGAGACGGAGCACGGCCCGCCGGCCCGAGGCCCCCCGCAGCTCGTCCGGCGACCCGAGGGCGACCAGCCGGGTGTCGAGGATCGCGACCCGGTCGCAGACCCGCTCGGCGTCCTCGAGGTGGTGGGTGTTCAGGACGATGGTGCGGTGGTCGCGCCGCAGGTCCAGGAGCATCTCCCGGACCTCGCGGGCCCCCTCGGGGTCGAGGTTGGCCGTGGGCTCGTCGAGGAAGAGGACCGGTGGGTCGTGGACGAGCGCGCGGGCCAGGGCAAGCCGCTGCTTCATCCCCTTGGAGAACGTCGCGACCCGGCGGTCGCGGACCTCCCACAGCCGCAACCTCGTGAGGAGCTCCTCGATCCGGGCCGGCCGGCGTGCGGCGGGGAGGCCGTAGAGCCGGCCGAAGAAGTCGAGGGTCTGGACCGGGGTGAGCTCCCCGTAGAGGCCCACGTCCTCCGGGGCGAGCCCGACCATCGCCCGGACCGCCCGGGCCTGGCGCGGGTCGGTGACGCGATGGCCGCCCACGGTCGCGCTGCCGGCGCTGACCCCGATGAGGCAGGCGAGCATCCGCACCGTCGTCGTCTTGCCGGCGCCGTTCGGGCCGAGCAAGCCGAGCACCTCACCCTCGCCGACCGAGAAGGTGAGCCCCTCGACCGCGGTGACCTCGCCGAAGCGGCGGGTCAGCCCCTCGACCTCGATCATCGGGTCGTCGCGGTGGCGAGGCCGAGGTGCGACCGCTCGGACCGCTCCCCGGCCGCGGGGCCCGGCCGCGGGAGGCTCCCGTTCGGCATGCGGGCAGGCTACGCCGTTCTCCTGTGCCCCCGCGGTGCCGCCGGACCTCCGGCCTGTCGGCCCGGCCCCCACATCCACAGCAAACCTTCACACGACCGGCACCGGCGGCCAGCGGCCGGGGGAGGAGAATCAGCGGCATGGCCTTCCTCTCCCGCCACCCCCGGGTCCGCTGGGCCGCCCCGGTGGCCGCCGCCGCGCTCGTCGTGGGCGGCGTCGCCACCGCGCAGAGCAGCGCCGGCGGCCAGAGCGACCTCGCGCCACGCACCGCCCAGCAGCTCCTCGTCGCACTGCAGGGTGCCCGGCCCACTCCGCTGAGCGGCACCGTGACCCAGACCAGCGACCTCGGACTGCCCGACCTGTCCTCGGCCGGGCTCGGGGGCCCCGGCGGCTCGGGAGGCCCCGACCCGCTCACCCTGCTCTCCGGTACCCACACGTGGCGGGTCTGGTACGCCGACCCCTCCCACGCCCGGGTGGCCCTCGTCGACGGCTCCTCCGAGGTCGACGTCGTGCGCAACGGCACCGACCTCTGGCAGTGGTCGAGCAGCGACCAGTCCGTGGTCCACGCCACCGTCCCGGCGCACGGCACCGCCGGCTCGACGGGGCGGCCGGCTCCACCAGGCCCTCGCCCTCGGACACGCCCCTGCCCGGCCTGCCCGACCCCTCCGACCCGCAGGCCGTGGCCGCCTGGGTGCTCTCCCGGCTCGACCCGACCACCCGGGTCACGACGACCACCACCGACCGGGTGGCCGGGCGGGCCGCCTACGGCCTGGTCCTCACCCCGCGGGACCCCGGCACCCTCGTCGGGTCGGTGCGCGTCTCGCTCGACGCGGCGACCTCGCTGCCGCTGGCCGTCACCGTCGACCCGCGCGGCTCGACCCGTCCCGCGCTCGACGTCCGGTTCTCCTCGCTGACCCTGGCCACCCCCGCCCGCTCCGTGTTCGCCTTCACCCCGCCCCCCGGCGCCACGGTGACGACGCCCAGGGCCGACGGGTCCCCGGGGTCGGCTCCCACGAGCGGCGCGGCGGCCCCGCGGGTCAGTGGTTCCGGGTGGACCAGCGTGGTCGTCGGGGCACTCCCGGACGCCGGCACAGGCGCCTCGAGGTCGGGGCAGCTCACGGCTCTGGGTGCGGTGCTGCCGACGGTGTCGGGCTCGTGGGGCTCCGGGCACCTGCTGAGGACACGGCTGCTCACGGTGGTGCTCACCGACGACGGCCGGGTCGCGGCCGGCGCGGTCGAGCCGTCGGCCCTCTACGCCGCCCTCGAGCGCTGACCCCCGTCGTGGCGCGCACCGCCGGCGCCGACGGCGCGGCCGTCCGCACGGCGGGACTGACCAAGCGGTTCGGTGACCACGTCGCGGTCGACGGGGTCGACCTGGAGGTCCCTCGTGGCGCGGTGTACGGCTTCCTCGGACCCAACGGGTCCGGGAAGACGACGACGATCCGGATGCTGCTCGGCCTCGTCCGGCCGACGTCCGGCGCGGTGCAGGTGCTGGGAGCCGCGGTCCCGGAGCGGGCGGCATCGGTGCCTGCCGCGGGTGGGCGCCCTCGTCGAGGGGCCCGGGTTCCACTCGCACCTGTCCGGGACCGCCAACCTGCGGCGGCTCGACGCGGTGGACCGCGCGGCCGACCACGCGAGCACCGACCAGCGGGTCGCGGCGGCCGTGGCCCGGGTGGGGCTGACGGCCGCCGCCGGGAAGCGGTACCGCAAGTACTCGCTCGGAATGAAGCAGCGCCTGGCCATCGCCGCGACGCTGCTCGGCCCGCGCGACGTGCTGGTCCTCGACGAGCCGACGAACGGGCTGGACCCGCAGGGCACCCGCGAGATCCGCTCCCTCGTCGGCGAGCTCGCCGCGGGCGGGGTCACCGTCCTCGTCTCCAGCCACCTGCTCGCCGAGGTCGAGCAGGTGTGCAGCCACCTGGGCATCATGAACGCCGGGCGCCTCGTGGCCCAGGGCACGGTGACCGAGCTGCGCTCGCGCCAGCGCAGCACCGTCGAGGTCTCCACCGGGGACCCGCGGGCGGCGGCCCGGGTGCTGACCCGGCTCGGGCTCGCCGACGTGGTGCTCGGCGCGGGGGGTGCCCGCGGCGTCCCGGGGCCCGGGCACCGGCCCGCCGAGGTGGTCGCGGCCCTCGTCGCCGCCGGCGTACCGGTCGAGGGCTTCGCGGTGGCCCGCCCGAGCCTCGAGGAGCTCTTCGTCGAGCTGACCGGGGAGGGGTACGCCGTCGATGCGTGAGTCGCTGCGCTTCCTCGGCTCCGAGCTGCGGCTGGTCGCCGGGCGCCGCCGCAACCAGGCCGGCGTGCTCGTCCTCATGTCGCTGCCGGTCTTCATCGTCGTGGCCAGCCGCCTGTCCCGGCACCGGGGCGGAGGCGGCGCCGGGTTCATCGACCAGATCACGGCCAACGGCGTCTTCGCCGCCTTCGCCGCGCTCACCGTCGAGCTCGGGCTCTTCCTGCCCATCGGCGTGGCGATGGTCAGCGGCGACGCGGTGGCCGGGGAGGCGCAGGCGGGGACGCTGCGCTACCTGCTCACCGTGCCCGTCGGCCGCACCCGGCTGCTCGCGGTCAAGTACGCGGCGCTGGTGGTCACCGGCACGGTCGGTGCGGTCGCGGTGGCGGTCACCGGCGTCGTGGCCGGCGCCCTGGTCTTCGGTGCCGGACCGCTGACGACGCTGTCCGGGACCCAGATCTCCCTGGTGGAGGGCCTCTGGCGGCTCACCCTCTCGACCCTCTACGTGGCCGCGGGGCTGGCGGCCCTGGCCGCCGTCGGGCTCTTCGTCTCCACGCTCACCGAACAGCCGATCGCCGTGACCGTGGTCGTCATGGTCGTCGCGGCGGGGTCCTGGATCCTCGACTCCATCCCGCAGCTGTCGGCCCTGCACCCGTGGCTGCTCGTCGACCGGTGGCTCGCCTTCGCCGACCTCATGCGCGACCCCCCGCAGTGGGGCACGGTGGTCGCCGGGCTCGGCGTGGACGCCGGCTACGCGGCCGTCTTCCTGCTCGCCGCGTGGGCGTCGTTCTCCGGTCGCGACGTCACGAGCTGACCTCCGCCGCTCACCCAGGCAGGCGCCGCCGGCGCGCTCACCGGACGATGAGGGTGAGCCACGCGTCGGGCGGGGCGCCGGGCCGACCGGGGACCTCACGCAGCTCCTGCCGCCAACCCGGGCCGAAGCCGTCGGCGACCCGGGTCCAGAACGCCGCGGCCGGCCGGTTCGCCGGCTGGTGGGCGATGCTCCACGTCCCGGGCGAGGCGGTCAGGACGGTGCGGGCGAAGGCGGTGCCGAGGCCGCCCCGCCGGGCCGGCGTGACGAGGAAGAAGCTGGTGAGGACGCGGGCCGGCTCGTCCATTGCCCGGGTCACCGCGAGCCCGAGGGGATGCTCCGCTGTGCTGAGCAGCCACGCCTGGGCGTCCCGGCGGCCGGTGTCGAGCGCGTGGTCGAGGCGGACGGAACGGTAGGTGCCGTCGACGGCGGGGAGCTCCCCGGTGAACTGCGACATCTCGTGGCGGAAGAGCAGCCACAGCCGGCGCAGGGCGGGGTGATCGGCCGGCACAGCCCGCCGTGCGGTGGCCGACGGGAGGGCCGCCCCGGTTCCGCTGGTCCTCATCCGGGGAAGCCGCCGGCCACCCGGGGTCGGCCGAGGCGGCTCGCGAGGTCGGCCACCCGGGGTCGCAGCACGTCGTGCACCGCCTCGAAGGCCCGGCGCGTGCCCTCCGGGACCGGGTCCGGGACCGACCAGTGGGCCCACGCGCGGTCGCCGACCTCCTCGTGGGCGCGGTCGCAGACCGTGACGACGAGGTCGTCGTCGCGCAGGGCGTCCCCGAGCAGCCGGGGGGCGACGTCGGGGAGGTCGAGGTGGTGACGTCGTGCGGTGGCGAGCGCCCCCCGGTGGACGCGCTCGCCGGGATGGGTGCCGGCCGAGGCCGACGTCACGAGGCTGGACCGCCGCCACAGGGCGGCGGCGAGGTGGGAGCGGGCGGTGTTGGCGGTGCACACGAAGACCACCCGCCGGGAGGCGGGGGGCAGGGCGCCGTCGGCGGCCCCGGCCGGGGCGACCACGCCGACCGGGGCCAGCGAGAGGTAGGTGCGGCGCCGGTCACCCTCGGAGCGGCGGCGGCGCACGAGGCCGGCGTCCTCGAGGACCTCGAGGTGGTGGGCCAGGAGGTTGGAGTGGATGCCGAGCGCGGCCGCCAGCTCGCCGGGGGAGCGGTCGCTGGTGGCCAGCAGGTCCACGACGCGAAGCCGGGTGACGTCCCCGAGCGCGGCGTGCACCCGGGCCCGCCCCTTCAGCGCCGCTGTTTGCTCACTGTTCATTGAGTCAAGTTTGACTGAGCAATGGTCCGTTGGTCAAGATGGGCGGGTGCCCGATCCCGACGCCCCGCAGCTGGCGCGCCGGCTGCTCGCCGAGCTGCTCGGAACCGGGCTGCTCGTCACCGTCGTCGTCGGCTCGGGCATCGCCGCCCAACGGCTCTCCCCGGGCGACGTCGGCCTGCAGCTCCTCGAGAACAGCACGGCCACGGTGCTCGGGCTCGCCGTGCTCATCCTGCGTCGTTCGGCCCGGTGTCCGGGGCCCACCTCAACCCGGTCGTCTCGGCGGCGGACTGGTTCCTCGGCCGGCGCAGCCGCCAGGGCCTGCCGCCGGCGGAGGTCGCCGCCTACACCGTGCGCCCAGGTGCGTCGGGGCCGTCGGCGGGTCGGTGCTCGCGAACGCGATGTTCGGCGTCAGCGACCGCCGTGTCGACGACCGGCGCGCGCCACCGCCGGGCACCTCCTCGCCGAGGTGGTCGCGACCGCCGTCCTCGTCGCGCTGGTCTTCGCCCTCGCCCGCACCGGCCGCGGCGTCCTCGCGGCACCGGCGGTCGGCGCCTACATCGGCGCCGCGTACTGGTTCACCTCGCTCGACCTCCTTCGCCAACCCGGCCGTGACCGTCGGGCCGGGTCCTCACCGACACCTTCGCCGGCATCGCCCCCGCGTCCGCGCTGGGCGTTCGTCGCTCGCCCAGGCTCGTCGGGCTGGCCGTCGGCGTCGCGCTGACCCTCGGCGCTCTACCCCGACGTCAGCGGCAGCGCCGACGACGTCGTCATCCCGCACCCGGCGACCACGGCGAGACCTCGAGCCGACGGCACCGACCACTGACCCCCAGCGCCACCAGACCGGAGGAGCCCGGCATGACCGACAGCCCGACCGACCGTCCCTGGGTCCTCTACGTCTGCGTCCACAACGCCGGCCGGTCCCAGATGGCGGCCGCCTACACCCGGCACCTGTCCGGTGGCGCCGTCGAGGTCCGCTCGGCGGGCTCCGAGCCCGCCGAGCGGTCAACCCGTCCGCCGTCGCCGCGATGGCCGAGGAGGGCATCGACATCACCGCCGAGCGGCCGAAGGTCCTCACCCCGGACGCCGTGGAGGTCTCCGACGTCGTCGTCACCATGGGCTGCGGCGACACCTGCCCGGTCTTCCCCGGCATGCGCTACGAGGACTGGGAGCTGGAGGACCCGGCCGGCAGGGGGCTCGACGCGGTCCGGCCGATCCGGGACGAGATCCGGGCCCGCGTCCTCACCCTGCTCCGCGACCTCGGGGTCGAGCCCGCCGGGGAGTGAGTGCCCGGGCCGTGCCCGGCTCCGGGTCGGGAGGTGCCGGCCGGCCCGAGCCGCCCCGGGCGGCGAGGACCAGGTCGGTCTCCTGGCTGAGGTCGGTGAGCGGGAGGTAGACGACCCCCTCGAGGGCCAGTGACCGCACCGGCTCCGGCACCAGGGCGACCCCGATACCAGCGGCCACGAAGGCGACGAGGGTGGCGGTCTCGCGGACCTCGACGACCTCGGCGGGAGCAAACCCGGCCCGGCGGCACGCCTGGAGGACGGCGTCGTACATCACCGAGCGGTGACCCGAGGGGTGGGCCCTCATGCCGCCCGACGCCTTCCACCTGCCGGTGGGCCGGCCGGTCACCCACAAGGTCTATCGCGACGCGGCGCATCCCAGCCGGCTCGTGCTCCCCTTCACCGTGTCCGCCGCCGGCGACGGCCCCGGCGAGGTCACGTCCTCGGGTGCCGACGCGGAGGGTTACTCGGGGCCTGGAGCCGGTACCGGACGCCGATGACCCGGATGGCGAGGCACAGGGCGGCGCCGACCGCGGCGGCGGGCACGGTGGCCAGGCCGGCCATCCCCCCGACGACCGCCGCCATGGCGCCGACGAAGGCGGGGATCGCGTAGAGGTCGCTGGTCAGCACCGAGGGGACCTCCCGGGTGAGCACGTCGCGGATGGTCCCGCCCCCGACGGCCGTGATGGTGCCGAGCAGGACCGCCGGCACCAGGCCGAGGCCGAACGCGACGGCCTTCTGCGCCCCGGCCACCGCGAACACCGACAGCCCGAGGGCGTCGAGGAGCACGATGGTCCGGGACAGGGCCCGCGGGGGCCGCGCGACGAGCCAGGCGACGAGCGAGCCGGCGAGGGCCGCCGCGAGGTAGTACCAGTGCTTGAGGGCGTCCGGGGGCGTGTCGCCGAGGAGGACGTCACGGGTCATCCCTCCACCGATGGCGGTGACCACCCCGAGGGCGACGACCCCGACGACGTCGAGCCGGACCCGGCGCGATGCGGTGAGCGCCCCGTTGAGCGCGAAGGTCAGCGTGCCGAGGACGTCGAGCGCCAGGAGGATCGGGCGTTCGGTCACGGGCATCCCCCGCCCGCTCCGTGGGCGGCGACGGGTCGCCCACCGGGGCCCTCGTCGCGCGGCCCGGCCACGGCCCGAGCCGTGGCCACCCGGTCCGTGGCGACCCCGTCCTGTCCGAGCACGCACCCACTCTCGCACCCCTCGGGCACGACCGGCGGCCGGTCGCCGCAGGCCGGCCCCGCGGCCCCGCTCATCGACCGCCCGGGCCGCCGGGTGGGTAAGGTCGCCCGAGGAGGTGCAGACATGGAGTCGACGTCGTTGTTCTCGGTCGCGGACGAGGAGCTCGAGGCCGCACGGGGCGCCTCGAGCGCCCGGTCGGCGCGGACCGTCCACGGAGGCCACGACCGGGCACTGCGGCAGACCGTGATCGCCCTGCGGGCCGGCCACGAGCTCGCCGAGCACGAGAGTCCCGGCGAGGCCACCCTGCTCGTGCTCCGGGGGCGGGTACGGCTCGCCAGCGGCGAGGAGACCTGGGAAGGAGCCGCGGGCGAGCACGTCGTCATCCCGGGGGCACGGCACACGCTGACCGCGCTCGACGACGCCGCGGTGCTGCTGACGGTCGTCAAGCCGCTGCCATGACCGGCTCGCCCGGATCGGCACCGGCCGGTTCGCCGGACCTGGCGCGGGTGACCCGCTGGGAGGGCGCCGGAGGGGTCTGGGAGGTCCTCGCCACCAGCCCCAGGGGGGTGACGCTCGCCCTGCTCCGGTGCGACGGGGGGGAGGAGGTCGACCGGTTCACCTCCGCGGACCCGCTGCTGCTCCGCCACCTGGGGGGGCGCACCCGGTCCGACGAGTGACGGGCCGCCGACCGTCTCACCGTCCGGCCGAGGCGCCGATCGGGTTCGGCCCGTCGGCGGGCCCGGCCCCGGCGGCCGGCCCGGACCCCGGACCGTTCGCCAGCCCGGCCGCCAGGCCGAGCGCGACGGCGAGGAGCAGGCTGGCCAGGGCGGCGACGAGCTGCCGGGTCGGGAAGGGGTGCCCGACCGAGTCCCGGGCCGCCGCGGCCCCAGGTGCGGGCACCGTCCCGGCCGCCACGCCGGAGAGCAGGGCACGCCGGGCGGCCACGGCGGCCCGGACCGCCGCGAGGAGCAGCGGGACGAACGCGACGAGGGCGGCGAGCACCAGGGCGGCGAGGGCGAGCCGCACCGACCGCGGGACCGGGAGCAGGCAGAGGAGGAGCCCGGCGTTGGCGACGACCACCCGCCACAGCCAGCCCCGGTCCAGGCGTGAGGCCGCGGCCCGGACGACGGACGGGCCGCCGCCGAGGACCACGGGGATGAGGTAGGAGAGCGCACCGAAGAGCAGCTGCGCCCCGAAGCCCACCGCCACGACGGTCGCGACCGTCCCGTACCGCTCGTCGATGGCCGCCCACGAGGGGGCGCTGGCCAGCCACCACCCGACGAGGCCGAGGGCGACGGCGCCCCAGGCCAGGGCCGCGGTGACCGAGACCGTCGCGAAGCTCCGGGGCGGGGCCTGGCGCGCCGGGGCGAGCAGGGCGCGGCCCCACCAGCCGAGGCCCGCGACGTACCCGGTGAGGCCGGCGAGGGCCACCAGCCGCGACCCCGAGAGCGCCCCGGAGGCGAGGACGACGACCGCCGTGCCGAGGACCGGCAGCGCCTGCCGGGCCAGTCGTTCGGCGCGGGCGTCCATCCGGGTGCGCAGCATCGTCGGCCAGAGGGTCACCAGGGTCCCGGTGACCGTGAGGCCGAGCCAGCCGAGCAGCATCACCATCGAGTGCGCGACGACGACCCGGCCCTGCCACTCGTCCTCGAGGCCCCGGGCGAGCCATGCCCCGAGCGAGGCGCCCACGGGCACCGCCGCGGCGGCCGCGAGGTAGTAGTGCACGGTGACCCGGAACCGCCCGGGGAGCGCATGGCGGAGCCGACGCCAGAGAGCCACCGCGTGCCAGGCGAGGGCTGCGGAGACCGCGGTCGCCCCGGCGACGGTCAGCGGCCACCACCCGCCCGGGACGCCGACGAACACGGCCGTCACGCCGAGGACGAGGAGCAGGATCCGCCGGTTCTGCCGGGACCGGTCGTCGAGGGACTCCGGGGTCTTCAGCAGTGCCTGGGTGAAGTGGGTGCTCCACACCATCGCCGAGTGGGTCAGGGCGCCGAGGAGGACGAGGTGGACGAGGAGCCAGTCGGCCTCGGGCAGGAAGGGCTGGGCGAGCGCGACGAGGGCCGCGAGCGCGAGCCACACCACGGCCGGCTGGTCGCGCAGCGGGAACCGCCCCCGGCTGCTCGTCGGGCGCGCCGGGGCGGTCATCGGGGGGCGGACGGGGCGGTCGAGCCGGGGGTGAGCGCGGTGACCCGCTCCCACTCCGGGCCCGCGAACGCGATGGCGGCCGCCGGGAAGAGCCCGTTCTCCTCCCGGTCGATGTGCGTGCGCAGGGCACGTTCGAACACCGGCATGACCTCGCGCTGCCCGGCGGCGATGCGCCCGAGCAGCTCCTCGAGCGACTCGTGCTCGGCGCAGAGCGAGCTCACGTGGTCGGCGAACTCCGCGTCCTCGGCGAGGACGGTGAAGATCCCGACCTCCTCGGCCCGGGTGTGTGGGCGGAGCAGGCCGTGCAGCCGCTCGGCCTGCGGGGTCAGGTCGACCGCCGGGTCCGCGCAGGCACGCCTGAGGTCGCCGCAGGCGTTGACGATCTCCACGTGCTCGGCCATGAAGCGGCCGACCACGCCGATGCTCTCGCAGCCGCAGTACGAGCACATGGGCCCGACCTCCTTCGTCAGCTCAGGCGCGGGTCAGCCGGAGCCGCCAGGCCTGCGGACCCTCGTCGAGGTAGGTGACGGTCAGCGGGCCCTCGCGCTCGGCGAGCTGGGCCAGGAGCGGCTTGGGGTCGTGCGGGGCGACGATGACGAGCGAGCCACCGGCCGGGATGGCGCTCATCGCGCCGAACACGGTGGCGTGCCGGATCGCGTGCGGGATCGTCCGCACGTCGAGCTCGGGGGTCCCGTGGTCGTGCTCGCCACAGGTGCACGCGTGCTGGACGGGGGTCAGGGGCAGGTCGGTGCCGGACGTCATGGTGGTTCTCCTTCGTGCGGTGCGTGGTCACCGGGTGACCGGGGATGGTGCCGGCGGCCGTGGGCTCGGGGAGCGAGGCGCCCGCCGGGGGTCAGCTGGGCTTGGCGGCCCCGGGGCGGGCGTACCGCCACCAGGTGATGACGACGCACAACACGCCGTAGGCGATGCCGATGGCGTAGAAGGTGGTCGGGCTCATGATCGTCAGGCCCACCCCGAAGATGAACGGCCCGAAGGCGGCGAGTGCGGCGGTCCAGCCGAGGACGCCTCCGGCCTGCCGGCGCTCGAAGATCATCGGCATCTGCTTGAAGGTCGAGGCGTTGCCGATCCCGGAGAAGAGGAAGATCGCGAGCATCCCCCAGAGGAACCGGGTGAAACCGGACTGGAGCGCCTCGGCGGAGGAGGTGTCGGGCACCAGGGCGGTCATCGTGAACGCGATCGACGCGACGAGCCCGATGCCGGAGAGGAAGGTCCAGATGGCGCCCCCCATCCGGTCGGTCAGCGGCGAGAACAGCACCCGCGCCCCGGCACCGACGAGGGCACCGAGGAAGACGTAGCTGACCGGGTCCGGGACGGTGTAGCCGGCGACGAGGATGGCGGCGTCCGCGCCCGTCCCGCGGACGATGTCGGCGTTGCCGGAGCCGTAGAGGTTCTGCAGCAACAGGCCGAACTGGGCGGCGAGGCCGGAGAAGGTGCCGAACGTCATGATGTACAGCAGCGTCATCCACCAGGTGTCCTGGTTGCGGAAGATGTCGAACTGCTGCCGGACGTTCGCCTTGACCGGCACGGAGCGCAGGAGCATCCAGGCGATGACCGCCCCCAGGACCATGAGCGGGATCCAGGTGAAGGCCGCGTTCTGGTACCAGACCTCGCGGGCAGGCTTGCCGGGCAGCTGCATCGGCTGGCTGCTGCCGAGGAACCCGAGCATCCCGAAGCCGATGAGCCAGGGGGTGGCGAGCTGGACGAGGGAGACGCCGAAGTTGCCGATGCCCGCCTGGAGTCCGAGGGCGGTGCCCTGCCGGGCCCGCGGGAAGAAGTAGGAGGTGCTCGGCATGAAGCCGGAGAAGGCGCCACCGCCGACGCCGGCGAGGAAGGCCAGGACGAGCAGCTCCCAGTACGGAGCCGTCGGGTTCTGCACCCGCACTCCCCAGCCCAGGGTCGGGAAGATCAGCAGCAGGGAGGTGACCGCGACCATCTTGCGCGTGCCGATGATCGGCGGGAGCACCATCCACACCAGGCGCAGGAGCCCGCCGGCCAGGCCCGGCATCGCGGCCAGCCAGTACAGCTGCTCCTTGGTGAAGTCGTAGCCGAGGGCGTTGAGCTTGGGCACGATCGCGCTCGGCAGGAACCAGGCGACGAAGCACAGGGTGAGCGTGAAGGTCGTCACCCACAGGGTCCGCCAGGCCAGCGCCTGGTCCCAGGACCTCTCGTCCTCGGGGTCCCAGGCCTCCAGCCAGTCGCCCTTGGCCCGGCGCGCGGTGGCGGTCATCTCCGGTGCTCCGGGGCGGGAAGGGCGGTCAGCAGGCGGCGCGACACTGCTCCGGCAGAGTCCCCGAGGGCCGGGGATGGTGTCGGTGACATCTCCACTCCATTTGATGGATCGTAGTCCTTTAAATCACGACACGGTGCACCGTACACCCGGGCGCCCGGACGGACAACCTCGTGACCCAGGACGGGCCCAACCGTGCGCGAGGACAGTGGATTCCATCCCCACGTGGGTATGCCGGAGGGTTCCCTGGCGACCATCTCGTGTGGTTATATGCAGCATTGCACTCCACTAAATCGACCCGACCGGGAGGTGACGATGGCGGTAGCGCGGCAGTACGACGCGGCGGCCCTCCTGGCGTCACCGGTGCGTCGTTCCCTCGTCGAGGCCCTGGGTCGCCGGGCCGAGCAGTCGCCGGGCGACCCGGCGATGACCGCGGCCGAGCTCGCCCCGCTCGTGGGGCTGCACGTCACCACCGTGCGCTTCCACCTCGACCAGCTCGTCGCGGCAGGGGTCCTGCGCTCGGAGTTCCGCAGGCAGGAGACCGCGGGCCGTCCGCGCAAGGTCTACCTGCCCGGCGGCCCGCCTGCCGGGACGGGCTCGCACGACCCGCTCCGGCTGCTGACCGAGCTGCTCACCGAGGCGATGACCGCCGGCGTGGAGGGCGAGTCGCTGACGCCCGTGGAGGCGGGTCGTCGCTGGGCCCGTGAGCACCTGCCGGTCCACGAGGACCGGTCTCCCGCCGCGACGCCGGGCGCCTGGCTGGCTAGGGTCGGGGAGGTGATCGACGTCCTCGAGGACTGGGGTTACCAGCCGGAGCTGTCGACCTCCGAGGGAGGCCGGGCCGCTCGGGTCGAGCTGTCTGACTGCCCCTTCCTCGAGCTGGCCCGCAACAACCAGGCGGTGGTCTGCGGCGTGCACCGGGGGCTGCTCGCCGAGTCGATGCAGCGGTTCGGGGAGACCGACACCGAGGTGCTGCTCGAGCCCTTCGTCACCGAGAACCGGTGCCTGGCGCACCTGAGGACCCGCACGCCCTTCCGTTCCGCGTAGACCACACCGCCGAGGAGACCGATGAGCACCGCAGGACTGGACGGCCCGCTGACCGACGCGCTCGTGGGCACCCGTCGCTTCTTCACCTCGGGGGAGGTCTCCGCGGACCACCGGTCCCTCTACCGCAGCGGCGGTCGGTCGGGTGACTCCTTCTACCGGGACCGCTGGTCGCACGACAAGGTGGTGCGGAGCACCCACGGGGTGAACTGCACGGGGTCCTGCTCGTGGAAGGTGTACGTCAAGGACGGCATCATCACCTGGGAGGCCCAGCAGACCGACTACCCCTCGACCGGGGCCGACCGGCCCGAGTACGAGCCCCGGGGCTGCCCGCGCGGTGCCGCGTTCAGCTGGTACACCTACTCGCCCACGCGGGTGCGCTACCCCTACGTCCGGGGTGTGCTCCTCGAGATGTTCCGCGAGGCCAAGCGCGCCGTCGGTGGTGACCCGGTCGTCGCGTGGGCCTCGATCGTCCAGGACCCCGGGAAGGCCCGCCGGTACAAGTCGGCCCGGGGCAGGGGTGGCCTCGTGCGCTCCACCTGGGACGAGGTCGTCGAGATCATCGCGGCCGCGCACGTCTACACGATCAAGCGGTGGGGCCCGGACCGGATCGCCGGCTTCTCGCCGATCCCGGCGATGTCGCCGGTGTCCTACGCCTCGGGTGCCCGGTTCCTCGAGCTCCTCGGCGCGCCCATGCTCTCGTTCTACGACTGGTACGCCGACCTGCCCAACGCGTCCCCGCAGATGTTCGGGGACCAGACCGACGTCCCCGAGTCCGGCGACTGGTGGGACGCCGGCTACCTCGTCATGTGGGGCTCCAACGTCCCGATGACCAGGACCCCGGACGCGCACTGGATGACCGAGGCGCGCTACCGCGGCCAGAAGGTCGTCGCGGTCGCCCCCGACTACGCCGAGAACGTCAAGTTCGCCGACGAGTGGGTGCCGGCCCAGCCGGGCACCGACGGGGCCCTCGCCCTGGCGCTCGGGCACGTCATCCTCAAGGAGTACTTCGTCGACCGGCAGGTGCCGTTCTTCACCGAGTACAACCAGCACTTCACCGACCTACCGTTCCTCGTCGCGCTCGAGGAGGACCCGCGGGCCGCCGGGCCGCAGGCCGGGCAGGCGTACCGGCCGGGCAAGTACGTCGTCGCCGGAGACCTCGACATCGCGGAGGCCACCTCCGAGAACGCGATGTGGAAACCGGTCCTCCTCGACGGCCGGACCGGGGAGGTCGCCGTGCCGCACGGCTCGCTCGGCTTCCGCTACGGCGACGAGGGCTGGGGCCGGTGGAACCTGGACCTCGAGGGGATCGAGCCGGTCCTCTCCCTCCACGACGGCGCGACCGAGTCGGTCCCGGTCGTCCTCCCCCGGTTCGACACCCCAGACGGCCGGGTCGAGCACCTCGTGCGCGGCGTGCCCGTGCGCCGGGTGGGGGGTCGGCTCGTCACGACCGTCCTCGACCTCATGCTCGCCCAGTACGGCGTCCACCGCGAGGGCCTCCCCGGCGACTGGCCGCAGGGCTACGAGGACCCCTCGACCCCGGCGACACCGGCCTGGCAGGAGGAGATCACCAGCGTCCCCGCGGAGCAGGTCGTCCGGCTCGCCCGGGAGTGGGCGGAGAACGCGATCGACACGAAGGGCCGGGGGATGATCCTGCTCGGCGCCGGGACGAACCACTGGTTCCACTCCGACCAGATCTACCGGGCCATCCTCGTCCTGACCTCGATCACCGGCTGCCAGGGCCGCAACGGCGGCGGCTGGGCCCACTACGTGGGGCAGGAGAAGATCCGCCCGCTCATGGGCTTCCAGCACCTGGCCTTCGCCCTCGACTGGCACCGGCCGCCCCGGCACATGAACCAGACCGCCTACTGGTACGTCAACACGAGCCAGTACCGCTACGACACGTTCACCGCCGACGAGGTCGACGCCGGCACCGGGGTCTTCGCGGGCCAGGGCGTGATGGACCTCCTCGCCCAGTCGGTACGGCTCGGCTGGACCCCGAGCTACCCCACCTTCAACCGCAGCAGCCTCGCCCTCGCCGACGAGGCGGAGGCCGTGGGGATGGAGCCCGCCGCCTACGTCGTCGACCAGCTGAAGTCGGGGGCGCTGCGGTTCGCCGTCGAGGACCCCGAGGCCGAGGAGAACCACCCCAGGATCCTCAGCCTGTGGCGGGCCAACCTCCTGGGCTCGAGCGCCAAGGGCAACGAGTACTTCCTGCGGCACCTCCTCGGCACGGACAGCGCGGTCACCGCCCGCGAGGCCCCGCCGGACAAGCGGCCCACCGGCATCGAGTGGCCCGAGCAGGTCCCGGACGGCAAGCTCGACCTGCTGATGACCATCGACTTCCGGATGACGAGCAGCACCCTGCTCTCCGACGTCGTGCTGCCCGCCGCCACCTGGTACGAGAAGCACGACCTCAACACCACCGACATGCACCCCTTCATCCACTCGTTCAACCCCGCCATCGCCCCGCCGTGGCAGTCCAAGACCGACTGGGAGGCGTGGAAGGCGATCGCCGAGCGGTTCTCCGAGCTCGCTGCCGAGCACCTCGGCACCCGCAGGGACGTCGTGGCCAAGCCGTTGTGGCACGACACCCCCGAGGCCATGGCCACACCGCACGGCGTCGTCGCGGACTGGCGCACCGGGGAGGTCGAGCCGGTGCCGGGCAGGACGCTGCCGGCCCTCGTGGTCCTCGAGCGGGACTACGCCGCGGTCCACGAGAAGATGACGTCGGTCGGGCCGCTCCTGGAGAAGGTCGGGATGGTCACCAAGGGCGTCCCGTACGAGGCCGCCCGTGAGGTGGACATCCTTCGGCACCGCAACGGCGTCACCCACGGGGGTGTCGGTGACGGTCAGCCGAGGCTGGAGAGTGACATCCACGTCGCGGACGCGATGCTCCACCTCTCCGGCGTGTCCAACGGGCACCTGGCCACCCAGGGCTTCCGCGCCCTCGAGCGGCGCACCGGGACGACGCTGCACGACCTGTCCGCCGAGCACGAGGGGAAGCAGATCACCTTCGCCGACACCCAGGTCACCCCGGTGCCGGTCATCACCTCACCGGAGTGGTCCGGCTCGGAGTCCGGCGGCCGCCGGTACGCCCCGTTCACCATCAACATCGAGCGGCTCAAGCCCTTCCACACCCTGACCGGGCGGCAGCAGTTCTACCTCGACCACGACTGGATGCTCGGGATGGGCGAGGCGCTGCCGGTGTACCGGCCGCCGCTGAACATGACCCAGCTCTTCGGTGAGGCGCCGCTCGGACAGCACGACGAGCTCGGGGTCTCCGTGCGCTACCTCACCCCGCACAACAAGTGGTCGATCCACTCCGAGTACCAGGACAACCTCTTCATGCTCAGCCTCTCCCGGGGTGGCCAGACGATCTGGATGTCGGACCGTGACGCGGAGAAGATCGGCGTCCGGGACAACGAGTGGGTCGAGGCGGTGAACCGGAACGGCGTCGTCGCGGCCCGGGCCGTGGTCTCGCACCGGATGCCGGAGGGCACGGTCTACATGCACCACGCGCAGGACCGGTTGATCGACGTCCCGCTCACCGAGCGCGACGGCCGGCGGGGCGGGATCCACAACTCGCTGACCCGGATCCTCATGAAGCCGAGCCACCTCATCGGCGGCTACGCCCAGCTCTCGTACTTCTTCAACTACATCGGGCCCACCGGGAACAACCGGGACGAGGTCACGACCATCCGTCGCCGGACCAACCAGGAGGTGGAGTACTGACATGCGTGTCATGGCCCAGATGGCGATGGTGATGAACCTCGACAAGTGCATCGGCTGCCACACCTGCTCGGTGACGTGCAAGCAGGCGTGGACCAACCGGGCCGGCACCGAGTACGTCTGGTTCAACAACGTCGAGACCCGCCCCGGGCTCGGCTACCCCCGCGGGTACGAGGACCAGGACGAGTGGCAGGGCGGGTGGGTCCTGCGGGGCGGCCGGCTCCGGCTGCGCGCCGGTGGACGGCTCAAGAAGCTGGCGACGATCTTCAGCAACCCGAAGATGCCCTCGATCCAGGACTACTACGAGCCCTGGACCTACGACTACGAGACGCTGCTCAACGCCCCGCTGCAGAAGCACTTCCCCGTCGCGCGGCCGTACTCGTTGATCTCGGGCAAGCCGGTCAACATCTCGTGGAGCGCCAACTGGGACGACGACCTCGGTGGCTCCCGGGAGCACGCGGCGAAGGACGTCGTCCTGCGGGGCATCGAGGACAAGGTCCGCATGGAGTTCGAGCAGACCTTCATGTTCTACCTGCCCCGGATCTGCGAGCACTGCCTCAACCCGTCCTGCGCGGCGTCGTGCCCGAGCGGGGCGATCTACAAGCGCAGCGAGGACGGGATCGTCCTCGTCGACCAGGACCGCTGCCGCGGCTGGCGGATGTGCATCACCGGGTGCCCGTACAAGAAGGTCTACTTCAACCACAAGACGGGCAAGGCGGAGAAGTGCACCTTCTGCTACCCGCGGGTCGAGGTCGGCATCCCCACGGTGTGCTCCGAGACGTGCGTGGGCCGGCTGCGCTACATCGGCCTCGTCCTCTACGACGCCGACAAGGTCCTCGAGGCCGCGAGCGCCGAGGACGACAGCGACCTCTACGAGTCCCAGCTCGGTGTCTTCCTCGACCCTGAGGACCCGGAGGTCCGGCGCGAGGCCGAGCGGGCCGGCATCCCCGGCGACTGGGTCGAGGCAGCCCGGCGCAGCCCGGTCAAGCGCTTGATCATGGACTACAAGGTCGCGTTGCCGCTGCATCCGGAGTACCGGACGATGCCGATGGTCTGGTACATCCCGCCGCTCTCGCCCGTCGTCGACGCCATCAAGGACTCCGGCGGCGACGCCGAGGCCCCGGACAACCTCTTCGGCGCGATCGACGCGCTGCGGATCCCGGTGGAGTACCTCGCCAACCTGTTCACCGCCGGTGACGTCGCCCCGGTCGACCGGGTCCTGCGGACCCTCGCCGCGATGCGCTCCTACATGCGCGACATCAACCTCGGGAGGGACCCACGCGAGGAGATCCCCGCGACGGTCGGCATGGACGGCGAGGAGATGTACGAGATGTTCCGGCTCCTCGCGCTGGCCAAGTACGACGAGCGGTACGTCATCCCGACCGCGCACGCGGAGCAGGCGCACGCCCTCGAGGAGCTGGCCACCGACTGCCCGGTCGGCTCCTACGACGCGCAGCAGGAGTCCGTGCTCGGGGAGGGATCGGGCCGGCCGGTTCCGGTCGCGGTCGAGAACTTCCAGATGCTGCGAAACCGCCAGGAGGCCGACAGCCTCGACAACCCGCTCATCGGCGGTGGCAGCAGCCAGGGCCGGGTCAACCTGCTGAACTGGGACGGGGTGGGCATGCCCCACGGGCTCTTCCCCGAGCAGGACACCACCCCGCCGGGCGCAGGAGAGGAGCGGCGATGAGGTGGCGACGGCACCGGGACCGGGCCCCGTCGCTGCGGGCGGAGGAGCTCGCGGCCACCTGGCAGGTCGTCTCGCTCCTCCTGGACTATCCCGATGACCTCCTCCTCGAGCGGCTCCCGATGCTGGAGCGGGTCGCTGCCGCGCTGCCTCCCGGCCCGCGCGAGCCGCTCCTGGAGGCACTCCGGACGCTCGCGCAGGCGGACCTCGCACAGCTGCAGGCCGAGTACGTCGACACCTTCGACGTCACCCGCCGATGCCCGCTGCACCTCACCTACGCCACGCACGGGGACACCCGCCGCCGGGGCGTGGCCCTCGTCGAGTTCAAGCAGGCGTACCGGCGGGCGGGCGCGGTCTTCGACACCGACGCCGAGCTGCCGGACCACCTGTGCGTCGTCCTGGAGTTCGGCGCCGCGCACGACGTGGCGGCCGCGTGGACCCTGCTGACCCGGCACCGGGTGTCCATCGAGCTGCTCCGCGCCGCCCTCGAGCGCCGCGCCTCGCCGTGGCGGCCGGTCCTCGAGGCGCTGCGGGCCACCCTGCCCCCGCTCGAGGGTGACGACGAGGAGGCGCTGCTCCGGCTCGTCGCGCAGGGCCCGCCGCAGGAGGACGTCGGCCTGGAGCCGTTCGCCCTCGACCCCCGCCTCAACCCCCGACCCGAGCCGGTGGACACCACCGCCCTGCTCGGCCCGACCATCCCCGTTGGAGCCCCCCGATGACCACGTTCCTCTGGGTGATCGTCCCCTACGTGTGCCTCGCCGTCTTCGTCGTCGGTCACGTCTGGCGCTACCGCTACGACAAGTTCGGCTGGACGACGCGGTCCAGCCAGCTCTACGAGGACCGGCTGCTGCGGATCGGCAGCCCGCTGTTCCACTTCGGGATGCTCGGCGTCGTCGCCGGGCACGTGATCGGCCTGGTCATCCCGCAGCTGTGGACCAACGCCCTGGGCCTGAGCCCGCACGCCTACCACGTGATCGCACTCGCCGGCGGCATCCCGGCCGGGCTCGCCGCGGTCGCGGGGCTCGCCATCCTCGTCTACCGGCGCCGCACCACCGGACCGGTGTTCAGCGCGACGACGGTCAACGACAAGGTGATGTACGCCGTCCTCGGGGCCGTCATCGTCCTGGGGATGTGGAACACCCTCGCCGGGAGCCTGCTGCAGTTCGGCGGCGAGTACAACTACCGCGAGGGAGTCAGCCCGTGGTTCCGCAGCATCTTCCTCCTCCGGCCCGAACCCGAGCTCATGGCGCAGGCGCCGCTGGGGTTCCAGGTGCACGCCCTGCTCGCCTTCCTGCTCTTCGCGATGTGGCCGTTCACCCGGCTCGTCCACGTCTTCTCCGCGCCCATCGGCTACCTCAACCGGCCCTACCTGGTCTACCGCTCCCGTGACGTCCGGCCCGGGACACCGACCGGGAGCCGGGCGACCCCTCGCGGATGGGACCGGCCCCAGCTGCAGAAGAAGTGACGGGCACCCGCCACCGTTCCGGCGGTTGCTCCTCCTCCGGCACGTGCCGGGTCGGTGCCGTCCCGCCCTGCGTCCGACGGTGGCCGGACTCGCCGCCGCTGACCAGGGTGGGGTGACCTTCCTGACGGTTGTCCGCCGGACCCCCGGGGCGTCCCTAACCTGGGAGGTGCTGGAGGGACGGCCGCCCGCCCGGTCAGGCCCCCGGACGGTGCGGCGAGAGCAGCCCGCATCGGTTCGTGACGGCGCCCGAGGGGGCCCCTCAGGGAGGCGTCCCCCGGCCGGATGCGCCGACCGCGCCGGCGCTGGTCAGCAGGGAAGGGAAGCGACGACGATGAGTGTGGGCACGACCACGACGCCGAGCCGGTACGAGGTGGCGGCCGCAGGGCCTCGACCGAGCACCCGGGGCTACTGGGTCGGGGCGGCGATCGCCGTCGCCGCGATGCTCGGGGCGGTGGCCTGGGGGGCCCTGGCGTTCCTGGGCTGGCGAGCCCACGTCGAGCAGTTCCCCCGCATCACCTCGCCGGGGCAGGTGACGGTCGCGCTGGCCGAACCCGGAACCCGGGTGCTGTACCTGGAGCACGACCGGTCGACGAGGGTCCCGGCCGTGCCCGCCGTGACGGTCACCGGACCGGCGGGGGAGGTGGTGCCGTTGACGGCCTACCGGGGGGAGCTGCGCTACGACCTGCCCGACGTCGCGAACCGGATCGGCGACGCGGTGCTGACCTTCCCGGCCGCTGACGCGGGCACCTTCACGGTCAGTGTCAGCGGCGCCGAGGCAGGGACCGTCGTGGCGGTCGGTGACAACCTGGTCTCGGCGTGGGGACTCCATGTCCTCGGCATCGTCTCGCTCCTCGTGGCCGGCCCGCTGGTGGGCGTCGTCGTGGTGGTCGTCACCGCGGTCCGGCGCTCGGGCGGCACGGCGACGTGACGGGCCGGGACAGACCGCAGGGAGGCGCACGATGAGCACGAGCGTCCACGACGACCGGCCCGAGGCCCCGCTCGGACGGCCCGGGGCCGGCGAGCAGGTCAGCGGACGGTCCCCCAAGGGCCGCAGAGGTGGCGGCCGGGTCGCCGCGGCGTGGGGCGCCGTCGCGCCCGCCGCAGCGTGGGGGCTGGCCACCGGCTGGTGGACCCCGCGCGGTCCGCTGACCTCCAGCGCGGCGATCGCCGCGATCGTGGTCAGCCTCGGTGTCGGGTTCGCTGCCGGGCTGCTGATGCGGAGCCGTTGGGCCATGCTCCTGGCGCCTGCGACGTTCGTCGTCGTCGTCGAGCTGGCCCGTCTGCGCGTCGACGGTCCCATGGTCGACGGCATCCACGCCAGCATGTACGGGGCCATCGCCCTGGTGACCGGGCGCGGCTTCCACGGCGTCCTCGCGCTCGTCCCGATGGCGCTCGGGGCGGCGGTGGGCGCCGGGCTGACGCGAGCGCGCAGCGGCGCCGCGGGTGCCGGGCCGCGGGGCTCGACGCGAATCCTGCGACGCACCGGCGCGGCCACCGTCGCACTGTCCCTGACGGCCCTGACGGCCGGGCTCGCGCGGCCGGCGACGACCGCGCCGATCACCGGCGCGGACGGCGAACCGGTTCCCGGGTCGATCGCGGAGCTGACCACCGTCCACCTCGGCGACCACGACCTGGGCGTGATGATCCGCGGCACGAGCACCGACAACCCGGTCCTGCTCTTCCTGGCCGGGGGCCCCGGAGGATCCGAGCTCGGGGCGATGCGTCGCCACCTGTCCGGGCTCGAGAAGCACGTCACCGTGGTGACCTGGGACCAGCGTGGTGCCGGCACGTCCTACCCCGCGCTGGACCCGGCCGGCACCGTCAGCCTCGAGGGTTACGTCGCCGACACCATCGCGCTGACCGGGTACCTGTGCGAGCGGTTCGACACCGAGGAGGTCTACCTGCTCGGCCAGTCGTGGGGCACGACCCTCGGGGTCCTCGCCGTCCAGCGGCGACCCGACCTCTACCGCGCGTTCATCGGCACCGGTCAGATGGTCAGCCAGCGAGCCACCGACCGCATCTTCTACGACGACACCCTCGCCTGGGCGCAGCGAACCGGCGACGACGCTCTCGTCGGCGCGCTGCGTGCGGCCGGGCCGCCTCCCTACGAGGCGATGTTCCCGTACGAGACCGCGCTGTCCCACGAGGACGACGTCTACCCCTACGACCACAGCGGCAACTCCGAAGGTGCCGGTCAGATGTCGGAGAACCTGCTCGTGCGCGAGTACACCCTCATCGACCAGGTCCACGTCCTCGGCGCCTTCATGGACACCTTCGCAGCGCTCTACCCGCAGCTCCAGGACATCGACTTCCGGCGGAGCGCGACCCACTTCGAGGTTCCGATGTTCTTCGTCCAGGGCGAACACGAAGCCGGCGGCCGAGCCCGGCCGTTCGAGGAGTGGTACCCGATGGTCGAGGCGCCGCGCAAGGACCTCGCCGTCCTCGCCGGCTCCGGCCACCGGCCCCTGTTCGAGCAGCCCGACGAGTTCGTCGACTACGTGGTCGAGACGGTCCTGGCGCGCCACCCGCCGACCCCCTCAGGAGGAACCGCATGACACCCGACGAGATCCTGCACCGCGTCGGTGAGCAGCTTGGCGTGCGCCGAGTGTTCGGTGAGCCGGTCGAGCACGACGGCGTCGTCATCGTGCCGGTGGCCGTGGCGACCGGCGGCGGGGGCGCCGGGACCGGCCCGGGGCCGGAGAGCGGCGCCGGCCTCGGCGGCATGGTCCGAGCCGTCGGCGTCTACGCCGTCAGCAACGGTCGGGTCAGGTTCGTCCCCGTCATCGACACCACGGCACTCGCCGCCGTGGGCCTCGCCGCGGTCGGCCTCCTGCTGTATCGGGCACGGCGTCACCGCGGCTGAGCACCGGCGCGCCGGAGGCCGGCGCGAGCCCCGGTGCGAGGAAGGTCACCTCACGGACCCGGCCGGCGACGTTGACAGGCCTCGGAGCGGTTGGAACGGTGGAAGGACGGTTGAGGTTGGGCGCACGCGACGGTCGCGCAGGGTCCTTCCCCCGGCATGCGGAGGGAGCCGCATCGGCCAACCTCGAGGAGGCCTGATGATCGAGGCTCGCCGCCTGTCCAAGCGCTATGGAGACACGACCGCCGTCGACGGCGTCTCGTTCCGGGTGATGCCGGGGACGGTGACCGGCTTCCTCGGGCCCAACGGCGCGGGCAAGTCGACGACGATGAGGATGATCGTCGGGCTCGACCACCCCACCTCCGGGGACGTCACCGTGAACGGCGCACCCTACGCCTCCCACCGGGCGCCCCTGCGGGAGGTCGGGGCCCTCCTGGACGCCAAGGCGGTGCACCCGGGGCGCAGCGCCCGCCAGCACCTGCGGGCGATGGCGGCCACGCACGGCATCGCGAACCGGCGCGTCCGTGAGGTCATCGACATGACCGGGCTGGACCGGGTCGCCGACCGGCGGGTCGGGAGCTTCTCGCTCGGCATGGGACAGCGGCTCGGCATCGCGGCGGCGTTGCTCGGGGACCCGCACACACTGATCCTCGACGAGCCGGTCAACGGCCTGGACCCCGAGGGCGTGAAGTGGGTCCGCACGCTGGTGCGGCACCTCGCGGGCGAAGGGCGCACCGTCTTCATCTCCTCGCACCTGATGAGCGAGATGGCCCAGACCGCCGACCACCTGCTCGTCATCGGCCGCGGCCGGATCATCACCGCCGGACCCATCGACGAGGTGGTCGCGGCCACGACGGAGCGCGCCGTCCGGGTGGTCACCCCCCGGCCCGACGAGCTGGCCCGGCTGGCCAGCTCTCGTGGCGCCCGGGTCACCCGCCTCGGGAGCGAGCGCCTCGAGATCGCCGCGCTGACCAGTGCACAGATCGGGGACCTCGCGGCCGAGCACCGCCTCCCGCTGCACGAGCTGACCCCCCGCGCAGCGTCGCTGGAGGACGCCTACCTCGCCCTGACCCGGGATGACGTGGAGTACCGCTCCGAGATGACGACGGAGGCCGCGACCCGATGACGACCGAGACAGCGCAGCGCCCCGCCCGGGACCGGCACGTCGAGGTACGTCCGGTCACCTTCGGCCGAGTCCTGCACGGAGAGTGGATCAAGCTGTGGAGCCTGCGCTCCACCTACTGGACGGTGCTGGCCACCCTCGCGGCGATGGTCCTCATCTCGGTCATGCTGGCCGTGGCCTCGAGGATGGACGAACAGCTCGACGGACGGACGGCCATCGGCATGGGGTACAGCTTCGCCCAGGTCGTCGTCGCGGTCCTCGGCGTCCTGACGGTCACCGGCGAGTACAGCACCGGCATGATCCGCTCCAGCCTGGCAGCCGTTCCGACCCGCCTCCCCGTCCTGGCCGCCAAGGCCGTCCTCGTCGCCGCGCTCGGGTTCGTGCTGGGCCTCGCCGGAGTGGCGGTCTCCTACGTCGCGAGCTACCCGCTCCTCGGCGCGGACGGTGCCGCGAGCCTGTCCGACCCGCAGGTGCAGCGGATCTTCTGGGGCAGCGGGCTCTACCTCGCGGGGGTGGGGCTGCTCGGCCTCGGCCTGGGGTCACTGGTCAGGCACACCGCCGGCGCCGTGGCCCTGGTCCTCGGTGTCCTGCTGCTGCTCTCCACCGTGTGGCAGCTGCTGATGATGACCTCCGAGTGGTTCATCACCGCCTACCCGTACCTTCCCTCCACCGCGGGAGAGCGTATCGCCACCCCGGAGGTGGCCGCCGCGGTCACCGACGGACCCCAGGCCCTGGCGCCGTGGGTCGGCTTCGGCGTGTTCATGGGCTACGTCCTGGTGACTCTCGTGGTCGCCGGGCTCCTGCTGAGGAGGCGGGACGCCTAGCGGGCTGACCGGGAGATGTCGACCACCAGCAGCAGGGGGACCGGACGCCGGCCCGGCGGTCGGGCGAGCACCTTCTTCGCGCTCGCCATCGGCCTGAGCTGGCTGGCGTGGGTACCGGTGATGCTCGTCCCGCGTCCCGGAGCCCTCCGGGAGGTGCTGCTCGTCGCCGGGTCGTTCGGTCCGGCTGCAGCGGCCCTGATCCTGTCCATCGCTCGCTCCGGCTTGCCCCGGACCCGCAGCGAGCTCGCGAGGAGGGCGACCTGGCGACACCCGGTGAGCCTGTGGGCAGTGGCGCTCGCCGGCCCGGCAGCGATCATGCTCGTGGCGATCGCGCTCTGCACGGTGACCGGCCGCCCCGTCGCCGGGTGGCAGGACCCGGCCCGCCTCTACCTCGTCGTCCCGGTGTTCCTCTACGTGACGGTCCTCGGGGGTCCGCTGGGCGAGGAGGCAGGGTGGCGCGGCTACGCCCTGCCGCGACTTCAGCGCGACCACAGCCCGACAACGGCCGCCCTGGTCGTCGGGTTGGCGTGGGGGCTGTGGCACGCGCCGCTGTTCGCGATCGACGGAACGGTGCAGAGGTCCGTTCCGGTCGTGGCGTTCGGGATCCAGATCCTCACCACGTCGGTCCTCTCGGCGTGGCTGTGGAACCGGACCACGAGCCTCCCGGTGGTCATCGCCTTCCACGCGGCGGTCAACACCAGCGTCGGTGTCCTCCCCGTTCTCCCGGAGACCGCCGGCACCCCCGGGCCGCTGTGGACCACCCTCGCCCTCGCGGCCGTCGTCGCGACCGCCCTCATCGGTGCGACCGGCGGCCGGCTCGGCCTGCCGGCGTCGCCGGAGGCACCGGAGACGCCGACGACGGCCCCGCCGGGAGCCGGGTCCCGCGCCGACGAGCACCGGTCATCCTCGGCTGAGCTGGCCCGGTCCCGGGACGGAGGCGCGCGGCGATGAGCCCCAGCTCGGGAGGCGGCGGCCGTGGCACGGGTCGTGGTTCGGCGGTGGCCGCGGCCTCCCCGAGAGCCGGCAGGCGCGTCACCGGGGTGCGTGCCCTCGGCTACCTCGTCTACGTGGCGGTGCTGTCCGCCGGCTACTACTACAACCTGACCTTCGTCCAGCTGGGCCTGATCGACCTCGGCACCCGGCGGGTCGGGATGCCGGAGGGCCAGGTCTCGGCGGCGATGGCGGCCCTCGCCGTGGTGGCGTTCGCTGCCGCGGTGGCGACCGGTCGGGCCATGGACGCCCGCGGCTGGGGCGCCGACCTGCGCGTGAAGCTCCGGATCCTGTTCCTCGTCGTGGCCGCGCAGACGCTGCTCACGATGGCGGCGCCGCACGTGGCGACGCCCTGGCAGTTCGCCCTGTGGGTGCTCGTCTCGGCGGTGGGGATCGGCGCCGGGATCCCGGTGACCTTCAGCCTCATGGTCGACTTCATCCCGGTCCGTCATCGCGGGTACGTCGCGGCCCTCGTCACCGCGCTGGCCTTCTCCGCGGCGGCCCTCTACCCCCTGGAGTGGAGGATCGAGGAGTTCGCACCGCCGATGTCCCTGGTCATGGTCCCGGCGGCCGTGGTGCTGGGGGTCGTCTCCTTCCGGAAGTTTCCGGTCGTCGACGAGCTGGCGCGGCAGCACGAGCGGTTCGGAGTCGGCCGGTTCTGCCGACCGACACCGGTCGTCACGGCCAGCGCCGGGTTCTGGATGCTCGTCATCGTCATGTTCGCCGTCTTCTTCATCGACAGCCTCGGTTTCCTCCGCATCATCGAGACCCCGGCCTACATCTCGACCTCGTGGCAGTCACCGTCGATCGGGCCACGGTTGTTCATCGCCGGAACCCACGTGGTGGGAGCGGCGATGGCGGGCGTCCTCTACACCGCCTTCGGACGGCGCTGGCTGCTGGTCTGGGTGTTCGGTCTCTTCGCCTTCACCCACCTCCTCTACACCTTCGACCTGGGCACCTCCCCGGCCGGCGTGGACCCACCGCTGGCGCTGCCGCTGTTCTACGTCCTCGCGGTGAGCTTCTACACGACGCTCAACTTCGCGCTCTGGCCGGACCTGTCGACGCCGGCCACCGTCGGCACGAACACCGCCCTCGGGGTCGGGATCGCCGGCTGGCTGGCGTCGTTCGTCAGCACCTCCCTCGCCCTCTACTCCAGGAGCAGTGGCGTGTCGCTCCTGGAGCACCTGCGGTACGTCAACGCGCTGGCCCTCCTGCTCGCGGTCGCCTACCCGCTCGTCCTGTACGTCCGCCGGATGCGGACCCTCGCCGAACACCCGGAGCCACCATGAACCTCGGCCTCATCCCGCTCCTCATCGCCGCGCTGCTCATGGCGTCGGCCGACCCCGGCACCGAGACCGTCGAGCTGATGTTGACCGGCACCCACCAGATCTCGGAGCACCGGGGAGCCCTGGTCGTCGCCGACGCCCGGGTGGCCATCCCCTCCGAGGCGGAGGTGTCGGGACCCGTCTACGTCGTGGCGGGCGAGCTGGTCGTCTCGGGTCGGGTCGACACCGACGTGATCCAGCTCGCCGGCACGGTCACCGTGGACCCGGGAGCCCAGATCGGTGGCGAGCTGCGGCACGTCGGGGGGACGCAGCAGGTGTCCGACGCCTCGCGGGTCGGGCAACGGACGAGCGTGGCCTACAACCCCGCGGCCGGAGACCCCGTCGCCGGGATCGGCTCTTTCCTGGTCCTGACGCTGCTCCTGGCGGCGGCCGGACACCGCCTCGCCACCCGACGGGCCTCGGCGCTGCGCCACGTGGCCGGCGCGATCCGGGGCCACCCGGTCATCACCCTCACCGTCGGGACGCTCCTCACCCTGACCTTCATCTCGCTCTTCGTGTTCATGGCGTTCACCTTCGTCCTGCTACCGGTCGCCATCGCCGGGCTCCTGGCGGGGGCCGTGACCCTCGGCTACGGGGTCATCGCCTGGGGTGACCTGATCGGTGACCGGCTGCCCATCCGCCGTCGCGGCCCGTCGACGACGCTCGGCGTGGTGGCGGCCATGGGGGCGATCCAGCTCGTGGCCCTGGTCCCCGTCGTCGGTGACGTGATCGCGCTGGTCATCCTGCTGACCGGTGTCGGAGCCGTCGCCGTCACCTACTTCGGGGTCGCCGAGTTCACCCCGGACGTCCTGCCCGGGACGGCTGAGGCATGAGCGAGCTCGTCCCACGGCTCCGACCTCCCACGCCGGCCCCCCGGCCGGGGGCGGTCTCGGCGCGGCGGGCCGACGGAGAAGCGAACGGAGAGGAGAACGCGGTGTCGCACCGAACGGAGTGGAGGCCATGACGACCCACCGGACCAAGGATGGCGAGCGCCAGCACCGCGCCTGGGCGGGTGGGCTCATCGGGATCCTCGCCGGGGTCGGAGCCACCCTGGGAGTGCTCCTGGCCGGCGGAGCCGGCGTCGCGCTCGGTGCCGCCTTCGGCGCCGCCGCGGGGGTGCTGGCCGCCGCCGTGCTCACCTTGGGTGCGCGGCGGCGGTGAGGGCGACGGGTCCGGGGCGCTGTCGGCTCGGGGGCGATGATGCTGGCGTGTCACCATCCCGTCGACCATGGCCACGCCGCACACCGAGGGTTCCGGCGGGCCGGGAGGAAGGAGGGCCACGTGTCGATCGTCGAGGCCCAAGATGACGTGCGTCGCCTCTATGCCGGCGGCTTCTACGGCCAGCTGGTCTCCGCGGTGGTCTGGCTGTCCGCGGCGGCCGCGGCCCAGTGGGTGTCCACCGGCAGCGGGGTCGTCGTGCTCCTCCTCGGGGGCACCCTGATCTTCCCGCTGACCTGGCTGGTCCTCCGACTCACCGGACGCCCCGCGTCGCTGCCGTCCGGGCACCCCATGGCGGCCCTGGCCATGCAGGTCGCCTTCACCGTGCCCCTCGGCCTCCTGGTGGTCGTGGCCCTTCTGGCGGGCCGCGGTGAGCTCTTCTTCCCCGCGAGCATGGTGGTCGTCGGTGCGCACTACCTGCCCTTCGTCTTCCTCTACGGGATGCGGATGTTCGCCCTCCTGTCCATGGCGCTGGTCGTGCCCGGCCTCACCTTCCTCGTGTGGCTGCCGGTCCCGCCCCCGCTCGGCGGATGGGTCACCGGTGCCCTGCTGGCCGTCTTCGCCGTTCTGCTGAGGTCGTCGGCGGACCACCTCGCCGCGCCGGAGCAGACGCCGCGGGTGGAGATCACCGGTCGACGTCGACCAGGGCGTCCCCCGAGCCGGTCGCGCGGGACGGGACCACGCTGAGGCTCCCGTCGGTCTCCAGCACCACTGCCTCGACGAGCTCGAGCCCGCCGATGCCGGCCGCCCGCGTCGCCTGGCGCACCTCGCCGGCGGTGACCCGATGGGCGGCCAGGCGGTCCTCGAGGAGCCGTCCCCGGGACAGCAGCACGCTCGGTGAGGACTTGACCACCCCACGGACCGCCCGCGACCGGGTCGAGAGCCAGGCCACGGCGAACTGCAGCACGACGAGCAGTCCCATCGCGACGAGACCCCCCACGAGGCTGACGCTGCTGCTCAGCAGCACGGTGGCCAGGGTGGACCCGAGCGCGACGGACACGACGAGGTCGAAGGCGTTGAGCTTGGCCAGCGTCCGCTTGCCCGACACGCGCAGGATGAGCACGAGCCCGGCGTAGGCGCAGGACCCGACCACGAGGATTCGGAGGATGTCGGACCACTGGTGCAAGAACATGGCCGAGTACCTACCCGACCGGGGGCGGGCCACGCCGACACCGCGTCCCGGTCACGGGCGGTTCGCCCGGCACGCGGTCGGTCACCGGCGGTCCTCAGCGCAGCTCTGCGCGCTTCCTGCTCAGGTACGCGCGCTCAGCGGTGTTCGCGGTGGCGGCGATCGCGGCCTCGTACTCCTCCGCCGCCTCCGCGCTCCGGCCGAGCCTGCGGAGCAGGTCGGCGCGCGCGGCGTGCCATGCGTGGTACCCCGAGAGGGGCAGCCGCTCGACGAGTGCGAGGGCCACGAGCGGACCGTCCAGCTCCCCCACGGCGACCGCGCGGTTGAGCGCGACGACCGGGGACGGGTCGAACCGCACCAGCAGGTCGTAGAGCGCGACGACCTGCTCCCAGTCGGTGTCCCGCGCCGAACGAGCGTCGGTGTGCACGGCGTTGATCGCGGCGAGCACCTGGTACCGGCCCGGCCGGTTGGTCCCCAGGCACTCACGGACGAGCCGGTGGCCCTCGGCGACCAGGTCACGGTCCCAGGCGGTGCGGTCCTGCTCGTCGAGTGAGACCAGCTGGCCGCCGCGCACCCGAGCCTCGCGCCGGGCCTCGATGAGAAGCTGGAGCGCGAGCAGCCCGGTCACCTCCGGCTCTTCCGGCAGCAGCCCGTGCAGGATCCGGGTGAGCCGGATCGACTCCCCGGTCAGCTCGGCGCGCACCGGGTCGCCCTCCCCGGTGGCGAGGTAGCCCTCGTTGAAGACGAGGAAGAGCACCGCCAGGACGGCGCTGAGCCGCTCGGGAAGGTCGGCGGCCGCCGGTACCCGGTACGGCACGTTCGCGGCCGCGATCTTCCTCTTCGCGCGGGTGATCCGCTGGGCCATCGTGGCCTCGGGCACGAGGAACGCCCGGGCGACCTCGGCCACCGTCAGGCCGCCGAGGAGCCGCAGTGTCAGCGCGACGCGTGCCTCCAGCGCCAGGGCCGGGTGGCAGCAGGTGAAGAGCAGCCGCAACCGGTCGTCCTCGACCGGCCCGGTGGGCTCGTGGGGCGTCTCGTCGTGGGCTGTCAGCGCTGCCCGCTGCTTCGCGTCGCGCTGCTTCTCGCGGCGGATCCGGTCGATCGCGCGTCTGGTCGCGGTGGTGGTGAGCCAGCCGCCCGGGTTGGCCGGGACCCCGGCCGCCGGCCACCTCTCCAGCGCCGCCACCAAGGCCTCGCTGGCCGCATCCTCGGCGAGGTCGAGGTCGCCGAAGCGGCGGACGAGCGAGGCGACCAGCTGGCCGTACTCCTCCCGGAACACCCGCTCGAGCCCAGCTCGGCCCTGCACGGTGCGAGGTCCGACGCGGCTCAGGCGAGGCCCTCGAAGGGCCGCACCTCGACCTTGCCCCGGCACGCCCTGGACCCCTCCGCCGCAAGGGCGAGCGCGACCTCGAGGTCCGGCGCGTCGACGACCCAGAACCCGCCCAGCGCCTCCTTGGTCTCCAGGTAGGGGCCGTCGGTCAGCACGGGACGGTCGCCCCGGCCGTCGACGACGGTCGCTGTCGACACCGGCTCGAGCCCGCCCGCGAAGACCCAGTGGCCCCGGACGCGCAGGCTGTCGTTGAAGGCGCCGGTCGCCGCGAACGCCTCCTCCATCTCCTCCTGGGAGCCGTAGTTGCCGTAGTCGTTCCGCTCGGCCGGGCCGTGCACGGCGAGTAGGTAGTGCGTCATCGAGCTTCTCCTTCGGTCCCGGACGGTCCCGACGACCGCCGTCCATCCCCACCACGAACGGGATCACGGCGATACGACACCTGGTGCCGGAGATCCTCCCACCGGCCCGCCCGGCGACGTCGCGGGGACGGGCCGGCATTCGCTGGACGGCGAGAGCGGCAGCACGCGCCCGGGGCCGCTACGTTGACTGTCGAGGTGATCGGAGGTGCGATGGACGCCGCTGCAGTCCTGCAGCCCGTGGTCGACGCCGCGCTCGGTACCGCCCTGCCCCTTCGCGTCGAGTGCTGGGACGGCAGCTCGACCGGGCCGACCGACGCGGACGTCGTCGTCCGGTTCACGACCCGGCGCGCCCTGCGCCGCCTGGTCTGGGCGCCGAACGAGCTCGGGTTCGCGCGCGCGTACGTGTCCGGGGACGTCGAGGTCGAGGGCGACCTCCTCGAGGCGCTGTCGCGCCTGGACGCACTGGCCGACCCGGAGCGTGGGCCCGGGGTGAACGTGGGGCCGGAGACCCGGGCCGCGGTCGTCCGTGCCGTCCTCCGCCTGCGAGCGCTCGGGCCGCCCCCTCGGCCTCCCGCGGAGGAGATCCGACTCTCCGGCCGCCGACACGAACCCGCGCGCGACGCGACGGCGGTCTCCCACCACTACGACGTCGGCAACGACTTCTACGCGCTCGTCCTGGGCCCGTCGATGGTGTACTCCTGCGCCTACTTCGAGGAGCCGCCGTCCGAGGCGTACACCCTCGAGGACGCGCAGCACGCCAAGCTCGACCTCGTGGCCCGCAAGCTCGGCCTCGGCCCGGGGACGCGCCTGCTCGACGTCGGCTGCGGGTGGGGCTCCTTCGTCCTGCACGCGGCCCGTGACTACGGGGTGCGCGCCGTGGGGGTGACCCTCTCCGAGGAGCAGGCCGCCCACGCCCGTGCCGCCGTGGCCGCGCAGGGGCTCGGCGACCGGGTCGAGATCCGGGTCCAGGACTACCGGGACGTGCCGGACGGGCCCTACGACGCCATCGCCAGCATCGGGATGGCCGAGCACGTCGGGCTGTCCCAGCTGGGCGAGTACGCCGCGCGGTTGCACGCCCTGCTGGCCCCGGGTGGGCGGCTGCTCAACCACGCCATCTCCCGCCGGCCCGGCCCCCCGGGGGACCCGAAGGGCGACAAGACGTCGTTCATCGACCGCTACGTCTTCCCCGACGGTGAGCTGGAGCCGCTCTCGACGATGGTCGACGTGCTCGAGTCGGCAGGGTTCGAGGTCCGTGACGTCGAGTCGCTGCGCGAGCACTACGCGGACACGCTGAGTGCCTGGGTGGCGAACCTCGAACGGGACTGGGACCGAGCCGTGCGGCTCTCGAGCGCCGGCCGGGCTCGGGTGTGGCGGCTCTACATGGCGGGCTCGGCGCTCGGCTTCCGGTCCAACCGCCTCGGGGTCAACCAGGTGCTCGCGGTGAAGCCGGGCCCCGGCGGGACCAGCGGCCTCCCCCGGACCCGCAGCGCGCTGCTCGGCATCGCCGACGGGGTGGCTGGTCCGCACCGGTGAGCGAGGGAGGGGGGCCGGTACGGGGCGCCGTGGAACCTGGTCCGCACGCAGGGGCCGACGGGGCCCCGCCGCGCATCGAGCCGGCGGACACCTCCGTCGCCGCGGTCCTCGGCGCCTGCCGGGGCGGCCCGGCGAACCGGCCGGTGGACGTCCGGGACATGACCGACTTCGACCGGGTCTACCGACAGGGCGCCGACTCGTCGCTGCGCCGGGCCGTGCACACCTTCTTCGCCAACGGAGGCAGCCGCGCGCTGGTGGTGCGGGTGACCCGGGCGTCCACGGCGCTCGCCGGACTCGCCGACCAGGACTGGCAGCTCCTGGTCGTCGACGCCGGGGTCGTCGACCTCGCCGAGGCGCACGCCCTCTGCCTGCGGCGCCGGGCCTTCCTCGTGTGCGACGCGTCAGCTGACGGCGTGCTGCCCTCCGGCCTGGGGAGCAACGCAGCGGCGTACTTCCCACCGTTGTCCACCGGCCCGTGCGCACCGGCCGTGGCGGGAGTCCTCGCCCGCATCGATGCCAGGTCCGGAGTGTGGAAGGCGCCTGCAGGCGTCGGGGCCGGACTGGTCGGCACCCTGAGCCGTCAGCTGACGGCGCGGGAGGCCGACGAGCTGCGGCGCCGCCGGGTCAATGCGCTGCGCACGCTCGCGACCGGTGGCCCGGTGCTGTGGGGGGCCCGCACGGCGTCCGAGGACCCGGAGTGGCAGTACGTGTCGGTTCGCCGGCTCGCGCTCTTCCTCGAACGCAGCATCGGAGCGGGACTGCCGTGGGTGGCCGGCGAACCCGACGTCGAGTCCGTGTGGGCCACGGTGCGAACGGTCGTGGGTGACTTCCTCCTCGGCCTCTGGCGACTCGGGGCCATCGTGGGAACGAAGCCCGAGGAGGCCTACGTCGTGCGGTGTGACCGGTCGACGATGACCCAGGCCGACGTCGACGCCGGACGCGTGGTGGTGCTCGTCGGCGTCGCACCGCTCAAGCCGGCTGAGTTCGTCCTGGTCCGGATCGAGGCGACCGCCGCCGCTCCCGGCGCCCACCCGCCGCATCCCTGAGCTGCTCACCGGCGAGCCGGCAGCATCGACGCTGGCGCGCGGGACCGCGGTGACCCGGTCCAGTCGTCCCGGTCGTCGAGCTCGAGGCGAGCGGCGTGCCTCACTCCCACACACCGGTGATCGGGACGGCGTCGGCGCTGTGGGCGAGGCGGGGCAGCCCGTACATGTCCTCGAGCAGCCGGAGCAGCGAGTACAGGGTGTAACGCTGCCCGTACCGGCCCGCCTTCACGCCCGCACCCGCGATCACCATCGGGATCCGGTTGTCGGAGCTGTGGTCGTCCTCGTCGGCCGTGACGATCAGCAGGCTGTCGTGGCTCTCGGCCCAGTCGGCGTAGCCGGACAGGTGCTGCTGCAGCCAGTGGTCGGCCTCCGCCACCGTTCCGTCGTGCATGTCGTGACGCAGGTTCGGGATGACGAACGAGACGGTCGACAGCACGGCGTAGTCGCTCGGGAAGGAGCTCATCGGCTGGCTGACCCGAGCCGGCACGGTGCTGAAGCTGATCCACGGACAGTGCCGCTGCACGTAGTCACCACTGCGGCAACCGGTGAACCCGGACCGCGGCAGGTCCTCGGCGTACCCGGTGAACGTCCTGCCGGCGTCGAGCAACGAGCCGGCCAGGTTCGCACCGGTGTAGCGCACCGGGCAGGCGTCGTTCGTCAGCCCCTGCGTCGAGCCGGAGAAGAGGGCCAGGTAGTTGGGCTCGCTCGGATGGCTGATGGCGTAGAACTGGGTGAAGGTGGCCCCGCGCTCCGCGAGACCGTTGAGGAACGGAGCGTGTGGGCTGCCCAGCACCTGGTCGAAGGCGTGGTTCTCGAGCACCACCACCACGACGTGTGCCGGCTGCGGCATCCCCGACCGCACGGGGGAGCCAGAGCCCGGCGCCGACGTCGATGACTCCGGTGCCGACGGAGGGGGAGACGATGCGGCCGCGCTCGCGCTGGCGCCCCCGCTCGTGGTCGTCGCGGCGCGCGACGGCGGGGCCCCGGGTCGCTCCGAGCTGCTGCAACCGACGAGGAGGAAGGCGAGGACGAGACCGACGGCCGGCGCGATCATCCGCATGCCCCCAGCATGCCCCGCCCCGGGCCGCGTCGGCCGACCGTAGGCTGGCCGCGTGGACCTGGTCTCGCCACCCAAGGCCAAGGCCGGTGACGCGGTCGCGGTGCTGTCGCCGTCGTTCGCCGCCCCGGCGGTCGCGCCCCGGGTGCACGAGCGGGCGCTGGAGCGGCTCCAGGCGGCCACGGGGCTGGTCCCCGTCGAGTTCCCGACCACCCGCAGGCTCGGAGCCTCCCCGCGGGCGCGTGCGGAGGACCTGAACGCGGCGTTCGCCGACCCCCGGATGCGCGCCGTGCTCGCCACGGTCGGCGGGGACGACCAGATCACGGTCATCCCGCACCTCGACGCCTCCCTCCTGGCCCGGGACCCCAAGCCGTTCCTCGGCTACAGCGACAACACGAACATCCTCAACTGGCTGTGGACCAACGGGGTCGCCGGCTTCTACGGCGGGGCGACACAGGTTCACCTCGGCCCGGGTCCGGGGGTCGACCCGATCCACGAGCTCTCACTCCGGTCGGCGCTCCTGACCGGTGACCGCCTCGAGATCACCGACCCCGGGGAGTCCGAGGACTTCGGCCACGACTGGGCTGACCCCCGAGCCCTGGCCGAGTTCGGTGACCGCGAGCCCACCGAACCGTGGGCGTGGGCCGGGCCGGCACGGACGGTCACCGGCCGCACCTGGGGCGGCTGCATCGAGGTGCTGCAGTGGCTCCTGACCGCTGGTCGGTTCCCGACCGACCCGGCCGCACTCGAGGGCGGAGTGCTGCTCCTGGAGTCGTCGGAGGACCTGATCCCGGCCCGGGAGTTCGGCTGGATCACCCGCTCGCTGGGGGAGCGCGGCGTCCTCGCCGCGGTGGACGCGGTCGTGGTCGCACGACCTCCGGCATCGAGCTTCACGCTCCGACCGTCCGCCGCCGAGAGGCGTCGTAGGCGCGAGGAGCAGCGGGACACCGCGATCCGCGTCGTCCGGGAGTACAACGTCGACGCGGTCGTCGTGGTCGGGCCGCCGTTCGGGCACACGCGTCCACAGTGGATCGTTCCCTACGGCGGCGCCATGACCGTCGACGGGTCCAGCCGCAGGCTCTACGCCGACTACGGCTGATCGACCGGGCCCTGCGCCCCGCTCAGGACCGGGAGAAACCGGGACACTGGCCCCGGCTTCTCCGGGTGCTGAGCGAACGTCTGGTGCGCCGGTCGTGCCGTCGGCCCGGCACCGCGTCGCACCGCGGCGAACCGCGGCGCGAACCGTCGGGCGGCAGGGCATCATCCCCGGGAGTGGCGGTGCGCGGTGGCGGCGACGCCGACCACGGTCTCCAGCTCGTCCTCGGTGCGTGGGCCGAAGAGCATCACGAATCCGGCTGCCAGCGGGTGTCGGCCCACGGGTGTGGGACGCCCCAGCCGTGGGCGACGAGGTCGGCTGCCTGTTGCGGCGGCAGCGCCAGGTGCAGGGAGCCGTCGTGGGCGGGGTGCAGGTGGGCGAACTCGCGGGCCTGGGCCAAGAGGAGGGCGGCCGCTGGGCCGGCGGCGCCGGGAGGGTGAGGGCCCGCGCTCCGGGAACGGAGATGAACGACGGCGCGCCCTGAACGCCCGGCAGTGCGGAGAGCCGTTCGTAGAGTGCCTCCTGCAGCGCCGCCGGCGCGTTCTGCGACAGCTGCTGCTGCGGGATGTCCGAGGCCACCTCCGGCGGCGGTCCGGCCCGGTGCGGCAGTTCGGCGTGGGGCAGTGCGGGCCACGCCACGTCGGTGGGCGCCCCCACCCGGGCCGGACCATGAGTGGCCAGGTGCCCGAGCCGCTCGGCGACCCACCCGCTCAACCGGTGCAGCGTGACCGCGGTGATGCCGTGGCATCCGGGGTCGCGCCGCCCGACGGTGGGTGCGCCGGAGGTCGTGTGCAGGTACTGCCAGGTGCGGTGGAGCAGCCCGCGGGGGATGACCTGGTCGGCATCGCCCTGCGCCACGAAGACCGGGAGGTTGGCGAGCCGGCTGGTCTCGACCGGAACACCGGCGTCGAAGGGGAGGGGCCGGGCGGCGCCACGGCATCCAGCCATGCTCTGAACCATCCCATCGTCGCCTCGAGCGAGGCCGCGACGGGACGGCCGATGCCGCGGTTGGCGAACCAGGCGTAGCCACCGCCCTCGGCGATCGGGGCCCTGACCGCGGCGTAGGTGACGCCTGCCGGCAGGTGCGGTGCCAGCGAGAGGATCTCCTGCTCGGTGGAGCCGCGGCCGTGCAGCAGCACGACCAGCGGAGCGGATGGGTCGGTGGCGCCGTGGGTGGCGACGACCGGCTCGCCGAAGGCGTCGCCGCGCGTGCTCATCGCGGGTCCTGCGGCACGAGCTCGGCGGCGGTGCGCACACCGCCCCAGCGGGTCACCTCAGCGGACAGGTCGAGGTGCTCGACCGGTGCGGCGGCCGCGTACTCGCCCCAGGCGGCACGGGGCAGCATCCACATCACCTCGAACTCGTTGCCGTCCGGGTCGTGCCCGTAGACGCTCTTGGTCGCCCCGTGGCTGGACTCGCCGGTGTAGCCGTCGAGCGCGAGCAGGGTGGCCCGGGCCTCCTCGAGCTCGTCGACGGTGTCGACCTGCCAGGCCAGGTGGTACAGACCGAGCGAGCCCCGGGGCCGGCGCGGTTGTGCGCCGACGCCGAACAGCCCGAGGTCGTGGTGGTTGCCGGACCGGGGAGGCGCGGGAACGCCGCGTTCGCCCGGGGCACTCGCGCCATGACCGTCATCGCGAAGGCGACGCGCCACGAACGCCCGGCTCACAGGCGTGGGCTGGGACGCGGTCGTCGCAGCCGCACCCTGGCACGTCGGTACCGTCCGCGAGTACGTCCTCGACCCGCTCTCGCGCAGCCAGCTCAGGCAGCTCACGGCCATCGGCGACGCGCTCCTGAGCCGGCTCGATCCCGAGGGCGCGATGCGATCCCCGCTCGATCCGGTCACGCCGGGCGAGGGCTGAGTCGCTCTGGCGGCGGCGGTCAGCCCTGGCAGCTCCGGCCTCACCGCGGGCCACGACTCCGTCGGCGGTCGGTCCCTCCACTCTCGCGAGCAGAAGCTCCTGACCTGCGAATTCATCTGTCGGGGTGACAGGATTTGAACCTGCGACCTCTTCGTCCCGAACGAAGCGCGCTACCAAGCTGCGCCACACCCCGTGGCTGGTCCGCCGGCCCCTCGGGGACGGCGACACCCGAGGATAGCCGACCACGGGTGGACCGCCGAAATCCGGTGCCTGCCCGCCCGAATGGGCGGCACGAGGGCGCCGGCCCCTTCCGCCGAAGGTGGTGACGGCGCGGGTCAGGCGTCCTTCGCGAGGAGCGTGAGCAGCGTCGCCTCCGGGCGGCAGGCGAAGCGCACCGGTGCGAACGGGGACGTGCCGAGACCGGCGGAGACGTGCAGCCACGCTGCGTCCTCGGGAGCGTCCGCGGATGGGGCCGCGCCGCCGTGCGCACCGTGGAGCCCGGCGCCGGGCCACCAGCGCGAGAGCCCCTTGGCCCGGCGGGTATCCAGGTCGCAGTTGGTGACGAGCGCACCCCAGAGCGGGACGGCCAGCTGGCCACCGTGGGTGTGCCCGGCGAGCACCACCGACGCGCCGTCGGCGACCATCGCGTCGAGGACTCGCTGGTAGGGAGCGTGGACCAGCCCCATCGTCAGCGCGACGTCCGCACGGGCGCGCCCGGAGACGCTGGCGTACCGGTCGCGACGGATGTGCGGGTCGTCGACGCCGACGAGCTCCACGTCGTGGTCACCCATCCGGACGACCTCGCGCGCGTTGTCCAGGTCGGCCCAGCCGCCCTGGCGCAGGCCCTCGACGAGCCGCTCGACGGGCAGGTCGGGCCGCTTCTTCGGCGTCGTCGCGTACCGCCGGGTCAGGTAGAGCGCGGGGTTCTTCAGGACCGGGGCGTAGCGGTCGTTCGAGCCGAGGACGAAGGCGCCGGGGAACTCCATCAGCGGTTCCATGGCCCGCAGCAGCGGCGGCACGGCCTCGACGTGCGCGAGGTTGTCACCGGAGTTGACGACGAAGTCCGGCTCGAGCTCAGCGAGGGAGCGGACCCACTCGATCTTGCCGCGTTGGCCCGGGGTCAGGTGCAGGTCGGAGACCTGGAGGACCCGGACCGGGGCCGACCCGGGGGGCAGCGCGGGAACCGCGAAGCGACGCAGCGTGAACCACGTCCGTTCGACGAGCGCGGCGTACGCGACGCCGCCGAGCCCCGCACCGACCAGCCCTCCCAGGGCGCGCAGCGCGGTGCGGGCGGTCGACTCCATCCCGCCATCCTCGCAAACGACGCCGCCGAATCGGCAATCGTGCCCCGGTACCGCGGTGGCCCGGTGGGAGGATGGACGGCATGAGCGAGCACGGCCTCAAGGCGCAGATCCAGCACGACCTCCACGACGCGATGCGCGCCGGGGACAAGGTGCGGGTCGGCACGCTGCGGATGGCGCTCACCGCCATCACGACGGCCGAGGTGGCCGGCGACGAGGCCCGCGAGCTCGGGGACGACGAGGTCCTCAAGGTGCTCGCCAAGGAGGCCAAGAAGCGCCGGGAGGCCGCCGACGCGTACACCGGTGCCGGCCGCCCTGAGCTGGCCCGGGCCGAGGAGGCCGAGCTCGCCGTCCTCGACGGCTACCTGCCTGCGCAGCTCGGTGACGAGGACCTCCTCACGGTCGTCGAGCGCGCGGTCGGGGAGACGGGGGCGAGCAGCCTGCGTGACATGGGACAGGTGATGCGGCTCGCCCAGGCCGAGGTCGCGGGCCGGGCCGACGGCGGCCGGGTGGCCGCGATCGTCCGGCAGGTGCTCTCCGGCCGCTGAGCCGGGCCCGCGGAGGCGGTCAGCCCGGGCCCCCGCGGAGGCGGTCAGCCGCCACCGCCACCGCCACCGCCGCCACCCTTGCCGGGCTTGGTCGGGGTCGGGGTCGGGTTCGGTGCGGGCTTGGGCGGCGCCTTCCGGCTGGGCGCCGGCGGGGTGTACACCGGCTGCTTGGTGTAGGTCGGCTGCGGGAACTTCACTGGGTCGCCCTTGCGGATGGCGGCGGTGGGCGAGGGGAAGTCCTTGACCGGCATCCCCTTGCTCATCTCGGTCATCACCTTCGCCCACACGGGCGCGGCGACGGTGCTGCCGAACACCTCCGAGTGGCAGCCGTATGAGCCGAAGCACTTGCCGTTCAAGGAGTACAGGTTGCCGTTGGCATCTGCCGGCTTGACGTTTCCGACCCACACCGCGGTCGACAGCTGCTTGGTGTACCCGACGAACCAGCCCTGGTTGTGCTTCTCGGTGGTGCCCGTCTTGCCGGCCGCCGGGCGGTTCGAGACGTTCCACAGGCCCTTCGCGGTACCGGAGCGGAGGGTGTCCTTGAGCATCCAGGTGACCCCGTCGGCGACCTCGGCCGGGATGACCTGCTTGCACTGCGGCCCGGGGATCTTGATCTCCTTCTTCCCCCCCTTGCCGTCAGGGGCGGTGATCGAGGTGACCGGGTAGGGCTCGCAGTACTTGCCGCTCGCGGCAAGGGTGGCGTAGGCGTTGGCGATGGCCATCGGGGTCGAGGTGCCCGACCCGAGGGTGATGTTCGAGATGACCGGCGTGATCGGCTTGCCGTTGGCCATGTGGACGCCCATCTTCGTCAGCGTGTCGTGCACCTTGCACGGCCCGATGTCGATGACGAGCTGCGCCGCCCACGTGTTGATCGACTTCGACAGCCCCTCGTCGAGGGTCATCAGCCGGCCGCCGCTCGCGTAGTCGTTGGTGACCGGCCACGGCTCGTTGGAGCCGCACGGGGCGTTGACGACCTTCGGCCCGTCGAAGGTGTGCGCCTTCTTCACGTCGGCGAACGGCACCTGGATCTTGCCCTCGAGCGGCATGCCCTGCTCGAGGGCGGTGACGACGGCGAAGGTCTTGGCGATCGAGCCGTACTGGTAGCCGTACGGGCCGCCGCCGTAGACCTGGTCGACGTTGAGGTTGGTCTGGTACTTGTCGAAGTCGCTGGCCTGCGCCATGACGAGCACCTTCCCGGTGCCCGGTTCGATGGTCGTGATGGCGGCGCCGAGGTTGCTCTTGTTGTTGATCGGGGCGGCCCTCTCGATCTCCTTCTGGGCCGCCGACTGCATCGACGGCTTGAGCGTGGTGCGGATGGTGAGCCCGCCCTGGTTGATCGTCTTCAGCCGCTCCTCCGGGGTCTTGCCGAGCACCTCCATCTGCGGGGACTTCTCCAGCCAGGCCATGACGTACGCGCAGAAGAAGGGCTGGTCCGAGCGGTGGCAGACCCCCTTGGCCGGCTTCTTGTGGATCATCTTCCGGACGTCCTGCTTCTTGGCGGTCGCGACGTCCTTGGCCGACGCCAGGCCGAGCTGCTGCATCCGGTCGAGGACGACGTTGCGTCGCGCCTGTGCGTTCTTCGGGTTCAGGACCGGGTTGTACGCCGTGGGCTGCTGGACGATCCCGGCGAGGAGGGCCGCCTGGCCGAGGTTCAGCTTGTCGGCGTGGACGCCGAAGTAGTTGAGCGCGGCCGCCTCGACGCCGTACGCCTGGTCGCCGTAGTAGACGAGGTTGAGGTACCCCTCGAGGATCTGGTCCTTGGTGTAGCTCTCCTCGACGTTGATCGCGTACTTGAGCTCCTGGAGCTTGCGCGCGTAGTTCTTGTCGACCGCGGCCGCGGCCGCCTGCTTGTCGCCGCGGCGCAGCGCGTTCTCCTGGAGGGTGATCTTCACGTACTGCTGGGTGAGGGTCGAGGCGCCCTGGACGTCACCGCCCTGGAGGTTGGAGACGAGCGCGCGGGTGAAGCCGCGCGGGTCGAGGCCGCCGTGCTCGTAGAACCGGGCGTCCTCGATGGCGATCTGCGCCTTGCGCATGATCGGCGCGATCTTCTTCAGCGGGACGATGATCCGGTTCTCGTCGTAGGGGTTGGCGATGAGCTTGCCGTCGGCGTCGAGGATGCGGGACTGCTGGGCGAGGGGCGAGACGGTGAAGTCGCTCGGCAGGTCGTTGAAGAAGTCGACGCTGCTCTTGGCGGCCTGGCCGGTGGCGCCGACGGCCGGGATGGCCAGCCCGGCCAGGAGCAGCCCCCCCACCGTGCTCAGCACGACGAAGCCGAGCAGCAGTCGCAGCACGGCCGGGACGTTCTGGGCCCGGTAGTTCATGCGCTAGAGGGTAACCCGCTCACCTGGCCGGCCCCCTCCCAGCACGCGGGGACGATCCCCGTCGGGTGTCCCCGCCGGCCCGCCGAGCGGGTGACCCCCCTCATCGACCGTTCGGCCATCCGCTCGACCGGTTCGGCCGATAGCAGGTGAGGACCCCCCTCCGTAGCGTTCTCCACAGGTCGCCGCTCCCGACTCGGGACGGCACGCACCGACGAGACGGCGAGAAGAGGTGGACGCATGAGCATCGCCCCTGAGGTCACCCGGACGGTGGGGCAGTGGGTCGCGGACTGGGCCCCCCTGGGCCGCTGTGCCGGCACCGACCCCGACGCCCTCTTCGTGCAGGGCAAGGCGCAGCGCGCCGCGAAGGCCGTCTGCAAGGGCTGCCCGGTCGTCGCCGAGTGCCTGGCCGACGCCCTCGACAACCGCACCGAGTTCGGGGTGTGGGGCGGGATGACCGAGCGCGAGCGCCGGGCCCTCCTCCGCCGCCGACCCGACGTCAGGTCCTGGACCGCACTCCTCTCGGCCGCCAAGCTCGAGAGCGCGGAGAGCGCCATCGCCTGACCCCCAGCTCCCCGGCGGGGCCGACCGCCCCCTGCACCGCGCGCGGGCTCCCTGCTCCCACGCACGGTTGGTCGGCCCGCCGGGGTTTCACGTCTCGCGGCGGCCGGAGGCCGCCCCGGCCGGTGGTGTGCCGGGGTGGCCCCCAGCCGCCGCGGTCGTCGACCCTGGTCGCGCGGGACCCGGGTCGTGCACCGTCCGGGCCGGTCCGCGCTCGTCCGTCCGGTCAGGACCGGGCGAGCGCGGCGCCCACCGACCGGAGGCCGGGCAGGTCGTGGATGTCGGTGGCGCTCGCCGGCACCGTCGAGACCCGGACCCCCGGGTGGGTGGCGACGAACCGGCGAACGTGCCCCTCGTGCCGGGCCGCGACCTCCGCGAGGTCGGCGTGCAGCCGCAGCAGGGCAGCGGTCAGGGCCGGCCGCCCTCCGGCGGCGGCTTCCCGGTCGGCGAGCTGCTCGGCAGCCGCCGACGCCCGCGAGCCGCTGAGCCCGGCAGCGGCAAGCACCTGCATCCGGTTGACGACGACGCCCGCGAGCGGCATGCGCTCGCTCTCGAGGCGGTCGACGAAGTAGGTCGCCTCGCGGAGCGCGTCGCGCTCGGGGGCGGCGACGACGACGAACGCCGTCGATGGCTCCTTGAGCAGGGCGTAGGTGACGTCGGCCCGCTCGCGGAAGCCGCCGAACATCGTGTCGAGGGCGGCGACGAAGGTCTGGACGTCGGCGAGGAACTGGCCGCCGAGCACCCGGGAGAGCGTCGTGGCGGCGAGGTTGGCGCCGAACGAGAAGACCTTCAGGTAGGCGCGGCCGCCGGCCTTGGCGGGGGCCATGAGGATGCGGATGAAGCGCCCGTCGAGGAAGGAGCCCAGCCGCTTCGGGGCGTCGAGGAAGTCGAGGGCCGAGCGTGACGGCGGGGTGTCGACGACGACGAGGTCCCAGGTGCCCTCCCGCTCGGCCTGGGCGCGGAGCTGCCCGAGCTTCTCCATCGCCATGTACTCCTGGGTGCCCGCGAAGGAGCTGGAGACGGCCTGGTAGAAGGGGTTGTCGAGGATCTGAGCGGCCTTCTCGGGGGCCGAGTGGGCCAGGACGACCTCGTCGAAGGTCCGCTTCATGTCGAGCATCATCGCGTCGAGCGAGCCGCCCGCCGAGGTGTCGACCCCGGCGACCGGACGCGGGGTGTTGTCGAGCTCGGTGAGGCCGAGCGACTGCGCGAGCCGGCGGGCCGGGTCGATGGTGAGCACGACGACCCGGCGGCCGGCCTCGGCCGCCCGGATGCCGAGCGCGGCGGCCGTCGTCGTCTTGCCGACCCCGCCGGAGCCGCAGCAGACGATGATGCCGGTGCCGGGGTCGGCGAGGAGGGTGTCGATGTCGAGCGGCTCGGCGGGTCCGCGGGCGGCCATCACCGCACCCCCTGCGCGACGAGCTCGTCGGCGAGCACCGACACGCCACCGTCCTCGACCCCACCGGGAAGCGTCGGGAGGGTGACCCTGGGCAGCCCGAGCGCGTCGACCTCCGCGGTGAGCTCACGTTCCAGGCAGAGGCGCTCGGCATGGTCGCGCGCCTCGGAGAGCAGCCCCTCGACGGTGCGGGCACCGGCCCGCACGCCCACCGCGGCCAGGTCGGCACGAACCGCCTCGACGACGGCCTCCGGCTGGGCGGCCACCTCGGCGAGAAGGCCCTCGTCGAGGACCTCCTCCCGCACCTGGTTCACGACGACCGCGCCGAGGCCGAAGCCTTCGGCGGCCAGCTCGGCGACGGCGTCGGCGGTCTCCTGGACCGGCATCTCCTCGAGCAGGGTGACGACGTGGACGACGCTGCGCCGGTCCCGCAGCATCCGGGTGATCGACTGCGCCTGGCTGTGGATGGGGCCCATCCGCGCGAGGTCGGCGACCTGGGCGTTGACGTTGAGGAAGCGGGCGATCCGCCCGGTGGGGGGCGCGTCGAGGATCACCGAGTCCCAGGCGAGGGCTCCCTGGCCCCGCTTGGGCCCGGTGGTGCGGGTCGCGGCCTCGTAGACCTTGCCGATGAGCAGGACGTCGCGGACGCCGGGGGCGATCGTCGTCGCGAAGTCGACGACGCCCATCCGCTCGAGCGCCCCTCCCGCACGGCCCAGCTTGTAGAACGTCTGGAGGTACTCCATGAGGGCGGACTTGGCATCGACCGAGAGACCCCAGAGCTCGCCGCCGGAGGCGTGCCCGACGAGCCGGACCTCGTCGTCCCCCAGCGGCGGGACGTCGAAGGTCTGGCTGATGCCCTGGCGGCCCTCCACCTCGGCGAGGAGGACCCGGCGGCCCTGGCGGGCCAGGGCCAGCCCGAGCGCGGCGGCCACCGTCGTCTTGCCGACGCCGCCCTTTCCGGTCACGACGTGCAGGCGCACACCACCGACGGCGCGCGAGAGCGGGGGTGAGGCCACGTCGTCCAGCCTAGACACGCGCCGCGGGCGCTCAGCGCAGGGTCAGCTCCTCCACCTCGGCGAGCACCAGGAGGTAGGCGGGATGGTCGGGGTCGACGAGGTCGAAGTGGTCGGCGCCGCGGGCCACCGCGGTGTGCAGCGGCTCGCCCTCGTCCCGGGACCGGGCGTACGCCTCGGTGACCGAGGCCGGGACGACGTCGTCGCGCTCGCCGGCGACGACGACCGCCGGGGTGGTCAGGCGCTGACGGGCCGGGTCCGCGGCGGCCCAGGCCTCGGGCGCCTCTGCGGGGGTGCCCCCGAGGAAGCCCCGTGCGGCGTCGTCGCCGAGGTGCAGGCGGTCGGCGTCGGCCAGGTCGGCCACCGGGGCCAGGGCCGAGCACGCCGCACAGCCACGGGGCGCGGTCCCCGCTGGCGACCCAGAGGACGAGCTGGCCGCCGGCGGAGTGGCCGGCTGCGACGACGGTCTCCGGCAGGTCGGTGTCGTCGCGGACGGCCTCGAGGGTGCGCAGCAGGGCCTCGGCGGTGCCCGGCCAGCCACCGCCGGGCATGCCGGTTCGGGGATACTCGACGGTCGGCGGCGTGGAAGCCGTCCCGAGTCAGCGCCTCGGCGAGCGGCGCAAGGTGGGCGCGGTCGTACCGCTCCCGCCAGAACCCGCCGTGGACCAGGGCGACCGTGACCCCCCGGGCGCGCTCGGCGGCGGGCTCCCAGACGTCGTAGAGGTCCGTGGCCGCGGGGCCGGTGACCTCGGTGCGGTCGGGCGGGCGGACGCGGCGGGCGGGGAGCTCGGGGTCGGAGGTGCTCATCCCCGCCACCGTAGCCCGACCGGCGCCCTCCACCGCGGCGATAGGCTGGCCGCGCATGCAGACGTGGGAGTACGCGACCGTTCCGCTCATCGTCCACGCGACGAAGCAGATCCTCGACCAGTGGGGCGCGGACGGCTGGGAGCTCGTCCAGGTGCTCGTCATGCCCGAGGGCAACCTCGTCGCCTACCTCAAGCGGCCGAAGGCCTGAGCGTGGGCGCCGTCGAGGACCGCCTCACCGCACTCGGCCACCGCCTGCCGGAGGTCGTGCCGCCGGTCGCGGCCTACGCGCCCGCGCGTGCTCGACGGCTCCCGGGTCTACGTCTCCGGTCAGGTGCCGTTCGTCGACGGCGCGCTGCCGGAGACAGGGCGGGTCGGCGACCTCGTCGGGCTCGTGTCGCCGGAGCGGGCCAAGGGGCTCGCGGCGGTCTGCGCGCTCAACGCGCTCGCCGCGATCAAGTCCGTGGTCGGCGACCTCGACCGGGTCGAGCGCGTCGTCAAGGTCACCGGCTTCGTCGCCTCCGAGCCGTCTTTCACCGGCCAGCCGGGCGTCGTCAACGGCGCGAGCGAGCTCTTCGTCTCGGTCGTTCGGGGAGGCGGGGGTGCACGCCCGCTCCGCCGTGGGGGTCGCCGCGCTGCCCCTCGGCGCGCCGGTCGAGGTCGAGGTGATCGTCCACGTCCGGGACTGAGCCCATCCGGCCGCCCGAGGACCCCCCGGGCCACCTCGTCGAGCGCCCGGTGCACGACCCCGACCTGCTCGCGCGGGCCGAGGAGTGGCTCGCCTCCGGTGCCCGCGAGCCCTCCGAGCCCCGGCTGGCGGCCACGGTGATGCTCGTGCGCGACACGGCATCCGGCCCGGAGGTCTACGTCCAGCGTCGGGTCGCGTCGATGGCGTTCGCGCCGTCGAGGGTGGTCTTCCCCGGGGGCGGGGTCGACCCCCACGACCACGGGCTCGACCCGGGGACTCCCGGGCTCGCCGAGCTGGCCCGGGTCATGGGCGTCGCGCCGGAGACCGCGGTCCCCTACGCGGCCGCGGCGGTGCGCGAGGTCGAGGAGGAGTGCGGGGTCCGGCTCTCGGTCGCCGAGCTCCGGGGCCGCGGGCACTGGGTGACACCGGCGTTCGAGCCGCGCCGCTACGACACGTGGATCCTCGCCGCCGGGCTCCCGCCCGGCCAGTCCGCCCGCGGGACGACGAGCGAGTCCGACCGGAGCGGCTGGGTGCTCCCGTCCGACCTGCTCGACCGGTTCGCCGCCCGGGAGGTGCTCATGATGCCGCCGACGGTGTGGGCGCTCGAGGCACTGGCCGGTTTCGGGTCGGCCGCGGACTTCCTCGCCGACCGGCCCCGGGTGGCCCGGGTGGTCCCCGAGCTGGTCCGGGCCGAGGACGGCGCCGTCCTGCTGCGTACCCTCCTGCCCTGAGCCGACGTGCCCGCGGCCTCGGGTGCCCAGGTGGTCCTCGGGGCCATCACCTGGGCACCCGAGGCGGTTCGGGGGGCAGACTGGGCGGATGAGCGCGACGCCACCGCCGTCGGTCGCCGCACCCTGGGTGGGAGGCAGGGCCACCGAGCGCGCGCACTGCGTCCTCGCCCCGAACCCGGGGCCGATGACCCTCGACGGCACGAACACCTGGGTCCTGCTCGAGCCCGGCTCGACCGATGCGGTGGTCGTCGACCCCGGGCCGCTCGACGAGGGGCACCTGCGTGCCGTGCTCGACCACGTGGCCGCGCGCGGGGCCCGCGTGGCCCTCACCGTGCTCACCCACCGTCACCACGACCACGCCGAGGCCGCACCGCGCTTCGCCGAGCTCACCGGCGCCCCGACCCGGGCCGTGGGCGCCGGCCGGGGCGACCTCGGGGACGGCGACGTCATCCGCACCGGGAACCTGGAAGTGCGGGTGGTCGCCACCCCCGGACACACGAGCGACTCGATCTCCTTCGCCGTTCCCGCCGACCACGCCCTCCTCACCGGCGACACCGTCCTGGGCCGGGGGACCACCGTCGTCGCCCACCCGGACGGCGAGCTCGGTGCCTACCTCCACTCGCTGGAGCGGATCGACGCCCTGACCGGCGGGGGCGGCGTCACCTCCATCCTGCCCGGGCACGGCCCGCTCGTCCCCGACGCCGCCGCCATGGTCGCCTTCTACCGGGTCCACCGCACCGAGCGGCTCGAGCAGGTGCGCCAGGCGCTGGCCGACGGAGCCGGCGCCGAGGCCGACCCGGTCGAGGGGGTGCTGCGGCGGGTCTACGCGGCGGTCCCGGCCGAGGTGTGGCCGGCGGCGCGGATGTCGATCCGGGCCCAGCTCGACCACCTCGGGGTGGTCTGGCGCTGAGCGTCCCCGCACCGCGACAACTCGGGTGCTCAGCCGGTCGTCGGGGCAGCCACCTGGGCACCCGACCCGGGTGGGGCGGGTCGGGCGGTCAGCGGGCCCGGCGGCGGAGGCGCTCGACGTCGATGAGCAGCACGGCTCGAGCCTCGAGCCGGAGCCAGCCGCGGGCGGCGAAGTCGGCCAGCGCCTTGTTGACCGTCTCGCGGGAGGCGCCGACGAGCTGCGCCAGCTCCTCCTGGGTGAGGTCGTGGGCGACCATCACGCCGTCCTCGACCGGCCGGCCGAAGCGGCCGGCGAGGTCGAGCAGGGCCTTGGCGACCCGACCCGGGACGTCGGTGAAGACGAGGTCGGCGAGCACGTCGTTGGTGCGGCGCAGCCGCCGGGCCAGCGCGGCGAGCAGCGTCGCGGCGACGCCGGGGCGCTGGGCGAGGAACTCCTTGAGCTGCTCGTTGCCCATCGACACGACCTGCGTCTCGGCGACGGCGGTGGCGGTGGCGGTGCGCGGGCCGGGGTCGAAGAGCGAGAGCTCGCCGAACATCTCGCCCGGGCCGAGGATGGCCAGGAGGTTCTCGCGCCCGTCGGTGCTCGAGCGCCCGAGCTTGATCTTGCCCTCGCCGATGACGTAGAGCCGGTCCCCCTGGTCCCCCTCGTGGAAGAGGACGTCGCCGCGCTCGAGGCGCTGGGCGTTCATCGTCGCGATGAGGGTCTCGGCCGTCTGCTCGTCGAGGCCCCCGAAGAGCGGGGCCCGTCGCACCACATCGTGATCCACGTCGCACAGTCTGCCAGAGCCCCGGACGCGGGCCCCCCAGGCCACGTCGGTGCCCCGCCGTAGGCTGTCGGCCGTGCCTGTCCCGCCCTCGTCCACGGTCCGGCGCGCGGCCCGCGGGCAGGAGTCCCCGCTGGCCCGCACCCGGCGTGCCCGCCGCATCCACCAGGCGCTCGTGGAGCGCTACCCGTACGCCCACTGCGAGCTCGACTTCGAGACCCCGCTCCAGCTGCTCGTGGCGACCGTCCTGTCGGCGCAGACGACCGACGTCATGGTCAACACCGTCACTCCCACCATCTTCTCGCGCTGGCCGACCGCCGAGGCGCTCGCGGGTGCGGACCGCGCGGAGATGGAGGCCGTGCTCAGGCCCACCGGGTTCTTCCGGGCCAAGACCACCTCGGTGATCACCCTCGCCCAGGCGCTCGTCGAGCGGTTCGGCGGCGAGGTGCCGGGCCGGATGCAGGACCTCGTCACCCTGCCGGGAGTCGGCCGGAAGACCGCCAACGTCGTCCTCGGCAACGCCTTCGGGGTCCCCGGCATCACCGTCGACACCCACGTCGGCCGCCTCGCCCGGCGTTGGGCGTGGACCACCGAGACCGACCCGGTGAAGGTCGAGGCCGACATCGCGGCGCTCACCCCCAGGCGCGACTGGACGATGCTCAGCCACGTCCTCATCTTCCACGGGCGCCGGACCTGCTTCGCCCGCCGACCGGCCTGCGGTGCGTGCCCCATCACCCGCTGGTGTCCCGCGTACGGCGAGGGCGAGACCGACCCGGAGAAGGCCCGCACGCTCCTGAAGTTCGAGCTCGCCCCCGGGGCCGCGCTGCCCGAGCCTCCGCCCGGCCCGCTCCCGGACGAGGCGGACTGACCCCTCACGCCGTCGCCGGGCCGGCGCCCAGCCGCTCCCGGAGGAAGGCTGTCACGGCGTCGACCGCCTCCGGGTGCCGGTCCCCGGTCAGCGTGGCGTGGCCCCGGCCGGGCAGCTCCACGGCGGTGAAGGCGTCGCCGAGGACCCGTCGCAGGGTCTCGAAGCGGGTGCCGGTGGAGCGGTCGGCCCGGTAGCGCACCCCGAGCACCGGGCACCCGGCGGCGGCCCGCCGGGCCACCCGGGCCAGGTCCTCCGGAGCGAGACCGACGTCGGCGGCGAGCCTCCGGCTGAGCGGCAGCGGCACCGCGGGCTGCGCCAGCACCGGGGCCAGGACGGCCGGCTCCACCATGGCCGCCAGGGCGAACCCGCCGGTCACGCACATCCCGACCACCCCGACGCCCGGGCCCCCGCACTCGGCGTGCAGGGTCCGGGCCAGGTGCCGCAGCCATCCGGCCAGCGGGGTCGTCGCGCCGGTGGTGAAGAGGGCGAAGTCCCGGGAGACGCAGATCCGGGGGACGACCAGAGCCGCCTCCCCCGGGCGGGGTGGGCGGTGTGCCGGCCCGAAGAGGTGGGGGAGGGCGACGGTGAGGCCGGAGGCCACGAGCTGCTCGGCGAAGGTGACGACCTCGGGCGTCAGGCCGGGGCTCTCGTGGAGGACCACCACGCCGGGGCCGGTGCCCTTGCGGTGCACCGCGAGCGTGCGTCCGTCCGCGGTGTGCCGGCCCGCGGTCCACGTCGCCAGGGCGCCCATGTCCTGACCCTAGGCGCGGCGCCCGTACCGTGGGACCCGAAGACCCGACCACCCGGAGGTGCCACCGTGGGCCGCGACCTCGGACCGCTGCTCGTCGGCCTCGGCGTGCTGCTCACCGTCGTCGGCGTGCTCGCGTGGGCCGGCGGGCTGTCGTGGTTCGGCCACCTGCCGGGCGACATCCGGGTCGAGCGTCCGGGGCTGCGGATCTACGTCCCGCTCGCCACGATGCTGCTCGTCTCGGTCGTCGTCTCGCTCCTCCTCTGGCTCTTCCGCCGCTGACCGCCCCGCTGCGGTCGGTTCCGCCCCAACCGGCGCCCGGCGCCCGGACCTCGGGACGTTCGCCCGCCCCGCCTCCGGTCCACAACCGCGTTGCCTACGATGACCCGCATGCACCCGGCCGTCCCGCTCCGCCGCGGCGTGCCCGGTCGGGCTCGCCACGGCTCGAGGCCTGACGCCCACCGCCCGGGCGGCCACCGGTGAGCGCTCCGCGGCCCGAGTGGCTGCACCGGCTCGCCGAGCGCGACGACGTCCACAGCCACGAGTGGTTCACCGCGTACGCACCCCCGGACGACGGGGGGAGGGAGTCGGCGGTCCTCATCCTCTTCGGCCCCGACCCGGTCGGCGGCGAGGACGTCGTCCTCACCGAGCGCGCGCACACGCTGCGCTCCCACCCAGGGCAGGTGTCCTTCCCCGGGGGGGCGCTCGACCCCGAGGACGACGGGCCGGTCGCCGCCGCGCTCCGGGAGGCCGAGGAGGAGGTCGGCCTCGACCCGGCCGGCGTCGAGGTGCTCGCCACCTTCCCCCCGCTCTTCCTCGCCCCGAGCCGCAACGCGGTGACCCCGGTCATCGCCTGGTGGCCCGAGCCGGTCCCGGTCGGGGTCGTCGACCGGCGGGAGGTCGAGCGGGTGGTCCGGGTGCCGGTCGAGGACCTGCTCGACCCCGCGCACCGGTTCACCGCCGTCTTCGGCCCCTACCGCGGACCCGCCTTCGACGTCGGCGGCCTCTTCGTCTGGGGCTTCACCGCGATGCTGCTGGCGAGCGTCCTCGACCTTGCCGGGCTGACCCGTCCGTGGGACGACTCGCGCGAGCGCGAGCTGCCGGCCCGGGTGCGCTCACCGTGGATGCGCGCCCTCGAGGGCGAGGAGGACCCGAGGTGAGCGGACCGGTGCTCCTCGACCTCGTCCTGCTCCTCCTCCTGCTCCTCTACGCGTGGAGCGGCTGGCGGCAGGGCTTCGTCTCGGCGGTCTTCGGGCTGGTCGGGCTGCTCACAGGGGCCTTCATCGCGCTCCGGTTCGTCCCGACGCTGCTCACCGACCACCTCGGGGTCGACACCGGGACGACGATCGGGGTCATCCTCCTCGTCGGCCTCGTCCTGGCCCTGGCGAGCCTCGGCCAGGGCCTGATGCTCGTCCTGGCCTCACGGCTGCGGGACCGGGTCCGCGCGCCGGTCGCCCGGGTGCTGGACTCGGCCGTGGGGATGGTGGCCGTCTTCGTCGCCTCGGTCCTCGTCATCTGGGTCGTCGCGGGGGCGGTGCGCACGTCCGGGCCGCAGCCGCTGCGCCAGCTCGTCGGCCGCAGCTCGGTCGTCACCGCCATCGACCAGCTGATGCCGCCGGCCGCGACGCGTGCCGTGGACCAGCTGACCCAGGCTCTCGACCGCGAGGGCTTCCCCCGTGTCTTCGAGGGCATCGGCCCGGAGCCGATCTCCTCCATCGCCGCCCCGGATCCCTCGGTCACCGCGTCCCCGGCGATCCGGACCGCGCTCAGGTCGGTCATCCACGTCCGGGCCGACGCCACCGAGTGCGGTCAGGTACAGGTCGGCAGCGGCTGGGTCGTCACCCCCAACTACGTCGTCACCAACGCCCACGTCGTCGCCGGGGCGTCCCGGGTGACGGTGCGCGTCGACGACACCGGTCCGGTGCTGCCGGCCGTCGTCGTCGCCTTCGACCCCTCCCGCGACGTCGCCGTCCTCGCGGTCCGCGACCTCGGCGCGCCCGGTCTGCCCCAGGGAGACCGGCTGAAGGCCGGCGACGGGGCGGTGGTGGCCGGCTTCCCGGGCGACCGGGGTCTGTACGTCGGCGCCGCCCGGGTCCGTGGCGTCCTCACCGCCACCGGCGCCGACATCTACGGCCGCCCCGGCGCCGAGCGGGAGATCTACTCACTGCGCGCCGACATCCGCAAGGGCGCCTCCGGAGGGCCGGTCCTCGACCCGAGGGGGCAGGTCGTCGGGATGGTGTTCGCGACCTCGCTCGACGACCCTCAGACGGGATACGCGCTCACCCTGCAGGAGGTGCTGCCGGTGGTCGAGCAGGGGATGGCGAGCAGTCGGGCCGTCTCGACCCGGACCTGCACCGCCGGCTGAGGCTCAGGCGCTGGTCTCCACGGTGCCCGTCCCGTTCGCGGGTGCCGGTGGAGTGGGCTCCTCGTGCTTGAGGACCGCCAGGGTGCGCTTGCCCTGGTCGATGGCCCGCTCGGGAGCCGGCTTCGCCTTCTGGAGGGCGTTGCGGCCCAGCAGGGCGAGGGCCCCGGCGACGAGGAAGAGGACGGCGGTGACGATGGCGTAGCCGGCCCAGACCGGCAGCCACACGGCGAGCAGCCGGGCCAGGGTGTGGAGCAGGAAGACCAGCCCGAAGAGGGCCAGGAAACCGGCGCCGGCGAGCAGCCCCGCGCCCTTGCCCATGACCTTGGCCCCGGAGGTGATCTCCGCCTTGGCGAGGTCGATCTCGCCACGGACGATCCCCTGGAGGTCGTGCGTCGCGTCGGCCACGAGCTGGCCGATGGTGCGCTCCGTCCCGTGTGCCATGCTCCACCTTCGTCGGTCTCGGGGCGGCCCGTGATCCGGGCCCTCGCCCCGACCTTACCGAGTGGCCGCCTCCCCGGGGCCGGCTGCGTCGCGCTCGTGACCTGCGTCCGCCTCGTCGAGCCCGAGCGCGGCGTGCTCCTTCGCCCGGATCCGCCGGTAGGTGGCGTTGCGCATCCGCAGGACCACGGCCGCCAGGGCGGCGGCGAGGAGGGAACCGGCGAGGACCGCGAGCTTGACGTGGTCGTCGCGCTCCGAGCCCATCCCGAACGCGAGCTCGCCGACGAGCAGCGAGACGGTGAACCCGACGCCGGTGAGCATCGCCAGGCCGGCGACGTCCGCCCAGGCGAGGTCGTCGTCGAGGCGGGCCCGGGTGAAGCGGGCCACCCCCCAGGTCGAGCCGAGGACCCCGACGAACTTGCCGACGACCAGCCCGGCGACGATGCCGATGGCCACCGGGTCGGCCAGCGCGGCCCCGACGCCGCCGCCGACGACGGTGACCCCGGCGGCGAAGAACGCGAAGACCGGCACCGCGAACCCTGCCGAGAGCGGTCGCATCAGGTGCTCGAAACGGTGCGCGACGTCGGTCTCCGGGGCCAGGGTGCTGTGCGCGGAGGGCCGTCGCATGCGCGGCTTGACCGGCACGACGAGCCCGAGGAGCACCCCGGCCACGGTGGCGTGCACTCCTGAGGCGTGCTCCAGCGACCACGTGACCAGGGCCAGGGGGACGAGCAGCCACCAGTGGGTGATGCGGCGCTGGACCAGGACCGCGAAGGCCGCCAGCGAGACGAGCGCGAGGAGGAACGGGACGACGTGCACCTCCTCGGTGTAGAAGATCGCGATGATGGTGATCGCGATGAGGTCGTCGACGACCGCGAGGGTGAGGAGGAACGAGCGCAGCGCCGTCGGCAGGTGGGACCCGATGACGGCGAGCACGGCGAGCGCGAACGCGATGTCGGTGGCGGTGGGGATCGCCCAGCCGCGGACCGCCTCGCCGCCCTCACCGAGGCCGAGGACGGTGACGGCGTAGACGACGGCCGGGAGGATGACGCCGCCGATCGCGGCGACGACCGGCACCGCCGCCTTGGCCGGGCTGCGCAGCTCACCGACGAGGAACTCGCGCTTGAGCTCGAGCCCGGCGACGAAGAAGAAGATGGCGAGCAGGCCGTCGGCGGCCCAGTCGCCGAGGGTCAGCCTCAGGTGCAGGGCCTGCGGCCCGACCTCGGCGTCGCGCAGCGAGAGGTACCAGTCCTTGGCCGGGCTGTTCGCGAGCACGATGGCGGCGACGGCGGCCGCGAGGAGCAGGGCGCCGCCGATCGTCTCGGTGCGCAGTGCGTCCGCGACGAACTGGGTCTCCGACCACGGCGGCCGGCGGAACAGGCGTTGGCGGCCACCGTCCGCCGGGGCGTGATCCTCCGGGCCGGGGGCCGGGGACGGGGTCTGGGCCGGGGTCACGGCGGCTCCTGGGGTGGGGTGGTCGCGGTCCCCGGGCACGCCCGAGGGGGTTGCCGACCAGACTTCCCGGCGCTCCGAGAGCCAGCCTACCGGCGGTGGGGGGCGGGCTCTGCCCACCCCCCACCGCCGGTTCGGCTCACTCCGCGGCGGGGCCGGCGGCCATCCCCTCCTTGATCATGCTCATCACCGAGGAGTCGGCCAGGGTCGTCACGTCGCCGACCTCCCGGTTCTCCGCGACGTCCCGCAGCAGGCGTCGCATGATCTTCCCGGAGCGGGTCTTGGGCAGCTCGGGCACGATCAGGATCTGCCGCGGCTTGGCGATCGGGCCGATCTCGTTCGCGACATGGTTGCGCAGCTCCTGGACCAGGTCGGCGCCCTCGCCCGGCTCGTCCGCCTCCTCGACCGCGTCACCCCGCAGGATGACGAACGCGCACACCGCCTGGCCGGTCAGCTCGTCGGTGGCGCCGACGACGGCGGCCTCGGCGACCTTCGGGTGCGAGACCAGGGCCGACTCGATCTCGGCGGTGGAGAGCCGGTGGCCGGAGATGTTCATGACGTCGTCGACCCGGCCGAGCAGCCAGATGTTTCCCTTCGCGTCGTACTTGGCGCCGTCACCGGCGAAGTAGTACTTCGGCCCGAACCGGCTCCAGTACGTCTCCTTGTACCGCTCGGGGTCGCCCCAGATGCCGCGGAGCATCGCCGGCCACGGCTTGGTGAGGACGAGGTAGCCGACCTTCTCGGCCTCGGTGAAGGGGTTGCCCTCGTCGTCGAGGATCTCGGCCGAGACGCCGGGGATCGGGCGCTGGGCGCTCCCCGGCTCGAGCGTGGTGACGCCCGGGAGCGGGCTGATCATGATCGCCCCGGTCTCGGTCTGCCACCAGGTGTCGACGATCGGGGCGCTGTCGTGCCCGATGTGCTTGCGGTACCAGAGCCACGCCTCGGGGTTGATCGGCTCGCCGACGCTGCCGAGCACCCGGATCGAGCTCATGTCGAACTTCGCCGGGATGTCCGCGCCCCACTTCATGAAGGTGCGGATCGCGGTCGGTGCCGTGTAGAGCACGGTCACCCCGTACTTCTGGACGATCTCCCACCAGCGGCCCTGGTGCGGGGTGTCCGGGGTGCCCTCGTAGAGCACCTGGGTGGCACCGTTGGCCATCGGCCCGTAGACGATGTAGCTGTGCCCGGTGACCCACCCGACGTCGGCCGTGCACCAGAAGACGTCGGACTCCGGGTGGACGTCGTGGACCACCGCGTTGGTGTAGGCCACCTGGGTGAGGTAGCCGCCCGTCGTGTGGAAGATGCCCTTCGGCTTCCCGGTGGTGCCCGAGGTGTAGAGGATGAAGAGGGGGTGCTCGCTGTCGTGCGGCTGCGCCTCGTGCGTGTCGGGCTGGGCGTCGACGAGGTCGTGCCACCACACATCGCGGGAGTCGTCCCACTCGACGTCGGTCTCGGTGCGGCGCACGACGAGCACCTTCTCCACAGGGGAGTCGTCCTCGCCGTGGCGGATCGCGGCGTCGACGGCCGCCTTGAGCGGGGCCGCCTTGCCCCGGCGCCACTGGCCGTCGGTGGTGACGACGACCTTGGCCTCCGCGTCGGCGATCCGGGTGTGCAGGGCCTCGGCCGAGAAGCCGCCGAAGATCACCGAGTGGGGGGCGCCGATCCGGGCACACGCGAGCATCGTGTAGATGGTCTCGGGGATCATCGGCATGTAGATCGCGACCCGGTCGCCCGTGGCGACGCCGAGCGACTCCAGCGCGTTCGCGGCCTTGGACACCTCGCGGAGCAGGTCGGCGTAGGTGATGGTGCGGGTGTCGCCGCCCTCGCCCTCGAAGTGGATGGCGACGCGCTCGCCGTTGCCGGCCTCGACGTGGCGGTCGACGCAGTTGTACGCGACGTTGAGCTTCCCGCCGACGTACCACTTCGCGAACGGCGCCCCGCTCCAGTCGAGCGTCTGGTCGAAGTCGGTGGCCCACGAGATGCGCTCGCGCGCCTGCGTGGCCCAGAACCCCTCGTAGTCGGCGGTCGCCTCGTCGTACATCTCGGCCGTCCCGTTGGCCTGCGCGGTGAAGGCGGGGTCGGGGGAGAAGTCCATCTCCTCCAGGTGGCTGGACAGGCTGTCGTTGCTCACTGCCGGGTCCTCCTCGTCGTCGAGTCACTCCCGTCCAGCCAACCCGACGACACGGCATCCGGCAACTGCCTGACCCGGCAGAGCCCGCCGGGCGGGCTCTCACTGCGCCGAGCGGTGGCCGGCTCTCTGTGCCCACCGGCCACCGCCGGGCGTCAGGAGGAGCTGGAGACGAAGGCCTGGAGCTGACTGGCGACGGCGTCGGAGACGACCGGCGGGCCGCCGAGGATGACGATCTTCCGCGGCGCGAGCCGGGTCAGCTCGCGGGCGATGACGGCCGGGATGGCGTCGGGCTCGGTGATCAGGACCGGGCCGTCGGTGATCCCGGCGACGGGGGCCCCGGAGAGGGCGTCGGGGAACTTCCACCCGGTGGCGATGTAGGCGACCGGGACCCCCGGGGCGTACGACGCGGCGCTGATCGCGGCCGAGGTGTCGAACCGGGTGGCGCCGGAGAGCCGGGTGACCGTGCCGGCGGTGTACCTCTGCAGGGCCGACTTCACCGCGTCGGAGACCACTGGCGGGCCGCCGAGGATGACGATCCTCCGCGGCGCGAGCCGGGTCAGCTCGCGGGCGATGACTGCCGGGACGGCGTCGGGCTCGGTGATCAGGACCGGGCCGTCGGTGATCCCGGCGACGGGGGCCCCGGAGAGGGCGTCGGGGAACTTCCACCCGGTGGCGATGTAGGCCACGGGGACGCCCGGCGCGAAGGTGGAGGCGCTGATCGCGGCCGAGGTGTCGAACCGGGTGGCGCCGGAGAGCCGGGTGACCGTGCCGGCGGTGTACCTCTGCAGGGCCGACTTCACCGCGTCGGAGACCACCGGCGGGCCGCCGAGGACGACGATCCTCCGCGGCGCGAGGCGGGTCAGCTCGTTCGCGATGACGGTGGGCACGGCGGTCGGCTCGACGAGGAGCACCGGGCCGCCGTTGATGCCGGCGACCGGGGCGCCGGAGAGGGCGTCGGGGAACTTCCAGCCGGTGGCGATGTAGGCGACCGGGACCCCCGGGGCGTACGACGCGGCGCTGATCGCGGCGGAGGTGTCGAAGCGGCTGGCCCCGGCCAGGCGGACCACGGCGTCGGCCGGTGGGGCCGCGTCACGCACCGCGAGCGTGCCGAGCGGGTAGGAGCCGTCCGCGGCGCGCGAGACGTTCGCGAGCCGCATCGGGGCGGAGTACCCCGTCGGGTCGAGGACCTCCAGCGACGCGGTGTAGGTGCCGAGCGGAAGGCTGGGCGTCGTCAGCGTCGTCGTCGCCGTGCTCGTCCCGGGCAGCACCCGCCGCAGGTCGAGCGCCACCGGCATCGTCGCCACGCGGGCGCCCGAGCTGTTGGAGAGGACGAGGCGGACCGTCCATGGGTCGTAGGTCGGCGCCGTGCCGGTGTTCGAGACGGTGAGGCCCAGGGTGAAGGCCTGGCCCGGGACGAGCGTCGAGACGCTCGCCTGGGTCACCGCGTACCGGTACCCGGCCGTCTTGAGGAGCGTGGTGTAGTCGGCCTTCTGCTGCGTGGTCATCGCCGTGTACGACAGGCGCAGGTTGCCGCTGGAGACGCTGGAGACGTGGTACCCCTGTGCCTGGCTGAGCCCGACCGACGGGTCGCCGCCGGTGCACCACTCGGTGAAGAACGGCCGGGTCCGCCACACGTCGCGGAAGTCGCCGGCGGAGGTGTTCTCCGGCTTCTGCCAGTTGCTCTGTCCGAGGCAGTCGCTGCGCAGCCCCACGTTGGGGAAGGTGTCGACGGCGTACTTGGCGACCGCCGGCATCGTGTACACCGGAACCGCCGAGAGCAGCACGTGCGTGTGGGGCAGGGCGTTGGCCACCGCCGCGACCACCCGCTTGGCGTTGTCGGCCGTGATGACCGTCCCCGCGTTGCCCCACTCGCCGTACGACCCGTAGCCGCCGACGTCGACGTAGCCCAGGCGGGGGTCGTTTCCGTAGCGTCGCCCGATCTCGGCCCAGAGCTTCTCCCACTCGCCGAGGAAGGTCGAGCTGTTCCAGTCCGGGATGCTCGTTCCCGGCTGCTTCGGCATCCAGCTCGGCACGACCGACGGCCAGACGTCCTTGTCGGTGCGGTACTCCATCCAGCAGCCGGGGCAGTAGGACATCACCCGGAAGCCGAACTTCCCCCTCTGGTTCGCCGCGTCGGCGAGCCCGGCATCGAGGTAGGAGAAGTTGTACGAGCCCTTCGTCGGCTCGAGGCGGCCCCAGTAGGTCCGGTCCCGGTAGTAGAGGTCGGGGGCCGGCCAGCCGGTGGGCTGGGACGCCTGGGCCATCCACCGGTACTCCCCGCGAAGCGGGTTGGCGAGCTCGGGGGCGGACAGGCCGAGGGTGGACGGGGTGAGCACCGTCGTTCCGCTCGTCGACGTCGTCGTGCTCGCGACGGACTCGGCCGTGGGCGCCGCGGTGGCGGGCGCCACGGCGAGGGCCGCGGCCGAGACCAGGGCCGTGACGGCCGCGAGGGCACGGCGGCCCCCGCGCCGGCGCGCGTGGTGTGGGTGCTCATCGCTCCCTCCTCAGGAGACGACGTCGGCACCACGCCCTCGCGGACACCTCGACCGCGGACGAGGGGTGCAGTGCCGACCGGCACCAGTCGGAGCAACCCCTGCGCGCTCGTGTTCCGGTTCCGGTGCCGACGGTACGCACCTCCCGCGGGGCGTGTGGGGCGCTTGGGGACGGCATCGGCCGTTCGGACGACCCGGTTGCGGGGCACCCCCCGGTGCGCCGCTGCAACGGGAGCCCCCGACGGCCGCCTCGGCGGCCGAGAGGCGGGCGTCAGGAACTGGTCAGGATGTCCTGCCTCGGCGGCGAGGAGGTGGCGAAACTGTGCGCGCGTTGCACAGATGGCAGGCCATCGGTTCCATCGTGCGCGGTTTCGTGCTTCCGTGGACGGACGGGCCCACGAGGCCATGTCCACTCACGAGGAGGTGAGCGCGGTGTTCGAGGAGGGTCAGCTCTACTCGGCCGTGACGACCGAGGACGACGGCACGGTGCAGGTGCACCTCGCCGACAACCACCCCGGCCGGGAGGACCCCGCCTACCTGGCCCGACGCGGCGAGATCGCCGGCGTGGCGCTGGCCCACCGGCCGGGCGAGCCGGTGCCGGCCGTGGAGTACACCGACGAGGAGCACGAGGTCTGGCGCCTCGCCTGCGCCGAGCTCGCCCCGAAGCACGAGGTCTACGCCCACTCCGAGTTCCTCGCCGCCAAGGCCACCCTCGACCTGCCCACCGAGCGGGTGCCCCAGCTCACCGAGGTCACCGAGCGGCTGCAACCGCTCACCGGCTGGAGCTACACGTGCGCCCCCGGGCTGGTCCCGCTGCGCGCGTTCTACGCCGACCTCGGTCGCCGGACCTTCAACTCCACCCAGTACCTGCGCCACCCGAGCCAGCCGCTGTACACGCCGGAGCCCGACATCATCCACGAGGTGGTCGGGCACGCCAACCAGCTGGCCTGCCCCGCTTCGCCCGGATCACCGAGGCGGCCGGCCTGGCGAGCGGCCGCCTCGAGACCGACGAGGCGATGAAGTTCGTCGCCGACGTCTTCTGGTTCTCGATGGAGTTCGGGGTCATCGCCGAGGACGGCGAGCTCAAGGCCTACGGAGCGGGAATCCTCAGCAGCTACGGCGAGATGGACGAGTTCCGGCACATGGAGATCCGCCCGCTCGACCTGCGCCAGATGGGGACGCTCGCCTACGACATCACGGCCTACCAGCCGGTCCTTTTCCGGGCCGAGAGCCTCGACCACCTCGAGGACGTGGTCGGCGCGTTCTTCGAGTCGGTGACCGACGACCGCGTGGCCGCGCTGCGCGGCGCCCTGGTCTGACCTGACACCCTCCCCAGGTCCCCAGGCGCGGGGTCCCGGCGGAGGAGTCCCCTGCCATGGCGACAAGCGGCCGCGGAGCCGGGCTCCGCGGCCGCCTACGCGGGTGAGGTCACCGAGGGAAGACGGGCAGGACGATCCTCTTGTGGGTGGAGTTGATGATCGCCGCCGCGGCGCCGTACCAGGCGAGGATGGCGGTGATCAGGCCGGTCCAGCCGCCGGCCTTCGACAGTCCGGAGGCCGAGCCGAGGTCCCCGATCGTCAGCAGGGCGAAGGTGAGCAGCAGGAAGGCGAAGACGGCGATGAGCATCCCGTTGAGCCGGAGCGTGCCGACGAGCATGATCGCGGTGAAGATCGTCCAGCAGAGGAGGTACCAGCCCACTCCGGTCCCGACGTCGGCGCCCATCGACTTGGCCCCGCCGGAGGACAGGAGGTACCAGAAGGAGAGCCAGAAGGCGCCGTAGGAGGAGAAGGCGACGGCACCGAAGGTGTTCCCCTTGACGAACTCCCACATGCCGGCGAGGAGCTGGGCGATGCCGCCGTAGAAGAGGGCGAGCCCCAGGACTCCCGCCTCCGTGGTCTTGGGGATGATCCCGGCGTTCACGCTGGACAGGAAGAAGGTCGTCATCGCGAAGGCCGCGAGCCCGAGGGGGCCCGGGTCCGCGAAGGCTGCCCCGAAGGTCGGAGCCGAAGCCGGAGCCGGGGCTTCTGTTCTCTGAGCTGCCACGGTTGAGTCCTCTCAGTTGCGCGCCGCGTCGGCGTTGACTGCGGTCGCTGCCGAATGTGACAGGGCCTTCCTCCCACGACAACCGGCCCGGGGGTGACGTGCGACGACCGCCCCCAACGGGGTGGCGGACGGTGGGGGGCGAGGCGCCGAGCGGTCGGTTCGCGCGCCGAGCGGCCGGGTGGGCCACCACTCGGCGGTCCGCCCGCCGAGGGGGCCATGATGGGCGCATGCGTGCACTGAGGAAGACCCACGCCGGGCCTGGCCTGGAGATGCTCGAGGTCCCCGAGCCGACGTGCGGGGTCAAGGACGTCACGGTCCGGGTGCAGCGCGCCGGCCTCTGCGGCACCGACCTGCATCTGCAGCAGTGGGACGACTGGGCCGCGGCCACGGTGGTCCCCCCGATGACGATCGGCCACGAGTTCTTCGGCGAGGTCGTCGAGGTCGGGGCCGACGTCGACCACGTCGCGGTCGGCGACAAGGTCTCCGGCGAGGGGCACATCGTCTGTGGGACGTGCCGCAACTGCCGCGCCGGCAGGCGGCACCTGTGCATCAACACCGTCGGACTCGGGGTCAACCGGGACGGTGCCTTCGCCGACCTCGTCGTCATCCCCGCGACGAACGCCTGGGTGCAGCCCCCCGACCTCGACCCCGACCTCGGTGCGATCTTCGACCCGCTCGGCAACGCGACGCACACCGCCCTGCAGTGGCCGGTCGTCGGTGAGGACGTCGTGGTCACCGGTGCCGGGCCGATCGGGGTCATGGCCACCGCGGTCGTCCGGCACGCAGGGGCGCGACGCATCGCCGTCACCGACCTCTCCGACGAACGGCTCGCCCTCGCGTCCGCCGCCGGCGCCGACATCGCCGTCAACGTCGCGCGGGGCGGAACGCTGCGGGAGGCCCAGGAGCGGCTCGGCATGGTCGAGGGCTTCGACATCGCCCTCGAGATGTCGGGCTCACCGGCCGCCGTCGAGGACGTGCTCGCCAACATGAACCACGGCGGGCGGGTCGCGCTGCTCGGGCTCCCCACGGACCGCTACGCCATCGACTGGGGCAAGGTGATCACCCACATGATCACGCTGCGGGGCATCTACGGCCGGGAGATGTTCGAGACCTGGTACCTCATGGGCTCGATGCTCGCGACCTCAGCGGTGCTGCGCACCGCGGTGTCGTCCGTCATCACCGGCCGGTACCCGGCGGAGCACTGGCAGCAGGCCTTCGAGGAGACCCGGAGCGGCCATGGCGGCAAGGTCGTCCTCGACTGGTCGTGAGCGCGAACATGGACCGGGGAGCGCGGGCAGCGCGTTTCCCGGCCGGCAGGCCCCGTGCGGAGCGCGGGCGGCACGGACGAGACGAGGAGACGACGTGTACGGCACCGTGAAGGACGAGCTCGCGGCGACGCTGCGGGAGATCGAGACCGCCGGCCTCTACAAGCGGGAACGGGAGCTGACGACTCCTCAGGCGGCGCACGTGGCCACGACGAGCGGGGAGTCGCTCAACTTCTGCGCCAACAACTACCTCGGCTTCGCCGACCACCCCGACGTCGTCGCGGCCAGTCGTGACGCGCTCGACACCTGGGGCTTCGGGATGGCGTCGGTCCGCTTCATCTGCGGGACCCAGACCCAGCACACCCGCCTCGAGCGCCGGCTCTCTCAGTTCCTCGGGACGGAGGCGACGATCCTCTACAGCTCCTGCTTCGACGCCAACGGAGGGGTCTTCGAGGTCCTCTTCGGTGCCGAGGACGCGATCGTCTCCGACGCGCTCAACCACGCGTCGATCATCGACGGCATCCGGCTGTCCAAGGCCGCCCGGTACCGGTACCGGAACGCCGACACCGACGACCTGCGGGCGCAGCTGACCGCCGCCCGCGAGGCCGGGGCACGCCGGGTGTGCGTCGTCACCGACGGTGTCTTCTCGATGGACGGCTCGTACGCCCCGCTCGACCGAATCTGCGACCTCGCCGACGAGTTCGGGGCCATGGTGCTCGTCGACGACAGCCACGCGGTGGGGTTCGTCGGCGCCGGTGGCCGCGGGACGCCGGAGCTGTTCGGCGTCCAGGACCGCGTCGACATCCTCACCGGGACCCTCGGGAAGGCGCTCGGCGGGGCGTCGGGCGGGTATGTCTCCAGCCACCGAGAGGTCGTCGACCTCCTCCGCCAGCGCTCGCGGCCCTACCTGTTCTCGAACTCGGTGGCGCCGGTGGTCGTCGCCGGGTCACTGGCCGCGATCGACCTGGTGTGGGCCTCGTCGGAGGCACGGGAGGCCTTGCGCCGCAACGCCGCCCTGTTCCGGGAGCTGATGGAGGCCGAGGGCTTCGACCTGCTGCCGGGGTCGCACCCGATCACCCCCGTGATGTTCCCGGGCGACGAGGGCGCCCGTCGGGCGACGGAGATCGCCGACCACATGCTCGCGAACGGCGTGTACGTCATCGCCTTCAGCTTCCCGGTGGTTCCCCGGGGGGCGGCCCGGATCCGGGTCCAGCTGTCGGCGGCGCACTCCGAGGACGACGTCCGTCGCTGCGTCGAGGCGTTCGTCGAGGCGCGCACGGCCGTCGGCTGATCCCCGGGGAGGGCTCTCAGTCGCGCAGCCTGCTCCTGGCCAGGGCGACCCGCTCGGGGGTGTGCAGCCGCACCATGATCCTGGCCGTGTGGACGGGCACGCGTCCCGGGGTCGCGAGGGAGACCCCCACGGCCACGAGCAGTGCCAGCGGGGTGGCCCATGCGGCGGGGTTGGCGAGGAGTGCACCGGGCCAGCCGGGCAGCTGGTCGGACATGACGGTGACCCCGACGGCGACGGCTGCCGCCGACCCCCCGGCGAGCAGCCCGGCCGCCGCCCCCACCGTGCTCAACCGCCGCCACCACACGCCGAGCAGGAGCAGCGGCGCGAAGGTCGCCGCGGCCACCTCGAAGGCCAGTCCCACGGTCGTGGCGATCCCGATGGGCTGGGTCAGTCGGGAGACGCCGTAGGGCACGAGGACGGCGACCAGGGTCGCGGCCCGGAACCCGGTCACGCTCGCCGCGTCCCCACCCGTGGCCCGGGCCAGGGCCGGCCGGAGCAGGTCCTGGTCGAGCACCCCGGTGACCGACATGGCCAGGCCGGAGGCGGTCGAGAGGAAGGCCGCGAAGGCACCGCCGGCGAGCATCGCCGTCAGCAGCTCCCCGGGCATGCCCTGGACGACCAGGCCGGGCAACCGCAGCACGATGGAGTCCGAGCGGACCCCCGCGGGCAGCGTCGGCAGGTGCAGACGGCCGAGGGCTCCGTAGACCGGCGGGAGGAGGTAGAAGATGCCGAGCAGTCCGATGACCGCGACCGTCGTGCGCCGCGCCGCGACCCCGTTCGGGTTGGTGTAGTAGCGGACGACGACGTGCGGCAGACCCATCGTCCCGAGGACCAGGGCCAGCACCGTCGAGTAGCTGCGGTACAGCGGGTGGTCGCCGGACCCGAGCGGCCGCAGCGGGATGCCCCAGGACGGGTCGGCGACCTGCGGGCGGGGCGCCCCCGAGCGCATCCACAGGGCGAGGAGCACGAAGGCGGGCACCGCCAGGGCGGTGAGCTTGATCCAGTACTGCATCGCCTGGACGACGGTGATCGACTTCATGCCCCCGGCGCCCACCGCGACACCGACGACGACGGTGACGACCAGCCCGCCGACCCAGCTCGGGGAGCCGGTGACGATGCTCAGCGCGAGGTTGGCCCCCTGGAGCTGGGGGACGAGGTAGAGCCAGCCGATGGCCACCACGAGGACCGAGGACATCAGCCGCAGGGCCCGGGAGCCCAGGCGGGCCTCGGCGAAGTCGGGAAGGGTGTAGGCGCCGGACCGTCGCATCGGGGCTGCGACGGTGACGAGGAGGACGAGGTAGCCGACGGTGTAGCCGACCGGCAGCCAGAGCATGTCGACGCCCCGGTCGTAGATCAGCCCGGCGACCCCGAGGAAGGAGGCGGCCGAGAGGTACTCGCCGCCGATGGCGGAGGCGTTCATCCGGGGCGTGACGGCGCGACCGGCGACGTAGAAGTCGCTGGTCGCCCGGGAGATCCGCAGGCCGAAACCGCCGACGAGGAGGGTCGTCAGGCAGACCGCGACGACCGCGGCGAGGCTGAGCGGGTCCGTCACCGGTCGACGATCTCGCTGAACTCGGCCTCGATGCGTTCCGCTCCCCGGACGTACCAGCGAGCCAGCAGCACGGTCACGGGGTAGACCGCGACGCCCAGGGCCAGCCACGGGAACGGGACGCCGAGAACCTGCAGCGTCCGGGTGGCGGGCACCACCACCATGAGCAGCGGGAGGCCGCCGATGACGAGCACCCCGGTGCCGAGGACGAGCAGGGAGAGCCGCAGCTGGGCGCGCATCAGCCCGCGCAGGTAGACGTCGCCGAGCTCGGTCTGCTCGTCGAGGTCGCTGGAGATCGGCCGCGAGCGCGCCGCGGCGGCGCCGCGGCGCGAGCTCGTGACGCGGACCCGAGCCGGGCCCTGCGGGTGGGTGGGCGCCGGGGTGCCGACGGTCGGCTCAGGGGCCGGTGGCACGAGGGAGGGCTCCGGGCGCGGGGTGACGGTCACCGATCGGGCGGCGCAGGAGGGTGTCCCGCAGCTCCTTGGTGTGTCGGCGGCTGACCTGGAGCTCGACCTGCCCGACGAGCACCGAGCAGCGTCCGCGGTCCATCCGCACCTCGCTGACGTGCGGTAGGGCGACGAGCGTGCTGCGGTGGATCCGCACGAACCCGGCATCGGCCCAGCGCTCCTCGAGGACGCTGAGCGGGACGCGCACCAGGTGCGAGCCGGAGCCCGTGTGCAGCCGGGCGTAGTCACCGTGGGCCTGGGCGTACCGGATCTGGCTGCGGGAGATGAACCGGGTCACGCCGCCGAGCTCGACGGGAATCGTCTCGTCCTCGGCCGCGGCCACGTCCGCGGGCGCGGTTCGCTCCTCGGCGGGGCGCTCCCGCTGGGCGACGACGCGGCGCACCGCCTCGGCGAGGCGCTCGGAGCGGACCGGCTTCATGACGTAGTCGGTCGCGTCGACGGCGAACGCGTCGACCGCGTGCTGGTCGTGGGCCGTGACGAAGACGATCTGGGGCCGGTCCGCGAACCGGGAGATCACCCGGGCCAGCGCCATCCCGTCCAGCCCCGGCATCGAGATGTCTGTGAAGACGACGTCGATGTCCCGCGTGTCGAGGACATGGAGGGCCTGCGTGCCGCTCGAGGCGGTGACCACCTCCCCGATGCGCTGGTCCCGCCCGAGGAGGTAGCCGAGGTCGGACAGGGCCGGCAGCTCGTCGTCGACGACGAGCGCGACCAGTCCGGCGCCGCTGGTGGACATGGGCACGAGCCTAGCCAGCCTCAACCCTGAGCGTGGATGCCGGGCGCGAACTTCGGGACCCGGAAGCTCACCTTCGTCCCGGCGCCCGGGGCGGTCTCGACGACGAGGCCGAACTCGTCGCCGTAGAGCTGGCGCAGCCGGGCGTCGACGTTGCCCAGCCCGACGGAGTCGCTCGCGCTCGCGCCGTCGAGGATGCGGCGGACGGTCTCCGGGTCGGTGCCGACGCCGTCGTCCTCGACGGCGATCTCGGCCTCGGCGCCGCGGTCGGTCGCCGTGATCGTCACGTGGCCGACCCCCTCCTTGGTCGCGAGGCCGTGGCGGACGGCGTTCTCGACGAGCGGCTGGACCGCGAGGTAGGGCAGGGTCACCGCCAGTACCTCGGGCGCGACGAGGAGCTGGATCTGGAGCCGGTCCCCGAACCGCGCCTGCTCGAGGACGAGGTAGCGCTCGACGTTGCGCAGCTCCTCGGCCAGCGTCGTGAACGGCCCGCCGGTCCGCAGCGCGTAGCGGGTGAAGTCGGCGAAGTCGAGGAGGAGCTCACGGGCGCGGTCGGGGTCGGTGCGGACGAAGGAGGCGATGGCCGCCAGGCTGTTGTAGATGAAGTGCGGGCTGATCTGGGCTCGTAGCGCCCTCAGCTCGGCCTCCATCGCCCGGTCCCGGGTGCGGGCGAGCTCGGCGAGCGCGAGCTGGCTGGACACCCACGCCGCCACCTCCTCGGTGGCCCGGGCCAGCCCCGGGGAGGGGTCCCCGGTCCATGCGGTCAGGGTGCCCACGACGAGGTCGTCCATGACGAGCGGGGCCGTCACGGCGGTGCGGACCGGGCAGCTCGGGTCGTCGCAGACGACGACGTCCGCGCCCTGGACCACGGTGCGACCGGTGCGCAGGGTCTGGGCGCCGAGGTCGACCGCGCTGTCGCGGTGGTGGTCGCCGGCGCCGGTCCAGGAGAGGGTCGCGCCGGGGGCCGCGAAGGAGACCGCGTGCGCCCCGAGGATGCTGAGCAGGTGGCGGCCGGCCCGCTCGGCTCCTTCGGGGGTCAGCCCTGCGGCGAGGTGCTCGGCGGCCAGGGATGCCGTGTGCAGGGTCGAGTAGGTAGCGCGGTCGACCGCCGAGATGAAGCCACGGCGCCGGCTGCGCCGCCACATCCACCCGCCCACCCAGACCAGGAGCAGCGTGCCGGCGACGAGGACCGCCGTCGGCCAGTGGATCGTGCCCGTCATGGGCTCACCCTAGGGTCGGCCGGCGCGGGGGTCGGCCCTCGTTAGGCTCACCGGGTGACCGGAGCCAGCCCCGCCGTCGACGCCGTCGCCCGCCTCGCCGAGCTGCCGGGCGTGGCCGAGCAGGTCGACGCCGCCCGTGCGGCCTGCACCCGGCTGCGGTGGCACGCCGCGCTGCGGCGCCGGGTCCAGGAGGCGGCGGCCGAGTCGCGGGTCCGGGGGGCCGCGGCGAGCGCGGAGCTCGAGGGCGCGGGGCTGCCCGTCGACGTGGTCCGGGACATCGTGCGGGGCGCGGCCACGTGGTCCGCCTCGCCCGACCCTGTGGAACGGGTGGTCCGCGGGGTCGTCGCGGCGACGACCGAGACCGAGCACGTGCGGGGCATCGTGCTGCGGTCGCCGTTGCAGGCCCTCGCCCGGCTGCACACGGTCGCGGTCGCGGGCCTGGTGCCCGACGACGCGCTCGGCCGGCCGCGGCGCGACGGGGAGGCGTGCGCCGAGCTGACCGACCTCGGGCCGCCGCCCCCGCCCGCCGAGGCCGCGGCCCGGCTGCGTTCGGTCAGCGAGGTGGTGCTGGCGACCCCGCGGCTGCCGGTGGTGCTCGCCGCCGCGGTCGTCCACGCCGAGCTCGCGACGGTCCGTCCGTTCGTCCGCGGCAACGGTGTCGTCGCGCGTGCCCTCGACCGGGCCCTCGTCCAGGCCGGGGGCCTGGACCCCACCGGGGTGGCGGTCACCGAGGCCGGGCACGGGGCCGAGGGGACGGCCGCCTACGTCGGCGCCCTCGCCGCGTACTCCCGCGGGGACGCCGCCGGGGTCGGCCTCTGGGTCGTCCACTGCTGCTCCGCCGTCCGGGAGGCCGCGGCGCAGGGGGAGCGCGTCGCCGACGCCGTGCTCGCCGGCCGGACGGGCTGAACGGCGGCCGTCGTGCGCAGGCCGTCCGGCGGCCGGGACCGCCCACCGCACGGTGGTGTCGCCCACCTTGCCGGGCCCGGAGGACAGGAGTAGAACCGAGGTGGAGGGACGGGCGACCGGCCCTCCACGAGACCTACCGCAGGACCACGGGTACCCACGCGCGGGCAGTCCACTGATGGACCGACCGCGGCGGGCTTGACCCGCCGCGACGACCGAGACGCAGCACGCCTGGTCGCCCCGACGACCTGCGGCAGGACGGCACCCCCACCCCACGGGTGGGGGTGCCGTCGTGCGGGGCGTCGGGACCCGCCCCGGAGCCCCGGTCGGACCTGCCTCGGGAGCCCCGTCGGGGGCCCTGGTCCGGGCCTCGGTGCGGGCCCTGGTCGGGCCCCTCCGCTGGGCGAGCGAAAGATGGTCAAGCGTTCAACTTGGTCGCCGCAACCTTCGGATCCAGTGGTCCTGAGTGACTGCTGAGGATGTTTTCGGCAGCCGTTGAGCGGGGCTTGCGTACCGAGCCCGAAATACGCAACGATTGACGTATTCGCTCCCCCTCGGGGTCGAGCGAACGGCGGACCGGCTTCTCCCCCCCGGAGTTCGGCTCGCCGACGGCCCCGGTTGTCCCCCCGACCGGGGCCGTCCCATACCCCCCTCCGGCCGCGCCGGCCGACGAGCCCGACCGCCGGGTGCGCCGGTGGTTCCTTCTGGCCCTCGTGCCACCCACTCGCTGGCGTCCACAGGCCGGGCGCCGGGGCCCGGTTCTCCACAGAAGGGGCCGGCGCCCCACCGGTCCCGGGGGGACGCCGGATGCTGGCGGCATGCGCACGCCATCTGTCCTCGCCGTCGTCGGCGCGTCCGGCGGTCTCGGGGCGAGCACGCTGGCGCTCGCGGTCGGGCGCCGGCTTGCCGCCACCGGCGCACCCGGCCTCGTTGTCGACCTCGACGTGACCGGCGGCGGCCTCGACGTGACCGCCGGCGTCGAGCACGTCCCCGGCCCGCGCTGGCCGGCGCTCGCGGACGTCCGGGGGCACGTCGACGCCGGCCTGCTCGCCGCCTCGCTGCCGCAGGAGGACGGATGCCGCCTGCTCTCCGCGGGCGGCCCCGCGGACGGGCCGGTCCCGGCCCGGGCGGTGGCCGACGTCCTGTCCTCGCTCGTCGCCGGGTGCCCCCGCCTCGTCCTCGACGCCGGCGGCCGGCAGCTGCCCCCGTCGGTGCTCGCCGCCGATCCCCTCGTCCTGGTCCTCACCTCGCTGCGCACCCGCGGCCTCGCCGACGCCGACGCCTGCCTCGAGCGCCTGCTCCACGACGTTGCGGCGAGCGGCCGGCCCGACCTGCGCCTCGTCACCCGGGGCGGGCGGCCCACCCACGACGTCGTCGACGACGTCGTGGCCCACCTCGGCATCGCCCACCTCTGCCACATCCCCGACGACCCACACGTCAGCCGCGATGCCGAGCACGGCCTGTGGCCCGGCACCGGACGGGACGCGGTGCGCCGCGCCGCCGACGCGGTGGTCGCGGTCCTGGACGCCCTGGACGTCGCGTCGTGACGACGAGGGGGCCCTTCGCGGCCGCTGTCGAGCGAAGCATCAGGGCCGGTCGGCCCCCCGACGAGGCGACCATCACGGCGATCGCCGGTGAGCACGAGCCGACCCTCGGCGACGTCGGTCGGGCGCGGGCCGAGGCGGACCTGGCCGCACGGCTCGTCGGGCTCGGCCCGCTCTCCGGCCTCGTCGCCGACCCGTCGGTCACCGACGTCCTGGTCAACGGTGACGGGGCGGTCTGGGTCGACCGCGGCCGAGGCATCGAGCGGTCGCCGGTCACCGTGCCGGCCGAGGAGCTGAGACCACTCGCGGTGCGCCTCGCCGGGTTCGCCGGCCGGCGCCTCGACGACGCCCAGCCGTGGGTCGACGGCGTGCTGCGCACGGGCGTCCGGCTGCATGCGGTACTCCCCCCGCTCGCCGAGACCGGTCCCCATCTGAGCCTCCGCGTCCCGCGGCACCGGCACGGCGGCCTGGCGGCCCTCCAGGCTCTCGGAGGGCTGGTGCCCGGGCTCGCCGAGGTGCTCCGCGGGCTCGTCGCCGCCCGCGTCTCCCTCCTGGTCACCGGTGGCACCGGCGCCGGTAAGACCACCGTCCTCGGCGCCCTGATCGCGGAGTGCCCGCCCACCGAACGGATCGTCGTCGTCGAGGACGTCCGCGAGCTCGCCCCCGACCACCCCCACGTCGTCCGGCTCCAGGGCCGCGACGCGAACGTCGAGGGCGTGGGGGAGGTGCCGCTCGGCGTCCTGGTGCGTCAGGCGCTGCGGATGCGTCCCGACCGGCTCGTCGTCGGAGAGGTACGCGGCGCCGAGGTCCGCGACCTCCTCGCCGCGCTCAACACCGGACACGAGGGGGGCGCCAGCACCCTGCACGCGAACAGCCCGGCCGAGGTACCCGCGCGCCTGGAAGCGCTGGGCGCCCTGGCGGGGATGCCCCGCGCGGCAGTGCACTCCCAGCTGCGCGGTGCGGTCCAGGCGGTCGTCCACGTGGCGCGGGCGGCGGGCGGGCGGCGGGTCGTCTCCGGGGTCGGCGTCGTCGTGCCCGGGTCGGGGGAGGAGCCGGTGCGGGTCGAGGGCGCGCTCGACGCCAGCTCGGGCGTGCTGCGGGACGGGGCGGGTGCCGCCCGCCTGGGGCGGCTCCTCGAGTGCGGGTACCCCGGCAGGACGCGACGGTGAGTGGCCCCGTACTGCTCATCGTCGTCGCCGCGCTGCTCTGGCCGCCCGGCGCGGGCCGGCCGTGGCGGCGCGGGCCCGAGGCCCCGGCGGCAGGGCCCGCATCCGCGCGGGGCGCCGCACCGGGCGGCGTGCTGGGGCGATGGCGGCATCCGGCCGCCGACGAGGAGTGGGTGGCGGACCTCGCCGAGGTCGTGGTCGTCGGGCTCGATGCCGGGCTGGACCTGCCGCGCGCGGTGCTCGCCGCCGCACGTTCGCCGACGGTGGCCCGGTGCGTGCCGTGGCTGGAGGCCCGGCTCGAGGAGTCGGTCGCGCGCGGCCAGGCGGTCGCCGACTGTGTGGGCGGTGGCGCGGGGCGGGGCGAGGGAGAGTCCGCGGACCTGCCCTGGGGCCCCGCCGTCCTCGACGTCCTCGCCCGGGCCTGGCGGCTGTCCGAGCGCTCCGGGGCATCGGCCTCGGCCACCACCGCCGCGGCGGCGGCGGCGCTGCGGGCCGCTCGCGCCGACCGGCAACGCGCCGTTGCGCTCGCTGCCGGTCCCCGCGCCTCGATGTGGCTGCTCACCGCGCTGCCGCTGGCCGGGCCCGCCGTCGGGGCCGTGGTCGGGGTGGGTCCCGCCCGGCTCTACGTGAACGCGGCCGCCCAGGTCTCGGCGGTCGTCGGGGTGGCCCTGACGCTCACCGGGTGGCTGTGGGCCCGTCGGCTGCTGCGCCGAGCGGCCCGCCCCGGGACCACCGCCGGGGGGCCGCGGTGAGCCTTCTCGCGGCCGCCCTCGTCGTGGCCGCGGTGGCTCTCCTCCCGGTCCGGCGCGGGCCCGTGCCGCGGCGCCCCCGGGCCGGTCGTGCCCCAGGAGTGCGCCCACCGACCGTCGACGAGGCCGCCGCGGCCCTCACCCTGCTCGCGGCCTCGCTGCGCGGGGGTGCGGGGCCCGTGGAGTGTCTGGAGGCCGTGGCCGCGCTCGACCCGACGCCGGCCGGCCGGGACCTGGCCGTCGTGGCCGCCGCGCACCGGTGGGGCGAGCCGCCGGACCGCGCGTGGCAGCACGTGGGACCGGGCTGGTCACCCGCCGCGGTGGCGTGGCACGCCGCGCTGTCCGCCGGCGCGGCTCCGGCCGGCCTGCTCGACGCGGCCGCAGGGCGGATGCGCCGTGCGGAGTCCCGGCGGCTCGAGGCGTGTCTGCACCGCTCGGCGGTGCTGCTCGTCCTCCCCCTCGGCCTGTGCTTCCTGCCGGGTTTCGTCGCCACGACCGTCGTCCCCCTCGTCCTCCTCCTCGTCGGGGGGCTTGCGGGATGAGGAGCGCCGCCGTCCCCAGGTGGCCGGTGGCGACCGGCCGGTCCACAGTCCGGCCGCCGGCTCTCCCGCCGGCGGGGCCGGGACCGGAGGCTGGCTGGAGGGCGCGACCGCCGCGCCCGCACCGTGAGGGGAGAACACCATGACCGCACCCACCATCGCCCGGTTCCGGGCCCGGGCCCGGGCCCGGGCCCGCATGCTGCGCCGGCTCGGCGAACAGGGCATGACGACGGCGGAGTACGCAGTGGGGACGGTCGCCGCCGTCGCGTTCGCCGGCCTGCTGCTCGTCATCGTCAAGTCGGCACCGGTCAAGAGCGCGCTGAGCAGGATCATCGTCACCGCGCTCGGCACCGGGTCGTGACGCGGGCTCGACCGGAGCAGGGGAGCGCGGCCGCGGAGGTGGCGGTGGCGCTCCCCGCGCTCGTCCTGGTTCTTGCCGCGGCGCTCGGCGCACTTCAGCTCGGAGTCGACCAGGTCCGGTGCGTCGACGCCGCCAGGAGCGCGGCCCGCCAGCTCGCCCGGGGTGATCCGCCGTCGGCGGCCCGGGGCCGGGCGCTGGCCGCCGCCCCCGATGGGGCGCGGCTCGTCCTCGAGGTGCGGGGCGGCACGGTGCGAGCCGTGGTGACCGCGCCGGTCCCGGCCCTCCTGCGGGCACTGCCCGGGGTCACCGGGCCCGCCGCCGTCGCGGATGCGGTGCTGGAGGGGACGCCGTGAGCCGGCGGTCCACCGAGGTCCCAGCACCGCCCCGCCGCCGTCCCGTGTCCGGCCGTCCGGCACGCGCCGCGCCCGAGCGGGGTTCCGGGACGGTCCTCGTCGCCGGTCTGGCCGCGGCCGTCACCCTGGTCCTCGCGGGGGCCCTGGTCGTGCTGGCGGCGGTCGGGGACGCACACCGCGCGGCGAGCGCTGCCGACCTCGCTGCGCTGGCGGCGGGCGGCGGAGTCGGACTCACCGGGTCGGCCGACTGCGCCGCGGCGGCCGGGGTGGCCCGCGCCGGCGGGGCGCGGCTGCGCTCGTGCCGCCTGCTCGCCGACGGCACCGTCGTCGTGGTCGTCGCGGTCCGCGCGCGCTGGCCGCCCGGCTGGCCGGGGCTGCCCACGGTGGTCCTCGCCTCGGCCCGGGCCGGCCCCGGCGAGGCGCCGCCCCGGGCGGGCCCGCGGTCGCCGCCGACCTACTCCTCGCGGGTGGGGCGCTCGTCGTCGGCGGGCCCCCGGTCGCCGGGGGTCGCCTCCGGCTCGGTGGCCGCCGACCCGGCACCGGCGTGGCCGGCCGTGGCCGTCGACCCGGTCCCGCGGTCGTGCGGGCCGTCCGCTCCACGCTTCAGCCCGGCGGTCTCGGACTCGTGCCGGCGCCGCTCCTCGATGAGCTGGCGCTCGCGGGCCGCGAACTCCTCCTTGAGCCGCTGCTCCTCGGCGACCTTGGCCGCCTCGGCGTCGCGTGCGGCGTCCCTGCTCTCGATGCGGTGGCGCCGGCTGCGTCGAACCCCCGTGCGCAGCACCACCCAGCCGAGCCAGAAGACGGAGATCACGACCATGCCGGTGATGAGGAAGGTCAGCGGCGGGAAGCTGAGGGTGCCGCCGGGAACGGCGACGTCGATCGTCCCGGCCAGCGAGGCGACGCCCGCCACGAGGAGGATGCCGACGGCCAGGGCGAGGAGGACGAGGACGACACCGAGGACCACCATCTTTCGACCCTACCGGCCGTCCTCGCCGTGCGGAGCGAGCGCGACCTCCAGGACGGTGACCGCCCCCGCCTTGTCGAGCGGCTCGTTGCCGTTGCCGCACTTCGGGGACTGGACGCAGGCGGGGCAGCCCGTCGCGCAGCCGCATCCCAGGACCGTGTCGCGGGTGGCGCGCACCCACGACGCGAAGGTGTCGAACGCACGCTCGGCGAAGCCGGCACCGCCCGGGTAGCCGTCGAAGACCATCACGGTCGGCAGCCCGGTGTCGGGGTGGCAGGCGGTCGAGACGCCCCCGACGTCCCAGCGGTCGCAGGTGGCGAGCAGCGGAAGCATCCCGATGGCCGCGTGCTCGGCGGCGTGCAGTGCGCCGGGGACGGCCGCGGCGTCGACCCCGGTCGCCGCGAGCACCTCATCGGGGACCGTCCACCACACCGCCCGCGTGGTCAGCGAACGCTCCGGCAGGTCCAGCGCGTGCGTCCCGACGACCTCGCCCGACGGCAGCCGCCGGATGAACCCGGTGACCTGCGTCGTCACCCGCACCGTCCCGAACGAGACCTCAACCCTCGCCCGCCGCACGCTCCGGTGGGTCGCCAGGACGTCGAACCGGCTCACCGACTGCGCGTGGGTGCTCCACCCGGGGTCTCCGCGCACGACGTGGGCGGCGCGGGCCTCCAGGTCGAGGTCGGTGACCACCCACGTCTCGCCCTGGTGCAGGTGCACCGCGCCGGTGTGCACCTGCACGTGCGCGGCCGCCTCGTCGACGGTTCCGATGACCCGCCCGGTCCGGGCCTCGACCACGGCGACCACCTCGCTGGTCCCGCGGAGCGAGACGTGCTCGGCCGGCCGGTCCTCTCGCGCCCAGAACCACCCGGCCGGGCGCCTCCGCAGGATGCCGTTGGCCACGAGGACGTCGAGGAGCTGTCGCGAGCGGGGGCCGAAGAGGGCGAGGTCGGCCTCGCCGATCGGCAGCTCGGCGGCCGCTGCCGCGAGGTGCGGTGCCAGCACGTGCGGGTTGTCGGGGTCGACGACGGTGGCCTCGGCGGGTGTCCCGAAGAGTGCCTCGGGGTGGCGGACCAGGTAGGAGTCGAGCGGGTCGTCGCCGGCGACGAGCACCGCGAGCGACTCCTCGCCGGAGCGCCCCGCCCGGCCGGCCTGCTGCCACAGGCTCTCCCGGCGTCCGGGCCACCCGGCCATGACGACCGCGTCGAGCCCGCTGACGTCGATGCCGAGCTCGAGCGCGTTGGTCGCCGCGAGTCCACGCAGCGTCCCCCCGCGCAGGCCACGCTCGAGCTCGCGCCGGTCCTGGGGGAGGTAGCCGCCCCGGTAGGCGGCCACGCCCGCGGCCGCCGCCGGGGCCGCCTGCTCGAGCCGGCGCCGCGCTCCGGCCGCGAGGGCCTCGGACCCGGAACGGCTGCGCGCGAACGCGACCGTCTGGACGCCGTCCGCGACGAGGGTGGCCAGGATCTCGGCGGCCTCTGTCGTGGCCGACCGGCGATGGCCGTCCTCGCGGCCGGGCTCCCACAGGGCGAAGGTCATCGCCCCCCGTGGGGACCCGTCGTCGGTGACCGCGACCACCGGCAGCCCGGTGAGCCGCCGGGCGTGGCCCGCCGGGTCACCCACCGTGGCCGAGGCGAGGACGAAGGTCGGCTCCGAGCCGTACCGCGCCGCCACCCGGCGGAGCCGGCGGAGCACGGCCGAGACGTGCGCGCCGAACACCCCGCGGTAGACGTGGCACTCGTCGACCACGACGTACCGCAGCGCGCGGAGGAACCGCGACCACCGCGCATGACCGGGCAGGAGCGAGTGATGGAGCAGGTCGGGGTTGGTCAGGACGAGGTCGGCGTGGTCGCGGACCCAGCGCCGCTCGTCGGGCGGAGTGTCCCCGTCGTAGGTCGCCGCGCGGACCCCGGGCACGGCGAAGGACTCCACCCGCGCCAGCTGGTCGGCGGCCAGCGCCTTGGTCGGCGCGAGGTAGAGAGCCGTGGCCCCGCGCAGGCCGGTCGGGTCCGCGCGACGGGCCGCCACCTCGCCGAGCACCGGGACGAGGTAGCCCAGGCTCTTCCCCGAGGCCGTGCCGGTGGCCAGGACGACGTGCGAGCCGGCATGCACCAGCTCGATCGCCTGCCGCTGGTGGGACCACGGCCGCTCGAGCCCGGCGGCCAGGAGGGCAGCCAGGACGGTCGGGTCCACCCAGGCCGGCCACTGCGCGAGCCGCGCCGACCGGGCCGGGAGCCGTTCGACGTGCAGCAGCCGCTCGCCGCGCCCACCGGCGGTGAGGTGTGAGAGGTGCTGCGCGGGGCTGGCCACGCCGGTTACCGTAATCCTTGGCGCCGACGGCCCAGACCGGTCACCGGCAGCCCTGACCCCAGTCCCGCCGGGCGGTGAGCACCGACCCGGTACCGTGAGGAGCCATCAGCGTGGAGCTGTCCGTGACGACCACCCGCCACGACGACGTCAGCGTCGTCACGGTCGACGGCGAGGTCGACGTCTACACCGCGGCGCAGCTGCGCCAGACGCTCGACGAGGAGATCGCTGCCGGCCACGACCGCCTCGTCGTCGTCCTCGACGGTGTCGGCTTCCTCGACTCCACCGGCCTGGGCGTCCTGGTCGGGCGCCTCAAGCTGGTCCGCAACAGCTCCGGCTGGCTGCGCATCGTCTGCTCGAGCGACCGGATCCTCCGGGTCTTCCGGATCACCGGGCTCGACAAGGTCTTCGGCATCCACGCCTCCCTCGACGAGGCCCTGGCGGCCTGACCCGGGCCGCACCGCAGGCCGTACCCGGCCCGAGCCCGCGATCGGGCGCCACCGGCGGGCCCCTGGCCTGCGGGCCCGCCGCCGCTGAGCCCGCGCGCCCGTGACCTGCGTCACCCCGTCCCGCGCGAGCGCGTCGCGGTGACGGGCAGGTACAGTCCCCCCCGACCGTCCCCGTGCCGCGCCGCCGCGCGCGAGGACGCCCACGAACCCCGTCAAGGAGGATGGAATGGCTCCCCTCGCCCTCGCGAGTGCCGGGTCGGGCTCGGCCCTGGACCTCAGCGGGACGAACCTCACGCTCGTCGTCACGGTCGCGGTCATCGCGCTCGTGGCGCTCGTCATGGGCTTCGTCTTCCGCCGCCAGGTGCTCGCCGCCGACCCCGGCACCGAGAAGATGCAGGAGATCGGTGCCGCCGTCGAGGAGGGCGCCCAGGCCTATCTCGCACGGCAGTTCAAGACCTTGGGCATCTTCGTCGTCCTCGTCTTCGGCCTGCTCCTGCTGCTGCCGGCCGACACCGCCGGCGTCCGCTGGGGCCGCTCGGGCTTCTTCATCCTCGGCGCCCTCTTCTCGGCCTCCATCGGCTACCTCGGGATGTCCCTCGCGGTCAAGGCCAACGTCCGCGTCGCCTCCGCGGCCCGGCACGAGGGCGGCCGGGACCTCGGGATGAAGATCGCGTTCCGCACCGGGGGCGTCGTCGGCATGGCGACGGTCGGCCTCGGCCTGCTCGGCGCCTCGATCGTCGTCCTCATCTACCGGGGGGACGCCCCGAAGGTCCTCGAGGGCTTCGGCTTCGGCGCCGCGCTGCTCGCGATGTTCATGCGGGTCGGCGGCGGCATCTTCACCAAGGCCGCCGACGTCGGTGCCGACCTCGTCGGCAAGGTGGAGGCCGGCATCCCCGAGGACGACCCGCGCAACGCCGCGACGATCGCCGACAACGTCGGGGACAACGTCGGCGACTGCGCCGGCATGGCCGCCGACCTCTTCGAGTCCTACGCCGTCACGCTCGTCGCCGCGCTCATCCTCGGCTCGGTCGCCTTCGGCGCCTACGGCCTCGTCTTCCCGCTCCTCATCCCGGCGATCGGGGCGCTCACCGCGCTGCTGGGCGTCTACATCACCAAGGCGCGCCCGGGTGAGAACCCGCTGAACGCGATCAACCGCGGCTTCTACATCGCGGCGGCGATCTCCGCGGCGCTCTCGGCCATCGTGGCCTTCGTCTACCTGCCGGCCACCTATGCCGAGCTCGGGTCCAGCGACACCGACATCAACAGCCTCTCCGGCAACCCGCGGCTCACCGCGCTCCTCGCGGTCATCGTGGGCATCGTCCTCGCCGGGATCATCCTCTGGCTCACCGGCCACTTCACCGGCACCGACAAGCGCCCGACCAAGGACGTGGCCCGCACCTCGCTCACCGGCGCGGCCACGGTCGTCCTGTCCGGGATCGGGGTCGGCCTGGAGTCGGCGGTGTACACCGCGGCCATCATCGGCGGTGCCGTCTACCTCGCCTTCCTCCTCGGTGGCGGCGCCACCGCGCTCGCGCTCTTCCTCGTCGCGCTCGCCGGGTGCGGCCTGCTCACCACGGTCGGTGTCATCGTCGCGATGGACACCTTCGGGCCGGTCTCCGACAACGCCCAGGGCATCGCGGAGATGTCGGGCGACGTCAGCGGTGAGGGCGCGCAGATCCTCACCGAGCTCGACGCGGTGGGCAACACGACGAAGGCCATCACCAAGGGCATCGCCATCGCCACCGCCGTCCTGGCGGCCACCGCGCTCTTCGGTTCCTACACCGACGCGTGGCAGACCGCGGTCCGTGCGCTGGACGTCACCGGCATCTCCCAGGCCGAGGGCACCACGTTCCTCACCAGCGCCTACGGGCTCGTCACCTCACCGAACACGCTCGTCGGCGTCATCATCGGGGCGGCGGTCGTCTTCCTCTTCTCGGGCCTGGCGATCAACGCGGTCACCCGGGCGGCCGGTGCCATCGTCTTCGAGGTGCGCCGCCAGTTCCGCGAGATCCCCGGGATCATGGAGGGGACGGCGAGGCCGGAGTACGGCAAGGTCGTCGACATCTGCACCAAGGACTCGCTGCGCGAGCTGGCCACCCCCGGGCTGCTGGCGGCGCTGATGCCGGTCGCCGTCGGCTTCGGGCTCGGGATCGGTGCCCTCGCCGGCTTCCTCGCCGGGGCGATCAGCTCCGGTGCCCTGATGGCGGTCTTCCTCGCCAACTCCGGTGGCTCCTGGGACAATGCGAAGAAGATCGTCGAGGACGGTCACTACGGCGGAAAGGGCAGCCAGGCCCACGCGGCGACCGTCATCGGCGACACCGTCGGCGACCCGTTCAAGGACACCGCCGGCCCGGCGATCAACCCGCTCATCAAGGTGATGAACCTCGTGTCGGTGCTCATCGCCCCGGCCGTCGTCACCCTGTCCATCGGTGCGGGCGCCTCGGCCCCGATCCGCTACGGCATCGCGGCGGTCGCGTTCGCCATCGTCGTCGCGGCCGTCGCCGTCGCCAAGAGCCGCGACCTCGCCATCGGCGACGACCCCGGCGACGCCGGGACGCCCGGAGGCTCGGCGTCACTCGACGAAGCGTCGGCCGCGCAGGTCTGACTGGCTCCGCCCATCCCACGGTCCGCCGGGCCGGGTCCCGCACCGGCCCGGCCCTGCGGCCGTCGGGCGAGCGGCGGTGCGGCCACGTCGCGGCGGGGTGTGCCGCGCACCACAACGCGCCCGCCGCCCGGTGTCGGGCCCGGTGTACTGGTGGGCGGAGGTGCCGCCCCGTGTGCCGTTGGATCGCCTACTCCGGATCTCCGGTCCTCCTCGAGGACCTCCTGTACCGGCCGCGGCACTCGCTCGTCATGCAGAGCCGGCACGCCGAGCTCGGCGCGGTGACCGTCAACGGCGACGGCTTCGGGCTCGGCTGGTACGGCGATCGGGAGGCGCCGGGTCTGTTCCGGAGCACGGAGCCGGCGTGGCACGACCGGAACCTGCGCGAGCTGGCGGCGCACACGACCTCCGGCCGGGTCTTCGCGCACGTCCGGGCGGCGACGGGCACCGCGGTGCAGCAGACCAACTGCCACCCCTTCCGCCACGGCCGGTGGTTGTGGATGCACAACGGGTCGGTCGCGTCCTTCCCCCGGCTCAAGCGCGACCTCGTCCTCGCGGTCGACCCGTCACTCTTCCCGCTCATCGAGGGGTCGACCGACTCCGAGGTGCTGTTCTTCCTCGCGCTGAGCCTCGGGCTCGAGGACGACCCACCGGCCGCGATGGCGCGGGTGGTCGGGCTGGTCGAGGAGGTGGGCCGGCAGCGCGGGGTCGGCTCCCCGGTGCAGATGACGGCGGCGGCGACCGACGGGGCCACGACGTGGGCGTTCCGCTACGCCAGCGACGGTCGGGCCCGCACCCTCTTCCACAGCACCGACATCTCGACACTGCGCCACCAGTACCCCGAGCTGCCGGAGCTGCACGGGCTCTCCGACGACGCCCGGCTCGTGGTGTCCGAGCCGCTGGGGGACCTGCGCGGCGCGTGGCGGGAGGTGCCGGAGGCGACGTGTGTGGTGATCGGCGCCGGCCGGGAGCGGCTCCTGCCGTTCGCTCCGGCCGGATGAGGGCGGCCGGGCGCGCCCGGAGCGCCTACGCTCGTCCTCGATGACCCCCGACCCGCCCCACGTCGACGACGTCCTGCTCAGCCGGCTGCGCGCCGACCTGCGCGCCAGCGGCTTCACCGTCGACGGCGTCACCGACCTCCTCGGCCCGATGGCCTCCGCCGCGCTCGAGCGTGACCAGGCGCTGCCAGCCCAGCGGGTCACGGCGACCTCCACCGACCCGCGCGCCGCCCTCGTGCGCCTCTTCACCCTCGGCGACCCGGTCGACGCCGCGGAGGTGGAGGCCGCCCTGCCCTCGCTCGGCGTCGCCGGCGCGGTGGGCCTCGGGCTGCTCGCCCCCGAGGGTGACGCCGTCGTCGCCCGCTGCGACCTGCGGCCCTACGCCGCGGACGGCGCGGACTGGTGGGTCGCCTCCGACCTCGGCGAGCTCGCCACCGGCCGGCCGCTGACCCCCGACCACGTCCTCGGCGTCGGCGGTGCGTCGACCACGCTGGCCACCTGGACCCCCCGCCCCCGGGTCGCGCGGGCCCTCGACGTCGGCACCGGCTGCGGCGTCCAGGCCCTCCACCTCGGGGGGCACGCCGACGAGGTCGTCGTCACCGACCTCTCCCGGCGTGCCCTCGGCTACGCCCGCTTCACCGCGGCGCTCAACGAGGCCGAGTGGGACGTCCGCGAGGGCTCGCTGCTCGAGCCGGTGACCGGCGAGCGCTTCGGGCTCGTCGTGACCAACCCGCCGTTCGTCATCACGCCGCGCTCCGGAGCCGTGCCGCGCTTCGAGTACCGCGATGCCGGTCAGGCCGGGGACGCGGTCGTGCGTGACCTCGTGCGCCGCGTCGGTGACCACCTGGAGCCGGGGGGCGTCGCCCAGCTGCTTGGCAACTGGGAGGTCCCGCGCGGCGCGACGTGGCGCCAGGTGGTGGGGGAGTGGCTCGCGGGGACCGGCCTGGACGCGTGGGTGGTCCAGCGCGAGGTCCAGGACCCGGCCGAGTACGCCGAGACCTGGGCCCGCGACGGTGGCCACCACCCCGGGACCGCCGACTTCAACGCGATGTACGCGGCCTGGCTCGACGACTTCGCGGCCCGCGAGGTCGAGGCCATCGGGTTCGGGGTGGTCACGCTGCAGCGTCCGCGCACCGACCGTGAGCCGTTCACCGACCTCATGGAGGTCGGCTGGGCCGTCGAGGCCCCCATGGGCCCGGCGGTGCTCGCCGGGCTCGCGGCGAGGACGTGGCTCGCCGAGCACGACGACGACGCGGTGCTCGACACCGTCTGGCGGTGCGCGGCCGACGTCGACGTCGAGCAGCACACGCTGCCCGGGGCCGCGGACCCGGGGCTCGTCCTCCTCCGCCAGGGGGGAGGGCTGCGCCGGCAGCTGGTCCTGTCGACGGTCACCGCGGCCTACGTCTCGGTGTGCGACGGCGACCTCGGCGCGCGGGCGGCCTGCGCCGCCATCGCGGGCCTGACCGGCCTCGACGACGACGACGTCCGGACCGAGGTCGTGGCCCTGATCCGGGAGGCGGCCAAGGACGGCCTGCTCCTGCGCTGAGCGCTCCGGCCGGTCTCCGAAACCCACTTGTGAGTGAGTGCTCACTCATTTACTCTGGGTCCTCGTGACCCCACGAGCCCCCGCCATGAGCCCCGACGACCGCCGGTCGGCGATCGTCGAGGTGGCCATCCCGCTCCTCCAGGAGCACGGTGCCGGCCTGACGACCAAGCAGGTCGCCGAGGCTGCCGGCATCGCCGAGGGAACCCTCTTCCGCGCCTTCGGGACCAAGGACGAGCTCGTCCACGCCTGTGCCAGCACCGTCTTCGACACCACCGAGCTGGTGGCCCGGCTCCGTGGCATCGACCGCGGGCAGTCCCTCGACGACCGGCTCACCGAGGCGGTCACCGTGATGCTCGCGCACGTCGGGCGGATCATCGGGCTCATGTCCACCCTGCACGCCGCCGGCGCGGCGCCCCTGCAGCGGCACGAGGGGACCACCACCCCGCGCCGGCCGAGGATGACCGACCCCGACATCGACGCCGCGATCGTCGACGTCATCGGCGAGGACGCCGCGAGCCTGCGGCTCGCGGCCGTCGACGTCGTCAACATCCTCGCCCACCTCACCCTGGCCAGCGCCCACCCGATGTTCCCAGCCCGCGCGATGACCGCGGCCGAGATCGTCTCCGTCGTCCTCGACGGCACCCGGAAGGCAGGTACCGCCTGATGCTCTACCGACTCCTGCGCACCCAGCTCGCCCCGTACGCCGGGCCGCTCGGCCTTCTCCTGGTGCTCCAGCTGGCGGGCACGCTCGCGTCGCTCTACCTGCCGAGCCTGAACGGACGGATCATCGACGAAGGCGTCGCCGCCGGCGACACCGGCTTCATCCTGCACGCCGGGCTGCTGATGCTCGGCGTCTCGCTCGTCCAGGTGCTGGCCGCGATCGGCGCCACCCGGATCGGCGCCCTCACCGCGGCGTCGGTGGGACGCGACATCCGCGCGGGCGTCTTCCGCCGGGTCGGCTCCTTCTCCGCCCAGGAGCTCTCCCGATTCGGCGCCCCGACCCTGATCAGCCGCAGCACCAACGACGTCACCCAGGTCCAGCAGGTCACCTACATGATGCTCGCCATCATGGTGACCGCGCCGATCATGATGGTCGGCGGGGTGATCATGGCGGTGCGCGAGGACGTCGGCCTCTCCTGGCTGGTCGCCGTCGCGGTGCCCCTCCTCGGCCTCGCCGTCGGACTCGTCATCCGGCGGATGATCCCGCACTTCCAGGCGATGCAGCGAGCCGTTGACACCGTCAACCGGGTCCTGCGCGAGCAGATCACCGGCATCCGCGTCGTGCGGGCCTTCGTCCGCGAGGACGTCGAGCGGGCGCGCTTCGCGGAGGCCAACCGCACCTACACCGGGACCGCGCTCGCCGTCGGCCGGCTCATGGCGCTGGCCTTCCCGATCGTCATGGTCATCTTCAACGCCTCGACCGTCGCCGTCCTCTGGTTCGGCTCGCACCGGGTGCAGGAGGGCCAGATGCAGATCGGCGCCCTGACGGCGTTCATGAGCTACCTCATCCAGATCCTCATGTCGGTGATGATGGCGACCTTCATGTCGATGATGCTCCCGCGCGCCTCGGTCTCGGCCGGGCGCATCCTCGAGGTCCTCGACACCGACACCACGGTCCACGCGCCGGCCAACCCCGTGGCCATCCCCGACGGCCCGGTCGGCGTCGAGCTCCGAGCGGTCACCTTCGCCTACCCCGGGGCCGAGGCGCCGGTGCTCCACGCGGTCTCGTTCACCGCGTCGCCGGGCTCGACCACTGCGGTCGTCGGCTCCACCGGCGCCGGGAAGACGACCCTCCTCTCGCTCGTGCCCCGCCTCCACGACGCGACGTCCGGCGCGGTGCTCGTCGGGGGGGTCGACGTGCGCGAGGCCGACCCCGAGGACCTCTGGTCACGGATCGGGCTGGTCCCGCAGCGGCCGTACCTGTTCACCGGGACCGTCGCGAGCAACCTGCGCTACGGCGACCCGAAGGCCACCGACGAGCAGCTGTGGGAGGCGCTGCGGGTCGCCCAGGCCGAGGACTTCGTCCGGGAGATGCCCGGGGGCCTTCAGGCGCACATCGCCCAGGGCGGCACCAACGTCAGCGGCGGCCAGCGCCAGCGCCTGGCCATCGCCCGCGCCCTGGTCCGGCGCCCGAGCGTCTACCTCTTCGACGACGCGTTCTCCGCGCTCGACGTCGCCACCGACGCCCGGCTGCGGGCCGCGCTGCGGCCGATCACGCGACAGGCCGCCGTGGTCGTCGTGGCGCAGCGGGTGTCGACCATCGTCCATGCCGACCGGATCGTCGTCCTCGACGACGGCGCGGTCGTCGGCGACGGCACCCACGAGGAGCTGCTCGCCACCTGTCCCACCTACCTCGAGATCGTCGAGTCCCAGCAGGCCATCGAGGAGGCGGCGTGAGCGAGCTGAAGTCGGCCGAGGAGAAGGCCGCCGAGGCCCGGCGCGGACCGGCCGGGGCCCGCCGGGGCGGCCCACCGCACCTGCAGCTCGGCGCCCCCACCGAGAAGTCGCAGAACTTCGTCCCGTCGGCCAGACGCGTCCTGTCCCTGATGGGCCCGGAGCGGGCGGTCGTCTGGGCCGTGCTCGCCCTCGCGGTGGGCAGCGTCGCGCTGAACGCCGTCGGGCCGAAGATCCTCGGCCGGGCCACCGACCTCATCTTCGCCGGGGTGTTCAGCCGGCAGATCCCGGCCGGGGTCACCCAGGAGCAGGCCGTCGCCGCCCTGCGGGCGCGGGGCCAGGACCGGCTCGCCGACATGCTCGCCGCGATGCAGCACGTCCTGCCCGGGCAGGGCATCGACTTCACCGCCGTCGGCCGGGTGCTCCTCGCGGTCCTCGGCATCTACGTCGTCGCGGCGGTGCTCCAGTGGTCCCAGGGCTGGCTCCTCACCGGTGCGGTGAACCGGACCATCTTCCGGCTGCGCCGCGACGTCGAGGACAAGCTGAACCGGCTGCCGCTGCCGTACTTCGACAACCAGCCGCGCGGTGAGCTGCTGAGCCGGGTCACCAACGACATCGACAACGTGGCCCAGAGCCTCCAGCAGACCCTGAGCCAGCTGCTCACCTCCCTGCTCACCGTCGTCGCGATGATCGCCATGATGATCTACATCTCGCCGCTGCTCGCCGTCATCGCGCTCGTGACGATCCCGGTCACGATGGTCGTCACGGCGATGATCGGCAAGCGCTCGCAGAAGCACTTCGTCCAGCAGTGGAAGAGCACCGGCCAGGTCAACGCGGTCGTCGAGGAGACCTTCACCGGGCACGAGCTCGTCAAGGTCTTCGGCCGCCAGGACGAGGTCGACCGACAGTTCGACGAGGCCAACGGGACGCTGCACCACGCGAGCTTCCGCGCCTCGTTCATCAGCGGCGTCATCATGCCGACGATGATGTTCATCGGGAACCTCAACTACGTCGCCATCGCCGTCGTCGGCGGCTACCGCGTCGCCACCGGGTCGATGAGCCTCGGCGACGTCCAGGCCTTCATCCAGTACTCCCGGCAGTTCACCCAGCCGCTGACCCAGGTGGCCTCGATGGCCAACCTCATGCAGAGCGGGGTGGCCTCCGCCGAGCGGGTGTTCGAGGTCCTCGACGCACCGGAGCAGATGCCCGAGTCCGGGATGCCCACCGCCGTGGACGACCCGCACGGGCTGGTCGTCTTCGAGGACGTCTCGTTCTCCTACGACCCGGACAGCCCGCTCATCGAGCACCTCGACCTCGAGGTCGACCCGGGTCAGACGGTCGCCATCGTCGGGCCCACCGGAGCGGGCAAGACCACCCTGGTCAACCTCATCCTGCGTTTCTACGAGCTCGACGCGGGGCGGATCACCCTCGACGGCGTCGACATCACCGAGATGACCCGCAACGGCCTCCGCTCGCGGATCGGGATGGTGCTCCAGGACACCTGGCTCTTCGCCGGGACGATCCGCGAGAACATCGCCTACGGCCGCCCCGGCGCCACCGACGAGGAGGTCCTCGAGGCGGCTCGCGCGACCTACGTCGACCGGTTCGTGCACTCCCTCCCCGACGGTTACGACACGGTCCTCAACGCCGAGGCGGACAACATCAGCGCGGGTGAGCGCCAGCTCGTCACCATCGCCCGGGCCTTCCTCTCCGACCCCGCGCTGCTCATCCTCGACGAGGCGACCAGCTCGGTCGACACCAGGACCGAGCTGCTGCTCCAGCAGGCCATGTCGAACCTGCGCTCGGACCGGACGAGCTTCGTCATCGCCCACCGCCTGAGCACGATCCGGGACGCCGACCTCATCCTCGTCATGGAGGAGGGGCGCATCGTCGAACGCGGTTCGCACGCCGAGCTCCTCGCTGCCGGAGGCGCTTTCGCCCGGCTGTACGCGGCGCAGTTCGAGGGCGCCGCCACCGACGTCGACGAGGAGGTGGCGGCGGTCCCGGCCCCGGTGCCGTGATCCCCGCGCCCCTCCGACCGGCCTCGGGCCTGCTCGTTCGCTAGCGTGTCGACCGCGAACGCGACCCCGGCCGGGGTCGCCGGGCTCGGCGAGGAGGGTGGTCTCGGTGGTGTCGGGCATGCTCGTCACGGCGCAGGGGGTGCCAGGTCGGCATCACCCCGGTCCACCACCTCCTGGTGGGCCCGATCCCCGCGGGCGGACGCGGGGGCCCCGGTGAGCGCCGTCGCCGGGGGCGGCAGCATCAGGGTCGGGGGCCTCCCGGCGTACCTCGCGGTGCCCGAGGGCCAGGGCCCGTGGCCCGCGCTGGTCCTGGTCCACGAGGCGTTCGGCCTCGACGCCAACATGCGGGCGCACGCCGACAGGTTGGCCCGCGCCGGCTACCTCGTGCTGGCCCCGGACCTGTTCTCGCGCGGCCGCCGGGTGGCCTGCCTGCGGGCCACCTTCGGCGCGCTGCGGAGCGGCAGTGGTCCGGCCTTCGACGACATCGAGGCGGCGAGGTCGTGGTGCGCTGCCGACCCGCGCTGCACCGGGAGGGTCGGGGTCATCGGTTTCTGCATGGGCGGCGGGTTCGCCCTGCTCCTCGCCGGCCGCCCCGGCTGGGGGGCCGCGGTGGTCAACTACGGGATGCTGCCCGACTCCCCGGACGCGCTCGACGGTGCCTGCCCGGTGGTCGCCAGCTACGGGGGGCGCGACCGCGGGCTGCGCGGCGCGGCGGCCCGGCTGCGGGAGGCGCTGGAGGACCGTGGCGTGCCCAGCGACGTCGCCGAGTACCCACGGGCAGGGCACTCCTTCCTCAACCCCGAGGACCTCGCGCCGTGGTGGGCCGCGCCGGTCACCAGGGTCGTCCTGCACGCCGGCCCGGAGCCGGACTCCGCGCAGGACGCGTGGCGGCGCATCGAGGCCTTCCTCGGTGAGCACCTCGCCGGGTGAGGTCGCCCGGCCCGGACCTCAGGCGAACTGCCAGGAGCGCTTGCTCAGCCCGTACCAGAAGCCCTCGACGACGCTCTCGCCCGCGGCGTCCCCGTCCTGCGAGGCCGCGCCGAGCGCGACGTACAGCGGGGCCCAGTGCTCCGTGCGGGGGTGGGCCTGGCGGGCTGCCGGGGCCTGCTCGAGGAAGTCGAGGACGCCGTCGACGTCGCCCCGGCCCACTGCCTCGGCGGCCCAGTGGTCGAACTCCGCGGAGGCGCTGGGCGGCGTCCCATCGGGGCCCGCGGCCGGGTCGAACCAGCGCAGGTTGTGGGTGGTGAAGCCGGAGCCGAGGAGCAGGACGCCCTGGTCGCGCAGCGGCGCGAGCCGCCGGCCGAGCTCGAAGAGCCGGTGCGGGTCGAGGGTCGGCATCGAGAGCTGCAGGACCGGGACGTCGGCGTCCGGGTACATCTCGACGAGCGGGACGTAGGCGCCGTGGTCGAGCCCTCGGGTCGGGTCCTGGTGGAGGGTCTCGCCGGCGCCGGTGAGCAGCCCGGCGACGGAGCGGGCGAGGTCAGGGGCGCCCGGCGCGTCGTAGGTGACGTCGTAGTAGCGCTGCGGGAAGCCCCAGAAGTCGTAGGTGAGTGGCACGTCCCCGGACGTGGCGGACACGCTGATCGGAGCCTGCTCCCAGTGCGCGGACACCACGAGGATGCTGCGCGGGCGCGGCAGGTCGCGGGACCATGAGGCGAGCTCGGCCGTCCACGTCGCGTCGTCGGCGAGCGGCGGGGCACCGTGGCTGAGGTAGACGACCGGCATCCGGTCGGTGGGGCTGGGCACGGGGGCCTCCTCCAAAAGTAGTTGATCGTTCAACCACGTGGGAGCACGCTCTGTTCCGGACTTCATCCTGTTCCGGACATCATCTCCCGGCGCTCGCGCGCACACCATCGCCAGTACGGCCCGGTCCGCGCGTCCGGCGGACCGGGTTGCGCGATCCGGCCGCCGTGGCGCTACCGTCGGTCCCGTTGTCACGTCGGAGCAGCGACGAATCCGCTGCACGTGGGGACGGAGAAGGCAGGTCACACATGGCATCTGGTCGCAAGCTCGTCATCGTCGAGTCCCCGGCGAAGGCCAGGACCATCGCGGGCTACCTCGGCAGCGACTGGGACGTTGAGGCCTCGGTGGGCCACATCCGCGACATCCCCACCCCGAGCGAGATGCCTGCGGAGATCAAGAAGGGCCCGTTCGGGCGCTTCGGGGTCAACATCGACGACGGCTTCGACCCCTACTACGTCGTCGACGCCGACAAGAAGAAGAAGGTCCGCGAGCTCAAGGCGCTGCTCAAGGACGCCGACGAGCTCTACCTCGCCACTGATGAGGACCGCGAGGGTGAGGCCATCGCCTGGCACCTGTACGAGACGCTGCAGCCCAAGGTCCCGGTGAAGCGGATGGTCTTCCACGAGATCACCCGGGAGGCGATCCAGCGCGCGGCGAGCACGACCCGCGACATCAACGGGGCGCTGGTCGACGCCCAGGAGACCCGCCGCATCCTCGACCGCCTGTACGGCTACGAGGTCAGCCCGGTGCTCTGGCGCAAGGTCAAGGCCGGCCTGTCCGCCGGGCGGGTTCAGTCCGTCGCCACCCGGATGGTCGTCGAGCGGGAGCGGGAGCGGATGGCGTTCCGCGCCGCCTCGTACTGGGACGTCGAGGCCGACGTCACCCCGGGCGCTGAGTCCGACCTCTTCGCCGCCCGCCTCACCGGGGTCGACGGCCGCCGGGTCGCCACCGGCCGGGACTTCGCCGACGACGGGGAGCTGAAGAACGCCAAGGCCGTCCAGCTCGACGAGACGCGTGCCACCGGCATCGCGGCCGCCCTGCCCGACGCCGACGTCACGGTCACCGAGGTCTCGGAGAAGCCGTACACCCGCCGGCCAAGCGCACCGTTCACGACGAGCACCCTCCAGCAGGAGGCCTCCCGCAAGCTGCGGCTGAACTCCCGCAACGCGATGCGGGTCGCCCAGCGGCTGTACGAGAACGGCTACATCACCTACATGCGGACCGACAGCACGACGCTGTCCGACGCCGCGCTGACCGCCGCCCGGACCCAGGCCCGGGAGATGTACGGCGCCGAGTACGTGCCCGACGCACCGCGCCGCTACGAGAGGAAGGTCAAGAACGCCCAGGAGGCGCACGAGGCCATCCGCCCCGCCGGCGACCGGTTCCGCACCCCGGCCCAGGTCCGCGGCGAGCTCCGCGGCGAGGAGTTCGCGCTCTACGAGCTGATCTGGAAGCGCACCGTGGCCTCCCAGATGGCCGACGCGCGCGGCTCGACGGCCTCGGTGCGGCTCGGTGCGGCGCTGCCCGGCGACGCCCCGGCCACCAGGGTCGAGCTGTCGGCGAGCGGCACCGTCATCACCTTCCGTGGCTTCCTCGCCGCGTACGAGGAGGGTCGTGACGACCGGCAGAGCCCGCGGAAGAAGGACGACGCCGAGCAGGAGCGCCGGCTGCCGAAGCTCACCGAGGGCACCCATGTCGCCGTGGCCCGGGCCGAGGCCGAGGGACACGAGACCTCCCCGCCGCCGCGCTACACCGAGGCGACGCTCGTCAAGGCGATGGAGGAGCGGGGCATCGGCCGCCCCTCGACGTACGCCTCGACGATCGGGACGATCCAGGACCGCGGGTACGTCCACAACCGCGGCTCCGCGCTCGTGCCCAGCTGGCTGGCCTTCGCGGTCACCCGGCTCATGGAGGAGCACTTCGGGCGCCTCGTCGACTACGACTTCACCGCCTCGATGGAGGAGGACCTCGACGCCATCGCCCGCGGCGACGAGCAGCGGGTCGACTGGCTGCGGCGGTTCTACTTCGGTGACGAGGCGAAGTCGCACGAAGGGCTGCGCGACCTCGTCGAGGACCTCGGCGACATCGACGCACGGGCCGTCTCGACGATCGACATCGGCGACGGCATCGTCGTGCGGGTCGGCCGGTACGGACCGTACGTCGAGGAGGTGGCCCCGGCCGGCTCCACGGGCGCCGAGTCCGGCTCCGCGGTGGGCGAGCCCCGCTCCGCCACGCCCCGGCGGGCGACGATCACCGACGACCTGGCCCCGGACGAGATGACCCCGGAGAAGGCCCGGGAGCTGCTCGACCAGGCGGCCGACGACGGCCGGGTCCTCGGCACCGACCCGAAGACCGGCCACGAGGTCGTCGCCAAGGCGGGCCGGTACGGGCCGTACGTCACCGAGGTGCTCCCCGAGGCCGGCGACGCCCCCGCCAAGGGGCGCGCCGCGAAGGCGAAGCCCCGCACCGCGTCGCTGTTCTCGGACATGGACCTCGCGACGGTCGACCTCGAGACCGCGCTCCGGCTGCTCTCGCTGCCCCGGGTCGTCGGAACCGACCCCGAGACGGGGGAGGAGATCACCGCACAGAACGGGCGCTACGGGCCCTACCTGAAGAAGGGCACCGACTCCCGTTCGCTGACCGCCGAGGCGCAGCTCTTCGACATCACCCTCGATGAGGCGCTGGCCATCTACGCGCAGCCCAAGCAGCGCGGGCGGGCCGCTGCGAAGCCACCGCTCGCCGAGCTCGGCACCGACCCCGTGTCCGGCAAGCCGGTCGTCGTCAAGGAGGGGCGGTTCGGCCCGTACGTCACCGACGGGGAGACGAACGCGACGCTGGGCAAGGACGACGACCCCGAGAAGCTCTCCCCCGAGCGCGGCTACGAGCTGCTCGCGGAGAAGCGCGCCAAGGGGCCGGCCAAGAAGGCGGCCCGGAAGCGGACGACGAAGAAGACGGCGAAGCGGGCCGCGAAGAAGGGGTGAGGGCTGGCCCGGCCCGAGCTGCCGAGCCCCACCGGGGCCGGGTTGCCGCCACGGTTACCGGCCAGTAGTTTCGGGGCATGGCCATCGACCCCCAGACCCTGCACGGGCTCTCCTCCTCGGAGTTCGTCGCCCTCGTCAAGCGGACCCCCGACAAGGAGCTGGCTGCCGACTTCGGCGGTGAGCACCGGGACGCGTTGCTCGACAGCGTCTTCGAGCGGTTTCCCCGGCAGTTCCGGGCCGACCATGCGGGGGAGAGGTCGGCGCGGATCGACTTCACGATCACCGGGGGCCCCGGCGGCGGGTCGGACACGTACGCCGTCGTCGTCGAAGGCGGCGACTGCCGGGTCGAGCGGGCGCCGGCCACGGGCGCGGACCTCGCCCTGACCCTCGGGCCGCCGGAGTTCCTCAAGCTCGTCACCGGCACGGGCAACCCGGCGATGATGTTCATGATGGGCAAGATCAAGGCGAGCGGCGACCTCGGACTCGCCGGCGCGCTCGCGAACTGGTTCGAGACCCCACGCTGAGTCCGGCCCTGCCGGGCCTGCCGTCGCCGTCGGCTCCGGCGCCGCGTGTGCTCCGGGTGGCTTGACCCTGACGCTGCGTGAGGCGCCACGGTGGTGACATGACCACGACGCGCCAGCACACTGCAGGGGTGGAGCTCACCGTCGGTCAGGTGGCCGGGACCTTCGGCGTCACGGTGCGCACGCTGCACCACTACGACGACCTCGGCCTCGTCGTCCCGAGCCGGCGCACCCAGGCCGGGTACCGGCTCTACACCGACGAGGACCTGAACCGGCTCTCCACCGCCGTGACCTACCGCCGGCTCGGGCTGCCCCTCGACGAGGTACGGGCCCTGCTCGATGGCCACGGCACCCCGGTGGAGCACCTGCACCGCCAGCGCGCTGCGGTCCTGTCCCGGCTCGGCGAGCTCGAGGAGCTCGTCGCGGCCATCGACCGAGCACTGGAGCGAGAGATGGATGACCGACCCGCCACCCCCGAGGAGCTCAAGGAGCTCTTCGGCGAGGGCTTCAGCGAGGAGTACCAGGTCGAGGCGGAGGAGCGCTGGGGGGAGACCGACGCGTGGCAGCAGTCACGCACGCGCACCCAGCGCTACACCACGGCGGACTGGGCGGAGGTCAAGGCCGAACAGGATTCGGTGAACTCCGCCTTCGTGGCCGCGATGGAGTCCGGCGCGCCGGCCACCTCCGAGGCCGCGATGGATGCTGCCGAGGCCCATCGCCGCCACATCCAGGCACGGTTCTACGACCTCGACCACGCCGTCCACCGCGGCCTCGCCGACATGTACGTGGCCGACCCGCGGTTCACGGCGACCTACGAGCAGCTCGCCCCGGGGCTGGCCCAGTACGTCCACGACGCCGTCCACGCCAACGCCGACCGCCACCGGCGCCCCTGAGCCGGCGCCGGTGGGCCGGCGTTCGTGGCGACGGTGTCCCGACGAGGATGGAGTGGTCAGCGCCAGCCCCTAGGCTGGCGGCGTGACCGGATCCGACGGGGTGTTCATCGCCTTCGAGGGCGGGGACGGGGCCGGCAAGTCGACCCAGGTCGCCCTCCTCGCCGAGGCGCTGCGGGCCCGCGGCCGGGTCGTCACGGTCACCCGCCAGCCCGGTGGCACCGCCCTCGGTGCGGCGATCCGCGAGCTCGTCCTGCACGGCGACCACGTCTCGCCGCGCGCCGAGGCCCTGCTCTTCGCCGCTGACAAGGCCCACCACGTCGACCAGCTCGTACGGCCGGCGCTCTCCCGCGGCGAGGTCGTCCTCACCGACCGGTACACCGACTCCTCGGTGGCCTACCAGGGCGCCGGGCGCGACCTGGGCGCCGACGAGGTGCACGACCTGCAGATGTGGGCCGTCGGCGGCCTGGTGCCCGACCTCACTGTCGTCGTCGACGTGGCACCGGAGGAGGGCCGGCGACGCCGCGGCGGCCGGCACGACCGCCTCGAGTCCGAGGCCGACGCGTTCCACGCGAGCATCCGGCAGCACTTCCTCGCCATGGCCGCCGGGCACCCCGAGCGCTACCTCGTCGTGGACGGGACCGGGCCGCCCGAGCAGCTGCACGAGGAGGTCCTCGAGCGGCTCGCGCGAATGCGGCTGCTCGAGCCGGCGTCAGGGGCGCCGTCGGGGGCAGCGCCATGACCGTGTGGCGCGACGTGATCGGCCAGGAGCAGGCGGTGGCGACGCTCGAGCGGGCCGTCCGCGACCCGTCCGCGATGACGCATGCCTGGCTGTTCACCGGGCCCCCGGGCTCCGGGCGGTCGGTCGCCGCCCGTGCGTTCGCCGCCGCGCTGCTCTGCCCGCAGGGTGGCTGCGGCGCGTGCCGCGAGTGCCGTACCGCGCTGGACGGCAGCCACGCCGACGTCGACGTGATCGCCACCGAGGGACTGTCGATCAAGGTGGAACAGGCCCGAGACCTCGTGGGCCTCGCCGCGCACCGACCCTCCGTCGGGCGCTACCGCGTCATCGTCGTCGAGGACGCCGACCGGCTCACCGAGCGGGCCGCGGACGCGCTCCTCAAGGCCCTGGAGGAGCCCGTCCCCCGGACCGTGTGGATGCTGTGCGCGCCGTCCGTCGAGGACGTCATCATCACGATCCGGTCCCGCAGCCGGCACGTCCGCCTGCGGACCCCGTCGGTCGACGCCGTGGCCGACCTGCTCGTCCGCCGTGACGGCGTCGACCACGCGATGGCGCTCTACGCGGCGCGGGCGGCCCAGTCGCACGTCGGGCTCGCCCGGCGTCTCGCACGCGACGAGCACGCCCGCATACGGCGCCATGACGTCATCTCGATGACGACCGCGGTCAGCGGGGTCGGGGAGGCCCTCGGCGCCGCGGCGGACCTCGTGAAGATCGCGTCGGAGGAGTCCGAGGCGGCCTCCGCCGAGCGGGACGCCGCGGAACGCGCCCGGCTCCTCGAGGTGCTCGGCGCCGATCCCACGGCGCGCGCCCAGCCCCCGCACGTGAGGTCCCAGCTCAACGCCCTCGAGCGGGAGCAGAAGACGCGGGCGACTCGGTTCACCCGCGACGTCCTCGACCGCGCCCTCGTCGATCTCCTCTCGGTCTACCGGGACGCCCTCGTCCTGCGGACCGGGGCCGGGTCGGCCCTCGTCAACGAGGACAGCCGGCTCGTCATCAGCCGCCTCGCCGAGGTGTTCGAGGCGGAGGGGCTGCTGCGGGCGATGGACTCCATCGGCACCGCTCGCGAGCGGATCGGGGCCAACGTCGCCCCTCTCCTGGCCCTCGAGTCGATGGCCCTCGACCTGCGGCTTCCCCGCTGAACGCGATACCGGCCCGGGGCTGGCGTCCTGATTCGTGACGGCACCGACTCCGCATCGTGACGTCCCCTCGCACCGGGCGGTCAGGTCCCTGGCCTAGGGTGCCGCCCATGACCCGACGTCCCCTCGCCGTGGTCGCGGGGACGGTGGCGGCCCTCGCCGCGCTCACGGGGTGCTCCATCGTCGACGACGTCCGCAACCAGGTTCAGCCTCGGCCCTCGGCGCCGGTCACCCCGCAGAGCCCGCCCCCGGGGTCGGAGGGGCTCTCCCGGTTCTACCTGCAGCACCTGGCATGGTCCGACTGCTCGGGCGCGGAGTGCACCGAGCTCACCGTGCCGGTCGACTACGCCGCCCCGGCGGGCGCCACCATCCAGCTGGCCGTCGTTCGGGTGCCGGCCAAGCAGCCGTCGGAGCGGATCGGGTCCCTCGTCGTCAACCCCGGGGGGCCCGGCGGGTCGGGCGTCGACTACGCCCGGGCCGCCGACTTCATCGTCGGCCCGGGGGTCCGCGACGCCTACGACATCGTCGGCTTCGACCCGCGAGGCGTCGGTCGGTCCGCGCCCATCGACTGCGTGACCGACCCGCAGCTCGACGACTTCCTCGGCGCCGACCCCACCCCCGACGACGCGGCGGAGGAGAAGGCCTACGCGGCGACGTCGGCGGCCCTGGCCCGCTCGTGCGGCCAGAACGCCGGGCCGTTGCTCGCCCACGTGTCCACCGAGGACGCCGCCCGAGACATGGACGTCCTGCGGGCCGCGCTCGGCGAGAGCCGGCTGACCTACCTCGGCAAGTCCTACGGAACGTTCCTCGGCGCCACGTACGCCGACCTCTTCCCGCAGAAGGTAGGCCGCTTCGTCCTCGACGGCGTCATCGCCCCCGATCTCACCTCCGAGGAGGTCAACCTCGGCCAGGCCAAGGGCTTCGAGCTCGCGACGCGGCGGTGGGCCGGGTTCTGTGCCCGGCAGTCGGACTGTCCGTTCGGCGACTCGACCGACCGGGTGATGGAGGGCCTGCGCGCGTTCCTCGCCTCGGTGGACCAGAGCCCCCTCCCGCGCACCGGCGACACCGCCGTGCCCCGGCTCACCGAGGGCTGGGCCTCGCTGGGCATCGCCGCGGCGATGTACGACCAGAACCAGTGGCGCAGCCTCGTCGACGCCATGATCGGGGCCGTCTCGGGAGACGGCACGGCGCTGATGCAGCTCGCGGACCAGTACGCCGACCGCAACCCGGGCGGGACCTACTCGGGCAACATCATGGAGGCCATCTACGCCGTCAACTGCCTCGACAAGCCGGAGTCCAGCTCGGTCCCGCAACACGAGCAGGAGGCCGAGGCCGCGGCCAAGGTGGCGCCGACCTGGGGCCGGTACCTCATGTGGAGCTCGCTGGCGTGCGGCTACTGGCCGATCAAGGCCACCGGGAGGCCGCACGAGATCCACGCGCCCGGCGCCCAGCCCATCGTCGTGATCGGCACCACCCGAGACCCGGCGACGCCGTACGAGTGGGCGGTGCGACTCAACGACCAGCTCGACAGCTCGGCGCTCATCACGTTCGACGGCGACGGCCACACGGCGTACACCCGCTCCAACTCCTGCGTCGACGACGCCGTCGACGCGTACTACCTCGACGGCGCCCTGCCCAAGGACGGCCTGCGCTGCTGACCGCCGGGCCGGCGATTCGCGGTCCCAGCGCCGGAGTCCTTATACTCGTCCGGCGTGCTCCGGGCCCGCCCGGGCGCCCGCCGCCTTAGCTCAGTCGGCCAGAGCGATTCACTCGTAATGAATAGGTCAAGGGTTCGATTCCCTTAGGCGGCT
>CAVYYD010000012.1:0-95045 GCA_963772645.1 uncultured Actinomycetota bacterium
CGTCGACGAGGGCCGAGAGCTCCTCGGCGGCGCTCTGGTACTCACCGTGCTCGTAGAGTCCACTGGTACGTTCGTAGCGCTCGGCCATGAGTCCGGGCTCGGGGAGTGGTCACGACGAGAGTCAACGCGCTGCTCGCGGGCGGGGTCCGCCCGGGGGCGGGGCGGGCCGTGCCGCCAGAGCTCCGCACAGCCGGCCGCCCTACGCGCTGGCGAGGTGCCCGAGACGCCCTGCGCAGCCGTCCGCGACGCCGGCGACGGTGCTGGCCCTGGACCTGCCCGGCCACCCCGGCGCCGTCCTGCGGGTCGAGGTGCACCACGGCGACGCCCCACGCACCGCGCTGTTCTCCTCCGGCCTCGGGCTGCCGCTCGACCTCTGGCACCCCGTCGTCGCGCTGCTCCCCGACGTCCGCTGCGTCCTGGTCGACCGGCCCGGGATGGGTGGGTCCACGCCCCGGCACCGGGTGGTCGACCTGGCCGACGAGGTCGGGGGCCCGTCCGCCACGGTGCTCGACGCGGTCCACCCCGCGGCCGAGGCGGACCCGGTCACCGTCGTCGGGCACAGCCACGGCGGTCTCTACGCGGAGGGGCTGGCCCGCAGCCGGCCGGCGTCGGTGCGCTCGTCGTCGACCCCTCCGACCCGGGCCACGAAGGCAAGCGCCGTCCAGCTCGACGGGCTCCTCGGCGACCTCGCCGCCCGGGCGGTCGCCGGGCCCGGGGTCGCACCGGCGACGGCGGCCCTGAGCGCCAAGAGCTGTCCGGCGGCTCGCTGCGCGGCGCGGCACCCGGCACGCTGCGGATGCTGCGCGCCCACCGCCGCGGTGCGGCGACCGACGCCGTGCTCGTCGCCGCGCACGAGTCCCTGGTCCGCGCCTACGAGCAGCCCGACCAGCTGGCCGCCACCGTCGGCGAGCTCGGGTCGGTCCGCGAGGACGCGGTGGGCCTGCTCGCGTTGGCCGATCGCGCCCCGCTCCCCGCGGTCCCGGTCGACCTCGTCGTCGCCACCCTGGTGGCGCCTGGCCCGGCCACCGGGTGCGCCGGGCCTGGCTGCGGCTGATGGCCGGGGCCGCGCGCTCGGGCCGGCCACGGTGACGACGCTGGCCGACAGCGGCCACCTCGCGATGCTCGACGCCCCGGCCCTGCTCGCCGACGTCGTCCGCCGCGCCGCCGCGCACCGACCCCCCACCTGAGCCCCCCAGTCCTAAGTTCTCCCCCTGAAGCTCCAACTTCGGACGAGCACCGCGAACTTCTGGGTGAGTGTGCGAAAGCCACCGGCACCTCGCCACCCCAGCGGTCAGCCGGGCTTGACCAGCGGGAAGAGGATGGTGTCGCGGATGCCGAGACCGGTCAGGTTCGTGCATGACGAGCCGGTCGACCCCCAGGCCCAGACCGCCCGTCGGCGGCATCCCGTACCAAGGCCCCGCAGGAAGTCCTCGTCGACCTCCATCGCCTCGAGGTCGCCGGCGGCCGCGCGCAGCGACTGCTCGACGAGCCGGGCCCGCTGGTCGACCGGGTCGATGAGCTCGGAGTAGGCGGTGGCCTGCTCGGAGCCCCACATCACGAGGTCCCACTTCTCCACCAGCCTCGGGTCCTCCCGGTGCGCCCGGGCCAGCGGCGAGGTGTCCCGCGGGAAGTCGCTGTAGAAGACCGGCGTCGTGGTCCGCGCCTCGCAGAGCGAGCCGTACACCTCCTCGAGCACCGCCCCCCACAGCATCCCCGGCTCGAGGTCGAGCCCGACGCGCCGGGCGTGGGCGAGGAGCGCCTCCCGCGAGGTGTCCGGGGTGACCTCCTCGCCCGGCCGTTCGAGACCCACATCAACGCCTACGACCTCGACCTGTCACTGCGGATCGCCACCGAGCTGCACCTCAAGCGGCTCGTCGTGGGGGGGATGGAACGGGTCTTCGAGCTCGGCCGCCAGTTCCGCAACGAGGGCGCCGACACCTCGCACAACCCGGAGTTCACCTCGCTCGAGGCCTACGGCACCTACCTTGACTACGTCGACATGCGGCGGCTGACCCAGGCCGTGGTCCAGGAGGCGGCCACCGCCGTCTTCGGCGCGCCGGTGGCGCGGCGCCGGGGGCCGGACGGCGCGGTCGAGGAGGTCGACCTCTCCGGCGACTGGCCGGTCGTGCCGGTCTGCACGGCGGTCTCGACGGCCCTGGGCGAGGAGGTCACCCCGGACACCTCGCGGGAGGCGCTCCTCGCCCACGCCCGGCGGCTCGGGCTCGACCTCGAGCCGGGGATGCTGTGGGGGGCGGTGCTCGAGGAGGTGTACGGCTCGCTCTGCGAGGCGCGGACCACGACGCCGGTCTTCTACAGCGACTTCCCGCGGGACACCTCGCCGCTGGCCCGGGCGCACCGGGAGGACCCGAGGCTGGTGGAGAAGTGGGACCTCGTGATGTGGGGCTCCGAGCAGGCCACCGCCTACTCCGAGCTCATCGACCCGGTCGACCAGCGGGCCCGGCTCGTCGAGCAGTCGCTGCGCGCGGCCGCCGGCGACCTCGAGGCGATGGAGGTCGACGAGGACTTCCTGCGGGCCCTCGAGTACGGGATGCCGCCGACGGGCGGTCTGGGCCTGGGGGTCGACCGGCTCGTCATGAACCTGACCGGTCTCGGCATCCGCGACACCATCCTCTTCCCGCTGGTCAAGCCCGGCTGACCGCTGGGGTGGCGAGGTGCCGGGAACCTTCGGACAGGCACCCCGAAGTTCGCGGTGCTCGTCCGAAGGTTGCCGCATCAGGCGGGAGAGCTGCGGTCCGGGGGGCTCAGGTGGGGGGTCGGTGCGCGGCGGCGCGGCGGACGACGTCGGCGAGCAGGGCCGGGGCGTCGAGCATCACGAGGTGGCCGCTGTCGGCCAGCGTCGTCACCGTGGCCGGCCCGAGCGCGCGGGCCCGCCCGGCCATCAGCCGCAGCCAGGCCCGGCGCACCCGGTGGCCGGGCCAGGCGCCGCGGGTGGCGACGACGAGGTCGACCGGGACCGCGGGGAGCGGGGCGCGCTCGGCCAACGCGAGCAGGCCCACCGCGTCCTCGCGGACCGACCCGAGCTCGCCGACGGTGGCGGCCAGCTGGTCGGGCTGCTCGTAGGCGCGGACCAGGGACTCGTGCGCGGCGACGAGCACGGCGTCGGTCGCCGCACCGCGGCGGTGGGCGCGCAGCATCCGCAGCGTGCCGGGTGCCGCGCCGCGCAGCGAGCCGCCGGACAGCACCGCCAGGGCGCTCAGGGCCGCCGTCGCCGGTGCGACCCCGGGCCCGGCGACCGCCCGGGCGGCGAGGTCGCCGAGGAGCCCGTCGAGCTGGACGGCGCTTGCCTCGTGGCCCGGGTCGGAGGGGTCGACGAGGACGAGCGAGCGCACCGACGCCGGCCGGCTGCGGGCCAGCCCCTCCGCGTAGAGACCGCCGTGGCTGTGCCCGACGACGGTGACCGGGTCCGCCTCGGCCGCGGGGTGGACCGCGTCGAGCACCGTGGCGAGCAGCCCGACCTCGTCGGCCAGGTCGACCACCCGGTGCCGGGGCGTGGACCCACCCATCCCGGGCCGGTCGACGAGGACGCAGCGGACGTCGGGGAGCAGCGCGACGACGGGGTGCCAGAGGTCGAGCGGCAGCCCGAGGCCGGAGGAGAACAGCGCGGTGCGTGGGGCGTCGCCGTGGTGCACCTCGACCCGCAGGACGGCGCCGGGGTGGCCGGGCAGGTCCAGGGCCAGCACCGTCGCCGGCGTCGCGGACGGCTGCGCGGGCGTCTCGGGCACCTCGCCAGCGTAGGGCGGCCGGCTGTGCGGAGCTCTGGCGGCACGGCCCGCCCCGCCCCCGGGCGGAACACCGCCCGCGAGCAGCGCGTTGACTCTCGTCGTGACCACTCCCGAGCCGACCATGGCCGAGCGCTACGAACGTGCCCGTGGACTCTACGAGCACGGTGAGTACCAGAGCGCCGCCGAGGAGCTCTCGGCCCTCGTCGACGCCAGCACGCTCGAGCCGCCGCTGCACGGCACGACCGAGCTGCGCCTGCTGCTCGCCCGCGCCTACTACCACTCCGCCCAGCTGGGCCGCGCCGAACGGGTGACCCGCGCCATCCTCGCCGACGACCCCGACGAGGCCTACGCCAACCTCGTCCTCGGCCGGACCCTGCAACGGCAGGGCCGGCACGCCGAGGCCAAGCCGCACCTCGCGATGGCCGAGCTGCTCGGTGGCTACGCGCCGCGGGGGCGCCTGCCCGCGCGCGACGACGACGCCCGCTGACCCGTGGGCGACCACGGCCACGAGGTCGGGCTCGGCGTCCTCCCGCCGGCCCCGGCGCGGCCTCCAGGCCTGAGCCGGGCCGGTGCGCGGCCTCAGCCGCCCCGGGACTCGACGGCCAACAGCAGCTCCTTGGCGGCGGCGCCGCCGGCGTAGCCGCCGAGGCCGCCCGAGGCCGGCAGCACCCGGTGGCACGGCACGACGACGCACAGCGGGTTGCCCCCCAGGGCGGTGCCGACCGCCCGGGAGGCCCCGTGGTGCCCGGACGCCGTCGCGAGCGCGCCGTACGTGGTCCGATGGCCGTAGCCGACCTGCTCGCGCAGCGTCGCGAGCACCTCGCGCTGGAACGGCCGGGCCAGGGCGAGGTCGACCGGCACGTCGATCCGGCGCGCCCGGCCGGCGAGGTAGTCCGCCAGGGCCCGCCGCGCGGCGTCGGTCGGGGCCGGGTGGCGCAGCACGCGCGGGCTCACCGTGTCGGCGAGGCGCTGCAGCCACCGCTGCACGCTGACGTCGTCGGCCGCGTAGGCGCAGGTGACCAGGGCCCCGTCGGACCGGACGGCGAGCAGCATCCGGCCGACGGCGGTGTCCTCGAGCACGTACGAGACGTCGCTCGGGGCGAGCCGGGGCGGCCCGGCCAGCGGAGGGTCGAAGGCGGAGAGGGGACGGGTCATCGGGGGTCCTCCCGGTCGGTCTCGGGCAGGTCGAGGCGCAGGGTGGCGAGGGCGTCGCTGACGAGTCGGCGGCTCGCCGCCACGCTCGTGCCGAGGGCGGCGGCGACGGAGCGGTGGTCGAGGTCGCCGACGTAGCGCAGCACCACCGCCTCGCGCTGGCGCTGCGGGAGGGCCGCCACCCGAGCCCAGAGGTCGCCGTCGGCGGGCTCCGGCGCGGGGGCGGCCGGGGCCCGGACCAGCGAGGCCGGGTCCTCGTGGGGGGTGGTCCGGCGGGACGAGCGGTGGTGGTCCATGGCGCAGCGGTGGGTCACCGTGAGCAGCCACGAGCGCAGGTTGCCCGCATGGGTGAGCCGCGGGTAGGCCGCGAGGGCCTGGGTCCACGCCTGCTGGGCGACGTCGTCGGCGGCGTCCGGGCCGGTCAGGGCGTGGGCGAGCCGGGCGACGTCGCGCCAGTGCGCGTCGACGAGGGACTGGAACGGGGGCAGGCTCACGATGGTGGAACGCTACGGCCCCCGTTCGTGTGAGCCCGGTGCACCGGCGCGCCGGTCGATGGGCGAGAATCGCCCGCGTGAGCGCCGAGCCACCCCCCACCCGGCCCCTCGTCGTCGCCCACCGGGGCGCGAGCGAGGAGTACCCGGAGCACACCCTGCCCGCCTACCGCGCGGCCGCCCGTCACGGGGCCGACGGCATCGAGTGCGACGTCCGGCTGACCGCGGACCACCACCTCGTCTGCGTCCACGACCGCCGGGTCGAGCGCACCTCGGACGGCAACGGGGCCGTCTCCGCCCTCGAGCTCGCCCGCCTCGAGGAGCTGGACTGGGCCTCCTGGAAGGTGGGCAAGGACGACCCGGACGCGCCGGAGTCCGACCCCGAGCGGGGCCACCTGCTGACCCTCCGCCGGCTGCTCGACACCCTCGTCCAGTTCCCTGGTGAGCCGCTGGCCCTCATCGAGACCAAGCACCCGACCCGCCACGGCAAGGACGTCGAGAAGGCCCTCATCCACCTCCTGCGGTCGTTCGGGCTGGCCGACGGCGACGAGCCCGGCCGACCTCGTGTCCGAGTGATGTCGTTCTCCCGCAGGGCACTTCGGACGGTCCACGAGATCGCCCCGCAGGTCCCCCTCGTCCTGCTCGTCGAGCCCGGGATGCCGTCCTTCACCGGCGACGGAACCCTCCCCCCCGGCGTGGGTGCGGTCGGTCTGCACGTGCGGATGGTGCGTCGCAGGCCCGAGCTGGTGCGGCGGTTCCACGCCCGGGGCCACCACGTCCTCGTCTTCACCGTCGACCGGGACGAGGACGTCGACGTCTGCGCCGCGGCCGGTGTCGACGTTCTCATCACGAACCGGCCTGCCCACGTGATCGACCGCCTCGGTGCCATTCGCTAGGTTGGTCCCGTGACCACGGAGGACGTGACCAGCGCCGAGGAGACCGACACCGGACTCGTCGTGTCGGAGTCGCCCGGGCCGGGCGTCGACAGCATCATCTGCACCGTCCGCGTGCCGGCGGACGCCTCGTCGGTCGGCAAGATCCGCCGGGAGATCGTCGCCGACCTCTCCGACCGCGACCTTCCCGAGGACCTCGTCGGGGAGGCCGAGATCGTCGCCTCCGAGCTGCTCACCAACGCGGTCCGGCACGCCCGCCCGCTCTCCGACGGCACCATCCGGGTCCGGTGGAAGATCCGGGGGGAGGTCGTCGAGGTCGAGGTCACCGACGGCGGCGGAGCCACCGTGCCGCGGCCGGCGCCGCGCACCGTGTGGCTCTCCAGCGGCCGCGGCCTGCGCATCGTGCGGGCCCTGGCGCACGAGTGGGGGGTCACCGAGGACCGCACCGGCAACGTCGTCTGGGCCACCCTCGGCGGCCCGAGCCGCCGCCGCGCCACCTGACCGACTCCCGCGCCGGCCGGGCCGGGCCGCCCGCGCCACTACAGTGACGCGCATGGGCAAGGCTTCACGACGTCAGCGCGGCGCCGACCGCTCCACCTCCCGGCCGAAGCCGGCGCCCTTCGAGCGCCGCCCCTTCCGTGGGCTGGCGAACGAGACCGACTGGGTCGCCGTCCGCGAGATCCTCCCGGCGGCCACGGCCACCGTCGCGGTCCGCCCCGAGCACGTCCCGGACGGCGCCCCGGGCGAGGTCACGGTCGCCACGGTCCTGCCGCTGGCGTGGCCCGGGCTGCACCGCACCGACGGGGCGGTGCTCGTCGGCGCACAGACCAGCAGCTCCAGCGGCGACGCCTCGCGTGACCTCGCGGCCGCGCTGCTCGCCGCGCTCGCCGCCGAGCAGGGCCACCCGGTCACCCAGCTGCCCCAGGTCACCGCCGAGAGCCCCCGGCTCCAGGACGTCCTCGCCGAGGACTCGCCCTTCGAGGTCACCGTGCACGAGGGGTTCGACTTCTGGGTCGAGGGCCAGGAGCTCGAGGACGAGGCGAAGACCTCGCTCGAGCGGGCCAACGAGACCGTCGTCCCGACCACGGCGATGGCCGCGCTCCCCTCCGCCTACTTCGTCCGGGTCGGCGACCGCACCCACGTCCGCCTCGTCCTTCCCGAGGACGAGGACGTCGCCACCGACGCCCTGGCCCGCCTGCACGCCGCCGGCGACGACGCCCTCGGCGAGGGCACCCGGCTGCTCGGCGCCTTCCGCGCCGGCGGCCTGCTCGTCCCCGTGTGGGACCTGAACCCCGAGCTCGAGGCGGCCGACCACGAGGACGCCCTCGCCGCCTGGGGCGAGCGGTACGCCGCCGCCGTCTCCGACGCGCCGCTCTCCGCCGACGAGCGGCGGGCCCGCTCGGGGCTGCTGAGCCGGCAGGTCACGCTGCGCTGATGAGCGCGGTGGCCACGCGGGTCGCGGCCGTCGTCCCCTGCAAGGACGAGGCCGAGCGGATCGCGGCGACGGTCGAGGCCGTCCTCGCCCTGCCGCCCGTCGGTCGGGTCGTCGTGGTCGACGACGGCAGTGCTGACGACACCGCCGCCCGGGCGCGGGCCGCCGGGGCCGACGTCGTCTCGCACGAGCGCAACCGGGGCAAGGCCGCCGCCCTGGAGACCGGCGTCGCCCGGGTGCGCGAGCTCGAGCGGGCCGGCCCCGCGGCCCTCCTCTTCGTCGACGGCGACCTCGAGGCGACCGCCGCCAACCTCGGGGTCCTGACCGACGCGGTCCTCGCCGGTGAGGCCGACATGACGATCGCGACCCTGCCGGCACAGCTCACCGCGGGCGGCGGCCGGGGCCTCGTCGTGGGGCTGGCCCGTGACGGCATCGAGCGGCTCACCGGCTTCCGCCCGGTCCAGCCCCTGTCGGGGATGCGGTGCCTGTCGCCGGCGGCGTACGCGGCGGCGGTCCCGCTGGCCCGCGGCTGGGGGGTCGAGACGGCGCTGACCGTCGACGTGCTGCGCGCCGGGCTGCGGGTGCTCGAGGTGCCCTGCGAGCTCCAGCACCGGGTGAGCGGACGCGACTGGCGCGGCCAGCTGCACCGGGCGGAGCAGTACCGCGACGTGTGGCTGGCTCTCGTCCGGCGCGGCTGGCGGCCGTGGCGCCGGGCCTGAGCACCGACGGCTCACGGCGGCTGCTGGGCGCGCCCGCCACCCGCGTCGTCGTCCTCACCGCCTCGGTCGGACTGCTCCTCCTCGTCGGGCTGAGCCGCCCGAACGCCGCCCAGCCGGACCTCTCGCCGAGCGGCTGGGCGCCGGGACCGCTGCTGCCCCTCACCCTGTCGCCGGCCGCGGTCACCGCCGTGCTCTGGGCCGGGTACGCGCTCGGTGCCGCCGGGGTCTGGCTCGGGCTGCGCCAGCGACCCGCCGGGCTGCGCAGCTGGGCGGTCCCGGGCACCCTCGCCGTCCTCGCCCTCCTCGTCGCGCCGTTCGGCTCGGCCGACCACATCAACTACCTCGCCTACGGCCGCATCCTCGACCAGGGCGGCGACCCGTGGCTCGCCTCGCCGGCCGGGTGGGCCGGCGGCACCGACCCGGTGACCAGCCGGGTGGAGGCCCCGTGGACGGAGGAGCCGAGCGTCTACGGTCCGGCCGGCACGCTGCTCCACGGGCTCGCCGCCCTGGTCGGCGGGGACAACCTGCGGGAGGGCGTCTGGGCCTGGCAGGTCGTCGTCGTCCTGGCCTGGCTCGGGGTCCGGGCGCTGCTGCGCGCGACGCTCCCGCCGGAGGCGCGCGGACGGGTCGACGTGCTGTGGACGACCAACCCGGTCCTCCTCGGCGTCGCGGTCCTCGGTGCGCACATCGACGTCGTCGCCACGGCCCTGGCCCTCGCCGCCGTCGCGGTGGCCGCCCGCCGCCCCGGGGTCACCGGCGCCCTGGCCGCCGGTGCCGTCGCCGGCCTTGCCCTGTCGACGAAGGTGACCTACGGCATCGTCCTCGTCGGGCTGGCCGGCGCGTGGTGGCTCGCCGCACGCCGCGGCGAGGGCCGGGCCGGCCGGGTGCCGTGGGGCCGGGTCGGGGCGCTGACCGCCGGGGCCCTGGCCACCGCGGCGACCCTGCACGCCTGGGCCGGGCCGCACGTCTTCGACCAGCTCGCCCGCTCCCGGCAGGCGGTGTCCCTCGCGACGCCGTGGCGTCCCCTCCTCGACGGGCTCGGGCCGGCGGTCGGCAACGGTCCGACGCGCACCCTCATCGGGGTCGGGGCCGCGGTGCTCGCGCTGCTCCTGGCCGGGCTGCTCCTGCGGCTGTCGGCGCCGGCCCGCCCGGCGGCCTCGGCCGCCGGGTCGGTGCGGCTCACCGGGACCACGGCCGCCGACGCGTTGCGGCTCACCGGCTGCCTCGCGCTCGCCTACGCGCTCGCCGCCCCGTACTCCCTCCCCTGGTACGACGTCCTCGTCTGGGCGGCGCTGCCGGCGCTCCTGCCCGGAGCCCTCGACCTCGTGGCCCTCGGCCGGCTGCTCGTCATGGCCTGGGCCTACGTGCCCGGCCGGGTGCTCGGGATGACGCCGACCGTCGAGTCGGTGACCCTCGGCTTCCGCCGGGACGTCGCGCCGTGGCTCTCGCTCGCGCTGTGGGCCGCGGTCACCGCCGTCGCCGTGCGGCGCGGGTCCCGGCCCTCGACCGGGCGTCGTCGAGCAGCCGGGCCGCGGCCACCGACACGATGAGCGGCACGGCGAGGGTCGCCGCGACCGCGGGGATGGCCACGCCGGAGTCGTTGACGAGGAAGCCGATCGTCAGGGTGATGAGGAGGGCGACGAGGCCGGCCCGCAGGGTCGGCGCCTGGTCCGCCGACCGCTCGAGCACCCGGGACCCCCACGAGGTCGGCCGGGCGAGGACGACGGTGACGACGACGAGCGCCACCGGGATGAGCAGGGTGAGCGGGAAGTTGAGGAGGAAGAGCTGCCAGTTCTGTTCGGCCTTGCGTGTGATGATGTCGAGGGCGTTGCCGTCGGCCACCGACTGGACGAACCGGCCCAGGTGGGTCCGCGACTCGGGGGGACGCAGCCAGTCGAGGACCGCGACGAGCACGAAGAGGCCGACGACCCCACCGCCGACCGCGGCCCAGCGACGCCAGGTCATCCGGAGACCGAGGACGGCGAAGGCGAGGTAGGCCAGACCGGGCACGAGCGCGGGCGGGCCGCCCCCGTCGGCACCCCAGAACGGTGCGGCGTCGACGAGCACGGCGAGCGCGCCGATCCCGGCGACCGCGGCCGCCGCCTCCCGGCGCCGGCCGCCGGCCACGAGCCACGAGGAGACCGCGGTCGCCAGGAGCAGGGTGGCCGTCGCGAACAGCGCGAAGGTCGGGTTCCCCATCCCGTAGAAGCGGCCGCCGACGACCGGCTGCAGGCCCATCAGCGAGGACAGCTGGAGCCGGGAGCCGGTCATCACGTCGACGGCGAGGACGAGGACGGTGACGGCCGGGACGGCGGCCATCGGCCCGAGCACCCAGCGCCCCAGCGGGGGCCGGAGGGCGAGCGCGGTGACGACGGCGACGAACAGCGCGACGGCGGCGACGAGCGAGAGCATCGGCAGCGGGAAGCGCCACCACGGGAGGAGGTTGGCGAGGAAGGTGGAGACCGGGACGGCGGCCGCGGCGACCGACACGGCGCGCACCCGCGACAGGACGGCGGTACGCGAGGACGGCGAACCGAGCCGGCCCGTCCACACGAGGTAGACGACGAGATAGACCAGCAGCTGCCCGTAGGAGAGCACCTGGAAGAACGGCGCGACGAGGCCGTGCACGGCTCGGCTGGCCTCGTCCCGGTCGCGCAACGCCGTGAGCCGCGCGTCGGCGCGCCGCTCGGAGTTGTCCGGGGCCGGGGTGCTCGTCAGTGGCGAGCCCTCGACGGCGGTCGGTACCGGCACCCCGACCCGGGAGAGGACCGTCGCGGTGAGGTCGGGGGACTGGACCAGCCCCTCCTGCCGGGTGGAGCCGGAGGCCAGCAGCCCCGGGCCGAAGTGCGGGCCGCGGGCGAGGACGAGGCGCAGCCCGGGGGTCCTCCCCGCGTCGGCGAGGCTCGCGACGAGGTAGTCGGCGCCGTTGGGACCGGCCTCGAGGACCTGGCCGATGCGGGTGTCGATGGCGGTCAGCTGCTCACGGCGGGTGGGACCGGCCGCCTCGCCGGGGGGGACGTCCTCGGGGTCGCGCAGGACCCCGACGTCGACGAGGGTGACCGGGCAGGTGTTGAGGTCGGTGACCAGGTCGCCGGCGACGAGGTCGGACCAGCGCGGGACCGAGCCGTCCGACCGGGCCGCCCCGGCGGCGGCGTAGGGACCGATCGCCCGCACGCAGAGGCCCTGTCGGTCGAGCTCGCCGGCGAGCAGCCCGAGCCGGGTGTCGAAGTGGGTGGCCGCAGCGGCCCGCTCGTACTCGGACCACTGCGCGACGTGGCCGGCGACCACCGACGGCGGCCCGGGGCACGGCTCGGCCGCGGGGTCGGCGGCGTCGCCGCCGCGGGGCGCCGCGGCCCGCGAGCCGGCGGACAGCGAGAGCCAGCCGTCCACCGGGCAGGTGTTCGCGTCGACGGACTTGACCGAGAGGGCGGCCGAGGAGCCGTCGCGCAGCAGCAGCCAGAGGTTGGGCGTCGCCGCCCGGCTGACGTCGGACCAGCCGATGCCGCCGGTGCCGATGACGACGACCGCGCCGCTCGCGCCGTCGGCCGGGGCGGCGGCGCGGGCGCTGGCGAGGAGGAGCCCGAGCAGCGACGCCATGACGGCGATCGCGACGGCCAGGGCTCTGCGGGTCACGCCGGACAGGATAGGCAGTGCCGCTGCGCGCCCCGCACCGAGCACCGGCCCCCGCGCCGCCCCCATCATCCCCGACAATGGGGTGCGTGCCCGCCCGGACCGCCGCCTCCCGCACCTCCCCGCGGGGATGGGGTCGCCTGGCCGCGCGCTGGTCGAGGGTCGCTGCGTGGGGCGAGCGGCGGATGCCGCACCCGTGGCAGCGGTGGACCCTCGCGGTCGTCGTGGTCCTGCTCGGAGCACTTCCGGTCGTCCTGCGCTACCTCGTCTTCTGGCCGCTGGACCAGTGGCAGGTGGACGTCGAGGTGTACCGCGAGGCCGGGGTCTCGATCCTCTCCGGCCGCCCGGTCTACCTCGCGATGACCGAGCCGCCCCAGCTGCTGCCGTTCACCTACCCACCGTTCGCGGCATTCCTCGCGGTGCCGCTGGCGCTGCTGCCGTTCGGTGTCGTCGGGTGGCTGTGGACCGCCCTCCAGGTCGCCGCCACCACGGCGGTCGTCTGGTACGCCGGGTACCGCCTGGTCCACCGGGCCGGGGGCTGGGCGCCGCTGGCCCTGGCCGCGCTCACCGCGCCGATGCTCTGGCTGCACCCGGTGAGCGACGGCATCCGGTTCGGTCAGGTCAACGCGTTCATCGTCCTGCTCTGCCTGATGGACCTGCGCGAGCCACGGCCGGGCCTGGTCGCCCGGGTGCCCCGCGGGGTGCTCATCGGGCTGGCGACGGCGGTCAAGCTGACGCCCGGGGTGTTCGTCGTCCACCTCCTGCTCACCCGGAGGTGGCGGGAGGCGGCCACCGCGGTCGGGACCGCGGTCGGGGTCACCCTCGCGGCGTGGGTGCTCCTGCCGCAGGCGTCGTTCGCCTTCTGGGGCGGCGCGCTGCAGGACCCCGCGCGGCTCGGCCCGAACATGGGGACGGCGAACCAGTCGATGCGCGGCCTCCTCCTGCGGGTCGGGCCGCAGGGCTGGCCCGGGACGGTGATCTGGCTCCTGGCCGTCGCGGTGGTCGGGGTCCTCGGGTTCGCCCTGGCCCGGCGCTTCCACCGGGCCGGGGACTCGGTCGGCGAGGTCGCGGTCGTCGGGCTCCTCGCCTGCCTGCTCTCGCCGGTGGCGTGGATCCACCACTACCACTGGGTGGTGGTCGTCGTGCTCGCGCTCCTGGGCTCCAGGCCCTGGGAGCAGCCCCGCCGGCTCTGGGCCGGGCTCGGGATCACGGCGTTCTTCCTCTGCCGCCTCCCGTGGTGGGGGATCGACTGGCTCGGGCAGACCTCCTGGCCGCAGTGGCCAGGCCGGGTGCTCCAGAACGCCGACGTCGGCGGCGGCCTCGCGGCGCTCTTCCTCCTCTGGTGGGCGGTCCGGCCGGAGGGTCGGGCGCCCCGCCCCGACCCGGGCGGTCGTGAACCGGCCAGCGAGCCGGAGGGCATCCGGCCTAGCCTGAGGCGGTGACCGGCCTGCACCCCGCCGAGCTCGCCGTGCTCGGCGTGCTCCTGTTCGCCGTCGCCGCTGCGGTCGCCGCGGTCGGCCTGCTGCTGCGCCGCGGGGCCGACCTGCGCCGACGGGTCGCCGCGCTGGAGAGCCACCGGCCGGCCGGGGACGCCGACGTCGCCGCGCTGCGCGCCGACCTGGCCCAGTCGCTGCGGCACGTCGCGGTGGTCCGCTACGACGCCTTCTCCGACATGGGCGGTCGGCTCAGCTTCAGCGCCGCGGTCGTCGACGACCGCGGCGACGGGCTGGTCCTCAGCTCGATCCACGCCCGGGGCGAGTCCCGCACGTACGCCAAGGGGGTGGTCGGCGGCACGTCCGACGCGACGCTCAGCCCCGAGGAGCAGCAGGCCCTCGCCGCCGCCCGCACCGGAAGGGAGCAGCCATGACCCGCTACGGGTACTTCGGCCCGGAGGGGACGTTCACCTCGATGGCCCTGGACGCCTGGCGGCCGGCGACCGGCCAGGAGCGGCTCGCGTACGGGACGGTCGACACGACGCTCGCGGCGCTGCGGGCCGGCGAGGTCGACGCCGCGATGGTCCCGATCGAGAACTCGGTCGAGGGCGGGGTCTCCGCGACCCTCGACGCGATGGCGAGCGGCGAGCCGCTCGTCGTCGTCGGCGAGGTGCTGGTGCCGGTGACCTTCGTCCTCGCGGCCCGCCCCGGCACCGCCCTGCGCGAGGTCCACGCGGTCGGGACCCACTCCCACGCGTGGGCGCAGGTGCGCGGCTGGATGGCGGCCAACCTGCCCGATGCCGTGTACGTCCCGACCCTCTCGACCGCCTCGGCACCGGCCGCGCTGGCCGAGGGCACCGACGCGTTCGACGCCGCGGTCTGCGCCCCGGCCGCGGTGGGGCTGAACGGGCTGGAGGTGCTCGCCGAGGACATCGGCGACATGCAGGCCGCGGTGACCCGCTTCGTCCTCGTCGCCCGGCCGGGCTGGATGCCGAGCCCGACCGGTGCCGACAAGACGACGGTGGTCCTCTACCAGCGCGACGACCACGCCGGAGCGCTGCTGGAGCTGCTCGAGCAGTTCGCCGCCCGGGGGATCAACATCACCCGCCTGGAGTCCCGGCCGACGAAGGCGTCGATGGGGTCGTACTGCTTCTCGATCGACGCCGAGGGCCACGTCCTCGACGAGCGGCTCGGCGAGGCGTTGATGGGCCTGAAGCGGATCTGCGCGGACGTGCGGTTCCTCGGCTCCTACCCGCGCGCGGACGGCCGGCCGGCGACCATCGGCGCGCGCGCGAGCGACGCGGACTTCCACGCGGCGCGGGGGTGGCTCGACGGCATCCGCTCCCCCCGGCGGGGCTGAGCCGGCCGGCTCAGACGGTCGGCGCCGGGCTCGACCCGCCGCCGGTGTCCGGGGCCAGCTCGAAGCCGAGCCAGTACCGCTCGCCCTCGCCCCAGTGCAGCGCGAGCATCGGCCCCGACCGCTCGAGCCGGGGCCGGGCGGTCAGCATCTGGAGCACCCAGGTCTCCTGGGTCTCGAGCGGGGCCGGGCAGGCCCGGTGGGTCGTGGCCATCGCGTCGGTGACGAGGCGGCTGGACTCGACGTGCGCCCCGCTGCGGACGGTGTTGCACCCGGTGTCGAGGAACACGCCGCCGTCGGCGACGAGTAGCCGGACCGGGCCCACGAGCTGCGCCGGTGCCCCCTGCGCGTTCACGGCCGCGTACGTGCCGGCGACCTCGGCGAGCGAGGTGACCGGGAGCCAGCCGTTGGCGGTGTCCTCGGCCGGTCGGGACCCCAGGGCCAGGACGAGGACCGCGACGGCGAGGACGGCGGCCACGACGGCGACCCGGGTGCTCCTCCTCATCGGTGGCGCTCCGGGGCGCCCGGGTCCGGCCCCGCGCCGTGGCGTGCCGAGGGCACGGGTGTCCCGCCTCCCGGAGGGACCTGGCCGGGTTCACTCGTGTGCTCCCGCACCCAGGCGTCGACCTCCGCCCACCGGTCCTCGAGCCAGGCGGCGAAGGCGGCCGGCTCGCCGGGCACCGTCTCGGCCGCGTAGGTCCACGTCTTGACGAGGAACGGGCGGTCGTGGAACGGCATCGAGTCCCAGATGAGCCGCGGCGAGGTCAGCTGCCCGAACCCGGCGTGCGCGAGGACCATGACGTCGGCCCCGGGTCGGGCCGACCGCGCCGCCCACGCCCCTCCGGCCCGCGGGGGCAGGACGTGGCGCAGCTCCTCGGCCCGGCGAGCCCGCTCGTCGTGGCCCGTGGCGCGCAGCCGCCGGATGCTCCCCGCCCACCGGCGCGGGGTCCAGTTCTCGCCCTCGGGGAAGATGAGGACGACGTCGCCGCTGTCCATCGACTCCGCCATCCGGGTGACCCCCGCCGCCCGGTCCTCGCCGCGCCCGGACGTCGACGGCACGAAGAAGGAGTCGACCCGGGTGAGGATGGTGTCGACGCCCGGGTCCCAGCGCAGGGCCTCGGCGAGGACGATGCGGGGCAGCCGGTCCGCGGTGCGGGCGAGCAGCCAGGCGATGGCGAGGGAGTCGGCGGGCCCGGCGTGCCGGGCGAGGGCGATGAGCGGGTGGGCGTCGGAACCGAAGTGCATCCGGTCGGCGAGCCGCACCTCCAGCCCGACCCACCGGCGCGCGTAGTACATCAGCGAGTCCAGCGCCTGGCTGAAGAGGCGCTCGTGGTCCTCGTGCCACGTCGGCGAGGAGTGGTCGGGGCTGCGCGCCCACAGCGCCCAGCACGACACCAGCATCCGGATGTCGACCCACATGAGGACCACGGCGAGGCAGGCGGTGCGTAGCAGCCGGGCGCGCCGGTCGACGACGACGAGGAGGGCCCCGGCGACGACGACCGGGACGGCGAGGCCGGTGACGAGCACGCCGACCAGCGGCCAGACGATGTGGAGGAACCGCCGCACCGGCAGCGGCGGGGGCGGAACCGCGCGCATCCCCATGGGGGGAGCCTAGGGGTGCCGGACCCCGGGCCCCGGCGGTTCGCGGCCAGTGGGCGCCGGCCGCCGTCCGGCCGGGCGGGCGGCAGCCGACCTAGCCGGGGCCGGCCAGGGCGTCGAGGTGGGCCGAGGAGGCCGCGTGAGCCCTCTCCATGCGCTCGCGCATCCGCCCCGCCCGGGCCTGCCCGATCGACAGGTTCGGGCTCGACGTCGCCCCGCTCGGCAGGACGACCAGCTCGACGTCGGCCGGGACCGACTCTATCTCGTGGACGTAGCGGTGGCGCCGGGCGATCTCGAACGCCACCGTCGCCACCTCCCACGGCCTCCGCGGCGGCGAGAGCGGCTGCTCGACCCGGCCGACCTGGAGCACGACGATCCGCGTCGCCCCGAGCGCCAGCGCCCGGCCGACCGGGATCGAGTGGACCAGGCCCCCGTCGAGGTAGTGCCGGCCGTCGATCTCGACCGGGGGGAAGAGCCCGGGGACGGCGCAGGACGCGACGACGGGCCAGACGAGCTCGCCGCTGTCGAACCAGCGACCGCTCGCGTCCTCGATGCACGCGGCGACGCACTGGAAGGCCACCGGCAGCTCCTCGAACCGGTCGACCGGGAGGTAGGCGTCGACGACGTGCCGCAGCGGCGCGTTCGACAGCAGGTGCGTGCGGTACCTCGCGACCCGGGCCGCCTGGCGGACCGGGTTCTCGAGGAAGACCCCCTCGCGGACCACCGCCTCCCACACCTCGGCGAGCCGGGACGCGCCGGACTCCGTGGGGTCGGCCGCGACGAACGCGCCGTTGAGGGCGCCGATGCTCGTCCCGAGGACGAGGTCGGGCCGGATGCCGTGCTCGGCCAGCGAGCGCACCATCCCCACCTGGGTGGCGCCGAGCACCCCGCCGCCGCCGAGCACGAAGGCCGTGAGCGGCGGGCGCGTCATGCCCGGCAGCCTACGTCCGTGGCCGGCCGCCGGACCGTGCCCGGTAGCCTCGGGGCCATGGCTGGAGCGGCGATCTTCGACCTCGACCGCACCCTGCTGCGGGGCGCCACCGGGCCCCTCCTCTCCCGGGCGATGTACGACCTCGGTGTCGTCACCCGCCGGCTGCCGGGCGAGGGGCTGCTCTACAAGGTCTTCGACACCCTCGGCGAGACCCTGCCCTCGATCGCCCTGGCCCGCCAGGCCACCCTCGTCGCCCGCGGGCGGGCCGAGGACACCTTCGACGCGGCCGCGGACGCGGCGGCCGAGGTGATCGTCCGTGCCATCCACCCGAACGCCCTCAGCCTCATCGAGCAGCACCACGCGGCCGGCCGTACCGTCGTCCTCGCCACCACCACGCCGTACCACCTGATCCGGCCGCTCGCCGACCGCATCGGGGTCGACCACGTCATCGCGACCCGCTACCGGATCACCGCGGAGGGCACCTTCGACGGGGCCCTCGACGGCCCGTTCGTCTGGTCGCGCGGCAAGCTGCGGGCGGTCCGCGAGTGGGCCGACTCGGCGGGCGTCAACCTGGCCGAGAGCTTCGCCTACTCCGACTCGATCTACGACCTGCCACTGCTCTCGGCCGTCGGCCGTCCCGCGGCGGTCAACCCCGACCCGCGCCTGACCCTCTACGCCCTGGCCCGTGGGTGGCCCATCGTCCACTTCGACGTCTCCCCCGGGGTCGTCAAGCTGCCGGTCGTCGGGGTCGAGCTCCAGCGCCTGCTCTTCCTCGCCAGCCACCCCCTGCTCACCACCCCCTACGCCCGGTTCGACGTCGCCGGCCGGGAGTACCTGCCCCGCACCGGGCCGGCGATCCTCGTGGCGAACCACCGCAGCTACTTCGACGTGCCGGCGATCATCCAGCTGATGCGGCCCACCGGGCGCACCGGCCGGATCCTGGCCAAGCGGGAGCTCTTCGACGTCCCGGTGGTCGGCGCCCTCGCGACGGCCCTCGGCGGGATCCCGGTGGACCGGGCCGGTGGGGGCCGGGAGTCCCTCGAGAACGCGGCGGTCGCGCTCGAGGGTGGCGAGCTGGTCTGCGTCCTGCCGCAGGGCACGATCCCGCGCGGGGCGGCCTTCTACGACCCGGTGCTCAAGGGACGCACCGGGGCCGCCCGGCTGGCCGCGGCGACGAGGGCGCCGGTCGTGCCGGTCGGGATCTGGGGCACCGAACAGGTGTGGCCGCGCAGCTCACCGGTGCCCCGGGTGCTCAACCTCGCCGACCCGCCGACGGTGCGGGTCCGGGTCGGCCCGCCGGTCGAGCTCCTGCACCGCTCGGCCGTTGCCGACACCCGCCGGATCATGGACGCCATCGTCGACCTGCTGCCCCCGGCGGCCCGGGAGCGGCGCGAGCCGACCGAGGAGGAGATCGCCCTCGCGACCCCCGGCGGCGCCCCCCGCCTGCTCTGAGCCCGGCTTGACCTCCGGCCCCTCATTAGGGTTACCTAAGTCGAGTAAGGACGACCTCACCAGACGGGACGGAACCGAGGCATGTTCGTGAGCAACGCCCTCATCGGGCTGCGCGAGGGGCTGGAGGCGGCGCTCGTCGTCGTCATCCTCCTCGCCTTCCTCACCAAGACGAACCGCTCCTGGGGCACCCGCTACGTGTGGCTCGGCGTCGGGACCGCCGTGACCCTCTCCGTCGTCCTCGGGGCCGTCCTCACCTTCGGGACCCGGCAGCTGTCGTTCGAGGCCCAGGAGGTCATCGGCGGCACGGCGAGCATCATCGCCGTGGGGTTCGTCACCGCGATGGTCTTCTGGATGAAGTCGGCCGCCCGGACCATCTCCGGCGAGCTCAAGGGCAGGCTCGACCGCGCCCTCGACCTCGGCCCCCTCGCCGTCGCCCTCGTCGGGTTCCTCGGCGTGGGCCGGGAGGGGCTGGAGACCGCCGTCTTCTTCTACGCCACGGCGCAGGCCGCCGGCTCCGGCAACAACGTCCCGCTGCTCGGCTGGGCCGTCGGGCTCGGTGGCGCGGTCGTCCTCGGCTACCTCATCTACCGGGGGGCGCTGCGGATCAACCTCACCCGGTTCTTCCGCTGGACCGGGGTCGCGCTCGTCGTCGTCGCGGGCGGCATCCTCGCCTACGGCATCCACGACCTCCAGGAGGCCGGCGTGCTGCCCGGGCTGGACACCCTCGCCTTCGACGTCTCGCAGGTCATCGACCCGAGCACGTGGTACGCCGCGCTCCTCAAGGGCGTCCTCAACTTCACCCCGGAGACCACGGTCCTCCAGGCTGTCGCCTGGGTGCTGTACGTCGGCACCGTCCTCGTCCTCTTCCTCCGGCCGACGCGCCGCACCGTCGCGGCCGCGCCCGAGCAGGCGAGCCCCACGGCCAAGACCGCCGCCTGACCTGGCGCCTGACCGCCGCCGACCGGCCCGCACGATCCCCCACCACGACATGGAGACCTCTCGCATGCGCCTGCGCGCCCTCGCACCCGCCCTGCTCCTGCCCGCCTCCCTCACCCTGGCCGCCTGCGGCGACGAGGGCACCGTCTCCGAGGGCGCCGGCGCCGCCGGCGGTGCCGACACCGCGGTCACGGTCACCGCCACCGACACCACGTGCCAGCTCTCCGCGACCACGGCGCCACGCGGCAGCATCGCGTTCACGGTCACCAACAGCGGGAGCAAGGTCAACGAGTTCTACCTCTACCGCGGCTCGGACGTCGTCGGCGAGGTGGAGAACATCGGTCCCGGCCTGACCCGCACGCTCACCGTCTCCGACGTCGCCGCCGGCACCTACACCACGGCGTGCAAGCCCGGGATGACCGGCGACGGCATCCGCGCGGACTTCGAGGTCACCGGCGCCGGGGCGTCCGTCGGCTCGACCTGACCCACGCCGTCCGGCACGATCCCGACCACGGACCCCTCCCGCTGCCTAGGGTGGAGTGGACGCCGAGAGAAGGGAAGTCGCCATGCGCCGAGCAGCGCCCACCCTCGCGGCCGCCGCCACCCTCGTCCTCGCGGGGTGCGGGGCGGCCCACGACGGCATCGTCTCGGACGGCACGTCCGCGACCGCCACCGCGGACTCCTCCGTCACGGTCACCGCCACCGACGACGCCTGCCGGGTCTCGAGCACGACGACGGCCCCGGGCAACGTCGCCTTCGTCGTGACCAACGACGGGTCGGCACCGACGACGTTCGACGTACTCGTCTACGACGCCGGCCAGCAGACCGTCGGGACGGCCGCGGGCATCCCCGTCGGGGCGACCCGCACGCTGGTCGTCCGCGACATGGTGCCCGCGTACTACATCACCGTGTGCCGTCCGAGCGCCACGGGCCGTGACATCAACGCGAACTTCTACGTGGACCGGGCCGCGTCGTGACCTGGAGGTGGCGGCGCGGTCGCCGCCGCGACAGGCTGGGCCCATGACCGCTCCCATCACCGTCGTCCTCTTCGGCGCCACCGGGGACCTCGCCCAGCGCAAGCTGATCCCCGGGCTGCTCCACCTCTTCCAGGCCCGCCTCCTCGACGACCTGCGGATCGTCGGTACCTCGCTCGACGAGCTGAGCCCCGACGCGTTCCGCGACCTGGCCCTCGTCGCCATCCGCGAGCACAGCACCCGGGAGCTCAACGACCAGGACTGGCACGAGTTCGCGCAGCGGCTCGACTTCGTCCCGCTCTCCGGCGGCCCGCAGGCCCTCGCCGAGGCCGTGGGCCGGGCCGAGACCCAGCTCCCCGGCGACGCGCCGCTGCGGCTGCACTACCTCGCGGTCCCCCCCAAGGCGGCGCTGTCGGCGGTCAACACCATCGCCGAGGCCGGGCTGGCCGGCAACAGCCGGGTCGTCATGGAGAAGCCGTTCGGCAGCGACTACGCCTCCGCGGTCTCGCTCAACCGCCAGCTGCACGAGGTCTTCGACGAGGAGCAGATCTTCCGGATCGACCACTTCCTCGGCAAGGAGCCGGCGCAGAACATCCTGGCGTTCCGGTTCGCCAACGGTCTCTTCGAGCCGATCTGGCACCGCAACAACATCTCGCACGTCCAGATCGACGTCCCCGAGACCCTCGGGCTGACCCAGCGGGCGGACTTCTACGAGACCACCGGTGCCTACCGCGACATGGTCGTGACCCACCTGTTCCAGATCCTCGCGTTCACCGCCATGGAGCCACCCACCGCCCTGGAGCCGGCCGCGATCAGCCGCGAGAAGAACAAGGTCTTCCGCTCGATGCAGGCCATCAACCCCAGCGACGTCGTCCGCGGCCAGTACGAGGGCTACCACGACGAGCCCGGGGTCCGCGGCGACTCCGAGACCGAGACCTTCGTGGCGCTCAAGTGCTTCGTCGACAACTGGCGCTGGGCGGGCGTGCCGTTCTTCCTGCGCACCGGCAAGCGGATGGCCGAGGGGGCACGGGTCATCTCGATCGCCTTCAAGGAGCCCCCGCAGTCGATGTTCCCCGCCGGGTCGGGGGTGGGCGACCAGGGGCCGGACCACCTCACCTTCGACCTCGCCGACAAGTCACGGATGTCGCTGTCGTTCTACGGCAAGCGTCCCGGCCCCGGGTTCCGGCTCGACAAGCTCTCGATGCAGTTCTCGATGCAGGAGACGTCGTGGGCCGGTGCCGTCCTCGAGGCCTACGAGCGCCTGTTCTACGACGCCGCCCGGGGCGACCGGACGCTCTTCACCTCCGCGTCCGGCATCGAGCGGCTGTGGGAGATCAGCCAGCCGGTGCTCGACAACCCGTCGCCGGTGCGGCCGTACGCCCAGGGCACCTGGGGGCCGAACCAGATCCACCAGCTCATCGCCCCGTTCACCTGGCGGCTGCCGTTCGAGCGGCCCTGGCGGGACCGCCGGTTCTGAACCGGGTGCCGGTCAGCCGGGCCGGCCCGTGGTGCGGACGATGAGGGCCCGCGGCTGGACCTCGCAGGAGACCTTCGTCGCCTCGCCGATGATGTCGCCGTCGACCTGGACCCGCTGCGGCTCGTCGAGCTCGACGTGGGTGCTCGTCCCCCGGTAGCGGGAGAGGGTGGCCGAGGTGCGGTCGCTGCGGGTGATCACCCGGCCGGCCACGGACATCCAGGCGGCCAGGCCGCGGGGGGCCAGGACGATGACGTCGAGCATCCCGTCGTCCGGCTGGGCGTCGGGCAGGAGGTCGATCCCGCCGGTGATCTTGCCGCAGTTGCCGATGACGACCATCCGGGCCCGCTTGGTCTCGACCGCGCCGTCCTCCACGGTCAGGGACACCGTGAACCGGTCCCGCAGGAAGTGCTTGAACCCCGCGGGGACGTAGGCGCCCCAGCCGATCCTGTTCTTCAGCTCCTCGGAGGTCGAGTCCATGATCGCCGCGTCGAGCCCGAGCCCGGCCATGACGAAGAACGCGTGCCGCCGTGCGCCGGCGCTGGAGCCCTCTCCGACGTGCTCCTCGAGCTCGAGGTGGTCGGGGTCCAGGGTCATCCACGCGGCGTCGACCCGCCGGTTCCGCCCGGTGAGGGCGACGGTGAGGGCGCGCTCGAGCGAGTCGACGGGGAGCTCGAGGTTGCGGGCGAGGAGGTTGCCGGTGCCGCCCGGGAGCAGGCCGAGCGGGACCTCGGTGCCGACGAGCTCCTGGGCGACCGCCCGGACCGTGCCGTCCCCGCCGAGCGCGCAGACGAGGTCGACGCCGCTCTCGACGGCCTCGCGGGTCTGGCCGAAGCCGACGTCGTGCTCGGTGGTCTCGAGGACGAGGGGCTCGGCCCAGCCGTTCTCCTCCGAGACCGACGCCAGCCGCCGGCGCACCTCGCCCATGTCCTCGAACTTGGTCGGGTTGACGATGACCGCGGCGCGCCGGCGGGGCGGCTCGGGCGCGTCGCCGGCGCGGAAGCTGTCCCGGGCCGGCCGACCCCCCGGCCCCCCCGGCTCGGAGGACGGGCCGCGTGCGGAGATGACGAGGTAGGCACCGACCACGGCGAAGAGCACCGCCACCCCGATGCCCGCCCAGGTCCAGATCTCCGCCACCGACACAACGTGGAAGGTACCGCAGCACCGGCACCCCGGGTGCGCCGCCGTAGGCTGCCGGGCATGACGAGGACGGCGGGTGCCGGCGAGGGGCCGGGGGGCAGGAGGAGGGCGGCCACGGGGCCGGGTCATCGGACGGCGTCGTCCCCGACACCAAGGACTGGACCTGGACCCTCGAGCGGGTCTGCCCCGAGTGCGGTGTCGAGGCCCGGTCGGTCGCGCCGGACGAGATCCCGGCCCGCGTCCGCGCGCTCACCGCGCCGTGGCCCTCGGTGCTCGGCCGGGACGACGTCGCCCGGCGGCCCGACCCGCGCACCTGGTCGGCGCTGGAGTACGCCTGCCACGTCCGCGACGTCTGCCGCCTCTTCGAGCAGCGGCTCCGGTCGATGCTGGAGGCGGACGACCCCGTCTTCACGAGCTGGGACCAGGACGCGACGGCCGTCGCCGAGCGCTACGGCGAGCAGGAGCCGGGCCAGGTGGCCGGCGACCTCGCGGTCGCCGCCGGGCTCCTCGCCGCCGCCTACGACGAGGTCGGCGCCGGGCAGTGGGAGCGCCCGGGCCGCCGGTCCGACGGTGCCCGGTTCACCGTCCTCACCCTCGGGCAGTACGGGCTGCACGACCTGGCGCACCACCTCCACGACGTGGGGGTCGCCATCCCGTGACGCCGTCGCCGGGCGGCCCGTAGTGAGCGCCCAGCTGGTCTACGTCCTCCTCGGCGCGGCCCTGCTGCTGGCCGCGGTGCTGCCGCGAGCGCTGCACCGGTGGGCACTGTCCCCGGCGATCGTGCTCGTCGCGACCGGGATGCTCATCGGCCTCCTGCCGGCGGCCCGCGAGCTGCGGCTGGACCCGGTCGCGGCCAGGCCGTGGATCGAGCACCTCACCGAGGTCACCGTCCTCGTGGCGCTGATGGGTGTCGGGCTCGCCCTCGACCGGCCGCTGCGGCCCCGGCTGCGGGCGTCGTGGGCCGCGTGGTCGCCCGCATGGCGGCTGCTCGGCATCGCGATGCCGCTGACCATCCTCGGGGTCGCCGCGCTGGCCTGGGGCCCGCTGCGGATCGCCCTGCCGGCGTCGCTCCTGCTCGGGGCCATGCTCGCGCCCACCGACCCGGTCCTCGCCTCGGACGTCCAGGTCGGCGGCCCGACGCTCGCGGGCGCCGAGGAGGAGCTCGACGAGGACGACGAGGTGCGCTTCGCGCTGACCAGCGAGGCGGGGCTCAACGACGGGCTCGCCTTCCCGTTCGTCTGGGCCGCGATCCTGCTCGCGACCGGCGTGCCTGCGCAGGCTGCGCTCGGCGCCGGTGGGGTGCTGCGGTGGGTCGCCTGGGAGCTCGTCGGCAAGGTGGCGATCGGGGTGGTCGTCGGCGTGGCGGTGGGGTGGCTGCTCGCCCGGCTGGCCTTCCGTGCCCCGCGCCGGTCGTTCCGGCTCGCGGAGGTCGGTGAGCCGCTGCTCGCGCTCTCGGCGCTGCTCCTCGTCTACGGGCTCGCCGAGCTCGCCGACGGATACGGCTTCCTCGCCGTCTTCGCCTGCGCCCTCACGCTGCGCTCGGTCGAGCGCCGGCACGAGTACCACCAGCACATGCACGAGACGGTCGAGCGGCTCGAGAGCCTGCTCACCCTGGTCGTGCTCCTCGGTCTCGGCTTCTCCTTCACCAACGGCCTGCTCGCCAACCTCGACGGGCGCGGGGTGCTCGTCGGTGTCGCCCTCGTCCTGGTCATCCGGCCGCTCGCCGGCTGGGTCTCCTTCCTCGGCCACCGCACCCAGGTCGGCACCGCCGGGCTCGACCACCGCGAGCGGCTGGTCGTCGCCTTCTTCGGGATCCGGGGCGTCGGCTCGATCTACTACCTGTCCTTCGCCGCGGGCGCGGCGACCTTCTCGGAGGAGCGGTGGATGTGGTCGACGGTCGGGTTCACCGTCGCCCTCTCGGTGCTCCTCCACGGTGTCCTCGCGACACCGGTGATGACGTGGGTCGACAGGCGGGCGAAACGGGGGTGACGACCGGGGACGCCGTGCCCGACACTGGGCCGGTGCCGTCCCCCTCCACGGTCCTGGCGTTCGCGCTCGCCTCCGCCGTCATCGTCGCCATCCCGGGTCCGAGCATCCTCTTCACCATCGGCCGTGCCCTCTCGGCCGGCCGCCGCGAGGCACTGCTCACCGTGGCGGGCAACGCCCTCGGCATCCAGGCTCAGATCGTCGGGCTCGCCGTGGGGCTCGGCCCGGTCGTCGCGGCGAGCGCCGCCGCGTACACCGTGCTCAAGGTGGTCGGCGCCCTCTACCTCCTCTGGCTCGGCGTGCAGACGCTGCGGCACCGGCGTCGGCTCGCCGCGGCGCTCGTCGCCGGGCCGCCGGCCCCAGCCCCGGTCGCCCACGCGCTGCGCACCGGGTTCGTCGTCGGGGTGACCAACCCGAAGTCCTTCGTCCTGCTCGCGGCCGTGCTGCCGCAGTTCGTCGACGCCGCGGGGCAGGTGGGGGTGCAGCTGCTCGTGCTCGGCCCGGTGTTCGCCGTCATCGCGCTCGTCGGCGACGGCACGGTCGCCCTCCTCGCGTCCCGGTTCCGTGACTGGTTCGCGCGCTCACCGCGACGGATGGAGCGGGTCGGCGGCACCGGGGGCCTGATGATGCTCGGCCTCGGCGCCGGGCTGCTCGTCACCGGTCGGCCCGACTGACCGCCGGCGCCGGAGCCGCGCGGGGGCCCTGGCCGCCCGCCGGTAAACTCCCCCGGTGATCGACATCAGGCTGCTCCGGGACGACCCCGAGACCGTCCGCGCCAGCCAGCGTGCCCGCGGCGAGGACGAGGGCGTCGTCGACGCCGTGCTCGCGGCCGACGGGCGGCGGCGGGGTTCGCTCACCGCGTTCGAGCGGCTCCGTGCGGAGCAGAAGTCGATGGGCAAGGAGGTGGCCCGGGCGCAGGACGAGGAGAAGCAGGCCCTCCTCGCCCGGACGAAGGAGGTGGCCGCGGAGGTCCGTCGCCTCCAGGCGGAGGCGGACACGGCGCAGGCCGAGCTCGACGGCCTGCTGCGCTCGATCTCCAACGTCGTCGAGCCAGGCGTCCCCTCCGGGGGGGAGGACGACTACGCCGTCGTCGAGGAGGTGGGCACCCCGCGGGACTTCGCCGCGGAGGGGTTCGAGCCGAAGGACCACCTCGAGCTCGCCGAGGCCCTCGACGCGGTCGACATGGAGCGGGGGGCCAAGGTCGCCGGCGCCCGGTTCTACTTCCTCAAGGGCGTCGGCGCACGCCTGGAGTCGGCGATGCTCGGCCTCGCCGTCGACCGTGCGGTGGCCCGCGGCTTCGTCCCGATGGTCACCCCGACGCTCGTCAAGCCCGAGGTCATGGCCGGTGCGGGCTTCCTCGACCACCACGCCGACGAGGTCTACCGGCTCGAGGCCGACGACCTCTACCTGACCGGCACCTCGGAGGTGGCCCTCGCGGGCTACCACGCCGACGAGGTCGTCGACCTCTCGGCGGGGCCGCTGCGCTACGCCGGGCAGTCGACCTGCTACCGCCGCGAGGCCGGTTCCTACGGCAAGGACACCCGCGGCATCATCCGGGTCCACCAGTTCAACAAGATCGAGATGTTCGTCTACTGCCGGCCGCAGGACGCCGCGGCCGAGCACCAACGGCTGCTCGCCTTCGAGAAGGAGATGCTCGCGGCGATGGAGGTGCCCTACCGGGTCATCGACACCGCCGCCGGCGACCTCGGTGGCCCGGCCGCGCGCAAGTACGACTGCGAGGCGTGGATCCCGAGCCAGGGGCGCTACCGCGAGCTCACCTCGACGTCGAACTGCACGACCTTCCAGGCCCGTCGGCTGAACACGCGGTTCCGGGGCGAGTCCGGCAACGAGGTGGCGGCCACCCTCAACGGCACGCTCGCCACGACCCGATGGCTCGTCGCCATCCTCGAGAACCACCAGCAGCCCGACGGCGCGGTCCACGTCCCGGAGGCGCTGCAGGAGCGGATCGGCCTGGAGCTGCTGACGCCGGTGCGCTGACCGGCGGTCGGTAGGGTGCGCGGTTGTGATGACCGCTCCCTACCTCGTCGGCCTCGACATCGACGGCACGACCGTCGACCACGACGGCGTGCTGCACCCGCCGGTGCGCGATGCCGTCCGGGCCGTCGCCGACGCCGGCCACCACGTCGTGCTCGCCACCGGCCGGGCCATCGTCGGGACGCTGCCGGTCCTCGACGCGCTCGGCCTGCTCGAGGGGTTCGCGGTCTGCGCCAACGGCGCGATCACCCTGCGGCTCGACCCGGCCCTCGCCGACGGCTACGAGATCCTCGAGGCGGTCACCTTCGACCCGGCGCCGGCGCTGCAGGTGCTCCGCGCGGAGTTCCCGGCCGCGCTCGTCGCGGTGGAGGAGCTCGGGGTCGGGTTCAAGGTCTCCGCGCCCTTCCCCGAGGGTGAGCTCGACGGCACCCCCCGGGTGGTCACCTTCGAGGAGCTCATGGCCCACCCGGTCACCCGCCTGACCATCCGCGACCCGGAGAGCACGAGCGAGGACTTCCTCGCCGGCACCGACCGGATCGGGCTGCACGGCGTCGAGTACGCGGTGGGCTGGAGCGCCTGGCTCGACATCACCCCGGAGGGGGTGTCCAAGGGGGCCGCGCTCGAGGGGGTGCGGCGGCGGCTCGGCGTCGAGCCGATGCGCACGCTCGCCGTCGGCGACCAGCGCAACGACCTGGAGATGCTGCGCTGGGCCGCTCGGGGGGTGGCGATGGGCAACGCCCCGGACGAGGTCCGGGCCGCGGCCGACGAGGTCACCGGCGACGTCGACGAGCACGGCCTCGTCACCGTCCTGCACTCCCTGCTCACCGGGCTCACCTGACCCGCGCCGCGGCGAACCGGGATGCTTCGATCTCCGCGTCCGATCCCCGCAACTGGCAGGGTGACACCATGGACACCACGGACGCCACGCGCGCCACCCACGAGGCCAACGAGAACCCGGTCGTCGAGTGGGGCGCCCGGCTCGGTTTCGCCATCGTCGGCATCCTCCACCTGCTCATCGCCTACATCGCGGTCAAGGTGGCCTGGGGCATCGGCGGCGGTTCGAAGGAGGCCAACCAGTCCGGAGCGCTGCAGACGGTGGCGGACTCGACGACCGGGCCGTTCCTGCTGTGGATCGGCGTCGTCGGCTTCCTCCTCCTCGCGTTCTGGAACATCACCGAGGGCTTCGTGCGCCGCCAGGACAAGGGCGACCTCGTCAAGCTCGTCGCCAAGGGGGTCATGTACCTGTTCTTCGCCTGGACCACGTTCAAGATCGTCGCGCTGGGCCAGAACAGCAACAGCAAGCAGCAGACCCAGGACTTCACCGCCTCCCTCATGGGCAACGCGGTCGGCCGCCTCCTCGTCGGCGCCATCGGGCTCGTCGTCGTGGGCGTCGCCCTCTACTTCGTCTACAAGGGCTGGACGAAGAGGTTCCTCCAGGAGCTGTCGGGGCACCCGGGCCAGTGGGCGGTCCGCGCCGGCCAGGTGGGCTACGTCGCCAAGGGGGTCGCCCTCGTGGTCGTGGGCTACTTCTTCCTCTACGCGGCGGTGACGACCGACCCCGGCAAGTCGCAGGGCCTCGACGGCGCGCTCAAGACGTTCAAGGACGCCCCGGCGGGTCCGTACGTCCTGACCCTCGTCGCGCTCGGGATCGCCGCCTTCGGCCTGTACTCCTTCGCGCGCGCCCGGTACGCGCGGCTCTGACGACCCGGCCTCGGGCCCCGCTGTCCCGGCTCAGGCCGCGGCACGAGCGGTGTCGGGCTCCTCGTCACGGTCGTCGGCGTGCGAGCCGTCGCGGCGCAGGTAGCCCCACGCCAGGAGCGCACACACCAGGCCGTTGACCGCCCCGACCGCGACGTCGGTGGTGTGGTGCATCCCACGGTAGAGCCGGGCGAAGGTGACGGCGAAGGGGACGAGCAGGCACAGCAGGACGAGCAGCCGCCGGACGAGAAGGTTCTCGATGCGGGTGGCCATCAGGGCGAAGGAGACGTAGAGAGCGGTGGAGGCCCCGACGTGGCCACTCGGGTAGCTCGAGGTCGGCGGGGCGGGGTCGAGGTGCTCGACGTCCGGGCGCTCGCGTCCGACGATCGCGGCCGCGAGGACGAACCACGTCGCCTGCAGCGAGATGGCGATGAGCGGGACGACCGCGAACCACCACGCCTTGGTGCGCCACCAGACGAGGCCGGCGACGAGCACACCCATCGCGATGACGTACTCGGTGTTGCCGATCATCGACATGACGTGCGAGACCGTGTTCATCGTGTCGGTGCGGCGCTCGGCGAACCACACGTTGACGGCGTTCTCGCTCTTGGCGAACGAGTGGAACGGGCCCATCAGCAGCTCGCCGACGACGAGGACGAAGAGGAACACGAGGGTCGAGGGGAGGAACGCGCGGAGGAAGGCGTCCTTGAGCGCGGCGAGGAACGTCGGTCGGGAGCGGTCCTCGTCCCATCGGGTGATGAACGCCATCAGGTCTCCTCGGGGGCGGGGTCCCGGCGGGACCGGGTGGGCCCGGTGTCGGGGTCGGTGGGGGGACGGGTCGGACTCGGGGGGTTCCACCCCGCGTAGCCGGCGTACGAGGCGAGGACGAGGCCCACGCCGGTGACGACGCCGACCGTGACGTCGCTCGGGTAGTGGACGCCGAGGAAGTTGCGGTCCAGCGCGGTGAGGACGACGCAGACGGCGGAGACCGTGACCATGACCACCCGCCAGGCCCGGCGCTCGACGATCGGCCAGAGCAGGAGGACGACGGTGGTGAAGAAGGCCGCCGAGCCCACCGCGTGGCCGGAGGGGAACGAGTAGCCCGGCGCCTTGGACACCGGGTCCTCGACGACCGGCCGCGCCCGCTGGAAGACGAACTTGCCGGCGAACTCGACGAACCAGGCGAACATCATCGTCCCGAAGGCCCACCAGGAGCGGGTGCGCAAACCCTTGCCGAGCCACACCCACAGGCACAGCACCGTCCCGACCGCGTAGAGGTTGCGGGGAAGGAAGGCGGCCTGCCAGAAGAGCCAGAAGTCCAGCAGCCAGGGGTGGTCGCGGGTGATCGGGACGAGGGTGCGGATGGCGGCGTCGTCGAGGTTGATCAGGGGGTCCCACTTGCTGCGGACGAGGAACCCGGTGCCGAAGAAGACCACCGCGATGACGGCCGCGTAGACCCAGGACCGGCCGAGGCGACGGAGGCGGGAGCTCTCCGTCGTGGGTTCGTCGTCGCTGGGCACCGCCCATTCATACCGCACGGGAGGAGCGGCCCGGGGGGTCCGCGACAGGGCTGCGCGGGGCCGCCCGAGGGGGCCGGGGCACCCGGCCGCGTGGGATGCTGGGTCGCCATGGTCGAGTTGTCCGTGACGTCCGCGTCGAACCCGCGCCTGCGGGCGGTCGCCGCGCTGCGCCGCCGGCGGGTCCGAGAGGAGGAGGGGCTCACCGCCGTCGACGGCTACGAGGAGCTCGAGCTGGCCCTCGACGCCGGTGTCGTGCCGCAGGTCGTCCTGCACTGCCCCGAGCTGATGCTCGACCCGGCCCGGCAGTCCGCCCTCGTCGCGCGGGCCAGGGCCTTGGGGGCGGGGACCATCCGCTGCGGGCGGGCCGCCTTCGAGAAGGTCGCCTACCGCGAGGGGCCGGACGGCTTCCTCGCCGTGCTGCCGGTGCCCGGGGTGGCGCTGAGCGAGCTCGTGGTGCCCCCCGACCCGCTCGTCGTCGTCTGCGAGGGGCTGGAGAAGCCCGGCAACCTCGGCGCCGTGCTGCGCACCGCCGACGCCGCGGGCGTGGCCGCCGTGCTCGCCGCCGACCCGACGACCGACTGGGGCAACCCGAACGTCGTCCGTGCGAGCAAGGGCACGGTCTTCACCGTGCCGGTCGCGGCCGCCTCCACCGCCGAGGTGCTGGCCTGGCTGGCGCAGCACGGAATCCGGCTCGTCGCCACCACGCCGGACACCGACGCACTGCACACCGACGTCGACTACCGCGGAGCGGTGGCGCTGGCCGTCGGTGCCGAGAAGCACGGGCTGACCGCGTCGGTGCTCTCAGCCGCGGACGAGCGGGTCCGCATCCCGATGGCCGGCCGGGTCAACTCGCTCAACGCCTCCACCGCCGCGGCGGTGGTCGTCTACGAGGCGGTCCGCCAGCGCACCGCCGGGACCCGTGTGGCCGGTGGGGCCGGTGGGGCGGCCGCCACCGGACCGGTCGCCGGCCCCGGGGGTGCGGTCGGGAGCACTCCCGGCCGTGTGCGACGATGAACGCCATGCGAGTTGACCATGTCGTCTACGCCGCCGAGCACGACGGGGTGTTCGCCACGGCCGAACGCCTCGCGAAGCTGATCGGCGTGACGCCGGTCGACGGGGGAGTGCACCCGCGCTTCGGGACGCGCAACGTCATCCTGCCCCTCGCGCACGAGCGCTACGTCGAGGTCGTCGAGGTGCTCGAGCATCCCGCGGCCGACAAGGCGCCGTTCGGGCAGGTCGTCCGGGCACGCTCCGAGGCCGGCGGGGGCTGGCTCGGGTGGGTCGTCTGCGTCGACGACATCCACGAGCAGGAGGACCGCCTCGGCCGCGAGGCGGTCGAGGGCAACCGGCACCGACCCGACGGGGTCGAGCTGCGGTGGAAGCAGATCGGGGTCAAGGGCCTGCAGGCAGACCCGCAGCTGCCGTTCTTCATCGAGTGGGAGCCGGGCGCGCCGCATCCCTCGGCCGACGCCGACACCGAGGTGACCATCGAGTCGCTGCAGATCGCCGGCGACCCCGACCGGGTCCGCGAGTGGCTGGGCCTGCCCGTCGACTACACGTCCTCGGTCATCGAGTTCGTCTTCGTGGCGCCGCACGGCACGCCGGGGCTGATGTCGGTGACGTTCGAGACCCCGCACGGCGAGGTCACCGTCTGACGCCCGCCCGGCCCGTCCCGCCGGTCCGGGGGAGGGTCAGGTCCGGCGCGTCCAGCGCCGCAGCCGCAGGCTGTTCGTCACGACGAGGACGCTGCTCATCGCCATCGCCGCGCCGGCGACCATCGGGCTGAGCATCCCGGCCATCGCGAGCGGGATCGCCGCGATGTTGTAGCCGAAGGCCCAGCCGAGGTTCTGCCGGATGGTGCGCAGCGTCGCCCGGGACAGGGCGATGGCGTCGACGACCGCCGGGAGGTCCGCGCGCAGCAGGACGATGTCGGCGGCGTCGGCCGCGATGTCGGTCCCGGTCCCCATCGCGATGCCGAGGTCGGCCTGGACCAGCGCCGCGGCGTCGTTGACGCCGTCGCCGACCATGGCCACCACCTTGCCGGAGGCCTGGAGCCGGGCGATCATCGCGTGCTTGTCCTGCGGGCGCACGTCGGCGACGACTCGGCTCGCCGGGATGCCGACGTCGCGGGCGACCGAGAGCGCCGCCCGGTCGTGGTCGCCGGTGAGCAGGTAGGTGGGCAGCCCGGCATCGGTGAGGTCCCGGATGGCCCGGGCCGAGCTGCGGCGCACCGTGTCGGCGACGGTGAGCGAGGCGTGGGCCCGTCCGTCCCAGCCGACCCAGACCGTCGTGCCGTCGACGGTCGGCCTGCTGATGTCGACCGGCACCTCGTCGAAGAGGTCGGCCCGGCCGACGGTGACGACGGTGTCCTTGACGCGCGCCCGCGCGCCGGCGCCCGGCAGCGACTCGAAGTCGGTGGCGGGGGGGACCTCGAGGCCGCGGGCCCGGGCCGCCCCCACGACCGCGGCGGCGACCGGGTGCTCGCTGCCGGCCTCGACGGCCGCGGCGGCACGCAGCGCCTGGTCCTTGGGCAGCCGGCCGGTCGTGGCGACGTCGACGAGGTTCATCTCGCCGGAGGTCACCGTGCCGGTCTTGTCGAGGACGACCGTGTCGATCCGGCGGGTGTCCTCGAGGACGTCGGCACCCTTGATGAGGATGCCGAGCCGCGCGCCGCGCCCGGTCCCCACGAGCAGGGCGGTGGGAGTGGCGAGCCCGAGGGCGCAGGGGCAGGCGATGACGAGCACGGCGATTCCGGTCCCCAGCGCCCGGGCGGGGTCGCCGGTCGCGACCCACCAGCCGGTGAAGGTGAGGGCGGCGAGGACGAGGACGACCGGGACGAAGACGGCCGAGACCCGGTCGGCGAGGCGTTGGACCGGGGCCTTGGACGTCTGGGCCCGCTCGACGAGCCGAGCGATGCCGGCCAGCGTCGTCTCCGAGCCGACCCGGCTGGCCTCGACCACGAGCCGCCCGGTGGTGTTGACGGTTCCCCCGGTGACCTCGTCCCCCGGCTCGACGTCGACCGGGACCGACTCGCCGGTGACGAGCGAGGCGTCGATCGCGCTCCGTCCCTCGAGCACGACCCCGTCGGTGGCGACCTTCTCGCCGGGACGGACGACGAACCGGTCGCCGACGCCGAGCCGGTCGACGGGCACCCGCTGCTCGGTGCCGGCGCCGGTGACCGGGTCCACGCGCAGGACCGCCGCATCCTTGGCGCCCAGGGTGAGCAGCCCACGGAGCGAGTCGCGGGTCCGGTCGGTGGCACGGGCCTCCATCCACCGGCCGATGAGCAGGAAGGTGGTCACGACGGTCGCGGACTCGAACCAGAGGTGCTCGCCACCGCCCATGCCCGTGGCGGCGCTCCCTCTCAGGACCACCACGAGCGAGGAGAGGTAGGCGGCCAGGACCCCGAGCGAGACGAGGGTGTCCATCGTCGACGCACCGTGCCGGGCGTTGAGCGCGGCGGCCCGGTGGAACGGCCAGCCGGCCCAGGCGACGACCGGGGTGGCCAGGACCAGCTGGACCCACGGCTCGTTCGGCAGGTCCAGGCCCGGCCACATCGCGATGACGACGAGGGGGACGGTGAGGACGGCGGCCACGGCGGCGCGGCGGCGCAGGTCGTCCTGGCGGGCGACCTGGTGGTGGGCGCTCGCAGCGGCGGCCCGGTCGGCCGCGGCGGCAGCGCCGTCGGCCGCGTCCGCGGCGCCGGCGGGAGGTGCCGACCCGGCGTCGGCCCCCGGCGCGCCGGTGGCCCCGGGGCCGCCCCGTCCGGCTCGCCGGCCGGGGCCGGCACGCGTGGTACGGGCGGGGCGCCGTCGCCGAGGACCTCGGCGCCGTAGCCGGTCCGGCGCACCGTGCGCAGCAGGTCATCGACGGTGACCGCGCCGGAGTAGCGGACCGTGGCCTTCTCGGTGGCGAGGTTGACCACGGCGTCGACACCGTCGAGCTTGCCGAGCTTGCGTTCGATCCGGGCCGAGCACGAGGCGCAGGTCATCCCGGAGATCGCGAGGTCGACCTCGTGGACCTCGTCGGTGTGGTGGTCGGTGGTCTGGGTCATCGCTGCTCCTCAGCTGCGGACGAGTCGGGCGATGGTGGCCTGCACCTCGGCGACCTTCTCGGCGGCCGCCTCGTCGGACTCCCGGGCCGCCTCGACCACGCAGTGGGCGATGTGGTCGTCGAGCAGGCCGAGGCTGACCGCCTGCAGGGCCCGGGTCACGGCGCTCACCTGGGTGAGGACGTCGATGCAGTAGGTGTCGCTCTCCACCATCCGGGCGATGCCGCGGACCTGTCCCTCGATCCGGCGCAGCCTCTTGAGGTGGGCGTCCTTGGTGTCGGAGTAGCCCGGGGTGGCATGGTGGGTCTCGCTCGTCACGGCCATGGCAGGAGTATACCCCGGTGGGGTATGGCGCATGACCGCCGCCCCTCGGGTCGGGTGCCGAGGTGGCTGCCCGGGCGACCGCCGGGGCACCCGACCCGGGTGCGGGCGCTACGGCAGGTGGTCGACGAGCTCGGCGGCCAGGCCCACGTAGCCCGGCGGGGTCAGCGCGGCCAGCCGCTGCTCGACCTCGGGCGGCAGCCCGAGGCCCCGGACGAAGGCGACGAGGTCGTCGCGCCCGATCCGCCGCCCGCGGGTCAGCTCCTTGAGCCGCTCGTAGGGCTCGTCCATGCCGGGCAGGCCCTGCGCGGCGAGCGCCCGCATCGCGGACTGCACGGCCTCGCCGAGCACCTCCCAGTTGGCGTCGAGGTCGGCGGCCATCGCCTCGGGGACCGCGTCGAGGCCGGCCAGCCCGCGCTGGGCGTTGTCGATGGCCAGGATGCTGTGGCCGAGTGCCGACCCGATGTTGCGCTGCATCGAGGAGTCGGTGAGGTCACGCTGGAGCCTGCTCTGGACGAGGGTGGCCGAGAGCACGTCGAGCAGCGCGTTGGACACCTCGAGGTTGGCCTCGGCGTTCTCGAACCGGATCGGGTTGACCTTGTGCGGCATCGTCGAGGAACCGACCGTGCCCTGGCCGCGGACCTGGGCGAAGTACCCCATCGAGATGTACGACCACACGTCCGTGCACATGTTGTGCAGCACCCGGTTGAAGCGCGCGATGTCGGCGTAGAGCTCGGCCTGCCAGTCGTGGCTCTCGATCTGGGTCGTCAGCGGGTTCCAGGTCAGCCCGAGGTGCTCGACGAACGCGCGGCTGACGTCCTGCCAGTCCACCGCGGGCACCGCCGCGAGATGCGCACCGTAGGTCCCGGTGGCCCCGTTGAGCTTGCCGAGGTACTCGGCGTCATCGACCCGCGCGAGCTGGCGGCGCATCCGCCAGGCGAGGACGGCCAGCTCCTTGCCCATCGTCGTCGGGGTGGCCGGCTGGCCGTGGGTGTGTGCGAGCAACGGGACGTCGCGCAGCTCGCGGGCCATCGCGGAGAGCCCGTCGACGAGGGCGCTCGCCCGGGGCAGCCACACCCGCTGCACGGCGCCCTTGACCATGACGGCGTAGGAGAGGTTGTTGATGTCCTCGCTCGTGCAGGCGAAGTGGACGAGCTCGGCGAGCCCGGCGTCCTCGTCGGCCGGGGCCAGGGCGCGCAGCCGGGTCCTGAGGAAGTACTCGACGGCCTTGACGTCGTGCTGGGTGACCCGTTCGGTCGCCGCGAGCTCCTCGATCTCGTCCGGGCCGAAGGTCGTGACGACCCCGCGGAGGGCGGCCTGCTCGGCGGCGGTCAGCCGGCGCACCCCCGGGACCACCTGGCGTTCGGTGAGGTGGATGAGCCACTCGACCTCGACGTGCACCCGCGCCCGGTTGAGGGCGGGCTCGGAGAGGTGGTCGACGAGGGGGGCGACGACACCGCGGTACCGACCGTCGAGGGCGCCGAGCGCGATCGGCGGGGTGGCGTCGGCGAGGCTCGCGGCTCCCTCGAGCCCGGAGGCGTGGTGCCGCTCGGCGTCGGTCGTGCTGGCCATGGGCTCCATCCTCCCAGAGCGGACCCGGCGGGGTTCAGCCGCCGTCGAGCTCGCGCCGCAGGTGCGCCAGGATGCCGGGGACCGCCGCGACGATCTCGTCGTGGGTCCGGTCGTAGTCGGGGTCGGTGCCGTACCAGGGGTCGTCCATGCCGAGGTCCCCCGAGGCGACCGCGTCCGGGTCGAAGGAGCGCAGCAGCCGGATCCGCTCGGCCTCCTCACCGTCGCGGGCCAGCCGCTCGAGGCGGTCCGCGTGCGGGTGGTCCGCGGCGAGGACGAGGTCGACGTCGTCGAACCAGTCGCGCCGGAACTGCCGGGCCCGGTGCTGGTCCCAGCCGAGGTCGCGGTGCCCGTGGCGCTCCAGCGCCGCGCGGGTGCGGCGGTGCATCGGGTTCCCCAGCTCCTCGGTGGAGGTCCCCGCGGAGTCGACCGCGACCCGGTCGTCGAGGCCGGCGTCCTCGAGCGCCTCGCGCAGGATGTACTCGGCCATCGGGGAGCGGCAGATGTTGCCGTGGCAGACGACGGTGACGCGGTACGGGCGGTCGGTGGCGGTCATGCCACCATCCTCGCAACCCGTCCGCCCCCGGTGTCGCGGCACCTCGTGCGACCCGTGCAACCGCACGAGGTGGCGGCCCGATGGGCGGCGGCCCGGTCAGGCCCCGTGTCGGCCGAGGCCGGCAGCCCGTCCCAGGGCGACCGCCTCCTCCCGGGTGCCGACGCCGAGCTTCCCCAGCATCACCGAGAGCCGGTTGCGCACGGTCTTCGGGGCGATGAAGAGCCGGCTCGCCACCTGCGAGGTGGGCAGCCCCTGGACGAGGAGCTCGAGGATCTCCAGCTCGCGGCTGTCGAGGGCGGCCAGCGCACCGGTCCGGGGGGCGGTCGCGGCTGCGGCGACGACCGGCGCCGTGGCCCCACGGCCGAGGACCAGCGTCCCCCGGGCCGCGGAGTGGACGGCCGCGAGCACGGCCTCGGGATCGGAGTCCTTGAGCAGGTAGCCGTCGAGTCCCGAGCCCAGGCTGCGCATGACGGCGTCGTCGTCCGCGTGCATCGTGAGGACGACGACCCGTACCCCCGGCCACCGGTGCTTCAGGGCCACGCCGAGCTCGATGCCGTCACCGTCGGGGAGGCGCAGGTCGACGACCGCCACGTCCGCCTCCTCCGGCACCGCGAGGGCCTCGGCGACGCTGGTCGCGGTGGCGACGAGCTCGAGGCCCGGCTCGGACTCGACGAGCGCGCCGAGGCCCGACAGGACGACGGGGTGGTCGTCCACGACGAGGACCCGGGTCATGCCGTGCCCACCGGGATCGCGACGTGCAGGTGGACGCCCACGGGGTCGTCCGACGTGACGTCGAGCCGGCCGCCGAGCTGCTCGGCCCGGCGGCGCAGCGAGGTCAGCCCGACGCCGGCCACGATCGGTCCGCCGGCCCCGTCGTCCCGCACGTCGACCTCGACGCACGTCTCGCTCGTGCGGACGCCGACCGTGACCCGGTGCGGGCGCCCGTGGCGGAGGGCGTTCGTGACCCCCTCGGCCACGCAGCGGTAGACGGCGACCGCGGTCTCCGGGGCGGGCTCGGTGTCGAGCCGGAGGTGCAGGTTGATGGGGAGGCCGTCGTCCCCGAGCCCGGCCACCAGGTCCTCGAGGGCCCCGCCGAGGTCCACCCCGCGCAGGGCCGACGGCGTCAGGTCGGACACGACCCGTCGCAGGTCCTCGCGGGCGTCGGCGAGCTGGCCGGCCAGCGCCTCCAGCACGGGTGTCGGCTGCCGACGCAGCTCGGCCTGCACGCGCATGCTCATCCCGGCCAGGACGGGCCCGAGCCCGTCGTGGAGGTCGCCGAGGATGCGACCGCGCTCGGCCTCGCGCTCCCTCGCGACGTCGCGGCGGGCCTGCTCGGCCTCGACCGCCAGCCCGACCGCACGGGTCATCAGCGCCACGGTGGGGCGCAGCTGGGCGACCACCCGCTCCTGCCGCGGCTCGGGTCCCTCGACGTGACGCGGCAGGAGCAGGAGGGTCCCGACGGTCTCACCGCCGACCAGCAGCTCATCGGCGGTCCATCCCGGCGGGGTCTCGGGGGCGTCCGCGCCCAGCACCAGCCTCGCGCGGGAGTGCCCGCTGGCCGCCGCGATCATCGTTGCGGCCCGCTCGAGCAGCGCGCGCGGGTCCGCGTCGGCGTGCAGGTCCTCGGTGATGGCGGCGACGTCGTCCGCCGGCAGGGCACCGGTTCCGTAGCGACGTTCGAGGACCGCTCGGCGCAGCCGCAGCGCGAGCGGCCAGGCCAGGGCGGCCGTGAGCACGGCGGCGAAGACGGCCGAGGCATCGGGCAGGGGCAACGCGGCCCGGGCCACGAGGGCGCGCACGGCCGCCCCCGCGCCGGCCCCCACGGCCGCGGCCAGGAGCACCGTACCGAGGTCGACGAGTGGCTCGGCGACGGGGCGGAACTCGCTCGAGGTCTCCAGCCGGAGCAGCAGGCCCGCGAGCCCACACAGCCCGAGGGTCGTCACCAGGCCGAGGGTGCGCGAGGACGCGGTCAGCGACACCGCGCCGATCACGGCGGTGAGCAGCGCCGACCACACGGTCACCCACACCAGGCGCCGACGCGACATCCGGTCCGGGGCGAAGCCCACGGCCCAGGCGACGCCGGCCACCGCCAGGAGCACGAGCGTGACGTCCCCGCGCCGAGCGATCGACTCCAGGCGTTGCCACGTCCCGGCGCCGGCGCCGAGGAGCGCGGCAGCGCCCAGGAGGACCACCGGCACCGACGCGAGGACGGCGAGCACCCGACCGAGGCGGGAGCCCGGACGGCGGTCGAGGAGGACGGCGGCGACGACCCCGAGGGCCGGCCAGCCGACGAGGTAGAGCGCGCCGGTGGGGATGGTGTCCAGGCCGAACGCGGGTACCAGGGGGACGGCGCCGATGGCCGTGGCGGCCGCGGCGAGCGCCACCCCGCGGAGGATGCGGGGCCGTTCCGGGATCGCCGTGCCGCCCATGGAGGTCCATGATGTTCCTCGCAGGCGTCGGCGTCACCACCCCGGGCCGACGCCGGGACGTTCCCGGGACGACTCGGGTGGGCGCGGGACACTGGTGGCCTCGACCGCGGGACGCGCAGGTCAGCACGGTGGCTGGCGTGCCCCGGACCGGCCGGGGCCCGGCACGGAGGTCAGCAGATGTCCAGCACCACCACAACGTCGTCGTCGTCGACCGACCGCCGGGGCCTCCCGGGCCCGGTGCTCGTCGTCGGAGCCTTTCTCCTGTCGACGGTCGTCAACATCCTCTTCCACGTGTGGGAGATCCTCTTCACCGGCCACGACCCGTACGCCCCCGACGGCCCGGTCGCGAGCATCGAGGGCGTCGCCCTCTTCGGCGGGATCGCGCTGGTCCTCGCGCTCGCGATCGCGATCCCCTGCGCCGCGGACACCGGCCGGGCGCGCACCGGTGCCGTCGTCCTGGGCATCCTGACGATCGTCTCGCTCGCCGTGTTCTGGTCGGGGGCCCCGGCCACGCTCGGAGCCGCGGCGGCGTGGCTCGGGGGGTTCGGCCGCGGTGCCGCTCAGCAGACGGGGGTCGCGCGGGGCTTCGGCGTCGTCGGCCTCGTGCTCGCCGTCCTCACGATCGTCGTCCAGCTGGTCGGCCCGGTCGCGGCCGGCCTCATGGGGTCCGCCTGACGCCTCAGGCGATGTCGAACCAGGCCGGGACGGATGCCGTGAACTCACCCCTCGTCATCCGCCCGGCGCCCTCGGGGAGGCGGCCCCACAGCGGGGCGCCGGTGACCCGCGGCAGGTCGGTCAGGTTCTCGGTCTCGGCGAGGCCGGGCTCGGCCGGCCAGGACCCGACGACGACCCCGAGGAGGGGGATGCCGCGGGCCGCGAGGGCCTCGGCGGTCAGGGCCGCGGTGCTCAGCGTCCCGAGGCCGGCGGCGGCGACGAGCACCGCCCCGCACGAGACGCCCGTGTAGCGGAGGGCGGCGCCGAGGTCGGCGAGGGTCCCGCCCCGGGCGTCGAGGCGGACCAGCAGCCCGCCGGCGCCCTCGACGAGGGTCACGTCGGCGCCGGCCGCGATCTCGCGGACGCGCCGGGCGTGCGCGGCGACCGGCGGGAGGTCGACGCCCTGGCGTCGGGCGGCCGCCTCGGGGGAGAGCGGGTCGCGCAGCCGCACCAGCTCGTGCACCGGCAGGTCCTCGCCGACCAGCCGGCGCACGTCGTCGACGTCGCCGGGCTCGCCCGGTACCAGCCCGGTCTGGGTCGGCTTGACGACGGCCGCGACGCTGCCGCGCGCCCGGACGAGCACCGCGAGGGCGGCGGTGACGACGGTCTTGCCCACCCCCGTCCCGGTGCCGGTGACGAGGACGACCGAGGGCAGGGAGCGCGGGTCGGCCACGTCAGGCGCGCGGCGGCAGGATCTCGTCGAGCACCCGGCAGGCCCGGTCGAGGTCGTCGGCGGTGTGGTGGGCGTGCGCGCTCAGGCGCAGCCGCGACGAGCCGTCGGGCGTCGACGGGGGCCGGAACGCGCCGATGCGCACCCCGAGGGCGCGGGCCCGCTCGACGGCCTCGACCGTCTCGTGCGGGCCCGGCATCGGCACCGACATCACGGCACCGACGGGGACGGCCACCGCGCACGCGGCTGCCATCCGGGCGGCGTTGGCGCGCACCCGTTCCGGCAGCCCCGGCTGCGCGGCGAGCAGCTCGAGGGCGGCCAGCGCGGCCCCGGCCGACGCGGGGGCCAGGCCGGTGTCGTAGATGAAGGGACGGGCCGTGTTGACGACGTGGTCACGGATGAGCGGCGTGGCCAGGACCACCCCACCCTGGGCGGCCAGAGACTTCGACAGCGTCGTCGTGACGACGACGTGCTCGGTCCCGCGCCGGCCCGCGCCGGGCAGGCCGGACCCGCGCAGCAACCCGGCCCCGCCGGGGCCGACGACGCCGAGCGCGTGCGCCTCGTCGAGGACGAGCAGCGCGCCCGCCTCCGCGGTGAGCGCGACGAGGTCGGCGACCGGCGCGGCGTCGCCGAGCACCGAGTACACCGACTCGGCGACGACCACGGCCCGGGGACCCTCGCGGCGGGCGAGGAGCTCGGCGACGTGGTCGAGGTCGTTGTGGCGGGCGATGCTCACCGCGGCACGCGAGAGGCGGCAGCCGTCGATGAGCGAGGCGTGGGCGTGCTCGTCGCTGACGATGAGGGTGCCCGCGTCGGCGAGGGTGGTGAGCACGGCGAGGTTCGCCGCGTACCCGCTGGAGAGGACGAGAGCGGACGCGGCGCCGGTGAACGCGGCGAGCGCGGCCTCGAGCTCCTCGTGGACGTCCAGGGTGCCGGTGACCAGGCGCGAGGCCCCGGCCCCCGTGCCGTAGGCCTCCACCGCCGCGACCGCGCCGGCGACGACCGCCGGGTGGTGGCGCAGGCCGAGGTAGTCGTTGCCCGCGAGGTCGATGGCGTCGCCGGCCTTGGTCGCCGCGAGGCGGCGGGTGAGACCCGCGTGCTCGCGGGCGGCGGCGGCGTCCCTGATCCAGTCGAGGGGGCTCGTCACGGGGTCGATCCTGCCACGACCGCCCTGCAGCCCGCCCGTCCGGACGGGTTGCGAGGCCGTTCGGAGGAGCCGGCGGCGAGGCTCGTGCGGGCGTCCGGACCGGGCCCGGGCCGCCGCGAGGGCGCCCGCTGTGATGTTCGCCGCTCGAGCCCGGCTGGGTGGTTAGGTGACCCTAAGACGGTGCTACCGTCTGACCCGTGAGCACGACCCTGGACCGCGCGCCCCTCGGGGCGGCCGTCCGGGTGTCCGGCGCCGACACCCCGGCCGACCTCACCCGCCGCCTCGCCGAGCTCGGCGTGCGGGCGGGCGCCGTCGTGCGCTGCCTCCAGCGCACGGCCGGCGGGGGCCGGGTCGTCGACGTTGCGGGGGCGCGGATCGCCCTGGGCCGGGAGGTGCTGCGGGCCGTCCGCACCGAGCCGGCCGGTCCGTGAGCACGGCGCCACCGGGCACCTCGCGCACCGGCGCCCCCTCGTGTCACGAGGACGCCGGCGGACCGCCGCCGCCCACCGGAGCCCCGGTGGTCGTCCTCGCCGGGGCGCCGAACGTCGGCAAGTCCACCCTCTTCAACGCCCTCACCGGGGCCCGCCGCACGGTCGGCAACTGGCCGGGCACCACGGTCGAGGTCGGCCGCGGCAGCCTCGCCGTGGACGGCACCCCCGGCGGCCGGGTCGCCGCGCTCGTCGACCTCCCCGGCGCCTACTCGCTGGACCCGCTGAGCCCGGACGAGGCACTGACGCGTGAGGTCCTGCTCGCCCCCGGCGAGGGCCGACCCGACGTGGTCGTCGTCGTCGCCTCGGCGGTGCACCTCGCCCGAAGCCTCTACCTGCTCGCCCAGGTCCGCGAGACCACGCTGCCGGTCGTCCTCGCGCTGACGATGGGCGACGTCGCCGCCCGGCGCGGGCACGGGGTGGATGCCGGGGCGCTCGCCGGGGCGGTCGGCTGCCCGGTCGTCGCCCTCGACCCGCGCCGCCGCTCCGGGGTCCTCGGGCTGGTCGAGGCGGTGGGTGAGGTCCTGGGCGCCCGGGTCGTGCCACCGCGGGCCGGCGTCCCGGCAGGTGGCGACCCGGTGCCCGGGCCGGCCGCGGACGACCTGGTCGCGGACGGCCTGGTCGCGGACGGCCTGGTCGCGGACGGCCTGGTCGCGGACGACCCGACCGCGGACGACCTGGCCGCCGCCGACGAGCGCTTCACCTGGATCGAGCGGGCGGTGGCCGCGTCGGTGCGCCAGACCGGGCTGACCCGGCGCACCTGGTCGGACCGGATCGACCGCCTCGCGACCGCCCCGGTCCTCGGACCCCTGCTGTTCCTCGCCGTGATGTGGGCGGTCTTCCAGCTGACGACCACGGTCGCCGCGCCGCTGCAGGACGCCCTCGACGCGCTCGTCAGCGGGCCGGTCTCGGGCGGGGCCGGGTGGCTCGTCGACACGCTGGGGCTGGGGCAGACCCCGGTGCGCGGTCTCGTCGTCGACGGGCTCGTCGCCGGCGTCGGGATGCTGCTCACCTTCGTCCCGCTCATGGCGCTGATGTTCCTGCTCCTCGCCGTGCTCGAGGACTCCGGCTACCTCGCGCGGGCGGCCGTGGTCACCGACCGGCTCATGGCGCGCCTCGGGCTGCCCGGGCGGGCCTTCCTGCCGCTCGTCGTCGGGTTCGGCTGCAACGTCCCCGCGGTGGCCGCCACCCGCATCCTCCCCTCGGCGCGCCAACGGGTCCTCACCGCGCTCCTCGTGCCGTTCACCTCGTGCTCGGCCCGGCTGACCGTCTACGTCCTGCTCGCCGGGACCTTCTTCCCCGACCACGCGGGGACGGTCGTCTTCGCGATGTACCTCGTCTCGATCCTGCTCGTCGTCCTCGTCGGCCTCGGGCTCCGCTCGACCCTCTGGCGCACGATGGGCGCCGACCCGCTCGTCATCGACCTGCCGCCGTACCAGCGACCGACGGTGCGGCTCACCCTCTCGGTCACCTGGCTGCGCCTGCAGGGGTTCCTGCGCACCGCGTCCGGCATCATCGTCGCGACCGTCGTCGTCGTGTGGCTGCTGCAGTCGGTCCCGGCCGGCGGTGTCGGCTCGTTCGGCGACGTCCCGGTCGCGGACTCGGCGTACGCGGAGGTCTCCCGCTGGGTCGCGCCGCTGCTCACCCCCGCCGGCTTCGGCCAGTGGCAGTCGGTGTCGGCGCTCGTCGTCGGGTTCGTCGCCAAGGAGGCGGTCATCTCGTCGTGGGCGCAGACCTACGCGCTGGCCGACCCGTCGGCCGCGTCCGGGTCCGGGGCCCTGGGCGACCAGCTGCTGCACACCTTCTCGCTCTCCAGCGGTGGCCACGCCGCCGTGGCCGCCGTGGCGTTCATGGTCTTCCTCCTCGCCTACACCCCGTGCGTGGCGACCCTGGCCGCCCAGCGTCGCGAGGTCGGGATGCGGTGGACGCTGTTCGGGGTCGCGGTCCAGCTCGTCGTCGCCTGGTCGCTCGCGGTGCTCGTCTTCCAGGTCGGGCGGGTGTTCTGGTGAGCGCCCCGGCGGCGACCACGTCCGGCCGTGGCCCGCTGAGCGCGGTCCTGGCGGCCTTCGACGCCGGCGTCCACTCCTTCGACGAGGTGGCCCAGCGCTGCGGCCTCTCGGTCGACGTGGTCCGGGCCTCGGTCGACCACCTCGTGCGGATGGGGCGGCTCCAGGCGCGCGAGCTCGCGGTGGGCTGCCCGTCCGGCGGCTGCGGGTCGTGCGCCTCGGCCGCCTCCGACGGCACGGCCGGCTGCGGGGCGCCGGGGCCGTCGGCCGGGCGCTCGGGTCCGGTCCTCGTCACCATCTCGGTCCGCCGCCCCGGCCCCTGAGCGACCGTCGCGGACCGGTCCGCGGCAGGATCGGGGCGAGACCACGTCCGACCCAGGAGGAACCACCGTGCCCAAGGCCCCGCTGCCCCGCGACGTCGCCGAGCTCCTCGCCCGACCCAACCCCGCCGTCGTCGCCGTCCTGCTGCCGAGCGGTGCCCCGATGTCGGTGGCCACGTGGTACCTCCTGGAGGAGGACGGGACCGTCCTGCTCAACATGGACGCCGGGCGAGCCCGGGTGGACTGGATGCGTGAGCACCCGCAGGTCGCCCTCACCGCTCTGAAGGAGGACGAGTGGTACACCCACGTCAGCATCCGGGGGCCGGTGCTGCGGTGGGAGACGGACCCGCAGCGGGCGCTGGCCGACATCGACCGGCTCTCGAACCACTACCGCGGCAACGACTACCCGGTGCGCGACCGGCCACGGGTCAGCTGCTGGGTGGGCATCGAGCACTGGCACGGCTGGGGCCAGGCCAGGGCCGACTGACCGCCGGCGTGGTGCCCGGTTCCCGGTCGGCGGCGCGACAGCCGCGGGGCCCGCGCCACCGACGGCGCCCGGGGCGCCGTCAGCCGTGGACGTCGGCCACCGCGCCGACGAGGGCTGCGGTGAGCAGGCCGAGGTCGTCGTCGGTGGTGACGAAGGGCGGCATCGTGTAGACGAGGTCGCGGAACGGACGGACCCAGACCCCGCGCTCGAGTGCCGCCGCGGTGACCTCCGCGACCCGCACCGGCCCGGTGAGCTGGACGACGCCGACCGCCCCGAGGACCCGCACGTCGGCCACGGACGCCAGGTCGTGGGCCGGGGCGAGGCCGGCGGCGAGCCCGGCCTCGACCCGGGCCACCTCCGACTCGGTGTCGCGGGAGGTGAGCAGGTCGAGGTTGGCGCTCGCCACGGCGCTGGCCAGCGGGTTGCCCATGAAGGTCGGCCCGTGCATGAGTGCGCCGGCCCCCCCGCCCGACACACCCTCGGCCACCGCCCGGGTGCACAGCACGGCGGCCTGGGACAGGTAGCCGCCGGTCAGCGACTTGCCGACGCAGAGGACGTCGGGCGGGTCGGGGACCCGCGAGCCGGCCCACCGCGGTCCGGTTCGGTGGAAACCGGTGGCGATCTCGTCGTGGATGACGAGTGCGCCGTGCTCGCGGGCGAGCTCGTGGAGGACGGCGAGCGCGCGGGCGAGGCCACACGTGCATCCCCCCGGCGCCCTGGAGCACCGGCTCGACGATGACGGCGGCGATGTCGGCGGCGTGGCGGGAGAACAGGTCCCGCGTCGCCCGCTCCCAGCGGCGCAGGGCCGGGTCGTCCTCGGCGAGGTCCAGCCCCGCGGGTGGGCGCGGGGCGAAGAGGTGCTCGGGCAGGACCCCGCGGAAGAGGGAGTGCATGCCGCCGACCGGGTCGGTCACCGACATGGGCGAGAAGGTGTCGCCGTGGTAGCCGCCGCGGATCGTGAAGAAGCGGGTCCGCCGGTGGCCGGCCGCGAGGTGCCACTGGAGCGCCATCTTCATCGCGACCTCCACCGAGACCGAACCCGAGTCGGCGAGGAAGACGTGCTCGAGGCCGGCCGGCGCGAGGTCGAGGAGCCGGCGGGCGAGGCCGACCGCCGGCTCGTGGGTGAGGCCGCCGAACATCACGTGGGCCATCGACCCCAGCTGGGCGCGGACGGCGGCGTCGAGCTCGGGGACCCGGTAGCCGTGGATGGCGCACCACCACGAGCTCATCGCGTCGACGACCTCGCGTGGCGTGCCGTCACGGTCGCGCACCCGCAGCCGCACGCCGTCCGCGGACTCGACGAGGTAGGGCTCGCCGGGGGCCAGCGCCGAGGAGTACGGGTGCCAGACGTGGGCGCGGTCGTAGGCGAGCAGGCTGTCCGGGGCGGACTCCGGCGGCGGGGCGGCGGTCATCGCCGCCCATTGTCGCCGGTCGCGGGTCAGGGTGCCTCGCCGGTCGCGGGTCAGGCGGCGCGGGCCGCCTCGACCTCCCGGGTGAGCCGCCGGACCAGGCTGCCGAGCGCGGCGTCGACCGCGCTGTCGGAGAGGCGGCCGTCGGCGAGGGCCTCGACGGCCGAGCCGACCCCGACGGTGTCCTCGATGACGTCCGCACCGGCCACGGCGAGGACACGGACGGCGTCCTGCCGAGCCCAGAGCGCTGCCCGGGGCGAGCCGGTCGCGGCGAGGACGGCCGCGGGCTTGCCGGCGATCGCGGCGGCTCCGCGGGGTCGGGACGTCCAGTCGATCGCGTTCTTCACGGCGCTCGAGAGCGAGCCGTTGTACTCCGGGGTGACGACGAGCAGGGCGTCGGCGTCGGCGACGGCCGCCCGGAGGTCGGCCGCGACGCGGGGCAGGGGCTCGACGTCGAGGTCGGGCGAGTAGTGCGGCAGGTCGGCCAGGCCCACGAACACCTCGGCCCGGGTGCCGGTCGGCAGGTGGGCGAGGGCGGCGTCGGCGAGGCGGCGGTTGAGCGAGTCGGAGCGCAGGCTGCCGACGATGACGAGGATGTTCACGGAGTCTCCCGGGGATGGCGCGGGCGGGGCAGGGTCGACGCTGACCGGGTGATTGAACAGTCAACGACTTTCCGGCATTCCCGGCGGGTCACGAGACCCGGGCCGGGTGTCAGGACCAGGTGGGGTGATCGACCGTGCCGTGCGCGACGCACGTCGCCGTCCACGCGGACGGGGTGACCTGGACCTTCAGCCGCCGACGGCAGTGGGCGCACCAGCGGGGCGGCTCGAGCACGGCCCGGCGGCCGCAGGCCGCGTGGTCGCCGCCGTCGAGCGGCTCACCGCACTGGCCGCACCATCGACCGGGGGCCGCTCGGGACGCGACCGGCTCGGTGGGCTCCGAGGTGGGTGGGGTCACGGTCGGGGGCGCTGTGGCCGGCTCAGAGGCTCTGGTTGAGGGCGGCGATCGGCATCTGGAGCTCCTCGAGGAGGGCGAGGTCCTGCCGGGGGTCGCGGCCCAGGGTGGTGAGGTAGTTGCCGACGATGACGGCGTTGATGCCGCCGAGCAGCCCGTCGCGGGTTCCGAGGTCCCCGAGCGTCAGCTCCCGGCCGCCGGCGTAGCGCAGGATGGTGCGGGGCAGGGCGAGCCGGAACGCGGCGATGGCGCGCAGCGCCTCGGGGGCCTCCATCGGCGGCAGGTCGCCGAACGGAGTCCCCGGGCGCGGGTTGAGGAAGTTCAGCGGCACCTCGTGCGGCTCCAGCTCGCCGAGCTGGGCTGCCAGCTCGGCCCGCTGCTCGAGCGTCTCGCCCATCCCGACCAGCCCGCCGCAGCACAGCTCCATCCCCGACTCCTTGACCATGAGGCAGGTCTGCCAGCGCTCGTCGAAGGAGTGCGTGGTCACGACCTCCGGGAAGTAGGACCGGCCGGCTTCGAGGTTGTGGTTGTACCGGTGCACGCCCATCTCGACGAGCTCGTCGACCTGCTCCCGGGTCAGCATCCCCAGGGAGGCCGCGACGTTGATGTCGACCGCCGCGCGGATGGCCGCCACGCCCTCGCGCATCTGGTCCATGAGCCGCCGGTCCGGCCCGCGCACGGCGGCGACGATGCAGAACTCGCTCGCCCCGGTCGCGGCCGTCTGCTCGGCGGCCCGGACCAGCTCCGGGACGTTGAGCCAGACCGAGCGCACCGGCGAGGTGAACTGCCCGCTCTGGGAACAGAAGTGGCAGTCCTCCGGGCAGCCGCCGGTCTTCAGCGAGACGATCCCCTCGACCTCGACGGCCGGGCCCTGGTACCGCATCCGCACCTCGTGGGCGAGGGCGAGGAGGTCCGGGAGCCGTTCGTCCCCGGTGTGCAGCACCTCGAGCACCTGCGCCCGGGTCAGCGGCACGCCGCGCTCGAGCACCTGCTCGCGCGCGACGTCGAGGATGTGGGTGCCGGTCGCCTGAGCCGTCATGGCGCCGATTCTGGCCCATCGGAGCCGGGAAGACCCAGCCCGGTCCGCGCAGTGACGCCGGGTGGGCTCAGCTCCAGGCCAGGGCGAGGAGCACGAGGGGGACCACCGTCGCCAGCGCGGCGTAACCGTACGCGACGGCCGAGATCGCACGGTGCGGACCGATGGCGAGCAGCTTCATCCGCACCGGTGCGGTGGAGCCCGCACCGAGCGCCGCCTCGGGGGCGCGGCTCTCGGCGATGGCGAGCAGGGCCCGGGCCGTCGCCACCTCCCCGCTGCGGCGCACCGCGGCCCGGTCGGCGAGGGCTTCGACGAGCAGCCGCACCTCGGCGAGCGCCGCGTCGGACCGCAGCACCGGCGGCACCGCCTGGTTCGCGACCGAGAAGAACTCGAGGAGCAGGTCGTGGCGGGCCCGCAGGTGCGCGTCCTCGTGGGCGACGACGGCGTCGAGCTGCTCGGGGGGCAGGGCGTCGAGCACACCCTGGGAGAGGACGACCCGGGCGTTTCGCCCCGGGATGCAGTACGCGGTCGGGGTCGGGTGCTGCAGGACCCGGACCCGGCCCTGGTCGTGGGCGGCGATGATGTCGACGAGGTCACGGTGGTCGGCCCGGGCGCTGCGCAGCCGGGTTCCGACGACGTGGCCGGAGACGAGGAGGCGCACGAGCACCGCTCCGCTGACGATGCCGGCGGCGACGACCCACCCGATGTGCGCGAGGGGGTGGGCTCCCCGCAGGACCAGCGGCAGTGCCGCGGGAGCCGTGAGCAGCGCCGCGAGGATGCCGCCGAGGGTGACCGCCTGCCACGCGACGAGGGCCGCCCGCGGCGCGCGTCTCAAGCGGGTCTGCCGTGCCATCAGCGACGGCGCGACCCACGCGAGCACCACCGCGAGGAGGGCGAGCGAGAGCGGGATCACGCCCTCCATGGTGGCATTCCGCGGACCGTGCGCGTGCCGGAGCCCCGCAGGGGTGCGGCACGCGCACCCGCTCAGCGGCGCAGGCCCCGCTTGCGGCGACCGGTGGTGGGCGGTGCCTCCTCGGCCTCGACGGCCCTGGCCTCGACCTCGGCGAGCGCGGCCTTGATGTCGGCGATCTCGGCCGAGCTCGCGCCGTCGAGGAAGTGCAGCAGCGCGGCACGGCGGTCGGTGACGTCCATGTCGTCGAGGGTGCGCCGCATGGTCTGTGCGGTGAGCGCCTCCCGGGTACCGGCCGGCAGGTACCGCCAGGCCCGGCCGTCGCGCTCCCGGGTCACCAGGCTCTTCTTCGCGAGCCGGTCCAGGACGGTCATCACCGTCGTGTACGCGAGCTCGCGCTCCTCCTCGAGGGCCCGGTGCACCTCGCGGACGGTGACGCCGGGGAAGCCGGGGCCGCCCGCCGAGGCGGCGTCCCAGAGGCGTTCCATGACGACCCGTTCGAGCTCGCCGAGGCGTGGGGTTGTGGTCGAGAGCGGCATGGCTACTCCTTGCGGTGGGCGGTGGGCGACGGGGGAGAAGGGTCAGGACGGTGTCGACGCGGTCGAGCGCCTCCGGTCGGTGGCTGACCAGGACGACGCTGCGGGTGTCCGTGGCGTCGAGGACGTCGTCGAGGACGGCCGTGGCGGTGGCGTGGTCGAGGTGGGCGGCCGGCTCGTCGAGGAGGACGACCGGGCGGTCGGCGAGGACGGCCCGGGCGACCCCGAGCCGGGCCCGCTCGCCGCCGGAGAGCCCGCGGCCGCCGGTGCCGAGCCGGGTGTCGAGACCGTCGGGAAGAGCGGCGACCCAGCCGCCGAGGCCGGACCGGCCCAGCGCGCGGAGCAGGTCCTCCTCCTGCGCCCCGGGCCGAGCGAGCCGCAGGTTCTCGGCGAGCGAGGTGGCGAACACGTGGGGCTCGTCGTCGACGACCGCGACATCGCGTCGCACGTCGGCGACGGTGAGCGCGCGCACATCGGTGCCGTCGACGGTGTGCCGCCCGGCCGCGGGGTCGAGAGCCCGGGCGAGCACCGCGAGGAGCGTGCTCTTGCCCGAGCCGTTCGGCCCGACCACTGCGACGTGCCGGCCCGGCACGAGGCGCAGGTCGGTGGCCGCGAGCTGCGGAGCCGCGCCGGTCCACGAGGCGCTGACCCCGTCGAGCTCGACGACCGGGCCCGGTGCCGTGGCGGAGCGCTCGGGGCGGTCGAGGGCCGACTCGGGGTCGTGGACGGCGGGCTCCTGGTCCAGGAGCGCCTCCAGGCGGGTGCTGCTGCCCTGGGCCCGGGCCAGGGCGCGCATCGTGTCGACGAGCGGGGAGAGGGCCTCGCCGACCGCCACCGGGACGACGACGAGGAGGGCGGCGACCGGGCCGCCCACGACCGCGGGGTCGGCGAGCCGGGCCGCGGCGACAGCGGCGGCGGCCGTGCCGAGGAGCAGGAGCGCGGCGACCATCGCCCGGCCCCGGCTCTGCCGGCGCACCGCGGCGCGCAGCGTGTCGTGGGCTCGGGCGAGCCACTCGCGGGCGGTGTCCTCGGCGCCGATGGCCTGGAGCTCGCCGGCCTGCCGGGCGACGAGGTCGCTGACCCGGAACACCTCGGCCCGGGCCGCGAGCAGGTCCTCGCGGGAGCGGGACTCCAGCCACCAGGCGAGCCAGCAGCCGAGGGCGAGGAGGACGAGCAGGCCCGCCAGCACCAGGCCCACGGCCGGGGAGAACCACGCCGTGAGGGCGGTGGCGGCCAGGCCGGCGACGACGCTGGCCAGCACCGGCACGGTGACCCGCACCTCCGCCTCGACGACGTCGGTGAGGTCGTCGACGACGCCGCTGAGCACCTGGGAGCGGGCCCGGCGCCCCAGACGCGCGGGGGTGAGCGGCACCAGGGCGGTGTAGACGGCGGTGCGCCGGCGGGCGAGGTCGTCGAGCGCGGCGTCGTGGGAGACGATCCGCTCCAGGTAGCGGAAGAACGGCCGTGCCATCCCGAACGCCCGCACCGCCACGATGGCCGCGAGCAGGGTCAGGATGACCGGCTGCTCGCTCGCCCGGACGATGAGCCAGCCCGACGTCGCGGTGAGCGCGATCCCGGAGGCGGTGGCCGCGCCGCCGAGCAGCCCGCCGACGACCGTGGCGCGGGTCGGCCGGAGCACGGGACGGGCGTGGGTCGTGGTGCTCACCGGACCACCTCCGCCCCGGCGTGGTCGAGGGCGAGGTGCCGGTCGGCGAGCGTGACGAGCTCCGGCCGGTGGGTCACGACGAGCACGGTGCGCCGCTCGGCCACCGCGGCGAGCGCTGCGTGGACGAGGTCCGCGGCGTCACCGTCGAGGTGTGCGGTGGGCTCGTCGACGAGCAGGACCGGAGCGGTCGAGAGGGTGGCGCGGGCCAGCGCGACCCGGGCGCGCTGCCCGGCCGAGAGTCCGAAGCCGTCGTCGCCGACCGCAGTGGACAGGGCCTGGGGCATCCCCGCGACGACGCCCTCGAGCCCGACCACGCGCAGGGCGTCCCAGAGTGCGGCGTCGGGGGCGTCGTTGCCGAGGCGCAGCGCGGCCCGCAGGGTGCCGGCGGGCAGGAAGGGCCGCTGGGTCACCAGGTGGGAGCGGCCGGCGCGCACCGTACCGGCGGTGGGGGTGCGCAGGCCGGCCGCCAGCTCGAGGAGGGTCGACTTGCCGACGCCCGACGGTCCGGTGACCGCGGTGAGGCCCGGCCCGGCGTCCAGGTCGACCCCGGTGAGCACCGGGACCCGGGCGCCCGGGTAGCGAGTAGGCGACCCCCGTCATCCGCACCCCGACGTCGGCCGCCCCGGTGCCGGGCGCCTCGGCCCCCTCGCGCGCACCGTCCCCGGGGTCGTCGGCGGCGATCTCGAGCTCGGCGAGGATCGCGGCCACGGCCTCGGCACCGTCGGCGGCGTTGTGGAACTCGGCCCCGACCCGGCGGATCGGCCAGTAGGCCTCGGGAGCCAGGAGGATGGCGAGCAGCCCGGCCCCGAGCGTCATCGAGCCGTAGGTGAGCCGCAGCCCGACGCTGACGGCGACGATGGCGACCGAGATCGAGGCGAGGAGCTCGAGAGCGGCGGAGGAGAGGAAGGCGATCCGCAGCGTGCGCATCGTGGCGCGGCGGTGCTGCTGGCTGACCTCGGCGATGACCTCGACCTGGCGCTCGGCCCGGCCGTAGCCGACGAGGGTGGGCAGCCCCCGCATGACGTCGAGGAAGTGGCCGGCCAGGGCGGAGAGGGCCGTCCACCGCCGTTCCGTGTCGGCCTGGGTGGCGCGGCCGATGAGGGCGGCGAAGAGCGGCAGGAGCGGCAAGGTGAGGACGACGACCAGGGCGCTCAGCCAGTCGACCCACAGCAGGGCGGCGACGGCGAGCGCCGGCACCGTGACCCCGGCGACGAGTGCCGGCAGGAAGCGGGCGGCGTACGGCTCGACCGCGGCGGCGCCCTGGGCGGCGAGGGTCACCCCACGGTCGGGGTCGGGGCGACGCTCGGCAGGGACGGTGAGCCAGCGGGCGAGCAGGTGCTCGCGCAGGGCGGCCGTCACCTCCACCCCGGCCCAGGCGGCCGCCCGCTCGGCGACCCACGCCAGCGCGGCGCGCGCGGCGAGGAGTCCGGCCAGCCACGCCGCCGGGCCACCGAGGGCCGCCCCGTCGACGACCGCGACGACCAGGGCGGCGAGCGCGAAGGCCGTCGCGATCGTCGCGAGCGCCCTGGAGCACGCCGACCCCGGCCAGGACGGCGACCGGCTGGCGAGCAGCCGGCGCCGTCCTCAGCAGCCGTGGGTCGAAGGGTCTCATCGGGGTCACGCCACCTCGGGGTCAGTGGACGGACACGGCGGCCGGGATGTGCTGGGTCCCGATCCGCTTGCGGAAGGTGTAGTAGGTCCACGCGGTGTAGAGGAGCACGATCGGGGTGAAGACGAGCGCGGCGCCGGTCATGATCTTCAGGGTGAGCTCGCTGCTGGCGGCGTTGTCGATGGTCAGCGAGGTGCCACCGGCGAGCGTCGTCGGCATGACGTTCGGGTAGAGCGAGAGGAAGTACGTCGCGACCGCCATCGCGAACGTCACCGCCGTGCCGGTGAAGGCCCAGCCCTCGCTGCCGCGCACGTTGGCGCCGATGGCACCGAGCAGCGCGACCGCCGCGACGATCGTGGTCACCCACGAACCGATGGTCCCCGCCGTGGCACCCAGCCAGAGCAGGAGGAGCACGGCGAGCACCGCGGTGCCGAGCCCGAGGTTGGTGCCGAGCCGCTTGGCGTCCTCGCGGATCTGCCCGGTGGTCTTCAGGGCCAGGAAGAACGCGCCGTGGGTCAGCGAGAGCGCGGTGACGACGAGGCCGCCGAGCAGGCTCATCGGGTTGAGCAGGGTGAAGAAGTTGCCGGTGAACTCCATGTCCTGGTTGATCGGCAGGCCGCGCACCACGTTGGTCAGCGCGACGCCGACGAGCAGCGGGGCGAGCAGCGAGCCGGAGACGATGGCCCAGTCCCACCGGGTGCGCCACGTGTCGGAGTCCCGCTTGCCCCGGTACTCGAAGCCCATGTTCCGCACGATGAGGGCGATGAGCAGGACGAGCAGGGGCAGGTAGAAGGCGGAGAACATCGTGGCGTACCACTCGGGGAAGGCCGCGAACGTGGCGCCACCGGCGGTGAGCAGCCACACCTCGTTCCCGTCCCAGTGCGGGCCGATGGTCGTGAGCATGACCCGGCGACGCCGCTCGGTGTCCGCGGCGTCCCGGCCGGTGCCGAGCACGGGCAGGAGCATGCCGACGCCGAAGTCGAAGCCCTCGAGGACGAGGTACCCGGTCCAGAGGACCGCGATCAGGGCGAACCAGATGACGGGGAGATCCATGACGTGTCCTGGGGTCAGTAGGCGAACTGGAGGGGGGCGTCCTCGTCCGTGTGCTCGGGCTGCGGGTCCTCGAAGGGATCGGCGCCGCGACGGACGTAGGTGAGGAAGAGCTTGACCTCGACGACCGCGAGGGCGAGGTAGACCAGCGTGTAGGCGATCATCGAGGCCCACACCTCACCGACGCTCACCGACGGGGAGACGCCGAGCGCGGTGCCCTGCAGGCCGTAGACGATCCACGGCTGCCGAGCGGTCTCGGTGAAGATCCAGCCCCAGCTGTTGGCGATGACGGGCAGCAGCGGCGTCAGGACCGCGACCCACAGCCACCACCGGCTGGTCAGCGACCTGCCACCCCGGGTGGCCCAGAGCGCCCCGACGGCGAAGGCCATCGTGAGGAAGCCGAACCCCATCATGAGCCGGAAGGTCCAGTAGGCCAGTGGGATGTTCGGCACGTACGACGGCAGGTTCGTGTAGTCGAGCAGGGTCCTGCCGTCGGCGAGCCGGACGTCCTTGACGGCCGTCATCTGCACCCGGCCGTCGACGAGGACGGGCACCTGGGCGGTGCCGGTGGCGAACAGGTCCTGCGACGTGGCCTTGAGGTTGTTGATGCCCTGGACCCGGCCGTCGAAGGAGCCGGTGGCGAGGAAGGAGAGCAGGCACGGGACGGTGATGACGTCGGTGGCGCTCGAGCCGTCGAGGGAGCCGACCGACAGGACCGAGAAGTCGGCGCACCGGCCGTCCGGCGGGGTGTCGTAGAGCGCCTCGGCCGCCGCCATCTTCATCGGCTGGACCTCGGTCATGATCTTGCCCTGGGTGTCACCGGAGACGACGACGCCGAGCGAGGCGACGAGGGCGACCCACGCCCCGCCGCGCACCGCCCTGCGGTACAGGCCCTCGTCGGCCCCGCCCCGGTGCTTGAGCATGAGGTAGATGCCGACACCGAGCACGACCGCCCCGCCGACCATGTAGGCCGAGGTGACGACGTGCGGGAACGTCACGAGCTGGACCTTGTTCGTCAGCACCGCGATGAAGTCGTCCATCTCCGCACGGCCCGTCTGCGGGTTGAACCGGTAGCCGACGGGGTGCTGCATGAACGAGTTCGCGGCGAGGATGAAGTACGCCGAGAGCACCGTCCCGATGTGGACCAGCCACATCGTGGCTGCGTGGAGCTTCTCGGGGACCCGGCCCCAGCCGAAGATCCAGATGCCGAGGAAGGTCGACTCCAGGAAGAACGCGAGCAGCGCCTCGAACGCCAGCGGGGCGCCGAAGATGTCGCCGACGAACCGGGAGTAGTCCGACCAGTTCATCCCGAACTGGAACTCCTGGACGATGCCGGTCACCAGCCCGAGGGCGAAGTTGATGATGAAGAGCTTCCCGAAGAACTTGGTGAGCCGGTAGTAGTCCGAGTTGTGGGTCCGGACCCACCGGGTGTGGTACCAGGCGACGATCGCCGAGAGCCCGATGGTGATCGGGACGAAGAGGAAGTGGTAGACGGTCGTGATGGCGAACTGCCACCGTGCGACTTCGAGGGCACCCATGCGAGGATCTCCTGAGACGGGCAACACAGCAACGACGTGACGTAGTAAAAACTACACGACGTCGTAGATGGGTCCGCAGCCCCGTCCAACGTGATCCGCGCCATGGGCGGGGCTCGCGGGCCCCGGCGCCCACGCTCGGGCCGTGGGTTGAGCGGCTGCCTTCGGGGGCGCCCGCTCAGGCGTCGGGGTAGCCCTCGGGGTTGCCGGACTGCCAGCGCCAGGTGTCGGTGCACATGTCGTCGAGGGTGCGCTCGGCCCGCCAGCCCAGCTCGCGGTTGGCCCGGCTCGGGTCGGCGAACGAGGTCGCGATGTCCCCGGCGCGTCGCCCGACGACCTCGTGGGGCAGCTCGTGGCCGACCGCCCGCTCGAAGGCGTGGAGCAGCTCGAGGACGCTCGTCCCGTGCCCGGTGCCGAGGTTCCACGTCGAGACCGGGTCGTCGGTGCTGCCGAGGCGGGTCAGGGCGGCGATGTGCCCGGCCGCGAGGTCCTCGACGTGGATGTAGTCGCGCACACCGGTGCCGTCGGGGGTGGGGTAGTCGTCGCCGAAGACGAGCAGCTTCTCGCGCCGTCCCACGGCGACCTGGGCGATGAAGGGCATGAGGTTGTTCGGGGTGCCCTGGGGGTCCTCCCCGATGGTCCCCGAGGCGTGCGCGCCGACCGGGTTGAAGTAGCGCAGCAGGGCGATGCGCCACGAGGGGTCCGCGGCGGCGACGTCGCGGAGAACCTGCTCCTGCATCACCTTGGTCCAGCCGTAGGGGTTGGTCGCCGACGTCGGCCGGTCCTCGGTGGCCGCCTCCTGGTTCGTCCCGTAGACGGTGGCGGACGAGGAGAAGACGAGCTTGCGCACGCCGTGCCCCCGCATCGCCCGCACCAGCGCGAATGTCGAGCCGAGGTTGTTCTCGTAGTACTCCAGCGGCCTGGCGACACTCTCCCCGACGGCCTTGAGCCCGGCGAAGTGGATGACGGCGTCGAACGGCTCCTCGGCGAAGAGGCGCTCGGTGGCGTCGCTGTCGGTGAGGTCGAAGGCCCGCACGTCGAGGGGCCGGCCGGTGATCGCCTCGATCCGGCCGACGACCGTGGGCTTGGCGTTGGCGAACGAGTCGACGACGACGACGTCGTGTCCGGCGCCGACGAGCTGGATGACCGTGTGGGAGCCGATGTAGCCGGCACCGCCGGAGACGAGGACGCGCATGGGCACCGACCCTACTGGCCGGTCGCCGGGCGCGGCCGCGCCGCGCGGCCGCCGGCCGCCGGCCGCGGCGGTTCAGTCCCGGTCGTCGGGCAGCACGAGGCTCAACGCCCAGGAGACCACCGAGATGACGAGCGCCGCCAGGATCGCGTCCCAGAAGAAGTGGTCGATCCTGAAGGCCAGGCCGAACACGCCGCTGATCCAGGCGACGAGCTCGAGCAGCAGCGCGTTGAGGACCAGGAGGAAGAGCCCGAGCGTCAGGATGATGAACGGCAGCGAGAGCAGCTTGGCGATCGGCTTCACGACGGCGTTGACGAGGCCGAAGATCAGGGCGACCAGGAGGATGGTCACGACGTTCTTGCTCGTGGACCCGCCCTCGCCGAGGTGCACGCCCTGGACCAGCCAGGCCGCGACCCACAGGGCGATGCCGTTGACGACGACCCGGAGGATGAGGCTCATCACGGGCCTGATTGTGGCAGAGCGCCGGCCCACGCCCAAGCACCGCCGCCCGCCCGCGTGGACGGCCTCCGCTCGCCCCCGGCGCCCTAGAGTGGTCGCCATGACCGACCCCGACGACGAGGGCGGCGTCACGGCGACCCCGGTGCGGCTGCGCTCGGCCCTGGCCGCCCTGCCCGCGTACGCGCCCGGACGCCCCGCCGCTGCCCGCCCCGGCCTCACCGCGTACAAGGTGAGCAGCAACGAGAACCCGTACCCGCCGCTGCCCAGCGTCCTGGACGCCGTCCGGGACGCCGCCGGCGCGATGAACCGCTACCCCGACATGGCGGTCACGGCGCTCACCGAGGTCCTCGCCGCGCGGCTCGAGGTGCCGGCAGCCCGGATCTCCACCGGGCCCGGGTCGGTCGGGGTGCTCGACCAGCTGGTCCGGGCGACCTGCGACGACGGTGACGAGGTCGTCTTCGCCTGGCGCTCCTTCGAGGCCTACCCCATCCTCACCACGCTCGCCGGCGCGAGGCCGGTGATGGTGCCACTGGCCCCCGGCGCACGCCACGACCTCGACGCGATGGCGGCCGCGGTGACCGACCGAACCCGCCTGGTGCTCGTCTGCACCCCGAACAACCCGACCGGGACCAGCGTGGGTGCCGCCGAGCTCGAGGCGTTCCTCGACCGGGTCCCCGAGCACGTGCTCGTCGTCCTCGACGAGGCCTACCTCGAGTTCGTCACCGCCGCCGACGCGCCCGACGCCATGGCCGTGCACCGGGCCCGGCCCAACGTCGTCGTGCTCCGCACCTTCTCCAAGGCCTACGGCCTGGCCGGGCTGCGGGTGGGCTACGCGGTCGCGCACGAGCCGGTGGCGGATGCGCTGCGCAGGTCCGCCCTGCCGTTCGGGGTCAACTCCCTCGCCCAGGTGGCGGCGGTGGCCTCGCTGGAAGCCGCCGACGAGCTCGAGGTGCGGGTCAAGGAGCTCGTGGCCGAGCGCGAACGCGTCGTCGCCGCGCTGCGCGACCAGGGCTGGGAGCTGCCCGACCAGCAGGCCAACTTCGTCTGGTTCCCGCTCGGTGAGGACACCCCGGCGTTCGCCGCGGCGTGCGAGGAGTCGGGCCTCACCGTGCGGCCGTACGGCACCGACGGGGTGCGGGCGACGGTGGCCGAGCGCGCGGCCAACGACCGGCTCGTCGAGGTCGCGGGCCGCTTCCGCCGGACGGAGCGCTCCGGCGGCTGACCGGTGCGCATCCTCCTCACCGGCGCGGCCGGTTTCATCGGCACGGCGACCTGGACGCTGCTCGTCGCGGAGGGCCACGAGGTCGTCGCCGTCGACCTGCTCCTCCCCGAGGCGCACGCAGCGGCCACCCGGGACCGGCCGCCGCCGGGGGTGCACGTGCTCGACGTCCGGTCGGCCGGCCGCTGGACGGACCTGCTCCAGGGAGTCGACGTCGTCCTCCACCTCGCGGCGATGGTCGGGGCCGGGACGAGCGCGGCCGACCTGCCGCTCTACGCCGGCCACAACGACCTGGGCACCGCGGCGCTGCTGGCCGGGATGCACGCCGGCGGGGTGACCCGCCTGGTCCAGGCATCCTCGATGGTGGTCTACGGGGAGGGGCGCTACACCTGCCCGGAGCACGGCACGGTGGCGCCGGGGCCGCGCAGCGCCGCGGCCCTCGGCCGCGGGGAGTTCGACACCCCGTGCCCGGGCTGCGGCAGGCCGCTCGACTGGGCGCTCGTCGAGGAGTCGGCGCCGCTGGACCCGAGGTCGAGCTATGCCGCGAGCAAGGTCGCCCAGGAGCACTACGCCACCGCGTGGGTCCGGCAGGCGCCCGGCGCGGCGGTCTCGCTGCGCTACCACAACGTCTACGGCCCCGGGATGCCGCGGGACACCCCGTACTCGGGGGTCGCGGCGATGTTCCGTTCCTCGCTGGAGCGGGGCGAGCCGCCGACCGTCTTCGAGGACGGCCGGCAGATGCGCGACTTCGTGCACGTCGAGGACGTCGCCCGGGCCAACCTCGCCGCGGCGCGGGCCGTCGGCGGGTACGACGCCGGCCGCCACGAGGCGTACAACGTCTGCTCCGGCACCCCGGTCTCGATCGGTGAGGTGGCCCGGTTCGTCGCGTCCGGGGCCGGGTCGGCACTCCCGCCGCGGGTCACCGGTCGCTACCGGCTCGGGGACGTCCGGCACGTCGTCGCCTCACCGCGCCGGGCCCGCGACGAGCTCGGTTTCGTCGCCGAGGTCGCCCCGGACGGGGGGCTGGCTGCGTTCGCGACCGCCCCCCTCCGAGCCTGACCCGGCCTGACCGGGCCTGACCGGGTCCGTCCCGGCGGTGCCCCCGTCAGCCGACCAGGGCGTGGCCGAACCGGAACAGGTTGTCGGGGTCGACGGCGTGCTTGACCCGCAGCAGCCGGGCGTGGTCCTCGGGCTGCCACAGTGCGGCCAGCTCGGCCGGGGTGGCGTCGCCGACGAGCGTCGCGAGCGCCGTCCCGGTCGACCACGGAGCCGTCGCCGCGTGGACGCGCTCCCCGGCCGCCACGACGGCCGGGCCGACCGGTGGGGCCAGGACCCCGAGGGTGAAGAGGCTGTAGGCCCCCTCGCGGCCGGGAACGGCGTTCGGCGGCGCCGCGGGGCGGGCCACGGCGCCGCCCATGAGTCGCAGCTCGACCATGACGAGCTCCGGGCTGCGGCCCGGCCCGGCCGCCTCGAGGATCGCCTCGACCGCCGGCGCGGGGAGCTCGCGCACCAGCGACCCCTTCTCCCACGTCGGCATCGGGTCGGTCGGGTCCTGGTGGATGACGTCGACCATCGAGGACGGGATGCGGGACACGCCGTCGACGAGGACCGTGCCCGCCTCGCGCATCGGCGCCAGCAGCCCGGCCGCCTCCTCGTCGGTGCCGTCGAGGGCGAAGCGCAGCATGACGACGTACTGGCCGCGCAGTGGTTCGGGGACGGTCGGCAGCGGCGGAAGGTTGACGAGGGCGACCGAGGTGCTCGCGGTCTCCGGCAGCGTCGCCGACCAGGTCCGGAAGGAGTGGAGCACCGACGCCGCGCTCTCCCCGGCGAAGACCAGGGCGCCGGCGTGCAGGGTCGGGACCGGGACGAGCTCCACCTCGAGCGCGGTGACGACCCCGAAGTTGCCCTTGCCGCCCCGGACCGCCCAGAAGAGGTCCGCCTCGGTGCTCGCGTCGACCCGGCGCAGGCGCCCGTCTGCGGTGACCAGCTCGAGGGAGCGCACCCGGTCGGCCCCGAAGCCGTACCGGCGGCTCAGCGGTCCGAGGCCGCCGCCGAGGCAGAAGCCGATGACGCCCACCCCGGTCGAGGAGCCGGTGACCGCCGTGAGCCCGTGCGGTTCGGCCGCGGCGAGGACCTCGGCCCACCGGGCGCCGCCGGTCACCCGGGCGAGCCGGCGCTCGGCGTCGACGGACACCGAGGACATCCCTCCGGTCGTGACGAGGACCGCCGCCCCCTCGACCGGGCGGATCGCGCCGTGGCCGGTGGCGTGCACGGCGAGCGGGAGGCCGCGCCGGGCGGCCCAGCTCACGGCCGCGACGACGTCCCGCGGACCGAGGGCGGCCACGACCACCTCGGGCCGGTGCCGCACGGCGAGGTTGAACGTGGCGACCTCCTCGTCGTAGCCGGGGTCGCCGGGAACGAGCACCGGCCCGGTGAGCGAGCGGCGGAGCTCGTCGAGCCCGTGGTCGGCCGCGGCCGGCCGCGGGTGGCCGGGCCGGGTGGGGGTGGTGGTCATGTCGTCCTCCTGGGTCCGCGGCCCCGGGTGGGCCGTCCGAGGACAGGCTCGCCGGGGCGCCGCGGCCGGGTCCACGAGAAATCCGCTCACGGCCGGGAGGCAGCGCCTAACATCGCAGGTCATGGAGCTGCGCCAGCTGCGCTACTTCGTCACCGTCGCCGAGACGCTGCACTTCGGCCGGGCGGCCGAGCAGCTGCACCTCGCGACGCCGTCGCTGAGCCAGCAGGTGCGGGTGCTCGAGCGCGACCTCGGTGTCCGGCTGCTGGACCGGTCGAGTGCCGGGGTGGCGCTCACCGCAGCGGGAGCGGAGCTGCTGCCGCTGGCCCGGCGCGTCCTGGCGGCGGCCGACGAGGTCTCGGACGCCGCCCGTCGCCACGCCCAGGGCCGGGTGAGCGTGCTGCGGCTCGGCTTCATCGCCTTCTCGCTCACCACCCGCACCCGGGGGCTGCTCACCGAGTACGGTCGCGCCGCCCCGACCGTGACGGTCCGGCTGCGCCAGTACGAGTGGGACGACCCGGCGGCGGGGCTGCTGACCGGCGACTCCGACGCCGCCTTCGTCCGCCCGCCGTTCCGGGGCGCGGAGCGGCTTCACCTGCTCGAGCTGGCCCGCGAACGGCTGCTCGTCGTCCTCTCCGAGGGCCACCCGCTGGCGGCCCGGGCCTCCGTCGGCCTCGAGGAGCTGCTGGCCGAGCCGTGGTTGGAGTCCGCGGACGTCACCGACCCCGAGTTCGCCGACTTCTGGTACCTGCGCTCCCGGCGCGGTGGCTCCGGGCGGGTGGTGTCGCAGGCCGCGACGGTCGAGGAGTGGCTGGCCTCGGTCGCCCTGGGGCGCGGGCTGAACCTCGTGCCGCGGAGCCTGGCCGAGGGCTACCGGCGCCCCGGGCTCGCCTTCGTGCCGGTGGCCGACGAGGAGGCGCGCTCCCCCCTCGTCCTCGCCTGGCCGCGCGAGGACCCCGCGCCGGCCGCCGTCGACCTGGCCCGGTTCTGCGCGGCGCGCGGCGCCGGGTCCTGACCGGGGTCCTCACCAGACGGTGCGGACGAGGTGCTGCAGGAGCAGCGCGGCCACTCCCTGCCCGACGAGGGCCCACCGGTGCCACCGGACCGGCAGCCAGGGGAGCGAGAGCAGCAGCCACGGCACGAACGGCAGCCAGATCCGTTCCACCTCGGCCTTGCTCATCAGGGAGAGGTCGGCGACGGCGACCATCGCGACCCCGGCGAGGACGAGCGAGCCCACCGGGTCCACCAGCCTTCCCCGGCTGGTCGCCGCCGCGGCGACCAGCCGGGGAAGGCCGGCTCCCAGCCCGGCGGCGAGCCCCGGCCCGGCGCACACGAGGAGCGCCGCGAGGTTGCCGACGACCCAGTACCAGGCCGGGCGGTGGCTCGCGATGCCGACCCAGTAGCGCTCCCGCAGCACCGGGTACGCCTCCCACCACGCGAAGCCCAGGGCCGCGAACGCCAGCACCACCGCGAGCGCGACCCCGGCAGCCGCCGTGCCCACCGCCACGCGCCGCCGTGCCGGCCCGGGGCCCACGACGAGCACGGCGAGCGCGAGGAGGGCGAGCAGGACGAGCCCGTAGGACTCCATGAGGCACCAGCCGAGGAGCAGCCCGGCGAGGACCGCGAGCGCCCAGCGCTGCAGCCCCCCGCCAGCCCGGAGCGCGCCCGCCAGCGCGGCCGCGCCCCAGGCCGCGGTCGCCGCGAACAGGGCGTCGGCGGAGACGGCCATGAGCACCGCCGACGGACCGAGCACGAGGAAGGGGAGCGCGGCCCGCGCGGCCGGACGGGCCCCGAGCCGGTCGAGGGTGACCGCGACCGCGGCCGGCACGCTCGCGCCGACCGCGACGACGACGAGCCCGCTCGCCAGCCAGGACCCGAGCCCGAGCCGGACCAGCGCGACGAACCCGAGCACCGCCCCCGGCGGGTGGCCGGCCAGGTGCACGGCAAGGTGGTCGGGCCGGTCGAACGGGACTCGCTCGACGTAGGTCCGCAGGAACGTCCCGACGTCGTCCACCTGCCGGGCGCTCTGGAGGTACTCGGTCCCGCTGTCGAGGACGCGGCCCAGCCCCGGCACGCCGTCGACGAGGGCGAGCGCGACCATCCAGGTCACGGCGAAAACCCAGGAGAGCGCCAGCGCCCCACCCCAGCGCAGCCGGCCGGCCCGCGCCCGGAGCGCCGGCACCCCCGCCGCGACGACGAGCGTCGCCGCGACGAGGCTGCTCGGGCCGTACCGCAGCATCCAGTCGCCGAGCAACGGTGCGGCGGACCCGGCCGCGACGTCGACGCCGGTGAGGGCCGGCACGACGGCCGCGACGGCGACGAGGCCCAGACCGGCCACCAGCCCCCACGCCGCGCGCCGTCCCCGGCCGTCCACGTCCCGGGCCCGCGGGGCGTGCGCCGGCGTCCCGGGTGCCGTGGCCATCCCCCAAGGATGCCGTGCCCGGCATCCCCGGCACCCGGCCGCCTAGGGTTCCCGCGTGGACCCGATCTGCGACCTCGTGCTGCCGTGCCGCGACGAGGCGGCCGCCCTGCCCGCCGTGGTCGCCGCCGTGCCGGACGGGTTCCGCGTCCTCGTCGTCGACAACGGCTCGACGGACGGGACCGCCGACGTCGCCCGCTCGCTCGGCGTCACCGTCGTCCACGAGCCCAGGGCCGGCTACGGCGCCGCGGTCCAGGCCGGCGTCGAGGCGGCCACCGCGGAGTACCTCGCGGTGCTCGACGGCGACGGCTCGATGGACCCCCGCGACCTGCTGCCGCTCCTCGACGACGTCCGGGCCGGGCGGGCCGCCATGGCCTGTGGGCGCCGCCGGCCGGCCACCCGGGGAGCCTGGCCGTGGCACGCCCGCCTCGGCAACGCCGTGGTCCTCGCGTGGCTGCGCCGTCGCACCGGGCTCCCGGTCCGCGACATCGCCCCGGCGCGGGTGTGCCGCCGGGCCGACCTGCTCGCCCTCGGGGTCGAGGACCGCCGCTTCGGGTACCCGGTCGAGCTCCTCGTGCGCGCCCGGCGGGCCGGCTGGGTGCTCACCGAGCGCGACATCGCCTACCGGCCGCGGGCCGCGGGGACCCGCTCGAAGGTGTCGGGGTCGGTGCGGGGCACGCTGCGAGCCGGGCGCGACTTCGCCCGGGTCCTCGCCCGGTACTCCTGAGCGGGACGACCTCCGGCTCAGCCCTTGATGACGAGCAGCGGGTTCCGCGCCGGGTCCATCCAGCGGATCGTGTCGGTGAGCTCGCCGCGGTTGGAGAGTCCGACGCAGCCGAGGGTGTGGCCCCCCGCCGGGGTGTAGTGGAGGAAGAAGCCGGCGCCCGACCCGCCGCCGGTCCGCTTCGGGTCGGCGTAGTTGTAGCCGAAGACCGCCGCCTGCCGGTACTGCCCCGTCGTGTTGGTGATGTAGCTCATGAGGTGCTCGGAGTCGTCGGCGACCGGCTGCGGGAGCGAGCAGTCCTCGCGCCACCGGTTGTAGTCCGGCTGGTCGGGGGCCTCGATCCACCACGAGCAGGCGGTCGCCGTGCGGTACGGCATCCTCGTGCCCGGGTTGCCCTGGCCGAAGGCGAAGACGATCGGCCACGTGCCGATCGGCGTCTGGTACCCACCGGCGTGGGTCTGGGTGGCGGGAACCGTGCCGTTGATGCCGAACGCCGCCGACGAGGACGCCCCCACCCGCACCCAGCGCGAGCCGTCCCACTGGTAGCGCGCCCAGGTGCCCTGGGTGCCGCTCGTGCGGTCGGCGACCATCACCTGGGTCGAGGTCCGGAAGGACACGCTCGTCCCGGGAGCGTAGGGGGATGTCGGGGCCGCGGTGGCCGTCGGCGGGGGGCTGGGACGAGGGGCCCGGGTCGGCGTCGCGGTCCGGGTCGGCCTGCCGGTCGAGGTGGGGACCAGGACCGGGCCGGTGAGCCTGAGCACCTGCCCGACACGGACGAGGGCCGGGTCCGTGATGCCGTTGATCCCGGCCAGGTGCTCCCAGGACATGCCGAACCGCGCGGCCACGAGGGCGAGGGTGTCGCCGCTGCGGACCCGGTAGGTCGTCGGTGACGGGCTCGGCGTGCGGGTCGGGGACGGGGTCGCGGTCACCGAGGGGCGCGGCGACGCCGCCGCGGTCGGGGTGGCCGGTGCCGGCGAGGTCGGCGCGGGAGGCATCGCCGCGACCCGGGTGCCGCACGCACCGAGCGCCAGCGCGGCTGCCAGGGCCGCGAGGGGGAGCGCCCGGTGGGAGCGGGCCGGGCGTACCGGCTGGGGGTCTCGGGGTGCCACGCGCGGGCCTTCCGTGGTCGTGGTCGTGGTCGTGGTCGTGGCCGGGGCGCGGGCCCTGCCACCGTGCCGGTCGCCCGTGAGGCTACCCGAGCGGTGCGTGCGGCGCCCGGACGTCACGAGGACGTAAGGCCCGGCCACCTGCCGGCACCCGCGAGGTCCACCTAGCGTCGAGGGCATGACCACGGTGGAGCGCGGCCCGATGCGCCGGGAGCGTCACGGCGCACCGCCCGCGGCGCGCGGCGGCAGCGTCCTCGTCATGGCCAAGGCCCCCGTCGCCGGGCTGGCGAAGACGCGGCTGGCCGCCGTCGTCGGCGACGCCCCGGCCGCCCGGCTGGCGGCCGCCGCCCTGCTGGACACCCTCGACGCCGCGGCCGGCGCCTACCCGCCCGGGCGGCGGGTGCTGGCCCTCGACGGCGACCTGCACGACGCCGTCCGGGCCGAGGAGCTGCGGTCAGCGGCGCGGGAGTGGGTCGTCGTGCGCCAGCGCGGGAACGGCTTCGCCGAGCGCCTCGTCGACGGCCACCGCCGGGCCCACCGGTTGGTCGGCGGACCCGTCCTCCAGGTCGGTATGGACACCCCCCAGCTCTGGCCCGCGCTCCTGCGCCGGGTCGCCGACCTCGCCGACCGGCACGACCGGCCGGTGCTCGGCCCCGCGCTCGACGGCGGCTGGTGGGTGCTCGTGACGACCCACCCCCGCCAGGCGAGAGTGCTCGCCGGCGTCCCGATGAGCCGCCCGGACACCGGCCGGCTCACCGCCGCCGCGCTCCGGTACGCCGGGGCGGACCCGCTCGGGGGCCCGCTGCTGCGCGACGTCGACGAGGTCGAGGACGCCCGCGCCGTCGCCGCCGCGGCCCCGGACAGCCGCTTCGCCCGCGAGTGGCGCGAGCTCGTCGCCGCCGGCGCCGGGTCCCGGCGCGCCGCCCGGCCGGCCTGAGCGAGCCGACGCCCGGGTGGCCCGGCCGCCGCGTCGCGCAGGCCCCGCCGGAGCCTCCGGGTCCGTAGCGTGGGGGCCCACCCACCCGAGGAGGACCCGTGCGGAGCAGCGACGTCGGCGACGTCTGGTGGAAGTCGGCGGTCGTCTACTGCGCCGACGTCCAGACCTTCCAGGACAGCGACGACGACGGCCAGGGCGACCTGCGCGGCCTGACCAGCCGGCTGGAGTACCTCGCCGACCTCGGGGTCACCGTCCTCTGGCTGATGCCGCTCTACCCGACCGCGGGACGGGACGACGGCTACGACATCACCGACTTCCTCGGCGTGGACCCCCGGCTCGGGGACCTCGGGGCCTTCGTCGAGATGGTGCGCACGGCCCGGGCCTGCGGCATCCGGGTCATCGTCGACTTCGTGATGAACCACACCTCCGACCGCCACCCCTGGTTCCGCAGCGCACGGCGCAGCACCGAGGACCCCTACCGGGGCTACTACGTGTGGAGCGCGCGGAAGCCACCGTCGGGCAAGGACGAGGTGGTCTTCCCCGACGCCGAGGACAGCATCTGGGAGCTCGACGACCGCACCGGCCAGTGGTACCTGCACCACTTCTACCGGACCCAGCCCGACCTCGACGTCGCCAACCCCCGGGTGCGCGAGGAGATCGCCCGGACGCTCGGCTTCTGGCTCCAGCTCGGGGTCAGCGGATTCCGGGTCGACGCCGTCCCGTTCCTCTTCGAGCGCGACGACTACCCCGGCTCCCACGAGGGCTCCTTCCACCCGATGCGCTACCTCGTCGACGTCCGTGGCTTCGTCGGCAGGCGGCTCGGCGACGCCGTGCTCCTCGGCGAGGTGAACCTCCCCTACGCCGAGCAGCAGGCGTTCTTCGGGGGCCAGGACGGCGACGGGCTCAACCTCCAGTTCGACTTCAACGGGATGGAGGCGCTCTACCTCTCGCTGGCCCGAGGCGACGCCGGGCCGCTCGCCGCCGCGCTGCGGGAACGCCCCGCCCTCGACGTGACGAGCCAGTGGGCCAACTTCGTGCGCAACCACGACGAGCTCACCCTCGACAAGCTGACCCCGTCGCAGCGGAAGGAGGTCTTCGCCGCCTTCGGGCCGGACCCCGGGATGCAGCTCTACGGGCGCGGGCTGCGCCGCCGGCTGCCACCGATGCTCGGCGGGGACCAGCGACGGATCCGGTCGGTGTACTCCTTGATGTTCTCGCTGCCCGGCACGCCGGTCCTCTTCTACGGGGAGGAGATCGGGATGGGCGAGAACCTCGACGTCGAGGGCCGGCTCGCGGTGCGCACGCCGATGCAGTGGACCGCCGGCCCGAACGGTGGGTTCTCCGGGGCCCCCCGCCGGCGGCTGCCCCGGCCGATGACCCGTGGCGAGTTCGGTCCCGAACAGGTCAACGTCGCCGACCAGCGCCGCGACCCCGACTCGCTGTGGACCTTCATGCGCACCCTGGTCCACCGCTACCGGCAGATGCCCGAGCTCGGCTGGTCCACCGTCGAGGTGCTCGAGCACGGCACCCCGTCCGTGCTCGCCCACGTCTCGCACTGCGACGGCTGGCGGATGCTCGCGCTGCACAACCTCGCCGGCGAGGCGGCGACCGTGTCGCTGCGCCTGGACGACGCCGACGGGCGGGTCCTGCACGACGTCCTCGGCACCGGGGCGGAGATCCGGGTCGGCGACGGGGGCCGGGTGCAGGCGGTGCTCGAACCGTACGAGGGCCGCTGGCTGCGAGTGCTCGCGCCGGGCGAGGAGCCGTTCGCCTAGGTGGTGCCTCAGCCGTCGCCGCTGTCCAGCGGGTGCGTGGTGCTGTAGGGGTGCGGGCGCTTCTCGAGCACGGCCGAGAGCGACCGGGCGCGCGCGTCGGACCAGCCCGGGGGCTGGGTGATCGCGGCCCAGGCCGTCATGTTCGCCGTCGCCGAGTAGAGGTGGCCGTACCCCATGGGGACGTTGCCGGCTCCGGGCAGGTCGAGCAGCACCTGGACCATCGTGACGATCGGGAACCAGCCCATCTGCGGTGAGACGTCCGGCCCGCGCTGGCCGTCGCGCAGCCACTCCGGGGGGCTGAAGGCGAGGTCCTGGTCGAAGAAGACCACGGGGTCCGAGGCGTGCTGGAGGTAGACGATGCGGGTCGGACCCCAGGTGCTGGGACTCCGGTTCAAGCCGTTCTGCTCCGCGGTGAACCGGACGGTGCGGCCACGACCGTAGATGGGCAGCCAGGCGGGGCTGCCCGGGTCCCGGTTCGCGACGAGCTGGGCGTGCACGGGGTTGACGAAGGGGGGTCCGACGAGGAGCGCTCCGTCGATCGGCTCGTTGATCATGTTGATCGAGCCGAGGATGCTCTCGACGCCGTACGAGCCGAGCGAGAGGCCGTAGAGGTAGAGCCGCGGTCGGCTCGTGGGCGGCAGCGTCGACCAGTACCCCTGCACCGCCTGGAAGACCGCCTGCGAGGTCTCCTTCACCGCCTCCTGGTCGGCGAGGAGGGAGATCCAGCTCGGCAGGTAGGAGTACTGGACCCCGGCGATCGCGGTGTCGCCGTTCCACATGAACTCCAGCGGGTCGGTGCCGTTGCGGTCCAGGTAGCCGGTCCCGGTGGTCGTCGCGACGACGAGCACCTTGCGGTCGAAGGCCCCGGTGCGCTTCAGCTCCTCGACGACGAGCCGAGCGCGCTCCTGGACCGTGTCGGCGCTCTTGAGCCCGACGTAGACGCGGACCGGCAGCTTGGCTCCGCCCCCGCTGACGGCGTTGATCTCGTCGACGGTCGGGCCACCCGAGACGAAGCGGCGGCCCTCCATCCCGAGCTGGCGCCAGTCGACGAGGGAGCCGGGCCCCCCTGAGCGCAGCGGGGAGGTCGGAGCCGAGCTGCCCGGGCGGATCGCGCTGTCCGGCGGGGCGGAGAGCGCGTTGGCGGCGGCGAAGAACCCGTTGACGAGGACGCCGGTGAACAGGGCCCACGCGACGACCACGACGACGACCCCGCCGAGCAGGCTGGACAGCTCGCGGGAGAGCCGCCGGGCCAGGACGCGGCGCAGCCGGCCGAAGGCGGCCCGCACGCCGCGGGCGAGCACGAGGAGCAGGGCGGCGACCAGCAGGGTGACGGCGAGGATGAGGGGCCAGCCGCTCGGCCCGATCGGCTCCATGCCGTACAACCGGCGGATCTCGTTCTGCCAGCCGACCTGCTTCCACACCGCCAGGACGGCGAGGGTCAGGACGGCCCCGACGGACAGGGTGAGGGCGACGGCCCGGGCGGTCGGGGGCACCCGCGGGATGCGCAGGTAGCGGTACAGGGTGGAGGCCGAGGCGCCGAGCCCGTAGCCGAGCGCGAGGCTGACCCCGGAGATGATCCCCTGGACCACGGCGTCACGGGGGAGCAGCGAGGGCAGGAGGGAGATGGTGAGGAAGAACAGGCCGGTGACCAGCCCGGCCCCGGAGAAGCGCAGCTCGGTGACCCGGGCCGGCCGGCCGAGCGGCGGCTCGAGCCGGCGCAGCAGCTGGCCCGCCTCGACCGCCGCGCGGACCGCGGCGGGCTGCCGGTCCCGCGCGTCGCGGTGCGGTGGTGCGTCGAGCGCCATCCTGCCTCCACCCGTGGCTCGCCGGGGTGCTTCCACGAGAAGGGTAGGGCCGCGGGCTGTGGACGGTCCCGGGGTTTCGCCGGGCAGTCGGCGCGGTGCCCTCCCGGGCCGGACCGTTCCGGGGGTCCGGTCCGGGCCGGTACGGTGTAACCGACACCGGCAGTGGCCGCCGCCGCACCCAGCGCGTGGCCACCTCGACCCCTGCCGGCCGGACCGGGACACCACCGCCCGCGCGAGGCCGGCACCGACGCGGCGCCCGTCACCACGGACGCCCGGGAGAAGGAGTGCCCCGTGAGCGACAACGAGGTCGCCGCCCCCCTGGAGACCGCGTTCGGCGTGGACCACCACGTCAGCCGTGCGCAGGCCCCGGACCGCCCGCTCGCCGAGGGCGGACCGGAGATGGTCCAGCTGCTCAGCCCCGAGGGGGAGCGCGTGCCGAACCCCGAGCTGGACCCCGTCGTCGACGCCCTGACGGACGAGGAGCTGCGCGGTTTCTACCGTGACCTCCTCCTCATCCGGCGCTTCGACACCGAGGCGACGGCGCTGCAGCGCCAGGGCGAGCTCGGCCTGTGGGCCAGCCTGCTCGGCCAGGAGGCCGCGCAGGTGGGCTCCGGCCGTGCCCTGCGGCGCCAGGACTACGCCTTCCCGACCTACCGCGAGCACGGCGTCGCGTGGTGCCGTGGCGTCGACCCGGTGAACCTGCTCGGCATGTTCCGCGGGGTCAACCACGGGGGCTGGGACCCCAACGAGAAGAACTTCCACCTCTACACGATCATCATCGGCGCCCAGACCCTGCACGCCACCGGCTACGCGATGGGTGTCCAGCGCGACGGCGACGTCGGCACCGGCGACGACGAGCGGGACACCGCCGTCATCGCCTACTTCGGGGACGGGGCCACCTCGCAGGGCGACGTCTCGGAGTCCCTCGTCTTCGCCGGCGTCAACAACAGCCCGGTCGTCTTCTTCTGCCAGAACAACCAGTGGGCGATCTCCGAGCCGAACGAGAAGCAGACCCGCGTCCCCCTCTACCACCGTGCCCGTGGGTTCGGCTTCCCCGGGATCCGGGTCGACGGCAACGACGTCCTCGCCGTCTACGCGGTGACCAAGCAGGCCCTCGACGCCGCCCGGTCCGGCCAGGGGCCCACCTTCGTCGAGGCCTTCACCTACCGGATGGGCGCCCACACGACCTCCGACGACCCGACGAAGTACCGGGTCTCGGCCGAGGTCGAGGTGTGGAAGCACCGCGACCCGATCCAGCGCTTCAAGCGCTGGCTCACCACGACCGGCCGGGCCGACGGCGAGTTCCTCGCGGCCGTCGACGCCGAGGCCGACGAGCTGGGCGCGAGCGTCCGCGAGCGCTGCCTGGCGATGCCCGACCCCGACGGCACCGCGATGTGGGAGCACGTCTACGCCGAGGCGCACCCGGTGATGGAGCGTGAGCGCGCGTGGTTCGAGGACTACCACGCCTCGTTCGAGGGGGCGGGCCGATGAGCCAGACCACGACCCTGGCCAAGGGCATCACCAGCGGCCTGCGGGCGGCGATGGAGAAGGACTCCCGGGTCGTCCTCATGGGCGAGGACATCGGCAAGCTCGGCGGGGTGTTCCGGGTCACCGAGGGGCTGCAGAAGGACTTCGGCGAGGAGCGGGTCATCGACACCCCGCTGGCGGAGGCCGGCATCGTCGGCACCGCGATCGGGATGGCGCTGCGCGGGTACCGGCCGGTCGTCGAGATCCAGTTCGACGGGTTCGTCTACCCGGCCTTCGACCACATCGTCAGCCAGGTGGCCAAGCTGCACGCCCGCTCGCTCGGCACCGTGACGGTGCCGATCGTCATCCGGATCCCGTTCGGCGGGGGCATCGGGGCGGTCGAGCACCACAGCGAGTCCAACGAGGCGTACTTCGCGCACACCGCGGGCCTGCGGGTCGTCGCGGTGTCGAACCCGCACGACGCGCACTGGATGATCCAGCAGGCGATCGAGACCGACGACCCGGTGCTCTTCTACGAGCCGAAGCGTCGGTACTGGGACAAGGGCGAGGTCGGCGAGGGCCCGGACGGCCCGCTCGGCACCGCCCGGGTGCTCCGCGAGGGCAGCGACCTGACGCTGCTCGCCTACGGACCGATGGTCAAGACCTGCCTCCAGGCCGCGCAGGCCGCCGAGGAGGAGGGCCGCTCGCTCGAGGTCGTCGACCTCCGCTCGCTCTCCCCGCTCGACCGGGGCGCCGTCCTCGGCTCGGTGCGCAAGACCGGCCGGGCCGTCGTCGTCCACGAGGCGTCGACGTTCCTCGGGATGGGCTCGGAGATCGCGGCGATGGTCACCGAGGAGGCGTTCTACTCGCTCGAGGCGCCGGTGCTGCGGGTCGGCGGCTACAACGTGCCGTACCCACCGAGCCGGCTCGAGGAGGAGTTCCTCCCCGACCTCGACCGCGTGCTCGACGCCGTCGACCGCTCGCTCGCGTACTGAAAGGCCTGCCGCAGATGGCTCTTCGTGAGTTCAAGCTCCCGGACCCCGGTGAGGGGCTGACCGAGGCCGAGATCGTCACGTGGCACGTCGCGCCCGGCGACACCGTCAAGGTCAACGACGTCGTCGTCGAGATCGAGACGGCCAAGTCGCTCGTCGAGCTGCCCGTCCCGTTCCCCGGGACCATCGGGCAGCTCCTCGTCTCCGAGGGCGACACCGTCGAGGTCGGCACCCCGATCCTCACCGTCGAGGACGGCGCGGCCGGCGGCGCCCCGGCGCCGGCGGCCGGGTCCGACGAGGGAGCCCCGGGTGCCGGAGGCGCCGACGGCGCCGGGGGTGCCGACGCTGCCTCGGGTGGCGGGGGGGCTGCTGCCGGTGGCTCGATGGGGGGACGGACCGCGGTGCTCGTCGGGTACGGCGTGCGGCAGACCGAGGCGAAGCGGCGCCCCCGCCGCCCGGCCGCGCCCGGCGACGGCGCGCCCGGTGACCTCGCGGCCCCGGACGCCGTCCCCGCCCCGGCGCCGGACGGCTCGATGACCGGGGAGCGGGTGCGTGCCCTGGCCAAGCCGCCGGTCCGCAAGCTGGCCAAGGACCTCGGCGTCGACCTCGGGTCGCTCACCCCGACCGGGGAGGGTGGCGTCGTCACCCGCGCCGACGTCGAGGCGGCGGCCTCGGGGTCGAGCGCCGCCGGGACGGCGCCGGCCCGCCCGGCGGCCGGTGGCACCGGCGAGGCCGGCGCCGGCCGGGAGACCCGGGTCCCGGTCAAGGGCGTTCGGCGGATGTCCGCCCAGGCGATGGTCGCCTCGGCCTTCACCGCGCCGCACGTCACCGAGTGGGTCGAGGTCGACGTCACCGCGACGATGGAGCTGGTCGAGAGGCTGCGGCGCGACCCGGAGTTCCGCGAGGTCAAGGTCACCCCGATGACGGTCCTCGCCAGGGCGATGTGCCTCGCGGTGCGGCGCCACCCGGGGGTCAACGCGACCTGGGACGAGGACGCGAAGGAGATCGTCCTCAAGCACTACGTCAACCTCGGCATCGCCGCCGCGACCCCGCGCGGCCTCGTCGTCCCCAACGTCAAGGACGCCGACCGGATGACGCTGGTGGAGCTGGCGCGAGCCATCGGCGAGCTCACCGCCACCGCCCGCGAGGGCCGCACCCAGCCCGCCGACATGGCCGGCGGGACACTGACGATCACCAACGTCGGGGTCTTCGGTGTCGACGGCGGCACCCCCATCCTCAACCCCGGCGAGTCCGCGATCATGGCCTTCGGCTCGGTCACCCGCCGCCCCTGGGTCGTCGGGGAGGGGGCCGACGAGCGGATCGAGCCGCGGTGGGTCACCACCCTCGCGTTGTCCTTCGACCACCGGCTCGTCGACGGCGAGCTCGGGTCACGGTTCCTCGCCGACGTCGCGGCGGTCCTGTCCGACCCCGCGCGCGCGCTCGTCTGGGGCTGAGCCGTGGCGCACGGCGAGCGGGGCGTCGTCTTCCCCGAGGTCGACGGTCGTCGGTCGACCTCCGCCACCGGGCGGGCGGTGGTGGCGGACGCCCTCGCGCCGGTGGACCCGGTGGGCTCGGCCGCGGCGCGGCGGGAGACGAACTGGCGCACCGGCTACGTCGAGCACTTCCGGCGGCTCGTCGAGGCCGGGCTGCCGAGCTACTCCGACGCCCGGACGATCGCCGAGGAGGGACTGGCGTCCGTGCACCGGCGGATGCGCTGGGTCACCGCCTCGGGTGAGGAGGCGCCGCTCACGGCTGCCGTCGGCGGGGCCGCCGGGGGGCCCCACGACCTCCTCGACACCGAGGTCGTCGACGGTCGCGGCGAACCCGACACGGCGCTCACCCTGCCCTACCACGGCCAGCGGCTCGCCGGCGACGACCTGCGCCGCCGGCTCGACGCGTGGGTCGAGGCCGGCGTCGTCGAGCCCAGCCTGCGCGAGGCCGTCACCGCCGTCCTGGAGAACCCGCAGTGGCTGCGCCTGGAGGGCCGCACGGTGGTCGTCCTGGGAGCGGCGGCCGAGATGGGCCCGCTTCGCGCGCTCCTGCGGTGGGGCGCCACGGTGGCCGCCGTCGACCTGCCCCGCCCCGACCTCTGGTCGCGGTTGCTCGACGAGAGCGCCGGGCTCGCCGGGCGGCTCGTGGTCCCGGTCCGGGCCGGTTCGGGCCCCGTCGCCGACCGGGCCGGCGTCGACCTCCTCCACGACCTGCCCGGCGCCACCGCGTGGGTCGGCGCCGTGCCGGGGTCGCTCGTCCTCGGCAACTACGTCTACGCCGACGGGGCGACCAACGTGCGGGTGTCGACCGCGGTCGACGCCCTCTCCGAGGCGGTGCGCGGCCTGCGCCCCGACACCGCGCTGTCCTTCCTCGCCACCCCCACCGACGTCTTCGCCGTGCCGCGCGAGGCGGTCGACGCGGCCACCGACTCCTACGCCCACCGGCGCACCTCGCGGTTGCTGCGGGTGCCGTTGCGCACGCTCTCCGGCGGACGCCTCCTGCGGCGCAACTACGTCCCGGGCGAGGACCCCGGCATCAACGACTCCGTGGTCACCCAGCAGGGGCCCAACTACCTGCTCGCCAAGCGGATCCAGCGGTGGCGAGCCACGGCGGCGCGGGCCTCCGGCGCGACCGTCTCGTTCACCGTGGCGCCTCCCACCCGCACCCGCTCGGTGCTGAGGAACCGCGCGCTCGCCGCCGCCTACGCGGGGGCGCACCGGTTCGGGGTCGAGGTCTTCGAGCCGGGGACGGCGAACACGCTGATGGCGGCCCTGCTCGTCCACGACCTCGTCGCCGGGCCGCCGCGCCATGACCACCCGTGGCAGGACGAGGCATGGGCCGCCGCCCACGGGGGGCTGTGGCGCACCGCCTACGACCCGCGCAGCGCGCTCGGGCTCGCCGCGCTCCTCGGCGCGGCCTCCGCCCGCACCTGACCCGGGTCGTGGCGGGGGTCAGCCGTTGGTCGAGGCAGGCACCTCGGCGGCGGCCGGGCCGTTCCCGGACCCCGCCGTCGCCGCCGTCGCCGCCGGCTGCGACCCGGCGCCGGGCCCGCCGGGCCCCGCGGGTGCGCCACCGGCTGCAGCGTTGCGCTCGCTGTAGGCCGAGCCGGAGCGCAGCTCCACCTGAGGCAGCATCAGCATGATGAGGAAGCCGATGACCATGACGGCCGACCCGACGAGGAACACGAGGTCCATCGAGTCCGAGAAGCCGATGAGGAACGGCTTGGCCAGGCGGGGGTCCAGGGTGTTGAGGAACGAGGAGTCCGAGAGGACCCCGCTGGAGCCGGCAGCGGTGACCCCGCCACTCGAGGCCGCCTGCTGGATCGCGGTGGCCACCGTGTGGTCGGTCGTCCCCGCGGGGGCCTGAAGCCCGGCGGCGACCCCGGCCCGGAAGTCCGCGGTCGGCGCGACGGCCTGGAACGCCGAGGCGATCTTGCCGGGAACGGCCGAGAAGAGGATGGAGAGGAAGACCGCGGTCCCGATGGTGCCGCCCATCTGCCGGGTGAAGGTGGCCGTCGACGTGGCGACGCCGATCTGCTGCGGCGGGACGGCGTTCTGGACGGCCAGGGTGAGCGGCTGGAAGTTGAAGCCGAGGCCGAGGCCGAAGACGACCATGACGAGCATCGTCTGCCACAGCGGGGTGTCGTAGCCGACGTAGTGGAAGATGAACAGCCCGGCGACGAGCAGCCCCGACCCCACGACCGGGAAGATCCGGTACCGGCCGGTGCGGGCGATGATCTGGCCCGAGCTGATCGACCCGGCCATGATGCCCGCGACCATCGGGATCAGCTGCAGGCCGGCCTGGGTCGGGGTCGAGCCCTTGACGATCTGCAGGTAGAGCGGCAGGGCGGCGAGGCCGCCGAACATGGCAACGCCGATGACGACCGAGGCCGCCGAGGACACCCCGACCGTCTTGTTGCGGAACATCCGCAGCGGGAGGATCGCCTCGTCGCCGATCCGGCGCTCCTGGAGGAAGAACACCACCGCGGCGAGCGCCGAGACGACGTACGCGACCCAGGCCCGGCCGGACGCCCAGCCCCAGTCGCGGCCCTGCTCGAGGACGATGAGGAGCGGGACCAGGGCGAGGGAGAGGAGGGAGGCGCCGAGCCAGTCGATCCGGTGCTCGAGGCGGCGGTGGTGCAGGTGCAGTGTCCGGGTGACGACGACGAGCGCGGCGATGCCGATCGGCACGTTGACGAGGAAGACCCAGCGCCACCCGGTGATCCCGACGATGGAGTCGGCACCGGCGAAGAAGCCACCGATGACCGGGCCGGCGACGCTGGAGGTCCCGAAGACGGCGAGGAAGTAGCCCTGGTACTTCGCGCGCTCCCGCGGCGGGACGATGTCGCCGATGATCGCGAGCGCGAGCGACATCAGGCCGCCGGCGCCCAGGCCCTGCACGGCACGGAAGCCGGCGAGCATGTACATCGACGTGGCCAGGCTGGACAGCGCGGAGCCGACGATGAAGATCGAGATCGCGAAGATGAAGAGCTTCTTGCGGCCGTAGATGTCGCCGAGCTTGCCGTAGAGCGGGGTGACGATGGTGGCGGTGATCAGGTAGGCGGTGGTGGCCCAGGCCTGCTGGTCGAGGCCGTGCAGGTCGTCGGCGATCGTCCGGATCGAGGTCGCGACGATCGTCTGGTCGAGGGCGGCGAGGAACATGCCCATCATCAGCCCGACGAGGATGGTCACGATCTGTCGGTGGGTGAGCGGACCCTCGCCGGGGAGGTCCTTCGCCGTGCGTGGCGCGGTCTGGTCGGTCATCGTTCGGTCCTGGGGGGCTGGGGGTGGAGCGCGGTCTCGAGGTCGGAGGAGAACCGCGAGAGGAAGGAGGCGAAGGCCTGGACGTCGTCGTCCGGCCAGTCGGCGAGGAGCCCGCGGAGCCACTGCTCGCGTCCCTCGCGGATGGCGAGGAGCAGCGCCTCGCCGTCGGGGGTCACCGAGAGCGCCTGGGCCCGGCCGTCGTCGGGGTCGGGGCCCCGCTCGACGAGGCCGAGGTCGACGAGGGTGCTGACCTGGCGGCTCACCGTCGAGACGTCGACGTGCACGGCGTCGGCGAGGGCCGAGACGCGCAGCGGGCGACGCTTGAGGTTGTAGAGCAGCGGGTACGCCATGGGGTCGACGTGTTCGTGCTGCCGTGGCGCCTGCGCCTTGGCGACGTGGAGCAGCTTCGTCATCCGAACGAGCTCGTCGCCGAGCATGGCCGTCGCGGTCGACGGCACGGAGCTGAACGGCACGGTGCGCTCCTTTCGATCTTGGTTGGTTGCAGCATACAAACAACTCGGGCCGGGAGAAATTCCCGCTGTCGAGGGTTCGACAACCCGGGGCGACCGGGGGTTCGCCGATCCCGGGCGCGCGCCTCAGGCCGAGCGGGCGTGGAGGTGCTCGAGGAGGTTGTGCGAGAACCGCTGGCCCATCAGGGCCACCACGCCCTTCATCGCCGTCGTCACGCCGGGGCGGGTGACGCCGGGGAACGGCAGGTCGACCGTGATCGCCATCGAGGTCTCGAGGTGGGTGTGCTCCCCGCGCGGGCTCAGGGCGTACCAGCCCTCGACCCCGGCCACCTCGCCGCCGTCCCCGGCCGCGGGGTCGTGGGTGAACTCGATGCGGTGCGGCTCGTCGAACGTCATCCGCTCGGTGAAGGTGAAGGAGAAGGAGCGCCCGAGCACCGGCACCCGGGTCATCTCCCAGACCCAGTGCTCGCCCCGCTGACGGACCGACCGGAGGAACGGGGTGAGCCGGGCGACGGTCCCGGGGTCGGTCAGCGCGGCCCACACCTCCCCCGGTGCGGCCGTGACCGTGGCGGTGGAGCGGGTGGAGGTGCTGAAGGTGGCCATGGTCCTCAGGGGGTCAGCGTGAGCGCGGCGAGCACACGGCGGGCGACGTCCTCGTCGCCGGTGACGGTCACCGGGAGGTCGGCCGGGTCGCGGCGTCCGCCGACGAGGCGCATCGCGACCGCGGTGGAGCAGGTCAGGGTGGTGGTGACGACGTCGGGGTGCTCCTCGGACCCGCCGGCGAACAGGGGGATGCCGACGGCCCGGCCGTCCTGCTCCTCGACCCGGGCCCCGGCCCGCCCGACGACCGGGCCGGTGAGCTCGAGCACCACCGCGTTGCCGGGGTCGATGCCCGCGCGCCGGGCGATGACGACGGGCAGCGCGTCGAAGGTCCGGGACACGCTGAGCGACGCGGCGGGGGTGTCCAGGCCCCCCGGTCGGCCCAGCGCCTCGCGGATGTCCTGCTCGTGCATCCAGACGTCGAAGGTCCGCACGGCGAGCATCTCGGCCAGCGTCGAGCGCCCACGCAGCCCGTCCACCTCGGCCGTGGGGTCGACTCCCTCGGCGCGGTAGGCGGCGAGGCGCTCCTCGAGCCGCCACTCGAGCTCGTCGAGGAGGTCCTCGAGGGCCCGGCCGCGGCGCGACTCGACGAGCCGTTCCATCATGGCGCCGAAGTCGTTGCGCACGTGCTCGTAGCCGCTGACGTCGAGGTCGGGCACGGTGTCGCCGGCGACGGCGGCCTCGGTGGCGGCGACGTGGGCGACCTGGTCGAAGACGGTCCAGCCGGGGCAGTCGGTCGGGCGCTGCGCGTCCTCCGCCCGCATCGTGCGGCCGAGGTCGATGACGGACTGGACGGTCTGCGCCCAGGCGTCGACGACCTCCGGGTACTCGGCCGGGGCCGGGGGGTGCAGCGGCATGCGGACACAGTACCTACGCTGGGGGGCATGGCCCTGCGGACGCGTCCAGCGAACGGGGACGCCGTGCAGGCGTCCTCCACCGGCCCGCGCGCCACCGGCCGGGAGCGCTCCGGCCCGGTCGGGCCGCTCGCGGTCGCGGTCGGGGCGGCCCTGCTCGCCCTGCTGCCGGCCGCGCTGCTCACCGGGGCCACCGCCCCGTTGCTCCTCGCCGACCCGGGGCCGTTCGTCCGCTGGGGCGTCCCGGTCGCCGACCTCCTCGCCAACCTGGCGGGCCCGGCCACCTTCGGCCTGCTCGCGCTCGCGGCCTTCCTCGTCCCCGAGCGCACGCGCACCGACCGCCGGGCCACGGCGGTGCGGTGGGCCGGCGGCACCGCGCTCGCCTGGCTCGTCGCCAGCCTGCTCGAGGTGATCCTCACCTTCGCCGACGTCGCCGGCACGCCGCTGACCGCGCTGGACCTGCCGCAGCAGTTCCTCCGCTTCGCGTGGGACCTCGAGACCACCCGGGTCATCCTGGTGACGGCCGCGGCGGCACTCGTCGTCGCCGTCACGGCCCTGGCCACCCAGCGGCGAGCCGTCGCGGCGTGGCTCGCGGCGCTCACGCTCTTCGGGGTGGTGGTCCAGTCGCTGACCGGGCACGCGGCCGGGTCGGCGAGCCACGAGGACGCCGTCAACGGGCTCGCCATCCACCTGCTCGGGGTCACCGTGTGGGTCGGCGGGCTCATCGCGCTCCTCGCGATGCGGCGCCGGCTCGGCCGTGACCTCGGGGTCACCGTCTCGCGGTACTCGGTGCTCGCGACCTGGTCCTTCGTCGCCGTCGCCCTCTCCGGGGTGCTCCAGGCCGCGATCCGGCTCGGGTCGCCGGCCGGGCTCCTCACCGCGTACGGCGTCGTCGTGTCGCTCAAGACCCTCGCCCTGCTCGTGCTCGGCGGTATCGGCTGGCTGCACCGGCGCACGATCGCCTCCCGGCTCACCGTCGACCCCGGCGACGGCCGGACCTTCGCCCGCCTCGCCATCGTCGAGGTGGGCGTCATGGGGGTCGCCGCTGGCCTTGCCGCCGTCCTGGCCCGCAGCATCCCCCCGGTGCCCGACGCGCTGCCGGACCCTAGCATCGTCCTCGAGCTCACCGGCTTCCCCGACCCGGGGCCGGTGACCAGCGCCGACTGGCTCACGGCGTGGCGTCCCGACTGGCTGTTCATCACCGTCGTCGTCGTGGCCGTCGGCGTCTACCTGGCCGGGGCGCTGCGGCTGCACCGACGGGGCGACGCGTGGCCGTGGTGGCGCAGCGTGCTCTGGGTGTCCGGCTGGCTGGTCTTCCTCTGGGCGACGAACGGGGCCCCCGGCATCTGGGGACGGGTGCTCTTCAGCGCCCACATGGTCATGCACATGGCCGTGGCGATGATCGTGCCGATCGCCCTCGTTCCGGCCGCGCCGCTGACCCTCGCGCTGCGCGCGCTCCCGGCCCGCCGCGACCGCACCTGGGGCCCGCGCGAGCTCATCCTCCAGGTGGTCCACTCGCGAACCCTGCGGTGGCTGGCCAACCCGGTCGTCGCGGCCGCGCTGTTCTTCTTCAGCCTCGCCGCGTTCTACTGGACCGGGCTGTTCGACCTCGCCCTGACCACCCACACCGGGCACCTGCTGATGATGGGGCACTTCCTCCTCACCGGGTACCTCTTCGTCTGGGTGCTCATCGGAGTCGACCCGGGGCCGCCGCGGTGGTCCCCGCTCATGCTCCTCGTCATCCTCTTCGCGACGATCTCGTTCCACGCCTTCTTCGGGGTGGCCCTGACCAGCAGCGAGAGCCTCCTCGCCTCGGACTTCTTCACCCAGCTCAACCTGCCGTGGGGCCCGGGCCCGCTCGCCGACCAGCACGTCGCGGGCGAGATCGCGTGGGGCATCGGGGAGGCCCCCACCCTCATCCTCGCCGTCGTCGTCGGGTTCCAGTGGTTCCGCTCCGAGCAGCGCGAGACCGACCGCCAGGACCGCCAGGCCGACCGCGACGGGGACGCCGAGCTGCGGGCCTACAACGCGCGCCTCCAGGCGCTGCGGCAGGAGGCCGAGCGCCTCCGCTGACCCCCCGCATCGGGTGCTCAGGTGGTCGCCGGGGCGGCCGTCTCGGCACCCGACCCCGATGATGCGCGAGGATGGGGTCATGCGCGTCGCGGTCGTCCAGCTCTCCTACGGGGACGAGGAGTCGTTCGACGCGCGGGTCGACCGGGTGGCCGGGCTGGTCGGCGGCCTGTCGGGCCACGACCTCGTCGTGCTCCCCGAGCTGTGGGGCGCCACCGGTTTCGGCTACGCCCGGTGGGACGCCGAGGCCCAGCCGCTCGACGGCCCCTGGTCCCGGTCGATGGCGGATGCCGCGCGCGCGGCCGGGGTGACGCTGCACGCCGGCTCGTTCGTCGAGCGGCTGGCCGAGACCGGGCCGGACGGGAACGACCTCGCCAACACCTCCCTCGTGCTGTCGGCGGACGGGAGCACGCTCGGGGTGTATCGCAAGATCCACCGCTTCGGCTTCGGCGCGGGCGAGCCGCGGCTCATGGAGGCCGGCACCGAGATGGTTCTCCTCGAGGTCCCCGACGGCGCCGGCGGGGTGGTCCCGGCCGGTCTGTCGACGTGCTACGACCTCCGCTTCCCCGAGCTCTACCGTCGCCAGGTCGAGGCGGGGGCCGAGCTCTTCGTCGTCCCCGCCGCGTGGCCCGCCGCACGAGTGGCGCACTGGCGGCTCCTCGGCCGCGCCCGCGCCGTCGAGAACCAGTGCGTCGTCATCCAGGGCAACACCGCCGGCACCCACGCCGGCCACCGGATGGGGGGCTTCAGCCAGGTCGTCGCGGCGACCGGCGAGCTCCTCGCCGTGGGGTCGGCGGACGCCGAGGAGGTGCTCTCCGTCGACCTCGACCTCGCGGCGACGCACGAGTACCGCCGGTCGTTCCCGGTCCTCGCCGACCGGCGCCTCTGACCTCGCCGACCCCGGGTCGTGGCGCACCTCCTGCGCGGTGCACCGGACGACGATGCGCCGTTCGCTGGTGAGACCCCGGTGGCGTCGGACGTCCTCGGCGTAGTGCTCGACGTCGAGGTGGAACGCCCCGTCGACCTCGAGCACGAGGACCCTGCCGTCGGGCAGGTCCCACTCGCAGTCGGTGAACCTCAGCCGGCCCGAGCGGTCCCGCCGCCGCTGCTGGCGACGTGGTGGCACCAGCCGCCAGGAGCGCCACAGGCGCAGGACGTCGACCTCGGCCAGGGACTGGGAGCCGCCGGACACGTCCGCGAGGAGGGCCCGGATGTCGGCCGCACGCCGGAGCGGGCGCAGCTCCCGGGTCCAGCGCAGGAGCAGCTCCGGGGTGGCGAGCCGCTGCTGGACGGTGGCGGCGACCGCGCCCAACGCGGTACGCCTGGACCGCTCCCTGGCTGCGAAGAGCAGGACGGCCGGCTCGAGGCGGCAGGTCGGCGGCCGGTGCGTGGGGTGCCGCAGCGCCGCCAGGTCGCGGCGGGTGCGGACGAGAAGGACCCCCTCGGCGGGGTCGAAGGACAGGTCGTGCTCGACGAGGACGGTGACCTCGTCGCGCGCCCAGTTCCGCAGGCCCAGGGCCTCGGCCGCCGTCAGGCCCGCGAGCAGGGCAGGCGGCCCGGCGTGCTCGAGGGCCACCCACACCCGTTGTTCGCGCGAGAGGGGACCGGTCGTCGTCGTGTACACCGAGTGGGTGCGCTGGCGCCACCGTCCGGCCCGGAGCTGGTTCCGGACGAACGCGGGACACCCCGAGCTCGCGGAGGGTGCGCTGCGAGACCACCCCGGCGCGGCTCGCCGCATCCTCCTGCCACCCGCCGGCCACCTCGTGAGTCTGCCGCGACCGGCGAGAAGGGCCGGGGAGTTCTCCACACCCCAGGGTCGGGTGCTCAGGTGGTCGCCGGGGCAGCCACCTGAGCACCCGACTCTGGGAGACTGGGGGGATGGACGACGTGGTTCACGAGCTCGTCGCGGCGCTCCCGCAGGGGGTCGTCGCCACGACCCGCGAGGCGCTCGACAGGTACCGGTTCGACTGGACGAACGACTCCCGGGTCGGGATGCCGCTCGCGGCGGTGCGCGCGGAGGGCGCCGAGCACGTCCAGGCGACGCTCCGCTGGGCGGCACGCCACGGCATCGGGGTGGTCCCGCGGGGCGCCGGCACGTCGCTGTCGGGGGGCTCGATGGCGGTCGACGGGTGCGTCGTCCTCTCCCTCGAGAGGATGCGCAGGGTCGAGATCGACACGGTGACGCGGGTCGCCGTCGTCGAGCCGGGGGCGCTCAACGTCGAGGTCAAGCGGGCGGCCGCCGACCACGGCCTCTGGTACCCCCCGGACCCCAGCTCGTTCGAGATCTGCTCGATCGGCGGCAACATCGCGACGAACGCCGGTGGGCTGTGCTGCGTCAAGTACGGGGTCACCACCGACTACGTGCTCGGCCTCGACGTCGTCCTGGCCGACGGCACCCTCGTCTCCCTCGGCGGCAAGCGGATCAAGGACGTCGCCGGCCTGCCCCTGGTCAAGCTCTTCGTCGGCTCCGAGGGGACCCTCGGCATCGTGACGAGGGCCGTCCTGCGGCTGCTCCCGGCACAGCAGCCGCGTTCGACCGTGGTCGCCACCTTCCCCACCGTCACCGCGGCGGCCCTGGCGGTCGTCGAGCTCGGACGCACGGTGCGCGCCTCGATGGTCGAGCTCATGGACAACGCCGCCCTCAACGCTGTCGAGGACCACCGGCCGATGGGGCTGGACCGGGACGCCGGTGCGATGCTCCTCGTCCAGAGCGACGCCCCGGGCGGCGCCCGCGCCGCGGAGCTGGCGGCGATCACGGCGGCCTGTGAGGTCGGCGGAGCCAAGGAGGTGCTGGCCACCGACGACCCCGAGGAGAGCGAGATGTTCGTCGCCGCCCGCCGGCTCTTCTTCGACGCCACGCAGGTGCGCGGCGCGATCCTCCCGGAGGACGTCGGCGTCCCCGTGCCGCTGCTGCCCGACCTCCTGGCCGCCATCGCCGCCATCGCCGCGAAGCACGGAGTGGAGATTCCGGTCGCCGCCCACGCCGGTGACGGCAACACCCACCCGGTGATCATCGTCGACCGATCCGACCCGCTCTGCGCCGAGCGCGCCCGCCGCGCGTTCGACGAGGTGATGGCTGCCGCCATCGCGCTCGGCGGGACGATCACCGGCGAGCACGGCGTCGGCCGGCTCAAGGCTGCGGCGCTGCCCGACCAGCTGGGCCCTGACGTCATGGACCTGACCCGCAGGGTCAAGGCGGCCCTGGACCCGCAAGGCATCCTCAACCCCGGGGTCATCTGCTGACCGGCGCCGGAACGTCACCCCGCCCGGCTGGCGCGACGGCCCCGATGGGACGACGATGGTCTGACACACCCGGCCGCGGGACCGGGGAAGGGCGGAGGGAGCCGTCATGTCGTCGCTCGTGCTCATCGTCCTGGCGGTCGCGGCCGCGGCCGTGCTGCTCCTCATCGTCGTGGGAGTCCTCGCCCTCCTCGCCAGCCGCGGCGGGCGCGGCGACGCGGACGCCAGCGGTGAGGTCTTCGGCGTCGTCGGCGAGCCGCCGGGCGACGCCACCGGCCTGCGCAGGGCGTGACGTCACCGTCGGCCGGCCGCGCCAGGCCCGGCCGAACCCCTGCGACGCGAACCCGCTGGTCAGGCTGCCCCCGCCGCTAGAGTCATGATGACCAGCCGACCCCGGCCACCAGAGGAGCACCTCATGTACATCGGACTCGGCATCTTCCTGCTCGTCCTCGGCGCGATCCTGTACTTCGCCGTCACCGCGTCCGTGGCAGGCGTGAGCCTGAGCACCATCGGGCTCATCCTCATGATCGGTGGTGTGCTGGCGATCCTCCTCTCGTTCCTCATGCAGGCCGGCCGTCGCCGCGACACCGGGTACACCGCGACCCGCGAGAGCCACGTCGACCCCGACACCGGCAGTCGGGTCGACCGCACCGACGTCGACCCGAACCCCTGACGCATCCAGGACGACCGTCAGGGCCCGTCTCCCCGATCGGGGAGACGGGCCCTCGTCGTGGCGGATGGACGACGCGCTGCCCGGCCGGTGCGCTCGGGGCTCGGGACGAATCGGGACCCTGGTCCCATGACCGCGGGTCGCTCGGACCGGAAACCTCGAGGGGTCGGACCGTCCCCTCCAAGGAGCCACCATGACCCGCACCCTCTCCACCACCGACCGGCTCGCCGCCGCCTGCGGCGGCCTCTACGTCCTGCTCACCGTCGCCGGGAACACCCTGGGCTCCATGCCGCAGGGCGACCACCCCAGCGGCGAGACCGACCTCGCATGGCTCAACGGTCCGCACGGGGCCTGGGAGACCGTCGGCTTCGCGATCGAGGTCCTGGGGATGCTGGCGCTGCTCACCTTCCTCCCCTGGTTCGCCACCACCGTGCGCCGGGTTGCGGCCCCGGGCTCGGCGGCGCACTGGCTCGCCGGGCTCACGGTGGCGGCCGGCGGCGTCGCGATCGCCGTGAAGTTCGCGTCCTTCCTCCCCATGGGTGCGGCCTTCCTCGACCGGGCCGACCTCGACCCTCGCACGGCGCTCGTCCTGCTCGACATGGATGCGGCGGGCTTCGTCGTCACCTTTCTCCCCTTCGCCGTCATGGTCCTCGCCGGCGCCGCCGCCGGGCTCGCGGCGCGGGTGCTCGGCAGGGTCGCGGGCTGGAGTGGGGTGGTCATCGGCGTCCTCGTCCTGACCCTCACCCTCGCCACCGGGGTCGACCCGGTGCGCTCGAACCCGATGCCGTTCCTCGCGGGCCTGCTCTGGCTGCTGGCGGTCTCCACCAGGCTGGCCTGGCGCGGCCCGTACCGGGTCACAGCTGCGCAGACGGCGGTGCCGGCGCCCCTCGCAGCCTGAAGGGGGGCCATGTGGCCTGCCGAACCAGGCCCCTCACCGCCCGGGCCAGGGTGCATCATTCCCTCGTGGGCCGACGTGCCGGTGTGGGGCTGTGGTGCCTGGCGGTCGCCGGGCCGGTGCTCGTCGCAGCGAGCACTGTCGGGGCCGTGAGGTCCGGCCAACAGCTCACCGACTTCGCGAACGCCTACCCCAACCTCGTCCTCGGCGCGCTGATGCCGCTGCTCGGCGCCCTCATCCTGGCCCGGGTCCCCCGCCACCCGGTCGGCGCCATCTTCCTCGTCAGCGGACTGGCCAGCGCCGTGGCCACGGGGGTCTACGGCTACGCCGAGTACGGACTCGTCGATCATCCCGGATCACTGCCGTTGGCCGTGCTGGCGGGATGGGTCTCCTCATGGGTCTGGACCCTCGGCTTCGTCCCGCTCGTGACGCTCGGGGTCCTCTACTTCCCGGACGGCCGGCTCCCGTCACCCCGGTGGCGGGCGCTGGCCGTGGGGGACGCGACCGGCATCGGCCTCCTCGTCCTCACCAACGCGTTCGCCCCGGGGCCGCTGCAGAACCAGCCGGTCGTCGACAACCCCCTCGGGGCGTCGGCCCTCGAGGGGGTCGAGCCGGTGGTCCAGGGTGTGGCGCTGGCCCTGGTCGTCCTCGGGATGCTGGGCGGCGTCGGCTCCGCGGTGGTGCGCTGGCGCCGGGCCAGCGGCGTGGTCCGCACCCAGCTGGGCTGGCTGGCCCTCGCCGTGACGCTGCTCCTCGCCTCGACCCTGCCGCCGTGGCCCGGGGCGGTCGCGACCGTGCTCGTCGCGGTCGCGGTCCCGCTCTTCCCGATCGCCGTCGCGGCGACCATCGTCCGTGGCCGGGTCTACGGCCACGAGCTCGCCGTGCGGCGCTCGCTCGTCTACGCAACGCTCGTCGGCCTGCTGCTGCTCGCGTACGCGGTGGCCGTCACGACCGTGGGGCTCCTGCTGCGTGACCCGTCCGCCCCGGTCGCCTCGCTCGTCGGCGCGGCGACGGTCGCGGTCGTGCTCGCGCCCCTCCAAGACCGGCTGCGCCGCGGCGCGGACCGGCTGGTCTACGGCGACACGGGCGAGCCGTACCTCGTCCTCGCCGCGGTGGGCCGTCGCGTCGCGGGGTCATCCGAGGCGGCCCCGGAGCCGGTGACCGAGCTGGCCGCCACCGTGGCGGCGTCGCTCCGGGTGCCGTACGTGCGGGTGCACGTGGGGCGAGCGGACGACGCGGAGGCGGGTGCCGGCGCCCACGGGGCCCGCGAGGGTGGCCCCGCCGGCCGGGACGGCCTCCACGGACAGCCGCGCGGTCAGACCCACACGACGCCGCTGACCTTCGGCGACGAGGTGGTCGGGCGGCTCGAGGTGTCCGACCGGGGTCCGGCAGACCCGCTCCGCGCGGCCGACCTGCGCCTTCTCGACGACATCGCCCGACAGCTGGGGGTCGCCGCCCGCGCCCTGCTCCTCGGCGCCGACCTCCAACGCTCCCGGCAGGACCTCGTCACCGCTCGCGAGGAGGAGCGGCGCAGGCTGCGGCGGGACCTGCACGACGGCCTCGGGCCGGCGCTCGCCGGCTTGGCCCTCGGGCTCGACGGGCTGGCCCGCACGGCCACGACCGACCCGACCGGCGCGGCCTCGCTCGCCGGTCACCTGGGCGGCGAGGTGCGTGATGCGCTCGCCGACGTCCGGCGGCTCGTCGACGGGCTCCGTCCGCCCGAGCTCGACCACCTCGGCCTCCTTCCCGCGGTGGAGCGCCAGGCGCGCCTCCTCTCCGAGCGGGTGCCCGGCCTCGAGGTCGGCGTCGAGGCATCGGCCATGCCTGCGGTGTCGGCCGCGGGCGAGGTCGCCGCCTACCGCATCGTCGCCGAGGCCCTGACCAACGTGCACCGCCACGCGGAGGCGAGGTGGTGCCGGGTGCGGCTCGACGGGGAGGCCTCGGGAGGGCTCGTCGTGGAGGTGGAGGACGACGGCTGCGGGCTGTCCGCCGGCCGCGGCCGGGGGATGGGGCTGGGGGCCATGCGCGAGCGTGCCACCGAGCTCGGGGGAACCTTCGACGTCGAGCCGGTCGCGCCGCACGGCACCCGGGTCCGCGCATGGATTCCGATGGCGCCGTGACCCGCGTCCTGATCGTCGACGACCATCCCGTCTTCAGGCACGGGCTGCGGGTGCTTCTGGACTCCGAGCCCGGTACGTCCGTCATCGGTGAGGCGGAGGGGGGCGCGGAGGCGGTGCAGCTCGCCACCCGGCTGCGGCCCGATGTGGTCATCATGGACCTGGCGATGCCCGGCCTCGACGGTGCAGCCGCGACCCGGCGCATCCGCGAGGCCGTCCCGCAGACGCAGGTGCTCGTCCTCACGATGTTCGCCGACGACGACTCGGTCTTCACCGCCATGCGCGCGGGCGCGCGGGGTTACCTCGTCAAGGGCGCCGACGGACCGGAGGTCCTGCGTGCGGTCGCCGGGGTCGCCGCCGGCGAGGCGATCTTCGGCCCGGCCGTGGCCGAGCGGGTGCTCAGCTACCTCACCCGGCCGTTGTCCGCGCGGGACGAGCGCCACTTCCCGCAGCTGACCGAGCGCGAGCGAGAGGTGCTCGAGCTGATGGCGCGCGGTCTCGGCAACGCGCGGATCGCCGCCGACCTCCACCTGTCTGCGAAGACCGTGCGCAACCACGCCTCGAGCATCTTCACGAAGCTCCAGGTGGCCGACCGCGCCGACGCCATCGTCCGCGCCCGCCGGGCCGGCCTCGGCCTCGCGGACGGCGAGCCGGGCTGAGGGGGACGCAGGAGGGCCCGCCCCTGGGGCGGGCCCTGCCGGTGGGCAGGACGGCGGCGCGCTCCGCGCTGCGCCACCGCCCCGTGCCCGTGGCTCAGAACGCGGACTCGGGCACGTCCATGAGCGAGGTGTCGGTGGCCTCGGCGATCGCCCGCTCGGCGGTGAGGCGGGGCAGCACCTGCCGGGCGTAGAACCGGGCCGCCGCGACCTTGCCCTCGTAGAAGTCGCGGTCGCGTCCCTCGGCGCCCTCGGCGAGCCGGTCGAGGGCGACCGCGGCCTGGCGCAGGAGCAGCCAGCCGACGACGAGGTCGCCGGCGGCGAGCAGGAGCCGGGTCGTGTTCTGGCCGACCGTGTAGAGGTTCACCGGGTCGCCGCCCTGTCGCGGGTCGGACTTCATCAGCTCGCCGACCATGAAGCCGAGGATGCCCTGGACGTCCTCGACGCCCTGGCCGAGCAGCTCGCGCTCGCGGTCGATCCGGCCGTCGTGCTGGCCGAGGTCCTTGGCGAACTCCTGCATCTGCCCGGCGAGGTAGGTCAGCGCCTGGCCCTTGTCCCGCACGATCTTGCGGAAGAAGAAGTCCAGGCCCTGGATGGCGGTCGTGCCCTCGTAGAGCGTGTCGATCTTCGCGTCCCGGACGTACTGCTCGACCGGGTAGTCCTGGAGGAACCCGGAGCCGCCGAACGTCTGCAGCGACTCGGTGCCGAGCAGGACCCAGGCTCGCTCGGAGCCGAGACCCTTGACGATGGGCAGCAGCAGGTCGTTGACCCGGTTCGCGGTGTCCGCGGCCGAGCCCCGCTCGAAGCTCTCCGAGCCGGTGGCGAGCACGTGCTGGTCGACGACGTCCTGCTGGGTCGCGGTGTAGAGCACGAGCGCGCGCAGGCCCTCGGAGTAGGCCTTCTGGAGCATGAGCGAGCGGCGGACGTCGGGGTGGTGGGTGATCGTGACCCGAGGCGCGGTCTTGTCGGTCATCTGGGTCAGGTCGGCGCCCTGGACCCGCTCCTTGGCGTACTCGAGCGCGTTGAGGTACCCCGAGGACAGGGTGGCGATCGCCTTGGTGCCGACCATCATCCGGGCGTTCTCGATCACGTGGAACATCTGGGCGATGCCGTCGTGGACGCCGCCGAAGAGGGTGCCGACGGCCGGTGCCTCGCCGCCGAAGGTGAGCTCGCAGGTGGGGGAGACCTTGAGGCCCATCTTCTTCTCGACGTTCGTGACGTACACGCCGTTGCGCTCGCCGAGCTCGCCGGTGTCGAGGTCCACGTGGTACTTCGGGAGGATGAACAGGGACAGGCCCTTGGTGCCCGGGCCGGCGCCCTCGGGGCGGGCGAGGACGAAGTGGACGACGTTGTCGACCATGTCGGACTCGGCGCTGGTGATGAAGCGCTTGACGCCGGTGAGCGTCCACGTGCCGTCCTCGTTCCGGACCGCCTTGGTGCGCCCGGCGCCGACGTCGGACCCGGCATCGGGCTCGGTGAGCACCATGGTGCAGTGCCACCCCTTCTCGACGACCCAGTGGGCCAGCTTCTTCTGCTCGTCCGTTCCGAGGAGGTAGAGCAGCTTGGCGAAGGAGTACGACGCGGCCATCATCGCCAGCGCCGGGTTGGCGCCGAGCATCATCTCGTTGACCGCCCAGCGCAGGCTCGGCGGGGCGACCGTCCCGCCGAGCTCGGCCGGCAGGTCGATGGCCCAGAAGCCGCTGTCCCGGTGGGCGGCGAAGGACCGGGCGAACGACGCGGGCATCGTCAGGCTCTGGTCCTGCGGGTCGTACACCGGCGGGTTGCGGTCGGAGTCGGCGAAGGACTCGGAGAGCTCGTTCTCGGCGAGCCGGGAGACCTCCTTGAGCATCTCGCGCGCGGTGTCGACGTCGAGGTCGGCGTAGGGGCCGGACCCCAGCACGTCGGCGCGTCCGAGGACCTCGAAGAGGGTGAACTCGATGTCGCGCAGGTTGCTCTTGTAGTGGCCCATGGGTCGGTCCTTCCGAGACGCGGGTATGTGAGCGCTTGCTTACCATTCTGCTACCCGCGGGTAACAATCGCAAGAGGTACCGCCTTCCGGTGGTCCCGGCCGGCCCGCGGCGTCCCCGGCCCGCACGTCGGCACGAGCCGTGGGGCCCGGGAGCGGCATACTCGGGAACGTGGCTGTCGGCAGTGGGGAGGTCGGCCCGCTCGACCGGGCCCGCGAGGCCCTCGATGCCGGGTCCGCCTGGCGTGCGCGCGACATCCTCCTCGCCCACGTCGAGCGGGAACGCGACCCGGAGGCGCTCACGGTGCTCGGCGAGGTGCTCAGCGAGATGGGTGACCTGCCGCGCGCCGGTGCGATGTGGTTCGCCGCCGGTGCCAAGGGGCCCGAGATCGACCGCGCGGTCGCCGCCTGGCGCGAGCAGTCCCGCGACGACTTCGCCGTGATGTGGGAGGGCCTCCCGGCGTCGGCCCGCAGCGAGCCGCTGCCCCGCCGCATCGAGGCTCTGCGCGAGAAGGCGCTCGCCGTCGAGCCGGACGTGGTCGTCCCGGCCGCGCCGCCGGCCGAGGAGGAGGACGAGGAGGGCGGCACCGATGCCGCCTGGGTGCTCGCCTGGGTGCTCGCCGCAGTGTTCGTCGTGCTCGCCGTGATCGGCGCGGTCACCGTGCTCGGCTGGATCGTCCCGGGCGGCTGACGTCAGGGGCAGGCGCCCCACGGGCGATCTGTCCGGACCACCGTGAGCGAGTCATCAGTCCTCGGGAACGGCGCCATGGCCACCACCCAGCAGAGACAGGCGCTCCATCGGCCGACGCGGTGCCTCCCTCGGCCCCAGACCCTGATGCGCCTCCCCGCCGCGCACCGGCCGTACAGTGTGAGCGCATGAGCGTGCGGATCGCGTTCCTACGCGCAGTGAACCTCGGCAAGCGGCGTGTCCCGATGAGTCGGCTGGTGTCGGTCTGCCGGGGCCTCGGCTACGCCGACGTGTGGACCTACGTCAACAGCGGCAACGTCGTGTTCGACACCACTGGCGCGCGCACCTCGGTCGAGAAGGCGATGGAGAAGGCGCTCGAGGAGGAGTTCGGCTTCGAGTGCACGACGTTCGTCCGGACCGCGACGGAGCTGGCCGAGGTCCTCGACGCCAAGCCCTTCCCGGTGGCGGCGGGCGACACGCACTTCGTGACCTTCCTCAAGAAGGCACCGGCAGCGAGCGCCGCCAAGCGGCTGGAGGAGCTGTCGAACGACATCGACACCCTCATCGTCCAGGGAGCCGATGTGCACTGGCGGATGAGAGGCAAGTCGACCGACTCCCGCCTCGTCAGGCGTGACTGGGAGAGGATCCTCGGCCCGCTGAGCAGCACGAGCCGCAACATCACGATGCTGACCAGGCTGACCGCCAAGATCGACGCGTCCTCCTAGCTGCTGGAGCCGTCACGCTGTCGGGGTGCGCGTGAGGACGTGTCCGGTCCCCTTGCACGTGCTCCCTACCGCCGCCTTGCGCACCGCCTTGGGCCGTTGGACCTCGAAGAGGCTGCGGGCGGATCAGCTCGATGACGACCGGAACGTCAGGTTCTCCCTCGCCCGACGTTGGAGGAGGGCGCGCTCACTCTCGTTCCTGGTTCGCGCAGCCGCCTCGGTGAACGCCTCGGCCGCCTGCGCGTTCAGCCCGGCTCGTTCGAGCAGGTCTGCGCGCACACTCGGCAGGAGCGGCGAGTCGGCGAGGCCGGCTTGGCCCAGTTCCGCCAGCACGGCGAGCCCGGCGTCCGGTCCGAACGCCCGCCCGTGCGCCACCGCCCGGTTCACCTCGACGACCGGCCCGGGCGCGGCTTCGGCCAGGACGTCATACAGAGCCGCGATCCGGCGCCAGTTCGTGTCCTCGGCACGCCCGGCGCGGGCGTGCTGGGCGGCAATCGAAGCCTGCAGGAAGTACTTCCCAACGGGCTTGCCGCGCGCCGCGAGCCGCTCGGCCCGCTGCAGGGCGGCCAGTCCGCGGCGGATCAGCATCGTGTCCCATCGGCTCCGGTCCTGCATCTCCAGCAGGACCGGGGCGCCCGCTCGTCGAGCCGGGCGCCCATCCTCGAGCCCTGGATCTCCAGCAATGCCTGGAGTCCGAGCACCTCGACCTCGTCGGGGGCGAACGCAACCAGCATCCGGGCAAGCCTCATCGCCTCGTTCGCCAGGTCGGGGCGCATCCAGTCCCGGCCACTGGTGGCGGTGTAGCCCTCGTTGAAGATGAGGTAGATCACGGCCATCACGTCGTCGATCCGTCTGGTCCGCTCCGCCCCGGTGGGCAGCTCGAACTGGGCGTGTGCCGCGGACAGCGTCTTCTTCGCGCGCGAGATGCGCTGACCCATCGACGACTCGGAGACCATGAACCCGCGGGCGATCTCGGCGGTGGTGAGTCCGCCGACCAGGCGCAGCGTCAGCGCGGCACGGGACTCGGCCGTCAGGGCGGGATGGCAGGACAGGAAGATCAGGCGCAGGACGTCGTCCTCGATGTCGTCGACCTGGCCGTCGAGGTCGGGCATCACCGCCCCCTCTCCACCCAGGGCATGTTCGAGCTCCGCGGTCTTGCGGCGCAGGTTGTCGGCGCGCCGGAAGTGGTCGACGCCCCGCCGCTTGGCGATGGTCATCAGCCACGCGATGGGGTTCTCCGGGACGCCGGTCGTCGGCCACTGCTCCAGCGCGGCCACGAGCGCGTCCTGGGCCAGGTCCTCAGCGAGGTCCACATCACGGGTCATCCGGGTGAGGGCGCCGACGAGGCGGGCCGATTCGGCCCGCCACGCCGCGACGATGGCCTCGTTCGAGTCATCGGTACTGGTCCCCGCCGGCACGTCGCCAGCGTAGTGAGTCCCGGTCAGTCGCCCGGGGCCTCCGGGCCGCTGGAGATCTGTCGAAGGGTCGAGACCACCGTGACCTCGGGCCAGTACTTCGCGTGGAGCTCGGCGAACTCCTGCTGGTCGGCCACGGCCTCCTCGAGGCTGTCGTACTGCAGGAGCGACCAACCGCCGACGACCTCCTTGGCTTCGGCATACGGTCCGTCGACCCGGCTGACCTCGCCCTGGCGGACCACGAAGTTCACCGCGTCCTCAGTTCCGTACAGGCCGCCGCCGTCGAGGAACACACCTTGGCGGCCCGCTCGCCGATGTAGGCGTCCATCGCGTCGAAGAGCGCCTGTGGCGGCGTGCCGATGCCCTCTTCCATCCTCACGAATCCCATGAAACGCGGCATTGTGATCACTCCTGGTGGTTTGACGGGGAGTTGCTTGGTGCACGTACGTCGAACGGCCGTCAGGGTCTTCGACATCGAGTATCGAGGTCCTTTCACAGTCGCCGCCATCGGCCGAGGCGGGGAACCGGGAGGGCGAGACCCACCGCCAGGAGCCGCGTTTCCTCCGCGGCGTGGCCCGGGGCCGCGAGCTCGGCGTCGCAGGTGAACAGCGGTGCCGACAACGCTTCGGCCAGCGCGATGTAGGACGCGTCGTCGGTCGTGAACTGGCGACGCACCTGCCAGATGCGCTCGGCAAGCGGCTCGACCTCGTGGCGAGTGATGGTGAACGCGAAGTGGTCGAGCCGGGCCTGTTCTGCCACGGCGGGCGCGAACTTTCGGCCTCGACCATCGCCGAGGCCTCGATCACGGTCACCGCCGGCCGGCCCGGACCACCTCGAGGACCTCATCGGCGGTGGGGCCGGCAGATCGATCGCGAGCCCGCAGCCTCGCCACGATCTGTGCGTTCGTCGGCCTCGTCGCGATCTTGGTCAGCTCGGCGCCGACGTAGGCAGACAGGGACTTGCCCTCGGCCGCGGCGCGCGCCTTGAGCGTCTCGGCAACCTCGTCTGGGACATCGCGGATGTAGAGGGTGGTCATGACCCTCCCGCCAGCAGTGTGCAATCAGCCCGACCCGGCAGCGGCAACCCAGGTCGTTCGTCCGGTCCGGGACACTGCGGGTGCGGGCCTTGCGATGAACCGTGGCATGGCGTGCGTCATGGCCGAGGGAGTGGTCGTCGTCCGGTCGGGGCCCGGCGGCCTGGGCGCTCGGGTGTGACCCAAGGGATGGGCGACCGCGGAGGGCCTGACCTGCGGTGATGCGGTGGAGCCGGTGACGGGAATCGAACCCGCGTGTCCAGCTTGGGA
>CAVYYD010000013.1:0-17353 GCA_963772645.1 uncultured Actinomycetota bacterium
GTCAGGCGACGTCGCGCTGCCGGTAGGTCGCGGCGCCCGCTGCCGCCAGCAGGGCCGCCAGCAGGGTGAGGGCGAACGCCGACCACGCATCGAAGTCGCCGCCGGGCAACTGCGACAGGTGCGCGAAGGGCGAGAGGTCGATCGCCCACTGGGGCAGCCCGATGGTGTTGCCGAGCTCGCCGACGACGAAGGAGAGGAGGAGCGCAGCCCACGCCACGGGGGCGAAGCGCGGGGTGGCACCGGCGAGCGCCGCGGCGAGTGCCACGACCAGCCACACCGCGGGAAGGGTCGCGAGGGCGGCCCCGAGGGTCGCCCCGAGGCTCGGCGCGGCATCGGAGGCGAGCGGCCCCACGAGGCCCACCGTGACGCCCAGCACCGCCATGAGCACGGTGGTGAGGGCCAGCGCGACCACGACGTGGGCGCCGTACCAGCGGACGCGTGGCGTGGGGGTGGTCAGCACGGACTCGCCGAGACCGCTGCGCTCGGCCGACACCAGCCTCAGCACGAGCGCGACCCCGGCCCCCGCCACGGCCGCGGAGACGAAGGCCGTCTCGGTGGCGAGGAAGATGTCCTCGATGGTGCCGGCGGAGCCGCCGAGCTGGTCGAGCACCTCGGTCACGGCCGAGTTGGAGGTGAGCTCGCCGATGGAGCCGAGGAGCGAACCGATCGCGATGCCGCCGACCACCAGGCCGATGGTCCACCCGATGAGGGTGCCTCGGGCCAGCCGGGCCACGAGCCCGGTGGGTGTCGACAGGAGCGCCCCGGCGCGAGCCGGGCCGCTGCGCTGGGGGATGAGGCCGGCGCCCAGGTCCCGGCCGGCCAGCAGGGTCAGCGCCACGGCGCAGCCGGCGGCCCATACCGCCAGGCCGAGCCCGATCACCCACATCCGGTTCGCGCCGAAGGCCTCGACCCGCCCGGCCCACCCGAGCGGAGAGAGCCAGCCCAAGCCATGGACGGCGCCGGTCGAGGTGTCACCGATGGCACGCAGCGCATACGTCACGGCGAGGAAGCCGAAGCAGAGCCCACCCGCGCCGCGGGTCGTGGAGGCCACCTGCACGGCCACCGCAGCGACCCCGACCATCGCGAGCCCTGCTGTCGCCCAAGCGACTCCGAACGCCAGTGATCCCACGGGGTCCAGACCCACCGCGGCGAGCCCGGCCGCAGAGAGCGCGGAGGCGGCGATGACGGATGCCGTGGCGAGGGCCACCGCCGCGGCGAGCGGTGCCCACCGCCCCACGGCCGCTGCGCCGACGAGCTCGAGCCGCCCCTCGTCCTCCTCGGTGCGGGTGTGGCGGCGGACGACGACGAGCGCGAGCACCGACACGAAGAAGGCCCCCATCATCACGGTCTTGAAGACGGCCAGGGCGTCGGCGGTCTGCGAGGCGAGGGGGCCGTACATCGCGATGATCGCGGGGTTGTCGAGGATGCCGGCCAGGCCTGACGCAGCCGCGTCGTCGTCGGGGTAGAGGGCCAGCGACGCGCGGGCGGAGCCTGCGGCGAGCAGCACGAGGCCGATGACACTGGCCGGCACGAGCACGCGGTCGCGCCGCCACGCGAGCCGGAACAGCTCGCCGGTGCCGAGCAGGGTGCTCATGCCGGAGCCTCCTGGTAGCGCGCGAGGAAGAGCTCCTCGAGGGTGGGGGGCTGACAGGTCAGGCCGGTGACGCCAAGGCCGGCGAGGGTCGAGACGAGGCCGCCGAGGTGCTCGCCGTCGACGGTGCAGCGCAGCTCGGACCCGTCGATGACCACGTCGTGGGTGCCCGGCCACCGGCTCACCTCGTCGGCGCTCGGCACCGTGCTCAGGTTCGCGCGCACGGTGGACCGGGTGAGCTGGCGCAGGTCGTCGAGGCTCCCGCTGTCGACGACCCGCCCGGCCCGCACGATGCTCACCCGGTCGCAGGCACGCTCCACCTCGCTGAGGATGTGGCTGGAGAGCAGCACGGTGCGCCCCTCGTCGCGCAGGGCGCTCAGCTCGTCCTGGAACACCTGCTCCATGAGCGGGTCCAGCCCGGCGGTCGGCTCGTCGAGGACGAGCAGCGGTGCGGGACTGGCGAGTGCGGCCACGAGCGCGACCTTCTGCCGGTTGCCGGTCGAGTAGGCCTTGCCCTTCTTGGTCTCGTCGAGCTCGAACCGCTGCACGAGGTGGGCGCGTCTCGCCCCGTCGATGCCGCCGCGCAGCCGCCCGAGCAGGTCGATGACCTCGCCGCCGGACAGGGTCGGCCAGATCACGACGTCGCCGGGCACGTAGGCGACCTGGCGGTGCAGGTCCGTCGCGTCCCGCCACGGGTCGAGCCCGAGCACGCTGACGAGCCCGTCGTTCGCCCGCAGGAGTCCAAGGAGGATTCGGAGCGTCGTCGACTTGCCGGAGCCGTTGGGGCCGAGGAACCCGTGGATCTCACCGCTGGCGATCCGGAGGTCGAGGCCGTCGAGGGCCACGGTGCTGCCGAAGGTCTTGCGGAGCCCGGAGATGGTGACGGCGTCGCTCATGAGGCCGACGATACACTCTATTCACAAGTTTGTGAATGTTGTAATGTGTGGGTATGTCGACCCCTCTCCCCGAACAGGCCTTCGTCGATGTCGTCGAGCACCTCGGCGCCGCCCTCGGCGAGGCCGGCGTCGCGCGCCTGCCGGCCAGGGTCTTCGCGGCCCTGCTCAGCACCGACTCCGGGAGGCTCACCTCTGCCGAGCTGGCCGAGCTGCTCGCAGTGAGCCCTGCGGCGGTGTCGGGCGCGGTCGGCTACCTCACCCAGGTCAGGATGATCCGCAGGGAGCGGGAGCGCGGCTCCCGCCGGGACGTCTACGTCGTGAAGGACGACGCGTGGCACGACGTGCTCATGCAGAAGGACCAGATCTACGCGCCCCTCCTCGGCGCGCTCGTCGACGCCCGCGCGGCCGTCGGCGCAGGCAGTCGCGCCGGGGAGCGGCTCCAGCTGTCCGTGGAGTTCCTCGAGTTCATCCAGCGCGAGATGGACGACATCGCGGTGCGCTGGGAGCGCTACAAGGCAGATCGCGCCTGAGCCGGTCGACGTGGTGTCGCTCGCGGCTCCGAACGGTCCCGACTCGATCCCACGGCACCGGATGCCGTCGACGGCTGCCCACGACGGATGCCGTGGGTCGGCACGCCGTGGACGCGTCTGACGTGTGGGCACGGCCCGAGTACAGTGCGTTCTGATGAACGACGATGCCCTCCTCGCCGCCCTCGGAGAGTGCATCTCCTCCGTGTCACCCCAGCTCCTCGACGTCCGGCGCGACCTGCACGCCAACCCCGAGCTGTCCCGTGAGGAGAGTCGCACCACCGAGGCGATCGCGCGACTCCTCGACGACGCCGACGTCGGCGTCCGGCTCCTCCCCGGAACCGGCCTGCTGGCCGAGGTGGGAGCCAGCGACCCGGCATACCGGGTGGCCCTGCGCGCCGACATGGATGCCCTTCCCGTGCGGGAGCGCACGGGCCTGGACTTCGCCTCGCGCACACCGGGGGTCTGTCACGCCTGCGGTCACGACCTGCACGTCACCGCGCTCCTCGGCGCGATGCTCGGCCTCAAGGGCGTGGAGGCGGCGCTGGCTGAACGAGGTCTGGCCGTGCGGGGGATCTTCCAGGCCGCCGAGGAGGTCATCCCCGGCGGCGCCCACGAGGCCATCAGCGCGGGGGCCCTCGACGGGGTCGACGCCGTGTTCGCCCTGCACTGCGACCCGAGCCTCGACGTCGGCCAGGTCGGACTGCACGAGGGCGCGCTCACTGCGGCGTGCGACAGCGTCTCTATCTCGCTGCACGGCCGCGGTGGACACACCTCGCGCCCCCAGCTCACCGAGGACCTCACCTACGCCCTCGCCAAGGTCGTCACCGACGTGCCCGCCGTGCTCTCGCGTCGGCTCGACCCCCGCGCTGGTGCGGCCCTGGTGTGGGGCACCGTCAGTGCCGGTCGGGCCAGCAACGTCATCCCGTCGACGGGGGAGTGCTCCGGGACGCTGCGGATGCTGGACGCCGAGGCGTGGCTCACCGTCGGGCCGCTGCTGGAGGAGATCGTGCACGGGGTCGTCCAGCCCTATGGCGTGCAGGCCAAGGTCGAGCGGGTGCGGGGTGTCCCGCCGGTCGTCAACACCGTGGACGCCATCGACGCCTTCCGGCGGGCGACGCTCGCCGGGGGGATGCAGCCGGTGCCGACCGCCCAGTCCCTCGGTGGCGAGGACTTCTCGTGGTACCTCGCGCAGACCACGGGCGCGATGGCGCGGCTGGGCACGCGCAGTCCCGGTGGGCCGACGTTCGACCTGCACCAGGGGGACCTCGTCGTCGACGAGGACGCGATCGCCCTCGGCGCCAGGTTGCTCGCCTCGGTGGCCATCGTCCGGCGACTCGACGCGAGCCGCGCAGGTGCCGACGCCGATGCCGCGGAGTCGCTGTGAGCGCACCGGTGCCCGACTGGGACGCGCTTCGCGACGAGGCGGTGCGGATGACCCACCTCGCCTATGCGCCCTACAGCGACTTCCCCGTGGGGGTGGCCGGTCTCGTCGATGACGGTCGCATCGTGTCGGGCTGCAACGTGGAGAACGCCGGCTACGGAGTGACCCTGTGTGCCGAGTGCGGCATGGTCTCCCAGCTGCACGCCACCGGTGGCGGCCGGCTCGTCGCGGTCTGGTGCGTCGACGGGGCAGGGGCGACCCTGATGCCGTGTGGCCGCTGCCGGCAGCTGCTGTGGGAGGCAGGCACCCCCGACACGCTGCTCCAGACGCCCGAGGGGATCCGCACGATGCGCGAGATCCTGCCCCAGGCCTTCGGCCCGGACACCCTGGCCGCCGCCCGGGGCGACTGAGGCCGCCAGCCCCGGCACCGGCATCCGGCGCGCCTGCCATGATGGCGCGATGAGCGAATCCTTCGATGCCGTCGACGTCATCACCGCCAAGCGAGACCGCCGCGAGCTGTCCGACGGTGAGATCAGGTGGGTCATCGACGCCTACACCCGCGAGCTGGTGGCGGAGGAGCAGATGAGCGCGCTGGCCATGGCCATCCTCCTCAACGGGATGACCCGCCGGGAGATCGCGACGTGGACCGCGGCGATGATCGAGAGCGGTGAGCGGATGGACTTCTCCTCCCTCTCGCGCCCCACCGCGGACAAGCACTCCACCGGAGGGGTCGGCGACAAGATCACCCTTCCCCTCGCACCCCTGGTCGCGGTGTTCGGCGTCGCGGTGCCGCAGCTCTCCGGGCGGGGCCTCGGCCACACCGGCGGGACCCTCGACAAGCTCGAGTCCATCCCGGGATGGCGGGCCGGCCTGTCCACCGAGGAAATGCTGTCCCAGCTCGAGGACGTCGGTGCCGTCATCTGCGCCGCGGGGTCGGGGCTGGCCCCGGCCGACAAGAAGCTCTACGCGCTACGGGACGTCACCGGGACGGTCGAGGCCATCCCGCTCATCGCCTCGTCGATCATGAGCAAGAAGATCGCGGAGGGGACCGGCGCCCTCGTGCTCGACGTGAAGGTGGGAACCGGCGCCTTCATGAAGACCCGTGAGGACGCCACCGAGCTGGCCCGGACGATGGTCGACCTGGGCACCGACGCCGGCGTCAACACCGTCGCCCTGCTCACCAACATGGCGACCCCGCTCGGGCTCACCGCCGGCAACGCCCTCGAGGTGCGCGAGTCGGTGGAGGTCCTCGCCGGAGGAGGCCCCGCAGACGTCGTCGAGCTCACGGTCAGGCTGGCGGAGGAGATGCTGGAGGCTGCCGGACGCGGTGGTCAGGACGTCGCAGCCGCACTGGCCGACGGCCGCGCCATGGACGCCTGGAAGCGGATGATCAGGGCCCAGGGCGGCGACCCCGACGCCCAGCTCCCAAGGGCGAGCCACACCCACGAGGTGAAGGCCGACTCCACGGGGGTGCTCACCGCGCTCGACGCCTATGCCGTCGGGGTGGCGGCCTGGCGCCTCGGGGCCGGACGGGCCCGCAAGGAGGACCCGGTCCAGGCCGGCGCGGGCATCGAGATGCACGCCAAGCCGGGGGACGAGGTGCACGAGGGGCAGGTACTGCTCACCCTGCACAGTGACACCCCGGACCGCTTCGACCGCGCGACCCGGGCGCTGGACGGTGGGCTGACGATCTCGCCCCCGGGCACGTCGTTCGACCCGACGCCCATCGTCATCGACAGGGTCGCCTGATGACCGCCGTCGAAGTGCCGCGAGCCACGGTCGTCGCGCGTGCCCCGAAGGCCCTGCTCCACGACCACCTCGACGGGGGCCTGCGACCGCGGACGATCGTCGAGCTCGCCGCTGAGAGCGGGTACGCCGGGTTGCCGACGACCGACGCCGCCGAGCTCGGCCAGTGGTTCCGCGACTCGGCCGACTCGGGCTCGCTGGAGCGCTACCTCGAGACGTTCTCGCACACCGTCGCCGTGATGCAGACCAAGGACCAGCTGTCCCGGGTCGCGCGGGAGTGCGCCCTCGACCTCGCGGCCGACGGTGTGGTCTACGCCGAGTCGCGCTTCGCGCCCGAGCAGCACATCGCCCAGGGGCTCAGCCTCGAGGAGGTCGTCGAGGCCGTCCTCGCCGGCTTCCGCTCGGGGGAGCAGGAGGCAGCGGTCGCGGGCACCCCGATCCGGGTCCGCACGCTGCTCACCGCGATGCGCCACGCGGCGCGCAGCCGCGAGATCGCCGAGCTCGCGGTGGCCTACCGCGACGAGGGGGTCGGCGGCTTCGACATCGCCGGCGCCGAGGCGGGCTTCCCTCCCACCAGGCACCTCGACGCCTTCGAGTACCTCCGCCGCGAGAACATGCACTTCACCATCCACGCGGGGGAGGCGTTCGGGCTGCCGAGCATCTGGGAGGCCATCCAGTGGTGCGGCGCCGATCGCCTGGGCCACGGCGTACGCATCGTCGACGACATCACGACGGGCGCGGAAGGGACGCACACTCTGGGCAGGCTCGCGGCATACGTGCGGGACTGCAGGATCCCCCTTGAGATGTGCCCGAGCTCGAACATCCAGACCGGCGCCGCCGCGTCGGTGGCCGAGCACCCGATCACCCTGCTCAAGCACCTGCGCTTCCGGGTCACGGTCAACACCGACAACCGGTTGATGAGCGGCACCACGATGAGCCGGGAGATGCAGCTCCTCGTCGACGAGGCGGGCTGGACCCTGGAGGACCTGCGCTGGGCGAGCATCAACGCGATGAAGTCGGCCTTCCTCCCGTTCGAGGAGCGGCTGGAGATCATCGAGCACGTCGTCAAGCCCGGGTACGCCGCTCTGGGCGCCGCCACCTGACGCCCCGCCACGGGTCGCGTCGGACGGTACGGCGGGGTGGGTCAGGAGCGGGGCCCGAGGGGGTCGGCCGGCAGCACCCGTGCCCGGAGCTGCTCCTCGCGCCAGAGCCTCTCCAGGTCGCGCCGGCGTCGCTCCGCCACGACGGCCGCCAGTACCAGCTCGGGGTGCGCGCCCCCGGGCGGCGGAGGACTGACGGCTGCAAGCGTCGTGTGCAGCAGGTCCAGACCGAGCTCCCGCCTGGAGTCGGGTGCCAGGCCGGGCGCGCGGGCGAGGAACTGGCGCACGGCGATGGTCAGGCCGGGCGGCAGGGTCGCGATGTCGGCGCCCCGGGCCCACGCCGCGAGCTGGGGAGGCATCGCCGGTGGGAGCGGGGTGCGCAGCGCCGCCCGCTGCGAGATGACGAACGTCCCCGCCGCCATGTCACCGAGCCGCTTGCCGCGTGGATGAATCATCGAGGCCACGAGGGCGGGGGCGCCGAGCAGGAGGTAGACCTCGACGTAGCCGACCAGGGCGCGCACGACCGCGTGGCGTGCGGTGGTCGGGCCGCCGTCGTCCCGCACGACCCGTAGCCCGAGAGCGAGCTTGCCGAGCGTTCGCCCCCGGGTGGTGGACTCCAGCACGGCCGGCACCCCGATGAGCACCGCTGTGCTGTAGACGATCACGACGATGCCGACGACGGCCTCGCTCGCCCCACCGAGGGTCAGCGAGAACCCGATGAGGCCCCCGATGAGGAGCACGACGGCGAGCACCACGTCGATGAAGCCCGAGACCGCATGGATGGCGACGCTCGCGGCCGGGACCTCCACGGCGACTCCCTCGCCCGTCACGAGGTCGTCGACGGCGTAGCTGCGGTAGCCCTCCTGCTCGCTCATCGGCTGCCCCCGCGCTCACTCACCCGACGATGCTAGCCGTCGCCCCGGGGGCCGACCTGCGCCGACCTGCGCCGACCGGCGCCGGCCGGGGCAGGGCGGGGTGGAGCGGCGGTTAGGCTTCCCGGGTGGACCTGGACGCGTACCTCGCCGTGCACCAGGGACAGTGGCGGCGTCTCGACGAGCTCGCCGGCCGCCGCCGGCTGAGCGGAGCAGAGGCCGATGAGCTCCTCGACCTCTACCAGCGGGTGTCCACCCACCTGTCCGTGGTGCGGTCCGCGAGCCCGGACCCGTCGGTGGTCGCCTACCTGTCCGCCCTCCTCGCCCGGGCCCGGGTGACCTCGGCAGGCAGCCGGCGGACGACGTGGGCGGACGCGGCTGGGTTCTTCACCAGGACGTTCCCCGCCGCCCTCTACCGGACCCGCTGGTGGTGGCTGGCGACGACCGCGGCGAGCGTCGTCCTCGCCGTGCTGGTCGCGTGGTGGACCGTACGGCATCCGGAGGTCTACACCAGCCGGATGACTCCCGCCGAGATCGAGGCCTATGTCGGCACGGACTTCGAGAACTACTACTCCGAGTTCCCGCATGCCGAGTTCGGCACTCTCGTCTGGGTCAACAACGCCCGGGTCGCCGCACTGTGCATCGCCCTCGGGGTCCTCGGGCTGCCCGTGCTCTACATCCTCGGCTCGAACGTGGTGAACGTCGGCGTGGCAGCGGGGCTGATGGCGGCCAACGACCGCACCGCCCTGTTCCTCGGGCTGATCCTGCCGCACGGACTGCTCGAGCTCACCGCGGTGTTCGTCGCCTCGGCCATCGGTCTCCGACTGTTCTGGTCGTGGGTGGAGCCCGGCGGACGCACCCGCCTGGACTCCTTCGCGCACGAGGGGCGCACCGCGGCCGCGGTCGCCCTCGGCCTGGTGGCCGTGCTCCTGGTCAGCGGGTTCGTCGAGGGCTTCGTGACCCCGTCCGGCCTGCCCACGTGGGCCCGCATCGGCATCGGCCTCGTCGTCGAGTCCCTCTTCCTGGCCTACGTGTTCGTCGTCGGGCGGGCCGCGGTGCGTGACGGGTCGACGGGTGACGTGCTCGCCCGGGATGCCGGCGACGCGGCCCCCGTCACCGCTTCCTGACCCCGTCGAGTGAACAGGACTCGCCGTGCGTGCGCACGGCGGGCTCAGCGAGTGCTGTTCACTCGACCGGTGGTGGGAGGGGCCTCGCGGGCTGTTACGGCTAGAGCAGGCCCTGGCGCTTCAGCATGAGGTAGTGGTCGGCCAGCCGCACGGGAAGCTCATCGGGCGGCGCGTCGATGACGTCGACCCCGAGCTGTTCGAGGGCGGCGGCGGTCCGAGCCCGCAGGGATGCCGTGCGCTCGGCCGCTGCCGCGTCGTAGACCTCGGTCGTCGTCGTCCTCGCGTCGCGCATCCGGGCGAGCGCAGGGTCGGCGACCGACGCGACGACCACCCGGTGGTGGGCGACCAGGGCCGGCAGTACCGGCAGGAGCCCCTCCTCGACGGCGGATGACTCGAGCGAGGTCAGCAGCACGACCAGGGCGCGGTGCGTCCCGAGCCGGACGACCTCGGTGGCCAGTGCCGACCAGTCCGCCTCGACCAGGCGCGGGTCGACCGGCGCCAGGCTGCTGATCGTGTCGTGCAGCAGGCGCGCGCGGTCTGCGCCGCTCACCCGGGTGTGCACGACCCGGTCCCCTGCGAGGACCTGTACCCGGTCGTGGGCGTGCCCGGCGAGGGCGGTGAGCAGGAGGGCCGCGTCCATCGAGGCGTCGAGCCTGGGCGCATCGCCGATCCGCCCCGCGCTCGTGCGCGAGGTGTCGAGCACGATGACGATGCGGCGGTGCTGCTCGGGCTGCCAGGTGCGCACGACGAGGTCGCGCCGGCGTGCTGTCGCGCGCCAGTCGATCGAGCGCACGTCGTCGCCCTCGACGTAGTCCCGGAGGCTGTCGAACTCCGTGCCCTGCCCGCGGGTACGCACCGCGGCCCGCCCGTCGAGCTGGCGGAGCACGGCCAGCCGGCTCGGCAGGTGGCGGCGGGAGGGGAAGGCGTGCAGCACGCGCACGCTCCCCGGTACCGGGCGCGACGTCTGTCGGGCGGCCAGGCCGAGGGGACCGATGAGCCGCACCGTCACCCGGTCGGCAACCCGGTCCCCCCGCCTGGTGGGCACCAGCGTCGTCGTCAGGCGGACCCGCTCGCCGGGGGCCACTCGCAGCGGGTGGACCGGGTCCACGGCTCCCGCCGAAGGTGGCCATGCGTCGCGCAGCAGCCCGCGGACCCCCCTCCGAGAGGTGTTGGTCACCAGCAGGGAGGTCACAGTGCGCTCACCCAGCCGCACCTGCCCGGCCCTGTCGCGCACGATGTGCAGCATCCCGGGACGGCTCGCGAGGGCCACGTCGAGCGCCACGAGCGCGACCAGCAGGAGGACCCACCAGCGCACCGTCGCGCCCACCGGCCACACGGCGATCGGCACCACCCCGAGGACCGCGAGCAGCACGCACCGGCGGGTGATCGCCATCAGCGGGGAACCGGCACCGACCCGAGCGCGCTGTCGAGCACGGCAGAGACGCCGACCCCCTCGAGCTCCGCCTCGGGACGAAGGGACAGGCGGTGCGCGAGCGTGGCGTGCGCGAGCGCCTTGACGTCATCCGGGGTGACGAAGCTGCGCCCGGCGAGCCACGCCCAGGCCCGGCTCGTGGACATCAGCGCCGTGGCACCACGGGGCGAGACGCCGAGGGCCAGGGAAGGTGAGACCCGGGTCGCCCGCGCGATGTCGACGATGTAGGCGGCGACCTCGTCGGACACGGCGACCGACCGGACGGCCGCGACCCCGGCATCGAGGTCCGCGGCGGTTGCCACCGGCCGGATGCCGGCCGCGCGAAGGTCGCGGGGGTCGAACCCCGTTGCGTGCCGGCGCAGCACCTTGACCTCGTCGGAGCGCTCCGGCACAGGCAGCAGCACCTTGAGCAGGAACCGGTCGAGCTGGGCCTCGGGCAGGGGGTAGGTCCCTTCGTACTCCACCGGGTTCTGGGTCGCCGCCACCATGAACGGGGACGGCAGGGCGTGCGGCTCGCCGTCGACGCTGACCTGACGCTCCTCCATGGCCTCGAGCAGGGCGGACTGCGTCTTCGGCGGGGTCCGGTTGATCTCGTCGGCGAGCATGAGGTTGGTGAACACCGGTCCGTGGCGGAAGGTGAAGTCGCTGGAGCGCGCGTCGAACACCAACGACCCGGTGAGGTCTCCCGGCATCAGGTCGGGGGTGAACTGGACCCGCTTGGTGCCGACGTCCAGCGCGGCGGCCAGGCTGCGGACCAGCAGCGTCTTCGCCACGCCCGGGACACCCTCGAGGAGGATGTGTCCGCGGCACAGGAGGGCGACCAGCAGGCCGGCGACCGCGGCATCCTGCCCTACGACGGCCTTGGCCACCTCGGCGCGGACGGCGAGCAGCGCTGTCCGGGCGCGGGCGGCGCCCGCACTCTCCGGGCCGTCGTCCGCCGCGGCGCCGGGAGGGGGCGCAGACTCCTGGCGCGAAGGGGTGACGTCGTGGTCGCTCATGGCTGGCGGACTCTTTCCTCGAGGTCGGTGAGTGCTCGGGCGAGGTTGATCAGGGCCGTGTCGTCGTCCGGAGGTGACCCGTAGAGGATGGCACCTACGTCGTGGGTGGGCCGCGCGGTGGCCCGTGCCACGGCAGCCACCACCGTGGCGGGCGGGGCGGCTCGCGGGAGTGAGAGCCGTCGCCGCAGCCGGTCCGCCGTGCCGGAGCGCAGCACGGTCGCGGCGCGCCCGCGGTCGGACGCACGGCGATAGAGGCGCCCGCGACTCTCGGTGGTCTCGATGGCGCGCACCACCACGGGGAGGGGTTCGTGGACCAGCCGACCCAGCCTGCGCCCGCGCACGAGCGCGAGCAGAACGACGACGACACCCGAGAGCACGAGCACCGGTGCGGTCCACACCGGCCAGACGCCCTCGGCTGAAGCGGGCCCGGCGCCGGGATCGCCGGGAGCGACCAGGTCCGCCGTCCCGGGCTGGTACCAGAGCAGCCGGGGGCTCTGCCCGAGGGCACGCACGGCGACCCCGGCGTGGCTGGCCTCGGTGATCCGCTCGTTGGTCAGGCCGGACCCGAAGCCGATGAGGACCGTCTCGCTGTGGCGCTCGGTCGCGGGCACGACGACCATGGCCGCTCCGAACTCGTCATCGGTGGCGTCACCGTCCTCGCTGTCCGGGCCGGGCACGCGGAAGCACGACGTGGTGCCGGTCGGGGCGTCCTCGCGGGGGATGTACCGCACGTCGACGGCAGCGACGACGTCAGCATCCTTCGCACCCCCGGCCTCGCAGCGGGCCACGACGTCGATCAGCGCACCACCGGCGAAGGCATCGACCTCGAGCCCCAGTCCCTCGAGATGCCCGGTGTCTGCGTCGACGACGACGAGCCGGTCGGCTTCGCGGGTGGCGTCCCGCAGCCGGATGGTGGCGCCCGGGCCCAGGTTCGTGGGATCCCCGACGACCACGGAGGTTCCCGCAACGGGACCGCTGGCCTCGAGGTCACCGATCGAGCGCACCACCTCGACGTCGATCCCTCGGCTGCGCAGGACCTCGGCGGTGGCCATCGCCCCCTGCGGGCCGGGGCCCTCCGGGTCCAGGGGCTGGGTGGGCCGTTGGGCGGCCACCGCGAGCAGCGCCACCAGGACGAGCCCGAGGCCGACGAACCCCAGGTACGTCGCGGTACGGCGCAGTCGCCGCGGCGACGGTCTCCGCCGGGGCGCGGTGGGGGGCGCGTCCCCCGGTGCGGTGGCCCGCTCCAGGGCCGAGGCGGTCACGATGACCCCGGTCTCGCGCTGCTCGGCGTGGCCGGATCGGGGAACACTGGCCGGGTCCCCGCGAGCTCGGCGTCGACGGCGAGGACGTCCTCGGCCGCGCCCGGACGGGCCGGGCGTCGACCGTAGCGCACGGCATCGAACACGTCCGCTGATGCCGCGAGCGCTGCCCTCTGGGCGGGGAACACCGGGGCCAGGGCCACGGCGACCTCGTGGGCGGTGCGGCCCGGCTGGTCGTCGAGGATCGTGCGCTCCACGGTGGACCTCGCGATGGCACGGTAGGCCTCGAGGACGGCCATCTCGCCGTCGCCTCGACGCAGGGCCTCACGTGCCGCGGCCCGGTGCTCCCCGGCTGACCGCACCTGTCCGTCCAGCACTCCCTCGGCCCCGGTGGGGGCCATCCGCCGTTCCGCCGCCATCGATCTCACCACGATGAGCGCGATGAGGACGATCGCGACGAGCACCACGACCCCGATGGTCCAGGCCGGGAGCCCACCCGTCCCGGCCGTGCGCGAGAGCAGGTCCTGGAACCAGTCCCAGGCCCGCTGCAGCAGAGAGGGCCGCTCGCGGTAGATCGCCCGCCGGAGCTCCTCCTCCAGCCAGTCCCGGGCCTCGGGGGACGTGGGGTCCAGGGGTGGTTCGAGTCGCACGGTCAACCGGTGGCCGCGGCGCTCGGCCAGGGCCCGGGCCCGCCGCGCTGGGCCGTCTGGATGAGCTGGACGTCCAGGCCCTCGCGCCGGATGCGCTGGTCGATGGTCATCAGGGCGTCGACGCCCGCGGAGAACGGCGTGGTGATGGCCGCGACGATGAGCGTCGAGATGCCCCCGAGGACCGCCTGCCACACGAACAGGCGCTCCACGTCACCGACCGCGACCACGATGGCGAACCCGGCGATGGTGAGCGGGAAGGTGACGATCGAGGATGCGACTCCCACGATGATCGAGGTCAACAGCCGGATGCCGAGGATCCGCCAGAAGCCGGTCCCGGACGTGAGCCGCCAGGAGCGCGCGAACGAGGACCAGACCCCTCGCCGCTCCAGCACGATCACGGTGGTGACGAACGCGAACCGGGTCCAGAGGTACAGCGAGCCCAGCACGGCCAGGAGGGCGCCGAGGATGAGGAGCAGGACGGGGGCCGCGAGTGGCTCGCCGGCCGCGATGAGCCAGGCCACCGGGGGCCCGAAGAGCAGCAGGAGGAGCAGCAGCGCCCCGATCGTGGTCACGAGCACGGCGCCGGCCACTGCCGGGAGGCGCCGCCTGGTGCCGTCCCAGGTCTCACCGATGCCGACCTTCCGGCCGAGCACGGCCTGGCCGATGACGTACGCGAGGAAGCCGGTGAGGGCGATGGAGGTGACGAGGGACCCCAGCGCGGGGATGTTGCTCCCGAGCGAGCCCACCACGCCGAACCCGTCGCCCTCCACGGCGCCGGTCTCGAAGCTGGCGACCCAGGCGCCGAGGGCGGTGGCCGGCACGAGGCAGACGACCGAGGTGAGCAACGCGAGTCCCATGGTGGCCGCGACATTGCCTCTCACGGCCTTGATCACCGCGCCGTAGATGTCACCCAGGCCCAGGGGCCGGAGCGGGATGATGCCGGGACGGAACTCGAGCCCGGCGACGTACGGCCCCCGTGGCGGAGCGCCGGAGCCTGGTGGTGGGGGTGCGGCATAGCCGGGCGGAGGTGGCGGGGGGGCGGCAAAGCCCGGAGGAGGTGGCGGCTCGCCACCCCGGTCGGGGGTCGAGCCCGGTGCAACCCACGGTTGGTCAGCCACCCTGACCACCGGACGCTCCGTGCCCCTCGTCGACCACGGCGCAACCCTAACCGACCGGGTGCGCCCCCGAGGCGAGGTCCCGCTCGACGTCGGCGGCCCGGGCCGGCACGGCCCCGAGCACGTTCTGCCGACGAAGGATCGCAGGCTCGGCGCGCATGAGGGACCATCCTCGGCGGACCAGCACGGCGGGGGGTTTGCGCCGCTCCTTGAGGTCGCGGGCCAGACGGCGCACGAAGGTGATCTCGGGTCGGTGATGGATGCACCACGCGCTGTGCAGCACCCCGGACTCACGCAGCGGCCCCACCATCTCTGCGGCGAAGATGCCCTCGGCGAGGAGGAGGTCGCGAGGGCCCGCCGAGATCTCGCGGTGCCCGATGGCCCGGCTCGTGCCGATGTCGTAGACCGGTGTCGTCGTGGACCCCGTGTCGACGAGGTCGCAGAGTGCGGCGAGGGCACGGTCGCCGTCCCAGCTGTCCGGGTGGTCCCAGTCGATGATTCCGAGGCCGGAGCTGCGCGGCATCGCCGGGTCGTCCTCGTCGCGGTAGAAGTCGTCGAGCCGGAAGATCGGCCAGCCGTGGGTCGCGTGCAGCCTGTTCGCGAGGCGTGACTTACCGGAGCCGCTCGGACCCGCGAGCACGACGACTCGCTGGCGAGCCCGGTCATCCACCACGGGCGAGGAGTCTACGGGCCGTCGGCTCCCGCCCGCGCCCGCGCTCTGCCGGCGCCCACTCCCGCCCGCGCACTGCCGGCGTCCACTCCCGCCCGCCCGCCCACTGCCGGCGTCCGCTCCCGCCCGTGTCCGTCCGTCCCCACACGATGGGAGGGCAGGAGCCGCGCCCCGGTCCTCGCCCTCAGCGCTGGTTGGCGGGCAGCTTGACGACCGTGCAGACGAACTCGCTGACGACCCCGTTGTCGATGGCGGCTCCAGCGTCGATCGCGGCACGCACCTCGGCCTCGGAGTCCAGGACGCCGTCGTGATCGAGGCGCCGGCAGCCAGGGCCGCGTCGTAGTCGGGGACCGCGATGTCGTGTGCCTGCCACCGGCCCCCGTTGTACCGGCCCACTCCGGGCGCCGCGTTGGCGACGTTCTTCTGGTCTGCAGAACGTAGATGGTGTCGAAGGTGTGGTCCGGCGCGCCCGTGCTGCTCAGGTCGGTCGGCATGCCCACGGTGCGGTACAGCTGGCCCTCGACGTAGAAGGCGGGCCCGGAAACGCGCGCCGAGGCCGGGCCTGCGGAGAGGGCGAGGATGCCGAGGGGCGCAGCGATGACACACAGGGACGTAAGAATTCGATTGCGGGACATGATTTTTGACCTTCCTGGCGACCCGGGTGGTCGACCACTTCGAGTCAACCGCCGGGCCGCCCGAAAAGCCATGACGGGCTGCTTACGTACCCCTTATGAGGATCTGACGTCCTCGTGCCCCCAACGCCCCGGGCGCTGGCCGCGGGCCCTGGTTGCGCCCGGTCAGCGGCCCTTGGGGTGCCACACGGTCTTGGTCTCCAGGAATGCCGTCAACCGCGCCAGGTCCGGGGTGAGCGACCAGTCGGGCTCGACCGCCTGCACTCCAGGGTCACCGGGGCGCAACCCGCTTGAGGTTCTCGGCGGCGGCCAGCTCGAGGTCGCCCCACTCGACGTCGGCGGCTCCGGCCGCACCGCTCAGGTCGATCGCGTTGACGTCACGGTGGCTCGCCAGCCAGGGAGCCACCTCTGCGGTGTGCCCCGTGACGATGTTGACGACGCCACCGGGCACGTCTGACGTCGCCATGCACTCGGCCAGGGTGATCGCCGGGAGCGGTCGGTCCTCGCTCGCGAGCACCACGGCGGTGTTGCCCGAGACGATGACAGGGGCGATGATGAACACCAGCCCGAGCAGGCTCGATGACTGCGGCGCGAGCACGGCGACGACGCCGGTGGCCTGCGGCCCGGAGATGTCGAAGATCGGCCCGGCGAGCCGGTACCTCTCAGCCCGCCGAGCACCTGGGCGAACTTGGGCCGGACGACCCGGCGTACCAGACCCAGCGGTCGATCGCCTCGGAGACCACCGCCTCGGCCCGTGCGGGGGTGAGCCCCTCGCTGTCGCGCACTTCCTGGACGAGCTGGGCGCGGCGCCCCCTCCATCACCTCGGCGACCCGGTAGAGCACCTGGCCGCGGTTGTAGGCCGTGGCCGCGGCCCAGCCGGACTGCGCCTTGCGTGCAGCGACGACGGCGTCGCGGGCGTCCTTGCGCGACCCCTGCGCCGCGTTGGCGAGGAACTTCGGTGCGCGGCAAGGACGACCCGCGCCGGGCCGAGGCCGCCGGCGGTACGGCATACACCTCGTAGGAGCGGCCGCTCTCGCTGCGGGGGAACTTCCCGCCGATGTACAGCTTGTAGGTCTTGCGGACGTCCACGCGCGCGCTCACTTGGCACTTCCTGTCGTGACGTAGGCCTCGAGGCCGTGGCGACCGCCCTCGCGGCCGTAGCCCGACTCCTTGTAGCCGCCGAAGGGGCTGGTGGGGTCGAACTTGTTGAACGTGTTGGCCCACACGACGCCGGCCCGGAGCTGGTCGGCCATCCATAGGATGCGGCTTCCCTTCTCTGTCCAGATGCCCGCGGAGAGCCCGTAGGGAGTGTTGTTGGCCTTGGCCACGGCCTCCCCCGGGGTCCGGAAGGTG
>CAVYYD010000014.1:0-74451 GCA_963772645.1 uncultured Actinomycetota bacterium
TCCGTGGCCATGAACAAGTCCCCGCTGGTGGCCAGGTCTAAGTCCCCGGTTTTGGCCGGATAGAAGTCCCCACTCTTCGTTCGTCGTGTCGCCGTGGCCGTGAGGCCCTACGTGGTGACGGTAGCGGTGCCATCCAGCCACCATCACCACGCAGGGGTCTCGATTGAAGAACGCGAGGGAACGAATGGACGTAATTTCCCCTTACCGAGACGTGGCCGCTTATCGGAGTGTGGCCACGATCTCCCGCCCACCCACAAGCCCGTCAAGCGGATCATCAAGCGCCGCCGAGGGCGGCGAACCCGCCGGTCGAGAAAGCGGACTGGAGCACGGAACTACGACGAGGTCGCCGAGGTCGGTCGCAGCGGGTCAAGGCGACGAAGGGGCGGATCACGGCCAAGCGGCTGCTGGTCGAGGCCCGAGCGGTCGGCTATGTCGGGTCGGCGCGGAACTTCCGGCGGCTGGTCGCTGACGGAGAAGAAGCAGTGGCGCCAGCGAACACCGCGGGGCCGCCGTCCGGCGGTCTGGACCCCGGGCGACACGGTGGTGATCGACTGGGGCATCCTGGACGGGGCTGCACGTGTTCTGCGCGGTGTTGGCCTGGTCGAGGATCCGGTTCGTCCGGTTCGCCGCGCGACGAGACGGCCGCGACCACGTTGGCGATGTTGGCCGAGTGCTTCGAGGACGCTCGGCGGGGTCCCGCAAGGTGTGCTCGCCGACCGGATGGGCTGTCTCAAGGGCGGCGATGGTCGCCGACGTGGTCGATCCCGACCCCGGACTACGTGCGGTTCGCCACGCATTACGGGTTTCCGGCCGGACTTCTGCCAGGCCGCCGATCCGGCGTCGAAGGGGATCGTGGAGAACCTGGTCGGCTACGCCAAGACGACCTGATGGTCCCGCCGGCTGCCGAAGACCGATCTGGTGCATGGCCAACGAGGCCGCCGTGGCGTGGTGCACCGAGGTCAACGCCGCGACGCACTCGGAGATCTGCGCCGTCCCCGACGACCGGCTGGCCGTCGAGCGGGAGCTGTTCGGCGCGTTGCCGTCGCTGCGGCCGCGGATCGGCGCGAAGCCGATGACCCGCAAGGTCGACAAGCTGTCCTGCGTCCGGTTCGCCTCGGCCCGCTACTCGGTCCCGAACACGCTGATCGGCGCCACGGTCACGGTGCTGGTCGACGACCGGACGGCTGCGGGTGATCGGACCCGTCACCGGTGAGATCCTCGCCGACACGACCTGGTCGCCCCGGGCGAGGCATCGATCGTCGATGAGCACTACGGCGGCCCACGACCCGACAAGCCGCGGCGGGCGGCACGGCCCGAGGACCGCAGCAGAGAAGGACGTTCCTCGCGCTCGGGCCGGTCGCCGAGGCGTTCCTGACCGGCGCCGCCGCGGCCGGGGTGACCAAGCTCGCCCGGCGAGATCGCCGAGATCCTCACCCTCCAGCGCCGCCCACGGCGAACGAGCCGCTGCTCGCGGCGCTGGAACGAGCGGTCGCGTTCGGCCGGTGGCGAGCCGGTGACGTCCGCTCGATCCTGGCCACGGCCGGCACCGGCTCCCGACACCCCGCCCGGCCGGCGACGCGCTGGTCATCGCTCGACGCTGCCGACCGTGCCGACCCGGCTCGCTGGACGCCTACCGGATCGAAGGCGGGTGACATGTCGTGACCGCGCCGACCCCGCCGCCGTTGCCAGCGGACCTCGACCGAGGGGCTGAAGCGGTTGAAGATGGCCGCGATGCGCCAGCTCGCCCCCGAGCTGCTGGTCACCGCCAAGACCCAGCGGTGGAAGCCCGAGGAGTTCCTGCGCACCCTGGTCGAGGCCGAGATCGCCGCCCGCGATGAGTCCAACGCCCGCACCCGGCTGCAGGCGGCCGCGTTCCCGGTCACCAAGACCCTCGACGAGTTCGACGTCGCCGCGTCCTCGATCCCGGCCGCGACGTTCGACTACCTCGCCTCGCTGGAGTGGATCCGCGGCCGCCGAGAACCTCTGCCTGATCGGGCCCGCCGGCACCGGCAAGTCCCACATGCTCGTCGCGCTCGGCATCGCCGCCGTCGAGGCCGGGCACCGGGTCCGCTACTTCACCGCCGCCGAACTGGTCGAGACCCTCTACCGAGGCCTGGCCGACAACTCCGTCGGCCGGGTCATCGACACCCTGCTGCGCAACGACCTCGTCACTGGTCGACGAGCTCGGCTTCGCGCCGCTGGACGACACCGGCGCCCAGCTGCTGTTCCGGTTCGTCGCCGCCGCCTACGAACGCCGCTCGCTCGGCATCGGCTCGCACTGGCCGTTCGAGTCCTGGGGCCGGTTCCTGCCCGAGCACACCACCGCGGTCTCGCATGCTCGACCGGCTCCTGCACCACTGCCACACCGTCGTCACCGACGGCGACTCCTACCGGATGAAGCAGGCCCGAGCGAACGGAGGAACCCGCATCAAGACCACCTGAACATCAACGAGGGGTGGGGACTTCTAGTTGGCCACCAGCGGGGACCACGAACTGGCCGTTGACACCCCTCGGCTCGAACGCCCGGGTGGGCCGCTTCGGCCGGTAGTGCCGGGACTAGGGTCGAACGTATGCACGAACACAAGGGCTTCGATGAGGAAGCAGCGTCGTGGGACGACGCCCCGGGCCACGAGGAGCGACAGGTCGCGGTGGCTCGGGCCATCGAGCAGGCGGTGAGCCTCAACCCTGGGATGCGCGCACTCGACGTCGGCTGTGGCACCGGTCGTCTGAGCATCTTGCTCTCCGACCGGGTCGGCTCCGTCGTCGTCACCGATCCCTCCGCCGGAATGGTGCGGGTAGCGCAGGAGCGGATCGAGACGGCCGACCTCAGTGACCGACTGCGTGCGGTCCAGGCAGACCTCACGACAGATCCTCTCGATGGCACCTACGACGTGGTGTGGAGTTCCATGGCGCTGCACCACGTCCAGGACCTGGATGCGCTGCTGCGGTCCGTGGCGGGGCTCCTGGTCACAGGTGGTCGGCTGGCCATCGCGGACCTCGACGAGGATCCCGACGGCGCCTTCCACGCCGAGAAGGTCGACTTCGACGGACATCACGGATTCGACAGGCAACGCCTCACCGAGCAGTTGGGCCGCGCCGGGTTCACCGACGTCGGCTTCGTTGACGCCACGACCATCCTCAAGGGCGACCGCGAGTTCGGCGTGTTCCTGTGCACGGCGACCAAGGGTGCGTAAGCCACAGGGATCGCTCAATGGGCATGACGGTCTGTGCGTGAGCAGCCCTCCATCCCGGCCCCCCCGCAGCCCAGGGGCCGCGTGCGCAAACCGGGAAGAGGCACAGGGTCAAGCAGAATCCTCCGCAGTCACATCGTCGACCGCACCGGGGTGGGTCCACCCCCCGATCAGTGCCTGTCGTCGGTCGGGGGCTTGGTCCGCGCGAAGACGAGCCACAGCGCGGCGACGCCGACCAGGCAGCCGGCGATGAGCGCCAGGGTCGTGGGCTCGTGCGCGGCAAGCTGGATGAGGACCACGACGATGGCGATGGCACAGGCGGTGGCGCCAAGGTGTCCGAGCACCCGCTCGCGGGCGCGGTCGGTGGTGCGCGCATTGAGATGATTGATGAGGCCGAACACGCCGAGGAACGTGACCGATCCGAACGCCAGGAGCTGGTTCACGCCGGGCAGCATGGCGAAGGCCGCGCCGACCAGGGAGAGCAGCCACATGGCGTTGGCGGGCACTCCTGACGGCGCCCGGCCGAGGGAGGATGGCAGTTCGCCGGCGTCGCTGAGGTCACGGACGAACCTCGCGGTGGAGAACAAGGTGGCGTTGATAGCCGACGAGGTGGCGAGCACGGCAGCACCGGCTGCCAGCCACAGCCCCACAGTGCCGAGTGCCTGTTCACCGACGGTCGCGAATGCCACCTCGCGCTGAGCGATGAGCAGCTGGTCCGAGACGAGCATCTGCGAGCCCAGCGTGACAGCTACGTAGACGGCGATGACCACGAGCACTGACAGGTAGAGCGCCCTGGGCAGCGTCCGCGCGGGCTCCGCGATGGCGTCGTAGTCGTAGGAGAGCAGCTCGAAGCCCTCGTAGGCGATGAAGATCGAGGCGGCGCCCACGAAGACCCCGAGGTAGCCGCTGTCGGCGAGTGGGCTCAGCCGGTCCGGTGCCCACGCGAACAGCCCGATGCCTGCGATGGCCGCGAGAATGACGATCTTGGTCACCACCACGGAGTCCTCGGTGATGCGTGACGCGCCGACGCCGCGCATGTTGATCACCAGGAAAGCCCCGAGGACGACCACGGAGAAGGCTCTGGCGACGAGGTCGCCGGTGTCGAGGACTCGGGCGACGTAGTGACCGAATGTGAAGGCATAGACGGCCAGGGCGAGCACGTAGCCGAAGACGAGGTACCAACTCGTGATCGCCGCGAAGCGTGGGTGGCCCGCCTCGCGCAGGTAGGCGTACGGTCCGCCCGAACGGCCCGCTCTCCGGGCGAGCGCCGCGTAGCTGTGTGCGGTGACGAGCGCCACCGCACCGGCGAGTATGAAGCAGACGAACGCGAGATGGCCGGCGAGCTGGACGGTGACTCCCAGCACGGAGAAGATCCCGCCGCCGATCATCCCGCCGACAGCCATGGCTGTGGCGTCCCGCAGCCGCAGCAGGCCACGGCCGCGGCGCTGGTGACGCTCGGTTCGCGGGTGGTACGGGCCGGCCGGGTGGTCGGCGCCCTCGGCCGAATGCCTACCAGTGGTCACGGCGACCTGCCCTGCGGGCACCCCCCGGTGAGTGCCCGCCTTCCCCGGTGCGCCGAACCTCTGGTCGGATCCTTGGCCGACGGTCGGGTGCCCGCAGCATCGATCGGGCTGTCAGACACCACGACAGGCGATCGTTCGCGGACCGAGGTCGCTCCCGCCGCTGTGTTCACGCTCAGATCTTCCCAGCACGCCGCTGCTCAAAGGAACGTGCGTCTGTTCGCCGCCCGTCGACCCCCCGACGAGGTGCTTGCCGTGCGAGACCGGCAGGCGGCGGAGATCGAGGCGTGGCTGGCCGAGGTCACATCCGAGCAGCTCGCGGGGACCGCGCCGGTGCCGGACGACAACAGATGGCCTCCGTACGCCAAGGCCGGCGAGTTTGCGGCAATGCCTTGGCACCGTGCTCGACGAGGAAGGGGCGCACCACGGTTTCCGCGTGCGCGACCTGGACAAGCTGTCGCATCGGGGGCGTCTTGGGTGACGCGATCGACCATCGCGCACCCGCTGCATCCCGGAAGTCTCACGTAGCCGTGGTCGATCTGGGTCAACGGCAACTGGCGCGTGACGTTCCGCTTCGTCGAGAACGACGTCGAGCTCGTGGACTATCAGGACTACCACTGAAGGAGAAGGTGAGGGCCATGACGATGAAGACCCCGGTGCATCCCGGTGAGATCCTGCGCGAGGACGTCCTGGCCGACCTCGGCCTCGGTATCGGTGAGGCCGCGTCGCGCCTGGGGATCTCCCGGGTGTCGCTCAGCCGAGTGCTGCACGGGCACGCCCCGAGCAGCCCGAACCTCGCCGTGCGCCTCAAGGAGGCCGGAGTCGGGACCGCCCGCGCTTGGCTTGCGATGCGGACCGCCTACGACCTGGCCGCCGGGCGGCCGATCGGCTTCCCCGGTGGTCCCTACGAGGCCCCCGATGGCTGACCAGGACAGGCCAGCGGTGCCCGCCTGGCGGGCGGCGTCGAGGAGGTGCTGCTGGGCGGCGGCGCGTTCCAGGACTGCAGCCCGCAGAGCCCGGGCGGCCCGAGGGTCGAGTTCGCCGGCGGGGGTCGGGTTCATAGCTCTCGAACCGGGCGGCGAGCTTCTCCGCGTGTCTGAGGATGTCTTCGACCTACGGAGCATGGTCATCCAGCCGAGCCGTTTCTCACGTGCGTGATCACGAGTGCGGTCCGCCCTCGCGCAACCTCTGCCGGAGTCCGGAAGGCCGAGCAGCGGGCCGCCGAGATCGTCGTCCGGCTCGGCGACGCGGAGGGGCTGACCCTCCATCAGGTGTCGAGTGGTGCGACGGCGAGGTCACCTTCGCCGACGACGCCCGGATGCGCCGCTCGGCCAGGAGCCGAGCCGGCGAGGCACTGGTTGAGCCCGGGCGCCATCCGGACAGGTTGACTCCAACGGGCGCTGCGGCGCGGCATGCGCTCCCGCTGCGACGCGACCCGCCGCAGATCGCCTGTGCACGCCGCAGACCGGACATGGCGACGCCGCAGGTCAGAGACCTGCGGCTGGGCGCCCCCGGCAGGATTCGAACCTGCGCTCCCGCCTCCGGAGGGCGGTGCTCTATCCCCTGAGCTACGGGGGCCGGTCGTCGCGACGAACGCACGTCGAGATTGGCGGCGCCCGGCGACAGTAGCAGCCTACGCTGGCGTCCATGAAACCCGGGACCGAGGCCCCTGGTCCCGCACCGCTGGTCCTCGTCTGCGACGACACCGAGCCCATCCGCCGCCTCGTGCGGATCAACCTCGAGCTCGCCGGCTTCGTGGTCGAGGAGGCACGGGACGGCCATGAGGCGATGGCGCGCCTCATCGACCCCGACCTGCCGGTCCCGGCCGTCGTCGTCATCGACTCCCAGATGTCCCCGTACGACGGATGGTGGGCCATCGCCGCCATCCGTTCGCACCCCCGTCTCGACCAGATGCCGGTCCTGCTCGTCACCGCCAACGTCGCCGAGCACGTCGGTCCCGAGACGACCGTCGCCGGCTTCGACGGCGTCGTCGGCAAGCCGTTCGACCCCGACGAGCTGGTCGCGGCCGTCTCACGACTCGCGGAGACGGGAAGGGCCCCGGACCCCGGCCCATAGACTTCGCCGGGTGACACCCGAACAGCTCTCCGCCGCGATCCGCGACGCCCTCGCCGCCGCCGTCGACGCCGGTGACCTCGCGGTCGCCGTTCCCGACGAGGTCCGCGTTGAGCGTCCGCGGAACCGCGACCACGGGGACTGGTCGACCAACATCGCCCTCCAGCTGGCCAAGGCGGCCGGGATGGCGCCGCGCGACGTCGCCGGAGTGCTCGCCTCCCGCCTCGCGGCTGCCGAAGGCGTCAAGGCGGTCGACGTCGCGGGCCCCGGGTTCCTCAACATCACCCTCGACGCCTCGAGCGCGGGCGAGCTGGCCCGCACCATCGTCGAGGCCGGAGAGGCCTTCGGGCGCAACGACTCCGAGGCCGGGCACGTCGTGAACCTCGAGTACGTCTCGGCCAACCCGACCGGCCCGCTCCACCTCGGCCACACCCGGTGGGCGGCCCTCGGCGACGCCATGGGCCGGCTGCTGCGGGCCTCGGGCGCGACCCTGACGACCGAGTACTACCTCAACGACGCGGGCAGCCAGATGGACAACTTCGCGCGCAGCGTCCTGGCCCGGGCCAAGGGGGAGCCCACGCCGGAGGGCGGCTATCCCGGCGCCTACGTCGACGACCTCGCCCGCCGGGTCCTCGCCCTGCGCCCGGACCTCACCGAGCTGCCGGAGGACCAGGCCCTCGCCCTCGCCCGCGACCTGGCCTACCCGCTGCAGCTGGACGACATCCGCGAGACGCTCCGCGAGTTCGGGGTCTCCTTCGACGTCTGGTTCTCCGAGAGCTCCCTGCACGACGGCGGCGCGGTCGAGCAGGCCGTGGCCCGGCTGCGGGAACAGGGGCACGTGGTCGACGAGGGCGGTGCGGTGTGGCTGCGCACCACCGACTTCGGCGACGACAAGGACCGGGTCCTCATCCGGGCCGACGGGACGCCCACGTACTTCGCCGCCGACGCCGCCTACTACCTCAGCAAGAAGGACCGCGGCTTCGACGAGAAGATCTACCTGCTCGGCGCCGACCACCACGGGTACATCGGCCGGCTCAAGGCCATCGCGGCCTGCGCCGGGGACGACCCGGAGCACAACATCGAGGTGAGGATCGGCCAGCTGGTCAACCTCGGCGGCGCGAAACTGTCCAAGCGGGCCGGCAACATCATCGAGCTCCGGGACCTCATCGGCTGGATCGGCACCGACGCCATCCGCTACTCACTGGCCCGGTACCCCGCGGACAGCCCGCTCAGCCTCGACGGCGAGGAGCTGCGCAAGCAGTCCAACGACAACCCGGTCTTCTACGTCCAGTACGCCCACGCCCGCACCGCGAACGTCGCCCGGCTCGCCGCCCAGGACGGGGTGCGCCGCGAGGACGGCTTCGACGCCGCCCTCCTCGCCGACCCCGCCGAGAGTGCGCTCCTCGCGGTCCTCGGCGACTTCCCGAGGGTCGTGGCCCAGGCGGCCCACCTGCGCGAGCCGCACCGCGTCGCCCGGTACCTCGAGGAGCTCGCGGGCCGCTTCCACAAGTGGTACGACACCTGCCGGGTGCGGCCCCAGAACGCGGACGAGGAGGTCACCGACCTGCACCGCAGCCGGCTGTGGCTCAACGACGCGACCCGCCAGGTGCTCGCCAACGGCCTCGGGCTGCTCGGCGTCAGCGCGCCCGAGCGGATGTGAGGGGCTGACCGATGCGCGCTCACGAGGCCGGCGCCCTCCACGCTGAGGGCTACGGTGGCCCTCCGCTCTACCTGCCCTACCCCGCGGACGTCATGGAGCTGCTCCCGCAGCTCTGGCCCTCGTCCGTGCGGACGTGACGACGCCGGCCGGCTCACCGTCGGCGGCGTCGACGTCGTCACCCTCGCCGATCGCCACGGCACCGCCGCGTACGTCATGGACGAGGACGACTTCCGGATGCGGGCCCGTGCCTTCCGCGACGAGTTCGCCACGGCCTTCGCCCCGCTCGGCGGCGCCGACGTCTACTACGCCGGCAAGGCGTTCCTCTGCACCGCGGTTGCCCGCTGGGTGGCGCAGGAGGGCCTCCACCTCGACGTCTGCACCGGTGGCGAGCTCGCGGTGGCACGCCGGGCCGGCTTCCCCGCCCAGCGGGTGGGTTTCCACGGCAACAACAAGACCGTCGCCGAGATCCGCGCCGCCCTCGAGTACGGGGTCGGCCGGATCGTCCTGGACTCCTTCACCGAGATCGAGCGGGTGGCGGCCGGCGCCGCGGAGCTGGGGGTGCTGGCGCCGGTGATCGTCCGGGTCACCGTCGGCGTCGAGGCGCACACCCACGAGTTCATCGCCACCGGCCACGAGGACCAGAAGTTCGGCTTCAGCCTGGCGGGGGGCCAGGCGGCGGAGGCGGTGCGCCGGGTCCTCCAGCGGCGCGACGCCCTCGACCTCCGCGGCCTCCACAGCCACATCGGCAGCCAGATCTTCGACACCGGGGCCTTCGAGACCGCCGCACGGCGCCTCGTCATGCTGCACGCCGACGTCGCTCGCGAGCATGGGCAGCACATGCCCGAGATCGACCTCGGGGGCGGGTACGGCATCGCGTACACCTCGCAGCACACGCCTCTCGGCACCGGCGTCCTCGCCGCCGAGCTCGCCGACATCGTCGAGCGCGAGTTCAAGGCCATCGGCGACGGCGACAACAGCCGGGTGCCGAGGGTGTCGGTGGAGCCCGGCCGCGCGATCGTCGGTCCGTCGACGTTCACCCTCTACGAGGTCGGGACGGTCAAGGACGTCGAGCTCGGGGACGGGCACCGGCGCAAGTACGTCGCCGTCGACGGCGGGATGAGCGACAACGCGCGCCCCGCGCTCTACGAGGCCGACTACTCGTGCACGTTGGCCAACCGGCGTTCCGCGGCCGCTCCGGCCCTCTCCCGGGTCGTCGGGCGGCACTGCGAGAGCGGTGACGTCGTGGTCCTCGACGAGTACCTCCCGTCCGACGTCCGCCCCGGCGACCTCGTCGCCGTCCCCGGCACCGGCGCCTACTGCCGGAGCCTGTCCAGCCAGTACAACCACACGCCCCGGCCGCCCGTCGTCGCCGTCCGCGGGGGCGAGTCCCGCGTCATCGTCCGCCGTGAGACGATCGATGACCTGCTCGCCCTCGACGTGGCGGACGCCTGAGCACCCACACCGAGGAGATGGACCCCCACATGGCGCACGAACCCGGTGCCCCCCTGCGCGTCGCGCTGCTCGGCTGCGGCGTCGTCGGCTCGGCGGTCGCGCGGATGCTCGTCGGGAACGCCGACGACCTCGCCGCCCGGGCCGGCGCCCGGCTCGAGCTCGTCGGTATCGCGGTGCGCCGTCCGCATCGCGCCCGCCCCGACGTGCCGGTGGATCCCGCGCTCTTCACCGACGACGCCGAGGAGCTCGTCACCCGGGCCGACATCGTCATCGAGGTGATCGGCGGCATCGACCCGGCACGTGCCCTGATCCTGCGGGCCATGGAGCACGGCGCGTCGGTGGTCTCGGCGAACAAGGCACTCCTCGCCGAGGACGGGCCGACCCTCTACGCGCAGGCCGCCGAGCACGGGGTCGACCTCTACTACGAGGCCGCCGTCGCCGGGGCCATCCCGATCCTGCGTCCGATCCGTGAGTCCCTGACCGGTGACCACGTCCGCCGGGTCATCGGCATCGTCAACGGCACGACGAACTTCGTCCTCGACAAGATGGACTCCTCGGGGGCGGGGTTCGCCGAGACCGTCGAGCAGGCCCAGGCGCTCGGGTACGCCGAGGCCGACCCCACCGCCGACGTCGAGGGGTTCGACGCCGCCGCCAAGGCGGCGATCCTCGCCAGCCTGGCGTTCCACACCCGGGTCGGCGCCGCCGACGTCCACCGCGAGGGCATCACCGAGGTGAGCGCGGCAGACATCCGCGCGGCCCGTGACATGGACTGCGTCGTCAAGCTGCTCGCCATCTGCGAGCGCGTCGTGGCCGACGGCACCGAGGCGGTGTCGGTCCGGGTGCATCCGGCGATGATCCCGCGCAGCCACCCGCTGGCCAGTGTCCGCGAGGCCTTCAACGCCGTCTTCGTCGAGGCCGAGGCGGCCGGCGAGCTGATGTTCTACGGCCGCGGGGCCGGTGGCGACCCCACCGCCTCCGCCGTCCTCGGCGACGTCGTCGCGGTGGCCCGCCACCGCGTCGCCGGCGGCCACGGGCCGGGGGAGTCGGCCTACGCCGACCTGCCGGCGGTCGACATCGGACGGGCCCTGACCCGCTACCACATCAGCCTGGACGTCGCCGACCGTCCTGGCGTCCTCGCCCAGGTCGCGGCGGCCTTCGCCGAGCACGGTGTCTCCATCGAGACCGTCCGCCAGCAGGTGGCCCCGGGGGAGGACGGCCGGGCCAAGCTCATCGTCGTCACGCACCGCGCACCGGACGCCGCGCTCTCGGCCACCGTCGACGCGCTCGCCGCCCTCGAGGCCGTCGACGACGTCGCCTCCGTCATGCGCGTGGAAGGAGGCTGACCCGTGGCCCGGATGTGGCGCGGTGTCATCCGCGAGTACGCCGACCGGCTGCCGATGCTCGAGGGGGCCCCGGTGGTCACCCTCCACGAGGGTGGCACGCCGCTGATCCGCTGCGAGCACCTCTCGGAGATCACCGGTGCACAGGTCCACGTCAAGTACGAGGGCCTCAACCCCACTGCCTCGTTCAAGGACCGGGGCATGACCACGGCCATCTCGGTGGCCGCCCGCCACGGCGCGAAGGCGGTGATCTGCGCGAGCACCGGCAACACCAGCGCGAGCGCGGCGGCGTACGCGGTCAAGGCCGGAATGACCTGTGCCGTCCTCGTGCCCGACGGCAAGATCGCGATGGGCAAGCTGAGCCAGGCGGTCGCCCACGGGGCCACCATCCTCCAGGTCGAGGGCAACTTCGACGACTGCCTGACCGTGGCCCGCAAGCTCGCCGAGGCCTACCCCGTCGACCTCGTCAACTCGGTCAACCCCGCCCGCATCGAGGGGCAGAAGACCGCTGCGTTCGAGGTGGTCGACGCCCTCGGCGACGCTCCCGACATCCACGTGCTGCCGGTCGGCAACGCCGGGAACATCACCGCGTACTGGCGGGGCTACACCGAGTACGCGTCCCGCACCCCGGGTCTCGGCGGCGAGCTGCTCGACGCGGTGGCCACGAGGCGCCCGCGGATGTGGGGGTTCCAGGCCGCAGGCGCGGCGCCCATCGTGCTCGGCCACCCCGTCGGCGAGCCCGAGACGATCGCCACCGCCATCCGGATCGGCAACCCGGCCTCGTGGCGCCAGGCCGAGGCCGCGCGGGAGGAGTCCGGTGGCCTCATCGAGTCGGTCACCGACGAGGAGATCCTGCGGGCCCACCGCCTGCTGTCCTCCACCGAGGGCGTGTTCGTCGAGCCGGCCTCGGCGGCCAGCATCGCGGGGCTGCTCAAGAAGCATCGCGAGGGGGCCGTGCCGCCCGGGGCCGTCGTCGTCTGCACCGTCACCGGGCACGGGCTCAAGGACCCCCAGTGGGCGCTGCGCACCGAGGACGGTTCGACGGTCGAGCCGGTGCGCGTGCCGGTCGACGCCTACGCGGTCGCGGCGGCGCTCGGGCTCGAGGGCTGACCGTGGACGCGGTGCTGCGCCCGGGGGCGGCCGTGGAGGTCCGGGTCCCCGCGAGCAGCGCCAACCTCGGCCCGGGGTTCGACTCGGTCGGCTGCGCCCTCGGGGTGTGGGACACCTGCCGCGCCGCGGTCACCGATGCGCCCGGACTCCTCGTCACGGTGGCAGGGGAGGGCGCCGGTGCGGTACCGCTCGACGCGAGCCACCTCGTCCACCGGGCGATGCAGGCGGCGTGGGCCGAGCTGCGGGTCCGGCCGCCGGCCGGGCTGCTCCTCGAGTGCCAGAACGAGGTGCCGCACGGCCGGGGCATGGGCTCCTCCGCGACGGCGATCGTCACCGGCATCCTCGCCGCCCAGGCCCTGCACGACGTGAGCCGCGGTGCGGCCGACCCGTCGTCGCCGGACCTCGCGTTCGCGAACGGGCTCGCGGCCCGGCTCGAGGGCCACCCGGACAACGCCTCGGCGAGCATCTACGGCGGGGTCACCCTGTCCTGGTCGGAGACCGACCTGGACGCGACCCGCACGGTCCACCTGCCGGTCCATCCCGACGTCGAGCCGGTGGTCTTCGCGCCCGACCTCCAGCTGTCCACCGCGCGGGCCCGCTCGGTGCTGCCCCAGCAGGTGCGGCTCGCGGACGCGGCGGCGAACACCGCGCGCGGTGCGCTGCTCGCCCACGCCCTCGCGTCGGCGCCCGAGCACCTCCTCGCCGCCACCCGGGACTGGCTGCACCAGGAGGCCCGGCGCCCGTCCTACCCCGGGTCGATGGCCCTCGTCGACACGCTGCGGGCCTCAGGGCACGCCGCGGCCATCTCCGGGGCCGGGCCGTCGGTGCTCGTCCTCGCCCGGCGCGGCCGGGTCGACGAGGTCCGAGCGCACGCAGGCTCGGGTTGGCGTGTGCTCGACCCCGGGCATCCCCGAGCACGGCGCGGGCGTCCGGGTGCTCTCCACGGGCTGACCGGTGTCGTCTCCGATGACCGCGTGATCTGCGTGACCGGTGGTACTCTGGCACCGCGGCCGCAGTTGATGCCGGGTCATACCCGTTGACTACCGCGGACCGCTCCCACGCGAAGGGCACGAACCCAGCCGTCTGGTGGCTGTGAGCCCTGCGTGGTCACTCTCCAGCACCGGCGGATCCTGCCGGTCCACGAACGAGGGGAAGGGTCCTTCGTGACAGACACCACCACACTCGAGACAGCCTCCTCCGGCAGCTCGCGCCGCTCCGGCGCCCTGTCGGCGATGCGGCTGGCCGAGCTCCAGGGGCTCGCCTCGAGCATGGGCATCAGCGGGACGGCGAAGATGCGCAAGGGCGACCTCGTCGCCGCCATCAAGGCCCGCCAGAACGGCGAGAGCGGCCCGGCCAGCAGCGCCGGCGCGCCGCGTGCCCGCCGGGCGGAGCGCCCGGCCACCCGCGAGGGTGGCTCCGCTCCCGAGGCCCGGGAGGCCGATCAGCGCGAAGGCTCCGGCCGTGGAGAGCAGACCGGCTCCCGCGGCCCGCGGACGGGGGAGCTCGACCGGAACGGCCGCCGCCCGGACCAGGACGAGCACGAGGGTGGCCGGGCCCGGGGCAGAGCGGGCCAGCAGGCTCGGGACCGCTCCACGACGCAGGGCGACCGCGACCAGGACAACCGGCGCGCCCAGGACGACCGGCGCGATGACGACCGCGACCAGGGCCGCCAGCGCGAGAACGACCGCGACCAGGACAACCGTCGCGAGGACGCTCGCGACCAGCAGGGCGGCTACCAGCAGAACCGCGACGACGACGACGGCAGCGGTCGCAGCCGCCGCCGTCGCAACCGCGGCCGCGGTCGGGACAAGCGGGGCCGCCAGAGCGACGCGGGCGGCAGCCAGCCGCAGACCGAGGGAGAGCCGCAGATCCACGAGGACGACGTCCTCGTCCCGGTCGCCGGCATCCTCGACATCCTCGACAGCTATGCCTTCGTCCGCACCACCGGGTACCTGCCGGGCGCCAGCGACATCTACGTCCCCATCCAGCTCGTCAAGCGGCACGGCCTGCGCAAGGGCGACGCCGTCACCGGGTCGATCCGGGCGCCGCGCGAGGGGGAGGAGCCGCAGCAGCAGACCGTCGGCTCGCGCAACAACCGGCAGAAGTACACGCCGCTGGCCCGGCTCGAGACCGTCAACGGGATGGCGCCGGACGAGTCGCGCAACCGCCCAGAGTTCACCAAGCTCACCCCGCTCTACCCCCAGCAGCGCCTCCGCCTGGAGACCGAGCAGAACCTGCTGACGACGCGGATCATCGACCTCGTCGCGCCGATCGGGAAGGGCCAGCGAGGCCTCATCGTCGCTCCTGCCAAGGCCGGCAAGACGATGGTCATGCAGGCCATCGCCAACGCCATCACGACGAACAACCCCGAATGCCACCTGATGGTCGTGCTCGTCGACGAACGTCCGGAGGAGGTCACGGACATGCAGCGGGCCGTCAAGGGCGAGGTCATCTCCTCGACCTTCGACCGCCCGGCCGACGACCATACGACGGTCGCCGAGCTGTCGATCGAACGGGCCAAGCGGCTGGTCGAGATGGGTCACGACGTCGTCGTGCTCCTCGACTCCATCACCAAGCTCGGCCGCGCCTACAACCTCTCGGCGCCGGCCAGCGGACGCATCCTCTCCGGTGGCGTGGACTCCGCGGCGCTCTACCCGCCGAAGAAGTTCTTCGGCGCGGCCCGCAACATCGAGAACGGCGGCTCCCTCACCATCCTCGCCACCGCGCTCGTCGAGACCGGCTCCCGGATGGACGAGGTGATCTTCGAGGAGTTCAAGGGCACCGGCAACATGGAGCTCAAGCTCGACCGTGGCCTGGCTAACCGCCGCATCTTCCCCGCCGTCGACGTCAACAACTCCGGCACCCGACGCGAGGAGATCCTCCTGGCGCCCGAGGAGCTGAAGATCATGTGGAAGCTGCGCCGCGTGCTCGCCGCTCTCGACCCGCAGGCGAGCGTCGAGCTCCTCCTCGACCGGCTGCGCAAGACCAAGAGCAACTACGAGTTCCTCACCCAGGTCCAGCAGACGAGCTCGATCAAGCTCGACGACGGGGACGACGACTGACGGGCGGGGGGCGCGACGCGGCGTCCCGCCGGAGTCAGCGGGGCACCGACCGCCGCATGGTCGGGAACGCACTGGTTGCGAACCCCCGGTCGCGGTAGAGGCGAGCGCCGGCCTCGGTGGCGAAGAGGTCGACCCGGGTGACGTCGGTGCTCTCGACGAACCAGGCGAGCAGGTCCTCGGTGCACGCGCCGGCCAGCCCCCGGCCCCGGTAGGGCGGGAGGGTGGCGACGTTGGACACGAGCCCGACCGAGCCGTTCGGACAGCCGGGCCCGGGGATGAGCGCCGTGACCTCGCCCACCGCGCACGACGCGACGACGTCGTCGACCTCGGCCACGACGAGCCGGACGCCCGAGGTGCGGAGGCGGTCGAGGAACCAACCGTGCGCGGCCAGGCGCCACGCGGGCGCGGCAAGGGCCGCCGGGTCGGTACCCATGGCCTCGAACATGAGGACCCGCAGGTCGACGAGGGCTCCGACGTCGGCGCGCCGGGCCGGTCGGACCGTGGCGCTCACCGCGGCGGCCCGAGCTCGAGGCGGCGGCGCAGCTCGGCGCGCCCCTCGGTCGAGTCGGGGAGGTCCCACCACGACTCGACCCACCAGGTGGCGCCGGCCTCCTCCCACGGGCCGAGGGGTGGCCGGACGGCGCCGAAGCCGCCGTGGCTGTCGCCCTCGACGACGACGTCGTAGCCCTCCATCGACGCCCCGGCGGCCCGCCGCAGTGTCCGGAGCCGCCCGACGACCTCACGCAGCGCCGCGACCGTGAGGCCCGAGTGGCCCTCGGTTCCGACGACGGCCGGCAGCACCCCCTGCCAGCGCGCCGCCCGTTCCAGCGAGGGCTGCCGGTCCCGGCCGGGGACGAGCGCACCGACGCACCACACCGGCGGGTGCGGGGTCTGGACCGGCGGCGGGGGCACCAGCTCGGTGACCGGGCGCGCAGACCAGTGCTCACCCGCGAACTCGAAGGGCTGGCCGGCCATCAGCCCGGCGTAGACCGCCAGTCCCTCGTCCAGCTTCGCCGCTCGGGCGGCCCGGCCCTCGTCGGGCTCGAACGCGAGCCAGTTGCCGTGCAGCGCACCCAGCCCCACCCCGAGGGTGACCCGCCCGCCCGAGAGCCGGTCGACCGACGCCACGCGCGAGGCGAGATCCCACGGCCGGTACCGCGAGGCCGGCGTCAGCAGGGTCCCGAGCCGGACCCGGTCGGTGGTCATGGCCGCGGCCGCGAGCGTGGCCCAGGCGTCCTGGCCCCAGACGGACTCCCACCCCAGCACCATGTCCCATCCGGCTTGCTCGGCCACCGCCGCGAGCTCGGCGAACTCCCGCTCCGACGCGTGCGTGATGACGGCTCCGTACCTCATCCTGCGACGCTACCGGCCCACGACGCCACCGACCCGCGACGCCACCGCCTACGGTGGAGCGATGGACGTCCTGCGCACCCCCGAGGACCGCTTCGACTCCGTCCCGGGCTACGACCACCCGCCCCGCTACGTCCAGGTCGAGGCGGGCGACGGCAGCCGGCCCCTGCGGATGGCGTACGTCGACGCCGGGCCGCCCGAGGCACCGCTGTGCCTCATGCTCCACGGCGAGCCGAGCTGGGGTTTCCTCTACCGGCGGGTCGTCGACGTCGTGACGGCCTCCGGTTTCCGCGCGGTCGTCCCCGACCTCGTCGGCTTCGGCCGCTCGGACAAGCCGGCCGATCCTGCCGAGTACACCTACGCCCGACACGTCGGCTGGGTGCGTTCCTTCCTGGACGCCACCGGGGTGGGCGACCTGACCCTGCTCTGCCAGGACTGGGGCGGCCTCATCGGCCTGCGGCTCGTGGGTGAGCAGCCCGAGCGGTTCGTGGCCGTCGTCGCGGCCAACACGTTCCTGCCCGTCGGGGACCCCCCCTCGCCTGACTTCCTCGCCTGGCGGGACTTCTCCCAGCGCGCCGATGACCCGTTCCCGGTGGGCTGGGTGCTCCAGAACGCGACGGCCACGACGCTGCCGCCCGAGGTGGTGGCCGCCTACGAGGCGCCGTTCCCGGACGCGTCCTTCACGAGCGGGGCCCGGCGCTTCCCCGCCCTCGTACCCGTCGATCCCGCGGACCCGGGGGCGGTCGACAACCGCGCCGCCTGGCCGGGTCTCGCCGCCTTCGGCGGCCCGTTCGTCACCGCGTTCTCCGACGGGGACCCCATCACCCGGGGCGCCGACCGGGTGCTGCAGCGGCGGGTGGCCGGCGCCGCCGGCCAGCCCCACGTCCTCCTCGAGGGCGGCGGGCACTTCCTCCAGGAGGACGTCGGTGACCGGCTTGCCGGGGTGGTCGTCGACACGATGCGCCGCGTCCACGGTCCGGCCCCCGAGGGGAATGTCGCGGTGCCACCGGCCGTTTAGGACAGCGTGTGCTTCTCTGGCACACTTGACCGCTGGACCGGTTCACGGCACGACGCGTTTCCTGAGCGACCTCCCCACGAGGGTCGCAGGCGGGGCGCCATGGGGGCAGCAGGGTGCTGTCGCCGCCGACCCGGAGGCATCCGAGGAGACATCGTGAAGAAGGACATCCACCCCCACTACGTGGAGACCACGGTCACCTGCACCTGTGGCAACACGTTCACCACGCGCAGCACGGCGCCGAACGGCGTGATCCACGCCGACGTCTGCAGCAACTGCCACCCGTTCTACACCGGCAAGCAGAAGATCCTCGACACCGGCGGCCGTGTGGCCCGGTTCGAGGCGCGCTACGGCAAGAAGGCCGCCAAGTAGCTCCACCGGTGCGCCGGTCCGCCGTCGGGCGGGCCGGCGCACTGGTGTTCTCCCGTCCCTGACCTCCGGAGGAGGATGCCGTGCTCGACTCCGCCGCAGCCCTGGTCGCCGAGCACGCCGCGCTCGAGCGCGAGATGGCCGACCCGGCCGTCGCCTCCGACCCCGAGCGGCTGCGCGAGGTCAACAAGCGGTACGCGGCGCTCGGTCCGGTGGTCGCGGCCCACCAGGCCTGGACCGCGGCCCGTGGCGACCTGGGGGCGGCCCGCGAGCTCGCCGCCGAGGACCCCTCGTTCGCCGAGGAGCTGCCGAGCCTGGAGTCCGCGCTCGCCGCGGCCGAGGACCGGCTCCGCCGCCTCCTGGTCCCGCGCGACCCGGACGACGACCGGGACGTCATCCTCGAGGTGAGGGCCGGGGAGGGCGGGGAGGAGTCGGCCCTGTTCGCCGCGGACCTGCTGCGCATGTACCTGCGCCACGCCGAGCGCCGGGGGTGGCGCACCGAGGTGCTCGACGCCACGGAGTCCGATCTGGGTGGCTACAAGGACGTCAAGGTGGCGGTGAAGGCGCGAGGCACCCGCCGGCCGGGCGAGGCGCCCTGGGCGCGGCTGAAGTTCGAGGGCGGGGTGCACCGTGTCCAGCGGGTCCCGGTGACCGAGAGCCAGGGCCGCATCCACACCTCCGCCGCCGGCGTCTGGGTGATGCCCGAGGCCGAGGACGTCGAGGTGTCGATCGACCCGAACGACCTGCGCATCGACGTCTTCCGCTCCAGCGGTCCGGGCGGGCAGAGCGTCAACACCACCGACTCCGCCGTGCGCATCACCCACCTGCCGACCGGCGTCGTCGTGTCGTGCCAGAACGAGAAGAGCCAGCTGCAGAACCGGGAGGCCGCGCTGCGGGTGCTGCGTGCCCGGTTGCACCAGATGGCGACGGACGAGCGTCGCGCCGCCGACAACGACGCCCGCTCCAGCCAGGTCCGCACCGTCGACCGGTCCGAGCGGATCCGCACCTACAACTTCCCGGAGAACCGGATCAGCGACCACCGCACCGGCTACAAGGCGCACAACCTCGACGCCGTCCTCGACGGGGATCTCGACCCGGTCATCCAGTCGGCGGTGGACGCCGACGAGCAGGCCCGCCTCGCCGCCATCGCCGGGCGATGACCGCCCGGACGCTGCGGGAGGCGGTGCTGCGGGCCCGCTCCGAGCTCGCCGCGGCGGGGGTCGCGTCCTCCGACGCGGATGCCGTCGAGCTGGCTGCTCACGTGCTCGGCGCCGACGCCGGCGACGTCCGCCGCCGGGTGCTGCTGCGCGAGGAGGTGGCACCGGAGGTCCTGGACCGGTACCTCGACCTCGTCGCCGAGCGGGCCTCTCGGGTGCCGCTGCAGCATCTCACCGGGCGCGCGTACTTCCGCCACCTCGTCCTGGCCGTCGGCCCGGGCGTGTTCGTGCCCCGGCCCGAGACCGAGGTCGTCGCCGGCCTCGCGATCGACGCGGCACGGGCCGCCGGCCCCGAGGCCGTCGTCGTCGACCTCTGCACGGGGTCGGCGGCGATCGCCCTCGCCGTGGCCGACGAGGTGCCGGGGGTCCGGGTCCACGCCGTCGAGCTGTCGGCCCCGGCGCACGCGTGGGCCGGGCGCAACGTCGCCGAGCACGGCGGGCGCGTCGACCTGAGGCTCGGCGACGCGGCATCGGCGTTCGAGGACCTCGAGGGTGCCGTCGACGTCGTCGTGACCAACCCGCCGTACATCCCGGACGGCGCGGTTCCGGTGGACCCGGAGGTGCGCGACCACGACCCCGCGGTCGCGCTCTACGGCCGGTCCGCCGACGGGCTCGCCGTCCCGCTCGCCGTCGCGGCCCGGGCGGCGGTGCTGCTACGAGCGGGAGGGGTGCTCGTCATGGAGCACGCCGACACCCAGGGTGGCTCACTGCCGGCCGCTCTCCGCCGCACCGGGAAGTGGGACGAGGTGGCCGACCACGACGACCTCACCGGACGTCCGCGGGCGACCGTGGCCCGCCGGAGAGCCGCGGGCGGGTGAGGGTGGCCCTGCGGCGTCCTCTCCGGCCGGGCTCCACCCGGGCCACGTCAGAGCCGCGGCAGGATGACCATGAGGAGGGCGACGACCAGCAGCACCCCGATGACCGTCCAGAGGACCCCGGACCCTCGCATGCGTGCGCACCTCTCGTCGTCGGCCCGGGTGGCTCCCCTGCCCGGGACCCCTGACCCTAGGCGCCTCCCACCCCGGTGAGCCGCGGGGGTCCCTGTGAGTCCGCGCCCCTACGCTGGGCCCCATGAGCCCGGTCTTCGACTGCACCACCGACCACGGGCGGACCGAGGCCGTCGCCAAGGCCGCCGCGGGCGTGCGGCGCGGCCGGCTCGCCGTCCTGCCCACGGACACCCTCTACGGCGTCGGGGCCGATGCCTTCTCGCCGCAGGCGGTCCGCGACCTCCTCGCGGCGAAGGGACGGGGCACGGACATGCCGCCCCCGGTCCTCGTCCCCGACGCCCGGACCGTCGACGGCCTGGCCACCGACGTCCCGCAGTACGCGCGCGCCCTGATGGCGCGGTTCTGGCCCGGGCCGCTGACCATCGTCCTGCGCGCCCAGCCCTCCCTCGCCTGGGACCTCGGGGAGACCGGCGGTACCGTCGCGCTGCGGATGCCCGACGACCCGGTCGCGCTCGCCCTTCTCGCCGAGGTCGGACCGATGGCCGTGAGCAGTGCGAACCGCACCGGCCACCCGGCGTCCCGCACCGTCGTCGAGGCGGCCAGCCAGCTCGGCGCCAGCGTCGAGTTCTACCTCGACGGCGGCCCGGTCACCGGTGGCCTGGCCTCGACCATCGTCGACTGCACCCGCGAGGAGCCGGCCATCCTGCGGCTCGGCGCGCTCTCCGAGGAGGAGGTCATGGCCGTCGTCGAGCACTCCCGTGCCGACGCCCTAGAGTTGTCGGGCGCCGAGACCGAGGCGCCCACCCCCAGCGAGCAGCCGGAGCGAACCGAGCCATGAGCGAGACCTTCTACGGATCCGACTTCGACGCCCTGGCGGCCTTCGACCCGGAGATCGCCGGCGTCCTCACCGGTGAGCTGGAGCGGCTGCGCTCCGGGCTGCAGCTGATCGCCAGCGAGAACTTCTCGAGCCCGGAGGTGCTCACCGCACTCGGCTCGACCCTGTCGAACAAGTACGCCGAGGGCTACCCCGGCCGCCGCTACTACGGGGGCTGCGCCGAGGTCGACGTCGCCGAGCGGCTCGCCATCGAGCGGTGCACCACCCTCTTCGGCGCCGACCATGCCAACGTCCAGCCGCACTCGGGGGCCAGTGCGAACCAGGCGGTCTACGGTGCCTTCCTCAAGCCCGGTGAGACGATCCTCGCGATGAGCCTGCCGCACGGGGGTCACCTGACCCACGGCACCAAGGTCTCCTTCTCCGGCAAGTGGTTCGACGCGGTCCACTACGGCGTCGAGAAGGAGAGCGAGAACATCGACTACGACGAGGTCGAGCGGCTCGCCAAGGCGCACCGGCCCAAGGTCCTGCTCGCGGGCGGCTCGGCCATCCCGCGGCTCATCGACTTCGCGCGCTTCCGGGCCATCGCCGACGAGGTGGGAGCCGTCTTCTGGGTGGACGCCGCGCACTTCATCGGGCTGGTCGCCGGGAAGGCGATCCCGAGCCCGGTCCCGTACGCCGACGTCGTGTCGTTCACCACCCACAAGGTGCTGCGGGGTCCCCGCTCGGGCGCCATCGTCTGCCGCGAGGAGCACGCCGCCACGATCGACAAGGCCGTCTTCCCGATGATGCAGGGCGGTCCGCAGATGCACTCCATCGCCGCCAAGGCGGTCAACTTCAAAGAGTGCGCGACCCCGGAGTACGCCGACTACACCCGCCGGGTCGTCGCCAACGCGCGGGTGCTCGCGGACTCGCTCGGTGAGCACGGCATCCGGCCCACCACCGGCGGCACCGACACCCACCTCTCCCTGCACGACCTGCAGCAGGTGCGCGTCACCGGGGTCGACGCCGAGGCGCGGTGCGACGCGGCCGGCATCACGCTGAACAAGAACGCCATCCCCTTCGACCCGCAGAAGCCGAACATCGCCTCGGGGATCCGGGTCGGCACCCCGTGCGTCACCACCCAGGGGATGGGCCAGGACGAGATGCGCACCATCGCCGGGCTCATCGCCCGTGCCGTCGTCGACGGTGACCCCGACCCCGAGCACCCGGTCTCGCGCGAGGTCCGGGCCCAGGTCACCGACCTCGTGCGGGCCCACCCGGCGTACCCGCGTCCCTCCGCCTGAGCCACCGGAGCCGCCGCCCGTGACCTCGCCGACGCCGCCCTCCGGGCCGGAGCCGCGCCTGCTCACCCGGCTCAACCGGCGGGGCTTCCGGCTCGTCATGCTCCTCGACGCGCTGGCCGTGCTCGGCCTGTCGTTCCTCAGCATGGCGTGGCGCTACGGGACGCCGCCGTGGCCCACGTACACGTTCGCCGCCTACGTCCTCTCCTTCGTCGTGGCGACGACCGTCTTCCTCTTCGCGTACTACTTCGGCGGCCTCTACGAGCGCGAGCCCCGGCTCGGGGGTGCGGCGGTCCTGCCGAAGGCCGCCCGGCTCTCCCTCGCCGCCGGCAGCTTCGTGGCGCTGCTCAACCTCATCCTCAGCGGCCTGCTCCGCCAGAACGGCAACTTCCTCGGCCGGGCCCTGCCGTTCCCGATCCCGAACCTCGTCGCGGTCATCGTCCTCTCCGGGGTGCTCGTGACGCTGAACCGTGGCTTCGTCCACGCCCTGCGCACCCGGCGGGAGGGGCCACCCCGGGTCGTCCTCGCCGGCAGCGCAGTGGACCTGGGGCTGGCCCGGGAGCACCTCAGCGCCAACCAGTCCGACCTGCACCTCGTCGGCGAGGTCGCCGACGTGCACGGGATCGTCGACGCCGTCGCCCGGGCGGGGGCCACCGACGTCCTCCTCGTCTCCCCGGAGTGGCTGGACGAGTGGTACCCGCGCACGATCGGCCGGCTGGACCACCACGGGGTCACCGTGCTGCTGCGGGTCGGAGGACGCGAGACGCTGTTCGGGCTCAGCCGGCTGCGCGAGATCGCCGGGATGCCGTTCGTGCTCCTCCTCCCGCAGACGATGCCGTCCTCCCAACGCCACTTCAAGCGCCTCCTCGACCTCGTCCTGCTCCTGGTCACCTTCCCGGTGTGGGCGCTCCTCCTCGCTGGCACCGCCCTCTACCAGCTCGTCGTCGCCGGGCGCCCGCTGCTCTACCGCCAGGTGCGGGTCGGGGCCGGGGGCCAGCCGTTCGAGATGGTCAAGTTCCGCACGATGCGCGTCGACGCCGAGGCCCGCGGAGGCGCTCAGCTCTCGACGGTCGGTGACCCGCGGGTCATCCCCGCGTGCCGGTGGGTGCGGGCCACCCGCGCCGACGAGCTGCCGCAGATCCTGCACATCGTCAGCGGCCGGATGTCGGTCGTCGGCCCCCGTCCGGAACGCCCCGAGCTCACGGCCGGGTTCGAGAGGGAGATCGCCGGCTACACCCGCCGGCACGAGGTCCCGCCCGGCCTGACCGGCCTCGCGCAGATCCACGGCCGCTACCACACCGACGCCCAGTACAAGCTCGGCTACGACCTGCAGTACCTCGTCAACTGGTCACCGGTCCTCGACCTGGAGATCATCGCCCGCACCGTCTGGGTCGTCCTCGCCCGTCGCGTCTGAGCCCGACTGTTGTTACCGTCCGGGGGAGCGGGTTGGGAGCGCGAGAACGCTTGTGATAGTTTTCACAAGCCGTCACGGAGCCCCCTCCGCCACGACCCACGAAGAGGCCGATCGTCGATGACCGACCCGCAGCACGCCACCGCCGAGGCGGGCCGACCGTTCGCGGTCATGCTCCGCGGGGCCCTCCTCCCCTCGACCGTCGCCGGGGTCCTGGCCGTCCTCGTCCTCGTGCTCGCCCGCGGGAGCGACGCGCTCGCCGGGGGGCTGCTGGGGCTCGCCGTCTCCGTTCTCTTCTACGCCTCGGGCATGTTCCTGCTCAGCCGGCTCGTCCGCAGCGCGAGCCCGCACGCGTTCTTCGCCGTGGCGATGGCGGTCTACCTCGCGCAGGTCATCGCACTGTTGCTCTTCATCATGGTCTTCCGGGACGCCCCGTGGGTCGACGGCTTCGCCCTCGGGGTCACCGCCCTCGTGGTCACCATCGTCTGGCAGGCCTTCGCGATGCGGGCCCTGCGCCGGGGCCGGATGCCGGTCTACGACGAGCCCGAGGAGGCGCCGTGACGCGGCGCCGAGCGCCCGTCACGCCCGTCGCGACCACCTCCGCAGGTCGGGTAGCGTACGTGCAGTTCCAGCGGACGTCCCTGAACGTCGTCCGAGAAACCCTCGAGGAGAGGCTGTGAGCCCCAGCGTGGTGTCCACACACCTGTTGCCGAGTGCCGTCCAGACCGCCGGGGGCGGTGACGGCGGTTTCCAGACGCCCGGGGTCGAGAACTTCTGGTGGCCGGTCATCCCGTTCGGCAGCGACAGCGCCTGGGCGCTCACCCGCCCGGCCCTCGTGCTCCTGCTCACCGTCGGGTTCCTCGGCTGGTTCTTCGTCAGCGTCTCGGGCCGGCTCTCCCTCGTCCCGAGCCGGCGGCAGTGGATGGCCGAGCAGGCCTACGGGTTCGTCCGCAACACCATCGCCCGCGACGTCATCGGGGCCAAGGACTTCAAGCCGTACATCCCGCTGCTCTTCACGCTGTTCACCATGATCCTGCTCAACAACGTCGCCGGGATCATCCCGTTCGTGCAGTTCCCGACGTTCAGCCGGCTGGGCTTCCCGCTCGTCCTCACCCTGATCGTCTACGTCACCTACCACGCGGTCGGGCTGCGGAAGAAGCACGGCGTCGTCGGGTACATGAAGTCGCTCGTGCCCCCGGGTCTGCCGGGCTGGCTGCGGCCGATCCTCTTCGTCCTCGAGTTCCTCACCTACTTCGTCATCCGCCCGGTCACGCTGGCCCTGCGACTCATGGGCAACATGCTGGCCGGCCACCTCATGCTTCTCGTGTTCGTCCTCGGGGGTGAGTACCTGCTGCTGGAGGGCGGGAACATCGGGCTGCAGTTCTCGGGCATCCTCTCCTTCGCCTTCGCGGTCTTCATGACCTTCTTCGAGCTCCTCATCGAGTTCCTCCAGGCCTTCGTCTTCACCCTCCTCGCCGCCCTCTACATCGGCGACGCGGTGAGCGAGCACCACTGACCCCCGGGCCCGCGCCCGGTCGCAGGACCAACTGAAGAAACCCGACGCCGGGACCGCCCCGGCGCCACCCGAAAGGAATGTCATGACCGGCAACATCGCCATCCTCGGCTACGGCCTGTCCGCCATCGGCCCCGGTATCGGTGTCGGCCTCATCTTCGCGGCCTACATCAACGGTGTGGCTCGCCAGCCCGAGGCCCGCGGCATGCTCCAGACCATCGCCTTCACCGGTATGGCGATCACCGAGGCGCTCGCCATCCTCGGTCTCGTCTTCGCCTTCCTCTTCCGCAGCTGACCCAGCCCCCGACCACCGTCCACACGTAAGGAACCGACGTGGCACTCGCATCCCTCCCGATGGCCGAGGACACCGGCTGGCCCTCGGGCTTCCCGCTCCTGCCGCACCCGGCGGAGATGATCGTCGGGCTCATCGCCTTCGCCATCCTGTACTGGCTGTACACGTCCAAGGTCGTGCCGCGGATGGAGCAGCTCTACGAGGAGCGGGCGGCAGCCATCGAGGGCGGCATGAAGCAGGCCGAGGAGGCCCAGGCCGAGGCGCACGCGGCGCTGGAGAAGTACAACGCCCAGCTCTCCGAGGCCCGCGCCGAGGCCAGCGAGATCCGCGAGTCCGCGCGTGAGCAGGGCGCCTCGATCGTCGCCGAGATGCGCCAGCAGGCGCAGGCCGAGGCGGCGCGCATCACCGAGGCGGCCAAGCGGCAGGTCGAGGCCGAGCGCCAGCAGGCGGTCGTCCAGCTCCGCCAGGAGGTCGGCACCCTGTCCACCACCCTCGCGGGCAAGATCGTCGGGGAGTCCCTCGAGGACGAGGTCCGGCAGAAGGGCATCGTCGACCGCTTCCTCTCCGAGCTCGAGGCCGGCGAGGTCCGGCCCGAGAAGGTCTCCTCGGCCGGCAAGGAGGCCTGATGCGTGGCTCGTCCCGCGCCGCCGAGCGCGCGTCCCAGGAGGCCTTCGACCGCGCCCTCGCCCGGACGGCGGACGCCGCCTCCCTCGGCGAGGAGCTCTTCGCCGTGACCGGGGTGGTCGAGGGGACCGCGTCGCTGCGCCGGGCGCTGGCCGACCCCTCGCGCGAGGGGTCGGACAAGGCCGGGCTGGCCCGCACGCTCTTCGGCGGCCGGGTCTCCGAGGCCGCCACCGAGCTCGTCGGGGAGGTGGCGGCCCAGCGGTGGGCCGCCGAGCGGGACATGGGCGACGTGCTCGAGAGCCTCGCCGTGCAGGCGCTGCTCGCCACGGCCGAGAAGGCGGGTCGGATCGACCGCGTCGAGGACGAGCTCTTCCGCTTCGAGCGGATCGTCGCCGCCGACCCGGGCCTGCGCGACACCCTCTCCAGCCGCAACGCCGACACGGACGGCAAGGCCGGCCTGGTCCGGACCCTCCTGGAGGGCAAGGCGGCGCCGGAGACCATCCGGCTTGCCGAGCAGGCGGTCCGGGTCCCACGCGGCCGGCGGCTGGACCGGGTCATGGAGGCCTACCTCGCCCTCGCCGCCCGCCGACGTGACGAGCTGACCGCGCTCGTCACGGTCGCCGCACCGCTCAGCGAGCAGCAGTCGGCCCGCCTGCGCTCGGTGCTCGAGGCCCACTACGGCAAGGCCATCACGCTCCAGGTCGTCCAGGACCCCGTGGTCATGGGCGGCATCCGTGTCCAGGTCGGCGACGAGGTCGTCGACGGCACCGTGCTGCGCCGGCTCGAGGAGGCGCGGCGACACGTCACCGGGGGCTGACCCGGACCGCGCCCCCGCGGGGGCCCCGCCACCGAACCGCACCACCGACCTGTTGACGACTTCGGCCCCAGAGGGGGCCGGTGACCGAGGAGAAGATCAGACATGACGGAGCTCTCGATCCGTCCGGACGAGATCCGCGACGCGCTGGACGGCTACGTGCGGTCCTACGAGCCCGGCACGGCCCCCCGCGAGGAGGTCGGCCGGGTCATCGACGCCGGCGACGGCATCGCGCACGTCGAGGGGCTGCCCTCGGCGATGACCAACGAGCTGCTCGAGTTCGAGGACGGCACCCTCGGCATCGCGCTGAACCTCGACGTCCACGAGATCGGTGTCGTCGTCCTCGGCGACTTCTCCCGGATCGAGGAGGGCCAGGAGGTCAAGCGCACCGGGGAGGTGCTCTCGGTCCCGGTCGGCGACGACTTCCTCGGCCGCGTCGTCAACCCGCTGGGCACCCCGATCGACGGCCTCGGCGACATCTCCTCCAGCGAGCGCCGGGCCCTCGAGCTCCAGGCCCCCACCGTCGTCCAGCGCAAGTCGGTGCACGAGCCGCTGCAGACCGGCCTCAAGGCCGTCGACGCGATGACCCCGATCGGCCGTGGCCAGCGCCAGCTGATCATCGGCGACCGCCAGACGGGCAAGACGACGGTCGCGGTCGACACGATCATCAACCAGAAGGAGTTCTGGGAGTCCGGCGACCCGGCCAAGCAGGTGCGCTGCATCTACGTCGGCATCGGGCAGAAGGGCTCGACGATCGCGGCGGTCCGGGGCACCCTCGAGGAGGCCGGCGCGATGGAGTACACGACCATCGTCGCGGCCCCGGCGTCGGACTCGGCGGGCTTCAAGTACCTCGCGCCGTACACCGGCTCGGCCATCGGCCAGCACTGGATGTACCAGGGCAAGCACGTCCTCATCGTCTTCGACGACCTGTCCAAGCAGGCCGAGGCCTACCGCGCCGTCTCCCTCCTGCTGCGCCGCCCGCCGGGCCGCGAGGCGTACCCCGGTGACGTCTTCTACCTGCACAGCCGGCTGCTCGAGCGCTGCGCCAAGCTCTCCGACGACCTCGGCGCCGGCTCGATGACCGGCCTGCCGATCATCGAGACCAAGGCCGGTGACGTCTCGGCGTTCATCCCGACCAACGTCATCTCCATCACCGACGGCCAGATCTACCTCCAGGCCGACCTCTTCAACGCCAACGTCCGCCCGGCGATCGACGTCGGCATCTCGGTCTCCCGAGTCGGTGGTGCGGCGCAGGTCAAGGCGATGAAGGACGTCTCCGGGCGCCTCAAGCTCGACCTCGCGCAGTACCGCGCCCTCGAGGCCTTCGCGATGTTCGCCTCCGACCTCGACCCGGCCTCCCGGGCCCAGCTGGCCCGCGGGGCCCGGCTCGTCGAGCTGCTCAAGCAGCCGCAGTCGGCGCCGTACCCGGTGGAGGAGCAGGTGGTCTCGATCTGGCTCGGTACCACCGGCCAGCTCGACACCGTCGCCGTCGAGGACGTCCGGCGCTTCGAGTCCGAGTTCCTCGACCACCTGCGCCGGACCAAGGCCGACCTGCTCGGCGCCATCCGTGAGACGGGCAAGTTCGCCGACGAGACCCGGGATGCGCTGGAGAAGGAGGTGGAGACCTTCAAGGGCAAGCTCTTCGAGGGCTCGGGCGCCGAGGCCGTCCCGGTGGGCGACGAGTCCGAGGACGACGCCGCGGACAAGGCGATGGACTCCGACCAGGAGCAGATCGTCAAGCAGAAGCGTTGACGCGCACGGCCACCGAGCAGAGACGACGAAAGGCGGGTTGACATGGGAGCGCAGATCCGGGAGTACCGGCAGCGCATCCGGAGCGTCAGCGCGACGAAGAAGATCACGCGGGCGATGGAGCTCATGGCTGCCTCGCGGGTCGTCAAGGCCCAGCAGGCGGTCCGTGAGTCCACTCCCTACGCCCGGGCGCTGACCCGTGCGGTCTCCGCGGTGGCGACGTTCTCGAACGAGGACCACCCGCTGACCACGGAGAAGGAGAACGTGACCCGCGCGGCGGTGGTCATCATGACCTCGGACCGCGGGTTGGCCGGTGCGTACAGCTCGTCGGTCATCAAGGAGTCCGAGCGACTCGTCGCCCGCCTCCGCGAGGAGGGCAAGGAGGTCGTCCCGTACCTGATGGGCCGCAAGGTCATCCAGTACTACCGGTTCCGCCAGCGGGAGTACGCCGAGGAGTGGAGCGGGTTCTCGGAGAAGCCGACCTTCGAGGTGGCGCGCGAGATCGGTGAGCGCATCGTCGCGGACTTCACGACCGCCACCGACATCGGCGGGGTCGACGAGGTCCACGTGGTCTTCACCCGGTTCGTCACGATGGTGACCCAGGAGCCGGAGGTCATCCGGCTGCTTCCCCTCGAGGTCGTCGAGGGTGAGGAGGCCCCGGCCCCCGAGGACATCCTGCCGCTCTACGAGTTCGAGCCCAGTGCCGGTCAGGTGCTCGACGCGCTCCTGCCGAAGTACGTCACCTCCCGGCTGTTCAACTGCATGCTCCAGGCGGCGGCCTCCGAGCTCGCGGCCCGCCAGCGCGCGATGAAGTCGGCGACCGACAACGCCGAGGAGCTCATCAAGAAGTACACCCGGCTGGCCAACCAGGCCCGTCAGGCCGAGATCACCCAAGAGATCAGCGAAATCGTCGGCGGCGCCAGCGCCCTGGCCGAGAGCAAGTGAGTGAGAGAGAGACCATGACTGCCACTGTCACCGAGAAGAGCGAGGACACCCGTGCCGGCGCCACCGGCCGCGTCTCCCGCATCATCGGCCCGGTCGTCGACGTCGAGTTCCCCGTCGATGGCATGCCCGAGCAGTACAACCTGCTGACGACCGAGGTCGAGCTCGGCGGGGAGGTCCGGACCCTCAACCTCGAGGTCGCCCAGCACATCGGCGACAACATGGTCCGGGCGATCTCGCTGCAGCCCACCGACGGCCTCGTCCGCGGCACGGCCGTCCAGGACACCGGTGGCCCGATCACCGTCCCGGTCGGCGACGTCACCCTGGGCCACGTCTTCAACACCACCGGGGTCTGCCTCAACCTCGAGGAGGGCGAGACCCTCGACGTCAAGGAGCGCTGGGGCATCCACCGCCAGGCGCCCCCGTTCGACCAGCTCGAGTCCAAGACCCAGATGTTCGAGACCGGCATCAAGGTCATCGACCTGCTCACCCCGTACGTCCAGGGCGGGAAGATCGGCCTCTTCGGGGGTGCGGGCGTCGGCAAGACCGTCCTCATCCAGGAGATGATCGCCCGCGTCGCGCGCGACCACGGCGGTGTGTCCGTCTTCGCCGGCGTCGGTGAGCGCACCCGTGAGGGCAACGACCTCATGGTCGAGATGGAGGAGGCCGGCGTCCTCGGGCAGACCGCCCTCGTCTTCGGGCAGATGGACGAGCCGCCGGGCACCCGCCTGCGGGTGGCCCTCTCCGCGCTGACGATGGCGGAGTACTTCCGCGACGTCCAGGGGCAGGACGTGCTCCTGTTCATCGACAACATCTTCCGGTTCACCCAGGCCGGCTCGGAGGTCTCCACCCTCCTGGGCCGGATGCCCTCGGCGGTCGGCTACCAGCCGACCCTCGCCGACGAGATGGGCGTGCTCCAGGAGCGGATCACCTCGACCCGGGGCCACTCGATCACCTCGATGCAGGCGATCTACGTGCCCGCGGACGACTACACCGACCCGGCCCCGGCGACGACGTTCGCCCACCTCGACGCGACGACCGAGCTCTCCCGGGAGATCGCCTCGCTCGGCATCTACCCCGCGGTGGACCCGCTGACCTCGACCAGCCGGATCCTCGACCGCCGGTACATCTCGGCCGAGCACTACGACACCGCGGTCCGGGTCAAGCAGATCCTCCAGCGCAACAAGGAGCTGCAGGACATCATCGCCATCCTCGGCATCGACGAGCTCTCCGAGGAGGACAAGATCCTCGTCAACCGGGCCCGGCGCATCCAGCGCTTCCTGTCCCAGAACACCTACGTCGCCAAGCAGTTCACCGGCATCGAGGGCTCGACGGTCCCGCTGTCCGAGACTATCGAGGCGTTCGCGAAGATCGCCGACGGCGAGTACGACCACGTCGGTGAGCAGGCGTTCTTCATGTGCGGTGGCCTCGAGGACGTCGAGCGCCAGTGGGCCGAGATCCAGAAGAACCTCTGATGGCCCCGCTCAACGTCGAGCTCGTCGCGGCCGACCGCAAGGTCTGGGAGGGCGAGGCGAACCAGGTCAGCGCCCGGTCGATCGACGGCGAGCTCGGGGTGCTGCCGGGGCACCAGCCGACGCTCGTCGTCCTCGCCGAGGGGGAGGTGCGGATCAACGCCGGGGGCTCCTGGCAGAAGGCCACCATCGACGGCGGGTTCATGTCCGTCGACCACGACCGGGTGACGATCGTGGCCGACCGGGTCGACGCCAGCGGCTTCACGTCCTGACGGCGCGGGGCGGGGGCCGGCGAGGTGGAGGCAGTTCTCACCGGTGAGCTGGTCCTCGCCGTCGTCGTCGTCCTCCTCGTCGGCGCGCTCACCTTCGTGTGGGCGCGCCGGCGCCTCATCTCCGGCGACGGGCGCCCGGTGATGCTGTGCGCCCGCCGTGCGGACCCGTCGTCGCGGTGGCGGCTGGGGCTGGCCCGGCTGGGGGCGCAGCGGTTCGAGTGGTTCAGCATCGTCGGGCCGTCGCTGCGCCCGGAGGTCTCGTGGCTGCGGGGCCAGGTCGACCTCGGCATCCCCCAGCCCCTCGCCGACCCGATCCCCGGGCTCGCGGAGCCGGTGTCGGTCACCGGTGCCGCGGCCGGGGAGTCGAGCGAGTTCGCCTTCGTCCCGGCGGCCTACACCGCGGTGCGGGCGTGGCTGGAGTCGAGCCCGCCGGGCTACAACGTCAACAACGCCTGACGACCGCTCACCCCTGCCGGCGGTACCACGAGCGCCAGATGAGCCGGTGCACCGGGACCCAGCGGGGGATCGAGCGCAGCCCGGGGATGAAGGGCACGAGGGCCAGCGCGAGGGTCAGGAGCATCATGAGGCCCCAGACCAGCGCGTCGGCGTTGTCGGAGGAGGCGAACGGCTCCACCTGGTACCAGAAGGTGTAGAGCCACATCCACGGCTGGCCGGGGTAGTTCCCGTCTCGTTCATCATGCCCCACTGGTCGCCGCCGAGGCTGCGGGCCCGGGCCTGGTCCTCGAGGTAGCGCGCCGTCGGAGAGCAGCAGCAGCGACTTCGTCGTGTCGGTGCCGAAGAACGACGGCGAGTTCAGGGTCGGCCTCCAGGCCGCCGCTGCGCGCCAGGGTGAGGAAGGAGTCGGCGAGGACCGGGCACCGGCCCGTAGTCGGCCGAGGCTGGGCACCTGCGCCGGGTCGCCGTCCGGGGCCTTGCCCAGGGCGTCGGCGTAGCGCGCTCGCCCAGGCCGTCTGCTGGGTCGCGCTCGCCGCGTCCCAGGTCGAGAGCGCGCCGGTGAGCGCGGGCTGCCCGCTGCACCTGGCGCAGCGGGGTGAGGACGAGGTCGTTCGCCGAGTCCACCGGGAGGCGGACCCCGCCCCACTTCTGCAGCGGCAGCGGGCCGAGGGTCTGGCCGTCGCCGTTGGCGTTGTACGGCGGTCCGTAGGTGGCGCTCGGCGAGGTCCCGGCGAGCTCGCTGGTGGCGGTCGCGACGACGTCGTTCGGGGCGGCCCCGCCCAGTCACGCAGTGAGATCGCCCTCTCGTCGGGGGATGAGAAGGCGACCGCGAGGGCCACGGTCGAGGACCGTCAGGACGACCAGCGCGACGACGAACTCCTTGACCAGGTCGTAGCGTCGGTCGGGAAGCCGTGGCTGTCCGGGGTGGTGCTGCTCCGGGAGGGTCGCTTCAGCGTCGCGGTGCTCACGGCCGGGGCTCCTCGGCGTCGATCGGGGGCACGACGCCGTGGCGGCGCACGAGGACGATGTGGATGACGACGAGGACCCCGACGAGCGCGGCAGCAGCACGATGTGCCAGAGAGCATCTGGCCCGGGTTGAGCACGTTGAACCAGGCGCCGATGCCGACCGCGTTGAGGCCGTCCTTGGCCTGGGTGCTGATCCACTGGGCGTCGAAGTTCGTCTGCGAGAGGTAGCCGGTGAAGGCGGTGCCGATCGAGCCCACGAAGGCGACGACCCCGGTGACCCAGGTCATCGCCCGGCCACCACGCCAGGCCGCCATCCAGAACTTGCCCCAGAGGTGGATGACCATGACGGCCATGAAGATCTCGACGCTCCACAGGTGCAGCGAGTTGACGAACAGCCCGAGCCCGGAGGTGTGCCACCACGCCATCCCGCCGACGGCGAGGATCCCCCCGGAGACGAGGACGACGACGAGGGCGGCGAGGGTCGCCACCCCGAAGACGTAGACCCACGAGGCGACGTAGGCCGGCTGCCGGTCGGGAAGGGCCTGTCCCGGCGGCACGGTGCCGGCGATGCGGTCCCGCAGGCGCTCGGTCCAGGTGGTCCGGGCGCCGGGGCCGGGGGTGGGTGCCGGGCCGTTGACCGCTCGGTGGGCGGTCGGAGCCGTCACGGCCGGTCACCGCCCTCGCGGGCCGGAAGGCTCGGGACCTGCTCGTCGTCCGACCCGGGGAAGGGGAGGACGACCGCCAGGACGAACACGAGGATCATCACGAGGATGATCACCGTGTTGCTGACGGAGATGTGGATGACGCCCCAGTCGATATAGCTACCTGCTGGGCTGGGCGCGGTACCGGCCGGGTGCATGACGGCCCCTTCCGCTCGGACAGCGCGGCGACGGACGTCGTCGTGACGCGCCGCACGCTAGGTCTGCCCGCTGCACGCTTCCCCTGAGCCACCTGTGCGGGGGCTGTGAGCCCGGGGCTTCGGCCGCAGACCGGGCGGGTCAGCCCTTCCCGCGAGGCGCAGGGCCCTCCTCGCGGCCACCGCCGGGCTGCCACAGCACGTCGCCGCCGGCGTCGGCGTTGGCCGCCCGGGCGAGGACGAAGAGCAGGTCGGAGAGCCGGTTGAGGTACCGCGCGGTCAGCGGGTTGACCCCGCCCTCGCCGCGGTGGGCGCCGGGCTCGGTGCCGTGGGCCTCGATCGCCCGCCACGTCGAGCGCTCTGCTCGCCGCACCACCGTGAGCGCGTGGTGCAGGTGGGCGGCCCCCGGGGTGCCCCCGGGCAGGATGAAGGAGCGCAGCTTCTCGAGCCGGGCGAGGTAGCGGTCGCAGTCCGCCTCCAGCTCGGCGACCCACTCCTCCTTGACCCGCAACGGTGGGTGCTCGTAGGACTCCTGGAGCGGGGTGGACAGGTCGGCCCCGACGTCGAAGAGGTCGTTCTGCACCCGCAGGAGCACGGCCCGGACGTCCTCGGCCAGCCCACCGCTGGCGAGGGCGACGCCGAGGACGGCGTTGGCCTCGTTGGCGTCGGCATAGGCCGCCAGCCGCGGGTCGGTCTTGCGGGTGCGGCTCAGGTCGCCGAGCGAGGTGGAGCCGTCGTCGCCGGTGCGGGTGTAGATACGGGTGAGGTTGACCACCGGCTCATGATCGCACCTGCGCGGTGACGGGTCCGCCGGTCGCCACGGCGGCGGCGGCGTGCGCCGGCACGACGGCATGGCAGGAAGGTGACATTGGCGCACACTTGCCAATCATTTGACCCGGTGCTGACCCACCGCTGACCGACCAGCGGCTTGAATGGGAGCACCACGGACCGTAGAGGGGGAGCACGTGGCAGACCAGGGGGCCTGGACGGTCAGCGTCGAGGAGCACCACGACGAGCAGGGGTGTCACCTGGCCGTCCGTGGACGGCTCGACCGCCGGAGCGCACCTGACGTCCGGCTCAGCCTCCGCCGCACCATCGGAGCGGGCAGCACGCCCCTGCTCGTCGACCTCGGTGAGGCCGTCATCGGGGACGCCACCGGGATCGGCGTCCTCGTCGAGGCGCTGCGCTGCGCCCTGCGTGCCCGGCGGCCGATGCGGGTCGTTGCCGCCGACGACCGCACCCGTCGCCTCATGCGTCGGGCCCGGCTGGGCGCCCTGCTGACCCCCGCTGAGGGCGAGGTCGCCCTCAGCGGCACCGGGGGCTGACCGGCGGCACCGGGGGGTGTGGGCACTCTCACCGTGTGCGTGCCTACCCGCCCTCATGGCCCCCGGCTAGCGTTCCACGCATGTCCGAGCGCACCGACACCCCGCGGCCCGAGCGTGACCGCCCCTGGGTCATGCGGACCTACGCCGGCCACTCCAGCGCGGGGGCGAGCAACGCGCTCTACCGTCGCAACCTCGAGAAGGGCCAGACCGGGCTCTCGGTCGCCTTCGACCTGCCGACCCAGACCGGGTACGACCCCGACCACCCGCTCGCTCGCGGGGAGGTCGGCAAGGTCGGGGTCCCGGTCTCCCACGTGGGCGACATGCGCGCGCTCTTCGCCGACATCCCGCTCGACCGGATGAACACCTCGATGACGATCAACGCGACGGCGATGTGGCTGCTCGCGCTCTACCAGGTCGTCGCCGAGGAGCAGGCGGCGTCCGTCGGGGGCGACCCGGCGGAGGCGGTGCGCGCGCTCGCGGGCACGACCCAGAACGACATCATCAAGGAGTACCTCTCCCGGGGCACCTACGTCTTCGCCCCGGGGCCGTCCCTGCGCCTGACCACCGATCTCATCGCGTACACGGTCGCCGAGATCCCGACGTGGAACCCGATCAACATCTGCAGCTACCACCTCCAGGAGGCCGGGGCCACCCCGGTGCAGGAGCTCGCGTACGCGATGTCGACGGCCATCGCGGTGCTCGACGCGGTGCGCGACTCGGGCCAGGTCCCGCCCGAGCGCTTCGGGGAGGTCGTCGCCCGGATCTCCTTCTTCGTCAACGCCGGGGTTCGGTTCGTCGAGGAGATGTGCAAGATGCGGGCGTTCGTCCGGCTCTGGGACGAGGTCACCCGCGAGCGCTACGGCATCGAGGACCCCGCGCAGCGCCGCTTCCGCTACGGGGTCCAGGTCAACTCGCTCGGGCTGACCGAGGCCCAGCCGGAGAACAACGTCCAGCGGATCGTCCTCGAGATGCTCGCCGTGACCCTCTCCAAGGACGCCCGGGCCCGGGCCGTGCAGCTGCCGGCGTGGAACGAGGCGCTCGGCCTGCCGCGGCCGTGGGACCAGCAGTGGTCGCTGCGCATCCAGCAGGTGCTCGCGTTCGAGTCCGACCTGCTCGAGCACGAGGACCTCTTCGAGGGCTCGCGCGTCGTCGAGGCGAAGGTCGAGGAGCTCATCGCCGGGGCCCGCGAGGAGATGCAGCGGGTCCGCGAGCTCGGCGGGGCCGTGGCTGCCGTCGAGACCGGCTACATGAAGTCCGAGCTCGTCGCCTCGCACGCCCGGCGGCGGGCCAGGATCGAGGCGGGGGAGGACGTCGTCGTCGGGGTCAACCGTTTCGGGTCCACCGAGCCGAACCCGCTGACGGCCGACCTCACGACCGCCATCCAGACGGTGGACCACGGCGTCGAGGCCGCCGCGGTCGAGGCCGTCCGCCGGTGGCGCGCGGACCGCGACGGCGACCCGCTCCGGGGGCCGGGCGCCGCAGCGGCCCTGGCCCGGCTGCGCGCCGAGGCCGCCACCTCCACCAACCTCATGGCCGCGACCCTCGACTGCGCACGGGCGGGCGTGACGACGGGGGAGTGGGCCGGTGCACTGCGTGAGGTCTTCGGCGAGTTCCGAGCCCCCACCGGGGTCGGCGGCTCGGTCGGCTCCGGGGCGGCCTCCCCCGAGCTCGCGCGGGTCCGCGAGGCGGTCGCCCGGACCGGCGAGGAGCTCGGCGGCCGGCTGCGGGTCCTCGTCGGCAAGCCCGGCCTCGACGGCCACTCCAACGGGGCCGAGCAGGTCGCCGTCCGGGCACGGGACGCCGGCTTCGAGGTGGTCTACCAGGGGATCCGGCTGACCCCCGAGCAGATCGTCGCCGCCGCGGTGGCCGAGGACGTCCACCTCGTGGGGCTCTCGATCCTCTCCGGCTCGCACATGGAGCTCGTGCCCGAGGTCCTGGACCGGATGCGCGCTGCCGGCGCGGGGGACGTGCCCGTGGTCGTCGGTGGCATCATCCCGGAGGCGGACGCGGCCCGGCTCGAGGAGCTCGGCGTCGCCGCGGTCTTCACGCCCAAGGACTTCGGGCTCACCGGGATCATGGCCCGGTTCGTCGAGGTGATCCGCGGGGCCCACGGACTGCCGACCGAGGCGACGGTACCCTCGCCGTCGTGAGCGAGACCCCGTCGCCGCCGGACGACGGCGGACCCGACGCCCCCGACGCCGCGTCCCGGCCCGCCCCCCGGCCGGTGCTGGAGAACGACGCCCGACGGGCGGACCTCTGGGCCCGCGGCCGGACCTGGGCGACGGCGACGTGGTCGATCCCCGTCTTCGTCGTCCTCCTGCCGGCCGTCGTCGTACCCCTCGTCGGCGGCGGCAGCAGCGTCGCGTCGGTCCTCGCGCGGGTGGCCGTCGTCCTGCTGCTCCTGGTGTCCTCGGCGGCCCTGCTGCGACGCCGGGGCGACGGGGTGGTCCGGGGGCTGGCCCTCGGCCTCCTGGTGACCACCGGGGTCCTCGCGGTGGCCGTCCCGCTCGGGATGCTGGTCCGGGCGGTCACCTCGTGAGCGCCCCGTCGGCGCAGGGCCAGCTGCACGGGCCGACGACGCTGGTCAGCGCGGCCGTGGGCTCGGTCGTGGTCATCGTCCTCGTCCTCGGTCCGCAGTGGCTGCTCGTCGCCGCGCTGCTGCCGTGGGTCGTCGGACCGGCCCTCATGCTCGTGCGACGGACCCGGGCGGTCGGCATCGGGGTGCTCGTGGCCGGGTTCGTCCTGCCGGCGGTGTTCCTCGGCCTCAACGCGTGGCTCGCGTTCGCCTGAGCGCCCGCACCGCGCGTCCGGCGAGCCCGGACGTCGGCGACGCCCCGGCCGGGGCCGGGGCGTCGCGGACAGGCGCCGGGGTCAGCCGGCGAGCGCCTCGGTGAGCGCCTTGGTGAAGGCGGGCAGGTCGTCGGGGTTGCGGCTGGTGATGAGGTTGTCGTCGACGACGAGCTCGCGGTCCTCCCAGCTGGCGCCGGCGTTGCGCAGGTCGGTCTGCAGGCTCGGCCACGAGGTGAGGTGCCGGTCGCGGACGACGTCGGCCTCGGCCAGGGTCCACGGGGCGTGGCAGATCGCGGCGACCGGCTTGCCGCTCTCGACGAACGTGCGGACGAACGCGACGGCGTCCTCGTCGGTGCGCAGCGCGTCGGGGTTGGCGACGCCGCCGGGCAGGACGAGGGCGGCGTAGTCGCCCACCTCGGCGTCCTCGACCCGCACGTCGACGGGGAAGGTGTCGGCCTTGTCGAGGTGGTTGAAGGCCTGGACCCGACCCTCCTGGGTCGAGACGAGCACCGGCGTCGCCCCGGCGGCCTCCACGGCCTTCCAGGGCTCGGTGAGCTCGACCTGCTCGATGCCCTCCATGGCGACGAGGAAGGCGACCTTCTGGGTGCTACCGGTCGTGCTGGTCATGGTGTCCTTTCGGTCGGAAGACGACGACGGCGCCTCGTCGGCGCCGCCCGGTCCAACGGTGCCCGCGCCGTCGACATTCCAGTGCGCCGCGGCCGGCGGCCTCTGGTCACCGGCGCGGTACCCCGGGGGCGGGACGGCGAAACGGGAGGCCCCGGCTCCATGGACCGCCCTCAGAAGAGGCGGTGCTCGCTGCCGTCGATGCCGCGCAGTGCGTCGTAGTCGAGGACGAGGCAGCGGATGCCGCGGTCCTCGGCCAGGGTGCGGGCCTGCGGCTTGATGACCTGGGCGGCGAGGACGCCGGTGACCGGGGCCAGGTGCGGGTCGCGGTTCATCAGCTCGAGGTAGCGGGTCAGCTGCTCGACCCCGTCGATCTCCCCGCGCCGCTTGATCTCGACCGCGACGTGCCGGCCCTCGGCGTCCCGGCAGAGGATGTCGACCGGCCCGATGGCCGTCATGTACTCGCGCCGGCTCAGCGTGTACCCCTCGCCGAGGGTCGTGATGTGCTCGGCGAGCAGCCGCTGCAGGTGTGCCTCGACACCGTCCTTGACCAGTCCCGGGTCGACGCCGAGGTCGTGCGCAGCGTCGTGGTGGACCTCGTGCAGGCGCACCCGCAGCCGGTCCTCGGACCTGGCATGCTGCACGACCCACACGGCGGTGACCCCCTCGGCGGCCTCCGCCTCGTCCGGCTCGACCTCGGCGAAGGCGCACGGTGGCGCCATCCAGTTCAGCGGCTTGTAGGACCCGCCGTCGGAGTGGACCAGGACCGAGCCGTCGGCCTTGACCAGGAGCAGCCGGGTGGCGAGGGGGAGGTGGGCGGTGAGCCGGCCCTCGTAGTCGACGCTGCACGACGCGATGACCATCCGCACGAGCGGACACCCTACCCGGCGCCGGCGCCGGGCACGCGCGGGGAAATGTTTAGTACGGTTGAACTAATGAACGAGGCAGCCAGCCCCCGCTACAAGTGGGTCGCCCTGTCGAACACCACGCTCGGCGTCCTCATCGCGACGATCAACAGCTCGATCCTGCTCATCGCGCTGCCCGACATCTTCCGTGGCCTCGGCATCGACCCCCTCGCCCCGGGCAACAGCAGCTACCTGCTGTGGCTGATCATGGGCTACCTCGTGGTGACCGCGGTCCTCGTCGTGAGCTTCGGGCGGCTCGGCGACATGTACGGCCGGGTGCGGATGTACAACGCGGGCTTCGCGATCTTCACCCTCTTCTCGGTGCTGCTCTCCGTGACCTGGATGACCGGGCAGGCCGGTGCGCTCTGGCTCATCGTCATGCGGATCCTGCAGGGCGTCGGTGGGGCGCTGCTCATGGCCAACTCGAACGCCATCATCACCGACGCCTTCCCGAGCGACCAGCGCGGCCTCGCCCTCGGGCTCAACATGGTCTCGGGCATCGCCGGCAGCTTCCTCGGCCTCGTCGTCGGCGGGCTCCTCGCCCCGCTGGAGTGGCGGCTGGTCTTCCTCGTCTCGGTGCCGGTGTCGCTCTTCGGCACCGTCTGGGCCTACCTCAAGCTGCGTGACACCGGCCTGCGGCGGCCCGGCGGCATCGACTGGTGGGGCAACCTCACCTTCGGCGTCGGCCTGGTCGCCCTGCTCGGCGCCATCACCTACGGCATCCAGCCGTACGGGCGCCACCTCATGGGCTGGACGAACCCGTGGGTGGTGGTCGCCCTCGTCGCCGGCGTCGTGCTGCTCACCGTCTTCACCTGGGTGGAGACCAGGGTCGAGCACCCGATGTTCCACATCGACCTGTTCCGCATCCGTGCCTTCACCGCGGGCAACGTCGCCAGCCTGCTCTCCGGGCTCGGCCGCGGGGGGCTGATGTTCATCCTCATCATCTGGCTCCAGGGCATCTGGCTGCCCGAGCGCGGCTACTCCTTCGCCTCGACCCCGCTGTGGGCGGGCATCTTCATGCTCCCGCTCACCGTGGGCTTCCTCGTCGCCGGGCCCGTCTCCGGATGGCTGTCCGACCGCGTCGGGGCGCGCCCCTTCGCGACCGGCGGGATGCTCATCGCGGCGGCGAGCTTCGGCTGGCTGCTCACCCTGCCGGTGCAGTTCGGCTACGCCTCGTTCGCGGGGGCGATCTTCGTCAACGGGGTCGGGATGGGGCTCTTCGCGTCCCCGAACCGCGCCGGGATCATGAACGCCCTGCCGTCCATCCGGCGCGGGGTGGGGGCCGGGATGAGCACGACGTTCCAGAACACCGCGATGGTGCTCTCGATCGGGATCTTCTTCTCGCTCATGGTCGTCGGGCTCGCCGGGTCACTGCCGTCGGCGATGGCGGCCGGCCTCGAGGCGCACGGGGTGGGTGCGGGGCAGGCCCACCAGGTGGCGGCACTCCCACCGGTCGCGGTGCTCTTCGCCTCGCTGCTGGGCTACAACCCGATCCAGTCCCTCCTCGGGGACCAGACGCTCTCGCGGCTGGCCCCGGCGGACGCGCAGTACGTCACCGGGCACGCCTTCTTCCCCCAGCTCGTCTCCGGGCCCTTCCACGCCGGGCTGACCGTCGCCTTCGGCTTCGCCATCGGGGCCTGCCTCGTCGCGGCTGCGGCCTCGTGGCTGCGCGGGGGTCGCTACGTGCACGTCGACGAGCCGGCCCCGGGGCCGGGCACGGCGGGGCCGGGCACGGCGGGGCCGGCGGCACGACCGACGGCGCCGCCGACAGGGCCGACGGGCCCGGCCGCGTCCCGAGCCGCCGCCGTCCGGGAGGCGGCCTCGTGAGCTCGCCCGCGTCGCGCCCGGCGCTCCACCCGGCCGTCGTCGCGCTCGCCGGCGAGCTGCGCACCGAGGTCAGCCGGGTCGCCTACCACCTGCGGATCTCGGCCGCCGCCTCGGAGATGACCCCCACCCGGCTCGCCGCCATGTCGGCGCTGGAGCTGCGGCCCGAAGGGCTGCGTCCCGGTGACCTCGCGGCGAGGATGGGCATCTCGCCGGCGAGCACGACCCGCCTCGTCGAGGTGATGCGGGACGCCGGCTGGCTCAGCAAGGATCGCGACCCCGGCGACCACCGCGCCTTCGTCCTACGGCTCACGGCCGCGGGCCGGCAGGCGCTCGCCGACTTCCGCCGGCGCAGCACCGGCCGGTTCGCCGAGGACCTCGCCGCGCTCGACCCGCAGGAGCGCGCGGCGCTTGAGGCCGCCGTCCCGGTCCTGCGCCGGCTCGCCGACGGCCGGCTCGAGCCCCGGCAGGCCCCCTCCCACGGCTGACCGGCCCCGGCCGGCCCTCTCCCACGGTTGATCGGGGCCCGGCCGCGACGCACACTGGTGCCAGAGGTGAGGCCGATGAGGGCAGCGCTGTGGGTGCTCGTGCTCGTCGTCGCCCCGGGAGGGCTCTTCGTCGCGCAGTGCGAGGGGATCCGCTGGCTCTCCGAGGGCGAGGCGCCCCGTCCGCTGCGCCCGGTGGTCACCCGCTCCGCCGCCGTCCTGCGCGCCCTCCGGCCGGTCCGCCGGCGCGAGCCGCTGCCGCAGGTCCTGCTCGCCCTCGAGCTGCGCCGGCTCGCCGCCGAGGTGCGGCGCATCGACGAGGGGCGCCAGCCGCACCGGGCGGCGCGGCTCGCGGCCGCGCTCGCGGCGTACGACCACGTGCTGCTCCAGCTGTGCGAGGCCGCCCAGCTGGAGCACCCGCGGGGGCTGCCTCCGCTCAGCTCGCGGGTCCGGCTCGACCTCGAGGCCGAGCTCGTGGCCAGCGGCGTCGACTGGTGAGCCGGCCCCAGTCGCAGCCGGCGGGGTAAGAAGCGTCACGCCGGCTGCACCTCGTGGGCACCGGGGGCCTCTGGAAGGATCGCGGCCATGGCGCGTGACTTCACCACCGTGGGTGTGATCGGACTCGGCACGATGGGCGCGGGCATCGTGGAGGTGTTCGCCCGCAACCGCATCGACGTCGTGGCGGTCGACGTCGACGATGCCGGCCTCGACCACGGACGCGAGGTCCTCGCCGGGAGCACGAGCCGGGCGCTCTCCCGCGGCAAGATCAGCCAGGAGGAGCATGACGCGCTGCACGCGCGGGTGCGGTTCACCACGGACCTGCACGACCTCGGCGGCTGCCAGCTCGTCGTCGAGGCGGTACCCGAGCAGCTCGAGCTGAAGAAGCAGATCTTCGGCACCCTGGACCAGATCGTCTCCCCGGACGCCGTCCTCGCGACGAACACCTCGTCGCTTCCGGTCACCGAGATCGCGGTCGCCACCTCGGACCCCAAGCGCGTCGTCGGGATGCACTTCTTCAACCCGGCCCCGGTCCTGCAGTTCGTCGAGGTGATCCGCACCGTCATCACCGCCGAGGACGTCTTCGACGACGTCAAGGCGCTCGCCGAGCGGCTCGGCAAGAAGCCGGTGGTGGTCGGGGACCGCGCGGGCTTCATCGCCAACGCGCTGCTCTTCGGCTACCTCAACCACGCGGTCTCGATGTTCGAGAGCCGCTACGCCACCCGCGAGGACCTCGACGCCGCGATGCGCTTCGGCTGCGGCTACCCGATGGGTCCGCTCCAGCTGCTCGACCTCATCGGCCTCGACACCGCGTACGAGATCCTCGACACGATGTACCGGCAGGGCCGCGACCGGCTGCACGCCCCGAGCCCGATCATCAAGCAGATGGTCAGCGCGGGCCTGCTCGGGCGGAAGTCGGGGCGGGGCTTCTACACCTACGCGGCGGCCGGGTCCCCGCAGACCGTCCCGGACGCGCAGACGCCGACCGGGGCCGAGGGTGCCGGCGTGCAGGTCCGTCCGGTGCACACGGTCGGGGTGGTCGGCTCCGGGACGATGGCCACCGGCATCATCGAGGTCTTCGCCAGGGCCGGCCACGACGTCGTCTACGTCGCCCGCACCGAGGAGCGGGTGGCCGCCGTGCGCACGGCGGTCGCGAAGAGCACCGCCCGGGCCGTCGAGAAGGGCCGGATGACCGCCCCCGAGGCCGAGGCGGTCCTCGGCCGGCTCCGTGGCTCCACCTCGCGCTTCGCCCTGGCCGACGTCGACCTCGTGGTCGAGGCGGTCGCCGAGGACCTCGCGGTCAAGCAGGAGCTGTTCCGCGACCTGGACTCGATCTGCCGGGACGGCGCGATCCTCGCGACGACGACGTCCTCGCTGCCGATCATCGACTGTGCCAAGGTCACCTCCCGGCCGCAGGACGTCGTCGGCATGCACTTCTTCAACCCCGCGCAGGTCATGAAGCTCGTCGAGGTGGTGCACACCGTCTCGACCGCGCCGGACGTCGTCGCCACCGTCCAGGCTCTCTGCGCCGAGGTCGGCAAGGTGCCGGTGACCTGCGGGGACCGCTCCGGCTTCATCGTCAACGCCCTGCTCTTCCCCTACCTCAACGACGCGGTGAAGATGCTCGAGGGCAACTACGCCAGCGCCGACGACATCGACACCGCGATGAAGACCGGCTGCTCACTGCCGATGGGCCCCTTCGAGCTGCTCGACGTCGTCGGGCTCGACGTCTCGCTGGCGATCGAGCGCGAGCTGTACGTCGAGTTCCGCGAGCCCGGGTTCGCCCCGGCGCCGCTGCTCGAGCACCTGGTCACCGCGGGGTACCTCGGGCGCAAGACCGGGCGCGGGTTCCGCACCTACGGCTGAGCGGACCCCGAGCTCGGGTGCTCAGGTGGTCGCCGGGGCGACCACCTGAGCACCCGAGCTCGGGGACGCGGTCAGTAGGGTGGGGCGCCGTGAGCCCGACCGCCGCCCTGCCCGCCCGCGCCCGTGTCGTCGTCGTCGGGGGCGGGGTGATCGGGGCCTCGGTCGCCTACCACCTCGCCCACGAGGGGGAGGCCGACGTCCTGCTCCTCGAGCGCGACCGGCTGACCTCGGGCACGACCTGGCACGCCGCGGGGCTGATGACCTGCTTCGGCTCCTTCAGCGAGACCAGCACCCGGCTGCGGCTGTCCTCGCGCGACCTCTACGGCCGGCTGGAGGCCGAGACGGGGCAGTCGACCGGGTTCCGGCCGGTGGGGCTCGTCGAGGCCGCGGCGGATGCCGACCGGCTCGAGGAGTACCGCCGGGTGGCCGCCTTCCAGCGCCGCCTCGGCCTCGAGGTCGAGGAGGTCTCCCCGCGGGAGATGGCCGAGCTCTTCCCGCTCGCCCGCACCGACGACCTGCTCGCCGGGTTCCACGTCCCCGGGGACGGCCGGGTCAACCCGGTCGACCTCACGATGGCGCTGGCCCGCGGCGCCCGCGCCCTCGGGGTCCGTATCGCCGAGGGGGTGTCGGTCACCGGCGTCGCGACCCGCCGGCGCGGCGCGGTGGAGGAGGTCACCGGGGTCGAGACCGACGACGGCCGGGTCGAGTGCGACGTGGTCGTCAACTGCGCGGGGATGTGGGCTCGAGAGCTCGCCGGGCGCAACGCCGTCGTCGTGCCGAACCAGGCGGCCGAGCACTACTACCTCGTCACCGAGCCGATCGACGGGATGAGCCCGGACGCCCCGGTCTTCGAGGACCCCTCCTGCCACGGCTACTACCGCGAGGAGGGCGGCGGGATGATGGTCGGCCTCTTCGAGCCGGTCGCCGCGCCGTGGCGGGTCGAGGGGATCCCGCCGACTTCTCCTTCGGGACGCTGCCGCCGGACTGGGAGCGGATGGCGCCCTTCCTCGAGCGGGCGATGAGCCGGGTGCCGGTCGTGGAGACCGCCGGGCATCCGGACCTTCTTCTGCGGCCCGGAGTCCTTCACCCCCGACCTCTCGCCGGCGGTGGGGGAGGCGCCGGGCATCCACGGCTACTTCGTCGCCGCCGGGATGAACTCCGTCGGCGTGCTCTCGGCCGGCGGGCTGGGCCGGATCGTCGCGCACTGGGTGGTCTCCGGACGGCCGGACGTCGACGTCACCGGCATCGACGTCGCCCGCTTCCGGTCGTGGCAGCTCGACCCACGGCACCGCGCCGAGCGGACCGCCGAGGTGCTCGGCACCGTCTTCGCCGCGCACGCGCCGGGGACCCAGCTCGCGTTCCTCGCGCGGCGTGTTCGCGCTCCCCGCTGCACGAGCGGGTCGTGGCCGCCGGCGGCGTACCTGCGCGACGTCTCGGGCTGGGACGCGGCCGCCTGGTACGCCGGCGCGGGCGAGGCGCCGACGGCGGCGCCGAGCTGGGGCCGGCAGCCGTGGTGGCGGCACTGGGAGGCCGAGCACCGTGCGGTGCGGGAGGCGGTCGGCGTCCTCGACATGTCGTTCATGGCCAAGCTCGCGGTGCGCGGCCCCGACGCCGGAGCGGTCCTCGACCGGCTGAGCGCCGGTGCCGTCGACGAGCGCGACCGCCGCATCACGTACACCCAGTGGCTCGGCGAGGACGGCGGCATCGACGCGGACGTCACGGTGACCCGGCTGGCCCCCGACGACTTCCTCGTCGTCGCCTCCGACACCGCCCACGGCCGGGTCGTCGGGATGCTGCGCCGGGGCTCGGGTGACGCGCGGGCCACCGTCGAGGACGTCACCGAGGACCTCGCGCTGCTCAGCGTCCAGGGTCCCGCGTCCCGCGCGGTCCTCGCTGCCCTGGCGCCCGGCGACCGACTGGTCGACGCCGGCGTTCCCCTTCCGCGACGCGCACCGGGTCCGGCTCGCCGGGCCGACGTCCTCGCGGTGCGGGTCACCTACGTCGGCGAGCTCGGCTGGGAGCTCTACGTCCGGGCCGGCGCGGCGCTGCGGCGGTGTGGGACGCGCTCTTCGACGGCCGGCGCGGCGCACGGCATCCGCCCGGTCGGGCTCGCGGCGCTGTCGAGCCTGCGCCTCGAGAAGGGGTACCGCGACCTCGGGCACGACCTCGACAACACCGACGACGTCTGGGGCGCCGGCCTGGGTTTCGCCGTGGCGCTCGACAAGCCCGGGCGGCTTCGTCGGCCGCGAGGCGACGCTCGCCGCGAAGGAGGCGGGCCGCCGCGGCGCCGCATCGTCTCGGTCGTCGTGGCAGGACCCCGAGCCGCTGCTCTTCCACGGCGAGGTGGTGCTGCGGGACGGCGTGCCCGTCGGCGACGTCCGGTCCGGGTCCTACGGGTGGACGCGTCGGGGCGGCGGTCGGGCTCGCCGGCGTGGCGCACCGAGAGCGGCGTGACCCGCGAGTGGCTCGGAGTCGGGCACGTGGGAGGTCGACGTCGCGCGGCGCCCGCTACCCGGCCGGCGTCTCGCTGCGCCCGCCCTACGACCCGACGAGCGCCCGCGTGACCGCCTGACTGGTTGGATGGCGGCGGTGCCGCGCAGCAACCGTCGCCGTCGCGACCTCGAGACCCGGCCGCTCGGAGCCGGCCACCGAGGTGCGCACGGAGTCCTGGCGCGGCCGGCCCTGGCACGTGCGCCGGCTGACCGGCGCGACGTCGACGCGCGAGTACCGCTGCCCGGGCTGCCACCAGGGCATCGCGGTCGGCACGCCGCACGTCGTGGTCTGGCCCGCCGAGGGTGTCGATGGGGTCTCCGAACGACGGCACTGGCACACCGGTGCTGGAGCGCCCGCCACGCCGCGCGCCCGTGACGGCGACCCCGCCCGGCGGGGCCGCCGTCAGGCCTCCGACTGGCGGGGGACGAGGACCTCCTCGTAGAGCAGGAGCAGCCCGGCGGCGACGGGGATCGCGAGCAGCGCCCCGACGATGCCGAGCAGGGTGCCCCCGACGAGCGCGGCGACGATGGTCACCGTCCCGGGCACCGAGACGGTCCGCTGCATGACGCGCGGGGCGATGACGTAGTTCTCGACCTGCTGGTAGACGACGTAGTAGATGAGGGCGATGAGGGCCTTCCTCGGCTCGTCGAAGAACGCGACGACGCACGACGACCCCGGCTCCGAGGATGGCGCCGACCATCGGCACCAGTCCGAGCAGCCCGACGGCCACGGCGAGCACCGCGGCGTACGGGATGCCGACGATGGTCATCATCAGCACGAGGACATGCACGCGTTGAGGGTGGCGATGAGGACCTGGCCGATGGCGTACGACCCGACCCGCCGCATGATCTCCTCGGAGAGGGCGAGGACGCGGGCCCGGCGGCTGGCGGGGACGACCGCGTAGGCGGCGTGCTTGACCTTGGGGAGCGAGGCGAGGAGGTAGAGGGTGAGGACGAGGACGGTGAGCACCTGGAAGACGCCGGTGAGGATGGCCTGGCCCGCCCCGAGGATGCCGCCGAGCACCCCCTCGATGAAGCTCTGGTCGGTGAGCCGTGAGCCGAGCTCCTGCTCGAGCCTGTTGATGATGTCGTAGTGCTGGTCGAGGTCGCGGACCCAGCCGGTGCCGAGGAGGTCCTGGAGGTACTGCGGCGCCTGTCCGCGCGAGCTGGCCGCCCTGGGTGACCACCGGCGGCACGACGAGGAAGCCGATGACGGCGAAGGCCGACGATGAGCCCCGAGAAGACGAGGGCCACGGCCGCGCCGCGGGGCATCCGGCGGGCGACGAGGCGGTCGACGACCGGGTTGAGCGCGAGGGCGAGGAAGAAGGAGACGAGGAGCAGGGTGATCGTCGTGGCGGCGCGGCCCAGGCCGGTCCAGAGCCACCAACGCGAGCAGCGCCCCGCGTCGCCCCGAAGAACCCGAGGTAGAACGGGCTGTGCCGGTTCAGCGGCTGGCCGACGGCGCCGAAGAGCCCGGCGGGGCTGCCCGGGGGCGTCGGCTCGACGGGCACGCTGCCCGCGCCGTCGCCGGTGGGCGGCCGGCTCGCCGAGGACTGCGGGGCCGGTTGGGGCGCGACCATGGCCGGCGGCAGGGAGGTGGCGTCGATGCGGTTGCTCCTCGAGCAGCGCGGCACGCTGCCGGCGGCGGTAGTCACCCCACCGCTCGACCTGGCCCCACAGCGTCGACACCCGCACCACGCACCTCCGGTGTACACCCTAGTGGCGCGCGCCGGTCAGTCCGGTGTGGCTCGCGGCATCTGTCGGGGTGAGGGCCGTGTCTGCCGGGGTGGCCGGTCCCTCGGGGCCGCCGCCGGGTCAGGAGTCCCGGAAGCGGTTGATCTCGGCCTCGAACCGGGCGCGCTTGTCCGGGTCGCTGACGCCGAGCCCCTGCTCCGGGGAGAGAGTGAGCACGCCCACCTTGCCCTGGTGCGCGTTGCGGTGGACGTCGAGGGCGGCCTGGCCGACCTCCTCCAAGGAGTAGGTCTTGGACAGGGTCGGGTGGACGATGCCGCGGTCGATGAGGTCGTTGGCCTCCCACGCCTCCCGGTAGTTCGCGAAGTGGCTGGAGACGATCCGCTTGAGGTTCATCCACAGGTAGCGGTTGTCGTACTCGTGCATGTACCCGGAGGTGGACGCACAGGTGACGATGGTGCCGCCCTTGCGGGCGACGTAGACGCTGGCGCCGAAGGTCTCGCGTCCGGGGTGCTCGAAGACGATGTCGACGTCGTGGCCACCGGTGAGCTCGCGGATCCGCTTGCCGAGCCGCTGCCACTCCTTGGGGTCCTGCGCGGTCCCCTCGTCGTTCCAGAACCGGTAGCCCTCGGCGTTGCGGTCGATGATCAGCTCGGCCCCCATGGCGCGGCAGATGGCCGCCTTCTCGGGGGAGGAGACGACACAGACCGGGGTGGCACCGCCGGCGAGCGCCATCTGCGTCGCGTACGAGCCGAGCCCACCGCTGGCCCCCCAGACCAGGACCCGGTCGCCGAGCTTCATCTGGGCGCCGTTCTTGCTGACCAGCTGCCGGTAGGCGGTGGAGTTGACCAGGCCCGGCGAGGCGGCCTCCTCCCAGGACAGGTGGGCCGGCTTGGGCATCAGCTGGTTGGCCTTGACCACGGCCAGCTCGGCGAGCCCGCCGAAGTTCGTCTCGAACCCCCAGATGCGCTGCTGCGGGTCCATCATCGTGTCGTCGTGCCCCTCGGCGTCCTCGAGCTCGACCGAGAGGCAGTGCGCGACGACCTCGGTGCCCGGGCGCCACTTCGTGACCCCCGGGCCGACCCGGAGGATGACGCCCGCCAGGTCTGAGCCCACGACGTGGTAGGGCAGGTCGTGCCGCTTGGCGTACACCGAGGTGCGGCCGTAGCGCTCGAGGAACCCGAAGGTGGGGACCGGCTCGAAGATCGAGGTCCACACGGTGTTGTAGTTGATGGCGCTGGCCATGACCGCGACGAGCGCCTCCCCGGGGGCGAGCTCGGGCACCGGGACCTCGTCGATGTGCAGCGAGCGGCGCGGGTCCTTCTCCGGGGTCGACATCCCCTCGAACATGCCGACCTCGTCCTTGTGCACGGTGGCCCCCCGGTAGCTCGCCGGAACCTCGAGCGCGGAGTAGGTCGCCTCGCTGCGGTCTCCGGAGAGGATGGCCTGCCGGATCTGCTCCATGCGGTCGTGCTCCTTCGCGGGGGGTCGGGGGCGTTCCGGGTGAACCTACTGTCCGGTCCTGGGACGCGCCACGGCCTGAGACGGCAGTCACGACGTGATCCGGCTCACGGGCCGGACCCGTGGGCCGGCCCGGGTGCGCGGCCCCCGTACTACCGTTCCGGGCGTGGCCCACCCGACCCCCGCACGCCGATGCCCGGCGGCCGCGCGCGCCCTCCTCGCCGCGCTCGCCGGGGGGATGCTCCTCCTCGGCGCGGCCGGCCCTGCGCCGGCCGCCGCGGGTCCAGGGGCGGGTCCCGCGGTGGCTCCGGCCGAGGACCCGGTGGACGCGGTCGTGCTCATCGGGGCGCCGGGGCTGGCCTGGAGCGACATCGACCCCGCGACGACGCCGGTGCTGCACGCCATCGCGGAGGAGGGGCTCGTCGGGTCGATGACGGTGCGGTCGGTCCGCACCCGCTCGTGCGCGGTCGACGGCTGGCTCACCCTCTCCGCGGGCCGGCGCGCGGCCGACCTCCCCGGCCCCTGCCGCGACCCCCTGCCGGTCGGCGCGGACGGCGTGGTGCCGCGGTGGTCGGACTACACCGAGGCGGCGGGCCGCGACCCCTACGACGCCCAGCCCGGCACGCTCGGCTCCTCGCTCGCCGCAGCCGGGAGGTGTGCCGCGTCGGTCGGACCGGGCGCGGCGATCGCCGTCGCCGACCGCGCCGGGCGGGTCGAGCACCACGCCGCCCGCCTCCCGGCCCCCCCGGCGTGCCCGGTGCTCGTCGTCGACGGCGGCACGCTGCCCGCCGGACCGCCGGCGCGCGCCGGCGCCCTCCGGGAGCTCGACGCCCTCGTCGACCGCGTGGTGCGCTCGGCCGGACCGAACACCCGCGTGCTCGTCGCCGGAGTCGGTGACGGCGACTCGCCGGTCCGGCCGCGGGCCGTCCTGATGACCGCGCCACGGCCGGGCGTCCTCCTCTCACCCTCGACCCGGCAGCCCGGCCTGGTCCAGCTCCAGGACCTCACGGCGTTCCTCGTCGACCGCTTCGGCACCCCGGTGCCGGGCCTGACCGGCCGCCCGCTGGAGTGGGAGTACTCCCCGGTGGGCGCCGCCGCCGGGCCGCGGCTCGCGGACCGGGTCGGCCTCGAGCGGCAGGCGGCGACGATGCGAGCCGTCGCACCGCAGGTCACCGGCTGGCTGGCCGCGCTGGTCACCGCCTGGGCACTCGCGGCGGCCGGGCTGCGCTGGCGACGCCGTGGGTGGCCGGCCCGGCTCCGGGTGGGCGGGGTCGTGATCGCCGCGGTGCCGGTCTCGACCTTCCTCGCCAACCTCCTGCCGTGGGAGCGGCTGGCGGCGCCGGGGTGGGCGTTCGCCGGCTCGCTGGCCCTGGCCACCGCGGTGGTCGCCGGGGTCGCGCTCGCCGTCGGACGGCGGGTCGAGCTCGGCGCGCTGCGGGCCGTCGCCCTGGTCACGGTGCTCGTCCTCGGCGGTGACGTCGTCACCGGCTCGACGCTCCAGCTGGCGTCGGTCTTCGGGCAGAACCCCACCGTCGGCGGCCGCTTCTACGGGCTCGGGAACACCAGCTTCGCCCTCTACGGCCTCGCCGTCCTCGTGCTCGTGCAGTGGGTCGCCACGAGCGCGCGCGGGGGCCGTTGGCGGCTCCCGGTCGGGGCGCTCGTCCTCCTCGCCGCACTCGCGCTGGAGGCCCACCCCTCGTTCGGCGCCGACTTCGGCGGCCCACCGGGACTGCTCCTCGGTGGGCTCGTCGTCCTCGCCGCCGAGGCCGGACTCCGGCTCACGCCGGTGCGGGTGGCCCTCGCCCTCGTGCTCGCGGCGGCGCTCACCACCGGTGTGGCCGTTGCTGACTGGCTGCGCCCCCCGCAGGCTCGCACCCACCTCGGCGAGTTCGTCCAGACCGTGCTCGACGGCGGCGCCGGCGAGGTCGTCACCCGCAAGCTGGCCCAGAACCTGGACAACCTCGCGTCCCCGCCGCTGCTCGCGATCGCGGTGGCGACGGTGGTCCTCACCGCCGTGCTGGCCCGCTCCGGGTGGCGGCCCACTGCCGCGGGCACCATCGTCGTCCGCGGCGCGTTGGTCCTGGCGGCCGTCGGGTTCGCCGTCAACGACTCCGGGCTCGTCATCCCGGCCTACGTCGCGGTCGTCCTGGTACCCCTCCTCCTGGCCGACCGTCCCTGCGCAGGAGGTCAGGAGGTCCGATGGCGTCCCGGTGGCGGGCCCGTCTCCCGCTCCTCCTCGTCGGCGCCGTCGCCCTCGGGGCCTACACCTGGCACCTGAGTCGCAACGGCTGGGGCAACGTCTACTACGCCGGCATCGCCGACACCGGCGGCCACCACCTCGCGGCCGCCTTCTTCGGCGGCCTCGACCCGCTGCCGGTCGTCGCCACCGACAAGCCACCGCTCGCCCTCTGGCCGATGATGCTCTCGGTGGCCCTGCTCGGGACCACCCCGCTGGCGGTGCTCCTGCCGCAGGCGCTCGAGACGGTCGCGGCGGTGGTCCTGCTCGGCCGCACCGTCGAGCGCGTCGCCGGCCCCCGGGCGGGCGTGGTGTCCGCCCTCCTCCTGGCGGTGAGTCCGGTGACCTTCGCCCTCGCCCGCTTCGACGACCCCGACACCATGCTCGTCCTCACCTCGGTGCTCGTCGCCTACGCGGCGGTGCGGGTCGCGGCCGACGGCCGAGCGCGGTGGCTGGTCCTCCTCGGTGCCGCCCTGGGCGCGGCCTTCCTCACCAAGTGGCTCGCCGGGCTCGTCGTCCTCCCCGCGGTGTCCTGGGCCCTCTGGGCGCCCACCCGGGGTCGGCGGTGGCGGGCGGCCGGCACCACCGGGGCCGCGTTCGCCGTCGTCGGGCTGTGGTGGGTGGCGGTGCTCGCCGTCCTCGGCCCCGCCGGCCGGCCCACGGCGGACGCCTCCAGCGGCAGCCTCGTCGACCTCGTCCTGGGCTCGAACGGCGTCGCGCGGCTCTCGGGCGACGGCGGTGGCTCGGTCTCCGGGGTCCCCGGCGTCACCCGGTTGCTCACCGCCCCCTTCGCCGACCAGACGGCCTGGTTCCTGCCGGCGGCGCTCCTGGCGACGGTCCTCCTGCTCCTGGACCGGGACGCGGATCCGGTGCGGCGGGTCGTGGTCCGGCTGCTCGGCGGCTGGCTGGTCGTCGCCGCGGTGCTCTTCAGCGCCATGGGTGGGGCGATGCACCCCTACTACACGAGCTACCTCGCGGCGCCCGCCGCCGGGCTCCTCGGGCTCGCGGCGGCCAGGGTCGGCCGGGGCTGGTCAGCCGCCCGCGGCGCGGTGCTCGTGGGCGTCGCGGGGGTCACCGGGGTGCTCGTCCTCGCGGCGACCGGCCGCGGCCTCGCCTGGCTGGCGGCGCCTGCCGCGGCCGCCTGCCTGCTCGCGGTCGGCCTCCTCCTGCGCCGACGCGCCGTCGCGGGCGCCGTGCTCGCGCTGGTCGTCGGTGTCGCCGTGCTCACCGGTCCGGCCACGACCGACTGGGTGACCGCGCACCTCATCGTCAACGGTTCCGACCCCCGCGCCGGCTGGCACCAGGCCGGCACGACCCTGGTCCCCCCGGCGTCGCTCGTCGCCTTCCTCCACGCCCATCGCGTGGGGGAGTGGGTGGCGGCCGTGCCCCAGGCCTCGCCGGCCGCCGAGCTGCAGCTCGCCGGCCGGATGCCGGTGCTGCCGCTCGGCGGTTTCACCGGCTCGGCCACCATGCCCTCGCTGGCCCAGCTACGGTCCTTCGCGGCCAGCGGGCGGCTGCGCTACGTCGCGCTCCTCGGCCGATACCTCGCGGACCCCTCGGGGACCCCGAGGACCCTGGTGGGGCGCCCGCTGGCCACGATGGTCGACTGGGCGCGGGCCACCGGCTGCCCGCTGCGCGTCGGGGCGGTCACCCTCATCGACCTGGCCGACCGCTCCTGCCACCCACCCAGGGGGACCGGGTAGGGCACCCCGCCTCCGGTCAGGGGGTGCTGCCGCCGGGCGCCGGCTCGACGAGCTCGACGAGGATGCCACCGGCGTCCTTGGGGTGGATGAAGTTGACCCTCGAGTCGCTCGTGCCCCGCCGCGGGCTCTCGTAGAGCAGCCGCATCCCCCGCTCGCGGAGTGTGGTGCACACGGCGTCCAGGTCCTCCACCCGGTAGGCCAGCTGCTGGATGCCCGGACCGCTGCGCTCGAGGAACCTGGCGATCGTCGACTCCTGCGAGAGCGGGGCGAGGAGCTGGATGCACGAGCCGGAGCCGCCGACCCCCATCATCGCCTCGCGGACACCCTGCTCCTCGTTGGTCTCCTCGTGCAGCAGCCGCATCCCGTAGGTGCGCTCGTAGAAGCCGACCGCCTCGTCGAGGTCGCGGACGGCGACGCCGACATGGTCGATGGCCGTGAACAGGTCGCTGGCGCTCATGGGCATCAGCGTAGGGCGGGCGGGGCGGCCCGGACCGGGCCCGGGTGACGGGTGCCACGGAGATGGCCCCGCCAGCCCGATGCCCGGGCACCGCTCGGGAGCGCCCTCGTGGTGAGCGTCACGGGAGGCCGGGGTGGCACGGGCGGCCCCCGCGACTAGCATCGGCAGGTACCCAACGGAACCGACCGGGAGGCCACCGCATGTCCACCGACCCGACCGTCATCGTCGCCGGCGCCCGTACCCCGATGGGGCGGATGAGCGGCTCGCTCAAGGGCTTCAGCGGCTCCGACCTCGGCGGCTTCGCCATCAAGGGCGCCCTCGAGAAGGCCGGCGTCGCCCCCACCGACGTCGACTACGTCATCATGGGACAGGTCCTCTACGCGGGCGAGGGCCAGATCCCGGCCCGCCAGGCCGCCACGAAGGCCGGCATCCCGATGGACGTCCCCGCCCTCTCGGTCAACAAGGTCTGCCTCTCCGGCCTCGACGCCATCGCGCTCGCGGACCAGCTGATCCGCGCCGGTGAGTTCGACGTCGTCGTCGCCGGCGGCCAGGAGTCGATGACGAACGCACCGCACCTGCTCGAGAAGAGCCGCGACGGGTTCAAGTACGGCAACGTCACGATGCACGACCACATGGCGCAGGACGGCCTCTGGGACGCGTTCACCGACCAGGCGATGGGCGCCCTCACCGAGAACGCGAACACCGGCGACATCGCCTTCACCCGCGAGCAGCAGGACGAGTTCTCGGCCCGCAGCCACCAGCTGGCGGCCCGGGCGTGGAAGGACGGGCTCTTCGACGACGAGGTGGTCACCGTCTCCATCCCGCAGCGCAAGGGTGACCCGCTGGAGTTCCGCACCGACGAGGGCATCCGGGCCGACACCACCGCGCAGTCGCTCGCCGGCCTGCGCCCGGCCTTCGCGAAGGACGGCACGATCACCGCCGGGTCGGCGTCGCAGATCAGCGACGGCGCCTGCGCGGTCGTCGTCATGAAGAAGTCGCGGGCCGAGGACCTCGGCCTCGACTGGCTCGCCGAGATCGGCGCGCACGGTGTCGTCGCGGGGCCGGACTCGAGCCTGCAGAGCCAGCCGGCGCGCGCCATCGAGAAGGCGTGCGCCCGCGAGGGCATCGACCCTCACGACCTCGACCTCGTCGAGATCAACGAGGCGTTCGCCGCCGTCGGCCTCGCCTCGACCAAGGAGCTCGGCATCGACCCGGAGAAGGTCAACGTCAACGGCGGCGCGATCGCCCTCGGCCACCCCATCGGGATGTCCGGCGCACGGCTCGCCCTGCACCTCGCCCTCGAGCTGAGTCGGCGCGGCGGTGGCGTCGGCGCGGCCGCGCTCTGCGGCGGTGGGGGCCAGGGCGACGCGCTCGTCATCAGGGTCCCCGCGCAGGGCTGACGCTGCCCGGGCCGCGCGACGCCGACGTCCCCTCCCTCGTCTCCGACGCCCGGGAGGGGAACGCGCGCGCGGTCGCCCGGCTGATCACCTGGGTGGAGGAGAGCCATCCCCGCCTGCGGGAGGTGATGGCCGCCCTCGCCCCGCACACCGGGCGAGCGCACGTCGTCGGCCTCACCGGGCCGCCCGGTGTCGGGAAGTCGACGACCACCGGCGCGCTCATCGCCGCGCACCGGGCTCGCGGCCACCGGGTCGGGGTCCTGGCGGTCGACCCCTCCTCGCCGTTCAGCGGTGGGGCCCTGCTCGGCGACCGGATCCGGATGACCGAGCACGCGGCCGACCCGGGGGTCTACATCCGCTCGATGGCCTCCCGCGGCCACCTGGGGGGGCTGTCCTGGGCCGCGCCACAGGCCGTGCGGGTCCTCGACGCCGCCGGCTGCGACGTCGTGTTCCTCGAGACGGTCGGGGTGGGGCAGTCCGAGGTCGAGGTGGCCGGGACCGCGGACACGACGGTCGTCCTGCTCGCCCCCGGGATGGGCGACGGCGTGCAGGCGGCCAAGGCCGGCATCCTGGAGGTGGCCGACGTCCTCGCCGTCAACAAGGCCGACCGCGAGGGGGCCGAGCGCACCGTGCGCGACCTGCGGCACATGGTCGCCCTGGCCGCGACCGGGCCGGGGCGGTGGCGCCCGCGGGTGCTGCGCACCGTCGCCACCGACGGCACCGGCATCGAGGACCTGCTCGCCGCGGTCGAGGAGCACCGTGAGCACCTCGGTACCGACGGGTTGCGGGACCGGCGGACCCGGCGCGCCGAGCGTGAGGTCGAGGGCCTGGCCCTGAGGGCGGTCCGGGCCCGGGTCGCCCGCCCCGGCGGCGCCGACCTCGCGGCCCTCGCCGCCGACGTGGTCGACGGCCGGCTCGACCCGTACGCCGCCGCCGACCGGCTCCTCGCCGACCTCCGCTGACCCGGTCGGCGGCCGGGTCAGTCCGGCCCGGCCTCGACCACGTCCGGGACGACGGCGTCGGGCTGCTCGATCTCGTCGAACGGGATCGGGTCGGGCACGCCCGCGGTGATCCGGCTGCCGTCCGCCCGGCGGCCCCCGGTGCGGGGCTTCTTCGCGAGGAGCCCGGCGATGCGGGGGCCGTGGCCGTCGAGGGTCACCACGACCGGGTCGCCACCGACGACGAGCTCCTTGCCGCGGACCAGGACCGGGACCTCCCGCTCGCCCTGCTCGACGCGCAGCTCGAGGTGCTGCCGGGTCAGCCGGACCCGCAGCCGTGACCCGTGCCAGGAGACGCGGAAGGTCAGCGCCTCCCACCGGTCGGGCAGGCGCGGGTCGAAGCGGAGCCGGCCGCCGTGGTCGCGCATCCCGCCGAAGCCGGAGACCAGCGCGGCCCAGACCCCGCCGGCGGAGGCGACGTGGAGGCCGTCGACGGTGTTGTCGTGGAGGTCGGCGAGGTCGACGTAGAGGGCCTGGAGGAAGTACTGGAAGGCGGCGTCGTGGTAGCCCACCTCGGCGGCGATGATCGACTGGACGACCGCCGAGAGGGTGGAGTCGCCCGTGGTGATCGGGTCGTAGTACTCGAAGTCGTTGCGCTTCTGGGCTGCGGTGAACCGGTCGCCCTGGAGGAAGAGGGCGAGGACGACGTCGGCCTGCTTGAGGACCTGGAACCGGTAGATCACGAGTGGGTGGTAGTGCAGCAGCAGCGGGCGCAGCTCGGCCGGGGTCCGGCTCAGGTCCCAGACCTCCCGGTCGAGGAAGAAGTCGTCCTGCGGGTGGATCTCCAGGCCCTCGTCGAACGGGATGTGCATCCCGGCGGCGCAGCGGCGCCACTCCTCGACCTCGCCGTCGTCGATCTCCAGCCGTCGAGCCAGCCGGGCGTACTCCTCCGGGTGCTCGGCCCGCACCCGGTCGACCGCCATCGCCGCCTGCTCGAGGTTGAGCCGGGCCATGACGTTGGTGAAGAGGTTGTTGTTGACCACGGTCGTGTACTCGTCGGGCCCGGTGACACCGTGGATGTGGAAGCTCGGGGTTCCGTTGCTGCGCCAGAAGCCGAGGTCGGCATAGAGCCGCGCCGTCTCCACGAGGATCGGCAGGCCGTGCCGGACGAGGAACCCGTCGTCGCCGGTGGCGGCCACGTACTGGGCAAGGGCGTGGGCGACGTCGGCGTCGAGGTGCACCTGCGCGGTCCCTGCTGCGTAGTAGGCGGACGCCTCCTCGCCGTTGATCGTGCGCCACGGGAAGAGCGCCCCCCGCTGGGACATCTCCTTGGCCCGCTCGCGCGCCGCCGGCAGCATCCGGCTGCGGGACTGGAGCAGGTTCCGCGCGACGTCCGGCTGGGTGTAGGTGAGGAACGGGGCGACGTAGACCTCGCTGTCCCAGAAGTAGTGGCCCTCGTAGCCGGAGCCGGTGACCCCCTTGGCGGGCACGCCGAGCTGGTCGGAGCGCGCGGTCGCCTGGGCGAGGGTGAACAGGTTGTACCGCACCGCCTGCTGGACCGCCGCGGTGTCGCGGCCGGGCGAGCTGATCTCGACGTCGCTGCTGGCCCAGAACCGGTCGTACCAGGCGCGCTGCTCGGCGCGGTAGTGCGGGAGGTCGTGCCGGTCGGCCCGGTCGAGGGTCCGGTCGCAGCGGTCGGCCAGCTCGCGCACCGGCAGGCTGCGGGAGGTGTGGTAGGCGACGAGCTTCTCGACCCGGATCGCGTTGCCCTCCCGGGCGTCGACCCGCAGCACCATCTTCGCCAGGTCCGGCTCGTCGCGCAGGACCACCTCGCAGAAGTCCGGGGTGCGCACCCGGTGGCTGGCGGCGACGGCCACCGTCATCCCGGAGTTCGCGCACCGGTAGCCCAGGGCCATCCGCTGCTCGCCGGCGCTGTGCAGGCGCGGAAGGAGCACCCGCTCGTCGAACCCGCTCGCCTTGCGCGGGTCGGCCATCGCAGCCCTCGCCTGCGCCGGGGCGTGGTACTCGTCCTCGCCGTCCTGGCGGTTGAGCAGCTGTGAGGAGATGACGACCGGGGCGTCGCCGACGAGCATCGTCACCTCGAGGGTCAGCACGGCGAGGTGACGTTGGGTCATCGAGACCATCCGCGTCGACTCGACGCGGACCCGCTTGCCCGAGGGTGTGCGCCACACCAGCGAGCGGCGCAGGATGCCGTCCCGGAAGTCGAGGCTGCGCTCGTACTCCTCGATGTCGGCCATCCCGATGACGAGCGGCTCGTCGTCGACGTAGAGCTTCATCAGCTTGGCGTCCGGGACGTTGACGATCGTCTGGCCGGTCCGGGCGAACCCGTAGGCGCCCTCGGCGTGCCGGATCGGCCAGGTCTCGTGGAAGCCGTTGACGAAGGTGCCGTGCTCGTGGGCCTCCCGACCCTCCTCGGGGTTGCCCCGCATCCCGATGTAGCCGTTGGCCACCGTGAAGAGGGTCTCGGTGACCCCGAGGTCGCCCTGGTCGGGGTCGCACTCGACGAGCCGCCAGGGGTCGGCCGGGAACCGGGTGCGGTCGAGCGGGTCCGCGGGGACCGGGCCGGTCCTCACACGAGCTCGCCGAGGTCGGAGACGACGGCGGTGGCGCCCGCCTCGCGCAGGGCGTCCTCGCCGGCCCCGCGGTCGACGCCGACGACGGCGCGGAAACCGCCGGCGGCCCCGGCCCGGACCCCGGAGACGGCGTCCTCGACCACCACGGCGTCCCCGGGAGCGGCCCCGCACTCACGCGCGGCGTGGAGGAAGGTGTCGGGGGCCGGCTTGCCGGCCAGGCCGAGGGCGGCGGCGACCCTCCCGTCGACGACGCTGACGAAGCGGTCGGCGATCCCGGCTGCGGCGAGGACGGCGGGCGCGTTCTTCGAGGAGGAGACGACGGCCAGCGGGATGCCGAGCTCGCGCAGGGCGTCGAGCAGCGCCACCGACCCGGGGTAGGGGTCCACCCCGTCGCGCTCGAGGACCGCGTTGAACGCCTCGTTCTTGCGGTTGCCGAGGCCGCAGACGGTCTCGGCGTCGGGGGGGTCGGAGGGGTGGCCGTACGGCAGCTCGATGCCGCGCGAGCTCAGGAAGTCCTCGACGCCGTCGTACCGGGGCTTGCCGTCGACGTGGGCGTAGTAGTCCTCGTCGGTGTACGGGGAGGTGTCGGCACCCTCGGCGTCGACACCGGCGAGGAAGTCGGTGAACATCTCCGACCATGCGGCCATGTGGACCGTCGCGGTGGGGGTCAGGACGCCGTCGAGGTCGAAGAGCACCGCGCCGACCTCGGTCCAGGCGGGTGAGCTCGTGGCGTTCACGGGGCTTACGGTAGGGATGCGGTGGCGCGGCTGGCAACGAGCGCCCATCCTGCGGCGTGGCGGGTGGGTCCTCGCGGTGCTCCGTTACCGTGCTCGGTGTGAGCGAGCCGGTCCGCCTCCCGTTCGACCCGATCGAGCGGGCCCGGGAGCTGTGGGTGGCTCGCTGGGGCGCGGGCTCGCGGGCCGAGGAGATGGCCACGGCCACGTCGGTGATGCGGGTCCAGCAGCTCCTCCTCGGCCGGTTCGACGCCATCGCCGGCCGGCACGCGCTGACCTTCGCCCGCTACGAGGCGCTGGTCCTGCTCACCTTCAGCCGCGAGGGCCGGCTGTCGATGTCCCGGATCGGGGAGCGGCTCATGGTCCACCCGACGAGCGCGACGAACATCGTCCAGCGGCTCGTCGCCCAGGGGTTCGTGGAGCGGGTGCCCAACCCACTGGACCGCCGGGGTGCCTTCGCGGTGATCACCGAGGCCGGACGGGAGGCGATGGAGGCGGTGACGGCCGACCTGGAGGAGGTGGACTTCGGGCTCGGGATGCTCGACGCCGACGAGCACCGGATGCTCTTCCGGCTGCTGCGCGAGGTCCGGGTCGGGGCGCGCGACTTCCTGCCCTGAGCACGTGACCGGGGTCACCCGCGGCGGCCGGGGGATTTGTCGGGGGGCCCGCGCGTTTGTCATGGTGGACGGCAGCCCTGTCCGGGCCAGCGCCGCGCAGGGCGCCCCGGACCCCCTGAAGACCCCGGAGGACACCCCCATGGTCCGCATCGTCACGCGCGCCGTCGGAGCGCTCCTGGCCCTCGTCGGCCTGGCGCTCGCCGCCGTCGGCGTCTGGTTCGCGACCCAGCTCGGGGGGTCGGGCACCGCGACGTTCACCCTGTCGCCGCGCGGGGGCGACCCGGTGGTCCTTCGCCCCGACGTGCTCAACCGGGTCGACGCCGACCTCACCGTGACGGCGACGCCGAGCGCCGGCGGCCGGGTGTGGGTGGCCCTGGCCAACCCGTCCGACGCCACGGCGGTGCTCGGGAAGTCCCGGCACCTCGAGGTCACCGGGGTCTCCGTGCGCGACTGGGCACTGACCGCCGCCACGACCGGCACCGGGCAGGCCCCCGACCTGCCGAGCGCCGAGCTGTGGCGCAACGAGGACGACGGCAAGGCAGCGGTGGCGATGCGGGTCGTCCAGGCCCAGGGCCCCGAGACCGTCGTCATCGCCGCGGAGCAGGGCACCGTCGAGAAGGTCACGATGACGGTCACCGACAAGACGTGGTTCGTCGAGGCCGTCGTCGCCGCCCTCGTCGGCCTCTTCCTCCTCGTCGTCGGGCTCGTCCTGCTCTGGCCACGGCGTCCACGGCCCGCCGCGCCTCCCGCAGCGGCAGCACCCGCGACCGAGACCGCCCCGACCCCCACCTCGAAGGAGGCCACGCCGTGAGCCGACGGACCACCCGCCGTGCCGGCGCCGCCGCCACCGTCCTCGCCGCCGCCCTCGCCCTCGCCGGGTGCGGAGCCACCGACGCCCTGGTCGGGCTGCACCCGGCCCCGGCCGAGGAGACCTCCGCGGCCCCGCTCGACACCGAGGGCGCGACCGTCATCGCCGCCCGGCTGCTCGGCGAGGCCCGCGCGGCCGCCGGCACCAAGGGGGAGGCGGGGAAGAAGGCCCGCGCGGAGGCGCTCAGCGGCGACGCGCTGACCCTCGCCGACGCCGCCGCCGAGCGCGGCGTCGCCGACACCACCGCCCCGGAGCTGGCCAAGGAGCCCCAGCCCACCGTCGTCGCCCAGTCCCGCGGGCGGGGCTGGCCCCGCGCCATCCTCGCGACCACCCTCGACGAGACGACGAACACCCAGTACCTGCACGTCATGGTGTCCACCACCCCCCAGACCCGGTTCACCATCGTCGAGAGCATCCCGATGCTCGGCGGTGCCGAGCTGCCGGCCATCGGGGCCGAGCGGGTCGGTGCGCCGTTCGTCGACGTCAGCGACGGCGAGGCGCTCGTCATGGCCCCGGACGCGGCGTTCTCGGCGTACGCGGCCGCGATCGCGTACCCGAAGCCGAAGACCTCGGACAAGGTCGCCACGGACGACTCCTTCTCGCAGGCGCTCAAGGCCTCGGCCGACGCGCAGAGCAAGGCGCTGAAGAAGCTCGGCAAGCTGGCCCAGAAGCACGAGCCGCAGCTCGGTCACGCGGTGGCCTTCCGGCTCGCCGGCGGCGGGGTCGTCGCGTTCGGGCTGATGAAGCGGACCGACACGATCACCGTCGCCAAGGGCGCCAAGGAGCTCGTCCTGCCGGCCGAGTACGCCAAGGTCGTCGGCAAGCGCAAGGTCACCACGTCGGTCACCCTGACCACGCTTGAGCCGATCATCCTCGTCGTACCGACCGAGGGGGCGGCGCACGTCATCGGCGCGAGCGAGCTGCTCGTGTCCGGCAAGGGCTCCTGACCCCGCGACGGCTCGTCGCACCCGGGCGCGGACGCGCCCCCGACCCTGAGGAAGAATCGCACCCATGAGCGAGACACCCCACCCCGCGGGGACCCGCGGAGCCGTCGACCTGTCCTCCGTCTCGGCGATGACCGCGCCGTCCGGCGCCACCTCTGGCAGCGGGATGCCGGCCGGCCCGGTGCCGGGCCAGCGCCCCACCCCGCCCGCGCCGGTCCCCGACGGGCTCGTCGTCGAGGTGACGGCCGCGAACCTCCAGCAGGCCCTCAACCGCACCGTCCAGGTCGCGGGTGTCCTCGTCCTGTGGTCCTCGGCGCACCCGCAGACGCGCCAGCTCGTCGACACGGTGGCCAGGGTCGCCGCGAGCCACGGCGGCCGGGTCCTCGTCCTCACCGCCGACCTCAGCGCCTCCCCGGAGCTGCTCCAGGCGTTCCAGCCGCTGCTGACCCAGGCGTTCGGGCAGCCGACCGTGCCGGCCACGTTCGGCCTGCTCCAGGGCCAGCCGGTGCCGCTCTTCCCCGGCCTGGCGCCCGAGGACCAGGTCCGGCTCGCCCTCGACCAGCTCATCCAGGCGGCGGTCCAGAACGGCATCACCGGCCGGGTCGACCTCGGCCCGGTCCCGGGGCAGGAGGACGGCGACGAGGCGCCGCTCTCGCCGCTGCACCAGGAGGCCTTCGACGCGATCGAGCGCGGGGACCTCGACGCCGCGGTCGCCGCGTACCAGCGCGCCCTGGTCGAGGACCCCAAGGACGCCGACGCCGAGGCCGGCCTGGCCCAGGTACGGCTGCTCGAGCGGACCCGCGGCGCCGACCTCGCCGCGGCCCGCGCCGCCGCGGCCGCCGACCCCGGCGACCTCGACGCGGCGTTCCTCGTCGCGGACCTCGACCTGCTCGGCGGCCACGTCGAGGACGCGTTCACCCGGCTGCTCGACCTCGTGCGGGCGACGGCCGGGGAGGAGCGCGACCGGGTGCGCACCCACCTGCTGGGGCTCTTCACGGTCGTCGGCAACCACGACGAGCGGGTCCGCAAGGGGCGCACCGCCCTGATGAGCGCCCTGTTCTGACGGTGGGTGCGCAGGTCCTCCACGACCGGCTCCGCTTCGAGTACGCCGCGGACGACCCGTCGGTCACCGCGGTGGCCCTCGACTGCGAGCGGGCGGTGGCGGGGCCCCGGGGGTTTGACCCGCCGCGGCGGCTGCTGGGTGCTCGACGTCCCCCGGCCGGCGCTCCAGCGCCTCGAGTACCGCTTCGCCGTGACCCGCGGCGGCCACCGCGAGGTGGTCCTCGACCCGGGCAACGCGCGCACCGTGCCGACCGCGTTCGGGGACCGGTCGGTGCTCGAGCTGCCCGGCTACGCACCGCCGTGGTGGCTCTCGGCCCCGAGCGTGCCGGGGCGGCTGGAGCCGGTGGCGGTGGAGGGCGAGACGGTCCACCACGTCCCGGTCACGGTGTGGTCCCCCGGGGGCCTCGAGACCGGCCGGCCGGCGCCGCTGCTCCTGGTCCACGACGGGCCCGGAGTACGACCTGCTCGCCGGCATCACGACCTATGCCGGCGCCCTGGTGGCCGCCGGTGACCTCCCCCCGCACCGGGTCGCCCTGGCCCACCCGGTCCTGCGGGACGCCTGGTACTCCGGGTCGCCGCGCTACCTGCGCACGGTCGCCGACGCCGGGCTCGACCGGATCGGGGAGCGCTGGCCGGTGGCCGGCCCGGTCGTCGTCATGGGGGCGAGCCTCGGCGGCCTGACCGCGCTGCTCCTCGGCCTCTTCGCGGCTCCCCGGGTCGGCGGCGTGTTCGCGCAGTCGGGGTCGTTCTTCCAGGTGCGCCACGACGACTCCGAGAGCGGCTTCCCCTACTTCGACCGCATCTCCCGGGCCGTCCAGCAGGTGCTCGACACCCGGCACCGCGACCACCACCTCGTCGTCGGGATGACCTGCGGCGCCCTCGAGGACAACGCGGCGAACAACCGGGACATGGCCTCGGCCCTGCGCCGGGCGGGCCACGAGGTCACCTATCGCGAGGTCGCCGACCTGCACAACTACATGGCGTGGCGGGACGCGTTCGACCCCGACGCTCACCGAGGTCCTGCAGCGGACCTGGGACGGCGCTGCACGGCGCTGACCCGGCCGGCCCCTGCCCACCTAGGGTGGGGTGGCATGGAGCGGCGCAGCGTCCGTCTCGGGGTCCCGGGCCACGACGCGGACCTCGAGGTCGTCCGGCACGGCCACTGGGGGCGCCCGGTGCTCCTCTTCCCCGCCGAGGGCGGCTCCGCGGGGGACGCCGAGGGCAACGGGATGCTCGCTGCGGTGGCCGGCCTCGTCGAGGCGGGCCGGGCCAGCCTGTTCTGCGTCGACGCCCTCGACGGCTGGGCCTGGTCGGACACCTCACTGCCGACCGAGGAGCGGGCCCGGCGGGCCGGCGCGTACTCCGCCTGGCTCTCCGAGCGCGTCATCCCGTGGATCCGCGCCGAGTGCGGCGAGGACGCCGAGATCGTCACCGTCGGGGTCTCCCTCGGTGCCTACCACGCGGTGCACCTGACCTTGACCCGTGCCGACGCGGCACCCTTGGCGATCGGGCTCTCCGGCAACTACGACCCCACGACGTGGAACGGCTGGGGCGAGCTCGGGGACGCGACCTTCTTCGCCAACCCGATGGCGTACGTGGCCACCATGGAGGGCGAGCACCTCGCATGGGTGCGCTCGCGGGTCAGCATCCTCCTCGTCGTCGGCCAGGGGGCCTTCGAGGTCTCGCCCACCCGGGCCCTGCCGGGCACCCACGAGTTCGCCGACCTGCTGTCCCGCAGGGGGATCCGCCATGAGCTCGACGTCTGGGGGTACGACAGCGCCCACGACTGGCCCTGGTGGCAGCGCCAGCTGGCCCACCACCTGCCCCGCTTCGTCTGAGCACCCGCCCCACCCCGAAGGAGACCCGATGCCGACCACCACCGACCACCTCGTCGGCCTGCTGCTCGGTGCCGAGGAGGACTGGCCGACGGCCTTCGAGGCGCTCGCGCACCGGCTCGGGGTGCTCCGCACCCCCGACGGCCGCGAGCACACCCTGAGCACGGAGCGGCTGACCATCGAGCCGTTCAACCTGCGCGACCGGGCGCGCCACGAGCTGGTCATCGACCGCCTCGCGCACTGGTACTACCACCCCCGTGAGTGGCTGAAGAAGGTCGCGCTGATGGACGACGTGTACCTGCTCAACAGCCCGTTCACGTTCCAGTCGATGGAGAAGCACTCGGCGTACTGCGCCATGATGCGGCTCGGGATGAAGGTGCCCGACACCGTCCTCGTCCCCTACAAGAACCCGGTCGACAACGCCCGGTGGGCCTACACCTCGGCGAAGTACAACCGCTCCTTCGACCTCGAGACCATCGCCGCCGACCTCGGCTACCCGCTCTTCATGAAGCCGTTCGACGGGGGTGGCTGGCGCGGGGTGTCGATGATCCGCGACCCCGAGGCGCTGCACCACGCGTACGACGAGTCCGGCGAGATGCTCATGCACCTGCAGGCCTCCGTCCCCGACTACGAGCACTTCGCGCGGTCGCTCACCATCGGGCCCGAGACGATGGTGATGAAGTTCCTGCCCGACCAGCCGATGCACGAGCGGTACACCGTGGTCCACGGCTTCCTCTCCGAGGAGGTCGGCCGCGAGGTGGTGACCATCAGCCAGACCGTCAACGCCTTCTTCCGCTGGGAGTTCAACTCCTGCGAGATGCTCGTCAAGGACGGCGTCGTCTACCCCATCGACTACGCGAACGCGTGCCCCGACGTCGCCGTCACCTCCCTGCACTACTACTTCCCGTGGGCGATGACGGCGCTGTTGCGGTGGACGGCGTTCTGCGTCGTCACCGGGCGGTCGCCGCGCACCCAGGTCGACACCGGCCCGTGGTTCGAGGTGGCCGACGACCCGGGGCTGGACGACGGGGGCCGGCTCGCCGCCTACCAGACGCTGGCCGACGCGTACTTCGAGACCGACCGGTACCGCTCGTTCTGCGAGACCTCCCTGCCGCACCTCGAGGAGATGGTCCTCGACTGGGTCGACGGCCCCGACTTCCGCACCCTGCTCGCCTCCACGATCCACCAGACCTACCCGCCGCACGAGTGGGAGCGGTTCGAGGCCCACTTCGGCGGCCTGCTCGGGATGTGGGTCCAGGACCAGCGCGGACGGTCGCGGTCCGGGCCGGGGCCGGGGTCGTGACCCGGGGGCCCGTCGCCGGCCCGCTCAGCCCCCGAGCGAGGCCGACACGACCTCCCGGGCCTCCGCCTGGACCTGTGCGAGGTGGTCGGCGCCGCGGAAGGACTCGGCGTAGATCTTGTAGACGTCCTCGGTCCCGCTCGGCCGGGCGGCGAACCACGCCGACTCGGTGACGACCTTGAGGCCGCCGATCGGGGCACCGTTGCCGGGGGCGCGGGTGAGCTTCGCCGTGATCGGCTCGCCGGCGAGCGACTCGGCCTCGACGTCGTCCGGGGCGAGGGCGGCGAGCCGTGCCTTCTGCTCCCGGTTCGCCGGGGCGTCGATGCGGGCGTAGGCCGGCTCCCCGTGCCGGTCGGTCAGCTCCTCGTAGTGCTGCGAGGGGGACTTGCCGGTCCGCGCGATGATCTCCGAGGCGAGGAGCGCGAGCAGGATGCCGTCCTTGTCGGTGGTCCACACCGAGCCGTCGCGGCGTAGGAACGAGGCGCCGGCCGACTCCTCGCCGCCGAACGGGCCCGAGCCGTCGAGCAGCCCCGGGACGAACCACTTGAACCCGACCGGCACCTCGACGAGGCGGCGTCCGAGGTCGGTCGCGACCCGGTCGATCATCGAGCTCGACACGAGGGTCTTGCCGACGAAGCCGTCTCCGCGCCAGTCCGGCCGCGCCCCGCCGTAGAGGTACTGGATCGCGACGGCGAGGTAGTGGTTGGGGTTCATCAGCCCGGCGTCCGGGGTGACGATGCCGTGTCGGTCGCTGTCCGCGTCGTTGCCGGTGGCGACGTCGTACTCCTCCCGTCGCTCGATGAGGCTCGCCATCGCCGAGGGGGAGGAGCAGTCCATCCGGATCTTGCCGTCCCAGTCCAGCGTCATGAACCGCCAGGTGGCGTCGACGAGGGGGTTGACGACGGTGAGGTCGAGGTGGTGGCGCTCGGCGATCGCGCCCCAGTAGTCGACCGCCGCGCCGCCGAGCGGGTCGGCCCCGATCCGCACCCCGGCCGACCGGACCGCCTCGAGGTCGAGGACGGTGGGCAGGTCCTCGACGTAGGTACCGAGGAAGTCGTAGGAGGAGGCCGCGGCCCGCGCCCGGGTGAAGGGGATCCGCCGGACCCCGTCGAGGCCGGCCCGGATGTAGGCGTTGGCCCGCTGGGCGATGGCCCCGGTGGCGTCGGAGTCGGCCGGTCCGCCGTGCGGAGGGTTGTACTTGAACCCGCCGTCGGTGGGTGGGTTGTGCGAGGGCGTGACGACGATGCCGTCGGCCAGCCCGGCGTGCGGACGCATGTCGTCGACCCCGCGCACCTTGCCCCGGTTCGCCGTGAGGATGGCGTGCGAGACCGCGGGGGTGGGGGTGTACCGGTCCGCGGCGTCGACGAGCACCGTGACGTCGTTGGCGGCGAGGACCTCCAGGGCGCTGGACCAGGCCGGCTCGGACAGGCCGTGGGTGTCGCGGCCCAGGAACAGCGGGCCGTCGAAGCCCTGCTCGGTGCGGTAGTCGACGATGGCCTGGGTCGTGGCCAGGATGTGCACCTCGTTGAAGGAGGTGCGCAGGCTGGACCCGCGGTGGCCGCTGGTGCCGAACGCGACCTGCTCGTCGACGTTCTCGGGGTCCGGCTCGCGCGTGTAGTACGCCGTGACGAGTGCGGCGAGGTCGACGAGGTCGGAGGGCTGTGCGGGCTGTCCGGCGCGGGGCGCGTTCATGGTCCCGATCCTTGCAGAGGCAGCCGCGCACGGACACCCGGCGGTGTCTGGGAGATCACAGGTCCCGGGTCTCCTACGAGTTGTAGGAGAAATACCCCGAGGGGTACCGTCGATGACATGACCACCACGACGAAGAAGCTCGTGGTCCTGGGAGCGGGGACGGCCGGAACGATGGTCGTCAACAAGCTCCACCGCGAGCTCGACAGCAGCGAATGGCAGATCACCGTCGTCGACAAGGACGACGTCCACGACTACCAGCCCGGGTACTGGCGACAACGGGCTTCACAGTCCGCACGGTAGCGCAGAGAACACGAACGTCGCACTCCCGGACGCGTGCTACAGCGTGGACAGCGGCGCAGCTGCCGCTTGCGACGCCGATGACGGCGCAAGCGACGGCATCACGACCTTTGCCGACGTTGCTCCAGGCGACCATACCGTCACCCAGACGCAAGCGCCGGTCGGATATGACCTCCTTCCGGAGGACAGGCGCAAACCCAGACAGTCGCGGCCGACGGCAAAACCCGAATTCATCTTCGAGAACGCGGCATCGGTCGGAACGGTCGAGATCACGACGCGCATCGCCGGTAGTGGCGACGTCCTGACCGGTGCCTGCTACGCCATCGACGGCGGTGATGCGGTCTGCGATGCGGATGATGGCGCCGAGGACGGTGTCGTCACCTTCACCGATCTCGCATCGGGCGTCACCTTCACGCAGGAGCTCGCGCCGACCAGGTACGAGCCCGCAGCCGCGCTGGTCGACGTGAACGTGGTCGCCGGCTGAACCAGCTGACCGTCGAGAACATCGCCCAGCCGGACGTCGCTCGAACATCATTGATGAGGGCGGTCAGCCTCGGCGGCGCTGCGTCTCGATCCAGGGCGTCGGGGACGCTGCGACAACGGCACCGAGGACGCTAACCCCACCGACGGCACGATCCAGACGAACGGCGTCGCGCTCGGCGCGCACGATGTGGCGGTGCTGTCCGTTCCGGACGGCTACGACATTCCGCAAGGCCCGCAGGTCGCCAACGTCGCGGTCGACAGCCCGGCCACGGTCGCGTTCACCGTCAGCGAGACTCCGCCGGTCACGAGCGGGCTCGATGTGACCGTGCAGTTCGACGACGGCACGCCGATGGAGAGGGCCTGCGTCACCGTGACCGCTCTGTCGAGGGCGTCGAGCCCGTCTCCGCCTGTGACGGCGGCGAGACCGACACGAACGGGCAGGGTGGCGTCATCGGCTTCGATGGTCTCGCCCTGGGCTCCTACTCTGTATCCCTCCAGGACGGCACCACGATCGAGGGCGGTGACGTCGATAACACGACGCCGGTGTCCGTGGACGTGATCGCAGACAGCCGCTCGACGGCTACGATCGAGGTGCCGCGCGTCCCGACGACAGGCACGCTCCGCATCGTGACCTCCGACGGCACGTCGAACCTCGCCGGCGCCGCCTACCGCATCACCGGTGACGGCTACGATGTGACAGTCGCGGATAACGATGGCACGCGTCGACGGGACGGACGGTGTCATCCAGGTGAATGATCTCGCCCCAGGCGAGTACGCCCTCGCGATGACCACGACGCCGGCCGGCTTCAACACCGCCAGCAACCAGAGCGCATCAGTCGCGGCGGGCGAGACGACGACGGTCGAAGTCGCCCTGACGGCGATCCGAACCCCGGCTCGCTCACCGTCAGCACGCTGTCGGAGGCGGCGATCCGCCTTGCGAACGCATGCTACGCCCTGAACCAGGGCAGCGTGCGGATGACCGAGTCGTGCGACGGCGACGATGGCGCCAATGACGGCACGACGAGCTTCGCCGACTTCGATGCCGGCACCTACCAGCTCGTCCAGACCCGTACCCCGGGCTCGCAGTATGCGACCGCCCCGGCGCAGGACGTCACCATCACCGCTGGCGAGGAGACCACGGTCGAGATCCGCATGTCGGTGCGGCCGGGACGGCTGGTCGTCGTGACTGTCGACCAGGCCGATACCACCGTACGCCTGAACAACGCCTGTTACGGCCTGGAGAACGGGGCCACGTTCGGCCCGTTCTGCGACGCCGACGACGGCACGGTCGACGGCCGCGTCATCTTCACGAACGTCCCGTCCGGCGAATACACACTGACGGAGACCGTCGCGCCGACCGGCTTCGAGGCCTCCGCCGACCGCACCGTCACGATCCCGGCGGGCGGCTCGCTGCAGGTCACCGTCGCCAACGCACGCGTCCCGGTGCCGGAAGCCACCGGCCAGCTCGTCGTGATTCCGCTCGACCCGGACGGTAGCGAGGTCGCCGGCGGCTGCTACCAGGTCTTCGATGGAGATACCGCGGTCACCGATCGCGTCTGCGATAACGCCGATGACCGCCACGCCGGATCATCTTCAACGACCTCCCGATCGGTGATTACACCGTCGTCGAGCGCCTCGCGCCGTCGCCGGACTACCTCACGGCTGATGCGATGCCGGTCTCGATCGAGCAGGACACGACCACCGAGCTGCGCGTGCCTCACAACCTGAAGCCGGGCCGCCTGCTGATTCAGGCCGTGAATGACACCGGCCTGCCGCTGCAGGGCGCCTGCTTCGACGTCACCGACGATGGGCAAGACACGATCTGCACCACGGGGACGGGCGAGCTCCTGCTCACCGATCTTACGCCTGGCACGCGGACGATCACGCAGACGCAGGCGCCATACGGCTACAAGCTGAACACCACGCCGCGCGAGGTGACGATCCTTCCCGGCCAGACGGCTGTCGTGCGGATCGTCTTCGAGGTCGCGCCGCCGCCGAACACTGGCACGGTGCAGGTTCAGAAGTTCGTTTGCCCCGCCGGTGAGGACGGCGAGCGCACGCTCTTCCTCGGTGGCGCGCAGGGCAACGCCCAACTCAAGCAGACGGTCGGCTGCGTGCCGGCGGTCGCCGAGTTCACGCTTGTCCCGGAGGATGCCGCCGCCAGCAATGAGCGCGCGTTCGCCACGACGACCGAGGGCCGCTACCAGGTCACCGTCGAGGAGGGCATCTACGTTCTCACCGAGACGAACCCGGATCTCGCGGGCAACTCCGCGGCGCGACTGCGCGTCGGCGTCGGGCTGATGACCACCGTCGTGGTGATCAACTACGTCGCGCCACCGCAGCCGGAGCCGGCGACGGTCAACGTCGAGGCGTACACCTGCCCGCCGAGCTTCAACGGCACGACCTACGATGACTTCGTGGCGAGCTGCATCAATGACTCGTCGCCGACGAACCAGGTGACGGTTCGCGCCGAGGGCGAGAACCGCTACAAGCAGGTTACCGGCGACGGCGGTGTGGTCGGCGTGACGACGTTCGACGATCTCCCGGCCGGTCAGTACGACATCTACGCCGAGAAGCCGTACACGGTCCCGCTGATGTACATGTTCTGCGGCGGCAATGCCGACTACCCGGCGGACTACAAGGTCATCAACGGCACGGTCACGACGACGCTCGACAACGGCGAGGAGATCACCTGCGAGGTGTTCCTCATCCCCGAGCAGATGTCGGCCGAAACCGGCGCGATCCTCGTGCAGAAGTACTCCTGCCCGATCGACGCCCCGAAGAAGGGCTTCGATTTCCAGGCCGAGTGCAGCCGCAGTGAGGAGCAGGTCGTCTTCGAGATCGAGGTCTTCAATGGCGAGATGCAGGACTTCGAGCCGCTGACGCGGGTGACGGCGAACGCCGATGGCATCGTCCGCTTCCCGAACCTGCGGCCGGGCACCTACAAGCTCACGGAGGTCGATGGCCAGTGGTGCTTCGCCCAGTCCAACAGCGTCAACGCCCAGGGCAACGTGATCGTCCAGGCGAACAAGCTCTCGGAGGTCTGGGTCTACAACTGCGTCGGCACACAGCAGCCGCCGAACACCGGCTCCGGTGATGCGGCGGACCTGCTGAACGGTCCGCGGGAGTCGACCCCGGTCGACGCCCCGGTCGATCGGCGCAACGTCGACTGACGGCACAATGAAGGGCCCCGAACCGGCATCACCGGCTCGGGGCCCTTCCCGTGTCTCGCGTACACCTGGCCCTCGTGGTCGGGTCTTCTTCTGCGGAACCCGGCCACGAGGGCCCGGTGTACGAGAACGGGTTCGCTTACGCTGCGTCGATCACGAACAGCGCCGTGGGGGTGGCCGACGGCGTCGCCTCCTGCACAGCCGGCACCGGGGTGGCGGTCGATTCCGTCTCGCCGAAGTCGCCGAGGATTCCCCAGATCACCCCGGCCACGATCAGCGGGACGATAATGAGGGCGAGGATCGCGAGGTCGCGCTTCCCGGGATCGCGGGGCAGCAGGTTTTCCAACAAGGCCATCGGCTCCTTCTCACGCCGCATCGCGGCGTGTACGGTTGCGCGGACGCGCATCACTGAGCAGGGTATACACCATAGGGAGACCGGCGTCATGCCGGGCCATGATCGACCGCCGCATCCGGGGAGGGGACGGCTTCATGCCGTCCCGATCGACACGAGGGTCACTTGATGGTCGAGTGCCGATAAACGGCTCACTGCAAGGGAAACGAGCTTCATGCACGATGGAACGATTGCGGGCGAGGACGGGCTGCGGCGATGCCCGTGGGCGCTCTCGCACCCGTTGAACCAGCACTATCACGACACCGAATGGGGCGTCCCGGTGCGTGGCGAGCAGCCGCTGTTCGAGCGCATCATGCTGGAGGCCTTCCAATCTGGCCTGAGCTGGCTCACCATCCTTCGCAAGCGCGAAGCGTTCCGCGAGGCCTTCGCCCGCTTCGACCCGGAGATCGTCGCCGCCTTCACCGACGTCGATATCGCGCGCTTGATGGATGACTCCCGGATCGTTCGCAATCGCGCCAAGATCCTGGCGTCGATCACGAACGCCAGGGCGGTGCTCGACCTGCGTGCTGACGGCGGGCTGGACAGTCTCGTCTGGTCCTTCGCGCCGGAGACGACCCCGTCGCCGGTCGCTCCCGCCGACGTCCCGACCACCTCGGCGGAGTCGATCGCGCTTTCGAAGGCGCTCAAGAAGCGTGGCTTCGTCTTCGTCGGACCGACCACCGCCCATGCCCTGATGGAGGCCGTCGGCATGATCGACACGCACCTCGTCGGCTGCTTCCGGCGCGGGCGTGAGGGAGATCTCATAGGGGAGCGCTCTCACAGGCGGGGCCGTTGGTGCACCAGGGCAGGGATACCGCAATCGGGAGCGGTATGTTGAACTCGTTCCCCAGGAACGGGTCACCCTTTCGGCTTTCTTGGCTTGCCACCCAGAGGAGGTCCCCGATGCCCCTTTACTTGACCAGGTTCAGCTACACACCCGCCACCTGGGCAAGGCTTGTCGCCAACCCCGAGGATCGACGGGCGGCCGCCACCCAGTACATCGAGGCGGTTGGTGGCACGCTGCAAGGTTTCTGGTACGCGTTCGGTGAGCACGACGCTTACGCGCTATACGAAGCCCCAGATAACGTGGCGATGGCCGCCAAATTCGCTCGCTATCACTGCCGGGGGAGCACTCAGCTCGATGGAGACCATTGTCCTGCTTACGGTCGAGGAGACGCTGACCGCCCTCCAGCAGGCCGCTTCGATCACGTATCGTCCTCCGGGCAACGAGGGATAGAGAGAGCGGGACGATCGAAGCCCAAGCGATACCAGCCTGGGGATCAGGATGCCCGTCCCTCCAGATTGTCGATCACGTCCTCGATGTACACGACATCCGAGCGGTACAGCCGTTGCGTGATCGTGCAGTTCCGCGTTGCCGGTGCGTTCCGCTGCCTCGTCGCTGTACCGTGCCAGATCGCGCAACCGTTCCTGCGCCATCCGCAGCGCGTCGATCCGGCGGGTACGGAATTCCGTAGGCGTGGATAGGAGCAGTTGCAACCGCGCGATCTGCTCCTTTGTCCCCAACGGACCGGCCTCGACGTTCTCCGGCTCCGAAAGGGGCGCGAGGCGGTAGGCGAGGTACGCGAGGTCCCACAGTCGCGAGCCCGGCGACGCCATGTCGAAGTCGATCAGCCCGGCCAATCGCCCTTCGTGGAAAACCATGTTGTATGGCGCGACATCGTTATGGCAGATAACCTCGACCGGGCCATGTGCCGGCTGTCGCCATGCGGCAGTCCGGGCGTCGTAGCCGACCGTCGCGTCGTGTAGCTGCCTCAGGAGCCGCGCGGCGTCGATCAGCGCCTCTCGTCCCACACATAGGCCGGCATCGGGTAGTTCGGCACCGTTCCGGGAACGAACCGCACGATCTCGCGGCCCCGCTCGTCGATTCCAAACGGCTCCGGCACCCATTCCAGCCCGGCATCCCGCAGGTGTCGCATCAGGCGCTGCACGCCAGGCGTCCATGGCCCGGCTGTCCGGTAGACG
>CAVYYD010000015.1:0-503775 GCA_963772645.1 uncultured Actinomycetota bacterium
AGCAGCGTGACCAATGGCCAGTAGAGCACGGTCAGGGCCTGCCACGGAGCCGGGAGCATGTCGCGCAGCAGGCCCGGGCCGAGGAGCACGAGCGGGATGGTGACGACGCCGAGAACGAGCGCCACCACGTAGAGCGAGAAGGACAGGGCGCGGGTCTGGACGATGCCACGCACCCCGGACTGCCCGTACATGATCGAGATCGTGTCGACGAAGACGTTGAGCGCCCTGGACCCGGACCACAGGGACAGGACGAAGCCGATGGACAGCAGGTCGGCGCGCCCGGCGTTGAAGACGTCGTCGACCGTGGGGCCGAGGACGGAGTTGATGACCTCGGGGGTCAGGAAGCGGGAGGAGTACCGCAGGATGTCGTCACGCACCTGGGTGACGGCCTCCTGACCGAGCAGGTTGCGCAGGTACCCCAGGCCGCCGAAGAGCCCCAGGACCAGCGGCGGCAGCGAGAGCAGCGCGAAGAACCCGGCCTCGGAGGCCAGCCCGGTCACCCGGTAGCGCATGCAGACCCGGATGGTCGCCACCGTGAGCCGCACGAACGGGAGGGCCCCCGGCACCCGAGCGAGCACCCGACGCAGGCGCCGCTTCGCGTCGGTCATGTCCCCCACGGTATCCGCCGTAGGCTGCCCTCGTGCGGACCCACCTCGTGACGAACCAGGTTCCCCCGCTGCCGGACGGCGACGTCCTCGCCTCCGATCCGGCCCTGGCGGAGGCCGTCGCCCGGTGGGTCGAGCCGCACGACGCCGAGGGGGGCGGCCTCCCTGCACGACCTCGGGCGGCTCGCGGGCAGCGCCGAGCCACGGCAGTGGGCCGACCAGGTCGACCGGGTCACGCCGGTGCTGCGAACCCACGCCCCAGGCGGTGACCGCCTCGACGAGGTGGAGTACCACCCCGCCTACCACCAGCTCATGGAGGTGGCGGTCGGCCACGGGCTCACCGCGGAGCCCTGGACGCCGTCCGGCGGCCACCGGTGCGCACGCGCGCCGGGCCGCTGGGTTCGTGCTCTGGTCCCAGGTCGAGGCCGGCCACCTCTGCCCGGTGTCGATGACCTACGCCGCCGCACCGGCCCTGGCCGCCTCACCCGCCGTCGCCCGGGGACTGGGTGCCCGGGCTGGCCTCGCGCTGCTACGACCCGGTGCTGGGGCCACACGCGGACAAGCCCGGGCTCACCCTGGGGATGGGGATGACCGAGAAGCAGGGCGGCTCGGACGTGCGCGCCAACACGACGCGCGCGGTGCCCGCGCCCGGCGGCCCGCTGGAGGGTGAGGCCTACCGGCTCACCGGTCACAAGTGGTTCTGCTCGGCCCCGATGAGCGACGGCTTCCTCGTCCTCGCGCAGACCGACGCCGGCGTCACGTGCTTCCTCCTCCCCCGCGTCCTCGACGACGGCAGCGCGCAACGAGATCCGCATCCAGCGCCTGAAGGACAAGCTCGGCAACCGCTCGAACGCCTCGTCGGAGATCGAGCTCGACGACGCCCTGGCCGTCCGGGTCGGGGACGAGGGACGGGGCGTCCGCACGATCATCGACATGGTCGCCTCGACCCGCCTGGACTGCGTCCTGGGCTCGACCGCGACGATGCGCGCCGCGCTCGTCCGAGCGGTGCACCACGCGCGCCACCGGTCGGCGTTCGGGGCGCTGCTGGTCGACCAGCCGCTGATGCGCAACGTCCTCGCCGACCTGGCTCTGGAGGCCGAGGCTGCGACCGTGCTCGCGATGCGGCTGGCGCACGCCGTCGACGCGGGCGAGTCCGAGCTGTCTCGGCTGGGCGTCGCACTCGGCAAGTTCTGGGTGTGCAAGCGCACCGCGCCGATGGTCGCCGAAGCCCTCGAGTGCCTCGGCGGCAACGGCTACGTCGAGGAGAACGGGCTGGCCAGGCTCTACCGGGAGGCTCCGCTCAACTCGATCTGGGAGGGCTCGGGCAACGTCAACGCGCTCGACGTGCTCCGCGCCATCACCCGCGAACCGGCGTCGCTGGCGGCACTGGGCAAGGAGCTCGCCCTCGCCCGGGGCCACGACGCGGCCCTCGACGCGGCGATCGACGGGTGCGAGCAGGCCGGGGCCACGGCGCTCGACCCGGCGGCGCCCTGGGCTGCGCGGCGGCTCGTCGAACGGCTGGCGGTCACCCTTCAGGCCGCGCTGCTGGTGCCGCCACTCCCCCGGGCCGGTCGCCGACGCGTTCGTCGCCAGCCGGGTCCGCGGGGAGCACGGCGCGACGTTCGGCACCCTGGACGCCGGAGTCGGTCCGGCCGCCGTCGACCTGCTGCTCGGGCGGGCCCTCGCCCGCTGAGCCTCGGCCACGGGGGGCCGCCCGTGGCCAGCGGCGCCGCCCGCCTCAGGGCGTGATCGCGAGGCGGGCCTGCTCCTCCTCGACGTCGAAGTCGGCCGCCGGCCACTGCGGGTCCATCCCCTCGAGCGCCTCGAGGAGGAGGTTCGTGACGGCGAGCCGGGCGTACCACTTCCGGTCGGCGGGGACCACGTGCCACGGCGCCAGGGTCGGTCGAGCACCTCTCGAGCGCGGCCTGGTAGGCCTCCATGTAGTCCGCCCAGTGGGCGCGCTCGTCGAGGTCGCCCGGGTTGTACTTCCAGTGCTTGTCCGGCCGCTCGAGGCGCTCGGCGAGCCGGGCCTTCTGCTCCTCGCTGCGAGAGGTGCAGCATCACCTTGACGATCGTGGTCCCCGACTCGACGACACCGCTCCTCGAAGTGGTTGATCTGGGCGTAGCGGCGCGCCCACGTGGCGCGCGGGACGAGCTCGTGGACGCGGACGATGAGGACGTCCTCGTAGTGCGAGCGGTCGAAGACCCCGATCTGCCCCGGCCGCGGCAGCGCGTTGCGGATGCGCCAGAGGAAGGGGTGCGACGCTCCTCCGCGGCTCGGCGCCTTGAAGGCGGTGATCGCGACGCCCTGCGGGTCGACCGCCCCGACGACGTGGCGCATGATGCCGCCCTTGCCGGAGGTGTCCATCCCCTGGATGACGAGCAGCACCGAACGCCGTCCCCCGCCCTTGGACTCGGCGAAGAGCCGCTCCTGGAGGTCGGAGAGCCGGGCCTGCAGGTCCTCCATGACCTGCTCGCCGTCCTTCTTCTTCCCGTCGAAGCCGGGGGTCGAGTGCGGGTCGACCTCGGCGAGGTCGAGACCCGGCTGGACGCGGAGCACGTCCGACCAGGTCCTCTCTCGAGGGTGTCCTCGCTGCGGGCCTCCTCGGCCCTCTCCTTCTTGCGCTTCGCCTTCCGCGCCGCCTTGCCGGTCGCAGCTCGGCGTCGGCGGAGCGTCTCGCCGCCCGCTTCTGCTTCTTTTCCCTTGCCCATCACCGCATCCAACCAGAGGCGGTGCAAGACTGGGCCGATGCGCGTGCTCATCGACCCACGCCGCCCCTCGCGCCCCGGGTCGCGCGCCGGGGCGGGCGACCTCGAGGAGCTCTACGGCTTCCCGCGCCGCGGGACGTGGGTGCGTGCCAACATGGTCACGACGCTGGACGGCGCGGCCGCCGGCGCCGACGGACGCAGCGGGTCGGTCAACACCCCCGCCGACAACCGGGTGTTCTCGCTCCAGCGTGACCTCGCCGACGTCGTCCTCGTCGGTGCCGGCACCGTGCGGGCGGAGGGCTACCGCCGGCTCCAGCCCACCCGCCGCTCACGGCTGCCCGCCACCCTCGCGGTCGTGACCCGCAGCGGGCGCGTCCCCGAGAACGTCCGGACCGGCAAGGAGGGTCGCGGCCCGGCCCTGCTCGTCACCTGCGCGGCGGCCGGCCCCCGAGCGATCGACCGGGCGCGCACGGTGCTCGGTGAGGACGCGGTGCTGGTCTGCGGTGAGGATGCCGTCGACCTGCGCCGCGCGCTCAACGAGCTGTCCCTGCGGCGGTTGCGCAAGGTGCTCCTCGAGGGCGGCCCCTCGCTGCTCAGCGCCGCGCTGGACGCCGACGTGGTCGACGAGCTGGCGCTCACCGTGGCGCCGACGATCGTCGGCGGGGACGCGCCGCGGATCACCCATGGCCCGGCCCTGAGCGGTGCTCGAGGGATCCCGGCCCGGCCGCACCTGCTCCTCGAGGAGGCCGGGACCCTGCTCGGGCTCTGGCGTTTCCACCGGGCGTGAGCCCGGGCGGTCAGCGGGCGAAGTCGCGGACCAGGCCCTCCCACCGCTGCGGGTCGACGTTCCACTCCTTGCAGTGGCGCGCCAGCTCCCACTCGACGAAGGTCACGAGGTCGGGCCGGGTGCGGGCGAGCTCGCGGGACGGGCCGACCGGGACGAACTCGTCCGCCGCGGAGTGGATGAGGAGGATGCGGTGGCGCAGCTCGTCGGCCCGTCCCACCCAGTCGGTGAGCGCGAGGTCGACGCCCTCGTGGACCCCGACGAGGCGGTGGCCCCACCGGCGGTTCATCATCGCCCTGGCGAGGGAGCCCACGTGGGGCGGCAGATGGTGCTCGCGCGCGTGGTGGGCCAGGACGTCGCCCCAGTCGATGACCGGGGCGTCGAGGACCACCCGCGAAACGAGCCCGGAGCGAGCCGAGCGGTCGAGCAGCTGGAGGGCGATGGCGCCGCCCATCGACCACCCGACGAGGAGTACCTCGCGGGCCCCGTGCTCGACCGCGTACTCCAGCGCCGCGTCGACGTCGCGCCACTCGGACAGCCCCAACGCGTACCGGCCGTCCGGCCCCGACGGCACGCCCTCGTCGTTGCGGTAGGTGGGCACGAGGCAGGTCCAGCCCTGGTCGTGCAACGGACGGAGCGCCCGCACCGTCTCCTCGCGCCGGGCGCCGCGCCCGTGGACGAGCACGGCCCAGCGCTCACCGGTACCGCCGGCAGCCGGGACCACCCAGGCCGGCATCGGGCCGAGCTCGCCGGCGTAGGTCACGTGCTGCGTGGCGAGGCCCAGACTCTCGTCGGGCGGAGCGCCGTAGTAGTACTGGTTCCACCGGGCCCCGCCGGGCGCCAGGTAGCCGCGGTCGACCGCCACGAGCTCGCGTTCGACCAGCCCGCGGGCCGGGTCGAGGTCGACGACCTCGCCGAGCCGCACGTGCCCGTGACCGTCGTCGATCCACAGCCCGTACCGGCCCGGCGCCGCCGTCTCGGCGTCCGCGACGAGGGTGACGGTGCGCGCTCCGGCCGCCCGGACCACGACGTCGTCGGGCCGCCGCCGGTCGGGGGTGAGGACCTTGCGGGCGAAGTACGCGGCCGCGGCCAGCGACCCGGCGCCGGAGGCCGCGACGGTGGTCGCGCCGAGCGCCGCACCGGCGACGGCGACGCGGCGGGCCCGGCCCACCACGGGGCCGGCCGGCTCGCTCACCCGGCCCCACCGTCGAGGACGGTGGCAAGGTCGTAGGACACGGGCTCCTCGAGCTGGTCGAAGGTGCAGTCGGCGGGGTCCTTGTCCGGCCGCCACCGGACGAACTGGGCGGTGTGCCGGAACCGGACGCCCTCCATGTGGTCGTAGCGCACCTCGACGACGCGCTCGGGCCGCAGCGGCGTGAAGGAGAGGTCCTTGCCGGCCGCCCACCGGCTCCCGGCGGCCGCCTGCGGGGTCCGGGTGCCCTCCTCCTGCCGCGCCCACGCCCACGGGTGGTGCTCGAAGTCGGTGACGAGCGGCTGGAGCGCCTCGAAGAGCTCGCGCCGCCGCGCCATCGGGAAGGCGCCGATGACGCCGACCGAGGCGAGGTTGCCCTCGTCGTCGTGCAGGCCGAGGAGGAGGGACCCGATGGCGTCGGGCCCGGACTTGTGGGTGCGGTAGCCGGCGACGACGCAGTCCGCGGTGCGCTCGTGCTTGATCTTGGCCATCGTCCGCTTGTCCGGCTCGTACCGCCCGTCCAGGGGCTTCGCGACGAGCCCGTCGAGCCCGGCGCCCTCGAACTCGGTGAACCACCGCGCGGCCAGCTGCCGGTCGGTGGTGGCCGGCGTCAGGTGGACCGGCGCCTCCGCCGCGGCCAGCGCCTCCTCGAGCAGCCGGCGACGCTCGACGAAGGGGCGTCCGGTCAGGTCGTCGCCACCGAGGGCGAGCAGGTCGAACGCGACGAACCGGGCGGGGGTCTCGGCGGACAGCCTCCGGACTCGGCTCGCGGCCGGGTGGATGCGCTGGCTGAGCAGCTCGAAGTCGAGGCGGTCCCCGCCGGGGCGGACGAGGATGATCTCGCCGTCGACGACGCAGCGCTCGGGGAGGTTCGCCAGGGCTGCCTCGACGAGCTCGGGGAAGTAGCGGGTCATCGGCTTCTCGTTGCGGCTGCCGATCTCGACCCGCTCGCCCGAACGGAAGACGATGGAGCGGAAGCCGTCCCACTTCGGCTCGAAGCTGACCTGTTGGCCGTCGAGGGCGCCGATGCCGCTGACCGCCCGGGCGAGCATCGGGGCCACCGGTGGCACCACCGGCATCCCCCACTCCGCCCGGGCCGTGGCGTCCCGCTCGGCCTTCGGTGCCATGTACTCGTCGTCGGCCTTGTCCCGGCGCCGCTTGCTCGGCTGGACCCTCGGCGGCTCGCCCGGCATCTTCGGGTAGTCCGGCGGGAAGCTCAGCTCGCCGAGACCCCGCTCCTGGACGTCGCGGTCCCACAGGGCGAGGGCTGCGCCGAGGTCACCGACGGCCCCGTCGATGTCGGCCCACGCGTCACCGCGGTCCTCGATGACGTCCGGAACCGTGAGGACGGTGAAGTCACCCGGGGCGACCGTGGTGATCTCCGCCCAGCTGACCGGCATCGAGACCGGGGCGCCGGGCAGCGGGCGCGGGCTGTACGCGGAGGCGATGGTGCGGTCCCGGCAGGCCTGGTTGAAGTCGACGAACACCCGTTCGCCGCGCTCCTCCTTCCACCACGCCGTGGTGACGAGGTCGGGGAGGCGGCGCTCGAGCTCGCGGGCGATCCCGATGACGCCGTGCCGGACGTCGAGGAACTCGTGGCGGGGGGCGATCCGGGCGTAGACGTGCACCCCGCGGTTGCCGCTGGTCTTGGCCCACCCGGTGAGGCCCAGCTCGGCCATGAGCTCGCGGAGAGCCTGGGCGGCCTCGACCGCGTCGCCGAAGGTGCGCCCGGGCTGGGGGTCGAGGTCGATGCGCAGCTCGTCGGGGTTGTCGTTGTCGGCGGTGCGCACCGGCCACGGGTGGAAGGTGACCGTGTTCATCTGCACGGCCCAGACGGCGGTGGCGACCTCGTCGACGACGACCTGGTCGTGCCGGCGTCCGCTGGGGTAGCGGCAGCGGGTGGTGCGCACCCACTCCGGCATCCCCTTCGGGGGGTTCTTCTGGTAGAACTCCTCGCCCTCGATGCCGTCGGGGAAGCGCTGGAGGGTGACCGGCCGGTCGCCGATGTGGTGGACGAGGCAGTCCCCGACCGCCGCGACGTAGCCGGCGAGGTCGCCCTTGGTGATGCCGTCGGCCGGCCACATCACCCGGTCCGGGCTGGTGAGCCGGACCTGCCGGACGCCCTGGGGGCCCTCGACCTCGACGATCTGCGCATCCGGCATGCGGCGAGCCTACTGAGACCGGGTGAGGACCGGGCCCGGTGACGAGGTCCTTTCGTCGTCACGGGGCCGGGAACCATCGGCGGCTCCCCGCTGTTGGGCAGGGCATGGCGATGACACCGAGCGACCGTGACTACACCGTCCAGCACAGCGAGGAGGAGTGGCGGGCGGCGCTGAGCCCGCAGGAGTTCCAGGTCCTGCGCGAGGCCGGCACCGAGCGTCCCTTCACCGGCGAGTACACCGACACCAAGACGACCGGCGTCTACGCGTGCCGGGCCTGCGGCGCGGAGCTGTTCCGGTCCGACACCAAGTTCGAGAGCCACTGCGGCTGGCCCTCGTTCTTCAGCCCGCTGGCCGGCGGCTCGGTCGAGTACCTCGAGGACCGCTCCCTGCCCGGGCGCCCTCGGGTCGAGGTGCGCTGCGCGGCGTGCGGGTCCCACCTGGGTCACGTGTTCGAGGGCGAGGGCTACGACACCCCGACCGACCAGCGCTACTGCATCAACTCGATCAGCCTCACCCTCAAGCCCGCCGGCGACGCCGCCCCGCCCCCCGCCTGACCCCACCGGCCCCATCTTTCTCTCCGGATGCCGGAACCTTCAGCAGGCGACCGGAACGGTTCACGCCCTCCGCTGAAGGGTCCGGCATCCCAGGGTCGGGCGAGGGTCGCCCGCCCGGTGATGTGCTCGTCCGTCAGGCCGCAGCCAGGGCCGCGCGCACCTTCGCCGCCACCGCGCCGGGCGTTTCGAGGTCGGCCCAGGTGATGCGGACGACGAGGTAGCCCAGCCGCCTGAGCCGGTCCTCGCGCCGCTTCTCCGCCCAGAGGACCCCGGGGTCGCCCCCGGCGTACTTGAGCTTGCCGTCGAACTCCACGACGACGCGGGTGCCGGCGACGAGGAAGTCCACCCGGGCGACGAAGGCGCCGTCGACGTCCTCGATCACGACCTGCGGAAGGGCATCGACGCCGGCCAGCGCCAGGGCAAGCGCGCACCGTGACTCGCCCACCGACTCACGGCGCCCGTCGGCGTGCCGCAGCATCGCCCCGGCCCTGCTGCCGTGCTGCCAGCCGAGGACGTGGTCGACCGCGCGCTCCAGCTGCTCGGCCGTGGTCATATCGTCGTGTAGCGCGTGGTCGGCGCTGACGACGCCCGGCTCGATGCCCCGATCGACCGCATGGCTCGCCAGCGCGACCGCGACCGGTTCTGCCGGGCCCCAGGGTGTGTCCACCCGGTCGCCGTCGCCGTGACGCACCCAGAACGCGGACATCCCACGCGCGCGGTCCGGAGGACGACGGATGGCCGGTCGGGCCAGGTCAGCGCCCCACACGCGAACGCCGTGGGCCAAGAGAGCGGAGGTGCTCGCGAGCACGGCGTCCGGGTAGAGCAGAAGCGCGCCGGCACACAGCTGCCGGTGCCACCCGACAGGGTCCGGGTCGGCCAGCGAGGCCAGCGCGTACAGCCCACGGCCCGGGTGTCGCAGGACGTGTCGGCGCACCAAAGTGACGAGGGTGGGCGCCGAGATGCCACAGTCGAGGAGCTGCGATGTCGTCAGCATCCCGTGTTGCCCGGCGGCGAGGTGCTCGATCGTCGGGTCCAGTCCGCTCATCGGCACAGGGTGCGGCGCGCCCCACCGCCGGCGACAGGTCGCCGCCGCGGCCTGTGGATGAAGGCGGCGGACATCCGCGCTGTGGACGGCGACGACGCCCGCGCTTCGGGGTCACCCGGCGGACGAGAATCTTCAGCGGGCTACGGCTTCCCAACCCGTCTTCCGGTGAAGGTCCCGGCATCCGGAGAAAAAGTTGGGTCCGGTCGGCTCAGCGCTGGCGGGCGACGAGGTCGCGCACGGCCACCCGGGGGCCGGTGTAGAACGGCACCTCCTCGCGGACGTGCCGGCGAGCCCGCGAGGCCCGCAGGTCGCGCATCAGGTCGACGATGCGGTGCAGCTCGTCGGCCTCGAAGGCCAGGACCCACTCGTAGTCGCCCAGTGCGAAGGCAGCGATGGTGTTGGCCCGCACGTCGGGGTACTCCCGCGCCATCTGACCGTGCTCGACGAGCAGCGCCCGCCGCTCCTCGTCGGGCAGCAGGTACCACTCGTAGGACCGGACGAACGGGTAGACGCACACGTAGTCGCGGGCCTCCTCCTCGGACATGAACGCCGGGATGTGGCTCTTGTTGAACTCCGCCGGGCGGTGCAGCGCCGCCACCGACCACACCGGGTCGAGGTGCTGGCCGTACTCGGTGCGCAGCAGCGCGTGGTAGGCCTGCTGGAGCGGCTCGATGCTCGCGGCGTGCCACCACACCATGACGTCGGCGTCGGCGCGCAGGCCGGCGACGTCGTAGGTGCCGCGGACGACGACGTCCTCGGCGCCCAGCTTGGCGAACAGCTCCTCGACCTCGGCGGCCATCGCCTCACGGTCGGCGTCGCCAAGCGGCTCGGCGAGCGCGAACACCGACCACATCGCGTAGCGGATGGTGTCGTTGATCTCGCGGATGCGGGCGGCGCCGGGGGTGCGGGGCGCGGGGCGGGCCTGGTCGCTCATCGGGGCTCTCCTCAGGGTGTCGGGGTACTCGGGGTGGTGGCCGGCCTCACGCCGTGGCGGCCGAGCGCAGGTGCTCGGAGACGAACCGGGCCGCGGCGCCCGCGGACGCCACGACGGCCGGGATGCCGACCCCGTCGTAGGCGGCTCCGGCCACGGCGAGCCCCGGCAGGCCGGCGAGGGCCTCGCGGACCGCACGCACGCGGCCGAGGTGGCCCACCGTGTACTGCGGCAGGCCGCCGCCCCACCGCTGGACGTGCGCGTCGACGAGCCGGGGCAGCGGGTGGCCGACCGCCTCCCCGATCTCGGTGACGGACACCCGGACCAGCTCGTCGTCGGACCGCTGGAGCGCCGCCTCCTCCCCGGCCCGGCCGAGCGAGGCCCGCAGGTGGACCAGCTCGTCGGAGAGGGCGTCGGTCCACTCCCACTTGACGAAGCTGAAGGTGCTGGCCTTGATCGTCCGGCCGTCGACCGGCGGCACGAGGAAGCCCGACCCCGGCAGCTCGCCGAGCCCGGCGCGCTCGACGGCGAGGGTGACCACGGCCGTCGACGCCATCTCGACCTGGTCCAGGACGTCGGCGGCGGCCGCCGAGTGGGGGCGCAGGAGCCGGGCTGCGGCGGGAGGCGGCACGCAGAGGAGCACGGCGTCGGCGTCGACCGGCTCCGGCGTGGCGGCCGAACCGACGACGAGGCGCCAGCCCTCGGCGGTGCGCTCCAGGCCCCGGACCGTCGCCCCGGTGCGGACGGTCACGCCGCACGAGGCCAGCTCGTCGGCCACGAGGGTGGCGAGCCGGCCCACGCCGCCGCGGATGCCGGCGAACACCGGACGGGCCCTACCCCCCGGGGCCGGAACCGGGGGTGCGCCGGCCGGGCCGAGGAGGCTCTCGTCGCGCTGGGCCCGGGCCCACAGGGCCGGCATCGTGGCCTCGAGCGAGAGTCGCGACGCCTGGCCGGCGTAGACCCCGCCGAGCAGCGGCTCGACGAGCCGCTCGACGACCGCGTCGCCGAGCCGGGTGCCGACGTAGTCGCCGACGGAGACGTCGACGGTCACCGGGCCGCCGGGCCACGGCTGCTCGCGCCGCACCCGCTCGACCTCCTCGTCGGTGAGGATGCCGCGGGCCGCGTCCGGGTCGGTGGGGACCCCCATGAGCGTGGCCCGGGGCAGCGGGCTGAGGACGCCGCGGGACCACACCGACGCGGCCGTCGTCGCGGGGGTGACGAGGTCCTCCCCGACCCCGACCCGGGTCGCGAGGTCGACCGCCTCGGGGCGCAGCGCGAGCATCGCCTCGGCACCGACGTCGACGAGGTGCCCGCCGACCTCCTCGCGCCGCAGCTTGCCGCCGACCCGGTCGGCCCCCTCGAGCACGGTGACCCGGGCGTCCGGGTGCGACGAGAGCACCTCGAGGGCGGCGGTCAGCCCGGCGATACCACCTCCCACGACGACGACGTGCGGACGGGCGGGGGGGGCCTGCGCGGACATGGTCCCAGAGTCTCACGGACCGCCGACGCACCTGCACCCGGGATGCCCGGTCCGGCCGGCGATCCCGTGACCGGATCGAGACCCCCGGCAGGGAACCGTCGGGCCGGCCCGCGCGCCCCACCGAGGACCGCCGCCGACGAAGGAGTCACCATGCGAAGCCCCACCACCCGGTCCCGTGTCGTCACGGCCTGCGCGGGCGCCCTGCTCGCGCTCGCCGCCCTCACCGCCTGCAGCGGAGGCGCCTCGGACAGCGCCGGCAGCTCCGCCGCGGCGAGCAGCGAGCTGCAGTCCTCGGCGCAGGACCCCGCCACCGCCCCGCAGCCCGGAGCCGACGCCCGGTCCCTGGCTGCCGGGGCCGCATCCGGCCACGGTGCCACCGTGGACCCGGCCGTCGCCGACCTCAAGGTCGTCCGACGCGCCGACCTCTCGGTACGGGTGCGGGAGGTCGAGGAGGCGGCGCAGCGGGTCCGGCAGATCGCCGCCGACGAGGGCGGCGTCGTGGAGTCGGAGAACATCTCCACCGACCCGGGCACGCCGGTCCCCACCCCGCTGCCTGCCTCGCCCGGGAGCGACGCGACGGTCACCCCGGCCGCCGCCGGCACCATCACCGTCTCGGTACCGGCCGACCACCTCGACGCCACCCTCGACCGGCTGACCTCCGTCGGCACGGTCCTCTCCCGCAGCGTCACCACGGACAACGTCACGACCCAGTACGCGGACACCGACTCGCGGGTGAAGTCGGCCCGGGCGAGCGTGGACCGGGTCCGGGCCCTGATGAGCAGGGCCGACAAGCTCGGCGACGTCGTCACCCTCGAGGCCGAGCTCTCCCGCCGCGAAGCCGACCTCGAGGCCCTCGAGAGCCAGCTGGCCAGCCTGAAGAACCAGGTGGCCCTCTCCCCGGTCACGGTCCGGCTCACGACGCCGGAGGCGCCGCCGTCGGTCGCCGGCACCGGCTTCCTCGCCGGGCTCGCCGCGGGGTGGCAGGCGTTCACCGGGTCGGTGACCGTGCTGCTGACCGCCCTCGGCGCGCTGTTGCCGTTCGCGCTCGCCGCGGCGGTCGTCCTCGTCCCCGCGCTGCTCTGGTGGCGCCGGCGCTCCGCCCGGGGCGGCGCCGTGGCCGTCCCGCCCCCCGCTCCGCCGGTCGCCTGACGGCCCGGCAGGGCCGACCCAGGGCCGACCCGGCGCGGGCGCCGCGCCGGGTCAGCGGACGGAGGCCTCGTGGACCAGCTCGACGACGCGGGTCAGCACGTCCGGGTCGGTGGCCGGCAGCACGCCGTGCCCGAGGTTGAAGACGTGCCCGGGGGCGGCCCGACCCTCGTCGACGATCTCGCGGACGCGCCGCTCGAGGGCCTCCCACGGGGCGAAGAGCAGCGCGGGGTCGAGGTTGCCCTGCACGGCGTAGCGGCCGCCGAGGCGCTCGAGGGCGTCGGTGAGCGAGACGCGGTAGTCGACCCCCACCACCTCGGCGCCCGCCTCGCCCATGAGGGCGAGCAGCTCGCCGGTGCCGACGCCGAAGTGGATCCGCGGCACGCCGAGGTCGGCGACCGCGGCGAGCGCCGTCGCCGAGTGGCCCTGCACGAACGTCGCGTAGTCGCGGCGGCTCAGCGCACCGGCCCAGGAGTCGAAGAGCTGTACCGCGGACGCGCCGGCCTCGGCCTGGACGCGGAGGAAGGCGCCGGAGACCTGCGCGAGCCGGGCACACAGGTCGTTCCACAGCCCGGGGTCGCCGTGCATGAGCGCCTTGGTGTGCTCGTGGTTGCGCGAGGGACCGCCCTCGACGAGGTAGGAGGCGAGGGTGAACGGGGCGCCGGCGAAGCCGATGAGCGGGGTCGGCCCGAGCTCGGCGGTGAGCAGGCGCACCGACTCGGCGATGTCGGGCACCAGGTCCGGGGTCAGCTCGGGGCAGCCGGTCGAGGTCGGCGCTGGTGCGGAAGGGCTCGGCGACGACCGGGCCGACCCCCGGGACGATGTCCAGGTCGACCCCGACCGCGGCGAGCGGCACGACGATGTCGGAGAAGAAGATCGCGGCGTCGACGCCGTGCCGGCGCACCGGCTGGAGGGTGATCTCGGTGACGAGGTCGGGGCGGCGGCAGGACTCGAGCATCCCGACGCCCTTCGCGCACCTTGCGGTACTCCGGCAGCGAGCGGCCGGCCTGGCGCATGAACCAGACGGGGGTGTACGGGACCGTCCTCGCCGCGCGTGGCGCGGACGAGGACCGACTCGGAGGGGGATGCCGGGGGTGCGCCGGCGCCGGCGGCCGCGGTGTCGTGGGGGGTCACGGTCCGACATCCTCCCACCGCACCCGGCGGGCATCGGCATCCCTCGACGCGCCGGGCCCCGGGCGGCCGGTCGAGCGCGATGAGGGCCGCCCCGCCCACCGCGAGGACGATGCCGACCCGTTGGATGCCGCGCAGCCGCTCCCCGACGAGGATGCGGGCGAGCAGCGCGGTGACGACCGGGTAGAGGGACCCGAGCACCGCCGCGAGGCTCACCTGGCCGGACGACGAGGCGACCGCGAACATCGCGTTGGCGGTGAGGTCGCCCGAGCCGATGAGGAGCAGTGCCGGCGTCTCCCGCACCGTCACCCCGCCCACCGACCGGGCGAGCAGCGCGACGACGAGCAGGACCGTCACCGAGGTGACCCGCATCCCCCAGAGGGTCATCAGGGTCGACTCGCGGGCACCGCGGTCGAGGAAGAACAGGGCGAGCCCGAACCCGAGGGCCGCGCAGGCAGCGAGGACCACCGGGCGCGGCGAGACCGCGCCGCTCAGCTCCGGGCCCGAGGCGAGGGCGACCCCGCAGGTCGCGACGGCCATCCCCGCCCACGCCCACGGCGACGGCTGGTCGCCGGTCGCGACGCCGAGAGCCACCGGCACGACCGCCCCGAGCGCGGCGATCGGTGCCACGACACCCATCGTCCCCGCGGAGAGCGCGGTGTAGAAGCAGACGAGCCCGCTGGTGCCGGCCAGCCCGGCGGCGACGGCCCACACCGGCCACCCCGACCACGTGATGCTCGACCAGCGGACCGCGACGACGACGGTGAGGACGAGCAGCGCCAGGCCCTGGGTCCACCCCACCACCGCCACCGCCGGGCGGCGCCTGGAGGCCAGGCCGGCGAAGAAGTCGGAGGTCCCCCAGGCCACCGACGAGCCCAGCGCGAGAAGACTCAGCACCGACGCAGGCTACCGACGACCTGCCCCCGGCCCGGCGTGCCCTCACGACGTGGGACGTCGGCCCGGCCTACATTGGCGCCGTGGCCAGCCGCACCGTCTCCGGTCGCGAGTCGCCGGACTTCGCCCGCGCTCTCGAGGAGATCCACCGTGCGCGGCTGCGTCCGGAGGTGCGCCTCACCGAGGTCCCCGCCCCCCAGCGGATCGCCCCGTACGCGGTGGCGATGACCGCCGACGTCCTCGACCCGCGCGACCACGACGACGAGCTCGCGTCGGGGCGGTTCGTCCTCCTGCACGACCCGTCGGCCCCCGAGCCGTGGGGCGGGCAGTGGCGGGCGGTCACGTTCGCCCGGGCCGAGCTCGAGGCCGAGTTCGCCAGCGACCCGCTGCTCGGCGAGGTCGGCTGGAGCTGGCTCACCGACGCCCTCGAGGCGCGGGGCGTCGCGTACGCCGCCCCGGCCGGGACGGTCACCCGCGTGGTGTCCGAGAGCTTCGGCGGCCTCGCCGACCGGCCGCCGACCGTGGAGATGGAGGTGCGCGCCTCCTGGACCCCGCTCGGGCCCGAGGTGGGTGAGCACCTCTCGGCCTGGTCGGACCTGCTGTGCACCATCGCCGGCCTGCCCCCGCTGCCCGAGGGTGTCGTCGCCCTGCCCGGACCCCGGCGCTGAATGACCGGCACGACCCCGCCCCCCGACGCCGCGGACGAGCCCGCGACCGAGGCGCCCGTACCCCTCGAGGAGCCGGCCGAGGGCGTCCCGCAGGTCGTCGAGACCGAGCGCCGCCTCGACGAGGCCGCCGCCGCGGTCGCTGCGGGCGAGGGGCCGGTCGCCATCGACGCCGAGCGTGCCTCGGGCTACCGCTACGGCCAGCGCGCCTACCTCGTCCAGGTCCGCCGGGAGGGCTCGGGTACCTGGCTCATCGACCCGGTCGCGGTCCCCGACCTCGCGCCGCTGGCCGAGGCCATCGGCCCGGCCGAGTGGATCCTGCACGCCGCCACCCAGGACCTCGCCTGCCTCGCCGAGGTCGGGCTGCGCCCCCGCCAGCTCTTCGACACCGAGCTGGCCGCGCGCATCCTCGGCCTGCCCCGGGTCGGCCTCGCCGCGGTCGTCGAGCACTACCTCGGGCTGCGCCTGGCCAAGGAGCACTCCGCCGTCGACTGGTCCACCCGCCCGCTGCCCGAGCCCTGGCTGCGGTACGCGGCGCTCGACGTGGAGGTGCTCGGCGAGCTGCGCAACCTCATGGGGGTCGACCTCGCCGCCCAGGGCAAGGCCGAGTGGGCCCGCCAGGAGTTCGCCGCCCTGCTGACCTGGTCCCCCACCGAACGCGTCGACCCGTGGCGGCGCACCTCCGGGATCAACACCCTGCGCTCCCGCCGGGCCGTCGCCGTGGTCCGCGAGCTCTGGTACGCCCGCGACGACATCGCTCGGGAGCGCGACACCGCGATCGGCCGGGTGCTGCCCGACGCCGCGCTCATCGACATCGCCCGGGCCTCCCCCGCCGGCCCAGCCGACCTGCCCGGGGGGCACCGTGCCATCGCCCGCTACGGGCGACAGTGGGTCGAGGCGGTCCGTCGGGCCCAGGCCGTGCCCGAGGACCAGCTTCCCCCGCGCTCGCTGCCGCCCGACGGCCCACCCCCGCCCCGGGTCTGGGCCGACAAGAACCCGGTCGCCGCGGCCCGGCTCTCCGCGACGCGTGCGGCGCTCACCGTGTTCGCGCAGGAGCACGGCGTCCCGGTCGAGAACGTCTGCTCCCCCGACCCGCTGCGCCGCGTCGTCTGGTCCCCACCCGAGCCGCCCGACGCACCGGCGTTCGCGGCCGCCCTGACCGCCCACGGGGTGCGGCCGTGGCAGGCCGAGATCGTCGCCCCCATGCTCGCCGAGGCCTTCACCGCACACCCCGGCGGCTGACCGACCCCGAGGGCCGCCCTCGGCCAGCGCCACCCCACCGACGAGAGGAGCGACCCGCGCGGATCGCCCTGGCCAGCGTGGTCGTCGCCGACCAGGCCACCGCCCACGACGTCTACACTCGCGTCCTCGGCGTGCGGACCGAGCACGACGTCCCGATCGCGGTCTCGCGATCCTCGACGACACCTGCGGCAACCTCGTCCAGCTGATGGCTCCCGCCGGGGCCTGAGCCCGCGGGGTGACGACGGTCACCGCACCCCACCCCTCGTTGACTAAGCGCTCGCTTAGTACGATGGGCAGCGGTCCGGCGTGCCCGGGCTCCACCCGTTCCCGACCAGGGAGGCCACCTCGTGCCCCGCTCCCTTCGTGACGTCGTCTTCGTCGACGGCGTCCGCACCCCGTTCGGCAAGGCCGGCGAGAAGGGCATGTACGCCCAGACCCGCGCCGACGACCTCGTCATCAAGTGCGTCCGCGAGCTGCTCCGCCGCCATCCCGAGCTCCCCAAGGAGCGGGTCGAGGAGGTCGCCATCGCCGCGACCACCCAGATCGGCGACCAGGGCCTGACCCTGGGCCGGCTCGGCGCGCTCCTGTCCGGCCTGCCGACGAGCACCCCCGGCTACTCCGTCGACCGGATGTGCGCCGGCGCGATGACGGCGGTGACGAACCTGGCGTCGTCGATCGGGGTCGGAGCCATCGACGTCGCCGTCGCCGGTGGCGTCGAGCACATGGGCCGCCACCCGATGGGCGAGGGGGTCGACCCCAACCCGCGGATCGTCGCCGAGCGGCTCGTCGACGAGTCCGCCCTGGTCATGGGCAAGACGGCCGAGAACCTCCACGACCGGTTCCCCGAGCTGACCCGGGAGCGCAGCGACGCCTTCGCGCTCCGCAGCCAGCGCAAGCTCGCGGCGGCCTACGCGGCGAACCGGGTCCAGCCCGACCTCGTGCCGGTGGCGACCCGGGACGTCGAGCGCGGGTGGGGGCTGGCCACCGCCGACGAGCCGCCGCGCCCGGGCACGACGCTGGAGGAGCTCGCCGGGCTGCGCACCCCCTTCCGCCCGCACGGCCGGGTCACCGCCGGCAACGCCGCCGGGCTCAACGACGGCGCGACCGCCTGCATCCTCGCCTCGCAGGAGGCGGCCGACGAGCTCGGGCTGCCGGTCCGGATGCGGATGGTCTCCTACGCCTTCGTCGGCGTCGACCCCGAGGTCATGGGCATCGGCCCGATCCCGGCCACCGAGAAGGCCCTGGCCAAGGCCGGGCTGACGATCGAGGACATCGGCCTCTTCGAGCTCAACGAGGCCTTCGCCGTCCAGGTGCTCTCCTTCCTCGACCACTTCGGGCTGGCCGACGACGACGAGCGGGTCAACCCCTACGGCGGCGCGATCGCCACCGGCCACCCGCTCGCGTCCTCCGGCATCCGCCTGATGACCCAGCTGGCGCGGGAGTTCGAGGACCACTCGGAGGTCCGCTACGGGCTCACCGCGATGTGCATCGGCATCGGGATGGGTGGCGCCGTCATCTGGGAGAACCCGCACCACCGCGACCACGGAAGCCAGGCCTGAGCCATGACCACCACCACGCAGGCACCCCAGCTCCCCGCCGAGGTCGTCACCCGCACCCCGGTCCGCGACGTCGAGCTCCCCGGCGGGGCCGGGACGCTCGCGCTCATCACCCTGGACAACGGCCAGGACCACACCCGGCCCAACACCTTCGGCCCGCAGGGCCTCGCCGAGCTGCAGTCGGCGCTCGACCGGCTCCGCGAGCGGGCGCAGGCCGGCGAGGTCCAGGCGGTCGCCGTCACCGGCAAGCCGTTCGTCTTCGCGGTCGGCGCCGACCTCTCCGGCGTCCCCTTCGTCACCCACCGCGAGCAGGCGCTCGAGATCGCCCGGGCCGGCCACCACGCGTTCGCGACCCTCGCCGACCTCCCGGTGCCCACCTTCGCGTTCGTCAACGGGGCGGCGATGGGCGGTGGGGTCGAGCTCGCGCTCTCCTGCGACTACCGGACCGTCTCGGCCGGCGTCCCCGCCGTCGCCCTGCCGGAGACCTTCCTCGGCCTGCTGCCCGGGTGGGGTGGGTGCTACCTGCTGCCCAACCTCGTCGGGCCCGCCAAGGCGCTCACGGTCATCGTCGACAACCCCCTGTCGCAGAACCGGATGCTGTCGGCGAAGGAGGTCTCCTCCCTCGGCATCGCCGACGCGCTGCTCGAGCCCGCCGACTTCCTCGAGGACTCCCTGCGCTGGGCCGGCGGCGTGCTCTCGGGCACGGTCGCCGTCGAGCGCACCGAGGTCGACCGGGACGGGGCCGCCTGGGAGGCCGCGTGCGACGCCGCCCGCGCCGGCGCCCTCGCCCGGACCGCCGGCCGCGCCCCCGGGGTGCTCCGCGCCATCGACCTCGTGCGGGCGGCGCGCACCGCCACCCGCGACGAGGCCTTCGCCGCCGAGGACGAGGCCCTCGGCGACCTCCTGATGTCCGACGAGCTGCGGGCCGGGCTCTACGCCTTCGACCTCGTCCAGAAGCGGGCCAGGCGCCCCGCCGGTGCTCCCGACCGGGCGCTCGCGCGGCCGGTCACCAAGGTCGGCGTCGTCGGCGCCGGGCTCATGGCCAGCCAGCTGGCCCTGCTCCTCGTACGCCGCCTCGAGGTCCCGGTGGTCATGACCGACCTCGACGAGGAGCGGGTGGCCACGGGTGTCGCGTGGGTCCACCACGAGGTCGACGCCCTTCTCGCCAAGCGTCGCGTCTCCCCGGACGAGGCGTCCCGGCTCACCGCGCTGGTCACCGGTTCCACGAGCAAGGACGGCTTCGCCGACGCCGACCTCGTCATCGAGGCCGTCTTCGAGGAGATGGCGGTCAAGCAGCAGGTCCTCGCCGAGGTCGAGGCCGTCGTCTCGACGGAGTGCGTCCTCGCGACGAACACCTCCTCGCTGTCGGTCACCGAGATGGCCGCCGGGCTCGAGCACCCCGAGCGGGTCGTGGGGCTGCACTTCTTCAACCCGGTCGCGGTGATGCCGCTGCTCGAGGTGATCCCCGGTGAGCGGACCGACGAGGCCACCCTGGCCACGGCGTTCGCCGTCGGCCGGGGCCTGAGGAAGACGTGCGTCCGGTCGAAGGACTCCGCGTCCTTCGTCGTCAACCGGCTCCTCGGACGGTTCATGGGCGAGTACTCCCGGGTCGTCGAGGAGGGCACCCCGGTGGCCGTCGCCGACCGCGCGGTCGCCGGGCTGGCGCCGATGCCGCCGTTCGTCCTCCTCGGCCTCGTCGGCCCGGCGATCGCGCTGCACAACAGCCAGACCCTGCACCGGGCGTTCGGGGACCGGTTCCACGTCTCGCCGACGCTCGAGCGGATCGTCGCGGCGGGCAAGCGCGGCTACTACGCGACGGACGAGAAGGGCCGGCCGGTGCCCGACCCCGAGGTCGAGGCGCTGCGCGAGCAGCCGGCTCAACCGGTCGAGCTGAGCGCCGATCAGGTCCGTGAGCGGGTCCTGGGGGCACTGGCGGAGGAGGTGGGGATGATGCTCGCCGAGGGCGTCGTCGAGGCCCCGATGGACATCGACCTCGCGATGATCACCGGCGCCGGCTTCCAGTTCTGGAACGGCGGCCTCATCCCGCTGCTCGACCGCGAGGGCGTCACCGAGCGGGTGCTCGGGCGCCGGATCCTCCCGCACGGGGTCGCCAGCGTCGCGGCCTGAGCGGCGGCGCGGGCCCGCACCACGTCGTGGCGCGGGCCCGGCGCCGCTCACCGGGCGCCGCCCCGGTCGACCCCCTCCTCGAGGAGCGCCGCGGCGAGCAGCCGGCCGACGAGGTCGGCGTACTCCTGCGCGCTCCAGCCGAGGTCGCGGACCAGCGGGTCGTGGAGGGAGGCGCTGAGCGCGGCCATCGCCTCGGCCGCGCGCTGCACGGACAGCCCCGGGCGCAGCTGTCCCCGCCGGGCCAGGGCCTGGGCGTTGTGCCTCATCCGGGCGAGCCGCCCGGCGTCGATCTCGGCGAGCAGCGCGGCCGCCTCCGGGTCGACCGCCGCGGCGGCGCGGACCAGCCCGAGGACCGGGGCGGCCCGCTGCGCGACCTCGGCGGACAGCCGGGCCCAGGTGGCGATCACCTCGCGGGCGTCGGCATCGCCGCCGGAGACGGCGTCCGAGCGCTGCTCCGCGGGCACCGGCCCCGCCCCCTGCAGGGCCCGCTCCCAGACCGCCCGGACCAGGCCGGCCTTGCCGCCGAAGCCCTTGTAGACCGTCTCGACCGACACCCCGGCCGCCTCGGCCACCGCCGTCACCGTGGTGCCCGCGAAGCCGTCGGCGAGGAACAGTGCGGTGGCCCGGTCGACGACCAGCCGGCGGCGCTCCTCGGCGGCCCGCCGACGACCCGAGCCGTCGTAGCCCCGACCCTTGACGCGAGCCTCCGGCACGGCGCACACTCCTTTCGTTACATCTCACTGTATCGGAATGGTGGTGACTCGTGGACCACCCGCAGAGCCCCGACGGGACCGACGTCGTCGACCGCCTCATGGCGGCGACCAACGCCCATGACCTCGACGCCCTCGTCGGCTGCTTCGCCGACGACTACGTCCTGACCGACCCCGTCCACCCGAACCGCAGCTTCACCGGCACCGGGCAGGTCGCCCGGAACTGGGCCGCGATCTTCGCCGGCGTCCCCGACGTCACGAGCCGGGTGCTGCACCGGGCCGACGTCCCCGCGGCGGGCCGGCCCGGCGAGAGCACCTCCTGGCTCGAGCTGGAGATGACCGGCACGCGCCGCGACGGGGCCCCCCACGAGCTCGCCGGCGTCATGGTCTTCGGCATCCGCGAGGACCGGATCGTCTCCGGCCGGTTCTTCCTCCAGCCGGTCGAGCACGGCGGCCCGGACGCCGACGGCGCGGTCCGCACGGCGATGCAGGGACGGCAGCGGTGATCGCCGTCGTCGGTGGCACCGGCCGGCTGGGGACGGCCCTGGTGCCCCTGCTGCAGGGGGCCGGCGAACGGGTGCGCGTCGTGTCACGGCGGGGCGCCGCCCCACCGGGGCTCGAGCCGATGGTCGCCGAGGTGGTGGCCGCGGACGTGACGGCCCCCGGCACGCTGCGGGCGGCCGTCGAGGGCGCCGACGTCGTCGTGTCCGCCGTGCACGGCATGGACCCCGGCGACCGGGGCGCCTCGCCGGAGCGGGTCGACCACCGCGGCAACACCGCCCTCGTCGACGCCGCGGCCGCGGTGGGCGCGGCCGTCGTGCTCGTCTCCGTGCGTGGCGCCGCTCCGACGGGCAACGACCTGCAGCGGGCCAAGTGGCGGGCCGAGCAGCACCTGGCGGCTCGCGGCATCCCGTGGACCGTCCTGCGGGCTCCGGCCTACCTCGACCTCTGGCGCGAGGTGCTCGCCCGCTCCGCCGCGCGCGACGGTCGCGCCGTGGTCCTCGGGGCCGGGAGGAACCCGATCGCCTTCGTGCGGGTCGAGACCGTCGCCGACGCGCTCGCCCGCGCCTGCCTCGCGACGCCGGCCTGCCGGGTCCTCGAGGTGTCGGCCGACGTCGACCTGACCCTCGGCGAGCTGGCCGAACAGGCGAGCCGCCCGGGGCTCACCCCCCGCCACGTCCCGCTCCCCCTGGTCCGGGCCGCCGGGCAGCTGCTGCGGCCGGTCCGGCCCGGGGTCGCCCGGCTGGCCAGGATGGCCGCCTGGATGGACACCGCCGCACTCGCCGAGGGGGCCACGGCGGGCCGGTGAGACCGGCCGGCTCCGCGCCCGAGCGCGTCGTCGCTGGTCGCGCAGGTGGCCGGGCCGGGCCCGTTCCGCCCCTGAGCAGGTCCTGAGTGTCGAGTCCGCGATATCTCACATGTGATCTACGATGGTCCGCGTGACGACGACCAGTGACACGTACCTGACCCGGATCGGGACCCTCATCCGCGACGCCCGCCGCCACCAGGGACTGACCCAGAGCGAGCTCGCCGACCTCCTCGGCACGAGCCAGAGCGCCGTCGCCCGGATCGAGCAGGGCAAGCAGAACCTCTCCCTGGAGATGCTCGCCCGGGTCGGCGAGAAGCTCGACAGCGAGTTCGTGTCCCTCGGCCACTCCGGACCGCAGCACCTGAGGATCGTCGGCGGGAAGAAGCTCTCCGGGTCCATCCCGGTCAAGACGAGCAAGAACGCCGCCGTCGCCCTGCTCTGCGCCAGCCTGCTCAACCGGGGGCGCACGACGCTGCGCAACCTCGCGCGCATCGAGGAGGTCAACCGGATCATCGAGGTGCTCACCTCGATCGGGGTCCGGGTGCGCTGGCTCCCCGACTCCAACGACCTCGAGGTCGTCCCGCCGGCACGGCTGGACCTCGCGAGCATCGACGTCGACGCCGCGCGGCGCACCCGGACCGTGATCATGTTCCTCGGGCCGCTGCTCCACGACCTGCCCGAGTTCCGCCTCCCCTACGCCGGGGGCTGCGACCTGGGCACCCGCACCGTCGAGCCGCACCTGTCGGCGCTGCGCCACTTCGGCCTCGACGTCACGGCGACCCAGGGCTTCTACGAGGCCGAGGTCGACCCCACCCGTTCCCCGACCCGGGCGATCGTCCTCACCGAGCGCGGCGACACGGTCACCGAGAACGTCCTGATGGCCGCCGCCCGGCACCCGGGGACCACGCTCATCCGCAACGCCTCCTCGAACTACATGGTCCAGGACCTCTGCTTCTTCCTCCAGGGGCTCGGGGTCACCATCGAGGGCATCGGCACGACGACGCTCACGGTCACCGGGGTCGAGCACGTCGACATGGACATCGAGTACTCCCCCTCCGAGGACCCGATCGAGGCGATGAGCCTCATCGCGGCCGCGGTCGTCACCGGCTCGACGATCACCATCGAGCGGGTCCCGATCGAGTTCCTCGAGATCGAGCTCGCGACGCTCGAGGAGATGGGCCTGCGCTTCGACACCAGCGTCGAGTACCGCGCGAAGAACGGACGGACCCGGCTCGTCGACCTCACGATCCACCCGGGGCCGCTGCGGGCACCGGTCGACAAGATCGCCCCGATGCCGTTCCCGGGCCTGAACATCGACAACCTGCCGTTCTTCGCCCTCATCGCGGCGGTCGCCGACGGCACGACGATGATCCACGACTGGGTCTACGAGAACCGGGCGATCTACCTCACCGAGCTGACCAAGGTCGGCGCCCAGGTCCAGCTGCTCGATCCGCACCGGGTGATGATCACCGGGCCCACCGCGAAGTGGCGCGCGGCCGAGGTGATGTGCCCGCCGGCGCTGCGGCCCGGCGTCGTCATCCTCCTCGCGATGCTCGCCGCCCCCGGCACCTCGGTGCTGCGCAACGTCTACGTCATCAACCGGGGCTACGAGGACCTCGCCGAGCGGCTCAACGCCCTGGGCGCGACGATCGAGACCTTCCGCGACATCTGAGGGGCACCGGCCGGCGGTGGGCCCTGCGAGGGGTCGACAGGATCCGACCGGCTGGGTGACAATCCGGGGATGGAGCGCCTGCCCGTGCCGGGTCACAGCGGGGTCGTCACCGACACCCGCGGCGAGGGCCGCGCGCTGCGAGCGACCTGGCACCATGAGGCGGGGTGCCTCGTGCTGTCGGTCTGGCGCGGCAACGTGTGCACGGGCACGGTGCGGGTCGACCCCGAGGACGTCCCGGGACTGGTCGAGGTCCTGGTCGGCGGACTGTCCGAGGGCTACGGGCCCCACGGCCACCGCCGCGGCGTCGTCGCGGACGCGGGCTGAGCGGGCCGTCGACCCGCCGGCTGGCGGCTCCGAGCGCCTCAGCCGAGGTGCGGGCGCAGCCGCGCCGCGACACCGTCGGGCGTGAGGTCGACGCTGTCGAGGACCTGACCACGTGAGCCCTGCGGCAGGAAGCGCTTGGGCAGGCCGAACAGCTCGACCGGGACCTCGACCCCGGCCCGGCGCAGCGACTCCTCCACCTGGGTCCCGATGCCGCCGACGACGACGTTGTCCTCGACGACGGCGACCCGGCCGGCCCGCCGGGCGAGCCCGGCGACGGCCTCGGGGACCGGCAGGGCCCACACCGGGTCGGCGACCCGGACCCGGTGCCCCTCGGCGGCGAGCTTCTCGGCCGCGGTGAGGGCGGTGGCCGACATCGAGCCGATACCGAGGAGGAGGAGGTCGACGTCACCGTCGTCGGGCTCGGCGAGGACGTCGAGGCCGCCGACCGAGCGGACCGCCTCGATCGGGTCCGAGACGGTGCCCTTCGGGAACCGGACGACCGAGGGCCCGTCGCCGATCTCGACCGCCGCCCGGAGCGCTCGCGCCACCTGCTGGCCGTCGCGCGGTGCGGCGAGGTGCAGCCCGGGCACCACCCCGCTGATGCTCATGTCCCACATGCCGTGGTGCGAGGCGCCGTCCGGCCCGGTGATCCCGGAACGGTCGAGGACCACGGTGACCCCGGCCCGGTGCAGCGCGCAGTCCATGAGGAGCTGGTCGAACGCCCGGTTGAGGAACGTCGCGTAGACGGCGACGACGGGGTGCAGCCCGGTGAACGCGAGGCCGGCCGCCATGGTCAGGGCGTGCTGCTCGGCGATGCCGACGTCGAAGGTGCGCTCGGGGAAGCGCTGCGCGAACGGCTCGAGCCCGACCGGGATCATCATCGCCGCGGTGATGGCGACGAGGTCCTCGCGCTGCTCCCCCAGCTCCACCATCGTGTCGGCGAACTCGTCGGTCCAGCTCCGCCCGGCGATCTCGAGCGGCAGGCCGGTCTCGGGGTTGATGACGCCGACCGCGTGGAACTGGTCTCCCTCGTGGTTGACGGCGGGCTCGTAGCCGCGGCCCTTCTGGGTGATGACGTGGACGAGCACCGGCCCGCCGAAGGCCCGGGCCTTGCGCAGGGCGGCCTCGACGGCCGGCTCGTCGTGCCCGTCGACCGGCCCGACGTACTTGAGGCCGAGGTCCTCGAACATCCCCTGGGGGGCGACGATGTCCTTGATGCCCTTCTTCATCCCGTGCAGCGTCTCGTACATCGCGCCCCCGACCACCGGGGTGCGCGAGACGTTGCGCTTGCCCCAGTCGAGGAACCGCTCGTAGCCGCGGGTGGTCCGCAGCGTCGCGAGGTGGTCGGCGAGGCCACCGCGGGTCGGGGCGTACGAGCGGGTGTTGTCGTTGACGACGACGACGAGGGGCAGGTCGGGCTCGGCGGCGATGTTGTTCAACGCCTCCCAGGCCATCCCGCCGGTGAGGGCCCCGTCACCGATGACGGCCACCGTGTGCCGGTTGCGGTCACCGCGCACGACCCGCCCGGCGGCGATGCCGTGGGCCCACGACAGCGACGTCGAGGCGTGCGAGTTCTCGACGACGTCGTGCACGGACTCGGCACGGCTCGGGTAGCCGGAGAGCCCCCCTCCTTGCGCAGCCCGGAGAAGTCCTGCCGGCCGGTGAGCAGCTTGTGGACATAGGACTGGTGCCCGGTGTCGAGGATGATGCTGTCGCTCGGGCTGTCGAAGACGCGGTGCAGCGCGATGGTCAGCTCGACGACGCCGAGGTTCGGGCCGAGGTGGCCGCCGGTCCGCGAGACCTGGTCGACGAGGAAGTGGCGGATCTCGTCGGCCAGGACCGGGATGTCGGGCGCCGCGAGCGCCTTGAGGTCGGCGGGACCCTGGATCCGTTCGAGCAGGCTCACCGGGGGAAGTCTCCTTGTCGGGGGCGGCGAATCCATCCGAGTCTAGGCGCTGGACGGACCGGGGTCGTCGGCCCGGTCGGCCGCGTCACTCAGAGCCGGGGGACGAACTCCAGGCCGCGCAACGCGTCGAGGAGCAGGCCGGCGGAGCGGCGGGCCGCGACGAGCCGCACCCCCTCGCACTCGAGGTCGGCGAGCACCTGGGTGACGCCCTCCGGGCCGATGTCGTCGGCGAGCTCGACCCTGATCTCGCGGTACGCGGCGCGCATCGCCTCGAGCTGGGCGTCGAGGTGCCGGACGGCGAGCCAGGCCAGGGCCACCGGGTGCCGGCGCCACGCGGAGTACATCCGGTAGTCGGCCGGGCAGTGGTCGAGCAGCCAGCCCGTCGCCCGCAGCTCCCAGCCGCGCTCACCCCGCGGCGGCACGCCCGGAGGCCACCCGGGAGGGCCCCCGACGCCGGTCGCCACGGCACTGGACCGGCGCCGGGCCGGTGCCGCGGGGGTCGGGGCGCGCAGTGGCGGCCCGTCCCGCGGCACCGACTCGAACATGTGTTCGATCGTAGACGGTGCGGGTGCCTCCCGGCGAGGGTCCCACCGGTCGGCGGGGCGGTCAGCGCACCAGGGACCTCAGGACGTACTGGAGGATGCCGCCGTTGCGGAAGTAGTCCGCCTCACCGGGGGTGTCGATCCGGAGCACCGCCTCGAAGTCGCGCTCGGCACCGTCCTCTCCGGTGACCGTGACCGTGACCGTGCGCGGCGTCGTCCCCTCGTTGAGGGCCTCGACCCCGGTGACCGAGAACGTCTCGGTCCCGGTGAGGCCGAGCGAGTCGGCGCTCTCCCCGGCAGGGAACTGCAGCGGCAGCACCCCCATCCCGATGAGGTTGGAGCGGTGGATCCGCTCGTAGGACTCGGCGATGACGGCGCGGACGCCGAGCAGCGCGGTGCCCTTGGCCGCCCAGTCGCGGGAGGAGCCGGAGCCGTACTCCTTGCCGGCGAGGACGACGAGCGGGACGCCCGCCTCCTGGTACGCGGCGGACGCGTCGTAGATCGAGGTCTGCTCACCGCCGGCGAGGAAGTTGCGGGTGAAGCCGCCCTCGACCCCGTCGAGGAGGAGGTTCCGCAGGCGGATGTTGGCGAAGGTGCCACGGATCATCACCTCGTGGTTGCCGCGCCGCGACCCGTAGGAGTTGAAGTCCTTGCGCTCCACGCCGTGCTCGTCGAGGTACCGGCCGGCCGGGCTGTCGGCCTTGATCGAGCCCGCCGGGCTGATGTGGTCGGTGGTCACCGAGTCGCCGAGCCTGGCGAGCACCCGCGCGCCCTCGATGTCCGACACCGGGTCGGGCTCGGCGCCCATCCCGTCGAAGTACGGCGGCTTGCGGACGTACGTGGAGTCGGCATCCCAGGCGAAGGTGTCGCCCTCCGGGGTGTCCAGGGAGCGCCAGCGCTCGTCGCCGGCAAAGACGTCGGCGTAGTCCTCGGTGAACATCTCGGTGCTGATCGACCGCAGGATCGTCGCCTCGACGTCGGCGGCGGCCGGCCAGATGTCCCTGAGGAACACGTCGTTCCCGGCCTCGTCCCGACCCAGGGGGTCGGACTCGAAGTCGAAGTCCATCGTCCCGGCCAGGGCGTAGGCGATGACCAGCGGCGGGGAGGCGAGGTAGTTCATCTTCACGTCCGGGTTGATCCGGCCCTCGAAGTTCCGGTTGCCCGAGAGCACCGCGACGACCGCGAGGTCGTGCTCGTTGACCGCCTCGCTGATCTCCGGGTCGAGCGGGCCCGAGTTGCCGATGCACGTCGTGCACCCGTACCCGACGAGGTGGAACCCCAGCTTCTCGAGGTACGGCCACATCCCGGCCTTCTCGTAGTAGCCGGTGACGACCTTGCTGCCGGGCGCCATCGACGTCTTGACCCAGGGCGGCACCGACAGGCCCTTCTCGACGGCGTTCTTCGCGAGCATCGCCGCGGCCATCATCACCGACGGGTTCGAGGTGTTCGTGCACGAGGTGATCGAGGCGATCGACACGATGCCGTGGTCGATCTCGAACGTCGTGCCACCCGGAGTCGTGACCGGCACCCGCTTGGTCGGCCGCTCGTCGCTGCTGACGTGCGGCGGCGCGTCGCCACCGTTGTTTCCGTCCGGGCTGCCCTGCGGGGTCGGGTCGCTGGCCGGGAAGGACGACGCGTCACCCTGCGGCCCCTCCTCGTGCTGGACGTAGGCCGGCAGTACCTCCCGGAAGGCCGACTTGGCGTCGGTGAGGACGATGCGGTCCTGGGGCCGCTTCGGCCCGGCGATCGAGGGAACCACCGTGGAGAGGTCGAGCTCGAGGTACTCGCTGTAGCGCGCCTCGGGCTGGTCGGGGCCGGCCTGCAGCCACATTCCCTGCTCCTTGGCGTAGGCCTCGACGAGCGCGACCAGCGCCTCGTCCCGGCCGGTGAGGCGCAGGTACTCGAGGGTGACCTCGTCGATCGGGAAGATCGCACAGGTCGAGCCGAACTCCGGGCTCATGTTGCCGATCGTCGCGCGGTTGGCGAGTGGGACCGCGGAGACCCCCTCGCCGTAGAACTCGACGAACTTGCCGACGACGCCGTGCTTGCGCAGCATCTCGGTGATCGTCAGGACGACGTCCGTGGCGGTCGCGCCGTCCGGGATCGCTCCGGAGAGCTTGAAGCCGACCACCCGCGGGATGAGCATCGAGACCGGCTGGCCGAGCATCGCCGCCTCGGCCTCGATGCCGCCGACGCCCCAGCCGAGGACGCCGAGGCCGTTGACCATCGTCGTGTGGCTGTCGGTGCCGACGCAGGTGTCGGGGTAGGCGACCCCGTCGCGGACCATGACGGTCCGGGCGAGGTGCTCGATGTTGACCTGGTGGACGATGCCGGTGCCGGGCGGGACCACCTTGAAGTCGTCGAAGGCGGTCTGGCCCCAGCGGAGGAACCGGTACCGCTCACCGTTGCGCTGGTACTCGAAGTCGACGTTGCGCGCGAAGGCGTCGGAGCGGCCGAAGACGTCGATCTGCACCGAGTGGTCGATGACCAGCTCGGCCGGCGCGAGCGGGTTGATCTTCGTCGGGTCACCGCCGAGGTCGGCCATCGCCTCGCGCATCGTCGCGAGGTCGACGATGCACGGGACACCGGTGAAGTCCTGCATGAGGACCCGGGCCGGGGTGAACTGGATCTCGGTGTCCGGGTCGGCGCTCTCGTCCCACCCGGCGAGGGCCCGGATGTGCTCGGCCGTGATGTTGGCGCCGTCCTCGGTGCGGAGCAGGTTCTCGAGGAGGACCTTGAGGCTGTACGGGAGGGTCTGGCTGCCCTCGACCGCGCCGAGCCGGTAGATCTCGTAGGTCTCCTCCCCCACCTCGAGCGTGCCGTGGGCGTCGAAGCTGTTCGTGCTGGCCACCGCGTCTCCTTCGTCGGTCGGGCGTCGTCGCGACCGGATCGTCGATTTATCTTGATGTCAAGATATCTAACCACACGGACCCGGACCCGTCGAGCCTATGCCCGTCTCCCGGGCCACGACGGGTACGGCCCCCGCCGCCTGCCCGGCCCACGCACCGGGGCACCCGCGACCGGGTCACTCCCCGGCGGGCTGCGGGACGAAGAGCGCGACGCACTCGACGTGGTGGGTCATCGGGAAGGCGTCGAACGCCCGGAGCCGGGCGAGCCGGTACCCGGCGGCGAGCAGCGCCGCGGTGTCCCGGCCCAGCGCGGCCGGGTCGCAGGCGACGTAGGCCACCGCCCGGGGGCGGAGGGCGGCCACCCCCCGGCAGACCTCCGGGCCGGCGCCGGTGCGTGGTGGGTCGAGGACGACGACGTGCGCCCGGTCCGGGAGCAGCGCCGAGCGGCTGCCGCCGCCACCGCGGCGCCGAGGACGGCCGCGGCGGGGGGTCCGGACCCCGAACGCGTCGTCGACCCGGGCGGTGAGCACGGCGACGTTGCCCGCGTCGGCGAGGCCACGGCGGGCCCGCTCACCGGCGTCGGCGTCGGCCTCGACGAGGACGACCTGGCCGGAGGGGCCGACCGCCTCGGCCAGCGCCCCGGCGAAGAGCCCGGCCCCGCCGTAGAGGTCCAGGGCCCGCTCTCCGGGCCGGACGTCGAGCCCCTCCAGCACCGCGGTGAGGAAGGCCGACGCGGCCCCGGGATGGACCTGCCAGAAGCCCCGGGCGGAGACGGCGAAGTCGTGGGTGAACCGGTGCGGGGCCCCGTCGGACCCTGACCACGTGACCTCGACCCGCTCGGTGACCTCGGGCACCTCGCCGGGAACCGGGACGGCCACCGGCTCGCCGAGCGAGGGCGCGACCGCGTCCACCGCCTGCGCCCCGGGCCAGGAGCGGGCGGTGACGCCCAGCGCCTCGACGCCGGGGGCCGCGATGCGGCAGTGGTCCACCGGCACGACCTCGTGGGACCGGTGACGCCGCAGCCCCGCCCGCCCGTCGCCGTCGACGGCGAACTCGACCCGGGTCCGCCAGCCGAGCCCGGCCACGTCGCCCGGGAGCTCCTCGACCTCGACGTCGACGTCCAGGCCCGCGAGCCGCCGGAGCTGCTCGCGGACGACACCGGCCTTGAGCGAGCGCTGCCGCGGCAGGGCCACGTGCTGGAGGTCGCACCCCCCGCACCGGCCCGGACCCGCCCACGGGCAGGGCGGCTCGACCCGGTCCGGCGAGGCCCGCAGCACCGCCACGGCGTCCGCCCGGAGGAACCGGCCCCCCGGCCCCACCTCGGTGACCCGGGCCCGGACGACCTCCTGCGGCACGGCATGGCGGACGAAGAGGACCTGCCCCAGGTACCGGGCCACCCCGGCCCCGCCATGGGCGAACCCGGTGACCTCGACCTCGACCTCGTCGCCGACCTGCGGACCCGGGCGCCCGGGGGCGCCGGCGGCCATCAGAGGTCGCCGCGGCGCACGTCGCCGACGACCGGCCCCTCGAACCGCTCCTCGGCCCCGGCCGACGACGCGAGCTGCCACGGCACCGAGGACACCATGACCCCGGGGGTGAAGAGCAGCCGGGTGCGCAGCCGCAGGGCACTCTGGTTGTGCAGCGCCTGCTCCCACCAGTGACCGACGACGTACTGCGGGATGTAGACGACGACGAGGTCGCGCGGGTTGCCCGAGCGGATCGAGCGGACGTAGTCCAGGACCGGCCGGGTGATCTCCCGGAAGGGGCTGTCCAGGGCCTTGAGCGGAACCGGGATGTCGCGCCGGTCCCACTCGGCCTGCAGCGCGCGCGTCTCGTCGGGGTCGACGTCGACGGTGACCGCCTCGAGGATCGAGGGGCGGGTGGCCCGGGCGTAGGCCAGCGCCCGCAGAGTCGGCTTGTGGATCTTGGCGACGAGGACGATCGCGTGGACCCGCGAGGGCAGCATCTGGTGCCTCGTGTCGCCCTCCGAGACGCTCAGCTCGTCGCTGACCCGGTCGTAGTGCCGCCGGATCGCCATCATGAGGAAGAAGAGGACGGCCATCGCCGCGATGGCGAACCCGGCGCCGTGGATGAACTTCGTCGCCAGGACGACGAGCAGGACGGTCCCGGACATCGCCGCGCCGAGGCCGTTGATCACCCGGCTGCGGAGCATGTGCCGTCGGGCCTGCGGGTGCTTCTCCAGGCGCAGGTGACGGTTCCAGTGCCGCACCATCCCGGTCTGGGAGAGCGTGAAGGAGACGAAGACCCCGACGATGTAGAGCTGGATCAACCGGGTGACCTCGGCGTTGTACACCACGACCAGCCCGGCCGCCGCCGTCGCGAGGATGAGGATGCCGTTGGAGAAGGCGAGCCGGTCGCCGCGGGTGTGCAGCTGGCGGGGCAGGAACCCGTCGCGGGCGAGGATCGAGCCGAGCACCGGGAAGCCGTTGAACGCCGTGTTGGCCGCGAGGACGAGGATGAGCCCGGTGACGATGGACACGAGGACGACCCCGGGGTGGAAGTCGCTGAAGACCGCCTTGGAGACCTGGCCCATGACGGTGTCCTGGACGTAGTCGTCGCCGACCGGGACGCCGTCGCGCAGCAGCTGGGTCGCCGGCTCCTCGGCGATGTGGACGTTGGTGAGGCGCGCCAGGGTCACCATCGAGAGCAGCATCGTGATCGAGACCGTGCCCATGAGCAGCAGGGTCGTCGCCGCGTTCTTGCTCTTCGGCTTGCGGAACGCGGGGACGCCGTTGCTGATCGCCTCGACGCCGGTCAGGGCGGCACAGCCGGAGGAGAAGGCCCGGAGCATGAGGAAGGCGAGCGCGAGGCCGCCGATCGTCTCGTAGCCCGGTGCCGGAGCCAGCTCGAGGCCGGCGCTCTCGGCCGAGGGGAGGCTCCCGGTCGCCTCCCGGTAGAAGCCGAAGAGCGCCATCCCGATGACCGAGCCCATGAACAGGTAGGTCGGGATGGCGAAGGCGGTTCCCGACTCGCGCACCCCGCGCAGGTTCGTCGCGGTCAGGACCACGATGATCACGACCGCCACGACCGCCTCGTGCCCCCGGATGAACCCGAAGGCGGAGGCGGCGTTCTGGACCCCGGCCGACACCGAGACGGCCACCGTGAGGACGTAGTCGACGAGCAGGGCACTGGCCACCGTGAGGCCGGCCTTCGGCCCGAGGTTGACCGTGGCCACCTCGTAGTCCCCGCCGCCCGAGGGGTAGGCGTGGACGTTCTGCCGGTAGCTGAGGACGACGATGACCAGGACCGCGGCCACGACGAGGGCGATCTGCCAGGAGTGGGTGATCGCCAGGGCGCCGCCGGCGAGGCCGAGGGTCAGCAGGATCTCGTCCGGCGCGTACGCGACCGACGAGAGGGGGTCGCTGGCGAAGACGGGGAGCGCGATGCGCTTGGGCAGCAGGGTCTCCACGAGGCGGTCGCTGCGCATGGCAGGGCCGACGAGCAGGCGCTTGACCAGACGTCCGGGCGATGACACGGGGGACACTCTAGGTCTCGCGCCCGGGTGGTGAGGGCCGGTCCCGGACGGCCGTCCGCGCCGGGTGGGTGCGGTGTAGCGTCGGCGGCGTGCACTTCGTGATCATGGGCTGCGGCCGCGTCGGCGCCTCCCTGGCCCGGGCCATCGAGCGGGCCGGCCACGAGGTCGCCGTCATCGACCAGGACGAGCACGCCTTCCGGCGCCTCGGCACCTCCTTCGAGGGCCGCACCGTGACCGGGGTCGGCTTCGACCGGGACACCCTGCGCGAGGCCGGCATCGACCACGCCTACGCGTTCGCGGCCGTCTCCAGCGGCGACAACTCCAACATCCTCGCCGCGCGCGTCGCGCGCGAGAAGTTCGGCGTCGAGAACGTCGTGGCCCGCATCTACGACCCCGGCCGGGCCGAGATCTACCAGCGGCTCGGCATCCCCACCGTCGCGACGGTGAAGTGGACCAGCGACCAGATGCTGCGCCGGCTGCTGCCCCAGGGCCACGTGCCCGAGCACGTCGACCCCTCCGGCCAGGTCGTGATCGCCGAGATGCCGGTCGACCCGGCCTGGATCGGCCACCGGGTCCGTGACATCGAGGACGCGACCGGCGGCCGGCTGGCCTACCTGACCCGGCTCGGCGAGGGCTTCCTCCCCCGCGCCGACACGGTCTACCAGGAGGGCGACCTGCTCCACCTCGCGCTGCTGCGCGAGGACCTGGCCACCGCGGAGCGCGTCCTCGACGCACCGCCCGTCTCCCCCTGACCGGAAAGGCCCAGTCGCCCATGCGCGTCGTCATCGGCGGAGCCGGGAGCGTCGGTCGCTCCATCGCCCGCGAGCTGCTCCGCAACGGACACACCGTGCTCCTCGTCGACCGGGAGGCCGACAGCGAGCGCGTCGCCAAGGTGCCCGACGCCAGCTGGCTGCAGGCCGACGCCTGCGAGATCGAGGCCCTCGGCGAGGCCGGACTGGCCGACTGCGACGTCGTCGTCGCGGCCACCGGCGACGACAAGGCCAACCTCGTCCTCTCCCTCCTCGCCAAGACCGAGTTCGGCGTGCCGCGCACGGTCGCCCGGGTCAACAACCCGAAGAACGAGTGGATGTTCGACGAGGCCTGGGGGGTCGACGTCGCCGTGTCGACCCCACGGCTGATGACCGCCCTGGTCGAGGAGGCGGTGAGCGTCGGGGACCTCGTCCGGATCTTCGAGTTCCAGCAGGGCCGGGCGATGATGGTCGAGATGACCCTCCCGCTGGGCAGCCCCTACGCGGGCCGGCGGGTCGGCGACGTCCCGTTCCCCGCCGACACCGTGCTCACCGGGATCATCCGCGACGGCCACCCCATCGCACCGAGCCGGGACGACGCGCTCGAGCCGCTCGACGAGCTGCTCTTCGTCACCACCCCGGAGGACGAGTCGGCCCTCGAGTCGCTGCTCAGCCCGGGCCCGCGCCAACGCCGGGAGGCCGAGGACGAGGACGACGCCGGGTGACCCGCCGCTGAGCTCCGCTCACCCGGCGTCGGACGCCGCGGGGGGTGGCGGGGCGTCCGCGGGCTCCGCCACGCCGGGCCGGTCCCGGCCACGCCCGCCCGGGACGCCCGTCGCGCTGCCCGCCTCCAACGGGGTGTTCCCGGAGACGAGCATCCAGCCCATCACGGCCAGCCCGGCCACCCACAACGGCCAGCCGAGGACGATCTTGGCGACCCCGAGGAGCGCGACCTCGGCCCCGACGTAGAGCGGCACCATGACGGCCAGGCGGACGACGTAGACGACGACGAGCACCCAGGTGAGCCGGGTGCAGACCCGCACGACCGCGTGGTCGCGGCGCCAGCCGAAGGGGTCCTCCTGGACCCGTGGGTCGCCGGCACCGACGAGGAACCCGACGACCGGCCACCGGGTGGCGATGGACGCCAGGCTGCCGACGAGGAACGCGGCGCTGGTGAGGATGCCGGGCAGGAAGGCCGCCTCGGCGCGCCCGGAGCGCACCGCCAGGTACGCGGCGAGCGCGGTGGCGACGACGGCGCCGAGGACGTGCTGGACCGAGGAGCGCTGGAGCAGCCGGAGCGCGGCGAGGACGACGGCGACCGCGAGCGCCGTCACGGCCGCCGAGGTGACGTCGTGGCGCCACATCCAGACCCCGACGAAGACGGCGGTGGGCAGCGCGGTCTCCACCGACCCGCGCCAGCCGCCGAGCGCGACCGAGAGCCGGTGCCGGATCAGCGCCTCGACCGTCTCGCCGGGGGTGGCGTCGGCGGGCAGCTCGGGAGCGGGGTCGGTCACTGCTTCGGGAGGATCTCGTAGGAGGGGTTGAAGATCGTCGGCTGGCCCTTGACCACGGCGACCCGGCCGGTGGCGCGCAGGAAGGTGCCGGGCTCGATGCCGCCGATGTGCCGCCGGCCGACCCAGACGAGGTTGACCGAGCCCTTGCCGTCCCAGACCTCGGCGACGAGGGCCGGCACGCTGCGCCGGGCCGGGAGGGTGACGGTGCGGACGGTGCCGCAGACGCACGCCGGGTGCCGCGGGGCGAGTGCGGTCAGGTCGTCCCCGCCCTCGGTGAGGCTCTGCTCGCGCAGCTCGTCGGCCTGGTGCTCGACCGGCGTGCGCGCGTAGTCGTGGAGCCGCTCCCGCAGGCCCATCACCGCACCTCGGTGATCTCGGGGCCCCGCTCGAACGGGTCGAGGCCGGGGCGCTCCTCCTCGCCCGCCTCCGGCTCGGTGCGGGCGTCGGCGGGCAGGCGCAGCGGCAGCAGCTCGCGGGGCGCCATCGGCTCGCCCCCGCGGACGACGACGAGGGCGCGGAACACCTCGAGCAGCTGCTCGGACGCCTTCTCCTCGATCGCGGCCCGGCCGGAGAGGACGCCCCGCAGGAACCACCGCGGCCCGTCGACCCCGACGAACGTCGCCGGCGCGAAGACGGTCCGGCCGCCGGCCTCGGACGGCATCCGGGTGCGCAGGGTCGTGCCGACCGGGCCGGGGTGCTCATCGGCGGTGCCACCCTGGCGCTCGACGGCCTCGGCGATCTCGCGGCGGATCTCGGCCCACAGGCCGCTGGAGCGGGGCGCGGCGAAGGCCTGGACCTGCAGGGCGGACTCGCCGACCACGACGGTGGCCGCGTTGACCTGCTGGCTCTGCTGGTCGACCTCGAGGCGCAGCTCCATCCCGGGAACCGGCCGGACCCACAGGGCGCCGAGGTCGACGCGGTCCTCGCGCCCCTCGACCTCCGACTCGTCGAACGGCCCCGCGTCGCGGGCGACCGCCTCATCGGCACCGGCCTCGGATCCGTCGCGCTCCTCGTCGGCCCCGGGCTCGAGGCGCTCGGCCCCCTCCAGGCCCTCGGCCTCCTCGAGGTCCTCGGTGGCCCCGGCCACGACGGCGTCCTCGGGCGCCTGCTCGGCGCCCTTGCCGGCCTTGTTCCTGCGGAAGATGCTCACTGGGCTGCGGTCCTCGGGAGTCGGGTGGGCGAGGGGGTCTGCGGGGCGGCCGCGGCGGCGAATCCCCCGGTCGACCCGTGTCCAGTGTCGCCCCGGGCGCTCTCCGGAAGCGAATCCGCCACGGCGAAGTCGGCGTGCAGGTACTCCTGGACGACGAGCTGGGCGATGCGGTCACCGACCCGCACGGTGAACGCCGCGTCCGGGTCGAGGTTGACGAGGTTGACGAGGACCTCGCCGCGGTAGCCGGAGTCGACGGTGCCGGGTGCGTTGACGATGCCGATGCCGTGCCGCGCCGCCAGACCGGAGCGGGGGTGGACCAGGCCCACCGTCCCGGGCGGGAGGGCCAGTGCGATGCCGGTCGGGACCAGGGCCCGCTCACCGGGCGCGAGGGTGACCTCGGCGACGCTGGAGAGGTCGGCCCCGGCATCGCCGTCGGTGCTGTAGCGCGGCACGACCGCGTCGGGGTGGAGGAGCCGGACGGTGACCGGGACGCGGGCGGGAGTCACCGGGGAGCCACCAGCACTCAGGCCGCGCACTCCCGGCAGACGAGGACGCCGTTCTTCTCGCTCGCCAGCTGGCTGCGGTGGTGCACGAGGAAGCAGCGGGAACAGGTGAACTCGTCGGCCTGGCGCGGCAGGACCCGGACCGACAGCTCCTCGCCGGAGAGGTCCGCGCCGGGCAGCTCGAAGCCCTCGGCCTGCTCGGTCTCGTCGACGTCGACACTCGAGGCGCGCTTGTCGACGCGACGGTTCTTGAGCTCCTCGATGGAGTCCTCGGAGATCTCGTCGTCGGTCTTGCGCGGTGCGTCGTAGTCGGTCGCCATCGTGGTCGTCCACCCTTCGTCGGTCAGCTCGGCCCAGTCAACGCACGGAGCCTGCTGTTTGTGCCCACGTCGTCACGGTGCGCCGCAGATTGTGCACCATGGCCCCCCGGGTCTGCCACGCGGGTCCAGCCCACGGATGGACGGCGCCGGTGACCGGGTCAGCCGCCGGCGGTGACGTGGCGCGTCGTGACCCCCCGGACGAGCGCCGAGAGCTCGTCGGCGACCCCCGGCGCGGCGGCCCAGGTGAGCTCGGCGGTGGCGGTCGCGTCGAGCGGCCCGCCGACGAGCGCACCGGCCTCGGTGGCGACGAGCTCGCCGGCCGCGCGGTCCCAGGCGTTGAGCCCGGTCTCCCAGTAGCCGTCGAGCCGGCCCCGGGCGACGTCACAGAGGTCGAGGGCCGCACTGCCCTGGCGGCGGATGTCGCGCACCCGGCCGATGACCTCCACGAGCGCCCGGGCCTGCCGCTCGCGCAGTGCGCGGGCGTAGCCGAAACCGGTGGCGACCAGGGCCAGGCCGAGATCGGTCTCCGCGGACGCCCGCAGCGGCTGCACGCCGGCGTCGGTGGTGAGCCGGGCGCCCCCGCCGAGCCGGGCGTGGAACAGCTCGCCCGACACCGGCTCGAGCACGGCGCCGGCGACCGGCCGCCATCCCCCCGGGACGGACGGGTCGCCGACGACCGCCGCGATCGAGACCGAGAAGCGGGGGATGCCGTAGAGGTAGTTGACCGTCCCGTCGATGGGGTCGACCACCCAGGTCACCCCGGAGGAGCCGGTCCGTCCGCCCTCCTCCTCCCCGAGCACGGCGTCGTCCGGACGCCGTTCGGCGAGGGCGCCGAGGATGAGCTCCTGGCTGCGCTGGTCCATCTCGGTCACGACGTCGGTGCGCGTCGACTTCGCCGCCACCTCGAGCCGGCGCGGGCGCTCCTGAACGACGAGCCGGCCCGCGAGCCGGGCCACCTCGCAGGCCACGGACTCGAGGGCGGCGGGGTCGGTGCCCTCCGGCAGGGCGGGGTCGTCGGTGGCGCCGGGCGTCACCACGGGTCGCTGCCGCAGAGGGCGGGCTTGGCGGCGCGCAGGTTGGGGCAGCACCCGGGGGCACAGACCGAGGGACGGACGTCGCCGGGCAGCCAGGCATCGGGGACGACCACCTCGCCCCGGGCCTCGGCGGCGCGCTCGAGGAGCAGGTCGACGAGGCCTGCCACGAACGCCTCGTCGTCGCTCGGGGTCGCGACCCGGACGAAGGGCAGGCCGACCCGGGCGGCGGTGGCGGCGGCCTCGGTGTCGAGGTCCTGGACGACCTCCATGTGGTCGGAGACGAAGCCGATCGGGGCGACGACGAGGGGCCCGTCGCCCTCGGCGGCGAGCTCCTCGATCCGGTCGTTGACGTCCGGCTCGAGCCACGGCTGCTGCGGCGGCCCGGAGCGGGAGCAGAACACGAGCTCGCCGACCAGGTCGGTGCCGAGGGCGGCGTTGGCCTCGTCGACGAGGCGCCGCACCAGTCGCTGGTGCTGGTCGGCGTAGAGGTGGCCATCGCCGTCGCCCGGGCCCGACGTCTCGTCCATGGCCGTCGGCACCGAGTGGGTGACGAACAGCAGCCGGGCCGTCGACGGGTCGTCCAGGCCGCGGAGGGCCTCGACCAGGGCTCGGGCCCAGGCGGTGCCGAGACCCGGGTGGGAGAAGTACGGGCGGACCTTGTCGACGACGAGCCCGTCGGCCGCGGGCCCGACCTCGGCGACCGCGGCGGCGAGGTCCTCCCGGTACTGTCGGCACGAGGAGTACGAGGAGTACGCGCTGGTCAGGAGGGTGAGGACCCGGGTGGCCCCGAGGTCGAGGGCCTCCTGCACCGCGGCGGCGAAGAACGGCTCGGAGTTGCGGTTGCCCCACAGCACGGGGACCTCGACGCCGCGCCGGTCCAGCTCGGCGCGCAGCCGGGCCAGCAGGCCGCGGTTGATCTCGTTGATCGGGCTCCGGCCGCCGCGCGCGAAGTAGTGCTCGCCGACGACCCGCAGCCGTTCCTCGGGGATGTCGCGCCCGGCGGTGACCCGGCGCAGGAAGGGGACGACCTCCTCCTCGGACTCGGGGCCACCGAAGGAGCCGAGGAGGACGCAGTCGTAGGGCGCGAGGTCACCGGACGGGTCGGTCATGGCGCCCACGGTATCCGGCCAATCGGCGCGCCCCCGGCGTGGGCTCCACGCTTCGGACGCCGGCCGGTGGCATCGTCAGGGAGGACGACGAGCACACCCGGGAGCCCGACATGGACGATCTTCGCCTCATCGGCGTCGACGACACCGGTCAGCACCTCCTGCTCGCGGACGCCGACGGCTCGCGGTACCGCCTCCCCCTCGACGAGCCGCTGCGGGCCGCGGCCCGCCGCGACCGGCCCCGGCTCGGCCAGCTGCAGATCGAGATGGAGGGCGGGATGCGCCCACGCGACGTCCAGGCGCTCGTCCGGCGCGGGCTCTCCGCCGAGGAGGTCGCCGACCGCGCCGGGTGGAGCATCGAGAAGGTGCGCAAGTTCGAGGGCCCGATCCTCGCCGAGCGCGAGCACGTCGCCGGCCGGGCCCGGGTCTGCGCGGTCGGGTCGCGCGGCTCGTCGCCGGTGACCCTCGAGGAGCGCGTCGCCGAGCGGCTCCGTGGGCGCGGGGTCGAGCGCGACGGGGTCGAGTGGGACTCGGCCCGCGACGAGGACGGCATCTGGCACCTGACGATGACCTTCGCGGCCGGTGGCCGCCGGCGCACCGCCACCTGGGCCTACGAGCCCCTCGCGGGGTCGGTCACTCCCGCCGACGACGAGGCCCGCTGGCTCAGCGAGGACACCTCCTCGGGCGTCATCCCGGCCCCGCACCGCGCTCCCCCGGGCGAGGGGCTCGACGTCTACGACGTGGACGCCGACGGCGGCATCGAGCGCCTCCGGGCGCGGGCCCGCGAGGCCCACGAGCCGATCGACCTCATGGCGGCGATGCGTGAGCACAGCAACCGCGGCCGCCGTGGGCGGCGCCGCCCGTCGCCGGCGCACACCCCCGGCGAGGACCTGCCCCGGCCCGACGCCCTGCCGCTCGAGGAGCTCGCCATCGACCCGTCCCAGCTCCCGCCCCCGCCGCCGGCCCACGGCGAGCACCCCGCCGACGTCCGGCTCGACCGTCCCTCGCCCACGGCGCCCGAGCCGGAGGAGGCGGCAGAGCCGGAGAGGCGGCGAGCCCGCCGAGCCGGTCCGGTCCGTGGAGCCGGTCGGCCACCGGGTCGACGACGAGCCCGCCGGGCCGCAGCGTCGCAGCGCCCCGGGGCGCCGGGGCCGTCCCAGCGTCCCCAGCTGGGACGACATCGTCTTCGGCACGAAGGGCTCCGGGCCGGCCTGAGCGCCGGCCGCCCGGCCTCAGTCGCGGCGCGGCAGCGGGCAGGCCGCGAGGTCGAACGGGAGGGTGTCCGGGGTCGGCGACGACGCCCGGGCGGCGTGCGAGTTCATCCGGCGCATGTAGTGCCGCCGGCAGAGCACCTCGTACTCCACGACCCCCCGGCTCGCGGTGCCGGTGTCGCCGACGACGACCTGCTCGCCCTGGACGACCATGACGCCGTCGACCACCCGAGCGTTGTGGGTCGCCCGTCGCCCACACCAGCACAGCGCCTCCACCTGCAGCAGCTCGACCCGGTCGGCGAGCTCGATGAGCCGCCGCGAGCCGGGAAACAGCTCGGTGCGGAAGTCGGCGGTGATGCCGAAGGCAGTGACCTCGACCTCCATCTCGTCGACGATCCGGGCGAGCTGCTCCACCTGGAGCGGGGTGTAGAACTGCGCCTCGTCACAGATGACGTAGTCGACGCGGGCCCCGGCGGTGAGGCAGCCGACCGCCACCTCCCACAGGTCGAGGCCGTCGTGCACCTCGATGGCCTCGGTCGCCAGGCCGAGCCGGGAGGACAGCACCGCCGCGCCGGCCCGGTCGAGCTTGGTGAAGATCAGCCCCTCCTGGCCCCGGGCCCGATGGTTGTGGTCGATCTGGAGGGCAAGGGTGGACTTGCCGCAGTCCATCGTTCCCGAGAAGAAGACCAGCTCCGCCACGAGCCGACACCCTAGGCGACGGCGCGCGCGGGCGCGTGGACCACGGGGACGGCGACCTCCGCGTCGCTCAGCGAGCCGTGCAGCCCGACCAGGGCCAGCAGCTGGGGGGACGCACGCCGCGAGTCGACCACCGCGTACCGGTCGCGCATCGCGACGACGAGGTCGCCGATCCGGGGCAGCACCTCGGGGCGCACCGGGCCGAACCATCCCGCGGCGACCGCCGCGTCGCGGGTCAGCACGTCGGCCCGCTCCCCCAGCACCTCGGTCCACGCCGCGAGCACGTCGGCGGCCGCGCCGTCCTCGACGTGGACCTGCGGCGCCCGGGCCTCCAGGCTCACCCACCGCACGCCCGCGGTGAGGCGGGCGTCGTCGGCGACGTCGAGCCGGTCGGCCATCGGCGACTCGACCATCCCGTGGTCCGCGGTGACGGTGAGCGAGCAGTCCGCGGGGAGGGACGCCGCGAGCCGTGCCAGCTCGCGGTCGATGGTCTCGAGCGCGTCGCCCCACTGCCAGGACTGCGGGCCCTCGGCGTGCCCGACCTTGTCGAGGTCCTCCCAGTAGAGGTGGACCAGCGCGCGAGGGGTGCGGCGGGCGGCGGCGAGCGTCGCATCCACCCGCTCGGCGAGCGGGCCGGCCGCGACGAACCGGCCGCCCCGGGCCACCGCGTTGGTCAGGCCCGAGCCGTCGAAGTACGCCGGCCCGACCCGGGTGACCTCGACCCCGCTGCGCTCGGCCACCTCGAAGACGGTGTCGTGCGGCTGCCACCGCCGGGGGTCGGGCCCGCCCTCCCACGACAGCTCGTTGAGCATGGCCCCGGTCTCGGGAACCAGCGCCTCGTAGCCGACCAGGCCGTGGGCGCCCGCCGCGAGGCCGGTACCGAAGCTCGCGACCGACGTCGCGGTGGTCGACGGGAACCCGGCCGGCACCCGCAGCGTCGTCGACAGCAGCGAACGAAGCCACGGGGCGTGGCCGGCACGGCGGACGAGCAGGTCGTGGCCGAGCCCGTCGACGAGGACGACGACGGCGCGGGGGGCCGGCGGGAGCGCGAGGTCGTGCCGCCCGGGCAGCACCGGCCAGGGGACGCCGACCGTGCGGGCCACCGACGGCAGGACGTCGGCGAGCGACGGCCCGGACCCCAGCGGCGAGGGCGGGACCGGCGCGGGTGGCGGCATCCGCTCAGCCCTGGCCGATGGCCGCGCTGAGGTCGCGGGCGAACGACAGTGCCCCGGCGAGGGCGTCCTCGCCGTCCGCCGCCGCGGCGATGCGCAGCGCGATGTCGTCGCCGGTGACCGTGCCCTCGTAGCCGTGGTCGGCGTCGCACTCGGGGTCACCGCACGTCGCGGGCACGAGGTCGAGGCGGGCCACCGTCCCCCAGCCGAGGGTCAGGGTGAGCTCCCGGCCCAGGCTCCCCGGGACGTAGTGCTCGGGGTCCTCGACGACGTGGGTGAGCATGACGCCCTTGACCGCCGAGAGCGGGATCGACTCGGTCGTGGCGGTCGCGACGTCCTGCGGGGCCGGGGGCTCGTCGGCGTGGTCGTCGAGGTGGGCGATGAGAAGGCGGGACGGGGTGAGGACGAGCACCGTGATGTGCCGGCGCACGACGTCGCGGTCGAAGGTCGTCTCGACGTGGACGAGGTGGTTGTCGATCCGCTCCCCCACGAGCGCGGCCGAGACGACGTCGGCGACGAGCGCCGGGTAGTAGCCGGCCCGGTCGATCGCGGCGGTGAGGTCCGCGGGCAGCACGGGGGCGTGGTGGGCACTGGTCATGCGCCCATTGTGCCGCGCCGCCGGTGGCGGGGGTCAGGTCAGGGAGCGGCGCCCGGGGTCGATGCGGCGCGGGGCCGGCGCGAGCACGACCTCGGCGCCGAGGACCTCGACCCCGCCGGGGTGGGCGTTCACCGGGTTCAGGACGAGCGAGGCGACCTCGGGCAGGTCGTCGGCGAGCACCGAGACCCGGGCGATGAGGTCGGCGAGGGCGGCCCGGTGCACCGGCGTCTGCCCGCGGTAGCCGTGCAGCACCGGCGCCGCCTTCACCGACGAGATGAGCTCGGAGACGGTGACGTCGGTCAGCGGCGGGATGCGGTAGGCGATGTCCCCGAGGAGCTCGGTCGGCAGCCCGGCGACCGAGAAGCCGATGACCGGCCCGAAGAGCGGGTCCTCGTCGGAGGTGACGACGCAGGCCACGCCGGTCGTCGCCATCTTCTGGACGACGAAGCGGTCGGCCCGCAGCGGGGCGAGCCGGTCGCTGAGCGAGGCCCAGGCCCCGCGCAGCGCAGTCTCGTCGGCGAGGTCGACCCGCACCCCGCTCATCCCGCTCTGGTGGCGCATCATCGGCGCGACCGACTTCAGGACGACCGGGAAGCCGAGGGTCTCGGCCGCCGCCACGGCGTCGTCGGCGGAGTCGACCTCCTGCTGTCCCCACACCTCGATGCCGTACGCCGCGAGCAGCGCCGCCGCCTCGTCGTGGGCCAGCCGGCGGCCGCGGGGGCTCACCGAGAGCACGGTCTCGACGACGTCCTCGGCGATCCGCCGGTTGATGCCGGGCGGCGCCACCGGGGTGCCGTGGTCGCGGGAGCGCCACTGCCCGTAGCGGGTGGCCGCCGCGAGCGCCCGCACGGCGTCCTCCGGCGTGGTGTAGACGGGGATGGCCCGGGTCTCGCCGCCGGTGCCGCGCACCGTCGCGTGGCCGTCGTCGACGCCGCGCATCCCGAGGAAGGTCGCGACGCACGGCTTGTCGGCGGTGGCCGCCACCTCGCGGACCGCGGCCGCGACGTCCTCGTCGTCGGTGACCAGCGGGGGGATGAAGCAGGTGAGCACCGAGTCGACGTCCTCGGCCGCGAAGGCACGGGCCAGGGCCGCCCGGAACTCCTCGGCCGTCGCCTCGCTGCGCAGGCAGGTCGGGCCGTGGGTGACCTCGAGGCCCCAGCTCGTGCACGCGTCGGCGGTCAGCGTGCCCAGCGCGGCCGAGTTGCCGACGACGGCGACGCGCTCCCCCCGGGGCAGCGGCTGGTGGACGACGAGCTGGGCGATGTCGAAGAGCTGGTGGACGTTCTCGACCCGGATGACGCCGGCCTGCTTGAGCATCGCGGAGAAGACCTCGGGCCGGGCCTTGGTCTCGCGCACCCGGTGCCCGGGCGGGACGCCGAACCGGGACACCCCGGACTTGACGACGATCACCGGCTTGATGAGGGCGAGGTTGCGGGCGATCCGCGAGAACTTGCGCGGGTTGCCCATCGACTCCAGGTAGAGCCCCACCGCGTCGGTCGCGTCGTCGTCGATCCAGTACTGCATGAAGTCGTTTCCGGAGACGTCGACCCGGTTGCCGGCCGACCCGAAGGTCGAGATGCCGAGGTTGCGGCGGGCCGCCGAGGCCAGGACGGCGATGCCGAGCGCGCCCGACTGGGCGAACAGCCCGAGCCGGCCGAGCGGCGGGAGGGTCGGGGCCAGCGAGGCGTTGAGGTGGACCTGAGGGTCGTTGTTGATGATCCCGAACGAGTTGGGTCCCACCACCCGCATCCCCGCCCCCCGGGCCCGCCGGACCAGCTCGCCCTGGAGCGCGGCCCCCGCCGGGCTCTCCTCGGCGAAGCCGGAGGAGACGACGAGCAGCGCCTTGACGCCCGCCTCGGCGCACTCGTCGACGACGTCGAGCACCGCGTCGGCCGGGACCGCGACCACCGCGAGGTCGACCTGGCCCGGCACCTCGGACACCGAGGCGTGCACCGGGCGCCGCCGGAGCCGCTTGACGTGGGGGTTGACCAGGTGGATCTCCCCGGTGAACCCGGCGTCGAGGAGCCGTTCGAGCAGCTGGGAGCCGATCGCCTCCTCGCGCCGGCTGGCGCCGACGACCGCGACGCTGCGGGGGTGGAGCAGGGCGTGCATGCTCCGCGACTCGGCGCGGTGCTCGCGCGACATCGCCACCGCCTTGGACCGGTCGGTGGGCTCGATGTCGAAGCCGACCTCGACGACGCCGTCCTCGATCCGGCGGCTCACCTCGTAGCCGGCGTCGGAGAAGACGGCGAGCATCTTGCGGTTCTGCGGCAGGACCTCGGCGGTGAACCGGGTGAGCCCGACCTCCTGGGCGATCGCGGCGAGGTGCTCGAGGAGCACCGACCCGATGCCCTTGCCCTGGTAGTGGTCGCTGATGTTGAAGGCCACCTCGGCGCTGTGCGCGTCGATCCGGTCGTAGCGCCCGATCCCGACGATGTCCTCGCGCATCGTCGCGACGAGGGCCACCCGGTCGCTGTAGTCGACGTGGGTGAACCGGTGGACGTCGGCGTCGCTGAGCACCCGCAGCGGCGCGAAGAAGCGCAGATAGATCGACTCGTCGGACTGTCCCGCGTGGAAACGGCGCAGGCCGTCGGCGTCGCCGGGTCGGATCGGGCGGACGTGCGCGACGGTGCCGTCCCGCAGGACGACGTCGGCCTCCCACTCCACGGGGTAGCCCGGGGGAAGCGCGGCCTCCTCCTCCATGCGGCTCATCCTGCCACCTGACCGCCCCCGCGCGGGGCTGGGTCCCGCCGGTGGCCCGGCCCGGCTCGGGCATGATCTCCGGATGGACTTCGAAGCGCTGGTGCGGGGGCGGCGGATGGTGCGGCGTTTCGACGGCGACCGGCCGGTCGACCCGGCGACCGTGCGCGGCCTGCTCGCCCTCGCGGTGCGGGCCCCGAGCGCGGGGTTCAGCCAGGGCTGGGACTTCGTCGCCCTGCTGCGGGCCGGTGACCGGGACGCGTTCTGGGCGGCCGCCTCCGGGCCCGGCCCGCGCGACGCCTGGTGGCGCGGGGTGTCCGCCGCCCCCGCGCTCGTCGTCTGCTGCTCGGACCCGCGGGCCTACCTGGACCGCTACGCCGAGCCGGACAAGGGCTGGACCGACCGCTCCCTCGAGCACTGGCCGGTCCCCTACTGGGACACCGACGTCGCGATGGCCGCGATGGTGATGCTCCTCGGCGCGCAGGACGCCGGACTGGGGGCCCTCTTCTTCGGCGTCCCCGGCGAGCACCACGACGCCGTCAAGCGGGCCCTCGGCATCCCGGGCGACCGCCGGCTCGTCGGGGTGGTCGCGCTCGGCCACGAGGCGGAGCGGACCACCGGGTCGGCCGGCACCCGGCCCCGCCGGCCGCTCGGCGACGTCGTCCACGAGGGGCGGTTCGGAGTGTCGTGGCGGGGCGGCCCCTGACGTTTGTGAGGATGGGACGCAGACCCGCCGCGGACCAGCCGCGGCACCGACCCCCAGCACCGGAAGAGCACCTCCCCCATGGCCACCCGCACGAGCCCGCCGCCCCCCGAGGACGACCTCGGGCGGGTCGTCGACATCGACGTCGAGGAGGAGATGCGCTCGGCGTTCCTCGAGTACTCCTACAGCGTCATCTACTCCCGGGCGCTGCCCGACGCCCGGGACGGGCTCAAGCCGGTCCAGCGGCGGATCCTCTACGGGATGTCCGAGCTCGGGCTGCGCCCGGACCGCCCGCACGTGAAGTCCAGCCGGGTCGTCGGCGAGGTGATGGGCAAGTACCACCCGCACGGCGACCAGGCGATCTACGACGCCCTCGTCCGGCTCGCCCAGCCGTTCACGATGCGGCTCCCGCTCGTCGACGGCCACGGCAACTTCGGCTCGCTCGACGACGGACCCGCGGCCTCCCGGTACACCGAGGCCCGGATGGCCCCGGCAGCCCTGCTCATGGTCACCGGGCTCGACGAGGAGACGGTCGACTTCGTCCCCAACTACGACGACTCGATGACCCAGCCCGGGGTGCTCCCCGCCGCCTTCCCCAACCTGCTCGTCAACGGCTCGAGCGGCATCGCCGTCGGGATGGCGACGAACATGCCACCGCACAACCTCGTCGAGGTCATCGGGGCCGCACGCCACCTCGTCGACCACCCCGACTGCAGCCTCGACGACCTCATGAGGTTCGTCCCCGGCCCGGACCTGCCCGGGGGCGGGCGGATCATCGGGCTCGAGGGCATCCGCGACGCCTACCTCACCGGGCGCGGGAGCTTCCGGACCCGGGCCACCGCGCGGGTGGAGAAGCTCACCCCGCGACGGATGGGCATCGTCGTCACCGAGCTGCCCTACCTCATCGGCCCCGAGAAGGTCATCGACCGGGTCAAGACGCTCGTGCAGTCCAAGAAGCTCCAGGGCATCTCCGACGTCAAGGACCTCACCGACCGCAAGCACGGCCTGCGCCTGGTGTTCGAGGTCAAGAACGGCTTCAACCCCGACGCCGTCCTCGAGCAGCTGTACAAGCACACGCCGATGGAGGACTCCTTCGGCATCAACAACGTCGCGCTCGTCGACGGCCAGCCGCGGACCATGGGCCTGAAGGACCTGCTGCGCACCTACGTCGAGTTCCGGATCGGCGTCGTCCGCCGGCGCACCGAGTACCGGCTCGGCCGGCGACGGGACCGCCTCCACCTCGTCGAGGGCCTGCTCATCGCGATCCTCGACATCGACGAGGTGATCCAGCTCATCCGTGCCAGCGACGACGCGGCCACCGCGAAGGCCCGGCTCATCTCGGTGTTCGACCTCGACGGCACCCAGGCCGACTACATCCTCGAGCTCCAGCTGCGCCGCCTCACCCGGTTCTCCCGGATCGAGCTCGAGGCCGAGCGCGACGACCTCCGCCGCCAGATCGAGGAGCTCGAGGCGATCCTCGCCGACGAGAAGCTGCTTCGCCGCACCGTCTCCCACGAGCTCGCCGACGTCGCCAAGGCCCACGGCACCCCACGCCGCACCGTCCTGCTCGAGTCCGCCGGCACCGCGGCCACCCAGCCGACGCCGCTCGAGGTGGCCGACGACCCGTGCTGGGTCCTGCTGTCCTCCACCGGGCTCCTGGCCCGCACGTCCACCGGCGACCCGGTGCCGGCCGACGGTCCGCGCAGCCGGCACGACGCCGTCGTCGGCGCGGTCCGCACGAGCGCACGGGGCGAGTTCGCCCTGGTCACCTCGCGCGGGCGGATGGTGCGGATGTCGGCTCTCGAGCTGCCCGCGCTGCCCCCGCTCGGCGGGGCCCCCGGCCTCTCCGGCGGTGCCCCGCTCGCCGTCTTCGTCGACCTGCCCCGCGGCGAGGAGCCGCTGACGATCGTGCCGCTGCACGAGGACGGCCCCGGCGTGGCGCTGGGCACCGCCCAGGGCGTCGTCAAGCGGGTCATCCCCGACCACCACGCCCGGTCCGACTGGGAGGTCATCGCGCTCAAGGACGGCGACACCGTCGTCGGCGCCGCCGCCCTCGTCGACGGCGACGAGGACCTCGTCTTCGTCACCAGCGACGCCCAGCTGCTCCGCTTCCCCGCCTCGGCGGTCCGGCCCCAGGGGCGCGCGGCGGGCGGGATGGCCGGCATCCGGCTGGCACCGAAGGCCTCCGTGGTGTTCTTCGGGGCGGTCGACCCGTCCGTGGAGAACGTCGTCGTCACCTCCTCCGGCTCCTCCGACGCGCTCCCGGGCACCCAGCCCGGCTCGCTCAAGGTGGCGCCGTACGCCGAGTACCCGGCGAAGGGTCGGGCCACCGGCGGGGTCCGCGCCCACCGCTTCCTGCGCGGCGAGGACGCCCTCGTCCTCGCCTGGGTCGGGGCGGTCCCGGCCCGCGCGTCCGGCACCGGAGGGGTGGCCCTCGAGCTGCCCCCGCCGACCGGCAGGCGGGACGGCTCCGGCACCGCCTTCCCCGCCGTCGTCGCGGGGATCGGCGCCCCACCGCGGGGGCGCTGAGGCCCGCGGGCCCGGCGCCTCCGGGTGCCGGCCCCGAGCCGACGGCAGCGCGAACACCGGTGTGCGCGACGGCGGCCCCACCCGGGACTCCGCTCCGGTGCGGCCCCGTCGTTTCGCTCGTGTTACTCAATCGTTACCGCGACGCGTGCGACGGACCGTTGCGCTCCCTGTGTAAGCGCTTTTACGTTGGGTCCGGTTCCCCTCATCGCCGAGGCTCCGGTCTCGGTGCGACCCAGTGAAATGGAGGCGGGCAATGGCCCATCACTCAAAGCGGCGCGTCGCGGCGCTGACCGGAGTCGTCGCGGTGGCCCTCACCGCGACGGCGTGCAGCTCGAACGGGGGCGGCAGCGGGGGCGGTGGCGGCGAGACGTCGGCGTCCAGCATCGACTGTGCGCCGTACACCGCGTTCGGCGACCTCAAGGGCAAGGAGGTCTCGGTCTACACCTCGATCACCGCGCCGGAGGACCAGTCCCAGATCGACTCCTACAAGCCGTTCGAGGACTGCACCGGCATCACGGTCAAGTACGAGGGCTCCAAGGAGTTCGAGGCCCAGCTGCCGGTCCGCGTCAAGGGTGGCAACGCCCCCGACATCGCGTACCTGCCGCAGCCCGGGCTGCTCCAGACCATGGTCGCCACCGGGAAGGTCAAGCCGGCCCCGGACCAGGTCGCGGCGAACGTCGACAAGTGGTTCGGCAAGGACTGGAAGGCCTACGGCACCGTCGACGGCACCTTCTACGCCGCCCCGCTCGGCGCCAACGTCAAGTCCTTCGTCTGGTACTCCCCGAAGCAGTTCTCCGACAACGGCTACCAGGTCCCCAAGACCTGGGACGAGATGATGGCCCTCACCGACAAGATCGCCACCGACCACAACGACGGCACGACCAAGCCGTGGTGTGCGGGCATCGAGTCCGGTGACGCGACCGGGTGGCCGGCCACGGACTGGATGGAGGACGCGATGCTGCGCTTCGCCGGTCCGGACACCTACGACAAGTGGGTGACCCACAAGATCCCGTTCAACGACCCGTCGGTCCAGGAGGCGATGGCCAAGGTCGGCGCCATCCTCAAGAACGACAAGTACGTCAACGGGGGCCTCGGCAACGTCAAGACCATCGCCTCGACCGCGTTCCAGGACGCGGGCCTGCCGATCCTCGACGGCACCTGCTTCATGCACCGCCAGGCCTCGTTCTACGCGGCCAACTGGCCCGCGGGCACCAAGGTCGCCGAGGACGGCGACGTCTGGGCCTTCTACTTCCCGGCCAAGGACGCGAGCACCCACCCCGTCCTCGGTGGTGGCGAGTTCGTGGCGGCGTTCTCCGACCGTCCCGAGGTCCAGGCGTTCCAGACCTTCCTGTCCTCGGACACCTGGGCGAACCTCAAGGCCGAGACGACCCCGGCTGCCGGTGGCTGGCTGTCGGCCAACAAGGGCCTGGACATCAACAAGCTGAAGACCCCGATCGACAAGCTCTCCGCGCAGCAGCTGCAGGACCCGAACGCGGTCTTCCGCTTCGACGGTTCCGACCTGATGCCGGGTGCCGTCGGTGCGGGCACCTTCTGGAAGGGCATGACCGACTGGATCACCGGCGCGAGCGACAAGGAAGTGCTCGACTACATCGAGCAGTCCTGGCCGAAGTCCTGACCTAGGTCCACCCGAGACGGGGTGGGGCGGAACGCTCCGCCCCGCCCCGTCTCCTCCTTCTCCCCGCCAGACCCACGGAGGTCGAGACAATGGTGTCCAGCGTGTTCGGCGGCGTGGCCGCCGCCATCCCCGAGCCCCTGCTGCGTGCAGAGAGCATCTGGGGCAAGTTCTTCCTCATGTTCTTCGCCGTCGTGGTCTTCGGCGCGATCTTCGGCCTGATCCTCTTCCTCGCCTCGCTCTTCAAGGGCCGCGGCGGCGAGAAGGTCCAGGGCGCCCTCTTCGTCCTGCCCGCGGTCTTCTTCGTCGCCGTCGGGCTCGTCTACCCCGCGATCCTCACCATCCTGCAGTCCCTCAAGGGACGCTCGGGCTCCGGGGGGTGGTCGATGGACAACTACGTCCAGATGTTCACCCAGTCCGAGCTGCTCACGGTGCTGCGCAACACGGCCCTGTGGGTCGTCCTCGTCCCGGTCTTCGCCACGGCCATCGGGCTGCTCTACGCCATCCTCATCGACCGGGCCAAGGGCGAGGCCGTCGCCAAGGCCCTGATCTTCCTGCCGATGGCCATCTCGATGGTCGGCGCGAGCATCATCTGGAAGTTCGTCTACCAGTACAAGCCGACCTCGATCGACCAGATCGGCATCCTCAACGCCTTCCTCAAGTCGATCGGGCTGCAGACCCAGCAGTTCATCATCGACGCCCCGCGCAACACCTTCATGCTCATCATCGTCATGATCTGGATCCAGGCCGGGTTCGCGATGACCGTGCTGTCCGCGGCCATCAAGGCGATCCCCGACGACATCATCGAGGCGGCCAAGCTCGACGGCGTCCAGGGCTTCAAGATGTTCCGCTTCATCACCCTGCCGAGCATCCGCTCGGCCCTCGTCGTCGTCCTCACGACGATCGGCATCGGCACGCTCAAGGTCTTCGACATCGTCCGGACGATGACCGGGGGCCAGTTCAACACCTCCGTGGTGGCCAACGAGTTCTACAACCAGAGCTTCCGGTACAACGCGCCCGGCCTCGGTGCCGCGCTCGCCGTGCTGCTCTTCATCCTCGTCATCCCGATCGTCGCCTACAACGTCATCCAGATGCGGAAGGAGGCCTGAGCCGTGAGCACCCTCGAGCCCACCGCCATGCCGGAGAACGTCTCAGAGGACATGGAGGAGACCACCGAGCAGCCCCGCAAGCGTCGCCGCCGGTCCGCGACCGGCCAGGCCGCCTCGGCGATCACCTCGCCGTGGGCCAGCGTCGTCGCGGTCGTCATCGCGGTCCTGTGGACCGTGCCGACCATCGGCCTGCTGGTCACCTCCTTCCGCACCCCGATCGACATCAACAAGTCGGGCTGGTGGACCTCGTTCACCCACCCCGGCGACTACACGCTGAGCAACTACCAGCAGGCGCTCACCGGCTCCGGCGGGCTCGGCGGGTACTTCATCAACACCGTCGTCATCACCCTCCCGGCGGTCATCCTGCCGATCTTCCTGGCCTCGCTGGCGGCGTACGCCTTCGCGTGGATGCCCTTCCCGGGCCGTGACGCGCTCTTCGTCGCCGTCTTCGCCCTCCAGATCGTGCCGCTCCAGGTCGCGCTCATCCCGCTGCTCGACATCTACGTCAACACCCTGCACATCGGGGCGTCGTACTGGAGCGTCTGGCTCTCGCACACGATCTTCGCCCTGCCGCTGGCCACCTTCCTCATCCACAACTTCATGCGGGAGCTGCCCGGCGAGCTGATGGAGGCGGCGCGGGTCGACGGCGCCGGCCACGTGACGATCTTCTTCCGCATCCTCCTCCCCCTGCTCACCCCGGCGATCGCGGCGTTCGGCATCTTCCAGTTCCTCTGGGTCTGGAACGACCTCCTCGTCTCGCTCGTCTTCCTCGGCGGCACCCGCGACGTGGCACCGATCACGGTGGCGATCGCGCAGCTGTCCGGGACCAGGGGCAGTGCGTGGTACCTGCTGTCGGCCGGTGCCTTCATCGCGATCATCGTCCCGGTGATCGTGTTCCTGGCGCTCCAGCGCTACTTCGTCCGGGGCCTGCTCGCCGGCGGCCTCAAGGGCTGACCTCGCCGACCCGGTCCGCCCCTCCCGGTGGGGGGCGGACCGGTCGGACCGCCTGCTGCCTCGACGGGGAGGAGAGGGAGGCATGAGCACGATCACCGACGTCGCGCGGGTCGCCGGTGTCTCCGTGGCGACCGTCTCACGGGCGCTGCGCGGCCTCGACCGCGTCTCCCCCGAGACCCGGCGCCGCGTCGTCGAGGTGGCCGAGGAGCTCCACTACGTCGCCTCCCCGACGGCCACCTCGCTGGCCTCGGGGCGCACCCGGGTCGCTGCGGTGGTGGCCCCGTTCCTCACCCGCTGGTTCTTCGCGACCCTGCTCAGCTCGATCGAGAAGACGCTGCGGGCCCGGGGCCACCACGTCCTCCTCTTCGACCTCGAGGACGACACCTACGACCACCGGCTCCCGCTCACCCAGAACATGCTGTGGAAGCGGGTCGACGGGCTGATCACCCTCAACATCCCGATGGCCCCGGAGGAGGTCGAGCTCGTCGACCGCCTGGGGCTGCCCCTCGTCGCCGTCGGCTCGCCCGTGCCCGGGCGGCCCTGCGTGCGGATCGACGACGCCAGGGCGATGAGCACGGCGGTGCAGCACCTGCTCGACCTCGGCCACCGGCGGATCGGCTACGTCGGTGCCGTGCCGGGCAACGTCGCGCACCTCCAGACCCCCCAGGACCGGCTCGTGGCCTTCCACGCCACGGTCGAGGCGGCCGGGCTGGCGGTGCGGCCCGAGTGGGTGCTCGGCTCGGACTGGACCGCGGAGGCCGCCGCCCGAGACAGCACCGCGCTGCTCGCCGGCGAGGACCGCCCCACCGCCGTCGTCGCCGCCTCCGACGAGATGGCCATCGGGGTCCGGGAGAGCGCCCGCCGGCTCGGCCTGCGGGTGCCCGAGGACCTCTCGGTGATCGGCATCGACGACTACGTGCTCTCCGGCGTGCTCGGGCTCAGCACGGTGCGCCAGGACGTGGCCGGTCAGGGCACCGCGGCCGCGGAGCTGCTGCTGCGCGCGCTCGGCGGCGAGGACACCGACGCCGAGGAGGTCGTGTTCCCCACCGAGCTCGTCGTCCGCGAGTCGACCGGGCCGGCACCGGGCTGAGCCCGCGCCGGGCGGGGCCCGCGCCAGGCCACCCGCTCAGGCGTCGATGCGCTCGCGGTCCAGGGCGTGGGCGGACTCGATGATGAAGTCCTTGCGGGGCCCGACCTCGCCGCCCATGAGCAGCTCGAAGACGCGGGCGGCCGACTCGACGTCGGAGAGCGTCACCTTGCGCAGGGTGCGGTGGCGAGGGTCCATCGTCGTCTCGGCGAGCTGGTCGGCGTCCATCTCGCCGAGGCCCTTGTACCGCTGCATCGGCTTGGTCTTGCGGCCCCGCTTGGCGATCGAGGCCATGGTGCGGCGCATCTCGGCCTCGGAGTAGGTGTAGACGACCTCGTTGGCCTTGCTGCCGGGGTTGACCACCTCGATCCGGTGCAGCGGCGGCACCGCGGCGTAGACCCGCCCGGCCTCGACCAGCGGGCGCATGTACCGGAAGAAGAGGGTGAGCAGCAGGGTCCGGATGTGGGCGCCGTCGACGTCGGCGTCGGTCATGATGATGACCTTGCCGTAGCGGGCCGACTCCAGGTCGAAGGTGCGGCCCGAGCCGGCCCCGATGACCTGGATGATCGCGGCGCACTCGGCGTTGCCGAGCATGTCCGTGACCGAGGCCTTCTGGACGTTGAGGATCTTGCCGCGGATCGGCAGGAGGGCCTGGTGGTCGCTGCTGCGGGCGAGCTTCGCGGTGCCGAGCGCGCTGTCGCCCTCGACGATGAAGAGCTCGGTGTGGTCGGGGTCGCTGCTGCGGCAGTCGGCGAGCTTGGCCGGCAGGCTCGAGGACTCCAGGGCGGACTTGCGGCGCTGGGTCTCCTTGTGGACCCGCGCGCTGATCCGCGACTTCATCTCCGCGGTGACCTTCTCGAGCACCGCGGCGGCCTGCTGCCTGTCCGGCCGCTTCGTGGAGGTGAGCCGGGCGGTGAGCTCCTGCTCGAGCACCTTGGCGACGATGGCCCGCACCGCGGAGGTGCCGAGCACCTCCTTGGTCTGGCCCTCGAACTGCGGCTCGGCGAGGCGCACGGTGACGACCGCGGTGAGACCGGCGAGGGCGTCGTCCTTCTCGAGCTTGTCGTTGCCGACCTTGAGCCGCCGCGCGTTGGCCGCGAGCTGGCTGCGCAGCACCTTGACCAGGGCCTGGTCGAACCCGGCGAGGTGGGTGCCGCCCTTGGGGGTGGCGATGATGTTGACGAACGAGGTGACCCGGGTGTCGTAGCCGGTCCCCCAGCGCACGGCGATGTCGACCCCGCACTCGCGCTCGACCTCGGTGGGGGTCATGTGCCCCTTGCCGTCGAGGACCGGGACGGTCTCGGTGAAGGTCCCGGTCCCCTGGAGCCGCCACACGTCGGTGACCGGAGGGTCGGGCGCGAGGAACTCGCAGAACTCCGAGATCCCCCCGTCGTGGAGGAAGACCTCCTCGGTGGGCTCCTCGCCGCGCTCGTCGCGGACGACGATGGCCAGCCCGGGAACGAGGAAGGAGGTCTGGCGCGCCCGGGAGAGCAGGCCCTCGAGGTCGAAGGACGCGTCCTTGAGGAAGATCTGCCGGTCGGCCCAGTAGCGCACCCGGGTGCCGGTGACGCCCTTGCGGGTGCGGCCGATGACCTCCAGCTCGCTGTTGCGGGTGTAGGGGGTGAACGGGTGCTCGGGGTCCTTGGCGCCCTGGGCCCCGGCGACGTCGGAGAAGACCCCCGGCTCGCCGCGGCGGAAGCTCATCGCGTAGGTCTTGCCGCCACGGTCGACCTCGACGTCGAGCCGGGAGGAGAGGGCGTTGACGACCGACGCGCCGACGCCGTGCAGGCCCCCCGATGCCGTGTAGCTGCCCCCGCCGAACTTCCCGCCGGCGTGCAGGCGGGTGTAGACCAGCTCGACGCCGGTGAGCCCGGTTCGCGGCTCGATGTCGACGGGCACGCCACGGCCGTCGTCGCGGACCTCGACCGAACCGTCGTGGTGCAGGGTGACCTCGACGTGGTCGCAGTGGCCCCCGAGCGCCTCGTCGACGGCGTTGTCGATGATCTCCCAGAGGCAGTGCATCATGCCGCGCGAGTCGGTGGAGCCGATGTACATGCCGGGCCGCTTGCGGACCGCCTCGAGGCCCTCGAGCACCTGGAGGTGGTGGGCGGTGTACTCGGAGGCCGACTTGCTCGTGGCGGTCTTCTTGGCGGTGGTACTCGGCACGTCTGGCAGGGTAACCGGAGCGTGTGACCTCACCCGACAGGCGCACCGCGGGGCGGGCGGGGCCGAAGGGACGACGGCCTCGGCCGAAAGGTCACGATCTCGACATGTCTCACCTCGTGGAGGGCGCCCCTGCACCATGGAATGCGCAGGGCGTGCTTGACTGTTGCAACGCTCGCCGAACCCGCCCGGGGCCGGCGACCTACACCGGCAGTAGACCCGAGCGAGCCGAGGAGGCCGACGTGAACGCCGCACTGGCACCCACCCTGACCGTCGCGGACCGCTGTGACCGCTGCGGAGCCCAGGCGTACGTGCGCGCCCGCCTGCACGCCGGGGGCGAGCTGCTCTTCTGCGCCCACCACGGCCGCGAGCACACCCCCGCCCTCGCGGGGGTCGCCGAGATCCACGACGAGAGCGAGCGGCTCATCGAGCCCACCGGTCCCACCGACTGAGGTGGAGCACCCGGTCGACGACGTCTGGCTGGTCCTTCCCCCGCTCCTCATCGTCGCCGGCCTCGTCGGCATCGTGGTCCCGGTCCTTCCCGGGACCCTTCTCGTCCTCGGCGGAATGCTCGTCTTCGCGCTGACCGCCGGCTCCGCCGTCGGGTGGGTCCTGTTCGCGCTGGCGGTGGTCGTCGCGGGGGTGGGCAAGGGGGCGCAGTACCTGCTGCCCGGCCGCCGGATGAAGGAGCGCGGGGTCCGCACCTCGACCCTGGTCCTCGCCGTGCTGCTCGGGGTCGTGGGCTTCTTCGTGGTCCCGGTCGTGGGCGCGGTGCTCGGGTTCGTCCTCGGCATCTGGCTCGTCGAGCTGGGCCGCGGTCGCGACCACGGGCGAGCCTGGGCACGCACCAGGGGGGCCCTCGCCGCGGTGGCCCAGGGCATCGGGATCGAGCTGCTCGCCGGCGTGGTCGTCGCCGTGCTCTACGTCGTGGGGCTGCTGCTCACCTGAGGCGGGGCCCGGGTCGGAAGACCGGGGTCGCGCCGATGGGGGTCACCCCGAGAAGGGACCGGTCACGAGTTGTTCTCGCGGCGCTCCCAGCGCTCGTCCAGACGGTCCATGAAGGAACGCTGGCCCTTCTTGCGGTGGGCCGCCGGGTCCCCCGGTGTGCCGTCGGCCTTGACCGCGGCCAGCCGGGCCCGGCGCGGTGGGGTGAGGGCGTAGACGGCGGAGCCGACCATGACCGCGAAGCCGATGGCACCGACCCACATCGTCGTGTTGACGCCGACGAGCACGAGCCCGAGGCCGGCCACGACACCGAGCACTCCGACGATCCACCGTCGGTGCTGGATCGAGGCCAGGGAGCGGCCCTGCATCTGCGAGGCGAACTTGGGGTCCTCGGCGGCGAGCGCCTGCTCCATCTGTTCGAGCATCTTCTGCTCGTGGTCTGAGAGGGGCACGGATCCTCCCGTGGTCGGCCCGGGCGCCCGACGGACGGCCCGTTGTTGTCCCTGAGCCCTCAGGATAGGTCGCGAGATGGCCGTGTGGAAGCGGAAGGACGACCTTCGATGAGACTTGCCGGCCGGACCGACCCGGAGCCGAACCGCGCGCGGGCCCGGTCGACCGCCCGGTCGGCGTCGCGCCACCCGTGCTCGGGCTCCCCGATGACCCCCTGGATGGGGGTGACCTCGGTGTCCGTCAGGCCGGTGCAGCGGACCCCGACGAGCCGGATCCGGGCCCGCTGCAGGCCCAGCGCGTCCAGCAGCCGCACGGCGGCCTCGTGCAGGGTGCGGCCGCTGTCGGTCGGCTCGCGCAGCGTCGTCGAGCGGGTGATCGTCGTGAAGTCGCTGAACCGCACCTTGAGGGTGACCGTGCGGCCGGAGAGGCCGGCGGCGCGCATCCGGGCCGCGGTGCGCTCACTGAGGGCGAGCAGGTGCCGGCGGATCGCGGCCGCGTCGTCGATGTCCTCGTCGAAGGTCGTGTCGCTGCCGATGCTCTTCTCGCGGTGCGTCCGCTCCACGGGGCGGGGGTCGCGGCCCCACGCCAGCTCGTGGAGGTGGCGGCCGGTGGCCTCGCCGAGCGCCCGGACGAGGGTGTCGAGCGGGGTGTGCGCGATGTCGGCCACGGTCCGCAGGCCCAGGCGGACCAGGGCTTCCTCGGTGCGGTCACCGACGCCCCAGAGCGCCGCGACCGGCAGCTGCTGGACGAAGGGGACGACCTCGTCGCGCGGGACCACGACCATGCCGTCGGGCTTGGCGAGGTTCGAGGCGAGCTTGGCGACGAACTTGCTCGGCGCGACGCCGACCGAGCAGGTGATGCCCTGCTCGTCGTGGACGGTGTCGCGGATGAGCTGCCCGATGGTGGCCGGGCTGCCGAGGCGGCGCAGCGCGCCCGAGACGTCGAGGAAGGCCTCGTCGAGCGAGAGGGGCTCGACGACCGGCGTCACCGAGCGGAAGGTCTCCATCACCCCGGCGGAGATCTGCGCGTACAGGTCGTGGTCAGGGGGCAGCACCGTGGCCTGGGGACACAGCCGCCGGGCCCGGGACATCGGCATCGCCGAGGTGACCCCGAACCGCCGGGCCTCGTAGGTCGCGGAGAGGACGACGCCGCGGTTGCCGCCGCCGATGACGACCGGGGTGCCGACGAGCTCGGGGTGGGAGAGCAGGGTCGCCGACGCGTAGAAGGCGTCCATGTCGACGTGCAGGACGGTGCACCCGGTGTCGTCGGGGGGCTGGGTGGCGGCCCGCTCCGGGAGCGCGAACTGGCGACGGCTCATTCGTGACCTCGAGCCCCGGGTCAGCCGCGGGTGGCGAGGACGTGCAACGCGCTGCCGAGGGCTCCGAGCAGCGGGTGCGCGGGATCCTGGCTCGCGGCGTCCTCGAGGGCGAGGAGGGCGGCCCGGTCGGACTCGGACTCGACGAGCCCGGAGGGCACGAGGTCGATGAAGGCGCGGATGCCGCGGCTGCGGACGGGGACGAGCCCGTGGGCGCGCAGGAGGTCGACGACGGTGCCCTCGTCGAACCGGCGGGGCGACGGGTCGTCCTCGCCCCAGCGGCCGTCGGGCCGCTCGAGGACGGCCAGGGCCTGCTCGAACTCGCCGGCGAGGGCCCGGGCGAGGACTCCGTGGAGGCGCTGGGCGACGACGAGGCTCAGGGTGCCGCCGGGTGCGAGCAGGGCGGCGACGGCGTCGAGGGCGGCGCCCGGGTCCTCGACCACCTCGAGGGTGCCGTGGAGGCAGACGAGGTCGAAGGGGGCGTCGTCGCCGACGAGGGCCCGCACGGTGTCGGTGTCGCCCTGGAGGGCCCGGACCCGGTCCTCGACGCCGTGCTCGTCGGCCCGGCGGCGCAGCGAGAAGAGCGCGTCGGGGCTCGGGTCGACGACGGTGATGGCGTGCCCGGCCGCGGCCAGCGGGACGGCCGTGCCGCCGGTGCCCCCGCCGAGGTCGAGGACCCGCAGCGCCCGGCCGAGCTCGGCACGGCGGCGGCTGGTGAGCTCGTCGAGGGCCCGCTGGACCGCCGTCGTGCGCAGCCCGGGGGCCGGAGGGCGGTGGGTACGGCCCTGCTCGTCGGCCACGGTGGCCCTCCTCGGTGCGGTGGCGGCGGTGTCGTGCGGCGTGCTCGGAGCCGGACCGGGTGGTGCGGCACGGCGGCCGGTGGGTGGCCCGTGGTCGCCCACGCGGACAACCCTAGTGGCCGGAGCTGCCCGGGCTCGCGTGCCACAGCTTGCGGGTGGGCAGCGCCGGTGCCGGGGGCCGGGCCGGTGGCGCACCCCGCCCGGTGCGGGGGTCGGCCCCCGGGGGCCGGGTGTCGGCGTACGGCGACTGCCGGAACCCCGAGGCGTGGACGAGCACCCGCCGCCCGGTGCGGGCGTCCGCCTCCCGTGCGGCTGCCTCCGCCGCCTCGGCGCGGGCCACCGCATCGGCCTCCCCGGCGCCCAGTGCCTCCTCGACCGCGGCGAGCCCGCCGAGCTGCCAGGCGTCCCAGAGGGCGGCGAGCTCCCAGGCGCCGGTGGCGCGCACCGAGACCCCGCGGTCGCCGGTTCGGCGCAGCACCCCGCGGACGAGGAGCATCCAGCTGTGGAAGACGACCTCGGCGTAGGGACCCTGGACGTCCTCGAAGAAGGTGCAGTCGGAGGGGCCGGTGCCGTCGTCGAGGGTGAGGAAGACGACCCGCCGCCCGGAGCGGACCGGTGGGGTCTGGGTGGCGACCTTGACCCCGGCGACCCAGACCTCGCTGCGGCTGCGGGCGCCGAGGAGGTCGCGGCTGCGGGTGACCCCGAGCGCGGCGAGCAGCGGCTCGTAGAACGCGACGACGTGCGCGGAGACGTCGAGCCCGAGGACGTCGAGCTCGGCCCGGACCCGCTCCGGGCCGGTCATCTCCGGCAGGCCGGTCCCGGCGACGAGCCGGGGCCGGTCGCCGAGGTCGAGGGTGAGCTGGGTCGGCTGGGCCTCGGCGGGCACGACCTCGCGCGCGGCCTGCGACTGGGCGGCAGCCCGCTCGCGGACGTCGGGGCCGGCCGACTCGACCTCGCGGACCGCGGCCACCGGCAGGGCCCGCCGGCGGCTGCTCCGGGGCTGCCCTCCTCCCCCGCGCTCCCACCGGTCGAGCTCGGCGACGTGGAGGAGCAGGTCGCGGCGGGTGACCCGGCCGCGCCGCCCGAGGGCCGGCCCCCGGGTGCCGTGGAGGGAGTCGAAGGCCCCGGCGAGGACGAGCCGCTCGGTGACCGGCCGGCTGGCCCGGGCCCGGGTCCAGAAGTCGCCGAGGTCGGAGTACGGCTGGCCGGCGACGATGCGGGCGACCTCGGCCGCGCTGATCCCCTTGACGTCGGCGAGCGAGAGCCGGATGCCGTACGGCTGCGGGTCGCGACTCCAGCCCGGGACCGGCGGCTCCCCGGCATCCTCGACGGCCCCGTCGAGGACCGGCTCGATCCGGTAGGTGTCGCCCGAGGCGTTGACGTCGAGGCCGAGGACGGGGATGCCGAAGGAGCGGGCGTCGTCGAGGAGGAGGCGCTTGGGGTACATGCCGGGGTCGTGGGTGAGGACGCCGGCGAGGAAGGCCGCCGGGTGGTGGGTCTTCAGCCACGCCGAGTGGAAGGTGGGCAGCGCGAACGCGGCGGCGTGCGCCTTGCAGAACCCGAAGGACGCGAAGGACCTCAGCACCTCCCAGATCCGGTCGCGCTCCTGCGGTGAGTACCCGCGGGCGGCGGCAGCGGGGCGCCACCACGCCTCGACCTCCTCCTGGCCCGTCGGGGTGCCCATGCTGCGGCGCACCTCGTCGGCCTGGGCGAGGCTGACCCCGGTGGTCTCGGCGACGATGAGCAGCACCTGCTCGTGGAAGACGACGACCCCCTCGGTCTCCTCGAGGGCCGGGACGAGGCTGGGGTGGAGGAAGCGCCGCTCCGCCCACCCGTGCCGGCTCTCGAGGAACGGGGTGATCATGTCGGACTTCACCGGCCCGGGCCGGAACAGCGAGATGTCGACGACGAGGTCGTCGAACGCGGTCGGCCCGAGCTTGCCGACGAGCTCGCGCTGGCCCGGGCTCTCGATCTGGAACATGCCCAGGGTGCGGGTGGTGCGGATCAGCTCGAAGGTGGCGGCGTCGTCGAGGGGAACCTGCGCCTCGTCGTCGAGGTCGACCCGCTCCCCGGTGACCCGCTGCACCTCGGCCACGGCGTGCGCCATCGCCGACTGCATCCGGATGCCGAGGACGTCGAGCTTGAGGAACCCCAGGGTCTCGACGTCGTCCTTGTCGAACTGGCTCATCGGGAAGCCGAGCCAGCTCGCCTCGACCGGGGTGCGGTCGAGCATCCCCGCGTTGGACAGGACGACCCCGCACGGGTGCAGGGCGATGTGCCGGGGCAGCCCGTCGAGGGCCTCGACGAGGTCGAAGAAGGTGGCCAGGCGCGGGGAGCCCAGGCCGCGGCTGCGCAGCTCGGGGAGGTCGGCGATGGCGTGCCGGGCGTCCCTGGCGCGGATGTGCGGGAAGGCCTTGGCGATCTCGTCGACCTCGACCGGTGGCATCCCGAGCGCGGCCCCGACGTCGCGCACCGCGTGCCGGACCTTGTAGGTGTCCATCATCGACACGCAGGTGACCCGCTCGCCGCCGAACCGGGTCAGGACCGCCTCGTAGACCTGGGTGCGGCGGGCGGACTCGACGTCGACGTCGATGTCGGGCAGCTCCGCGCGCAGCGGGGAGCAGAACCGCTCCATGAGGAGGCGGTGGCGGATCGGGTCGACCCCGCTGATGCCGAGGAGGTGGTTGACCAGGCTGCCGGCGCCCGAGCCCCGGGCGGCGACCCGCACGCCCATCCCCCGGATGAGGTCGGTGACCTCGGCCACGGTGAGGAAGTAGGTGGGGTAGCCGAGCGAGGCGATGACGGCGAGCTCGGCGTCGAGGCGGTCGTGGACCACGGCGAGCTCGGTGGCGGTGGCACCCGGGTAGCGGCTGCCGACCGCGGCCCGGGACCGGGCGACGAGGACGTCCATCGGGTCGGTGCCGTCCTCGATGCCGAGGACCCCGGGCTCGGGGAGGTGGACCGCGCCGATACCGAGGTCCTCGCGGGCCTGCTGGACGCACTCGTCGGCGAGCCGGACGGTCATCGCGAGGAGGCGCGTCGCCCGGGCGGTGTCGCCACCGGTGACCTCGAGGGCCCGGGCGTGCATGTGCCCGGTGGCGGCGAGGTGCCCGGCGTCGGTGACCCGGTCGAGGTGCCGGGAGTCGAGGACGACGAGCCGGCGGGCCGCGTCGAGCACGTCGACGGTGCGGACCTGGCCCGGCTCGGCGTGCCGGACGGCCGCGGTGAGCACCGCCGGCACCCCGACGGCGTCGGCGAGGGCGAGGAGGCGGGCCGCGTGCGAGCGGCACCCGGGGGTGCCGTCGGGACCACCGTGGAGGACGACCTCGACGACGAGGCCGTCGCGCGGGAGGAGGGCGCGCCAACGGGTGAGCAGGTCGTGGGCACGCGCGTGGTGCCCACCGAGGACGGCGCGGCCGACGTCGGAGTCGGGGCCGAGCAGGACCACACAGGGGGCCACGCCCCAGTGGACCCCCCGAACGACACGGTGCTCGCTGCGCTCGCACCGTCCCACCGTTCCGCGCGACCGGGCTCGTTCGTCGCGGTCGCGCGGGCGAGCAGCCCGGGGCTGGTGACCGGGACGCCTCGCTCGCCGCGCAGGTGGGTGTCGGTGACGAGCCGGCACAGGGCCGCCCAGCCGGCTCCGGCTCCGGCTCCCCCGGCCCGCCCCCGGGCGAGCACGGTGACCCGCGGCCGGCGCGGGTCGACGAGCGCGCCGCCGCGGACCGGGGTGCGCGACCGGGCCGGAGCCGGGGTGGGCAGCAGCTCCTCGGTGGCGAGGTCGACGCCGAGGACCGGGTCGACCCCGGCCCTCCCGCACGCCGTCGCGAACCGGACCGCGCCGTAGAGGCCGTCACGGTCGGTGAGGGCGAGCGCGTGCTGGCCGAGGTCGGCGGCGCGCGCGACGAGGTCCTCGGGCGACGAGGCGCCGTAGCGCATCGAGAACCCCGAGGCGACGTGGAGGTGGACGAAACCGTCCGGTGCGGACGTCATGGTGCCGATGCCGGGTGCGGCGGGCTCAGGCCGACCGGACCGGGGCGAGCCGGCGTGGCGGGTGGCCGGCCGGGACGCCGAGCCGCTGGGCGGCGAGGTCGAGGAACGCCTCGGCGTCGCGCAGGAGGTCGTCGGCCTCCCGGGCCCCGACCCGGACCAGCCCGGTCTCGACCCCGACCCGCTGCCCGGTGACGGCGGCGAACCGCTCCGCCCACTCGGTGAGCTCGGGGGCGGCGCGCACGGTGAGCGCCCAGACGTCGTGCGGACCGGGACCGCCCTCGGGGCCGGCCGGGCGCGCGGCGACGACCGCGGCCGCGGCCCGCAGCGCGGCGAGCGAGGCCGCGAGGTAGCGTGCCGACGCGGAGGACGTGGTGTACCCGCTGGTCAGGGCCTCGTCGGCGCGGGAGAGGAGGTCGAGGGTGGTCGCGGCGTGGGGATGGGTGATGGCCATCGGGGCTGGTCTCCTCCTAGTCGTGGGACCGCAGCAGCAGCCAACGGTCGTCGTCCCGGCCGAGGTCGAAGACCCCGACGGCGCCGGCCGGCGGGCGGGCCTCGACCCGCCACACCCGCCGCTCGGTCTCGGCGGGCCCGCCCTCGCGCTCACCGACCTCCCGCCACCACGCCCGCCGCTCCTGCCACGAGTCGAGGACGGCGCACACGGTGTAGCGACGGCCCCGCCAGACGAACGAGCGGGGGCCGGCCCCCTGGACCCCGGTGCCCTCGCCGGCGGGGGCGCCCGAGCGGACCTCGACGGGCTCGTCGCGGCGACGCGTCATGGCGACCTCCGGTGGGCAGGACCGACCGCCCGGCGACCTTGGGGGTACCGGCGGCAAAGGGCGAACCGATCGAACAGATGTTCGATCGAGGCCACCACTGTAGCCCGGCACCCCGACACCGCGTCAAGCCGTCCCGGTGGGCCGGGCGGTGGGCCCACCGGCATCCCGGCGACCGGAGGAGGAGGAGTCTGGCGCGTCGCCGGCCGGGAGGCGTAGACGTGAGCCATGAGCGATGCGGGGTCGGCGTGGCGGGAGCCCGGCGAGCGGTTCGCCACCCTCGGTGCGTCCCTGAAGCGGCACTACGCGCAGCGGTCCGGGACCCCCGCCGAGACCGGCGGGGAGGACCTCGGTGACGCGGCCCGCCGGTTCGTCCGCGCGGTCCAGGACGCTGCCGACTCCCTCGGCGCCGCGACCCGCGACCCGGACGTCACCGAGGACGCCCGCCGGGTCGGCAGCCTCCCTCGCGGAGGCGCTGAGCGTCACCTTCGCCGAGGTCTCGGCCGACCTGCACCGGATGGCGCAGGGCCGGGCCGGCGGTGCGGGCACCCGAGGCGCCGCCGCCCACGACGCCGGACGGCTCCGCCGAGGACCCCGTCGCCGGCCCGCCCACTCCCGGCGAGGAGAAGCCGGTGGAGCCGTGGATCGAGCCCTGGGGCACCCCGTAACGCACCAGCACGAACCGGGCCGGGCGCGACTACGCTGTGCGCATGCCACGCGAGCCGGCCGAGCTCGACGCCGAGCAGCCTCGCCCGCCGGAGACTTCCGCGCGCGACCTCACCGGCCACCGGCGGGTCGCGGCCGTGCTCGAGGTGCTGGCGCTGCACCACCTGCATCCCGAGCTGCGCCAGCTGCCCGGCGCGGTGCGCACGGCCCGGGCCGCCGCCGATGCGCTCGGCGTCACCCCCGCCGAGATCGCCAACAGCCTGGTCTTCGTCGCCACCGGGCACGACGGCGCCACGAGCCCCTGCTCGTCCTCGCCTCCGGTGGGCACCGGGTCGACACGGCCAAGATGGCCGGCCTGCTCGGCTGGCCACGATCGAGCAGGCCGACCCCGACTTCGTCCGTGAGCACACCGGCATGGCGATCGGCGGGGTGGCGCCGGTCGGGCACCCGGCCCGCCTGCGGACCGTCATCGACGTGACGCTCGGCCGGTACGCCCGCGTCTGGGCCGCGGCCGGCCACAGCCACGCCGTCTTCGCGACGACCTACGACGAGCTGATCCGGATCACCGGCGGCCAGCCGATGGACGTGGCCTGACCGGCCTCAGAGGCCGAGGCCCTCGTGGACCTCGAGCGTCGCGGTCGACCGGTTCATCGTGATGAAGTGCATCCCCGGGGCGCCCTCGTCGAGCATCCGCCGGCCGATCTCGGTGGCGATCTCGACCCCGACCGCCCGCACCGCGGCCGGGTCGTCCTTGACCGCCTCGAGGCGGCCGAGGACGGCGGGCGGGAGCGGGTGCCCATGAGCTCGGACATCCGGGTGACCTGGCGCAGGTTCGTCACCGGCATGAGCCCCGGGGTGACCGGCAGGTCGCGGCGGGCGTTGACGCGGTCGCGCAACCGCAGGTAGGTGTCGGCGTCGAAGACCATCTGGGTGATCGCGAACGACGCGCCGGCGTCCGCCTTGCGGATGAGCACCTCGACGTCGTGGTCGAGGTCGGGGCTGTCCGGGTGGACGTCGGGGAAGGCCGCGACCCCGACGGTGAAGTCCCCGAGGCCACGGACGAGGGCGACGAGGTCCTCGGCGTGGTCCAGCCCCTCGGGGTGGGCGCCCACTCCCCCCGCACGTTCCCCGGTGGGTCACCGCGCAGGGCGAGGATGTTGCGGACGCCGGACGCCGCGTACTGCCCGACCACCTGCCGCAGCTGGCGCACCGACGGCCCGACACAGGTGAGGTGCGCCAGCGGGGTGAGCGAGGTCTCGTCGGCGATCCGGCCGGTGACCCGGACGGTGCGGTCCTGGGTCGTCCCGCCGGCCCCGTAGGTCACCGAGACGAACGCCGGTCGGACCCGCTCGAGCCGGCGGATGGCGTCCCACAGCTGGGCCTCGGAGGCGTCGTCCTTGGGCGGGAAGAACTCGAAGCTGATCGACGGCTCGGGGGCCCGCAGGCGCGCCGGGATGGACGCGACGAGGTGCGCCGGACGTCCTCCTCCGCCGTAGTGGGCCATGCCGGCGAGGGTAACCGAGGGGTCACGACGTAGGCTGCGGCCACCACGATCCGACCGTCCCCGCCGCCCGAGAGGACCTCCGTGCCCGACGTGCTCGACACCGCCGACCTGCGGCGGCGGGTCCAGGCCCAGCTCGACGCCGAGCTGACCGCCCAGACCGGGGTGCTGGCCGAGCTGGGGCCCGACGTCGAGGACCTCGTGCACGCCGTCGCGGAGCTGCTGCGCGGTGGCAAGCGGCTGCGCGCCGCGTTCCTCTACTGGGGTGCCCGGGCCGCCGGCCTGCCGGACTCCGAGCGCCCTGGTCCGGCTCGCCAGCGCGATGGAGCTCTTCCAGGCCGCGGCGCTCATCCACGACGACGTCATGGATGACTCCGACACCCGCCGCGGGATGCCGGCCGCGCACCGTCGGTTCGCCACCCGCCACCTCGACCGGGGCTGGGAGGGCGACGAGGAGCGGTTCGGGCTCGCCGGCGCCGTCCTCGCCGGCAACCTCTGCCTCACCTGGACCGACGAGGTGTACGCCTCCTGCGGGCTGCCGGCCGAGGCCCTGGCGCGCGGCCGGCCGCTCTTCGACCGGATGCGGACCCAGCTGATGGCCGGGCAGTTCCTCGACGTCGTCGAGTCGATGCGCCCGTGGGCCGGGCTCGGCGACGCCGAGCGCGTCGACCGCGCCGACCGGGTCATCCGCTACAAGAGCGCGAAGTACACCGTCGAGCACCCCGTGCTCATCGGCGGGAGCGTCGGGGGGCTGGGCGAGGAGGAGCTGGCCGCGCTCTCCCGGTACGGGCTCGACGTGGGCCGGGCCTTCCAGCTGCGGGACGACCTCCTCGGGGTCTTCGGCGACCCGGAGCAGACCGGCAAGCCGGCCGGCGACGACCTGCGCGAGGGCAAGCGCACGGTGCTCCTCGCGCACGCGCTGGCCGGCGTCGACGCCCCGGCGCGGGCGCGGGTCGAGCAGCTCCTCGGCGACCCCGGGCTCGCCGAGGCCGAGGTCGAGGAGCTCCGGGGCGTCATCGACGCCTCCGGGGCGGTCGGCGTCGTCGAGGACGAGATCCCCGTCCTGGCCGCATCGGCCCGGGCCGCCCTGGCCACCGCGCCCGGGCTCGACGAGGAGGCCCGCGGCGTCCTCGACGCGCTCGTGACGACGGCGACCGCCCGCTCGGCCTAGCGGCGGGTCCGCCTAGAACGCCTCCTCCATCGCGCGGCGGCGCACCTCGGTCTTGAACCCGGCACGGATGGCGTCCAGCGGCGTGCCCGGGACGGGCAGGGTGGGGTCGGGGGTGTGCAGCCAGCGCACCACCTCCTCGTCGTCCATCCCCCCGTCGGCGAGCACCGTGAAGGTGCCCTTGAGGGCCGGCAGCGGCCCGTCGTCGCCGAGGAAGCCCTCGGGCACGGCGAGGACGTGGCGCTCCCCCACCCGCAGGGCGATGACCTCGCGGTCCTCGACGAGGCGACGCGCCTCGGCGAGCCGGATGCCGAGCCGCTCGGCGAGGTCGGGGACGGTGACCCACGAGGGCACGAGGGACTCGATCTCGGGGACGGGGTCGGGCGTGGCGTCGCTCACCGGGCCAGCGTGCCACAGGGCGGCGGGCGCACGACGGCTGCCACAACCGGCTGCGCTCACAGCGGCCACTCAGGTACCTTGTGACCCGTACATCACTGAGGCCACACCGGTACCACACGACGAGGACGCCGTATGCTCGCCACCGCCCCCGCCCTGCCGCCGCCCGTCATGGCGGCTCCCACCGCGGTCCACACCGCCGCGAACCCCGCCCCGCACGGGTGGACCACGCACACGGTCCGCTCGGGTGAGACCCTGACGGCGATCGCCGCCCGGTACCGGACGAGCGTCGCGGCCCTCGCCGCCCGCAACCACCTGCGGGACCCCGACCTCATCCACGTCGGGGCCCGCCTCGACGTGCCCCGCACCTCGACACCGCCGCGGCCCGCGCCCCGGCCCGACCCGGCCCGGCACGGCGTCCGCCAGCACGGCACCCCGTGGCCAGGTCCACGTCGTGCGCAGCGGCGACACCCTCAGCGGCATCGCGGTGCGCTACCGGGTCCCGCTGGCCGGCCTCCTCAAGGCCAACCGGCTGCCGATGACCGCGGTGATCCGGGTCGGCGACCGGATCACCGTGCGCGCCGCCGCCCCCACGAAGCCCGAAGACCGCGCCGGCCACCCGCACGACGACGCCGCCGGCCGACACTTCCTCGGGGTGAGGTACCCCACCCCGGTGGCCGAGGCCGCCGCCCGCAACCGGGCCACCCTGGCCGGGCGGTCGGTGCCCGGCCGGGCCGAGGTGAAGAAGCTCGTCGAGGACGCCGCCCGCCGGCACGGCGTCGACCCGCGGCTGGCCCTCGCCGTCGCCTACCAGGAGTCGGGCTGGAACCAGCGCGCCGTCTCCCCCGCGAACGCCGTCGGGGTGATGCAGGTGATCCCCAGCGGCGGCGAGTGGGCCTCGATGCTCGTCGGCCGCCGGCTCGACCTGCTCGACACCGGCGACAACGTCACGGCGGGCGTCGTCATGCTCCGCGCCCTGGCTCGAGCCACCGACGACCGGCCCACCCGGTGGGCGCCTACTACCAGGGCCTGACCTCCCTGCAGCAGCACGGGATGTACGACGACACGAAGCAGTACGTCCGCACCGTCCTGGCCCTGCGCGACCGTATGTGAGCGATGGTCGCCGGTTCGGAGGCGGGCTCGTGACTACGTACACTCGTGCGGTGTCATCCACCGGCGACGCCCTCATCGGTCGCACCCTCGACCGGCGCTACCGCGTCCGGTCGCGCATCGCCGACGGCGGGATGGCCACGGTGTACCTGGCGCTCGACGAGCGGCTGGAGCGGGACGTCGCCCTCAAGGTGATGCGGGCCCACCTCGTGCACGACGAGAGCTTCGTCACCCGCTTCCAGCGGGAGGCCCGCTCCGCCGCCGCGCTCTCCCACCCCAACGTCGTCGCCGTCTACGACCAGGGCGAGGACGACGGGCACGTCTTCCTCGCGATGGAGTACGTCCCGGGCCAGACCCTGCGCGAGGTCCTCACCGAGCAGGGGGCGCTCTCCCCGCGCGCGACCCTCGACATCCTCGAGCCGCTGCTCCAGGCGCTCGACGAGGCGCACGGCAAGGGCCTGATCCACCGTGACGTCAAGCCCGAGAACGTCATCATCAGCGAGAACGGCACCGTCAAGGTCGCCGACTTCGGCCTGGCTCGCGCCATCTCGAGCCAGACCGTGACGAGCTCGTCGGGGATGCTCCTCGGCACCGTCGCCTACCTCTCCCCCGAGCAGGTCGAGCGGGGCGTCGCCGACGCCCGCTCCGACGTCTACGCCGCCGGCCTCGTCCTCTTCGAGATGCTCACCGGCACCAAGGCCTTCACCGGCGACACGCCCATCCACGTGGCCTACCAGCACGTCCACGGCGGGGTCCCGGCGCCGTCGACCCGCCTCGACAGCGTCCCCACCGAACTCGACGACCTGGTCGCCGCGGCCACCTCCCGCGACCCCGACGAGCGCCCGCGCGACGCCGGGGCCTTCCTCGAGCTCGTCCGCCGGGTCCGGGATTCCCTGCCGCTGGAGGCGCTCGACGCCCGACCCGCCGGGGCCGCCGCGGTCGCCGCGGCCGCCGTCCCCACGGCCACCGCCGCGCTGCCGGTCACCGGTCGGGGCGGCACCGGGGTGGCGACCCGCCCGCACACCGACACCGCCGCGCTCACCGTGCCACCGGCCCCGCTCGAGGGGGTCGTCGTCACCGACGGGGGCCGCCCCCGCCGGCTGCGCCGCTGGTGGCCCTTCCTCGCCGGCGGCCTGGTGGTGCTGGCCCTGGTCGGGTGGTTCTTCCTCCTCGGCCCCGGCTCGATGGTCGCGGTTCCCGCCGTGCAGGGCCGCCCCCAGGACCAGGCCGTCACCGCGCTGCAGCGGGCCGGCCTCGGCGCCGAGGTGCGGGAGGCCTTCTCCGAGGACGTCGCCAAGGGCACGGTGATGGGGGTCGACCCGTCGGTCGGCTCGCAGGTGCGCACGGGCAGCCAGGTCTCCCTCGTGGTGTCCAAGGGCCCCGAGCGCTACGCCGTCCCCCAGCTCGTCGGCTCCACCCGGGCCGAGGCCGAGAAGCGTCTCGCCGAGGCCACGCTCACCCTCGGCGAGGTCACGCAGGCCTACGACGAGAAGGTGCCCCAGGGCCAGGTCGTCTCCACCGACCCGGCCGCCGGCACGAGCGTGAAGAAGGAGACAAAGGTCTCGCTCGTCGTCAGCAAGGGCCGCAAGCCGATCACCGTCCCGGACTGGACCGGCAAGGACGCGACGAAGGCGGCCAAGGCCCTCTCCGACCTCGGGCTGTCGGTCGACGCCACCAAGCAGGAGAACAGCGACACCGTGGCCAAGGGCCAGGTGATCAGCCAGGACCCGGCCGGCGGCACGCTCTACCGCGGGGACACGGTCACGCTCGTGGTCTCCAAGGGCCCGGTGATGGTGGAGGTGCCGAACACCGTCGGCAAGCCGCTCGCCGAGGCGCAGCGGATCCTCGAGGGCGCCGGGTTCAAGGTGGCCGTCAAGAAGGCCCTCGGCGGGTTCTTCCGCACCGTGCGCTTCCAGGACCCGGACAGCGGTCGGGCGCCGAAGGGCAGCACGATCACCGTCACCATCGTCTGAGCCGCCGGTGACGCCTGCCGCCGGGGCCTCCCGGCTCGCCACCGGGCTGCTCGTCGCCGTCACCGCCGTCTGGGGGTCGACGTTCTTCCTCATCCGCGACCTCGTCGCGCACGTCCCGCCCGCCGACTTCCTCGCGGTCCGGTTCGGCATCGCGGCGCTCGTCATGCTGCTGCTCTTCCGCCGCCAGACCCGCGCGCTGTCCCGCCGCGACCTGCGGGTCGGGGTCGTGCTCGGGGTCCTGTACGGCTGCGCCCAGGTGCTCCAGACGGTGGGCCTGCAGACGACCCACGCGTCGGTCTCCGGGTTCGTCACCGGCACCTACGTCGTCCTCACCCCGGTGCTCGGCGCGCTGGTCCTGCGCGACCGGGTGGGCAGGGTCACCTGGGCCGCCGTCGCGCTGGCGACGGCGGGCCTCGCGGTGCTCTCCCTCCAGGGGCTCGCGCTCGGCGTCGGCGAGACCCTGACGCTGGGCTCGGCGGTGCTCTACGCCGCGCACATCATCGCGCTCGGCCGGTGGTCCACCCCGTCCGCCGCGGTCGGTCTGGCGACGGTGCAGGCGGGCGTCATCGCGGTCGTCGCGGGCCTCGCCGCGGTGCCCGGCGGCCTGAGCCTGCCGGCCACCGGCGGGCAGTGGGCCTCCCTGCTCTACATGGCCCTGGTCGCCGGCGCTGCCGCGCTCTGGGCCCAGACCTGGGCCCAGGCGCACCTGACCGCCACCCGGGCCGCCATCGTGATGACCCTCGAGCCGGTCTTCGCGGCGCTGTTCGCCGTCCTCGCCGGGGGTGAGTCCCTCACCCTGCGGATGCTGATCGGTGGCGGGCTCGTCGTCGCCGCGATGTACCTGGTCGAGCTGCGCGGACCGGCATCCGAGCGCGACCCGCAGGCGAGCGCGCTCGAGGAGCCGCCGGTCGAGGCGCTCCACCACGACGTCTGACCGGGTGGGCCCGGCCGGGGTCAGCGACCGGCGAGGACGGCGCGCGCGGCGTCCACCGCGGCGTCGGTGCCGGCGTCGTCGACGTCGAGGTGCCAGACGGCCCGCACCCGGGCCGGACCGACGGCGTAGGTGCGCACCCCGTGCGCCGTGAAGGCCTCGACGACGGCTGCGCTCGTCAGCCCGACCGCGCCGACGTCGAGGACGACGATGTTGGTCGCGACCGCCGCCGGGTCCACGACCCCGGGAGCCACCTCGGCGCACGCCTGGGCGAACCGCCGGGCCCGCGCGTGGTCCTCGGCCAGCCGCTCGACGTGGTGGTCCAGGGCGTGCAGGCCGGCCGCAGCGAGCACCCCCACCTGCCGCATCCCGGCCCCGTAGCGCTTGCGCCAGACCCGGGCCTGCGCGATGACGTCGGAGGCTCCGACGAGCACCGACCCCACCGGGGCACCCAGCCCCTTGGACAGGCAGACCGAGACCGTGTCGAACTGCCGACCGTAGGCGTCCAGGCCCACGCCGGAGGCGACGTGGGCGTTCCACAGCCGGGCGCCGTCGAGGTGCATCCGCACCCCGACTGCCGACGTCGCGGCGCGCAGCGCCTCGATGGCCGGCAGCGGCTGGATCGTGCCCCCGCCGAAGTTGTGGGTGTTCTCGACGACGACGAGCGCGGTCTCGACCTGGTACGGCCCGGCCCCGGTGGTGACCATCGGCAGCACGGCGCCGGGGTCGAGCAGGCCGCCCTCGGAGCGCCAGGTGCGGGTGGTGATCCCCGAGAAGACGGCCGCGGCCCCCATCTCGGCCCGCACCACGTGCGCCTGCTCGTCGGCGAGCAGCTCCTTGCCGGGCGGGACGTGCATCCGGACCCCGAGCTGGTTGGCCAGCGAGCCGGTGGGCGTGAACAGGCCGGCCTCGTGGCCCAGCATCCCGGCGACCCGCTCCTCGAGCGCCCGGACGGTGGGGTCCTCGCCGAAGACGTCGTCACCGACCTCCGCGTCGGCCATCGCCCGGCGCATCGCGGCCGTGGGGCGGGTCAGGGTGTCGGACAGCAGGTCCGCGGCGAAGCGCTGGGTCACGTCAGTCCTGGGTGAGCATCTCGGCGACGAGGAACGCGAGCTCGAGGCTCTGCTGGTGGTTCAGCCGCGGGTCGCACACCGACTCGTACCGGGTGCCGAGGTCGGCGTCCAGGATCTTCTCCGAGCCACCGAGGCACTCGGTGACGTCGTTGCCGGTGAGCTCGACGTGGATGCCGCCGGGGTAGGTGCCCAGGCCGCGGTGCACCTCGAAGAAGCCGCGGACCTCCTCGACGACGTCGTCGAAGTCACGGGTCTTGAACCCGGACGCGGACGAGAAGGTGTTGCCGTGCATCGGGTCGCAGACCCAGACCACCTGGGCGCCCGAGGCGGCGACCTTCTCGACGATCCCGGGCAGCGCCTCGCGGACCCGGCCCGCCCCCATCCGGGTGATGAACGTCAGCCGGCCGGGGCTGCGGTCGGGGTCGACGACGTCGATGAGGCGCAGCAGGTCGTCGACGTCGGCGTCCGCCGACACCTTGACGCCGACCGGGTTGCGGACCCGGGCGACGAAGTCGACGTGGGCGCCGTCGACGTCCCGGGTCCGCTCGCCGACCCAGATGAAGTGCCCGCTCGTGTCGTAGAGGTTCCCGGTGCGGGAGTCCACCCGGGTCAGCGGACGCTCGTAGTCCAGGACCAGCGCCTCGTGCGCCGAGAAGAACTCGGTGGTGCGCATCGCCTCGAAGTCGGCCCCGCACGCGGACATGAACCGCATCGCCTTGTCGATGTCGCGGGCGAGGCGCTCGTAGCGGGCGTTCGCGGAGTTGGCGACGAACCCCTTGTTCCAGTCGTGGACGTGGCGTAGGTCGGCGAACCCGCCGGTGGTGAAGGCCCGGACCAGGTTGAGCGTGGCGCTGCTGCGGTGGTAGGCGTGGACGAGCCGCTGGGGGTCCGGACGCCGGGCCTGCGCGGTGAACTCGAAGTCGTTGACCATGTCGCCGCGGTAGGCCGGCAACGTGACGCCCTCGCGGGTCTCGTCCTCGCTCGAGCGCGGCTTGGCGTACTGGCCGGCCATCCGCCCGACCTTGACCACCGGCATCGACGCGCCGTAGGTCAGGACCGCGGCCATCTGGAGGATCGTCTTGACCCGGTCGCGGATGTTGTCCGCGGTCGCCGAGACGAAGGTCTCGGCGCAGTCCCCGCCCTGGAGCACGAACGCCTCGCCGCGGGAGACCGCGGCCATCCGCTCGCGCAGGACGTCGCACTCCCCGGCGAAGACGAGCGGGGGGTAGGTCGCCAGGGTGCCCACGGCCTCGTCGAGGGCGGCGCGGTCGGGCCAGGCCGGCTGCTGGGCGGCGGGCAGGTCGGCACCGGCGGCGAGCCGCTGGAGGGGGTCGGGGACCGTGGTCGAGCTCACCCGAAGAGGATAGGTCGGTGCCCGCTCCGCGAGACACCGGGCCCGGATGGCGGAAGGGTGGCCCCGGTCGCGGGTGCCCCGTCCTCGGCCTCGAGCCCGTGCGCGAGCGCGAACCGGACGAGCTCGACCCGGTTGTGCAGGTGCAGCTTGCCGAGGGTGTTCTGCACGTGGTTCTGCACCGTCCGGTGCGAGAGGACGAGCTGGGCGGCGATGTCCTTGTACGACATCCCGGTGGCGACCAGGCGCAGCACCTCGGTCTCGCGGGCGGTGAGCTCGGGGATCGGGCGGTCGGCCGCGGTGCCGGGAGGCGCCGACGCCGGCTCGGCCGCCATCCGCCGGAACTCCCCGAGGACGAGCCCGGCCAGCCCCGGGGTGAACACCGCCTCCCCCCGCGCGGTGGCCAGCACCGCCTCGACGATCTGCGCCGGCGACGCCGACTTCACGAGGTAGCCGGTCGCCCCGGCCTTGATCGCGGCGAGCACGTCGTGCTGCTCGCCGCTCGCCGAGAGGATGAGCACCCGCGTCGGCAGGTCACCGAGGGCCCGGCAGACCTCGTCGCCGCGCATCCCCGGGAGGTTGAGGTCGAGGACGAGGACGTCGGGGGTGGTCGCCCGCGTCCGCCGCACCGCCGCCGGTCCGTCGGCCGCCGTGGCGACCACCCGGATGCCGTGGCCGACGAGGTCGCGCTCGAGAGCGCCGAGCCAGAGCGGGTGGTCGTCGGCGACGAGCACGGTGGGGGCGGGCCGGCCGCTCTCGGGCTCGGTCATCGTCGCTCCTGGGGTCGGCGGGGCACGGTGAGGCGCACCGTGCATCCTGCCCCGGGCCGGGTCTGCCAGGTGGCCGAACCGCCGAGGTCCTCGACCCGCCCCCGGATCGAGCGGCTCACCCCCATCCGTCCCCGTCGTGCCGCGGAGAGCAGGTCCGCGGGGTCGGCGCCGACGCCGTCGTCGCGCACCGTGAGGTCGACCCCGCTCGGGTCACCCTCGAGGAGCACCCAGGCGCGGGCGCGCTCGCCGGCGTGCCGCTCGACGTTGTCGAGGACGGCGCCCAGCGCCGCCCCGAGCTCGCGGGCGACGACGGGGTCGACGAGGACCGGGTCGGCCGGCACCGCGACCGACACCCGCGGCCGCTCGAGCGCGGTGACCACCAGCCGCAGGTCCACCTCCGCCCCCGGGGTGCCGTGCAGGTCGATCGGCTCCAGCCCCGGCGCCCCGGCGCCGGAGACGAACCGGCGCAGCGTCCGCTCCTGCTCCGCGGCGAGGTCGGCCAGCTCGGCCCCGGCCGGCCCGAGCTCGGCCCCGCGGCGGTGGATGTAGGCCAGCGACTGCAGGACCCCGTCATGGACGACCCGGGCGATGCGTTCCCGCTCGGCCAGTCGCTCCCGCTCGGTGAGGACCTGCTCCTCCCGGGCCAGCCCGGTGCGCGCGAGGTCGACCGCGAGGCCGATGAGCCCACCGAGCAGGACGAGCAGGACGATGTTGTGCACGGTCCCCTGGGTCGGCCGCCCGAGCACGACGACGAGGTCGGCCGCGGCCACCGCACCGGCGGTGAGCAGGCCGCCCCGGGCGCCGGCGACGACCGCCGCGCCGGCCACCGGCCCGGCCGCCCACAGCGTGGGGATCGTGAACTGCCCTGCCGCGATGACGTCCGGCCGCTCGACGAGGAGGGTCGCGAGGATGCCGAGCACGGCGACCGCGGCCTCGGCGAGGACCACCGCGAGGGTGCGCCGGCGGACCCGCAGGAGCCCGAGCGACCACGCCAGCATGACGCCGAGGACGAGCGCTGCCAGCCACGGCCGGGTCATCTCCTCGTGCCGCCCCCACGCCAGCCACGCGGCGTAGACGGCCGCGATCGGCCGGAAGACGTCGAGGCCGCGGTGGAAGGAGTCGACGAGAACCGGCTCGCGCCGCCCGGTGCGCTCCGAGCGGGGCCCGAGGACCCCCATCCGAGGGCTCAGCTGGCCCGGCGCTCGGGCTCGGGGCGCTCGGCCGGGCCGAGCCCGTCGGCGTCGAGGGCGGCCTCGAGCTCGTCGGCGGCCCGACCCGGCAGCGCGGCCTCGGCGGCCTCGCGCAGCCGGTTGCGCCGCTCGCGGGCGAGCCGCTCCTTCATCGCCGTGGCGTACATGTCGACGTACTCCTGGCCGGAGAGCTCCATCAGCGCGTACATGATCTCGTCGGTGATCGAGCGCAGGACGAAGCGGTCGCCCTCCATCCCCTCGTACCGGGAGAAGTCCAGCGGGGTGCCGATGCGCACCCCGATCCGCACCAGGTGCGGGATCTTGGTGCCCGTCGGCTGGGCCTTGTCGGTGTCGATCATGGCGACCGGGATGACCGGCACACCCGCCTCGAGCGCCATCCGGGCGACGCCGGTGCGGCCCTTGTAGAGGCGGCCGTCGGGGCTGCGGGTGCCCTCGGGGTAGAGGCCGAGCAGCTCGCCGCGGCCGAGGACCTTGAGGCCGGAGCGCAGGGCCGCCTCGCTCGCCCGCCCGCCGGAGCGGTCGATCGGCAGCTGGCCGACCCCCCTGAAGAACCACGCGGTGAGCCGGCCCTTGAGGCCACCACCGGTGAAGTAGTCGGACTTGGCGAGGAAGGTCATCCGCCGCGGGACGAGCAGCGGCAGGAAGATCGAGTCGGAGAACGAGAGGTGGTTGCTGGCGAAGATCGCGGCACCGGTCTCGGGGATGTTCTCCTCCCCCTCGGCCCACGGGCGGAACAGCAGGCGCAGGATCGGCCCGAGGACGACCGTCTTCAGCACCCAGTAGAACACCGGACCACCCTTCTGCGCGTGTGGGCCGAGCCTAGTGCACCGATGACCGGTGCCGGAGGGACCCGCCCCCGTGCGAAGATCGTGGATAGACGACCCGGAGGAGCACTGGGTGACCGACCGGCCCGGCGAGATGGACGAACGCGACGTGGACGCACGGTTCGCGTCGATCGTCGCCGCCTGGGACGGGCCGCTGCCCACCGTCACCGAGGGCGGCACCGAGCCCGGTGACCACGGCAGCACCCCCGGCGCCGACGGGGACGCGACCGGTGAGCACGGCGCCCGCGGTGACCACGGCGATCGGCCGGTGACCTCCGACCCTCCGGCCGCGCCGGAGCGTCCGCCCTGGGTGAACCCGAGCCCGCTCGAGATCGTCCTGCCCGCCTCGACCTGGCGCGCCCCGACCACCCCGACCGACCCCGGCGCACCGCCGGCCGGCGGCACCGCCGGCACCGCCGGCGACGACGACGCCGGCGACCCCGGCGACCACTTCGAGCCGCCCCCGGTGAGCCTGCCACCGCAGGAGGACCTGCACTTCTGGGGTGCCGTCGCGGGCCTGGTCGCCGGCCCGCTCCTGCTGCTCTACGTCGCGATGGCCCGGCCGTTCCACAGCGACCGGTGGTTCCTGGGCGGGGTCCTGCTCTCGCTCACCGGTTTCGGGCTGCTCGTGCTGCGCCAGCCACGCCACCGCGACCCCACCGACGGCGACGACGGCGCGCGCGTCTGAGCCGGGTGCGCGTCAGCCGACCTCGAGGTCGGCCCAGACCGGCCGGTGGTCGCTCGCCCGGGCCCACACGGCCTCCGGCAGCAGCACCTCGCGCCGCGACCGCACCGCGACCCCGGGGGAGGCGAGCACGACGTCGAGCGTGTGGCGCGGCGTCGCCGCCGGGTAGGTGGGGCCGTCCGGTGCCACCTGGCGCAGACCCCCCTCCTCGACCAGCCGTCGCCACGCGGTGCCGCCGGGCCCCTCGTTGAGGTCGCCCGCGACGACCAGCGGCTCGGCGCCGGCCAGCTCGGCGAGCAGCGTCCGCACGTGCTCGGCCCGCTCGGCCGGCCGGAGCGAGAGGTGCACGCAGGCCACGGTGAGGCAGGTCCCGCCGGCGAGCCGCACCCGAACCCGGGCGAAGCCACGGGTGCGGTCCGGCCAGCGCACCGGCAGCCGGTGGTGCGCCGCGTCGAGCAGCCGGACCCGCGCGGAGACGAGGATGGTCGTGCCGCCGCTGCCCCGGTGCGACCCGGTGGTGCGCAGCCCGCAGCCGCGCGCGAAGCGGGCGAGCCGGCGGCGGGCGAGGAGGCGGCGCGGCACCTCCTGGAGGCAGAGGACGTCCGGGTCGATGGCCCGGACGACCCGCGCGGCCAGCGGCGCGTCGTCGAGGAAGTCGCGGGTGTTGTAGCTCGCGACGCGCAACCGGTCGGGCACGGGCTCAGTCGTCGGCGAGCCGGGTGAGGTCGCCGGGCGTGTGGTCGTGCGGGGCGGCGTGGTCGACGGCGTCGGCCCAGGCGAGACCGGCCGCGCCGAACCGGGCCAGGTCGGCCGCACCGACGAGCCCGGCCTCGTTGCCGAGCTCGGCGGTGACGATCCTGGCCTCGGGCCGGTACCCGCGGCCGGTCAGCTGGCGACGGAACGCCTGGCGCGCCGGCTCGAGGAGCAGGTCGCCCGCTGCGCTCACCCCGCCCCCGACGACCACGGTGCCCGGGTCGAGGGCGGCCACGAGGTTGGCGATGCCGACCCCGAGCCAGCGGCCCACCTCGGCGAGCAGCTCGCGGGCCAGGGCGTCACCCTCGCGGGCCGCCTGGGTGACCAGCGGCCCGGTGAGGTCCTCGGGTCGCCCGTGCACCCGGGCGAGGAGGTCGGTGGCCATCGGGCTGTCGGCGCCGACCAGGGCCCGCGCCTCGCGGACCAGGGCGTTGCCCGACGCGTACTGCTCCCAGCACCCCCGGTTGCCGCACTCACAGCGGATGCCGCCGGGCACGACCTGCATGTGCCCGAACTCGCCGGCGATCCCGTACCGGCCGCGGACGACCCGGCCGTCGAGGACGACGCCACCCCCGATGCCGGTGCCGAGGTTGACCATGACGAGGTTCGTCTCGCCGTGGCCGGCACCGTAGCGGTACTCGGCCCAGGCCGCGGCGTTCGCGTCGTTGTCGACGAACACGGGGACCGGGAGGCGGTCCCGCAGGGCGTCGCGCAGTGGCTCGTTGCGCCACGACAGGTGCGGCGCGAAGACGACCGTGGCGCGGTCGGCCGCGACGAAGCCGGCTGCCCCGATCCCCACCGCGAGGACCTCACCGGCCCGGCCGGAGACGGCGAGGAGCTCCTCGACCGCCGAGACGATGGTGTCCTCGACGACGCGCGGGCTGCGGCTGCGGTGGGGCGTGTCGCGCCGGGCCCGGTGCACGACCCGGCCCCGGGCGTCGACGAGCCCGGCGGCGACCTTCGTCCCGCCGATGTCGACGCCCACGGCGAGCCCGCCGTCAGCCACCGGCCAGCCCGCCCTCGGCGTCGCGGACCGGGATGGCGCGGGCGGTGGGCCCCGAGGCTCCCCCCGGGCCCGGGGCGCTCCGTTCGCCCGGTGCGGCGCGGCTCCGGCTACCCGGCGGCGGTCGGTCCCCCGGGCCGCCGCGCTCGCCGGCGAGGTCGGAGAGCACCCCGGCCGCCAGGCTCGCGAGGTCGGCGAGCCGGCGCAGGGTCTCCGGGCTCAGGGCGCGCACGACCGCCACCGTCCGGCACAGCGGGCAGGACCGGCAGAACGGGTCGGTACACACCCACCCCTCGTCCCCGGACGACTCGTCCCCGGGTGGCTCGTCCCCGGACCGCTCCGGTACGTCCGGCTCGGGCCCCTCCGTGGCGGCCGCCCCGGCCCGGCGCAGGCTCTCCAGGAGGCGTTCGGCCTCCTGGGCGACCGAGCCGACCTGCTCGTCCCAGCGGTCATCGGCCACCGGCCCACACCTCCGCATCGCGCTCGAACCGGACCCGCAGCTCGCCGCGGCCGACCTGCGCATCCTGCACGACGCACCGGCGCAGCACCGACGGCAGGGTGACGACGCGTCGCTGGTCGGCCACCTCGATGACGAGGTCGTCCTCCCGGCGGGCCAGCGCGACCTGGCCCGCGGTGGCGAGCGGGAGCGGCAGGTGCAGGACGAAGTCGTCGCCGTCGGCCTCAACCCGGGGGCGGGCGACGGCGACGTCGGCGAGCAGGTCGGGTACCGTCGGCCCGCCGGGATCGGCGGCCGTGCGGGCGGCGAGGCCGGCGAGCGCGTCGGTGCCGGTCGGCTCGCCCGCCTCGTGCGGGGCGCGCAGGACCGGGAGGCCGGCGAAGGACTCGCGCACCACCGCCATCCCCTCCTGCTGTGCCTGCCACCACGCGTCCCGCCACGGGTCGCCCGCGGCCTGCGGGGCCGGCACCAGCCGGTTGACGACGACGGCGTCGACGGCGTACCCGTGCAGCGACAGCGAGGTCAGCATCCGCCGGCTCTCGGCCACCACGACCCGCTCCGGGGTCAGGACGAGGCGCACGCTGGCGCGAGGCGAGGTGAGCAGGGCGCGGACCCGGCCCATGAGCTCCTTCCACGCCACGAGCACCGAGACCACCTCCGCCCCCGGCAGCGGAACCCCGGACGCCGCGGACGCGGCCGGCCGCAGCACCGTCAGGAGGCGCCGCTGCGCGGGGAGCAGCCGGTCCAGGTGCCAGCCGAGCACCTCCGGCAGCGCGAGGAGGCGGAGGGTCTCGGCGGTCGGTGCGCAGTCGACGACGACGAGGTCCCAGTCGCCGCTCTCGGCCTGGTGCGCCAGGGCGACGAGAGCGAGGACCTCCTCGGCCCCGGGCAGCGCGCTGAGCTCGTCGGCGACCACCGGGTCGACCCCCAGGGCGCCGAGGACCCCGAGCAGGTAGCCGCGCACGACCTGCCAGTCCGCCTCGACCTCGGTGTGCGGCCCCACCGCGAGCGCGTGCAGCCCGGGCTCGACGGCCGTGGTGTCCCGCCAGGACGCGGCGGTGGCGAGCTCCAGCTCGAGCGCGTCGCCGAGGCTGTGGGCGGCGTCCGTGGACAGGACCAGGGTGCGCAGCCCGGAGCGGGCCGCGGCGACGGCGGCCGCGGCCGCGGTGGTCGTCTTGCCGACCCCGCCCTTGCCGGTGACGAGGACGACCCGGGGCATCGTGGCGCTCAGTCCTCGACGCGCTTCTTCAGCTCGGTCAGGGCCGTGTTGATGATGTGCCGCTCGGCCTTGCGCTTGAGCAACCCGATCATCGGCATCGTGAGGTCGACCTCGAGGTCGTAGGTGACCCGGGTGCCCTCGCCGACGGCCTCGAGCGTGTAGCTGCCGGTGAGTCCCTTGAGGAGGGTGGCCCGCACGAGGTGCCAGCCGACGACACCGGTGCCGTCGTCGTCGACGTCCCAGTCGTACTCCAGGACGTACTGGTCCTTGATCGCGCCGGCGTCGAGGGTGAACTCGACCTGGTCGGCCCAGCCGTCGCCGTCCTCGGAGAGCACCGAGCACTCCTTGACCTGCTCGGCCCACTCGGGGTAGCTCTCGAAGTCTGCGATGACGTCGAGGACCTCGCCGGGCGCGGCGGCGATCTCGACCGAGGAGCGTGTGCGGTCGGCCATGGCAGGGAGGGTACCCGCCGCCCGGGACATAGAGTTGAGCCGCCAGCCGCCACCCGGGACCGAAGGAGCCTCGACGGTGCACGAGAAGTCCACCCCGCTCGTCCTGCCCGCGACCACGCAGGGCAGCCTCGCCGACCTCCCCGGGCGGATGGCACGGGCCGAGCCGGGGCGGGTCACCTTCTCGGTCCGTGCACCGGGCGGCTGGACCGACGTCACCGCGGCGACGTTCGCCCGGGAGGTCGACGCGCTCGCCAAGGGCTTCCTCGCCGCCGGGGTCCGCACCGGCGACGCCGTCGGCATCATGAGCCGCACCCGCTACGAGTGGACCGTGGCCGACTTCGCCCTGTGGTCGGTCGGGGCGGTCCCCGTCCCGATCTATGAGACCTCCTCCCCCGACCAGGTCGGGTGGATCCTCTCCGACTCCGGCGCCGTCGGGGTGCTCGTCGAGACCGAGAAGCACCTGGCGGCGGTCGAGCAGGTCCGGGCCTCGCTCGCCGGGCTCGAGCACGTCTGGGTGGTCGACCACGGCGACGTCGACACCCTGAGCCGGGACGGTGCCGACGTCGCGGACGGCGAGCTCGCCGCCCGGCGCGAGGGGCTCGACCGCGAGAGCCTGGCGACCGTCATCTACACCTCGGGGACCACCGGCCGGCCCAAGGGTGTCGAGCTGACCCACGGCAACTTCCTCACCCTCGCCGAGAACACCGCCGAGGCCATCGCGAGCGTCGTCAAGGCGCCCGGGGCCTCGACCCTGCTCTTCCTGCCCCTGGCCCACGTGTTCGCCCGGTTCGTCGAGGTGCTCGCGGTCACCGCGGGGGTACGGATGGGGCACTCCAGCGACCTCTCGGCGCTGATGGACGACCTCGGGTCCTTCCGGCCGACGTTCATCCTCGCCGTCCCCCGGGTCTTCGAGAAGGTCTACAACTCGGCCGAGGCCTCGGCCGAGGCCGGTGGCAAGGGCCGGATCTTCGCCGGTGCCGCGGCCACCGCCATCGCGTGGTCCGAGGCGCTGGACGGGGGTGCGGTCCCGCTGCGGCTGCGGCTGCGGCACGCCGTCTTCGACCGCCTGGTCTACTCGCGCCTGCGTGAGGCGATGGGCGGACGGGTCGAGTACGCCGTCTCCGGGGGCGCGCCGCTCGGTACCCGCCTCGGCCACTTCTTCCGCGGCGTCGGCATCTCCATCCTCGAGGGCTACGGCCTGACCGAGACCACCGCGCCGGCCAGCGTCAACCTCCCCGACGCGATGCGGATCGGCACCGTCGGGCCGCCGCTGCCGGGCGTCGAGGTCCGGATCGAGGACGACGGCGAGATCCGGCTGCGTGGGGTCAACGTCTTCCGGGCCTACCGGGGCAACCCGGAGGCCACCCGGGAGGCCCTCGACGCCGAGGGCTGGTTCCGCACCGGCGACCTCGGCCGGCTCGACGACCACGGCTACCTGCGGATCACCGGGCGGAAGAAGGAGATCCTCGTGACGGCGGGGGGCAAGAACGTGGCCCCGGCGGTGCTCGAGGACCTCCTGCGCGCGCACCCCCTGATCAGCCAGTGCATCGTCGTCGGGGACGGCAAGCCCTTCATCGCGGCGCTCGTCACCCTCGACGAGGAGATGTACCCGGGGTGGGCGCGCAGCAACGGCCTCGAGGACGTGCCGCTGGCCCGGGCCCGCACCGACCAGCGGGTCCTCGACGAGATCCAGAAGGCCGTCGACCAGGCCAACCGGTCGGTCTCGAAGGCCGAGTCGATCCGCAAGTTCGCCGTCCTGGCGGACGACTTCACCGAGGAGTCCGGCCACCTCACCCCGTCGCTGAAGCTGAAGCGGACCGTGGTCATGCGCGACTTCGCCGACGAGGTCGACGCGCTCTACGGTGGCTGACCCGGGCCCGGCGCGGCCGGTGGCGGCGAGCGCCGGCACGGGCCGCCGCGGGATCCTCCCGGCGGCCCTGCTCGGCGCCTCGTGGCTCGCCTGGTTCGGGGTGCTCCAGTGGAGCGTCGTCCGCTTCCGGGTGCCGATCGTCCTCACCCTCACCGCGGTCTGCGCGCTCCTCGCCGTCTGGGTGGTCCGGCGCACCGCCGTCCCGCTCCCCCGGTGGCTCGCCCCGGCCGTCCTCGTCGGCTCGGTCCTGCTCACCCTCGCCGTGCCGCTCTTCAGCTACCTGCGCGGCGCCTGGCTCACCGGCGCCCTCGTCGTCCTCGCCGCCGGGGGGCTGGGCGCCGCCGCCCTGCTCCTGGTCCCGCGGGCATGGGCGGCGGTGACCGCCCTCGCCGTGGCCGTCCTCACCCAGGTGACGGTCGGCGCGGTGGCGGTGCTCGGCGACCCCGCGCCGCGGATCGACGTCTGGGTCGTCCTCCAGCAGGGCGCGGACGCCCTGGGCCGCGGCCACAACGTCTACACCCAGCAGTGGACGAACTCCCCCGGGGTCCAGGACTTCTTCCCGTACCTGCCGTGGATGGGCGTGCTCACCGCCCCCGGACGCTGGGTCGCCGGTGACGTCCGGTGGATGCTCCTGCTCTGGTCGCTGGTCCTCCTCGCCGGGCTGTGGGCCCTCTCGGGCGGACGGGTGGCCCGGACCGCGGCCGTCTCCGCGGTCCTCGTCCTCGCCCCGGGCACCCTGACCCAGGTCGACCAGGCGTGGACCGAGCCGGTGCTCGCCGCGCTCCTGGTCTGGTTCGCCGCCCTGGTGCACCGGGGCCGGGCGTGGTGGGCGGTGGTGCCCCTGGCCCTGGCCTGCGCGAGCAAGCAGCACCTCGTGCTCCTCGTCCCGATGCTGCTGCTCTGGCGCCCGTTCGGGTGGCGCCGCACGCTCGTCGCCGGCGGCGCCGCCGGCGTGCTGGTCCTGCCCTGGCTGCTCGCCGACCCCGAGGCGTTCGTCGGGGACACGGTGACGACCCTGCTCAGCTTCCACCCGATCCGGTTCGCCAACACGTGGTACCTGTACTTCCTCAACGAGCACGAGGTCACGCTGCCGTTCGCCGTCACCGGCCTGGTGATGCTCGCCGCCGTCGCCGCGTCGGTCTGGGCCCTGTGGCGCCGCCAGCCCGGCGTGGCGGAGGTGCTCCGCTGGATGGCTCTCGTCCTCGCCGTGGCGAACCTCGTCAACAAGCAGGCGTTCTACAACCAGTTCTGGCTCGTCGGGGCGCTCGTCGCGGCGTCGCTCGTCGTCGGCCGTCCGTCGGCGGCCGAGCCCGAGGCAGCGGACGGGGCCGCGGCGGGCCCGCTCAGCCGGCGAGGCGGGCCAGCCGCTGCTGCCACGCCCGGGTGAGCGCGTCGCGGCCCTCGCCGAGCACCCGGGCATCGCCCGGTCACACGCCCGCTCCGCGGCGGCGGCGTCACCGGGCACGGTGCAGGCGCGCACGAGGGCGGTCAGTGCCGCCTCGCCGTGCTCGGCCGCGACCAGCTCCACCGCCTGCCACGACGCGAGGTAGCCCACCTCGATGTCGTGGCTCGTGGGGTCGAGGTCGGCGGCGGTCGGCAACGTCGTGGGGGCGGTCCCCGCCCGGACGGCGGCGACGAGCGCGGCGGCGAGCTCTGGCACCGGGAGGGCGGCGCGGGCGTAGCCGACGTGGTCGGCGTAGCCCTCAGCGAGCCACGCCGGGGCGCTGCCGCGCAGGGTCGAGCGGACCGCGACGTGGGCCAGCTCGTGGGCCAGGACGACCTGACGGCCGGCCGTGGACAGTCGGCGCCGGGCGTCGGGGTCGAGGACGACCTCGTCGCCGGTGGCCCGCCCGTCGGGCCCCGATGGGCCGGCGGTGGTGGCCGCGACGTCGCCGACCGTCGGGCCGCGCCGGCCGAGGAGGGCGTTCGCCTGGTCCTCGGTGCGTGGGACGAGGACCAGGACGTGCCGGGGCGTCCCCGACCAGCGCGCGTCGAGGGTCGGCAGGACCGCGTCGACCGTCGCCACGGTCTCGACGAGCGCGACATCGTCGGCCGTCCCGGCGACGACCGCCCGCTCGCCGCGCTCGACCCGCATCCCCGGCATCGCGAGCCACGGTGCGCTCGCCGCGCCGGCTGGCTCCTCCGCGGCGACGAGCCAGCGGCCGCCGGAGCGCGCGAGCCGGTAGCGGACCACGCTCGAGCGGTCGGCCCGGTCGACGCCGGCCACCCGGTAGCGCACGGTGACCGCCACCCCCGCGGCCGGGTCGGCGACGGGTGGGACGACGTCGTGCACGAGCCGGGACAGGCCCAGGTCGCGGGCGGAGCGGAAGGCCGCGAGCTGGCGACCCCCCGCCCGTGAGGTGGGGTCCGCGACGGTGGCCGCGAAGGCCGCCGTGTCCCGGTCCCGCAGGGCCGCCTCGCGACGGGTGAGGAGGCCCTCGAGCGCGCGCCCGGCGTCGGCCGCGGCGGCGGCGTCGGCCGCGGCCGTGGCCGCCGTGGGCGCCGTGGAGCTGACCGCGGGCACCGGGTGCCCCGAGGCCGCACCGGCGCAGCCCGACAGCCCGACCAGGAGCAGCACGAGGCCGGCGGCTCGTCCCCGCCACGTCGCGCCCCGGCCCGTCACCGCCTCATCGTAGGTTCCGCCGCGCGCACGGTCAGCCGACCGCCCGGGACCCCTCGTCGCGCTCGAGACCCCGCACGCCCGGTTCGAGGGTGGCCCTGGCCCGGGCCGCGACCTCGGCGTCGACCAGCCCGGAGCGGACCAGCCGGGTGACGACCGCGCGCTCCTCGGGGTCGAGCGCGGTCTGCGGCCTCGTCGCCGGGTCGGTCAGGGACAGCAGCACGGGCACCATGCAGTCGTCGCAGTGGAGCTCGCGCACCGGGCACGTGCGGCACTCGACCGCCATCACGGTGTTGCTGGACATCCGCCTCACCCCTTCCAAGGTGCGTCGTGTCCCACGCTAGGCAGGGCCACCGACAGCGCCCCTCCGACGTCGCCGCCCAGCGCGCCTCGACCACGCTGTCGGTTCCCCCGCCTACGGTTCGGGCCATGGCGATGGTCCAGGGCACGTTCGACGACCTGGGCACGCCGCTGTCGACCGTCACCTTCGTCGTCGTCGACCTCGAGACCACCGGCGGCAGCCCCGCCGAGTGCGGCATCACCGAGGTCGGTGCGGTCAAGGTCCGCGGCGGCGAGGTCGTCGGCGAGCTCCAGACCCTGGTCAACCCCGGGGCACCGATCCCGGCCTTCATCAGCGTGCTCACCGGGATCACCGACGCGATGGTGGCCGAGGCTCCCCGGATCGAGACGGTGCTGCCGCAGTTCCTCGAGTTCGCCGCGGGGAGCGTCCTGGTCGCCCACAACGCACGGTTCGACGTCTCGTTCCTGCGCGCCGCGGCCGACCGCTGCGAGCGCGACTGGCCGGCCTTCCCGGTCCTCGACACCGTCCACCTCGCCCGCCAGGTGGTGCGCCGCGACGAGGTGCCCAACCACCGCCTCGGCTCCCTGGCCCGGCTCTTCCAGGCCGCCACCACCCCCGACCACCGCGCCCTGCACGACGCGCGCGCCACGGTCGACGTCCTGCACGGGCTCATCGGGCGGGTCGGCAACCTCGGGGTCCACTCGCTCGAGGAGCTCCTCGACTACTCGTGCCGGGTGTCGCCCGAGCGACGCCGCAAGCGGCACCTCGCCGACGGCCTCCCCGACGCGCCCGGCGTCTACCTCTTCAAGGACGGCCAGGGCCGGGTGCTCTACGTCGGCACCTCGGTGTCCATCCGCACCCGGGTGCGCTCGTACTTCACCGCCTCCGAGCACCGCCGGCGGATGGGTGAGATGGTGCGCCTCGCCGAGTCGGTCAGCCCGGTCGTCTGTGCCACCACGCTCGAGGCCGAGGTCCGCGAGCTGCGGCTCATCGCCGAGCACAAGCCGCGGTACAACCGCCGCTCGCGGCACCCGGAGAAGGCGCTCTGGGTCAAGCTGACCGTCGAGCCCTTTCCCCGGCTGTCCGTCGTGCGCCGGGTCGCCGACGACGGCGCCCGCTACGTCGGGCCGTTCGGGTCGCGCCAGGCGGCGGAGGCCGCCGTCGCCGCCGTCCACGAGGTGCTGCCGCTGCGGCAGTGCACCGAGCGCCTCTCCGCCACCCGTCCTCGCGCGGCGTGCGCCCTCGCCGAGATGGGCCGCTGTGGGGCTCCGTGCACCGGCGCGCAGGGGGTCGAGGAGTACGCACAGGTCGTCGAGCAGGCCGCCCGGCTGCTGGCCGGCGACCGTCGCGACCTGCTCACCGCCCTGCGCGAGCGGATGGCCCAGCTGTCCGCCGCACAGCGCTTCGAGGACGCCCAGACCGTCCGCGACCGGCTCGTCGCCCTCGTCCGGGGAGCCACCCGGGCGCAGCGGCTCGGCCCCCTCGCCCGCATCCCCGAGCTCGTCGCCGCCCGGCGCTCGGCCACCGGGGGGTGGGAGGTCGTCTGCGTCCGGCACGGGCGGCTCGCGGGGTCGACGACCTCGCCGCGGGGGGCCGACCCCATGCCGTACATCGCCGCCCTGCGCGCCAGTGCCGAGGTGGTCCCGGCCCCGGTCGCCCCGGCCACCGCCGCCACCGCCGAGGAGAGCGAGAAGGTGCTGCGCTGGCTGGAGTCCCCCGGGGTCCGGGTCGTCGACGTCGAGGGCGACTGGACCTGCCCGGTCGGCGGCGCCGCGGCCGTCCGGGACGAGCTGGAGCCGCTCGAGGCGTCGCGGCGGCAGGCGGCCGGGTTCGCCGGCGTGCGCTGACCCGGCCCGGCCCCCCTGGACGGCGGCGCCCAGCCGGGCGGGTTACCGTCGGCCGGGTGAGCGACCTCCACCTCCTCGACGTCCCCGTCCCCGCCGGCACGGCCCAGGCCCACGTGTCGCTGCCCCGGTCCGGTCACGGCCCGGGCGTGCTCCTGTTCATGGACGCGATCGGCATCCGCCCGCAGATCGCCTCCATCTGCGAGCGCGTCGCGTCCTGGGGCTACACCGTGATGGCCCCGAACGTCTTCCACCGCGACGGCGACGTCGCCGCCCTCATCCCACGCGGCGACCTCACCACCCCCGAGGGCCGCGAGGCCTTCATGGGTGGGGCGATGTCGCGGGTCGGCCACCTCACCAGCGACCTCGCCGTCGCCGACATCGACGCCTACCTGGACGCGCTCCACGGCCTCGACGCCACCGACGACGGGCCCGTGGCCGTCGTCGGGTTCTGCATGGGTGCGCGGCTCGCCGTGCGGACCGCCGGACGCCACCCGGGCGACGTGGTCGCCTGCGCCGCCTTCCACGGCGGCGGCCTGGTCACCGACGCCCCGGACAGCCCGCACCACGAGCTGGGGCAGGCGCGCGCCGAGTTCGTCTTCGGCCACGCGGACCACGACCGCTCGATGCCGCCGGAGGCCGTCGCCGCGCTCGGCGTGGCCCTCGAGGCGAGCGGGCTCGCCGCCCGCAACGAGGTCTACCCCGGGGCCCCGCACGGCTACACGATGGCCGACACCTCGATGTACGACGGGGCGGCCGCCGAACGGGCCTTCGCCGAGCTGCACGCCCTCCTCGACCGCGCGCTGCCGGCCGGCGCGCGTGGCTAGGCTGGCCGGGTGATCACCGCCATCGTCCTCATCACCGCCGACGTCGACCGCATCCCCGAGGTCGCCCAGGAGATCGCCGACCTCGAGGGTGTCACCGAGGTGTACTCGGTCGCCGGGGACGCCGACCTCGTCGCGATGGTCCGGGTCCGGAAGCACGAGGCGCTCGCCGACGTCATCGCCGACCGGCTCAACAAGGTGCACGGGGTCACCGGCACCAACACGCACATCGCCTTCCGCACCTACTCCTCGCACGACCTCGAGGCCGCGTTCAGCCTCGGCATCGAGGGCTGAGCGGCCGGCCCAGCCCCCCGGCTCAGCCCGCCAGCCCGCGGGTGGTCGCCGCCCAGCGGTCGAGCAGCGCCGCGGCCCCGCCGGAGTCCAGCTCGTCCTCGGCGCGGCGCACGCCCGCCGTCAGCGCCTCGACGAGCGCCGGGCGGGAGACCGGGCCGTCCAGCCCGGCCGCGACGGCCAGGGCGATGCCCGCGTTGAGCACGACCGCGTCGCGCACCGGCCCGCGCTCCCCGGCGACCACCCGCCGGGCGACCTCGGCGTTGTGCGCGGCGTCGCCCCCGCGCAGGGCCTCGACCGGCGCCGACGCGAGCCCGACGTCGCCCGGCCCCGCGGTGAGCTCGGTGACGAGCCCGTCCGCGACCCACCACACGGTCGAGGTCGTCGCCAGGGTCAGCTCGTCGAGCCCGTCGTCCCCGCGGAAGACCGCGGCGGGGCGGCCGCGGCCGGCGAACACCCCGGCGATCAGCGGTGCCAGCCGCGCGTCGGCCACGCCGACCGCCGCGTAGGTGGGCTGCCCGGGGTTGGTCAGCGGGCCGAGCGCGTTGAAGGCGGTCCCGACCCCGAGCCCGCTGCGCGCCGCGGCCGCGTGCCGCATCGAGGGGTGGAAGGCGTTGGCGAAGCAGAAGGTGATGCCGGCGACCTCGGCCACCTCGGCGACCTGCTCCGGGCTCAGGGTGAGCGCCACCCCGAGCGCCTCCAGGACGTCGGCAGAGCCGGAGGACGACGACGCCGCGCGGTTGCCGTGCTTGACCACCCGCAGCCCGGTGGCGGCGACGACGACGGAGGCCATCGTCGAGATGTTCACCGAGTGCATCCGGTCCCCACCGGTCCCGACGATGTCGATGCTGGGCCCCGGCACCTCGATCCGGTGGGCGTGCTCGAGCATCATGTCGGCCAGGCCGCGCAGCTCCTCGACGGTCTCCCCCTTGGCGCGCAGCGCGACGAGGAAGCCGGCGAGCTGGACCGGTGAGGCCTCCCCCCGCATCACGACGTCCATCGCCCACCGCGTCTGCTCGGTGCTCAGGTCCTCACCCCGCAGCAGGGCGGTGAGCAGGTCCGGCCAGGTCGGCTCGGCCGGGTCTCCTCCGCTCACGCCGGTCAGCCGACCGCGACCCGCATGCGGGCCAGCGTGGCGATCGCCTCGGCGACGAGGATGGGGTCGAGCGGGTGCGGCACCGCCTCGTCGGCCAGCGACCACCCGGCGAGCCAGCCGTCCTGCGGGCGCCCGGTGAGCACCAGCACCGGCGGGCACCGGTAGATCTCGTTCTTCAGCTGCCGGCACAGGCCAAGGCCGCCCATCGGGGTCGCCTCGCCGTCGAGGACGACGACGTCGATGCCCCCCGCGTCCATCGCCTCGACGACCGCCTCGGAGGTCGCGCACTCGTGCCACGAGGTGACCTCGACGTCGCGGGCGGGTCGGCGCCCGGCCGCGGCCCGCACCGCGTCACGAGTCGTGATGTCGTCGCTGTAGAGGAGGACCCGCACCCGGTGGACCCCGTCGCGGGCGAGGGTCGGGGGGTGCTCGGCGGAATCCTGCGCATCGCTCATGCCCCGCATCGTACCGACCGCCCGCACCGGCCCGATCGCGCCTGTCCGCCAGCCGATGTCGAGGTTTCGGGGGGTCATGGGAGCGCATTTGGCGGGATGTCGGCATAATGCCGTCCGTGGCGACTTCAGCATCCCCCTCGGTCAAGCACGCGGGCCCGGTCCCGTCCATCCCGGGCCAGGGCCCCGCGACGCGACCGAACCTGGTGGCGGTCGGGACGATGGTGTGGCTCTCCAGCGAGCTGATGTTCTTCGCCGCGCTCTTCGCGTTCTACTTCACCCTCCGCGGCCACCTGCCCAAGCTGTGGGACGAGCGCGCCGGCGAGCTGAACGTCCCGTACGCCCTGGTCAACACCATCGTCCTCGTCGTCTCCTCGGTCTGGTGCCAGCTCGGGGTCCTGCAGGCCGAGAAGGGCGTCGTGGCGCGGCCGAGCGGCACCTCGATGCTCAAGGTCAGCAGCTGGGGGATGCGCGAGTGGTACGTCCTGACCTACATCTTCGGCGCGGTCTTCGTCTCCGGCCAGGCCTACGAGTACGCGACGCTGGTCAGCGAGGGCATGAGCCTGTCGACCGACTCGTACGGCTCGATCTTCTACCTCGCCACCGGGTTCCACGCGATGCACGTCAGCGGTGGCCTCATCGCCTTCCTCCTCATCATCGGCCGGACCTTCACGACCCGCCGGTACAGCCACGCGCAGGCGACCGGAGCAGTCGTCACCTCGTACTACTGGCACTTCGTCGACGTCGTGTGGATCGCCCTGTTCCTCATGATCTACGTCTTGAAGTAAGTTCTCCCGCACCGGAAACAGCACCCGCAGACGACGACAGGACCTTCTCGTGAACGCACTGGCCGCCCGGAGACGGCACCCCGCGGCGATCGCCGTCCTCATCCTGCTCGGCCTGTTCCTCACCGGGGCCGTCTACGCCGCCGTGGCGCCCGAGCCCGCCGCCGCCACGACGTCGGCCCTGCCGGCCCAGTCCGTCGAGCAGGGCAAGAACCTCTTCCGCGCCAACTGCGCCTCCTGCCACGGCCTGAACGCCGAGGGCCGCACCACCGGTGCCGCGGGCAACATCGCCGGCCCGCCGCTGGCCGGCGTCGGCGCCGCCGCGGTCGACTTCCAGATGGGCACCGGACGGATGCCGATGGCCCAGCCCGGCATCCAGGCGCCGGGCGGCGGCCCGGTGAAGTTCAGCCAGGAGGAGATCGACGCCATCGGCGCCTACATCGCCTCGCTCGCCCCGGGGCCGTCGGTCCCGAACGCCGAGGCGGTCGACCCGAGCAAGGGCGACGTCGCCATGGGCGGCGAGCTGTTCCGGGTCAACTGCGCGATGTGCCACAACTTCGCCGGCGCCGGCGGTGCGCTCACCCGTGGCAAGTACGCCCCGGCCATCCGCGACATCTCCGACACCCACATCTACGAGGCGATGGTCACCGGTCCGCAGAACATGCCGGTCTTCAACGACACCAACCTCACCCCGGAGAACAAGCGCAACATCATCGCCTTCCTCGACACCATCCGGACCCAGGAGAACCCCGGCGGCATGGCGCTCGGCTCGCTCGGACCGGTGACCGAGGGCCTCTTCGCCTGGGTGTTCGGCCTCGGCCTCCTCGTCGGGGCAGCCGTGTGGCTCGGCTCCAAGGCCGCCTGACCCGACCCGTCCCCACCCGCACATCGACGAGAAGATCGGCATTCCGATGAACGAGCAGGACACCCCGACACCCGGCACCGAGGTGACCCCGACCGGCAGGCACGCCGCTGCCGTCCGCCTCGACGAGGGGCACGTCATCGGCGAGGGCGGCCTCCCCGAGCGGTTCACCAACCCCGGTCTGCCCCACCACGTGCCGCGGATGTCCGACCTCCACGAGGCGGCGGCGCGGCGGGCCGAGAAGCAGGTCGCCGCGATGTTCGGCCTCTCGATCATCGGCACCCTGCTCTTCGTCGTCCTGTACTTCGCGGTCGACATCAACGCGACGGTCTTCATCCCCGGCGTCGGCACGACGAGCGCGTCGAACGCGGCGCTCGGCCTGACCCTGGCCTTGTCGCTGCTGGGCATCGGCCTGGGCGCCGTGCACTGGGCGAAGACCCTGATGCCCGACACCGAGGTCGTCGAGGAGCGCCACCCGATGCGGGCCAGTGACGAGTCGCGCCAGCGGGTCGTCGACGAGGTCATCGGCGGTGGGAAGAGCTCGCAGATCACCCGGCGGCCGCTCATCAAGTACACGCTCGGCGGCGCCCTCGGCCTCTTCGCGGTGCCGATCGCGCTCCAGGTCGGCGGCTCGCTCGGCCCGATGCCGCAGAAGGCGCTCTCGCTGACCTGGTGGAACGGCGGCCCGAGCGGCCCCGGACAGGAGCCGACGTTCAAGCCCCTGCGCCTCATGCGCGACCCGGAGAACACCCCGATCCGCGCCACCGACGTCACCCTCGGGTCGGTCTTCCACGTCATGCCCGAAGGCCTCCTGCCGGACCCGGTGACGCACGAGGGCGGCGCCAAGGACCTCCTCGAGGAGAAGGCCAAGGCCGCCGTGCTCCTCATGCGCCTGGACCCGAAGCAGATCCAGTCGCCGAAGGAGCTCGACTGGGGCTACGAGGGCATCGTCGCCTACTCCAAGATCTGCACCCACGTCGGCTGCCCGGTCGGCCTGTACGAGCAGCAGACCCACCACCTGCTCTGCCCGTGCCACCAGTCCACCTTCGACGTCACGCAGGACTGCAAGGTCATCTTCGGTCCCGCGCGGCGTCCGCTGCCACAACTGAAGATCACCGTCGACGACGAGGGCTACCTCGTCTCCGCACAGCCGTTCCAACAGGCGATCGGCCCGAGCTTCTGGGAGCGGAACTCATCATGACGACGTCAGCTCGCCCCGCGGACCGCCTGCGCGACGGCGACACCGCGAGCACCCCGCAGCCCTCGGGTGCGGCCCGTACGGTCGGCGGCCTCGCCGGCTGGGTCGACGACCGGACCGGGGCCGCCAAGCCGGTCGGCTACCTGATGAAGAAGGTCTTCCCGGACCACTGGTCCTTCATGCTCGGCGAGATCGCGATGTACTCGATGATCGTCTGCCTGGTCACCGGGGCCTTCCTCACCTTCTGGTTCATCCCGAGCTCCGGGCACACCATCTACGACGGCTCCTACGTGCCGCTGCGCGGGGTCGACATGTCCCAGGCCTACGCCTCGACGCTCGACATCTCCTTCGACATCAAGGGCGGCCTCATCATCCGCCAGATCCACCACTGGGCCGCCCTGATGTTCATCGTCGCCCTCACGGTGCACATGTTCCGGGTGTTCTTCACCGGTGCGTTCCGCAAGCCGCGCGAGATCAACTGGGTCATCGGCTCGGTCCTCGCCCTCCTGGCGATCATCGAGGGCTTCCTCGGCTACTCCCTGCCCGACGACCTGCTCTCCGGCACCGGCATCCGGGCCATGGAGGGCTTCGTCCAGACCGCCCCGGTCATCGGCTCCTACCTCGTGTTCGCGATCTTCGGCGGGCCGTTCCCCGGCGACATGATCATCCCTCGGCTGTACTCGGCCCACGTGCTGCTCGTCCCGGCCATCCTGGTCGGGCTCTTCACGGCCCACATCGGGCTCGTCTTCGTCCAGAAGCACACCCAGTTCCCCGGACCCGGCCGCACCAACACCAACGTCGTCGGCTACCCGGTGATGCCGGTGTACGCGGCGAAGGCCGGCGGCTTCTTCTTCATCGTCTTCGGCACCATCGCCCTGGTCTCCGCGCTCGTCCAGATCAACCCGATCTGGGCCTACGGCCCGTACGACCCCTCCCCGGTCACCGCGGGTTCCCAGCCGGACTGGTACATGGGCTTCGCCGACGGTGCCCTGCGGCTGCTCCCCGGCTGGCTGGAGTTCCACTTCTGGGGCTACACGCTCTCGCTGAACATCGCCCTCGGCGCCCTCGTGCTCCTCCCCCTGGTGTACATCGTGCTCGGCGTCTACCCCTTCGTCGAGAAGTTCGTGACCCAGGACGAGCGGGAGCACCACCTCCTGCAGCGGCCGCGCAACGCCCCGACCCGCACGGGGATCGGGATGGCCGGGATCACCGCCTACACCGTGCTGATGTTCGCCTCGGGCAACGACATCATGGCGATCCAGCTCGGGCTCTCGATCAACGACCTGACGTGGTTCTTCCGGATCGGCTTCTTCGTCCTGCCGCCCATCGTCTTCTGGGTCGCCAAGCGGACCTGCCTGTCCCTTCAGCGGCGGGACCGCGAGACCGTCCTGCACGGCCGGGAGTCGGGAACCATCGTGCGCACCCCGGACGGGCGGTTCTTCGAGCGGCACGAGGCCCTGCTCCCGCACGAGCAGTGGGTCCTGGTCCAGCACGATCCGGTCGCCCCGCTCGAGCTCGAGCCGGGGAGGGACGAGAACGGCGTCGCCCGGCCCGGCACCCGCAAGGAGCGGGTCCGCGCGGCGATGTCCCGGTTCTACTACGGGGACGCCGTCAACCCGGTCACCCCGGCCGAGCTCGCCGCGGCACACCACCACGGCTACGAGGCCGAGGCGATCGAGCCGGGCAGGGAGCCCGCCCAGGTCGGTGCCGGGGAGCCCGCCGAGCGGCCCTGAGGGTCCGTCCCGTCGTCCCGAGGCCGTGCCCCCACCACCGGGGGCACGGCCTCGGTGGGTCAGGGGCCGAGCAGCTCCAGGAGCCGGGCCCGGCCCCGGGCCGGGTCGCAGGCCAGGTCCAGGACCTTGGTCCTCGACCGCTCCCCCGTCACGACGGTGACGTCCCGCACGCGCAGCCCGAACGCCTCGGCCACCGCGGCGCGCACGGCGGCCGTGGCGGCGCCGTCCACGGCTCGCGCGGCCACGGACACGGTGAGGACCTCCTGGCCGCCCCAGCGGCCGCTGACGCGCGTCCTCGACGCCCCGGGACGGACCCGCACGGTGAGACGCACCCGGTCATCGTGCCACCGTCTCCTCCGGCGGGTGACACGGCCGGAGCGCTCGGGCAGGCTGTCGTCGTGCACCCGCTGACCGAGGACGAGTTCGACGCCCTCGTCGAGGACGCGCTCGACGAGGTGCCCGAGGAGCTCATGGCCATGCTCGACAACGTCGTCTTCCTCGTCGAGGACGAGCCCCCTGCCGAGGATCCCGACCTCCTCGGCGTCTACGACGGGGTCCCCCTCACCGAGCGTGGCGACGCGTGGGCGGCCGGCGCCCTGCCCGACCGGATCGTCCTCTACCGAGGCCCGCTGACCCGGATGTGCGCCGACGCCGACGAGCTGACCGAGGAGGTGGCGGTCACCGTGGTGCACGAGATCGCCCACCACTTCGGCATCGACGACGCCGCGCTCCACGAGCTCGGCTGGGGCTGACCCGGCGTCAGCCCGGCGCCCGCACGCCCCCGGGGTCAGAGCGCGTGCTCGCCCTTCCAGTACTCGAAGGTCCAGGCGACCAGGGCCGGGACGCCGACGAACACGCCGATGAAGACCAGCCACCAGCCGACGGCGAGCCCGAGGAACATCACCGCGGCCGAGGCGGCGAGGAACAGCGGCGCCCAGCTGTGCGGGCTGAAGAAGCCGTACTCGCCCTGGATCTCGTCGATGTCACCGAGCGGGTCGTCCGACGGGTCGGTCTCGAGCCGTCGACGGGTCATCCACAGGTACCAGGCGATCATCCAGCCGAGGAGGCCACCGAGGGTGAAGCCGACGGTACCGACCCACTCGGTTCCGATCGGCGTGGACGACGTCCACAGCCCGTAGATCGTGGCCATGACGAAGGCGAACACGCCGATGAGCACGCCGATGCGCTCCATCGCTCGCACGGGTCAGTCCTCCTGGGTCTTCTCGGTGGAGTCGACGAACCCGGCGTCCTCGAGGTCGGCCGGGCCCATCGCGGAGACGAGCGAGCTGGCCCGGCTGTGGGCGGCGTCGTGGACGCCGGCCGGTGCGATCTCCGGGTGGTGCAGGTCGAAGGCGGGGCGCTCGGAGCGGATCCGCGGGATGGAGTCGAAGTTGTGCCGCGGCGGCGGGCACGAGGTCGCCCACTCCAGCGAGGCGCCGTACCCCCAGGGGTCGTCGGTCTCCACCATCGGGGCGGTCCGCCACGTCTTCCAGACGTTGTAGAAGAACGGCAGCATCGAGGCCCCGAGCAGGAACGCACCCGCCGTGGAGATCTGGTTGCCGAGCTGGAAGCCGTCCTCGGGCAGGTAGTCGGCGTAGCGACGCGGCATGCCCTGGATGCCGAGCAGGTGCTGGACGAAGAACGTGGTGTGGAAGCCGATGAACAGCATCCAGAAGTGGAGCTTGCCGAGCCGCTCGTCGAGCATCCGGCCGGTCAGCTTGGGCCACCAGAAGTAGTACCCGGCGAACATCGCGAAGACGACGGTCCCGAAGACGACGTAGTGGAAGTGGGCGACGACGAAGTAGCTGTCGGAGAGCTGGAAGTCCAGCGCCGGGCTGGCGAGGATCACCCCGGTCAGGCCGCCGAAGAGGAAGGTGACCAGGAAGCCGAGCACCCACAGCAGCGGGGTGTCGAAGGAGAGCTTGCCGCCCCACATCGTGCCGATCCAGTTGAAGAACTTCACCCCGGTGGGCACCGCGATGAGCATCGTCATGATCGCGAAGAACGGCAGCAGCACCTGGCCGGTGACGTACATGTGGTGCGCCCAGACGCTCACCGAGAGGGCGGCGATCGCGATCGTCGCGTAGACCAGGGTCTTGTAGCCGAAGATCGGCTTGCGGGAGAACACCGGCAGCACCTCGGAGATGATCCCGAAGAACGGCAGCGCGATGACGTACACCTCGGGGTGGCCGAAGAACCAGAAGATGTGCTGCCACATGATCGGCCCGCCGCTGGCGACGTCGAAGATGTGGGCGCCGAACCGCCGGTCCGCGCCGAGGGCGAAGAGCGCCGCGGCCAGGGCGGGGAAGATCAGCAGGACGAGGATCGAGGTGATGAGCACCGTCCAGGTGAAGATCGGCATCCGGAACATCGTCATGCCCGGGGCGCGCATCGTCAGGATCGTCGTGATGAAGTTGACCGCCCCGAGGATGGTGCCGAAGCCGGCGAGCGCGAGCCCGAACACCCACAGGTCGCCGCCGAGGCCGGGGCTGAACGAGACGTCGGAGAGCGGGGTGTAGGCGAACCAGCCGAAGGCCGCCGCGCCCCCCGGGGTGAGGAAGCCGGCGCCGGCGATCATCCCGCCGAAGAGGTAGAGCCAGTAGGCGAACATGTTCAGCCGCGGGAACGCGACGTCCGGCGAGCCGATCTGCAACGGCATCAGCGCGTTGGCGAAGCCGGCGAAGAGCGGGGTCGCGAAGAGCAGCAGCATGATCGTGCCGTGCATCGTGAAGAGCTGGTTGTACTGGTCGGGGTTGTCCACCAGCTGCAGCCCCGGCTCGAACAGCTCGGCGCGGATGATCAGGGCCATGATGCCGCCGAGCAGGAACCAGACGAACGAGGTGATGAAGTAGAGGTTGCCGATGACCTTGTGGTCGGTCGTGGTGACCCACTTGACGACGGTCGCGCCCGGCGCGAGCCGCTTGGTGCGGGCCGGCGCCTGAGCCGTCCGCAGCATCGTGGAGTCGGTGGCGGCGGTCATGCTCAGTTCCCTCCGACGGAGACGGTCTGGCCGTTCATCAGCTGCTCACGGTTGAGCGAGTTGTTCAGGAGCCCGGTCTGGCCCGCGGCTCGCAGGTCGGACAGGTGCCGGTCGTACTCCTCGCGGCTGACGACCTTGACGTTGAACAGCATGTGCGAGTGGTAGGCGCCGCACAGCTCGGCGCACTTGCCGGCGAACTGGCCCTCCTGGGTGGGTACGACCTGGAACCGGTTGACACGGCCGGGGATCATGTCCATCTTCTGGAGGAAGGCGGGGACCCAGAAGGAGTGGATGACGTCGCGGGAGGTCAGGACGAACTCGACCCGCTCGTTCACCGGCAGGTAGAGGGTCGGGATCGTCTTCTCGGCGCCGGGCTCGCCGGTGAGGATCGCCTGGGTGCCGGCCTCGTGGACGTTCGCCTCGAGGTAGTTGAAGTCCCAGCTCCACTGCTTGCCGATGACGTTGACCGTGAGGTCGGGGGTCTTCGAGGTGTCCACCAGCGCCGACTCGTCCCGGGCGGTGTAGTAGAAGAACACGACGACCATGAAGATCGGGACGACCGTGAAGAGGATCTCGATCGGGATGTTGTACCGCAGCTGCACCGGCAGCTCGGTGTCGTCCTTCTTCCTCCGGTAGGCCGAGACGCACCAGACCACGAGGCCGATGACGAGCAGGCCGACCGCGATGAGCGCGATCCAGGCCCCGATCCACAGGGTCGTGACCCGCTGGCCGCCCTCGGTGACCGCGTGCGGGAGCCAGCCGGAGGAGGCGTCACCGCGGAGGTTGCCGCTCGCGCACCCGCCGAGGAGGGTCGCCGTCAGCGCGCCGAGGAGCACCGGGACGCCGGTTCGGCGGCCGTTGCGGCGAGGCGTGGGGAGGTCGTGCTGGCGCACCGCTGCACCCTTCGTCAGGAGTGAGTCGACAGGACACACGGGAGCCTACTGCACACCCTGCGCGGTTGACAGGTAGGGGGGGATACCGTCGAGGCGTGGCGCACAACAGCTTCCGGGTCGCCGTGGGGTCCACCGCCGAGGGCCTCCTCGACGCCGGCCGGGGGCCGCTGCACCCGTCGGCAGCACGGACGCTGACCACCGCCGTCGAGGTCGCCTGGGCCGACCCGACGCACCGGCACGGCCCCGGCCGGCGCGCCCGGGCCCACCTCGACGCGGCCCGCGAGGTGCTCGCCGGCGCGCTCGGGGTGCGCCCCGAGGAGCTGTCGGTCCACGCCAGCGCCGAGGACGCCCTCGAGCTCGGCCTCGCCGGGCTGCGGCACGGCCGCCGCCGGGTGGGTGAGCAGGTCGTGGCGTCGGCGGTCGAGCGGTCGGTGGTCCTGCTCTCCCCCGGGGTCGGGCGGACCGTGCCGGTCGGGCGCGACGGGCGGCTGGACCTCGACGACTGGTCGCGCGCCGTCGCCGCTCCCGGGGTCGCGGCCGCGGTGCTCCAGGCGGCCAACGCGGAGGTGGGCACCCGGCAGCCGGTCCTCGAGGCGACCCGGCGGGCCGCCGAGCACGAGGTGCCGGTGCTGCTCGACGCCACCGCCTCGCTGGGCCGCGACGACCTCCCGGCGGGGGTCGGCTCGGTCCTCGTCGCGGACGCGGCGTCCTTCGGCGGTCCGCCGCTCGGCCTGCTCGCCGTGCGCACCGGGACCCGCTGGGGGCTGCCCGGGCCGCGGCACGCGGCCGAGCAGGGGCGCGCCGGCGCCGCTCCGTGGGTGCCGCCGGTGCTCGCCGCCGCGGCGACCTGGCGGGCGGCCGAGGCCGAGCGTGAGCAGGAGGAGGCCTCGGCGCGGAGGCTCGTGGACCGCATCCGCTCTGCCGCGGCCGCGGTCCGCGACGTCGTCGTCGCCGGCGACCCGCTCGACCGGCTTCCGCACGTCGTCACCTTCAGCGTGCTCTTCGCCGACGGGGAGGTGCTCCTCGACGAGCTGGGCCGCCGAGGGCTGGCCGTGGCGTCGGGGTCGGCCTGCACGTCGAGCACGCTGCGCCCCAGCCACGTGCTCGCCGCCATGGGAATGCTCACCCAGGGCAACGTGCGGGTCACCCTCCCGCTGGCGGCGGTCTCCCCCACCCGCGAGGCCGACGTCGACCGGCTGTGTACCGAGCTCGAGGGCGCGGTCGCGGCGGTCCGGGCCCGGCTCGGGACGGCCGGCCTGTGACCGCCCGGCCGGTCGTCGACGCCCGTGGGCTGCGGTGCCCGCAGCCGGTCGTCCTGGCCGCCCGGGCCACCCACGACCTGCCCGAGGGTGCGGTCGTCGTCCTCCTCGCCGACGACCCGGCGGCCGAGGTCGACGTCCGGGCGTGGGCGTGGATGCGTGGCCACCAGGTCGCGGTCACCGACGCGCAGGGGTGGAGCGTCTACACGGTGCTGGTCGGGGCCGGCGCGAGCGAGAAGTCGACCTGAGGTGCGTCCAGGGCCCCCGCGAGCCGGTCCAGGTAGAGCTGCCGCGGCCACTCCTCGGCGCCGAGCCGGCGCAGGTGGTCGGTGGCCCACTGGACGTCGACGATGCGGCGCCGGTCACCGTCCGCGTGGAACCGTCGGGCCAGCCCGACGAGCGCGACCTTCGAGGCGTCGCGGACCCGGTGGAACATCGACTCGCCCGCGAACAGGCCACCGACCGACACCCCGTAGAGCCCGCCGGCGAGCTCACCGTCCTGCCAGGCCTCGACGCTGTGGGCCCAGCCGAGCTCGTGCAGCCGCCGGTACGCGGCGGCGACCTCGTCGGTGATCCAGCGACCGTCGCGCGCCGGGTCCCCGCAGGCGGCGACGACCTCGTCGAACACGGTGTCGACGCGCACCTCGAAGCGGGGCAGGACCTGGCGCAGGGACTTGCGGACCCGCAGGCCGCCCGCCGGGATCACCCCCCGCGGGTCGGGCGACCACCAGCCCAGCGTCCCGGTCCCGTGCCGGCCCAGGCCCATCGGGAACAACCCGATCCGATAGGCCGCGAGCAGGGTGCCGGGCTCGAGGTCGGCGCCGGCCGCGACGAGGTCCTCCCCGGGGGCGGCGCGGGCGCCGTCGAGCAGCCACCCGGTGGGCGGCGGCTCGATCGGGGGGAAGACCACGGGGGGCTCGCGGTCAGCCGCGGGCGGTGCGCACCAGCGGCGCGATCTCCTCGGCGGCGGTGTCGCCGTAGGCGGCGGCGAGGCGGTCGAGGAAGTGGTCACGGGTGACGACGTACTCCTGGGTCCCGACGGTCTCCAGGACGTAGGCCGCGAGCACCGAGCCGATCTGGGCGGCGCGCTCGTGGCCCAGCCCTCCCTGGAGGCCGACGAGGAACCCGGCCCGGAAGGCGTCACCGACCCCGGTGGGGTCGACCCGGGCGACGTCGCGCACGACCGGGACGTGGATCGGGTCCTGCCCGCGGGTGCGGATGTCGGCGCCGTCCTTGCCCCGGGTGATCACCCGGGTGGTGACCCGGTCGTCGATCTCGGCCTGGCTCCACCCGGTCTTGGTCTCGGTCAGGTGCGACTCGTACTCGTTCGTCACGAGGTAGTCCGCCCCGTCGATGAGACGGCGGATGAACGGCCCGTCGGCGAACGCGAGCTGCTGGGACGGGTCGGCGACGAACGGGATCCCGCGGGAGCGGCACTCCTCGGTGTGCCGCAGCATCGCCTCGGGGTCGTCGGCGCCGATGAGCACGAGGTCGAGCCCCCACTGCTCGTGGATCGGGCCGAGCTCGATCATCCGCGCCTCGGACATCGCCCCCGCGTAGAAGGTGGCGATCTGGGCCATGTCGTCGTCGGTCGTGCAGACGAACCGGGCCGTGTGCTGGGTGTCGGAGATGTGGACGTGGTCGGTGACGACCCCGTGCCGGGAGAGCCAGCTGCGGTAGTCCGCGAAGTCCTCCCCGGCCGCCCCGATGAGGATGGGGCGCGCCCCCAGGACCGCCATGCCGAAGCAGATGTTCCCGGCGATGCCTCCCCGCCGGATCTCCAGGCGGTCGGCGAGGAAGCTCACCGAGATCTTGTCGAGCTGCTCGACGACGAGCGAGTCCGAGAAGCTGCCTCGGAAGGTCATGAGGTGGTCGGTCGCGATGGACCCCGTGACGGCGATCTGCACGCCTGTGAACCTACCGGTCGGTCAGCCGGGGCGGGGAGGCTGCTCGGTCAGCTGAAGCTGTCGCCGCAGGCGCAGGAGCTGCCGGCGTTCGGGTTGTCGATCGTGAAGCCCTGCTTCTCGATGGTGTCCGAGAAGTCGATGGTGGCGCCCTCGAGGTACGGGGCGCTCATCCGGTCGACGACCACCTCGACACCGTCGAAGTCGCGCACGAGGTCACCATCGAGGGTGCGCTCGTCGAAGTACAGCTGGTAGATCAGGCCCGAGCAGCCGCCGGGCTGCACGCCGACGCGAAGTCGCAGGTCGTCGCGGCCCTCCTGCTCGAGCAGGGACGCGACCTTCGACGCCGCGACGTCGGTGAGGACGACGCCGTGGGTGCCGGCGTCGACCCCGGCGGGGGTCGTGGTGGTCTGGAGCTGGTCGCTCATGGGTGCTCTCCTCGTGCTGGGTCCTGGGTGCGGGTCCACCCGGTCAACCGCGGACCGGTCACCGGTGTTCCCCGACCCGGTCAAGGATACGCCGCCCGGCAGGCCGGGACGCCCCGACGCCCCCGCGACGACGGCCTGCTACCGCGCCGGGGACCAGGTCCGGGCCACCCGGGTCGTGCGCGCCGTGAGCGTGGCGACCGGGTCGGCGACCATGGCCTCGACGTCGCGCGCGGTCTCCGCCACGGTGTAGCAGCCGGCGAGGCCCATGCCCATCGTCTCGCGGCGGCCGACGAGGCACTCACCGGCAAGGACGACGGTGGGCTGCCCGGTGGCCAGGGTCGCCTCGGCGACGCCGGAGACCACAGACCCGCGCACGGACGTCCAGTCCAGCCGGCCGGTGGCGGTGACGACGAGGTCGCTGCCGGCGGCCGCCACCTCGAACCCGGTGACCCGCAGGACCTCCCCGACCGCTCCCACGGTGCGGGCGCCGAGGGCGAGGAGGGAGTAGCCGAGCCCGCCCGCGGCGCCGGCGCCGGGCTCGCGGTCGAGCCGGCGGGGCAGGCCGGAGAGCAGGTCGAGCGGCGCCGCGGGCATCGAGCGCCCGAGGACCTCGGCGAACCGGCCCAGCGCCCGCTCGAGGTCCTGCGCCTGCGAGGCCGAGGCGCCCTTCTGCGGCGCCTCGACGGCGCTGGTGCCCTGGAGGCCCAGGAGTGGGGTCTCCTCGTCGGTGGCCAGCACGAGCTCCACGCCGGCCAACCGGTCGAGGACGGCGGGCATCCCGAGGAGCGCGTCGTCGCGCAGGTCGGCCAGGGCCGCCCCGCCCCGGGCCAGGCCGGCCGGCGGGCCGGCGCCGAGCGCGGCGAGCATCCCGGCCCCGCCGTCGTTGGTGCTCCCGCCGCCCACCCCGACGACCACCCGGCCGGCCCCCTCGTCGAGCGCGGCCTGGAGCAGCTGGCCGACGCCCCAGGTGCTCGTCAGCCCGGGGTCCCGCTCGTCGGCACCGAGCAGGTGCAGCCCGATCGCCTGGGCGGCCTCGACGTAGGCGGTGCGTCGTCCGCGCCCGTCCTCGACGACGAGCACCGCGGCCGGCACCTCACGGCCGAGCGGGTCGCTCACCGTGGTGGCGACCGTGGTGCCACCCACGGCGAGCTCGAGGACGTCGAGGAACCCGGGGCCGCCGCCCGAGAGGGGCAGCAGCCGCAGGTCGTCGTGGGGTGCGCCCGCGGACCAGCCCCCCGCGAGCGCGGCCGCGGTCTGGACCGGTCCCAGCGTCGACCCGAAGGCGTCGGGGGCGATGAGGACGCGCACGTCCCGAGCGTATCGGGACCGGACCGGCCGGGCGCGCCCGGTCGCGACGGCACCCGCCCGGGCGAACCGCCTACGATTCCCCCGTGACGACGACGACCGGATCGCCCCGCAACGCTCCGCTCCCCCTGCTCCTCCTGGGCCACGGGCGCGACCTCGGCAGCGAGCGCGGCGTCGAGTGCCCCGGCGACCTCCCGGCGCCCTCCGACCCTGCCCTCGTCGAGCGAGCCCGGGCGGCGAAGGCGGCGCTCGGCGACCGGGTGTTCGTCCTCGGCCACCACTACCAGCGCGACGAGGTCATCGAGTTCGCCGACGTCACCGGCGACTCCTTCAAGCTCGCCAAGGAGGCCGCCGCCCGGCCGGAGGCCGAGTACGTGGTCTTCTGCGGGGTCCACTTCATGGCCGAGTCCGCCGACATCCTCACCGGGGACCACCAGCGCGTCGTCCTCCCGGACCTCGCGGCGGGGTGCTCGATGGCCGACATGGCCGCGATCGACCAGGTCGAGGACTGCTGGGACGACCTCGTCCAGGCCGGCGTCGCCGACGTCACGGTGCCGGTCACCTACATGAACTCCTCGGCCGCCATCAAGGCCTTCACCGGGCGCCACGGCGGCACCGTCTGCACCTCCTCGAACGCGATGACGGCCCTGGGCTGGGCCCTGGAGCGGGCGGGCGAGGAGGGCAAGGTCCTCTTCCTCCCCGACCAGCACCTGGGCCGCAACACCTACCTGCGCGACCTCGGCGGTTCGCTGTCGGACTGCGTCGTCTGGGACCCGCACCGGCCGATGGGAGGCCTCACCCCCGAGCAGCTCCGCGACGCGACGATGATCCTCTGGCGCGGGCACTGCTCGGTGCACGGCCGGTTCACGGTCGACGCGGTCCGGGCGGCCCGGCGCGAGGTGCCTGACGTCAAGGTCATCGTGCACCCGGAGTGCCGGAACGAGGTCGTCGAGCTCGCCGACGAGGTGGGCTCGACCGAGAAGATCATCGCGACGATCGCCGCCGCCCCGGCGGGGAGCGCGTGGGCGGTCGGGACCGAGCTCAACCTCGTCCAACGGCTCGCCCGGCAGTTCCCAGAGCAGCGGGTCGTCTTCCTCGAGAAGAACGTCTGCTACTGCTCGACGATGAACCGCATCGACCTGCCGCACCTGGTGTGGGCGCTCGAGTCGCTCGTCGAGGGCCGGGTCGTCAACGCCGTCGAGGTCGAGCCGCAGACCGCGCACTGGGCCCGGGTCGCCCTCGACCAGATGCTGGCCCTGCCCGGCGGGACCGCCCGGGACTGACGGCCGCCGCCGGTCAGGAGGGCAGCGCGCCGAGCCGGGCGAGCAGGAGCGCCTCGGCGAGGCAGACCCGCTCGAACTCCTCGAGGTGCAGCGACTCGTTCGCCCCATGGGCCCGCGCGTCGGGGTCCTCGACGCCGGTGACGAGGATCGCCGCCTCGGGGAACCGGGTCGCGAACGCGGCGACGAACGGGATCGAGCCCCCGACGCCGATGTCGACCGGCGCGACCCCCCACGCGTCGGTGAACGCCGCGCGGGCCTGGTCGTAGACCGGCCCGTCGGCTGCGGCGGCGAACCCGGCCCCGCGCTCGTCGAGGGTCACCTCGACCGCGGCGCCCCACGGCACCCGGGCCATCAGGTGCTCCTGGAGCCGCGCGAAGGCGTCGAGGTCGTGCTCTGCCGGGGCGATCCGCATCGAGATCTTCGCGGCGGCCGACGGGACCAGGGTGTTCGAGCTCGTCGCGATCGTCGGCGCGTCGATGCCGATCGTCGTGATCGAGGGCTTGGCCCACATCCGGGTGAGCAGCGAGCCGGAGCCCACGCTCTGCACCCCGTCGAGCAGCCCGGACTCGCGCCGGAGCCGGTCCTCGTCGTAGTCCAGGTCGGAGGCGACGCCCTCCCGGAGGCCGGCGACGGCGACGTTGCCCTCGTCGTCGTGCAGCGAGGCGAGCAGCCGGACGAGCACCATGAGGGCGTCCGGCACCGCACCCCCGAACATGCCGGAGTGGACGCCGTGGTCCAGGGTCCGCGCGGTGACGACGGCGCGGACCATCCCGCGCAGTGTCGTGGTGAGGGCGGGCTCGCCGATGTCCCAGTTGCCGGAGTCGGCCAGGACGATCGCGTCGGCGCGCAGCCTCTCGCCGTGCCGCTCCAGGATGGTGGGCAGCGAGTCGGAGCCGATCTCCTCCTCGCCCTCGACGAAGACCGTCACGCCGACCGGCAGGTCGTCGCCGAGCGCGCGCAGGGCGGCGAGGTGCGCCATGACCCCGGCCTTGTCGTCGGCGGCGCCCCGCCCGTACAGCCGGCCGTTCCGCTCGGTGGGCTCGAAGGGCGGGCTGTCCCAGCAGGGCCTCGTCGCCGGGGGGCTGGACGTCGTGGTGCGCGTAGAGGGTGACGGTGCGCGAGCCGGGCGGCCCGTCGCGGTGCCCGATGACGGCGGGCCGGCCGCCCTCCCGGACGATCTCGACGTCGAGGCCCTCCGCCCTCAGCAGCTCGGCGACCGCCTCGGCGCTGGACGCGACGTGGGCCTGGTCGAAGGCGTCGAGGGAGACGCTCGGGATACGGGTCAGCGCCTCGAGGTCGGAGCGCACCTGCGGCATCAGCTCGTGGACCCGCTCGCGCAGGGCGGAGATCTGGTCGGGGGTGAGGACGTCGGTCACGTGTCACGACACTACCGAGGCGGGGTCCGGGCGGGCGCCCCGGTCGGCAGCCCGGCGGCGGCCGGTCGGCGGCCCCCCGCGCGAGCACCTAGCATGGGGGCCGTGTTCGGACGCAGCAGGACGGAGCAGTCGGGGACGCCTCAGGAGGCGCACCCGCAGCGCGAGGGCGCCAAGAACCGGCCGACCCCGAAGCGGCGGGAGCGCGAGGCGGCACGCCGCCAGCCGCTGGTGCAGGCCGACCGCAAGCAGGCCCGACAGCAGGAGAAGGCCAAGCGCAGCGAGCAGCTCGCGCTCACCCGCCAGGCAATGGTCACCGGCGACGAGCGGCACCTGCCCCCGCGGGACAAGGGACCGGTCCGGCGCTACATCCGCGACTACGTCGACGCCCGGTGGAACCTCGCCGAGTTCATGCTTCCGGTGATGGTGCTCGTCCTCGCCCTCAGCTTCCTCCGGTACGCGACGGTCCTCGCGCTCGTCACCGCGCTGACCTACGGCATCATCCTCGTCGCGGTCGCCGACACCTTCTTCATGTGGCGCCGCTGCCGCAGCCGGCTCGTCGAGAAGTTCGGCGCGGACAAGGTCGGCAAGGGTGGCGGCATGTACGCCGCGATGCGGGCCTTCCAGATGCGCCGGTTCCGGATGCCGCGCGCGATGGTCGACCGGGGCGCCTACCCCACCTGACCGGCTCGCTCAGGGCGCGGGCTCGAGGCTCATCGGGCCGTAGACGACCTCGCCGTCGCGGTGCAGCGTGACCGAGGCGACCCCGGCGTCGGCGAGCTCGTGCCACACCTCGCCGAACCAGCTCTCGGCATCACCCTGGCTGGGGAACGCGGTGTCCGTCGTCGGCTCGCCGGTCACCGGCCGCCCGTCGGGCCCGGCGTAGGTCCACGTCCAGCGCTCGCTCACGCCGACCGCACCCCCGCCTCGACGAACGGCGGCTTGGTGACGGTGGCGGCCACGTCGCGGCCGCGGACGTCGACGACGACATCGTCGCCGAGGGTCACCGACCGGTCGAGGAGCGCCAGCGCGATGCCCTGCCGCCGGGTCGGCGAGAAGGTGCCCGACGTCACCTCGCCGACCACCGCGCCGGCGGCGTCCCGCACCTCGCAGTGCGGGCGCGGGATGCCGCGACCGGTGACGACGAGGCCGCGCATCAGCCGGGTGGTCTTGGCCGCGCGCTCGGCACCGAGGGCCTCCTTTCCCCAGAAGGCCGGCTTGTCCCAGCCGACCGCCCAGGCGGCGCCGGCCATCACCGGGGTGATCTCGAGCGAGAGGTCGTTGCCGTGCAGCGGGTAGCCCATCTCGGTGCGCAGCGTGTCGCGGGCGCCGAGCCCGGCGGGCAGGCCGCCCTCGTCGGCGACCGCGGCGACGAGGGCGTCCCAGAGCGACCCGGTGCCCTCCCAGGCCGGCACGACCTCGTAGCCACGCTCCCCGGTGTAGCCGGTGCGGCAGACGATGAGCGGCATCCCCTCCCACTGCGTCTCGACGAAGCTCATGTAGTCGTGGCCGACCGGCAGCCCGAGCGCCCGCAGCACCTCGTCGGACCGCGGGCCCTGCACGGCGAGGACCCCGTAGCGCTGGTGGAGGTCCTCGACGGTCAGGCCCGCGGGGGCAGCAGCGGCGAGCAGCTCGACGACCCGTGCGGTGTTGGCGGCGTTCGGGATGAGGAAGACGTCGTCGTCGGCGCGCAGGTACTGGATGAGGTCGTCGACCACCCCGCCCGACTCGGTGCAGCACATCGTGTACTGCGCCTGTCCCGGACCGATGCGGCCCAGGTCGTTGGTGAGGCAGGCGTTGACGAAGTCGGCGGCCCCCGGGCCGGAGACCCGGGCCTTGCCCAGGTGCGAGACGTCGAAGATGCCGACCCGCTCGCGCACCGCCGTGTGCTCGGCGACGACCCCCCCGCCCGGGTACTCGATGGGCATCGACCAGCCGCCGAAGTCGGCCATCTTGGCGCCGAGGGCCACGTGGCGGTCGTGGATCGGGGAGCGCAGCAGCGAGGTCTCGTCGGTCATGGTGGGCACGTTACCGCTCGTGCCGTGCGTCCCGACACGCTCGGTAGTCTGCCCCTCATGACCTCGCTGACCCTCTCGACCAGGACCGCCGCCGACCTCGCCGTGGAGGCACTCGTCATCGGGTCGGTGCAGACCCCGGACGGCGCCGACGTCGCCGCCGGCCACGGGCTGCCCCGCAAGGCCGTCGTCCACCTCCAGGCCGTCCTCGCCGACCTCGAGGCGACCGGCAAGCCCGACGAGGTGCACCGGGTGGTCGCCGTGCCCGGGGTCAAGGCGACCTCGGTCGTGGTCACCGGGCTCGGCGAGGGCACGCCCGGCACCACGTCCTTCGACCCGACGGCCCTGCGTGAGGCGGCGGGTACCGCGCTGCGCACGGTGCGCGGCAAGAAGACGGTGGGCGTGGCGCTGCCGACCCCGGACGCCGAGCGGGTCGGTGCCGTCGCCGACGGCGCGTGGGCCGGCTGCTACGCCTACGACAAGACCGCGCCACTCGCCGAGGCGGGGCGCACCGGCCGCCGGGGGTCCCGCGCCACGGAGCACTCGGGGGGTCCCAAGGTCACCGTCGTCTCCGGTGCCGGCCAGGGGCGGGCGGTCAAGGACGCGGTCACCCGGGCCGGCGTCGTCGGGGCGGCCCGGGACTGGGCCCGCGACCTGGTCAACACCCCGCCGAACCTCCTGGTCCCGCAGTCGTTCGCCGAGGCGGTCCGCCGCCGCACCTCGGCGTCGGCGGCGAAGGTCACCGTCTCCGTCCTCGACGAGAAGGCGCTCGCCAAGGGAGGCTTCGGCGGCATCGTCGGGGTCGGCCAGGGCTCGGCGCACCCGCCGCGGATCGTCACGATGTCGTGGGCGCCGTCCGGCGCGTCGGGCTCCGTGGCCCTCGTCGGCAAGGGCATCACCTTCGACAGCGGCGGCCTCAACATCAAGCCGCCGACCGGCATGGTCACGATGAAGTGCGACATGGCCGGCGCGGCGGCGGTCGCCGGGGCGGTCCTCGCCGCGGCCGAGCTCGACCTGCCGGTCGCCGTCACCGGGTACCTGTGCCTCGCCGAGAACATGCCGGGCGGGTCCGCCCAGCGGCCGAGCGACGTCGTCGTCATGCGCGACGGCACGAGCGTGGAGATCCTGGACACCGACGCCGAGGGACGAATGGTCCTCGGCGACGGCATCTGCCTGGCCAGCGAGAAGAACCCCGACTGGATCGTCGACATCGCCACCCTCACCGGCGCCCAGCAGGTGGCTCTCGGCACGGACATCGCGGGGGTCATGGGCAACGACGACGAGTTCCGGGCCTCGGTCGTCGCCGCGGCCGACCGGGTCGGCGAGGGCGCCTGGCCGATGCCGCTGCCGGTCGCCCTGCGCGCCAAGCTCGAGACCCCGACGGCCGACATCGCGCACAAGGGCGACCGGGACGGCGGGATGCTCACTGCCGGCCTGTTCCTCCAGGAGTTCGTCGGGGAGGGCATCCGCTGGGCGCACGTCGACATCGCCGGGCCGGCCTTCAACACCAAGGGTCCCCGTGGTGCCACGCCCAAGGGTGGCACCGGGTTCGGGGTGTCCACGCTCGTCGCCCTGCTCGAACGGCACGCCGGCCGCTGACCGGTCGCTCAGGCGCGCCCGCTGCGGCGCTGGCGCGCGGTCCACGCCCGCATCCGTGCCGGGTAGCCGGTGAGGTTGACGTCGTAGACGGGCACGCCGAGGTCGCGGGCCACGGCGAAGGCCTGCGGGCGGCTGGGCAGGGCGCGGCGGGTCCACTCGCCGTCGTGGGCGATGAGCACGACCGTGGTCGAGGTGACCCGGGTGGCGGGCTCGACGTACGCCTCGACGCCCCGGCGGCTGCGGGCGAACTCCTCGAGGTGGGCGCGGGCGCTCGACAGGTCGCTGCCGTCGTGCCGGCTCGTGCGTGACCGACCGCGTCTCCACCAGGCCATGGGACAACGATAGGTGGTCGGCCCATCCGCCCCGCCTCGTCGACGTGTCACCGGCCGCCGGTGGTGACAGGATGCAGGGCATCGCCCGCGCCCACCCGTCCCGGGGCGCCGCCGTCCCACCGCCACCGCGAGAGGAAGCCACACCGGATGCCGGCCGAGGCCGAGACCACCTACGACGTCGTCGTCCTCGGCGGAGGCAGCGGTGGCTATGCCTGCGCGCTGCGGGCGGCCGAGCTGGGACTGCTCGGTCGCGCTCGTCGAGCGCGACCTGCTCGGGGGAACCTGCCTGCACCGCGGCTGCATCCCGACCAAGGCGCTGCTCCACGCCGCCGAGGTCGCCGACGCCGCCCGCGGAGGCGGGCCGGTTCGGGGTCCGGGCGACCTTCGAGTGGATCGACATGCGCGGGGTCAACGCCTACCACGAGGCGTCGTCGGCACGGCTGCACAAGGGGCTGCAGGGGCTGGTCGCGCGCCCGCGGGGTCGAGTACGTCGAGGGCGAGGGTCGGCTCGTCGACGCCCGCACCGTCGTCGTCGGCGACCGCCGCCTCGTCGGCCGGCACGTCGTCCTCGCCACCGGCTCCTACGCCCGCACCCTGCCCGGCCTGGAGCTGGCGGTCGGGTCATGACGAGCGACGGGCGCTGCGCCTCGACGAGGTCCCGGGCCGCGTCGTCGTGCTCGGCGGCGGGGTCATCGGGGTCGAGTTCGCCTCGGTGTTCCGCTCCTTCGGCTCCGAGGTCACCGTGGTCGAGGCCCTCCCCCGCCTCGTGGCCGCCGAGGAGCCGGCCAGCTCAAGGCGCTCGAGCGCGCCTTCCGCAAGCGGGGCATCACCACCCGCACCGGCGTCCGGTTCGCCGCGGCGACGCAGTCCGGCGACGAGGTCACCGTCCGCCTCGAGGAGGGCGAGGAGCTCGAGGCCGACCTGCTCCTCGTCGCCGTCGGTCGCGGACCGGCCACCGCCGGCCTGGGCTTCGAGGAGGTCGGCGTGGCGATGGACCGCGGCTTCGTCCCCACCGACGAGCGGCTGCGCACCACCGCTCGGGGTCTTCGCCGTCGGCGACATCGTGCCCGGACTCCAGCTCGCCCACCGCGGCTTCGCCCAAGGCATCTTCGTCGCCGAGGACGTCGGCGGGCCTCGCCCCCGCCGCCGTCGACGAGGGCGGCATCCCGCGCGTCACCTACTGCGACCCGGAGGTCGCCTCCGTGGGGCTCACCGAGGAGGCGGCCACGCGAGCGCTACGGCGACGCCGCCGTGCATCTACGAGTACAACCTCGGCGGCAACGGCAAGTCGCAGATCCTCGGCACCCAGGGCTTCGTCAAGCTGGTCGCCGCTCGCACGACGGCCCGGTCGTCGGGGTCCACATGGTCGGCTCGCGGATGGGCGAGCAGGTCGGCGAGGCCCAGCTGGTCGTCGGCTGGGAGGCCTACCCCGAGGACGTCGCCGCCGCTCGTCCACGCCCACCCCACCCAGAACGAGGCGCTCGGCGAGGCCCACCTCGCCCTCGCGGGCAAGCCGCCTCCACGCGCACAACTAGAGTGATGACCGCCACCGCCCCGAAGGAGAGCGCCCTCATGTCCGAACGCGTGACAGATGCCGGCCCTCGGTGAGTCCGTCACCGAAGGCACCGTCACCCGCTGGCTCAAGAGCGTCGGCGACGAGGTCGCGGTCGACGAGCCCCTGCTCGAGGTCTCCACCGACAAGGTCGACACCGAGATCCCCTCGCCGGTCGCCGGGACCCTCCAGGAGATCCTCGTCCAGGAGGACGACACGGTGCCGGTGGGCGCCGACCTCGCCGTGATCGGTGACGGCGCCGCCGCCAGGGCGGCGGCTCCGGTGGCGAGCAGGCGTCCGACACGCGAGCGAGGGCGAGGTCGCAGGCCGAGGCCCCGGCTCCGAGCCCGAGCCCGAGCCCGAGCCGGCGCCGAGGACGCCAGGCCCGACGAGCGCCCTGCGACGAGCGGCCGGCGAGCCCAGCGCGGCGTCCGAGCGGAGTCCGGCGGTCGGCGAGCAGCCGTCGGCCGGTGGATCGGGCGAGGGCCAGACCGTGCTGATGCCGGCGCTCGGCGAGTCGGTCACCGAGGGCACGGTGACCCGCTGGCTCAAGCCGGAGGGCGACGACGGTCGAGGTGGACGAGCCGCTGCTGGAGGTCTCGACCGACAAGGTGGACACCGAGATCCCGTCGCCGGTCGCCGGCACCCTGACCCAGATCCTCGTCCAGGAGGACGAGACGGTCCCCGTCGGCGGCGACCTCGCGGTCATCGGCGGGCGCGGCGGCTCCGGCGTCACTCCGGCCCCGCGCGCCGAGGAGCAGTCCCAGCCCGAGCCGGAGCCCGAGCCGCGAGCCGCGAGCCCGAGCCGGAGCCCGAACCCGAGCCCGCACCGGCCGAGCCCGCGGCCGCACCCAGGAGGCGCCGCCGCAGGCGAAGCCCGACAGGCGGCCGCCGCAGGCCGACGAGCGCGCCGGCTCCCGCGACCGGCGGCTCCACCGCCCCGACGCCGCGCCAGCTCCGACGACGGACGCTCGGCGTACGTCACCCCGCTGGTGCGCAAGCTCGCCGCCGACGCACGGCATCGACCTCGCCGACGTTGACGGGCACCGGCATCGGCGGCCGGATCCGCAAGCAGGACGTCCTCGCGGCGGCCGAGGCCAAGAAGCAGCGCCGAGGCGCCCGCCGCGGCAGCCGGCCGCGACCGCAGCCCGCCGCGCCCGCGGCGGCCGCTCCGGCCGCCCCGGCCGGGCTGCCGAGGCCGACGCGTCGAAGCGGGGCACGACCGCAGCCGATGTCGCGGCTGCGCAAGATCATCGCCCAGCCGGATGGTCGAGTCGCTGCAGGTCTCGGCCCAGCTGACGACCGTCGTCGAGGTGGACGTGACCCGGATCGCCCGGTTGCGCGACCGCGCCAAGGGCGACTTCGCCAAGCGCGAGGGCACCAAGCTCAGCTTCCTGCCGTTCTTCGCGCTGGCGGCCGTCGAGGCACTCAAGGGCCACCCGATGGTCAACGCGAGCATCGAGGCGACCAGATCGATCTACCACGGGGCCGAGCACCTCGGCATCGCGGTCGACACCGAGAAGGGGCTGATCGTCCCGGTCATCAAGAACGCCGGCGACCTCAACATCGCCGGCCTGGCCCGCGGCATCGCCGACCTCGCCGAGCGCACCCGCAGCAACAAGATCATGCCCGACGACCTGGCCGGTGGCACCTTCACGATCACCAACACCGGCTCACGAGGGGCGCTGTTCGACACCCCGATCATCAACCAGCCGCAGGTCGCGATCCTCGGCACCGGTGCCGTCGTCCGGCGCCCCGTCGTCGTCGACGGCGGAGGACGGCGGCGAGACGCATCGCCATCCGCTCGATGGTCTACCTCGCCCTGACCTACGACCACCGGATCGTCGACGGGGCCGACGCCGCCCGCTTCCTCGGTGCGATGAAGCAGCGCCTCGAGGAGGGCGCGTTCGAGGCCGACCTCGGTCTCTGACGCGTTCGATGAGGGGTCGCCCTCACCGGCTCGTCCGGTCTCATCGGGACCGCCCTCGTCGCCGCGCTCCGCGAGCGCGGCGACGAGGTCGTCCGGCTCGTCCGTCGGCCGCCGCGCGGCGACGACGAGACGCAGTGGGACCCGTCGAGCCGACACCTCGACCCGGCGGTGCTCGAGGGCGTCGACGCGGTCGTCAACCTCGCCGGCGCGGGCATCGGCAGCCACCGCTGGACCCCGTCGTACAAGCACGAGCTCCTGGCCTCGAGGGTGGACTCGACGCACGCGGTCGCGACCGCGATCGCGGCGTCCGGCCGCCCGGTCCGCCTGGTCAGCGGGTCCGCCGTCGGGGTCTACGGCGACCGTGGCGACGAGGAGCTCACCGAGGCCAGCCCTCCGGGGGCCGGCTTCCTCGCCGACGTCGTCCTCGCCTGGGAGGCGGCCGCGCAGCCCGCCGTCGAGGCCGGGGCCCCGGTCGCGTTCGCCCGCACCGGCATCGTCCTGGCCCCCCCGGGGACGCGCCCGGGCCGTTGCTGCGGTTCGACCGCTCCGGCATCCCGGTCGCGACCGAGGGCGGTGCCGCCGGACCGTTGCTGCGCCTGGCCCGGCTCGGGCTCGCCGGGCCGCTCGGCTCCGGGCGGCAGTTCTGGCCCTGGCTCACCCTCCGCGACGAGGTGGGCGCCCTGCTCCACCTGCTCGACCGCCCGCAGGTGGCCGGCCCGGTCAACCTCGTCGGCCCGCGGCCCTCCCGGCAGCGGGAGGTCGCCAGCGCGCTCGCCGGCGCACTCGGCCGTCCGGCCCTGCTGCCGGCCCCGGGCTTCGCCGTCCGGGCGGTCCTCGGCGAGTTCGCCTCCGACATCCTCGGCAGCCAGCGGGTCGTCGGCGACGTGCTCGTCGACAGCGGCTACCGGCACGAGGACGTCGACCTCGAGGCCGCGGCCCGCTGGGTCGTCGGCTGACCCCGGCTCACCCCGGCGACCGGATGCCGGTGAGCCGCCAGCCACCGGCGGTCCAGCGCAGGTCGACGAGCACCTCCTCCCCGGGCGTCGGGGGGCGCCCCGCACGCTCCCCCGCACCGACGACCTGGTAGCCACTGGTACCCAGGCGTGCCGCCAGCACCGCCTGCCCGTCGTCGCCCGAGACGGTGCGCGCCCTCCGCACCGCATAGCCCAGGCCCTCGTAGCGCAGGCCGCCCCGGCGCAGCTCGGCCAGGGCGGCGGCGTCCCGAGCCATGAGCAGCGACCCCTCCGCCTCCGCGGCGGCCAGCAGCGCGGGGTCGGCGGCCCGCCAGGCTGCTGCTCGCGCCGCGGCGAGGGCCTCGAGGAGCCTGCCGGGCGCCTCCCGAGGCGAGGACCGGTCGTGGACGACCCCGGCCTTCCCGCCGGCCGCCGTGCGTGGAGCCACCCGCCCCGCGACCGGTGCGGCCGCCGACGGCGCGGTCGGTACGGCCCGGCTCGCCCCCCGGTCGCCCACGCGGTTCCCCACCCCGGCCCCGGCCACGACCAGCCCGCCGGCCAGCAGCGCCAGCACGACCGCCAGCCCGGTGAGCACGCGTCGTCGCACCGGCGCCGTCATCCGCCGAGCCGGCCCCCGGTGGCGCGCCCCGGTATGCCGCCCCCTCCGCCGCGGCACCTCCGGGGTGCCCGAGCCGTCGGCCGCGGCCCGCAGCCGGTAGGTGACGGCGCTGACCTCGTCCTCGCCCCGGACCAGGTGCAGCGGGACGGGCTCGGCGGCGTCGAACAGCGCGCAGGCGAGCTCGTCGGCGGCCGGCCGGTCCTGCGGGTGCGGCCCGACCGCCGGGGAGACGACCTCGACGAGCCGGGCCGCGGCCGGCCCCGCCCGGGACACCTCCGCCAGGCCGGGCCGCAGCCCGGGCGCCCCCGGTGGCGCTCCGCTCAGGCACAGCCACGCGAGGGCCCCGAGGGCGTAGACGTCGGACGCCGGGGACGGCTCGTCGCCCATCAGCACCTCGGGGGCCAGGTACCCCTCGGTGCCCCAGACCGCCACCGGCTCGTCCCCGACGACACGGCCCAGCCCGAGGTCGGCGAGCACCGGTCGGCCGTCGAGGTCGAGCAGGACGTTGCCCGGCGAGACGTCGCCGTGGACCACCCCCGCGCCGTGCAGCCGGCCGAGCGCTCCCGCCAGCGGCGCGAGGACGGTGACGACCTCACCCGGGGTGAGGTGGCCCCGGGCCCGGACCAGCGCGCCCAGGTCCCCGCCCCGCAGCAACGGCATGACGAGCGCCACCCGCCCGTCGGCGAGCGGCAGGCAGGCCTGAACCCCCAGGACGTGGTCGGCGGCGACCGCCGCTGCCAGCGACGCCTCGCGCATCGCGGCCTCGACCGAGTCGGGGTCGGCGCGCGCCACCTTGACCGCCACCCGCCGCCCGTCCGCCTCGCGCACCGCCTCCCAGACCTCGCTGGTGCCACCCCGGGCGAGCACCCGGCCCAGCTCGACCCCGGGCACGACCGGTGCCCTCGCGACCTCCCCGGTGACCGTCATCCCCCCACTGTGCCGGGCTCGGCCGTCCCCACCGCCGAGTTCTCCACAGCCCTCTAGGGTGGGACGGTGCCCGCCGACCAGCCCACGATCCTCGCCACCTCGGGTGGCTACCGGATGGGAGAACGGACCCGCCTCGAGTTCGACGCCCTCGTCCACCACGCGGTCGAGCTCTCCGGCGCCCACGGCCGCCGTCCCCGGGTGACCTTCGTCGGGACCGCCTCCGGCGACCAGCGGTGGTTCTCCTACGAGGCCCTCGAGGCGGGCCGTCTCGCCGGGTTCGAGGTCACGGTGCTCGACCTGTTCCCGATGCCGAACCTGCCCGACGTCCCGGGCCACCTGCTCGAGCAGGACGTCGTCTGGGTCAACGGCGGGTCGGTCGCCAACCTCCTGGCGGTCTGGGACGTCCACCGGCTGCGGCCCGCGATGCGCGCCGCGTGGGAGGCCGGCGTCGTCCTCTCGGGTGTCTCGGCCGGCTCCATCTGCTGGTACCTGGGCGGCACGACCGACTCCTTCGGCCCCGAGCTGCGCGCGGTCACCAACGGCCTGGGCCTGCTCCCCTACGGCAACGGGGTGCACTACGACTCCGAGGCCCGGCGCCGACCGCTGGTCCACGCACTCGTCGCCGACGGCACCCTGCCGCAGACCCACTGCACCGACGACGGGGTCGGCCTCGTCTACCACGGCACCCGGCTCGTCGAGGCGGTCGCGGAGACGGACGGCAAGGGGGCCTACGTCGTGACCCGCGCCGCGGACGGGGCGCACGAGGAACGGGTCGAGCCGCGCCGCCTCCCCTCCCCCTGAGCCGAGCCCGATCAGGCGGGCGGGTGGGTCCCGGCGGCGTGCCGGCCCGGGCCCGAGGCGCCGCCGTCGGCGACGAGGCGTGCCGGGCGCCACACCCGGGGCCCGATGTCGTAGGCGGCCGCTGGGACCAGCAGCGAGCGGACGACGAACGTGTCGAGGAGCACGCCGAAGGCGACGATGAAGGCGATCTGCACGAGGAAGGTCAGGGGGAGCACCGCCAGGGCCGAGAAGGTGGCGGCCAGCACGATCCCGGCGCTCGTGATCACCCCGCCGGTGACCGCGAGGCCCACGAGGATGCCGGGGCGGGTCCCGCGCACCGTGGACTCCTCCCGCACCCTGGTCATCAGGAAGATCGAGTAGTCGATCCCGAGGGCCACGAGGAAGACGAAGCCGTAGAGCGGGATCGCCGGGTCGCCGCCGTCGAAGCCGAAGACGTGGTCGAAGACGAGCGCCGAGATGCCGATGGTCGCCCCGAAGGAGACGACGTTGGCGGCGACGAGCAGCAGCGGGGCGACGAGCGAGCGCAGGAGCAGCGCGAGGACGACGAAGATGACGAGCAGGATCGTCGGGACGATGACCTTGAGGTCGCGCGAGCTGGCCTGCAGGACGTCGAGGCTGGTCGCCGACTGGCCGCCGACGAGGGCGTCCGGGCTCACCGCGTCCAGGTCGGAGCGCAGCCGCTGGACGGTGTCCTCGGCCGCCTGGCTGTCCGACGCCGCCTTGGTCGTCGCCTGGACCAGCACCTTTCCGTCGACCACCTTCGGCGGGACCGGCGGCCGGCCGGGCTGCGGCGGGGACTGGCCGATGAAGGCGCTGGCGACCCCCGGGTCCTTCGAGACGACCGCGAGGGCGGCGTCGGCGTCCCCCTCGGGGACGACGACCTGGACCGGGCGCGCGGCCCCTGCGGCGAAGTGCTCCCCGAGCACCCGCTGCGCGCTGATCGAGTCGGTGTCGGAGAGGAAGGTCTCCTCGATGGTGGCGCCACTGGCCTTGAAGGTCGGCACGAACGCGGCGGCCGCGAGGAGGAGGACGAGGGTGAGGACCCAGGTCCGGCGCGGGCGGCGCCCGACGAGCCCGGCGACCCGCCCCCAGAGGCCCCGGGTGCCGACGACGTCCTCGGCGTGCACGTGGTCGAGCTTGGGCGGGAAGGGCCAGAACGCCTTGCGTCCGAAGAGGAGCAGCACGGCCGGGAGGAAGGTGAGCGAGGCCAGGAGCGCACCGGCGATGCCGAGCGCTCCGACCGGTCCGAGCCCGGAGGTGCTCCGCAGCTGGGCGAGGAGCAGGCAGAGCAGCCCGAGGATGACGGTGGCCGCCGAGGCGGCGATCGGCTCGACGGCGCGGCGCCACGCCGTCGTGAGCGCCACCCACGAGCTGGCCTCGTCGTGCAGCGCCTCCTTGAACCGGCTGACGAGGAGCAGCGCGTAGTCGGTGGCCGCCCCGACGACGAGGATGAAGAGGATGCCCTGGGACTGGCCGGAGAGCGTGATGACGTCGTCGACGGCGAGCTGGTAGACGACGAGCGAGGCCGCGCTCAGGCCGAAGACGGCGCTGAGGAGCACCGCGAAGGGCAGGATCGGGCTGCGGTAGACGATGAGCAGGATGACGAGGACGACGAGCAGCGCGACCCCGAGGAGGATGCCGTCGATGCCGGCGAAGGCCTCGGCGAAGTCGGCGATGAGGCCCGCCGGTCCGCCGACGTGGCCGGTGAGCCCGGCCGGCTGCAGGCTGGCGCCGATCCGGTCCCGCAGGGCGGCGGCTCCCTCGGCGAGTGCGGTCGTGTCGCCCCGGGCCTCGGTGCCCGTCGTCGCGTCGAGCGGCACGGTGAGCAGCACCGCCTTGCCGTCCTGGGAGGGGATCGGTGTCGGCGGCGTACTCGAGGTCAGGTAGTCGCCGAGGGTGGCACCGGAGCCCAGGGCCGGCAGGGGGAGGTCGGGCACGGCGTCGGCGAACGTGGCGACGGCCTGCAGGTCGGCGGGGGTGAGGGCGGCACCGTCGGTGCGGTCGACGACGACGAGGTAGGGCAGGGTGTTGCTGTCGGTGAGCTTCTCGACGGCCTGGCTGACGAGGGTGGACTCCGCGTTCTTCGGCAGGAAGGTGGCGTTGTCGTTGGACTGGACTCCGGAGAGCTTTCCCTGCGCCGAGCCGCCGAGCCCCCCGACGACGAGCCAGGCGATGAGGACGAGCACCGCCCCCCAGATGACCTTCCGGGGGCGTCGGGCCCGCTGGCGGCTGTCCGCGGGGGCTGCGTCGTCCGGCGCGTCGGTCATGCCCCGAGCGTAGAGGGCGGGTCGGGCGGTGCGCCGGGGTGTCGAGGGATGCGGCGTACGGTGGGCCCATGCGCATCGTCCATCTCGGCTTCGCGCCGGATCTCGTCGACTACGAGGAGGCCTGGGCCACCCAGCGTGAGGTGCACGCCCAGGTCGTCGACGGCAGCCTGCCGGACACCACGCTGCTCCTCGAGCACGCTCCGGTCTACACCGCGGGGAAGCGCACCGAGCCGCGCGAGCGCCCGGTCGACGGCACCCCGGTCGTCGATGTCGACCGGGGCGGCAAGATCACCTGGCACGGCCCGGGCCAGCTCGTCGGCTACCCGATCGTGCGCCTGCCGGAGGTGCCGATCGACGTGGTGGCCCACGTCCGCAGGCTCGAGGAGGTCATGATCCGCACCTGCCGTGAGTTCGGCGTCGAGGTCGTCCGGGTCGAGGGCCGCAGCGGGGTGTGGGTACTCGCCGACGACCGTGGCCCGGACCGCAAGCTCGGTGCCATCGGCGTGCGGGTCAGCAGGCGGGTCACGATGCACGGGTTCGCCCTCAACTGTGACTGCGACCTCGCCTGGGCCGGCCCGATCATCCCGTGCGGCATCAGCGACGCCGGAGTCTCCTCGCTGACCCGGCAGGCCGGGCGCACGGTCACCGTGCAGGACGTCCTGCCCTATGCCGAGAAGCACCTGGCCGACGTCCTCGGCTGAGGCCACCCCTCCCTCCTTGGCCGCCTGCCGCCGGACGTCCGGCACCTCGGCGGCCCACGGGCCCACTTGGCCGGACGTCCCGGGCCTCGGCGGCGCGACGTAGGCTGGTGCGCGTGACTGTCGCACCTGAGGGACGCCGCCTGCTGCGGGTCGAGGCCCGCAACGCCGAGACACCGATCGAGCGCAAGCCCGAGTGGATCCGCACGACCGCGAGGATGGGTCCGGAGTTCACCCAGATCCACTCGATGGTCAAGGGCCAGGGCCTGCACACCGTGTGCCAGGAGGCCGCCTGCCCCAACATCTTCGAGTGCTGGGAGGACCGCGAGGCGACCTTCCTCATCGGCGGCGACACCTGCACCCGCCGGTGCGACTTCTGCGACATCGCCACCGGGCGCCCACAGCCGCTCGACCTCGACGAGCCGCGGCGGGTCGCCGAGTCGGTCGCCGCGATGGGGCTGCGCTACTCCACCGTCACCGGCGTGGCCCGTGACGACCAGCCCGACGGGGCCGCCGGCCTCTACGCCGAGACGATCCGCGCGATCCACGCCCTGAACCCGAACACCGGCGTCGAGATCCTGCCTCCGGACTTCGGGGCCCGCCCCGAGCTGGTCGGGCAGGTGTTCGACGCCCGCCCGGAGGTGTTCGCCCACAACCTCGAGACCGTGCCCCGCATCTTCCGCCGCATCCGGCCCGCCTTCACCTACGAGAAGTCGCTGCAGGTGATCTCGATGGCCCGCGAGGCGGGCCTGGTCACCAAGTCCAACCTCATCCTCGGCATGGGCGAGGAGGACCACGAGGTCGAGGGCGCCATCCGCGACCTGAACGAGGCCGGCTGCGACATCCTCACCATCACCCAGTACCTGCGGCCCTCCCCGACCCACCACCCGATCGACCGCTGGGTCAAGCCGGAGGAGTTCGTCCACTGGTCCGAGCTCGCCGAGGAGGTCGGCTTCAAGGGCGTCATGGCCGGCCCGCTCGTCCGGTCCAGCTACCGCGCCGGGCGGCTGTGGGCCACCGCGATGCGCCGCTGGGGCCGTCCCATCCCCGAGCACCTGGACCACCTCGCCGAGGCCGCCTCCGACCCGGCCCGCCAGGAGGCCTCCGCGCTGGTCGCCCGCGCTGCGGGGCACGTATCCTGAACCCCGGCCCGCGGCATCGCGCGGGCGCCTGACCACCCGCCGACCAGGAGCGCCCTCCCCCGTGTCCGACCAGCCCGCCCAGAAGACCGGCCGCATCGCCGAGATCCGCCAGGCCTACACGGCCATCAAGTCACTCGACCCCAGGCTCGGCTGGTGGATGCTCGGCGCGGCGCTGCTCACGGCGGCCGTCGTCGTCGGCGTCGGCGCGGTCGTCGGTGGCGGTTGGCTCTGGTACTCGGTCGCCGTGGCGGTCCCCGCCGCCCTGCTCGCGGCCACCCTGGTGATGAACCGCCGGGGCAACCGGGCGATGTACGACGCCCTCGAGGGCCAGGTCGGGGCGGCCGGCGCCGCCCTGACCGGGATGGGCAAGCGCGGCTGGTTCGCCGAGCAGGAGCCGGTCGCGCTCGAAGGCGCCCGCGGCACCCGGGCCCAGGACATGGCCGGCGCCGCGATGGTCTTCCGCGCCCTCGGCCGGCCCGGCATCGTCCTCATCGGCGAGGGCCCCGGGGGCCGGGTGCGGAAGATGCTCAAGCAGGAGGAGAAGAAGGTCGCACGGGTGGCCCCCGGCGTCCCGGTGCACCTCTGGGTCGTCGGTGACGGCGCGGACGAGGTGCCGATCCGCAAGCTCTCGAGCCGGCTGACCCGGATGAAGCCCGTCCTCACCAAGGCGGAGGTGTCCGTGGTCAACAAGAGGCTGAAGTCCCTGGGCGGCCTGCGCCCGCCGGTGCCCAAGGGCGTCGACCCCACGAAGGTGCGGATGGACCGCAAGGCGATGCGGGGACGCTGACCCCCCGGCTCAGTACCGTGCTCGGGCCAGCCGGGCCAGGGACAGGCCGATGAGGATGAAGAACACGCCCAGCGCCCCCGCCATGAAGGCGACGCCGAAGGCGAGCACCGAGGTGAAGAGCGAGGCCCGCAGGAACGAGGCGTCCATGACGGTGGCTCGCTTGGGGTCCTGGCGGTCGAGCTCGGCGTAGGTCTTCCCGCCGGAGATGTCCAGGGCGTGGTGGTTGATGATGTCGGCCTGCGCGAAGGCGGTCAACGGCCCGTCGACGGCGTCCCCGGCGAACCAGCGGGCGTCGTCGGCGACGCTGATCTTCTCGTTCGCGAGCTGGCTCTGGACGAGGAACCAGGTGGTGCCGCCGGCGATCGCCATGACGATGCCGACGATGACGAGGATCCACCCCGTCGCCTTGACGAGCCCCAGCCCGGCCCGGGGGGCCGCGCGCTCGGTGTCCGTGGTCGTGCTCATGTCCACTCCTGCCCTCGATGGTCCGCCGGAGACCCCGGTACCCGCCATGCTGGTGTCTCGTGGCGCAGACAGCAAACACACAGGAACGTGACCCGCGTCACACTGGGGGGGCGGGTCGGACCGTCAGCGGGGCAGCCGGACCAGCCGGGTGCCGGCGGCGAGGTCGTGCAGTCCCCGCCCGTCCCCGCCGGTGACCAGCGCGGGCAGGACGAGGCAGGCCAGGAGCGTGCGCACCAGCACCTGGAGGGGGAAGGTGCCGGGCCGGACCTGCCAGACCTGGAGCCGGAGCAGCCGGTGCCCCACCGTCGAGCCGGTGAGCGAGACGAGGAGCACGTTGAGCAGGGCGAACACCCCGAGCAGGGCCCACGAGCTCTCGGGTAGGCCGAGCACGAGGCGCGGCACCGGACCGCTCCCGGTGTAGATGTCGAAGGGCAGGAGGTTGTAGGTGACCAGCGCACTGAGCACCCAGTCGACGACGAACGCCACGAACCGGCGGCCGAAGGGTGCGCCGACCACTGCGGGGGCCCCCGCGCCGGCACGCTCGGCCGACCCGGCCCCCGGGGCGCTGCGGTCGTCGCGGTCAGCGGTCACGCCCGCCACTGTAGAGGCGTCTCACGGGGGTCCACCCACCGGTCGCCTCATCCCACCCGTTGATACGTTGGTGCGCGTTACACCGGCGAAACGTCCGGGTCACGGCCGGGAAACCGCCCCGGCCTAGCGTCACCGGCAACGCCCCCGGGGCCCGGCATTCGGCCCCAGCACCGAACCAGGAGGTTCAGCTTTGTTCAGCTCCGCTGAGGAGGTCCTCGCCTTCATCGAGTCCGAGGACGTCAAGTTCGTCGACATCCGGTTCTGCGACCTGCCGGGCATCATGCAGCACTTCAACGTGCCGGCGTCCACGGTCGACCAGGACTTCTTCACGAACGGCCAGATGTTCGACGGGTCCTCGATCCGCGGCTTCCAGGCCATCCACGAGTCCGACATGAAGCTCATCCCCGACCCCACGACCGCCTTCGTCGACCCGTTCCGGGCGCAGAAGACCCTGGTGATGAACTTCAGCATCGTCGACCCCTTCACCGGGGAGGCCTACGGGCGCGACCCGCGCAACATCGCCGCGAAGGCGGAGGCCTACCTGGCGTCCACCGGCATCGCCGACACCGCCTACTTCGGCGCCGAGGCGGAGTTCTACATCTTCGACGACGTGCGCTTCGAGACCAAGCAGAGCGCGAGCTACTACTTCATCGACTCGGTCGAGGCGGCCTGGAACACCGGGCGCGCCGAGGAGGGCGGCAACCGCGGCTACAAGACCCGGTACAAGGGCGGCTACTTCCCGGTACCGCCGGTCGACCACTTCTCGGACACCCGCGACACCATCTGCACGAACCTCGCGGACGTCGGCATCGCGGTCGAGCGCAGCCACCACGAGGTGGGCACCGCCGGCCAGCAGGAGATCAACTACCGGTTCAACACGCTGCTCCAGTCCGGCGACGACATGATGAAGTTCAAGTACATCGTCAAGAACACCGTCTGGGAGCTCGGCAAGACGGTCACGTTCATGCCGAAGCCGATCTTCGGCGACAACGGCTCGGGCATGCACACCCACCAGTCGCTGTGGAAGGACGGCGAGCCGCTCTTCTACGACGAGCGCGGCTACGGCGGCCTGTCCGACATCGCCCGCTGGTACATCGGTGGGCTCCTCAAGCACGCCCCGGCGCTGCTCGCCTTCACCAACCCGACGGTGAACAGCTACCACCGCCTGGTCCCGGGCTACGAGGCGCCGGTGAACCTCGTCTACTCGGCGCGCAACCGCTCGGCGTGCGTCCGCATCCCGATCACCGGCGACAACCCGAAGGCCAAGCGGATCGAGTTCCGGGTCCCCGACCCCTCCTCCAACCCCTACCTGTGCTTCGCGGCGCAGCTGATGGCGGGGCTGGACGGCATCAAGAACCGGATCGAGCCGCCGGAGCCGGTCGACAAGGACCTCTACGAGCTGCCCCCGGAGGAGCACGAGTCGATCGCCCAGGTCCCCGGCTCCCTCCCCGAGGTGCTCGACGCGCTCGAGGCGGACCACGACTTCCTCACCGAGGGTGACGTCTTCACCGAGGACCTCATCGCGGCGTGGGTCGACTGGAAGCGCAAGAACGAGGTGGACCCGATCCGCTTCCGCCCGCACCCGCACGAGTTCGAGATGTACTTCGACATCTGAGCACGCGGGAACCCGACGGCGCCGCACCCCACCCCCGGGGGCGGCGCCGTCGCCTGTGCCGGAGTGCCGCCGCCGTCAGCGCGGGCGGACGGTGAGGCTCTGGACCAGCGTGCCGAGCGGACCGGCCGCATCGTGCAGGCGGCTGCTCGTGACCCCGACCCCGTGGTGCCCGAACGTCACCGACACGTCGACCCCCAGCCAGTCCCCGACCGGCTCGCGGAGCAGGTGGGCGGTGAGGTCGACGTTCGGGAAGTGGACCCGGGACGGGTCGGCGCGCACCGTCATCCCGTTCGCGAGGTCGAGCAGCCCCGCCGCACGCGCCGTCGCGCCGACCTCCTCGCCGGCCACGAGCGACTGGGTCGTGCGCACCCAGAACCAGCCGCGGCCGGGCGCCTCGAGGTGGCGGCGGAGCCGGACCGAGCGGATGAAGCCCCCCGGCCAGGTCTCCGCGGGCGACCAGTCCGGGAGCTCCTCCGGTGCCGGCAGGGCGGTGAAGGGCGAGCCCGCGAGCTCGGCGGTGTCGCGCGGCTCGAGGAGCCAGGCCCGGAGCAGGACGATGGTGCGGCCCTCGTGGGTCAGCTCCGCCTCGACGAGCTCGATGGTGCGGCCGGGCCGCAGGAGCCTGACGCCGACCTCGACGACGCCCACGGGCACCGTCCCGAAGATGTCGTAGGACAACCGCGAGAGGAGCAGGCCGTCCGGACGGCGGGAGTCGCGGTGGCGCACCGTCTCGTGCGCGAGCAGGCCGAGCGCGGGTGCGATGTGCTGCTCGTCCTCGCGCCACGCCCCGCCGGTGTGCTCGGTGGCCCGGAAGCGGTGCGGCCCGAGCCGCTCGAAGTACGCCACGGTGCTCCTCGTCTCGGTGGTGCCCGGTCGGTCCGAGCCTAGAGCGCCTCCGCCGCGCTCCCCCGCGACACGGTCCCGACTCCCGACGACCGCACTTGGCATGAGTAGGGAACACGTCGTAAAGTTGAGCCGTTGGCACTCATGTCAATGATCAACCCGGGGGCACCACCCCCCACCCCACCACGGAGGACCACATGGCCACGACCTTCGACCCCTTCCGCGACCTCGACCGCATGCTCGCCGGCAGCCTGCGCACCCCGGCGGCCACCGCAATGCCGATGGACCTGTACCGCACCGGCGAGACCTTCGTCGCCAAGGTCGACCTGCCCGGCGTCGACCCCAGCACGGTCGACGTCGACGTCGAGGACCGCACCCTCACCATCCGCGCCGAGCGGCGCCAGGCCCCGGACGGCGACGTCCAGTGGCTCTCGCACGAGCGTCCCACCGGCACCTTCGCCCGCCAGCTGACCCTGGGCTACGGGGTCGCACTCGACCGGATCGAGGCCGACTACGCCGACGGCGTCCTCACCCTGACGATCCCGGTCGCCGAGGAGGCTCGACCGCGCAAGATCTCGGTGAGCCACGGCGCCGGCCAGCACGTCATCACCGGCGAGACCGGCAAGGAGCCGGCCAGCGTCTGACCAGCCGGGCCAGGGCACCGTCGACGCCGCGTCCCGGCCGGGGCGCGGCGTCGACGTGACCGCACGACGGTGCGCCCACATCCGGCTGGTGTGCTCACCCGGGGTGGTGAGGGATGATCGGCCCATGCGCGACGAGACCCGAGCCGAGCTCATGGCCCAGCTGAGTGACGCCGGGCGGCACGTCGTCGACCGGGGGCTCGTGCAGGCCAGCGGTGGGAACCTCTCGGCCCGGGTGCCGGGGACCAACCGCTTCCTCGTCACGGCGACCGGCACGTGGCTGGACCGGCTGGGCGAGGAGGACTTCTCCGAGGTGACGCTGGAGGGCGAGCGCGTCGGCGGCGCCCCGCGGCCGTCGGTGGAGTGGAAGCTCCACCAGCGGACCTACGTCGTGCGGGAGGACGTGGCGGCGATCGTGCACCTGCACCCGCAGCACGTCCTCCTCGTCGACATGCTCGCCGCCCCGATCCGGTTCACCACGCTGGACCACCAGTACTACCTCGGCAGCGCCGGCCGGGTGCCGTTCCTGCCCTCCGGCTCCGACGAGGTCGCCGACGCCGCCGCGGAGGCGGCCCGGGAGCACGACGCGGTGGTGCTGGCCCACCACGGATGCTCGGCGCTCGGGGACACCGTGGCGATGGCCCTGCGGCGGGCGCTGAACCTCGAGGAGGCGGCGACGATGACCTACCGTCTGCTGCTCGCCGGCGACACGAGGACCGAGTTCCCCGCGCAGTGGCGCGACCGCATCATCACCGCCTGAGCCGCGGGCCCGGCCCCCTCACCGGGTGAGGGCGAGGCTGCCGAGGGCGACGAGCCAGGACACGAAGGACCCGACGAGGAAGTACTCGGTGACGGCGTCGATGCCGACCCCCTCGACGGTGCTCGTCTCGCTCCTCTTGGCCTGCAGCTCGGGGAAGCGGATGAGGCCCTTGGCCGCGATGACCAGCCCGGCCGCCGTCAGCTGGCCGGCGAGGCCGAGGCCGAGGATGACGAGCCGCTCCATCGGCCCCAGCAGCCGGCCCCCGCGCAGCTGGTCGGCGGGCTCCGGCCGGCTGGACACCAGGGCGTGGTCGACCGGGCGCAGCGCGCCGACGCTGACCAGGACGAGGCGGACGACGATGTTCCCGGTGGCGAGGTTGGCCAGGGTGAGGCCGAGCACCAGGAGCACCCGGCCGGGTGTCGCCGCCGCACCGACGACCGGGAGGTCGGCCCAGTGCAGCCACCGGCCGAGCAGCCCCGCGGGGGTCGAGGCCCAGCCCGAGAGCGCGACGCACCACACGAGGCCGACGACCAGCGCGACGAGGGCCGCGACGTGGCCGCTGCCGGTCTGCAGGGACTGGGTGGAGAAGCGGACCCAGAACAGCAGTGGCAGGAGGGCCGCACCGAGGACGACGAGGTCGACCGGTGCGGTGAGACCGGCGACGAGGGCGAGGAGGAGGACGAGCGCGGCCCCGGCCGGCGCCGCCCACCGCAGGAGGTCCGGACGAGCCGCCCGGAGGAGGTCGGCGAGCCCGACACCGGCCAGCCACACGGCCAGCCAGGTCACGGCATCCTCCGGAGCAGCTCGTGCGCGGCGAGCACGGCGCCCAGGCCGTCCCCCCGGACGCGTTGGGAGACGGCCGAGGCACTGACGCCCTCGCGCTCGGCGAGCTGCGCCTGGGTCGTGTGCGGTTCCATGAGCCCCCTCAGCAGCCGGACGGACCGTTCCGAGAGAGAGCCAACCAGATGGTCCCGACAGAGCAGGGCGGCGTTGACCGCGTCGGCGACCGGGTCGGGCTCCGCGCTGCGGTAGGCCGTGCGGGTGGAGCGGGTCGCCGCGCGGTCGGCGTCGGCCTCGGCCGCCTCGACCGCGTCGCGCGCCGCCCACCAGGCGGGGCCGTCCTCGATGCCGCGCGCCGCGTCGAGGACCGTCGTCGCCCCGCGGCCGACCCCGACCCGCACGTCGACGTCGGGCAGCGCGTGCAGGCGGACGAGCAGCCCGACCTCGATCGCCTCGCCGAGGGTGGGGTAGACGCCCTGGAACTCGTCACCGACCGTGGTGCGCAGGCCGCGCACGGACGGCACCCTTGCGTCGACGAGCTCGAGCGCCGCCTCGAGCCGGTCGTGGACGGCCTGCCGGTCGAGGGCGTCGCGCGACCCGACGATGTCGCCGATGAGCACACACGGTGAAGCCAGACCCTTCAGATGATCCATCTGAAGATGATACCTTCATCCGGCGCAGATGAAGGACCCTAACGGCTCACCGGGCTCGCGCCTGCGGCCAGTCGGACCGGGGTCAGCCCGGCCCGGGGCTCGAGGACCCCGCGCTCGGTCGCGACGGCGTCCACGAGCCGGGCCGGCGTCACGTCGAACGCCGGGTTGAACCCCGGCGTCGACCCCGGCGCGGTGCGCACCCCGGCGAACGCCGTGACCTCGTCCCCGGACCGCTCCTCGATCTCGATCGCGCCGCCGTCCGGGGTGTCGCAGGTCGACGGTCGACCAGGGTGCGGCGACGAGGAGCGGGATTCCGGCGTCACGGCAGGCCAGGGCCACCCCGAGGGTCCCCACCTTGTTCGCGACGTCTCCGTTGGCCGCCACCCGGTCGGCGCCGACGACGGCGCAGTCGACCAGGCCGCGCAGGATGGTGGACGCCGCGGCGCCGTCGACCTGGACGGCGTGCGGGATCCCCTCGTCGACGAGCTCGTAGGCGGTCAGCCGGGAGCCCTGGAGCAGCGGGCGGGTCTCGTCGGCGTAGACGAACTCGAGCCGTCCCCGGTCGCGCAGCTCACGGACCACACCGAGCGCCGTACCCCACCCGGCCGTGGCGAGGGTGCCCGCGTTGCAGTGGGTGAGCACGCGCAGCCGGGGCCGGTCGGTGCGCTCGAGCAGCCAGTCGGCGGCCCGCCGGGACAGCTCCCGGTTCGCCGACTCGTCCTCGAGCGCGACCCGGCGCGCGGCGGCCAGCACGGCATCGCGGCCCTGGGGCACGAGCGGTCGGACCCGGTCGACACCCCAGGCGAGGTTGACGGCCGTCGGCCGGGCGGCACGCACCCGGTCGACCGCGGCCTGGACCGCCTCCTCGTCCCACCCCTCCCGGGCGCCCTGGTCCATCGCCACGACGACCCCCATGGCCCCGGCCACGCCGAGCGCCGGGGCGCCGCGCACGGCGAGGTCGCGGATGGCCGCGACGAGCGCCTCCGTGGTGCGCGCCACCCGGTACTCGGTGCGGCCCGGCAGGAGGGTCTGGTCGAGGAGGCGGACCGCGCCGAGGCCGTCCGGGCCGGCGGTGTCGTCCCATTCGATCGTGACGAGGCTCATGGGTCGACCCTACGTCCGCATCGAGGACCCGTGTGACCTCGGTCCTTGCGCTCGACCGGGTGCCGTGACACGGTCTGATCGTGGGAGATGGTCCCACACCGACGCGCCCGGTGCGGAGCAGGCGAACCGGCCGCACCGGGCCGATCCGCCAGCGGAAGGACCCCCGATGAGCCTCTCCCGTGTCGTCGTCGGAGTCGACGGCTCCCCCAACTCCAAGGCGGCGGTGGCCCAGGCCTCGCACTTCGCCAGCAGCCGCGGGATGGTCCTGCACGTCCTGCACGCCTTCGCCCCCGACCTGCCGATGCTCGGCTTCGGCGCGCTCAGCGACCGCGATCTGGTCACCGAGCACGGGCGCCAGCTCATCGGCAACGCCAGCGCCCGGGCCCACGCCATGCACCCGGACCTCCAGGTGACGAGCAGTCTGCACGACGGCTACGCGAGCGAGGCGCTCGTCGCGGCTTCGCGCACGGCCGCGCTCGTCGTCGTCGGGGCGACCGGGCACGGCATCCTCAGCCAGGCCAGCGTCGGCCCGACCGCCATGCAGGTCGTCACCCACGCGCGGTGCCCGGTCCTCGTCGTCGGCCACGAGACGTCGGGCGCCCCGGCCGACGGCGGCCGCATCGTCGCCGGTGTCGACGGCTCGGCCGCGTCGATCAAGGCGGTGCAGGCCGCCTTCCGCGAGGCCGTCATCGTCGGCGGGTCCCTCGACGTGGTCCACGCCTGGCAGGCGCTCAGCGCCGCCGACCCGACCCTCGGCCAGACCTCGAGCTGGGAGGACTACGCCGCCGAGTGCGAGACGAAGGTCGACGCGGCCCTCGCCGCCCAGCGGCGCGCGAACCCCGACGTCAAGGTCGAGTACGAGGTCGTCAGCGAGGAGCCGGTCAAGGCCCTGACCGCCCGCTCCGAGGGGGCCAACCTCCTCGTCGTCGGCAGCCGCGGCGTCGGCGGCTTCCCCGGCCTGCACATCGGCTCGGTGGCCCAGCAGCTCATGGGCCGCAGCGCGGCGCCCATCCTCTTCATCCGCTGACCGTCGCGACCAGCTCGGTCGCCCCGAGCTGGTCGAGGACGAAGGACCACTCCCAGGCGACCTGCTCCCACGCGGCGTACCGACCGCTGCGCCCACCGTGCCCGGCGGACATCTCGGTGCGCAGCAGGATCGGGCGGGTCCGCGGGTCGTTGGTCACCGTCTCCCGTAGGCGGGCGACCCACTTCGCCGGCTCGGTGACGTACACCCGGGTGTCGTGCAGGCTGCTCGTGGCGAGGATGGCCGGGTAGGGCACCGGGCGCACGTTCTCGTACGGCGTGTAGTCGCGCATCGCGGCGTACACCTGGGCGTCGTGCAGCGGGTCGCCCCACTCCTCCCACTCCCCCACCGTCAGCGGCAGGTCGGGCTGCAGGATCGTGGTCAGCGCGTCGACGAACGGGACCGCGGCGTGCGCGACGCGGAAACGGTCCGGTGCGAGGTTGAGGACGGCGCCGACCAGGAGCCCGCCCGCGGAGCCACCCTCGAGCCCGACCCGTTCCGGGGCCATCCAACCGCGCGCCACGAGGTGGTCGACGCAGGCCACGGTGTCGGAGAAGGTGTTCCGTTTGGCGAGGAGCTTGCCGTCGTCGTACCAGCGACGACCCATCTCACCCCCGCCACGGACGTGCGCCATCGCGTAGACGACGCCACGGTCGAGCAGCGAGAGGCGGGCGACGGAGAAGTAGGGGTCGGAGGAGATCTCGTAGGCACCGTACGCCGTGACGACACCCGGGTTCGTGCCGTCCGGCTCGACCCCGGCGCGGTGGACGACGGAGACCGGCACCCGGGTCCCGTCGCCGGCCGTCGCCCACTCCCGCAGCTCGACGTAGTCGTCGGGGTCGAAGCCACCGAGCACCGGCTGCTGCTTGAGCAGGGTGCGCTGCCCGGTGGCGAGGTCGACGTCGAGGACCGAACGGGGGGTGGTCCACGACTCGAGGACCACCTGGATGGCGCGCTGCGCCGGCTCGGGGTTGTCGCCGAGGCCGATCGAGTGCACCGCCTGGTCGACGGTGACGTCCCACGCCGGGCCGTGCCCGGAGGCGGCCGTGTCGTCGCGGGGCAGCACCCGCAGGGAGGTGAGGCCGCCGGTGCGCAGGGTGAGCACGCTCGCGGTGTCGAAGGCGTCGACGCCGACGAACCGCTCTCCCTCGCCCGAGGACAGCCACGGCACCCAGTCCTGCGCGCTCGTCGCGTCCATCGGGGCCCACGCGAGGTCGGCGTCCGGGTCGTCGGCGTTGTGGACGATGAGCAGGCGGTCGCCGGCCGGCTCGACGTCGTACTCGACGCCGTCGCGTCGCGGCGCGACGACGCGCCACTGGCCCTCCGGGTCCTCGGAGGAGAGCAGGTGCACCTCGGAGGTGGTCTTGGACCCGAGCGAGAGGATCAGCCAGCGCTCGTCACGCGAGGAGCCGATCCCCATCCAGAACCGCTCGTCGTCCTCCTGGTGCACGAGGACGTCACCGGCCGGGTCGGCCCCCACCCGGTGCCGCCACAGCTGGTGCGGGCGCCAGGCGTCGTCGAGCCGGGTGTAGAAGAGGAACCGGCCGTCGCGGCTCAGCTCGCAGCCGTAGCCGATGCCGGTGATCCCGTCGTCGAGCACCTCGCCGGTGGCGATGTCGCGGACGACGAGGTCGAAGCGCTCGTCGCCGGTGGTGTCGGTGGCGAACGCGACGAGGCGGTGGTCGGCGCTCACGGTGAGCGCCCCCATCGCGAAGAACTCGCTGTCGCCGGCTTCGACGTTGCCGTCGACGACGACCTGCTCGCCGGGGTCGGCGCTGCCCTCGGGGTCGGGGCGCCGGTCCGGTTCGGTCAGGGGCACCCGCACGTGCGCGGCGTACTGGCGCCCCTCGACGGTCCGCGCGAAGTACCACCAGGGCCCGCTCGCGACGGCGACCGAGAGGTCGGTCTCCTTGACCCGCGAGCGGATCTCGGTGAAGAGCCGCGAGCGCAGGTCGGCGAGGTGCTCGGTGCGGGCGCGCGCGTACTCGTTCTCGGCCTCGAGGTAGGCCCGCAGCTCGGGGTCCTCGAGGTCGCGCATCCACGCGTAGGGGTCCTCGAACCGTTGGCCGTGGTGCTCGCGCAGGTGCGGCCGGCGGGGCGCGGCCGGCGGGGTGGGGCTCGGCATGGCGCCACCCTATGCCGGGCCACGAGCGGCGAGGGCCGCACCCCGGGGTGGGGTGCGGCCCTCGCCGGCTGGGCGCTCCGGTCAGAGACCGGAGACGCGGTCGGCCGGGGGGGTCAGGCCCGGGTGGGACTCGAAGTACGCCACCAGGTTCTCCAGGTCGCCGTTGCCGCCGACGCGGTTGGTGCCCGCGAGGAATCCGGTGAACGAGTCCCCGCCGTCGGCGAGGAAGTTCAGGGTCGCGACGCGGTAGGTCGCGTCGAGATCGATGGCGACGTCGTTGAGAGCCATGTTGCTCACCTTGTTGCCCTGGCTCCGGGAATCGTCCCAGGTGTACGTGAAGCCGTCGGAGACTCCGAGGGCCAGGTACGTGCGGCTGCGCGTCGGGTCGTACTGCTGCTCCAGCACGGCCTTCAGCTGCGCCCCGGTCAGGTCGAGCGCCAGCACCACGTTGCCGAACGGCGCGATGTCGAAGGCCTCGCCGTACGTGATCTCGCCCTCGCCCTCGCCGTACTTCGACGGCATGAGCAGGCTCGCTCGCACGCCACCGACGTTCATCAGGGCGATGTCGCTGCCGAGGTCCTGGGTCCCCCACAGCATGGAGTCCGCGACCAGGTCGGCCATCGGGGTCTCGATGCCGCGGTCGCCGTTGGAGTCACCGGTGATCGGCTCGGCGTTCGAGCCGACCACACGAACCTTCAGCGGATCGGCGAGAACGCCCCACTTGTCGATGATCGCCGTCTGCACGGGGTCGGCGGTGTACACCCGACGGTCGACGAGGACATTGTGCGCCGTGGTGTGGGCCCGGTCGACGTCGCCGGTGCGACGGTCGATGACGAGGTCGGTGTCGGTGACCACCTGGCCGTACGACGCGGCACTGGTGACCAGACGCGGGTTGCCGGCCGGGTCGGGGATCGAGCACACGTAGGGCTGGTGGGTGTGACCCGTGACGAGCATGTCGATCGCCGGGTCCATGTTCTCGGCGATCTCGACGATGGGCCCCGAGGCGTCGACGCATGCGTCCAACCCGCCGGTCTGGAACCCACCCTCGTGGAGCAGGACGACGATCGACTTCACGCCTCGCGCAGCGAGCGCCGCGGCCTGGGCGTTGGCGGTCTCGACCTCGTCCTCGAAGACGACCGACGCGACGCCGGAGGGGTTGACGAGGGTCGGGGTCGCCTCGAGGGTCATGCCGATGAACCCGACCTGCATCCCGTCGATCTTCTTCACCCAGGTGCCCGGCAGCAGGGTTCCGCTGCCGTCCTTCTTGACGACGTTCGCGGCCAGCCACGGGAAGTCCGCGCCCGAGTAGGGCTGGTTCTCGAAGTAGCACCCGTCCACGGGGTGGCAGCCGCCGTTCTGCATGCGGAGCAGCTCGTCGGTGCCCTCGTCGAACTCGTGGTTGCCGACGCTGCTCACGTCAAGTCCCATCGCATTGAGGGACTCCACGGAGGGCTCGTCGTGGAACGCGCCGGAGAGGAAGGTGGAGCCCCCGATGAGGTCGCCCGCGGCGACGGTCAGGGACCTGCCCTTCGGGGCCTCGTCGCGGAGCGATGCCAGCGCACTCGCGAGGTACTCGGCACCCCCCACGGGGAGCCTGGCCGAGCCCCAGGTGTCGCTGGGCTCGAGGTGGCCGTGGTAGTCGTTGAACGAGAGCAGCTGGATGCTCTGGAGCGGGCCCTGTCCGTTGCCGGCGACCGGTGGGGTCGGCTTGTCCTTGGCGACGGCGGGGGTGCCGGCCACGAAGGCGGCAAGCGCCCCCGCAGCGATCCCTGCTCCGAGCACACGACGTCGAGTCGATCTCATGTGGGTTCTCTCTCCTGGGGTGGGGTGCGCGTGGCGGGCCCCTGTCCGACCCGCTCACACCACCGGGCCCTCCAGCCCGGCGGCACGGCACCGGCCCGTTCCCGGCCCGGCGTCGGCGAGGACCAAACTAGGGCACTCCCGCGCAGGCCGACACCGGGGAGATGTGCCAGATCTGCCCCCACCGGTCGGTGCATCCGGCCCGGTGCGGGCGGCGGCCGCTCAGCTCAGGCAGCGTGGCCCGAGGAGCACCTTGAGGTCGCCGAAGAGACCCTCGCTGGCGTTGACCCGGTAGGCGGGGTCGAGCCGGATCTCGACCGAGCGCCCCGGCTTGACCAGGCGCAGGTGCACCTCGGTGGTCCCGGGGTGGTCGGTGAGGACGGCCTTGAGCTCCTCGATCCGCTCACCGGTGGCCCGCGCCGTGTCCATGGTGACGACCACCGGGCCCCGCGGGCCCTCGCTGACGTCCGGAAGGGTGAGCTCCTGGGCGTAGATCGAGACACTGTCGTCGCGACGGTTGACCTTCCCACGGACCACGGCGATCTGGTCCTGCTGCAGCATCCCCTGGACCGTCATGTAGGTGGAGGGGAAGAAGAGGCACTCGATCGAGCCGGCGAGGTCCTCGAGCGTGGCGATCGCCCAGAGGTCCCCCTTCTTCGTGCGCTTGACGGCGAGCCCGGTGATGAGGCCCGCGACGGTGACCATCGACCCCTCCGGGCGGCCCCCCTCGTCGGCGGTCAGGGCGGCGATCTGGGTGTCGGCGTGTGCGGCGAGGACGTGCTCGACACCGAGCAGCGGGTGGTCGGAGACGTACAGCCCGAGCATCTCCCGCTCGAAGGAGAGCAGGGTCGACTTGTCCCACTCCACGCCCGGCACCGGCGCCAGGCCCATCAGGTCGTCGCCGCCGGCCCCGCCGTCGTCGTCGCCGAAGGCCCCGAACAGGCTGTCCTGCCCGATCGCCTCCTGCCGCTTCACCGACACGAAGGCGTCGACGTACTCCTCGTGAACCCGCAGCAGGCCCATCCGGGTCTCCGCGAGGCCGTCGAAGGCGCCGCCCTTGATCAGCGACTCGATGGTCCGCTTGTTGCAGACCGTGGCCGGGACCTTGGACATGAAGTCGCGGAACGAGGTGAACCGGCCCTTCTCCTCCCGGGCCTTGACGACGTCCTCGACGACCTGCTGGCCGACGTTGCGGATGGCGTTGAGCCCGAACCGGATGTCCGTGCCGACCGCGGCGAACTGCCCGACGGAGTCGTTGACGTCCGGGGGCAGGACCTTGATGCCCATCCGCCGGCACTCGCCGAGGTAGAGGGCCGACTTGTCCTTGTCGTCGCCGACGCTGGTGAGCAGCGCCGCCATGTACTCCGCCGGGTAGTTGGCCTTGAGGTAGGCGGTCCAGTACGAGACCAGGCCGTACGCCGCGGTGTGCGCCTTGTTGAAGGCGTAGTCGGAGAACGGGACCAGGACACCCCACAGGGCCGCGACGGAGGCCTCGTTGTACCCGTTGGCCTTCATGCCCTCGGAGAAGGGGACGTACTCCTTGTCGAGGACCTCCTTCTTCTTCTTGCCCATGGCGCGGCGGAGCAGGTCGGCGTTGCCGAGGGTGTACCCGGCGAGCTTCTGGGCGATCTCCATGACCTGCTCCTGGTAGATGACCAGGCCGTGGGTGGTGCCGAGGATCGGCTCGAGCGCCTCGACCATCTCCGGCTGCAGCTTGCCCTTCAGCTGCGGGTCGAGCGGGACGAGCTCCTGCTTGCCGTTCTTGCGCAGCGCGAAGTTGGTGTGCGCGTTGACGCCCATCGGGCCGGGCCGGTAGAGCGCGAGCGCCGCGGAGATGTCCTCGAAGTTGTCGGGCTGCATCAGCTTGAGCAGGGTGCGCATGCCACCACCGTCGAGCTGGAACACCCCGAGGGTGTCGCCGCGCTGGAGCAGCTCGTAGGTGCCGTGGTCGTCGAGGGTGCGGGACAGCTCGTCGAGGTCGATGTCCTCGCCGCGGTTGGCCTTCACGTTGGCGATGGCGTCGTCGAGGATGGTCAGGTTGCGCAGCCCGAGGAAGTCCATCTTGACCAGACCGAGCGACTCGCAGCTCGGGTAGTCGAACTGGGTGATGACCTGGCCGTCCTGCAACCGGCGCATGATCGGGATGACGTCGACGAGCGGCTCGCTCGACATGATGACGCCGGCGGCGTGCACACCCCACTGGCGCTTCAGGCCCTCCAGGCCCTTCGCGGTCTCGACGACCTCCTGGAGGTGCGGCTCGGTGGCGACGAGCTCGCGGAACTCCTTGCCCTCGCCGTGGCGCGGGTGGTCCGGGTCGTAGATGCCCGAGAGCGGGACGCCCTTGCCCATGACGTCGGGCGGCATCGCCTTCGTCAGCTGCTCGCCGACCGAGAAGGGGTGGCCCATGACCCGCGCGGAGTCCTTGACCGCCTGCTTGGCCTTGATCGTGCCGTAGGTGACGATCTGCGCGACGCGGTCGGAGCCGTACTTCTCCGTGACGTACCGGATGACCTCGCCCCGGCGGCGCTCGTCGAAGTCGACGTCGAAGTCGGGCATCGACATCCGCTCGGGGTTGAGGAACCGCTCGAAGATGAGGCCGTGCGGGACGGGGTCGAGGTCGGTGATCTTCATCGCGTACGCGCACATCGACCCGGCACCGGAGCCACGGCCGGGCCCGACCCGGATGCCGTGGTCCTTGGCCCAGGTGATGAAGTCGGCGACGACGAGGAAGTAGCCGGCGTAGCCCTTGGAGACGATCACCTCGGTCTCGAACTCGGCCTGCCGCCGGGCGTAGTCGGGCACCCCTGCGGGGAAGCGCTCGCGCAGGCCCCGGTCCACCTCCTTGACGAACCAGCTCTCCTCGTTCTCGCCGGGCGGGCAGGGGAAGCGCGGCATGTACCGGCCCTCCCCCTCGGTGAAGGAGATGTCGCACATCTCGGCGATGAGGAGGGTGTTGTCGCACGCCTCGGGCAGCTCACGCCAGGTGTGCCGCATCTCCTGCGGGGACTTGAGGTAGAAGTCGTCGGCGTCGAACTTGAAGCGGTTCGGGTCCATCAGGGTCGAGCCGGACTGGACGCACAGCAGCGCCGAGTGCGACCTGGCGTCCTCGGGGCTGGTGTAGTGCAGGTCGTTCGTGGCGACGAGGGGCAGGTCGAGCTCGCGGGCGAGGCGGATGAGGTCCTTCTGCACCCGCCGCTCGATGTCCAGCCCGTGGTCCATGACCTCGCAGAAGAAGTGCTCCCGCCCGAAGATGTCGCGCAGGTCGGAGGCGGCCTGCCTGGCGAGGTCGTACTGGCCCAGCCGGATGCGGGTCTGGACCTCGCCCGAGGGGCACCCGGTGGTTCCGACCAGGCCGCCGGCGTACCGCGACAGGAGCTCGCGGTCGACCCGCGGCCACTTGGCGTAGACCTGGTCGAGCGAGGCCTGGCTGTCCATCCGGAAGAGGTTGTGCAGGCCGGTGTTGTCCCGGGCCAGCAGGGTCATGTGGGTGTAGGCGCCCGAGCCGGACACGTCGTCGCCCGGTGGGGTGCGCTCGTCGCCCCACTTCACCCGCGTCTTGTCGGTGCGGTGCGTCCCGGGCGTGACGTAGGCCTCCACGCCGACGATCGGCTTGACCCCGGTGCCCTGCGCCTTCTTCCAGAACTCGTAGGCCCCGAACACGTAGCCGTGGTCGGTCGTGGCGAGCGCCGGCATCCCCATCTCGGCGGCGCGGGTGAACAGGTCGCCGATCCGGGCGGCACCGTCGAGCATCGAGTACTCGGTGTGCACGTGCAGGTGGACGAAGCCGTCCCCGGTGGCGGACGAACGGGGCGGGTTCGGGGCGGACGGGCTGGACATCGCCGCCCATCCTAGGTCGGCCCGGGGACACCCCTCGGCGTGTCGCGGGTCGTGTCGTCAGAGCCGGTCGAGCGCGGTCCGCAGGTCCTGCGGGTAGCCGCTCTCGAAGGTGACCCAGGCCCCCGACCCGGGGTGCTCGAAGCCGAGGCCGACGGCGTGCAGCCACTGCCGGTCGAGCCCCAGGCGGGCGGCGAGGACGGGGTCCGCGCCGTAGAGCGGGTCGCCGACGCACGGGTGCCGGACGGCGGCCATGTGCACCCGGATCTGGTGGGTGCGCCCGGTCTCGAGGTGGATCTCGAGCAGGGAGGCGTGCCGGAACGCCTCGACGAGCTCGTAGTGCGTGACGGCGTGCTTGCCCGAGTCCATCACCGCGAACTTGTAGTCGTGCCCCGGGTGCCGGCCGATCGGGGCGTCGATCGTGCCGAGCACCGGGTCGGGGAGCCCCTGGACCAGCGCGTGGTACGTCTTGTCGACCCGGCGCTCCTTGAACGCCCGCTTGAGCACCGAGTAGCCCCGTTCGCTCTTCGCGACGACCATGAGGCCGGAGGTGCCGACGTCGAGCCGGGAGACGATCCCCTGACGCTCGCTCGCCCCGCTCGTGGAGACCCGGTATCCGGCGGCCTTGAGGCCGGCGAGGACGTTGGGGCCCGACCACCCGACGCTCGGGTGCGCGGCCACCCCCACCGGCTTGTCGACGACGACGATGTCCTCGTCGTCGTGGACGACCGACATCCCGGCCACCGGCGCGGCGACGACCTCGAGGCCCGGGCTCACCGGGCCGGAGGGCAGGGCCACCTCGAGCATGTCCCCGGCGCTGACCCGGTGGCTCTTGCCGACGCTCGCCGCGTTGACGCTCACCTCTCCGGCCGTGGCGAGGTCGGCGGCACGGGTGCGGGAGAGGCCGAACAGGCGGGCGATGGCGGCGTCGACCCGTTCCCCCTCGAGCCCGTCGGGCACGAGGACGGTGCGCTGGTCAGCCATCGCGCGGCTCCACCGGGTGGCCGCGCAGCGGGATCCCCCGGTAGGCGAGGACCATGATGAGGCCGGCGGCGCCGACGATCGCGATGTCGGCGAGGTTGCCGATGAACAGCCCGAAGTAGTCGATGAAGTCGACGACGTGGCCCCGGCCCGGTCCGGGCTCGCGGAGCAGCCGGTCGAGGATGTTGCCGACCGCGCCCCCCAGGAGCAGCCCGAGGGCCACCGCCCACGACGTCGTCCCGACCCGGCGGGCAGCGACGACGACCCAGACGAGGATGACCAGCGAGAGCACGGTGAGCAGCCACGTCGAGCCGTCGCCGAGGGAGAACGCCGCGCCGGGGTTGCGGATGAGGTCGAGCTGGATCCAGTCCCCGATGACCCGCACCGGCTCGCCGGGGCTGAGCGCCGCGAGCGCCCAGGCCTTGGTGCCCTGGTCGAGCAGCAGGACGACCAGTGCGAGCGCGAGGATCACGGCGAACAGCCGTCGCCGGCCTCCGGAACGGACCGGGGCCGGCACGGCGGATGAGGGGTCGGCGCCCGTCAGCGGCGCTCCTGCTGTGTCTTGCATGGCATGCATAGGGTCGCACGAGGAGCGGCTTGCAGGCGAAGCTTGCCGATCGGCTTGCCACAGGACTCGCAGATGCCGTAGGTCCCGTTGGTGAGCCGCGCGAGGGCGTGCTCGTTCTGCTCGAGCATGTCGCGGGCGTTGTTCGCCAGCGAGATCTCCTGCTCGCGCTCGTAGGTCTTGGCCCCGGCGTCGGCCTGGTCGTCACCCGCGCCGTCCCCCGAGTCGCGCATCAGGTCGACGAGGTCGCTGGCCGCGTGCTCGAGCTCGGCGCGCAGCTGGGCGATGTCGTTCTCGATCTCGCTGCGGACCTGGTCCAGCTCGGCCTCGGTCCACGGCGCCTCGTCGTCCCGGACGGGCAGGCTGGCTGCGGGGACCGCGCCGCGCCGGGCGGCCGTCCTCGACGCACGCTTCGTGGCGGCCGCCTTGGTGGCCGGCGCCTTCTTCGCGGCTGCCTTGCTCGCCGGCGCCTTCTTCGCCGGCGCCTTCTTCGCCGGCGCCTTGCTCGCCGGCGCCTTCTTCGCCGGCGCCTTCTTCGCCGGCGCCTTGCTCGCCGGCGCCTTCTTCGCCGCGGCCTTCGTGGCCGGCGCCTTCTTCGCCGGCGCCTTCTTCGCCGCGGTCTTCCTCGACGCCGTCCTCTCCGGTGCCGCCGGAGCCACCGGGGCGGCCCCGTTGGTCGCCGGGTCCGTGGTGGAGCCACGGCCACGGGTCACGGCCTTGCGGGCCGAGGCGACGGTCTTCGAGGCGGTCTGCCGTGCGGCGTCGATCGTCCGCTTGACAACCATGTGAACCCACTCTCGGGTCGAGGGAACGGGCGGCGGCCCGCTGGTGGGGCGAGGATACGGGCCGGACCCGGCATCCTCAACGCACGAAACGCACCGAGGTCCGTCTGATCCCTCACACACGGCGCGGGGCCCGGGGACGACCCCGGGCCCCGCGTCGACGGAGGGTGTCAGCCGTGGTGCTCCGGCTGCGGCTCGGCGGCCTGCTCGGCGCCGTGCTCGGCCCCGTGGGCCGCGTCGCCACCGACGTTCTCCAGGTCGGCGAGCTGGGCCGCGATGTAGTCGTGCAGCCGCGAGCGGTAGTCCCGCTCGAACCCGCGCAGCTCCTCGATCTTGCGCTCGAGCAGGCCGCGCTCGCGACCGAGCTCCTCGAGGATCGAGGCCTTCTTCTGCTGGGCCTCGGCGACCATGCCCGTGGAGCGCTCCCGGGCCTCGGTGAGCATCTCGTCGCGCTGGGTCGTCGCCGTGCCGATCATCTCGTCGCGCTGCGCGGTGGCGGTCGAGACGAGCTGGTCGTGCTGCTGCTGCGCGGTGGTGATGAGCTCGTCGTGGCGGCTCTGGGCCGAGCTCACGAGCTCGTCGTGCTTGCGCTGCCCGGTGCCCACGAGCTCGTCGTGCCTGCGCTGCCCCTCGGCCACCAGCTCGTCGCGGCGCGACTCGCCGGCCGAGACGTGCTCGTCGTGGAGGCGCTGGGCGAGGGCGATGACCCCCGCGGCGCTCGCCCCGCCACCGGCACCGGCCAGCGCGGCGGCACCGAGGCCGTCCCCGGAGCCGCCGGCGGCCTCGGACTGGGCGGCCTGCGCGGCCTGCTCCGCCTTGCTCGCCCGCTCCTCGGCCCGGGCGACCCGCTGCTCGGCGTCGCGCTGGACCTCCTCGAGCCGGGAGCGCAGGGACTGGAGCTCCTCGTCGCCGGACGCACCCGCCTGCTCGTGAGCGGCCAGCGCCTGGTCGCGCTCCCCCTCGAGCTCGCGGATGCGGTTCTCCAGCTCGGAGGCGCGGCGCTCGGCGTCGCCGGCGCGGCCCTCGAGCTCGCCCCGCCCGCTCTCGTGCTGCTGCGTCACCTGCTCGAGCTCGGCGACGCGGCGGTGGAGCTCCTCGGCCTGGCTCTCCAGCTCGGCGTTGCGGTGCTCGAGCTGGCCGACCTTGCCCTGGAGCTCGGCGGCGCGGTTCTCGGTGTCGCCGCTCTTGTTCTCGAACTCGCCGAGCCGAGCGGTGAGCTCGCTGCGCGTGCCCTCCAGCTCGGAGACCCGGGCCGCGAGGGTGGCGTTCTTCGAGCGCAGCTCCTCGAGGTCGCGCGCCGCGGCGTCGGCGTCTGCGCGGGAGACCACCGGCGTCATGCCCTTGCCCTCGCGACAGCTGTTCAGCTCGCCGCGCAGGTCGTCGCCCTCCTTGGACATCCGGCGCATCTCGGCGACGATGTCGTCGAGGAAGTCGTCGACCTCCCGCTCGTCGTACCCACGACGGAACTGGGTCTGGGTGAACGTCTTGTTGAGGACGTCCTCGGGCGTGAGAGCCATGATCGAACTCCTGTGGGGCGGCCGACGGGTCACGGGCCGGGTCGGCGGGACGCTCAGCGCGCCCCGACGGGTCCCGGGCGAGCCCCAGCGTACGGGATGACGGGGCTCCCGTGACAGGTGTGATTTTCCCGGGGGCGCCCGGCCTGCTCAGGACAGGATCGCGTAGAGCACCCAGACCGCGATGAAGAGCACCATGAAGGACAGGTCCAGGCTCATCCCGCCCAGCCGCAGCGGCGGGATCACCTTGCGCAGGGCGCGCAGTGGGGGCTCGGTGAGGGTGTAGACCGGCTCGGCGACGAGCAGGGCCACCCCCCGCGGGCGCCAGTCGCGGGCGAACATCCGGATCCAGTCGAAGACGACGCGGCCGATGAGCACGATGAGGTAGAGGAAGACGACGAAGGCGAGGACCTCGAGCACGGCGCTCATGGCACGACAGTGTCCCTGATCGACCTGTCGGCTGCGTCGTCGGGGGTCAGGACTGGTTGAACACGCCGCGGCCGGCCGGGACGACCGCCTCCTCGGCGTTGACCTCGACGGTCTCCGGGGACAGCAGGAAGACCTTCGAGGTGACCCGCTCGATGCTGCCGTGCAGCCCGAAGACCAGGCCGGCGGCGAAGTCGACGAGGCGCTTGGCGTCGGCATCGCTCATGTCGGTGAGGTTCATGATGACCGGGACGCCGTCCCGGAAGTTCTCCCCGATGGTCTTGGCCTCGTTGTACGTGCGGGGGTGGATCGTCGTGATCCGCGAGATGCTCGTGGCCTCGGGGTTGCGGACCACCTCGGCGACCGGTCGGCGGGTGGGCAGGGGGGTCACATCGGCGTGGTGCTCCACGTGGTCGTCCTCGAGCCGCTCGTCGTAGCCGTCGTAGTACTCGTCGTCGTAGCGACCCTGGTCCTCGGCGAGGCCCAGGTAGACCATCGTCTTGCGCAGCGCGCCTGCCATGAGTGCTCCTCGGTCCTCGACCTCGCCCGGCCCCGTGCCGCGCGTCGTGACCGAAGTTACCGGTGTGACGGACGAGAACCGAGGATTGCGGAGCCGACACGCAGGTGTGTCGCGCCCTCGGCGATCGCCGCCTCGAGGTCGGCGCTCATCCCCGCCGAGACCCACGTCGCGCCGGGGTGGGCGGTGCGGACCAGGTCGGCGATCTCCCGCAGCCGGGCGAAGGCCGGCCGGGGCTCCTCGCCGAGGGGGGCCACCGCCATCACCCCGCGCAGCCGGAGGTGCTCGCTGGCGGCCACGGCGTCGGCGAGGGCCGGGACGTCGCCGGGCGCTGCTCCCCCGCGCCCGGCGCTGCGGTCCAGGCCCACCTGGACGAGGACGTCGAGGGCCCTCCCCCGGCGGCCGGCGGCACGGTCGAGCGCCCGGACCAGCTTGGCCCGGTCGAGGGACTGCACGACGTCGGCGTACCCGGCCACCGACGCCGCCTTGTTCGACTGGAGCTGGCCGATGAAGTGGACGGTGAGCGCGTCCCGATGGGTGAGCTCGGCGCACTTCGCCGAGGCCTCCTGGTCACGGTTCTCGCCGACGTCGGTGACCCCGAGCTCGGCGAGCAGGTCGACGTCGCCGGCCGGGAAGAACTTGGTGACCGCGACGAGGGTCGGGGTGTCGGTGCGACCGGCCGCCTCGAGGGCCCCCCGGACCCGGGCCCGGACCGCCGCAAGCCCGGCCGCGAGCTCCTCGCGCCGGCTCACGCGACGCTCCGCGCGACGACCCCGGCGAAGCGGCCGGTGCGGCCGTCCCGCCGGTAGGAGTACAGGCCGGGGCTCTCCCGGGTGCACCCGGGCACCCAGCGCACCTCGACCTCGGCGTCCCGCAGCTGGGCGACGACGCCGGCCGCCACGTCGATGGCCGGTGTCCCGGTCCAGGAGACCGTCGCGCTCACCGGCTGCACGGCGGCCGCGACCTCCCGCATCTCCGGCGGCACCTCGTAGCAGCGGCCGCACACCGAGGGGCCGACGACGGCGTCGACCCGGTCCGCGCCCAGGCCACGAACCGCCTCGACGGCCCGCGGGACGACCCCGGCGACGAGGCCCGGGCGCCCCGCGTGGACCGCGGCCACGACGCCGTCCGGGCTGGCCAGGAGCACTGGCACGCAGTCGGCGACGAGGACGGCCAGGGCGACCTCCGGCGAGGCCGTGACGAGGGCGTCGCACCGGGGGGCGACCTCGGGGACGCCGTCGACGACGGCCACCTCGGCCCCGTGGCACTGGTCCATGTAGACGAGCGGCCTGCCGAGGTCGGCCTCGAGCCGGCGTCGGTTCTCGGCCACCGCGGCCGGGTCGTCCTCGACGTGGAGGCCGAGGTTGAGGCCGGACCAGGGGCCGGTGCTCACCCCGCCGGAGCGGTCGGTGAGGGCGCGCAGCGCACCCGGGGACTCCTCGCGCCATCCGTACACGCCCCCACCGTAGACGCGCGGGGGCGGGCCGCTCGTCCCGGCCCGCCCCCGCGCGTCGCGGTGGTCCTACTTGAGGAAGTCGGGGACGTCCAGGTCGTCGTTCTCGTCGAAGGTGACGGTGCGCGGCGGCGTCGAGCGCACCGGCTCCGGCGCCGACGCCTCCCGCTCGGTGGTGACCGGGCCCTCCTCGCGCGCGGCGTGCCGCGGCAGGTCACCGGCCTGCTCGGAGGCGGACGGGCCGGGGAACGACGACGGGCTCGACGGCGGCACCGGCGGGGTGGCCGGTGCCGGGGCGACCGGCGAGGGAGCGGAGCCGTTCTGGCCGCTGTGCGGCGGCGCCGGCGACGACGCGGCCGGAGGAAGGGGCCGGCCCTGGATGGTGCCGAGCGCGCGGTCGTCGGCGCGGCGCGCCGGGGCGCCCCCGTCGAACCCCGCGGCGATGACGGTCACCCGGACCTCGTCGCCGAGGGCGTCGTCGATGACCGCGCCGAAGATGATGTTCGCCTCGGGGTGGGCGGCCTCCTGGACCAGGCGCGCGGCCTCGTTGATCTCGAAGAGACCGAGGTCGCTGCCGCCCTGGATGGAGAGCAGGACGCCGTGGGCGCCGTCGATGCTCGCCTCGAGGAGCGGGCTGGAGATCGCGAGCTCGGCCGCCTGGACCGCGCGGTCCTCGCCGCGGGCCGAGCCGATGCCCATGAGGGCCGAGCCGGCGCCCTGCATCACCGACTTGACGTCGGCGAAGTCGAGGTTGATCAGCCCCGGGGTGGTGATGAGGTCGGTGATGCCCTGGACGCCGGAGAGCAGCACCTGGTCGGCGCTGCGGAACGCGTCGAGCATCGAGACGCCCCGGTCGCTGATCGAGAGCAGCCGGTCGTTCGGGATGACGATGAGGGTGTCGACCTCCTCGCGCAGCCCGGCGATGCCGGCCTCGGCCTGGTTGGCACGCCGACGGCCCTCGAAGGTGAACGGCCGGGTGACCACGCCGATGGTGAGGGCGCCCAGGCCCCTGGCGATCCGGGCCACGACCGGTGCCCCACCGGTGCCGGTGCCGCCGCCCTCCCCGGCGGTGACGAAGACCATGTCGGCCCCCCTGAGGACCTCCTCGATCTCCTCCGCGTGGTCCTCGGCGGCCTTCTTGCCGACCTCGGGGTCCGCGCCGGCACCGAGCCCGCGGGTCAGCTCGCGGCCGACGTCGAGCTTGACGTCGGCGTCGCTCATCAGGAGCGCCTGCGCGTCGGTGTTGACGGCGATGAACTCGACGCCCTTGAGGCCGACCTCGATCATCCGGTTGATGGCGTTGACACCACCGCCGCCGATGCCGACGACCTTGATGACGGCGAGGTAGTTCTGGGGTGCTGCCACGGCGGTTGCCTTCCACTGGTTCACGGCGATCGTGCGGTCTGGGGCCGGTCCGTCGAAACCTTCAAGGTCTCCTTGACAGTTACGGTTCGGACGCGGTATCGATGGCGATGACGCTAGGTCGCCCTCCGGGCTCCCGCAAACAACCGTGGGGCGTGTCGCGACATCGTCGCGACAAATCCTGCCACCCCAGGTGCCAAGCGCCCCAGCCGCCCCAGCAGCCCCTCCAGTCACAGAAGGAAACGGCTGTCACGACCGGGCCGTGGCTCAGCGGGTCACCGGGGTGTCCGGCGCGCTGACGTCGATGACCTTCGGCTTCGTCCGGAGCAGGGCCTTGATGATCTCCACCTTGCGCTCGGCCTCGGCCGCCCCGCCCCAGACCACCGTCGTCGGCCCGAGGGTGAAGGTCGCGAGGTCGGCGCTGCTCACGGTGACCGCCGAGACCCGGCGGGACAGGTCGGCCGGCAGCGCGGCGACCAGGGCCAGCGCGGTGCGCAGCGCCGCGGGCGTCGTGCCCCGCGAGCCGGTCGCCGTGACGACCGGGATGCCCGGCGGTGCCTTCCGCACGGTTCCGAAGACCACGCCCGTGGCATCCACGACCTGTAGTCGACCTCGAGGGTCCTTCACGACGATGGCGGCGGTCCGGGGCACCACCTGGACCGCCAGGGTGCCCGGCCAGGCGCGACGCACCGACACCTCCGCGACGGTGACCAGCGTGCGGACGCGGGCCTCGACCGCCCCGGTGTCCACCCGGACCAGCGGCGTGCCGTCGGGGACCTCGACGAGGGCCGCGACGGCATCGCGCTCGGCGCCCGAGACGCCGGTGACCCGGACCTCCCGGAGGGCCAGCACGTCGCTCCACCCGACGAGCCAGGCGCCGCCGGCGACGACGGCCGCGACGAGCAGCACCGCGAGGAACCGGCGCCAGGGGCGGCGCCGGTTCGACAGCGCCCGGTCGCGGAACCGGCCCGCGGACGACGCGACACCGCGCTGCGCGGTGGCGTGGCTCATGAGCCGCCCCCCGGTGGGGTCCCCGCGTCGCGGGCCTCGAGACCCGCGACGATCCGCGGGGCGAGCGCGGTGACGTCGCCGGCGCCGACCACGAGGACCAGGTCCCCGGGTGCGGCGTCCGCGACCAGGGCCGCGACCGCCGCGTCGGGAGCCGTCCCCACCTCGACCCGGCGCTCGCCGGGCAGCGCCCGCAACGGCGCGGCGACGAGCTCGGAGGTCACCTCCGGCAGCGGCTCCTCGCGCGCGCCGTAGACGTCGAGGAGGACGACGTGCGCGGCCGGGGCGAGGGCCGCGGCGAACTCCGGCGCGAAGTCGCGGGTGCGGCTGTACAGGTGCGGCTGGAAGACGACGAGCACCCTGCCCCGCCCGGCGCGCCGGAGGACGTCCGCGGCGGTGGAGACGACCGCGGCCACCTTCGCCGGGTTGTGCGCGTAGTCGTCGACGACGGTGACGCCGCCGACCTCGCCGCGCACCTCGAAACGGCGGCGCGCCCCGGTGAACGTCGCGAGCCCGGCGAGCACCGGGTCGACCTCCAGCCCGAGCCCCTCGGTGGCGGCCAGCAGCGCCGCACAGGCGTTGGCGACGTTGTGCGGGCCCGGCACGAGGAGCTCGAGCTGGTGGCGCCTGCCGTCCCGGGACAGGACCGAGCGCGAGCCGAGCCCGTGCGGCTCGCTGGAGACCACGCGAAGGTCCGACCCCGGCGCGGACCCGTAGGTGACGACCCGCCGCCCCGCGGCGCGCACCCGCTCGGCGAGGGCCGACGAGCCAGGGTCGTCCCGGCAGGCGACGAGCAGGCCGCCGGCGCTCACCGTGTCCGCGAACTCGTCGTAGGCGTCGGCCACCGCCTGGGCCGTGCCGTAGAAGTCGAGGTGGTCGGGCTGGACGTTGGTGACGACCGCGACCTCCGGGCGGTAGACCAGGAAGCTGCCGTCGCTCTCGTCGGCCTCGACCACGAAGGCGGGCCCGTCGCCCAGGGCGGCGTTGGTGCCGAGCTGGCTGACCTCCCCACCGCCGGCGAAGGACGGGTCGGTGCCGGCCGCGACGAGCGCGACGGCGAGCATCGACGTCGTCGTCGTCTTGCCGTTGGCACCGGCCACGGCCACCGTGCGCCGCCCCACGGTGAGCGCCGCGAGCGCCTGCGAGCGGTGCAGGACGCGCAGCCCGGCGGCCCGCGCGGCGACGAGCTCGACGTTGTCCTCGCGCACCGCCGAGGAGACCACGACGGTGTCGACGCCCGCCAGGTGGGTGGGGTCGTGGCCGAGGTCGACCCGCGCGCCGGCGACGCGCAGCGCGGCGAGCACCGGCGAGTCGGCGGCGTCGGACCCGCTGACCCGCACCCCTCGGCCGAGGAGCAGCCGGGCCACGGCGGACATCCCGGCCCCGCCGATGGCCACGAGGTGGACCGCCCCGAGCTCGTCCCAGGGGGGCACCGGGGCGGCGAGGTCGAACCGCGGGTTGGTGACCGGCATGCTCAGCGCTCCCGCGCGGCCGCGTCGACGAGGTCGGCCAGCAGCTCGTCGCCGCCACGCTCCCCCACCGACGCGGCGGAGCGCCCCATCTGCGCGACCCGCTCGGTGTCGAGCGCGAGCGGCACGACGGTGGACCGCACCCAGGCCGCGTCGACGCCGTGGTCCTCGGCCAGCAGCCCGCCACCCGCCGCGAGGACGGCCGTGGCGTTGAGCCGCTGCTCCCCGTTGCCGATCGGCAGCGGCACGTACACCGCCGGCAGCCCGACCGCGGTGAGCTCGCAGACGGTGTTGGCCCCGGACCGGACGACGGCGAGGTCGGCGGCGGCGTACGCCAGGTCCATCCGGTCGCAGTAGGGCAGGACGACGTAGCGGGCCCCCGGGACCGGCCCGGGGTCGAACTCCTTGCCGGCGCCGGTGACGTGGAGGACCTGCACCCCGGCCGCCGAGACGTCGCGGGCGGCCCCGGCGAACGCGTCGTTGAGCCGCTGGGCCCCGAGCGAGCCGCCGGTGACCAGGACCGTCGGCGCGTCCCCCAGGCCGAACCGTTCCCGTGCCTCGGCCCGCGAGGCGCCCCGGTCCAGCTGGGAGATCTCGCGGCGCAGCGGCATCCCGGTGACCTGGGCCCCCCGCAGCGGGGTGCCGGGGAAGGTGACGGCGACGGCCGAGGCGAAGCGGGCGCCCAGCCGGTTGGCGATGCCGGGTCGGGCGTTCTGCTCGTGGACCACGATCGGCACGCCGCGTCGCCGGGCGGCGAGGTAGGCGGGGGTCGCGACGTACCCGCCGAAGCCGACGACGACGTCGGCTCCGGTCGCCTCGAGCGCCTCCTCGGCGGCGGCGACGGCCCGGCGGAGGTTGACCGGCAGCCGGAGGAGGTCGCCGGTGGGCCGGCGCGGCAGCGGCACCCGCGGCACCTCGAGGAGCCGGTAGCCGCGCTCGGGGACCAGCCGTGCCTCGAGCCCGACGGCGGTGCCGAGGGCGGTGACGTCGACGTCCGGGTCGCGCCGGCGCAGGCAGTCGGCGAGGGCGAGCAGCGGCGAGACGTGGCCGGCCGTGCCGCCCCCCGCCAGGAGCACCGACCGGGGGCCCCCCGACGTCACCTGGGTCCCCGCCGCGAGCGGACGGCGCCGGCGACGACGGCCATCGAGCGGCGCAGGGCCGAGGGCCGGGCCCGCAGCGCCGCGGCGCACCCCGGCTCGGCCCGGGCGAACGACATGAGGATGCCGAGGGCGAGCATCGTCGTGATGAGCGAGGACCCGCCCGAGGACACCAGCGGCAGGGGCACGCCGATGACCGGGAGCAGGCCGATGACCGCGCCGATGTTGACCAGCGCCTGGACCAGGACCCACGTCATGATCCCGGCGGTGCAGACCCGGACGAAGAAGTCCTTGCTCCGGCTGACCAGCCGGTAGCAGGCCAGGGCGAGCCCGGCGAAGAGCAGCAGGATGGCGATGCTGCCGACGAGGCCCAGCTCCTCGCCGATGATCGCGAAGATGAAGTCGTTGTGCGGCTCCGAGAGCAGGCCCCACTTCTCCCGGCTCTGGCCGAGGCCGACGCCGGTCCAGCCGCCGTCGGCGAGGGCGTACCGGCCGTGGATCGGCTGCCGCGCGGCGCCGTACTGGTCGGTGTTCCTGCCCAGCCAGACGTCGAAGCGGCCGAGCCGGTTGGGGCTGGTGACGACGAAGGTGACCGCCATCCCGAGGAAGGGCACCCCCGCGAAGGCGAACCAGCGCAGCGGGACCCCGGCCGCGAAGAGGACCCCGGCCACGATGGCGCCGAGCACCATGACCGTGCCGAGGTCGTGGCCGAGGACCACCGCGCTGATCGCCACCGCGGCGATCGGGACGAGGTAGGGCACGAGGACGTGGCCGAAGGAGCGCAGGTGCCGGCGCTTGGAGGCCAGGACGAGGCCGCCGCTGAGGACGAGCCCCAGCTTGACGAGCTCGGAGGGCTGGATGGTGACCGGCCCGACCCGGATCCAGTTCTGGTTGCCGTTGACGCTCGTGCCGAGCGGGGAGAGGACGAGCATCTGCAGGGCGATCGCCAGGAGGAGCACGGGCACCGCCATCCGCTTCCAGCCGGTGACCGGGACGCGGGAGGCGGTGACGAGGGCGAGCAGCCCGATGCCGGCGAAGACGAGCTGCTTGAGGAAGATCGAGTACGCCGAGGAGGTGGTGTCGATGGAGACGATCGAGCTCGCCGACAGCACCATGATGAGGCCGATGGTGACGAGCGCGGCGGTCAGCGCGACGAGCAGGTAGTACGTGGTGACCGGGGACTCGAACCGCGCGGCCCAGGCCCGCAGCCGGGAGGTGTCGCGGCGGGCGGCGCGCGCCGGGGCGGTGGCGCTGCTCACCCCTACTCCCGGGCGGCGAGCCGGCGGACGGCCTCAGCGAAGGCGTCGCCGCGCGCACCGTAGTCGGTGAACATGTCCATCGACGCGGCGGCGGGGGCGAGGAGGACGACGTCTCCCTCCCGGGCGAGCGAGAGCGCCTGGTCCACCACCGCGTCCATGGCTCCAGTGTCGGTGCGGCCCACGTCGAGGACAGGGACATCCGGCGCGTGTCGGGCCAGAGCATCGGCGATCCGGGCGCGGTCGCGCCCGAGAAGGACGACGCCGCGCAGCCGGTCGGCGGCCCCGGCGACGAGGTCGTCCACCTCGGCACCCTTGAGCAGGCCGCCGGCGACCCAGACGACGTGCTCGTAGGCGGCGAGGCTGGCCTGCGCGGCGTGCGGGTTCGTCGCCTTGGAGTCGTCGACCCAGCGGACCCCGCGGACCCGGCCGAGGTCGGCGATCCGGTGCGGCTCGGGGACGAAGCCGCGCAGCCCCGCCCCGACCGCGGCGGCGGGCACCCCGTGGGCCCGGGCGAGCGCGGCGGCGGCGAGCGCGTTGGCGACCAGGTGCGGGGCGGGGGGTGGGGCGTCGGGGCCGGCGCGCAGGTCCGCCAGGGTGGCGAGCTCCGCCGCGTGGGTGGCCCGGTTCGCCACGAAGGCGCGGTCGGCGAGCACGTCGTCGACGAGCCCCACCTCGGAGGGTCCGGGGGTGGCCAGGGTGAAGGCGACGGCCCGGCATCCCTCCTGCACGTCGGCCTCCTCGACGAGGCGCCGGGTCCACGGGTCCTGCGCGTTGTACACGCAGGCGACCTCGGCCCGGGCGTACACCCGGCCCTTGGCCCGGGCGTACTCCTCCATCGACCCGTGCCAGTCGACGTGGTCGGGCGCGAGGTTGAGGCAGGCCGCGGCGCGCGGCGCCAGCGAGTGCGACCAGTGCAGCTGGAAGCTGGACAGCTCGACGGCGATGACGTCGTAGGGCCGGGGGTCCAGCACGGCCTCGAGCACCGCGGTGCCCACGTTGCCCGCGCTGGTGGCCCGCAGCCCGGCCGCCCGCAGGATGCCGGCGAGCATCTGCACCGTCGTCGTCTTGCCGTTGGTCCCGGTGACGGTGAGCCACGGCGCGGCGCCCTCGCGGGCCCGCATCCGCCACGCGAGCTCGACCTCGCCCCAGACCGGCACCCCGGCGGCGGCGGCCGCGGCGAGCAGCGGCTGGTCGGGTCGCCACCCGGGGGAGGTCACGACGAGCTCGGGCCACGGCTCGGGCGCCCGTTCGGCGGCGCCGCCGCCGAGCAGCAGACCGGCGCCGAGGACCTCGAGGAGGCGCGCCCGCTCGGCCATCACCGACCCGGGCGGCGGCTCGCGGCCGTCGACGACGGTGACGAGCGCACCCCGCTCGAGGAGGGCGGCGGCCGCGGCCAGACCGCTGACCCCGAGCCCGGCGACGATGACACGCAGCCCGGCCCAGTCGGCGTCGCGGTGGGTCAGCCCGGCCAGCCGGCCGACGCCGGACCCGGCGCTCATCCGGCGCCCACCACCCACTCGGCGTAGAAGAGGCCGAGGCCCAGGGCGACGAAGAGCCCGGCGATGATCCAGAACCGGATGACGATCGTGACCTCCTGCCACCCGAGCAGCTCGAAGTGGTGCTGCAGCGGGGCCATCTTGAACACCCGTTTACCGGTGGTCTTGAAGGAGATGACCTGGATGATCACCGAGAGGGTGATGGTGACGAAGAGGCCGCCGAGGATGACGACGAGCAGCTCGGTGCGGGTGAGGATGGCCAGCCCGGCGAGCCCGCCGCCGAGGGCGAGCGAGCCGGTGTCCCCCATGAAGATCTTCGCCGGCGCGGCGTTCCACCAGAGGAAGCCGAAGCAGGCCCCCATGCCCGCCGCGGCGACGATCGCGAGGTCGTGCGGGTCCCGCACCTCGTAGCACTTGGTGCCCGGGTTCCACTGGCAGTTCTGGTTGAACTGCCAGATGCTGATGAGCACGTAGGAGGCGAAGACCATGACCGAGGCCCCGGTGGCCAGGCCGTCGAGGCCGTCGGTGAGGTTCACCCCGTTGGACGTGCCGGCGACGATGATGTTCGCCCAGATGACGAAGAGGATGACGCCGACGAGCGCCCCGGCGAAGGCGAGGTCGACCGGGGTGTCGCGGACGAACGAGATGGCGGTGGACGCGGGGGTGCGGAACGAGCTGTTGGGGAAGTGCAGCGCGAGGATCGCGAAGATGACCGCGACGAGGGTCTGCCCGGCGAGCTTCTCCCCCGACCGCAGGCCCAGGCTGCGCTGCTTGCCGATCTTGATGTAGTCGTCGAGGAAGCCGACGAAGCCCATGCCGGTCATGAGGAAGAGCACGAGCAGGCCGCTGACCGTGGGCGGCGTCAGGGTGACGAGGTGGGCGAGGGCGTACGCGGCGAGCGAGGACAGGACGATGACCGCCCCGCCCATCGTCGGGGTTCCACGCTTGGTGTGGTGGGAGGTCGGGCCGTCGTCGCGGATGAACTGGCCGTACCCGCGCTTGACGAGGAAGCGGATGAAGGTGGGCGTCCCGAGCAGCGAGATGACGAGCGAGACGACGGCCGAGACGAGCACAGCCTTCACGTCTGCTCCTCCGAGGGTGCGGCCAGTCGGTCTCCGAGCAACCGTAGCCCGGCGTCGCGGCTGGACTTGAACAGGGCGACGTCGCCGGGCCGGAGCTCGGCGCGCAGCAGCGCCTCGGCCGCGTCGGCGTCGGGGACGGCGCGGACCCGGGTCCCGGCGGCCCGCGGGTCGAGCGCGGCCTCGGCCCCGTCGGCGAGGGGGCGGGCCGCCTCGCCGACGACGACCAGCTCGTCGACGCCGTGGGCCACCGCCTCCCGGCCGACCTGCGCGTGCAGGCCCTCGCTCTCCGAGCCGAGCTCGAGCATCGTCCCGAGCACGGCCCAGGTGCGCCGCCCTCGCCCCATCCGTTCGAGGGCGCCCAGCGCGGCGCGCATCGAGTCCGGGTTGGCGTTGTACGCGTCGTTGACGACGGTGACGCCGTCCGCGCGCTCGGTGACCTCCATCCGCCAGCGGCTGACCGCAGCGGCCGACTCGAGGGCCCCGACGACGGCGTCGAGGTCGAGCCCGAGCTCGAGGGCGGCGGCGACGACCGCGAGGGCGTTGCCGACGTGGTGTCGGCCGACGAGGGCGAGCGCCACCGGCCGCCGGCCGCCGTCGGCGTGGAGGGCGAACGAGGCCCTGCCGTGGTCGTCGAGCTCGACGTCGGTGGCCCGCACGCCGGCGTCCGGTGACTCGCCGACGAGCACGACCCGGGCCGAGGTGACCTCGGCCATCGCCCGCACCGCGGGGTCGTCGGCGTTGAGCACGGCGAGCCCGCTGGCCGGCAGCGCCGCCGGCAGCTCGGACTTGGCCCGGGCGATGGCCTCCCGGGAGCCGAACTCGCCGACGTGCGCGGTGCCGACGTTGAGGACGATGCCGACCCGTGGCGGCGCCATCCCGGCCAGGTACGCGATGTGCCCGACCCCGCGGGCGCCCATCTCGACGACGAGGAAGCGGGTCTCCGGCCCGACCCGGCAGACGGTGAGCGGGACGCCGACCTCGGAGTTGTAGGAGCCGACCGGGGCCACGGTGGGCCCGGCGGTGGCCAGCACGGTGCCGAGGAGGTCCTTGGTGCTCGTCTTGCCCGAGGAGCCGGTGATCCCGACGACGTCGAGGTGGTCCGCGCGCCGGACCACCTCGTGCGCGAGCGCGGCGAAGGCGGCCTGGGTGTCGTCGACGACGACGCAGGGCAGGCCCGCGACCGGCCGGGTGACCAGGGCCGCGACGGCACCGCGCGCCGCGGCCGCGGCCACGAAGTCGTGGCCGTCGGCGTGCTCCCCGACCCGGGCCACGTAGAGGCTGCCGGGCTCGGCCTCGCGGGAGTCGGTGACGACAGGGGCGTCGACGAGCACGGCCGCGCCGGTCCCGTCGTCGGGGACCAGCCGCCCCCCGGTGACGGCGGCGACGTCGGCCAGGGTCAGCGGGATCACCGGTCCACTCCCTCGGCGGCGAGGCGCAGCGCCTCGCGCAGCACCTCGCGGTCGTCGAACGGGTGCACGGTGCCGGCGACCTCCTGGCCCCGCTCGTGGCCCTTGCCGACGACGGCGACCGTGGCGTCGGGGCCCTCGGGCCACGCGGCCGCCACCGCGACCTCGATGGCGCGTCGCCGGTCCCCGACGACCTCGACGTCGACCGGCCGACCGTCGGCGCGCACCTCGAGCGCGCCCTCGAGGACGGCGGCGCGGATGGCGGCGGGGTCCTCAGAGCGGGGGTTGTCGTCGGTGACGACGACGAGGTCGGCGACCTCGGCCGCCGCCCGCCCCATCGCCCGGCGCTTGTCGCGGTCGCGGTCCCCCCCGGCGCCGGTGACGCAGACGAGCCGGCCCGGTGTCGTCGGCCGGAGGGCCTGCAGGGCGGCCCGGATCGCCTCGGGGGTGTGCGCGTAGTCGACGACGGCGCGGGGCGCCCGCGCCCCGTCGGCGGCCTCGACCCGCTCCATCCGGCCCGGGACGTGGGCGTCGGCGAGCACCGCGGCGGCCACCGCGGCGGGGTCCTCGCCGAGCAGGACCAGCGCCGCCGCCGCCATCGCGGTGTTGGTCACGTTGAAGTCGCCCGGCAGGTTCGAGCGTAGCCGGAGGTCGACCCGGTCCGGGCCGGTGAGCCGGAAGGCGGCGGGGTCCCGCGCCTCGGGGCGGACCCGCCACCGCGCGTCCTCGCGGTGGCCGATGGTGTGCACCGGCACCGACGCCTGCCCGGCGAGCCGCAGGCCCCACGCGTCGTCGGTGCAGACCAGCCCGAGCCGGGCCCGCTGCGGGGTGAACAGCGAGGCCTTCGCGGCGAAGTAGTCCTCCATGTCGGCGTGGAAGTCCAGGTGGTCGCGGGAGAGGTTGGTGAAGAGGGCGACGTCGTAGACGACGCCGTCGACCCGGTGCTGGGCCAGGGCGTGGCTGGAGACCTCCATGACGCAGCTGTCGAGGCCGCGCTCGGCCATCACGGCGAGGACCCCGTGGAGCACCGGCGCCTCGGGCGTCGTCCGCACGCTGTCGACCCGCTCCTGCCCGATCCGGGTCTCGACGGTGCCGATGAGGCCGGGGTGGCGGCCGAGCGCGCTGAGAGCGGAGTGCAGGAGGTGGGCCGTGGTCGTCTTGCCGTTGGTCCCGGTGATGCCGACGAGGGCCAGCGGGGTCGCCTCGGTGCCCATGACCCGGGCGGCGACCTCTCCGAGCACGCAGCGGGGCTGCTCGACGACGAGGACGGGCAGGTCGACGCCGCCGGCTCCCATCCGCCGCGCCCCGTCGGCGTCGGTGAGCACCGCGGCCGCGCCGGCCCGGGCGGCCGCACCGGCGAAGTCGGCGCCGTGCGCGTGCGCCCCGGGCAGGGCCGCGTAGAGGTCCCCGGGGAGCACCGCACGGGAGTCGAGGGTCACCCCGGTCACGGTGGCCTCGGGCGGTGCCGGGACGCCGAGGAGGTCGGCGAGGTCCCGCAGGGAGGTGCGTCTCGGAACGGACGGTCGGGGTGGGACCACGTCGCCGCACCCTACCGTCTGGGGTGCTTGACGCCGTTGCGCAGCAGCGTGGGGTCGGCGAGGGCCTTGCTCGGGTCGACCTCGAGGGTGAGCTTCGGCCGCGTGCTGCCGGTCGGCGGGATCTTCAGCTCCTGGAGCGCGTAGGTCATGACGTCCTTGAAGACCGGGCCGGAGACGTAGCCGCCGAAGTAGGGGTAGACGGGCTTCTGGATGACGACGGCGACGACGATCTGCGGGTCGTCGGCGGGCGCGTAGCCGATGAAGCTGGCGGTCTGCCCGCTGTACTTGCCGAGGTGGTCGTCGTAGTAGTCGGCGGTCCCGGTCTTGCCGGCCACCCGGTAGCCGGGGATCTGGGCCTCCTTGGCCGTGCCGTCGGGCCCGACCACGCCCTCGAGCATCTTGCTGAGGTCGGTCGCGGTGTGCTCGGACACCACCCGGCTGCTGGCCGAGGCCGGCCGGGTGTCGACGCTCCCGTCGGCGTGGGTCACCTTATCGACCAGCCGGGGCTCGACGCGGACCCCGCCGTTGGCGATGGTCTGGAACACCGAGGCCGCCTGGACCGCGGTGACCGAGATGCCCTGCCCGAAGGCGACGGTCGCCTTCTTCGTGCCGCTCCAGTCCTTCGACGGCGGCAGGATGCCCCCGGACTCGCCGGGGTAGCCGGTCCCCGACGTCGAGCCGAGGCCGAACTTGCGGAAGTAGCGCTCGATCGTCGAGGGCTTGAGCGTCTCGCTGACGAGGATCGTCCCGATGTTGCTCGACTCGGCGAGGGTGCCGGCGACGGTGCGGTACTCCGTCGGGTGCTCGTGGCTGTCCTTGAAGTTGGCGTCGTAGCGCTGGAGCCGGTTGGGGATGACGACCGGGGTGGACGGGGTGACGGTCCGCTCCTCCAGCGCCGCGGCCATCGTCATGATCTTCGCGGTCGAGCCCGGCTCGAAGACGTCGGTGAACGCCTTGTTGTCCAGCGCCACACCGGGCTTGCCGATGTCGGTGTTCGGGTTGAAGGTCGGGTATGAGGCGACGCTGAGCAGGTCGCCGGTCCGGACGTCCTCGATGACGACGTAGCCCGCCGTGGCCCGGGTCTCCTTGATCCGCTGGGCGAGGGCGTTCTGGGCGTACCACTGGAGCGAGGGGTTGATCGTCAGGGTGACGTCCTCGCCGTCGACGGCCGGGGTGATCGCGTTCTCGCCCGCGGGGATCGCGGTGCCGTCGCGGCCGACCTCGTAGGTCTGGGTGCCGGGCGTGCCCTGCAGGGCCCGGTCCATCATCAGCTCGACCCCGCCGCCGGGCTTGCCGTCGTCGGTGACGTAGCCGACGAGGGCCGCGGTCGTCGTGCCCTGCGGGTAGACCCGGTCCGAGCGGGTCTCCCGGCGGTCGCGGTAGATGCCCGGGATGCCCAGGTCGGAGACCTTGTTCCACTCCAGCGGCGTCACGTCCTTGCTGAGGATGACGTACCGCTTGGTCCCGGTGAGGTCGAGGACGAGCCGTCCGACCGTGAGGTCGAGCAGCGGAGCGAGCTTCTCGGCCGCCGCCTGGACGGCCGCGGGCGAGGTCGCCGGGTCGCACGTGGTCCTGCCGGTGAGGTAGGTGCACACGGCGGTCTGGTCGGCGACGACGACCTCGCGGATGACGCTCGAGGCCAGGACCGTGCCGTCGGAGCCGAGGATCTGCCCACGCCCGGCCGGGATGACCTGCTTCGCGACCCGCTGGTTCAGGGCCTCCTGGGCCACCGCGTGGGCGTCCAGGCCCTGGATCCGCACCAGCTGGGCCCCGAAGACGCTGAGGACGAAGACGGTGACGACGACGAGCACCCGCATCCGCCGGCGGGTGCTCGCGGCCGGTCGTGGCGCCCCCCCGCGACCGCGCCGACCCCGGCCGGGCGGGCCCCCGGGGCCACGGCCCCCGCGGGAGGACGTCCGGCCCGCCGGGGTGGCGCGCGTCCGGGTCGCAGGTCCGGACCGGCCCGAGGGCGCGGGCCGGGGCCGGGGCCGGGTCGCCGTACCGGACCGGCCGGCGGGGGGCGGGGGCGGAGGGGTCACGGGCGAGGTTCCTCGAGGCGTCGGGTCAGTGGCCGGGGGCCGTGGTGGCCGATGGCGCGGCGGAGGGCGTGGCCGCCGGCGCCCGGGAGGCCACGCGGGCCGGCGTGCCGTGCGTCGTCCGGGTCGTCACCGGCACCTTCCTCGGGGAGGACTGCGTCTCGGTGACCACGCTAAAGCGCTCGTTCGCGGTCGCCGCCGTCGCCACGCCGAGGACCTTGCCGTCCGAGAGGTCGAGGAAGGCGGGGCTCTGCGCGGGGACCATGCCCAGGGCCCGGGCGCGGCTCGCGAGCGGGCCGGGGCCGGAGACCGCGTCGAGGGCCTGCTCCATGTCGTTCTGGGTGTCGGTGAGGGCGTCCGAGCGCCGCTGCAGGTCCCGGATCGTGTACGAGCCCTTGGCCATCGCCGTGTTGAGGACGAGGACTCCGACGAACCCGCCGAGCAGCAGCAGGACGCACAGGCCGAGGAACAGCCCGTTGCCCTCGGCCGGGGCCGGCGCGACGACCCGGAGCCGGCGCGGCGGTGCCGCCCGCCGGGGGCTGGTGCGCGGGAGCGGCCGAGCAGTGGCGTGCTGGGTCATCCGGGGGCTCCGTTCGTCGCGAGGCGCTCGGCGGCCCGGAGGCGGGCCGACGCGGACCGGGGGTTCAGCTGCTGCTCCGCCGGGGAGGGCACCTCGGCTCCCCGGGTGAGGAGTCGGAGGTAGGGGGCGTCCTCGGGCCGCTCGACCGGCATCCCCGCCGGCGTCCGGCTGTGGGCGCCGAGGGCCAGCGCCCGCTTGGCGATGCGGTCCTCGAGGGAGTGGTAGCTGAGGACCACGAGGCGGCCGCCGGGCTCGAGGGCGCCGACGGCCGCGTCGACCGCCCGCTCCCAGACCTCGAGCTCGGCGTTCACCTCGATCCGCAGGGCCTGGAAGGTCCGCTTCGCCGGGTGGCCGCCGCTGCGGCGGTCCGCGGCCGGGAGCGCGCCGCGGATGACGTCGACGAGCCGCGCCGAGGTCGTGAACGGCTCCTTCTCGCGCTCCCGGAGGATGGCCGAGGCGATGCGCCCGGCGTGCCGCTCCTCGCCGTAGGTGCGCAGGACCCGCGCGAGCTCGCCGTGCGGGTAGGTGTTGACGACGTCCGCGGCGGTCCGCCCGCGAGTCTGGTCCATCCGCATGTCCAGCGGGGCGTCGTGGCGGTAGGCGAAACCGCGGCCCGGCTCGTCGAGCTGGAGGGAGGAGACGCCGAGGTCGAAGAGGATGCCGCGTGCGGTGCCCTCGGCCTCACGGGCCAGCACCTCGGCGACCTCGTCGTAGACGGCGTGCACGGCGGTGAAGCGGTCGCCGAACGCGGCCAGCCGCTCACGGGCCAGGGCCAGGGCCTCGGTGTCACGGTCGAGGCCGACGACACGGGCGGCCGGGCACCGGGTGAGGACGGCCTCGGCGTGCCCGCCCATCCCCAGGGTGGCGTCGACGCAGACCGAGCCCGCACCCTGCAGCGCGGGAGCGAGCAGCTCGACGACGCGGTCGCGCATCACCGGCACGTGCCGGTCGGCGGCGTCTCCACGCTCGGTCATGGCTCTCCTGGTCAGGGCGGGCGGTCGGCCCGCGGTGCGGGGGCTGGTGCGGCAGACCCGGCTGCGGGTCCCCATCCGATCCGCGCCCGGCGCGGGGGAAGTCGCGTCGGGAGGCGGTTCGGCTGGAGGCCGGCGGTCGGGTCGGTGGTCGTGAGGGGCGGGTGGTCTCGGGCAGGTGGTCGGGTCGGCGGTCACAGGCCCGGCACCACCTCCTCGGTGCCGGCGGAGTACGCGGAGTAGGCGGGCATGACGTCGGCGAGGTAGGCGTCCCACCGGCCGGTGTCCCAGACCTCGAGGCGGGTCCCGTTGCCGATGACGGTGCAGTCCTTGTCCAGACCCGCGTAGGAACGCAGCGGCGCCGGGATGGTGACGCGGCCCTGCTTGTCGGGGACGTCGGGGTGCGCGCTCGCCCGGAAGACCCGGATGAAGTCGCGGACCTGCTTGCTGGACGAGGAGGCGGTCTGCATCTGGGCCGAGATCCGGTGGAACTCGGTGGTGGGGAAGACGTACAGGCACCCCTCCTGGCCGGTGGTGACGACGAGCCCCTCGGCGAGGGCGCCGCGGAAGCGGGCCGGGAGGAACAGGCGCCCCTTCTCGTCGAGCCGGGGCGTGTGGGTGCCGAGGAACTCCTCCACGACACCACCTCCTCGACCCGGTACCGGCTCCCAGCTCCACCGACTTCCTCCACATTACTCCACCGATCGCCCCAAGTATCCGGAAATCTGCCGATATGGCAGCCAAAGTTCTTTGAACATGCAGGTCATCAGCAGTGGTGCAAAGTGGGGAAGAGATCGCTCACCAGAGCCTCATGCACGCCTGGGGCACCGCGCGTCGCGCCCCCGGGCAGCGCCGGACCCGCTCCCGCGTCCCTCGGCGGGCCGCGGATGGTGCCGCCCCGGGGGAACGGTGGGGCGTCGTGGGGCAGTCCGCACCGATGACGGTTGGCCGACGGGTCGGTGTCGTTCCCGGGACCTTCGACGCCGCCCTCTCCCCTTCTGCGCGCGGGTCAGGCAAGATCGAGGGCACTGCACGCCCGGGATGCACGTTGGGCGAGCAAGGCCCCGAGGAAGGAACCTCCCGTGAGCGACACCGACAGCGACCGCCGGACCGCCGCCTCCTCCACCGACCCGCGGGACCGGGGCGCCGCCCTCGACCAGCTGCTCCAGGTATCCGGTGCCCTCGCGTCCGCGATGAACTCGGTCATCGAGGGCAAGCAGCAGGTCGTCCGCACCGCCATCACCGTGCTGCTCGCCGAGGGGCACCTGCTCATCGAGGACGTGCCCGGCGTCGGCAAGACCCTCCTCGCCAAGGCCCTGGCCCGCACCATCGACTGCTCGGTGCGCCGCATCCAGTTCACCCCCGACCTGCTGCCCAGCGACATCACCGGGGTCTCGGTCTACAACCAGGACGTCCGCGACTTCGAGTTCCGGCCGGGCGCGGTCTTCGCCAACGTCGTCGTCGGCGACGAGATCAACCGGGCCTCGCCCAAGACCCAGAGCGCGCTGCTGGAGTCGATGGAGGAGGGCCAGGTCACCGTCGACGGCACGACGTACTCCCTCCCCCGCCCGTTCATCGTCATGGCGACGCAGAACCCCATCGAGATGGAGGGCACCTACCCGCTGCCCGAGGCCCAGCGCGACCGGTTCATGGCCCGGATCTCGATGGGCTACCCCGCCGGCCGCTCCGAGCTCGAGATGCTCGAGGTCCACGGGGGCGCCTCGCCGCTGGACGGTCTCCGCCCGGTCACCGACGCCTCGACGGTCCAGGCGATGGTCGAGGCCGTCCGGTACGTCCACACCGCGCCGGCGGTCAAGCAGTACATCGTCGACCTCGCCCACGCGACCCGCACCAGCCCCGCGCTCCGGCTCGGCGCCTCGCCGCGCGCGTCGCTGCACCTGCTGCGCGCCTCCCGGGCGCACGCCGCGCTCGCCGGCCGCGACCACGTGCTGCCCGACGACGTCCAGCAGGTGGCGGTACCGGTCCTCGCGCACCGGCTCATCCCCACCGGCGAGACGCAGATGGCCCGCCGCTCCACCGCCGACGTCGTCGGCGACCTGCTCCAGCGGGTCCGGGTGCCGGCGCCCACCCGCTGAGGCCGCGATGAGCGCGCTGCGCCGCACCCTGACCACCCGCGGGAGCGCCTTCGCGGGGGCAGGGGTGGTGCTCGTCGTCGTCGGGGTGCTGCTCGGCCAGCACGACGTCACCCGGGCCGGCGTGCTCCTGCTCGCCCTCGTCGGCATCGCGCTGCTCCTGGTCCGCCGCCACGGGCTGACCCTCGACGTGCGGCGGCAGGTGCACCCGTCCCGGGTCGCCATCGACGAGCGCTCCGTCGTCACCGTCGCGGTCCGCAACGGGGAGGCGACCCCCTCGCCGGTGGCGATGGCCGAGGAGTCGATCGACTACGCCCTCGGCGACCGGCCGCGCTTCGTCATCCCGTCGATGCGTGCCGGGGCCACGCACGAGGTGCAGTACACCGTCCGCTCCCACACCCGGGGGGTGCACCGGCTCGGGCCGCTGCGGGTCCGCGTCCGGGACCCGTTCGGGCTCGCGCTGCGCACCGCCGCGGTGCCGGGGGACGCCGAGATCATCGTCCTGCCCCGGGTGGTCCCGCTGGCCGCCGGCCGCTCGCTCGGCAGCGGCATCGGCACCGAGGGGTCGGTGCCGCACATGGTCGCGCTGCACGGCGAGGACGACCAGACGGTCCGCGAGTACCGCGACGGCGACGACCTGCGCCGCATCCACTGGCCGGCGACGGCCCGCACCGGCAGCCTCATGGTGCGCCAGGAGGACCGGCCGGCGAAGCGGCGCGCGGTCCTCCTGCTCGACACCCGGCCCGGCGCGCACGGCGGCGCGGGCCGCAACAGCTCCCTGGAGTGGTGCGTCACGACCGCGGCCTCGGTGATGGCCCACCTGGTGGACAGCACCTACGCGGTGCACCTGCTCACCCCGGACGGCTCGAGCGAGTCCGGGGCGCACCACGACGACACCCTGGAGCACGCCCTGGACACCCTCGCCCGGGTCGGGCTCGGCGCGGACGACGGGGTGCGCGCGCTGCTGCACTCCGCGCACGGGCTCACCGCCCAGGGCGGGCTCGTCGTCTACGTCGGCGGCCCACTGGCCGACGAGGACGCGCACGCCCTCGCCGCGCTGCGCCAGCCGGGGTCGACCGGGGTCGCGCTCCTCGTCGACCCGGGGTCGTTCGGCGCCCTGGCCCGGCTCGGTCGCCGCGCCGGCGGCCCGGATCCCGACGGAGACGGCGCCCACGGAGCGAGCGGTGCCACCGCCGCCTCGCTGCGGGCATCGGGGTGGCTGGCCGTCGTCGTGGACGCCCGCACCACCCCGGCCGAGGCGTGGTCCTCGGTCGTCGGCGCCCCCCTCGTGGGGTCCCGGTGAACGGCCGGGCGCGGGCCCTGGACGGGGTCCTCGGGGGCGCCGCGACGCTGGCCGCCACCCTGCCCCTCACCACGCTCTTCGCCCCGACCGCGGCGTGGTTCCGGCCCAGCCTGCTGCTCGTCGCACTCGTCGTCGCCACGGGCGCCGGGCTGCGCGCGCTGACCCCGGTGCGCACGCTCGTCGTCGCCGCCCAGCTCCTCGTGCTGCTCAACGGGACCGCGCTGCTCCACGGCCAGGGTCACCTGTGGAAGGGGATCGTGCCGGTGCCGGAGACCGGGCGCGCGCTCGGGCTGCTCCTCGGGGACGCCTACGCGACGATCACGTCGTACACCGTGCCGGCACCGGCCAACCGCGGTGTCGTGCTCGGCATCAGCCTGCTCGTCGGCCTCACCGCGCTCGCGGTCGACGCCCTCGCCGTCACGCTGCGCAGCCCGGCCGCCGCCGGCGTCCCGCTGCTGACGGCCTACCTCGCCTCGGCGACGAACTCCGGCGACGGCCTGGCCGCGTGGTTCGTCGTGCCGCCGGCCCTCGCGTGGCTCGCGATGCTCGGGCGCCAGGGCGTGCGCTCGCTGCGGGTCTGGGGGATGGTGAACCCGCGGTCCTCCACCGTGTCGGACCCGACCTCCTCGTTCGCCACCGCGGGGCGGGTTGCCGGGGTGCTCGCCCTGTCGGCTGCCGTCGTGGTCCCGGGGCTGGTCCCCCACTTCCCACCGACGTTCCTCGCCCAGGGGCTCGGTCGCAGCGACAACGGACGCGGCGGGGGCTCCGACGTCCGGCTGTCCTCGAGCATCGACATCGCGCGGGACCTCGGCGACCGGTCCACCGACCCGGTCATCGTCTACCGGACGAGCGACGGTTCGCCGCCGCCGCTGCGGGTCGGAATCCTCGACACCTACCGTCGCGGACGCTGGACCTCCTCCTCCGACTTCACCTTCGTGCCGCTGGACGGGCGGCTGCCGGGCACGTCGGCCGCACCGACGGTGCGCCGCACCGTGCAGCGGATCGAGGTGACCGCCAACGGCATCGGCATCCCGCAGGTGGCGCTGCCGGAGAACGCGACGGGCTCGCCGTTCCCCGACGGGACCTGGCACGTGACGAGCGCGGGGCTCGCCGAGCTCACCGCACCCGTCGGCTCGTACACCGCCGACTACGTCTCCCTCCAGCCCTCGGACGGCGACTTCACGACCGACCTCGCCGCCAACGCCCCCGAGCGCGACGACCTCGCGGTCGACCCGCAGGCGGAGGGCCGGGTCCGCGAGCTGCTCGCGCAGATCACCTCGCCCGGGCAGTCCCCGGTCGAGGTCGCCCGCGCGATCCAGGACCACCTGCGCGGGCCGGACTACACCTACTCCCAGGAGCTCGCCGACAGCACGGCCGAGGGGTCCACCGCGGAGGAGCCGCTCGTCCGGTTCCTGCAGACCCGGCGCGGCTACTGCGTCCAGTTCGCGAGCGCGATGATCATGCTCGCCCGGGAGGCCGGGATCCCCGCCCGGATGGCGGTCGGCTTCCTGCCGGGCTCCCCCGACGGCGACACCCGGACCGTTCGCGTCAACGACGCCCACGCCTGGCCCGAGCTGTACTTCCCCCGGCTCGGCTGGACCCGCTTCGAGCCGACGCCCGGTGTGCGCAGCGGCACCGCCCCCGCGTACAGCGTGGAGCAGGCCGCGGGGGCCGGTGCGTCGAGCGCGCCGACCCCCTCGAGCTCCGCCTCCGCCCCGACGCCGACCGACAACCGGCTGCAGCAGGACGTCCCGGCCGGCACCCCGGATGCCGGGGCCGCCGGGAGCACCGGCGGGGTCGGCCGGTTCCTCGCCGCCAACGCGCTGACCCTCCTCGTCCTCCTCCTCGTCGTCGTGCTCCTCCTCCTCGTCCCCACCGCCGCCGCCGTCGCGCGGTCCCGGGCGCGCCAGCGAGCCCGGGACGAGGCGGAGCGGGTCGAGGCGGAGTGGGAGTCACTGGTTCTGCGGCTCGGCGACATCGGGGTCACCGCTGCCGACGGCGCCACCCCGCGCCAGGCCTCGGCCCAGCTGTCGAAGGCCGCCTACCTCACCGCCGACGAGGGAGCCGCGCTCGGCCGGGTCGTCGCGACCCTCGAGGGGGCCCGCTACGCGCCCCCCGGCGGCCAGGTCGGCGACGTGGCCGCCGACGCGCGGGCCGTGTGGCGCGCGGCGCTCTCCCGCCGGCGCCGGGTGGACCGGGCCCGCGCCCTGCTCCTCCCGGAGGAAGGTTTGAGATGGTGGCGCACGGCGCTGCGCCCGAGGGGTCGCAGCGACGCGCCGGCCGAGGACGAGCACGCCCCACTCGGGCCCTGAGGCCCGTCGAGGGGAAGGCTCAGTCCAGGTAGTCGCGCAGGGCCTGGCTGCGGCTCGGGTGGCGCAGCTTGCTCATCGTCTTGGACTCGATCTGTCGGATCCGCTCGCGGGTGACGCCGTAGACCTTGCCGATCTCGTCGAGGGTCTTCGGCTGGCCGTCGGTGAGGCCGAACCGCATCGAGACGACGCCGGCCTCGCGCTCGGAGAGGGTGTCGAGGACGCTGTGCAGCTGCTCCTGGAGGAGGGTGAAGCTCACGGCGTCGGCCGGGACGACGGCCTCGGAGTCCTCGATGAGGTCACCGAACTCGCTGTCGCCGTCCTCGCCGAGCGGGGTGTGCAGCGAGATCGGCTCGCGGCCGTACTTCTGGACCTCGACGACCTTCTCGGGGGTCATGTCGAGCTCCTTGGCGAGCTCCTCGGGGGTGGGTTCGCGCCCGAGGTCCTGGAGCATCTGCCGCTGGACGCGGGCGAGCTTGTTGATGACCTCGACCATGTGCACCGGGATGCGGATGGTGCGCGCCTGGTCGGCCATCGCGCGGGTGATCGCCTGACGGATCCACCACGTCGCGTACGTCGAGAACTTGTAGCCCTTGGTGTAGTCGAACTTCTCGACCGCGCGGATGAGGCCGAGGTTGCCCTCCTGGATCAGGTCGAGGAAGAGCATCCCGCGACCGGTGTACCGCTTGGCGAGGGAGACGACGAGCCGCAGGTTGGCCTCGAGGAGGTGGTTCTTGGCCTTCTTGCCGTCCTGGGCGATCCACCACAGCTCGCGCTTGAGCTTCATGTCGAGCTTCTCGCCGGAGTTCAGCTTCTCCTCGGCGAACAGGCCGGCCTCGATCCGCTTGGCGAGCTCGACCTCCTGCTCGGCGTTGAGGAGGGCGACCTTGCCGATCTGCTTGAGGTAGTCCTTGACCGGGTCGGCGGTGGCCCCGGCGGTGACGACCTGCTGGGCCGGCGCGTCCTCCTCGTCGTCGTCGCGGATGACGAACCCGGCCTCCTCACCCTCGCCGTCGGCGGCGGGGGTGCGCGCCGTCCTCGGCGTCGGCGTCGTCGCGCGGACCGTCCTCGGCCTCGTCCTCCGCAGCGGCGTCGACAGCGAGGTCGACGACCTCGTCGGTCGACTCCTCGGCGGGGGCCTCGTCGCCGGCGGCGCCCTTGGGCTTGGCGGTGGCCTTCTTCGCGGTGGCCTTCTTCGTCGCGGTCTTCGTGGTGGGTGCGGGCGAGGTCCCGGCGGCAGCCTTGGCCGCCTCTGCGGGTGGTGCCGGACCATTTGGGGGCGGCTTCGTCGGCGGACGGCCGGTGCGGGCCGTGGCCGCGGACTTCTTCGCCGTGCGGGTGGCCGCCGCGGCGACCCCGCTGGCCTCTCCGTCGGTGCTGACCGTGATGCCCTGGTCGGCGAGGGCGCGCAGGACGACGCGGCCTCGCGCCGGACGGACCTCGGCGGTCCTCAGTGCCTCGGCGACCTGCTCACCGGTGACGTGCCCCGTGGTGCGGCCCTTGCGGACGAGGGCCTGCAGGGCCCGGTGCGAGAACTCCTGCGGGAGCGGGCTCGGCTCGGAGGTTGTCCTGGACACAGGCGACACCGACTACCTTTCGTCGCGGATGGCCACGACCCGGTGCGCGAGGGCTCCGGGAGCGGCGGGGAGGGTGGTCATCGGCACTGCTGCGGCCGACCGACGGGGGGTGGTGGGGCCGGGCTGGGCAGGTGCGTCCTACCATTATAAATCGACGGCCCGCCCCGGAGCACATCGATGTCGTGGCACCGCGCGTCGACGGCGCGCTCAGCCCTTGACCGCGAGCACCGCGCAGGGTGCGTCGAGCAGGATCCGCTGCGCGTTAGAGCCGAGGATCAGCTTGCCGACCGGGGTCCGGCGGCGCAGCCCGATGACGATGAGGTCGGCGTCGGTCTCGGCGGCCACGGCGATGAGGTCCTCCGCAGGCTCGTTGCCGCGCACCAGCTGGCGCACGTCGACGTTGAGGCCCTCGCCGGACAGCTCGTCGGTGATCCGCTGCGAGCTCGGCCTCCGCGGCCCGGCTCGCCTCCTCGTCGAAGTCGCGGCCCGCCGCGGTTGGAGTTGATGACGACGAGGGAGGTCTGGCGGCCTCGGGCCTCCTCGACGGCCCGGGCGAGCGCGGCACGCCCCTCCTTGGTGGGGACGTACCCGACGACGATGGTCACCTTTGTCCTCCTGTCGCTGCGCATGTCTGCGGTCGAGACGTTACCGCAGCCCCGCCGGTCAGTGACCGTGGAGCGTGTCGCCGATGACACTGCCGACCTGCGCGGTCTCGATGAGGAAGCCGTCGTGGCCGTGCGGTGAGTCGATGACCGTGAGGCCGGTGCCGGGGCGGGCCCGCGCGATCTCCTCGGACAGCCGAACCGGGTAGAGCCGGTCGGTGCTCACCGCCGGCGACGTCGAGACGGCCCTCGAAGCCCTGGAGCGCCGAGGCGACACCGCCCCGTCCACGACCGACGTCGTGGCTGTTCATCGCCTCGGTGAGGACGAGGTAGCTGTTCGGGTCGAACCGTTGCGCGAGCTTCGTCGCATGGTGGTCGAGGTAGCTCTCGACGTCGTAGCGACCGCCCCCGCCGAGGGGGTCCTCCCCGGGCCGGGGACGCCGCCCGAACCGCTCGTCGAGCTCACCCTCGTGCCGGTAGGTGGTGTGAGCGATCCGGCGCGCGATCCCCATCCCGGTCACGGGCGCGTCCCCGGTGTCGTAGTAGTCGCCGCCGTGGAAGGCGGGGTCGGCCCGGATGGCGAGCAGCTGCGGCTGGCACCACGCCACCTGGTCGGCGGTGGCGTACGCGCGTGGACGCGAGGACGAGCGCGCGCTCGACCCGCCCGGGGTGTCCGGCGGCCCACTCGAGGACCCGCATGCCACCCATCGACCCGCCGAGGACGGTGTGCCAGCGACGCACCCCGAGCACGTCGGCGAGAGCCGCCTCGACCGCCACCTGGTCACGGATCGTGACGAACGGGAAGCGGCTCCCCCACGGCCGCCCGTCGGGCGCGGTGGACGACGGCCCGGTGGTGCCCTGGCAGCCCCCGAGGACGTTGCTGGCGACCACGAAGAAGCGGTCGGTGTCCAGCGGCGCGCCGGGCCCGATGAGGCCCGGCCACCACCCCGGCGAGGGATGCCCGGGGCCGCTGTCGCCGACGACGTGGCTGTCACCGGTGAGGGCGTGCTCGACGAGGACGGCGTTGTCGGCCGCCGGGGAGAGCGTCCCCCACGTCTCGTAGGCGACCGTCACCTCGGGCAGCGCGCCGCCGCGCTCGAGCGGCAGCGCCCCGAGCCGGGCGAAGCGGCGGCTGCCCTCGGGGTCGCCGGGACGCCACACCGCGTTCCCCGACGTCACCGGCATCGCCGTCATCACGGACTCCTGCGCTCGCGCTTGCCGCACCGGTCGGAGCGGCCGGGTCATCACCCGGGGCACCCCACCGCGAGGAGGGTTGCCGCCCAGCAAACCGGGGTTTGGCGCTGGGACTCATGACCTGCCCCCGATCGTACCGACCGGTGCAACGCGTCGGGCACCGTCGTCCATTTCCCGGAAGCCCCCCCCCCCGCACTCAGCCCGCACCCCGCAGGGCCGACCCGCCGCACGGCGGGGTGACCCGCAGCCCGTGCTCGACGAGCCCCGAGAGGAGCACGGCGAGCCGGTACCCCGGGTCGAGCCGCAGCGCACGGTCGAGGGCGATCCGGGCCACGGCGCCCTCGCCGTCGGACCAGGCGACGTGCGCCGTGACCGCGCACGCTGCCGCCGCCGCGGTCGGGCAGCCGTCGGGCACCGACCGGCACAGCAGGAGCAGCCGTTCGAGCAGCGCCTCCCGCCCGGGCCCCGAACCGGCCCCGGTCCGGCCCCCGAACCGGCCGGGCGGGACCGGTACCCCATCCCGGCCCACCGGGGCAGGGTGCGCTCGAGCCGAGCCACGACGCCGGGGTCGAGCACCTCGGCGGGCAGCACCCCGGGGGCGAGCCAGCCGACGAGCGCGTCCCGCAGGGGGACGTCGGCCAGGCCGCCGACCGCGGCCGCCACCACGCCCGGCGGCCACCGCGGGTGGCGCTCGGCCGCTGCGGAGCGGGCAGGTGGCGGGTCGAGCACCCGCCCCCAGGCCCGGACGGCGACGTCCACCCGCGGAGGCCGCTGCCGACGGCCCAGGCTGGCGCCGACGGCCGGCGCGGCCTGCGGGTCGGGCTCGACGAGGGCGGCGACCGCCGCGCGCGAGCCGAGCGGGGACCGGCCGAGCCCGACCAGCTCGGCGACCGCCGGCACGTCGGCGGGCTCGGGCAGCGGAACCCCGCCCGGCGGGCAGCAGGGCTCGGAGCAGGTGGGCGAGTACCGCCGGCCGCCCCGGACGACCGCGACGTCGACGACGTGGACCCGTTCGGCCTCGAGGGACGCCACGAGCTCGAGCAGCAGCGGGTGGCTGGCCTCGGGCTCGCTCTCGTACCCGACGAGCACGACGCCGTCGACGTCCTCGCGGAGCACCGGCTCCAGCAGCGCGGCCGCGGTCGGGCCGACGTCACCGTCGGCCGGGAGGTCACACCGGGCGACGAGGCAGACCCGGCGGCCGAGGAGGCAGACCAGGACGACGCTCTCGGCCGGGTGGTAGCCGAGCTGGTAGGGAAGGGCCGCGACGACGTCGCCGGGGCCCCGGAGGCTGATGTCCGCTGTCATGGACCGAGCCTTCCCGGGGCTCGCGACGGGCGGAACCCGCCCGGTGGCTCCTGTGGACGACGCACCGTGCCCCGCCGTCCTGTGGACGGCGGGGCTCGACCGGGACGGGACCGGTCAGCTCACGACGTCGGAGCGCACGGTGCTGCCGAACGGGGTCGCGCCGGCCGGCGCGCGGCCGGTGGCGGCCTCCCAGCGCAGGAACTTCTCGGTCTCCTCGACGACCGTGGTGGCGAGCCAGCCGAGCACCATCGCGTCGTCGGCGAGGCCGAGGATCCCGAGGATGCCCTCGGGAAGCAGGTCGACCGGGGAGACCACGTAGGCCACCCCCGCCGCGACGAGGCCGAGCTTGACCAGGGACGTGCCGTGGTACTCCCCCGACGACACCGCCCGCAGCAGCCGCGGGAGTGCGGAGGCCCGCTCACCGAGCGAGGGGCCCCCGGGGCGGGTGGCCAGGCGCAGCGCCCGGGCGACGGCGCCGACGTAGGCGAAGGTGCGGGTGGTGGACATCGTGCTCGTTACCTCCTGGGTCGGGGTCCGGGGTCTCAACGACCGACGCGGGCCGGAGGATTCCCGGTCCGGGCGCGTCGACGGGTCAGGCCGAGGTGACCTGGCCGGCGACCGTGGCCGGGAACTCGGTGCGGGCGTTCTCGGCCACCCGGCGCAGCATCCAGGTGTCGACCCCGGCGCCGACGACGCCGCCGATGACCGGGACGGCCCGCCCGAAGCGGGTCAGCGTGTTCTTCGCGACGCTCGCGAGGAGGCGGAACCCGACGCCCTTCTTGACGACCATCGCGGCCGGGCCGGGCAGCCGCTGCGCCGCGAGGTTGGTGAGCCCGCCGACCGGCGCGGCCACCCCCGCCTTGCGGAGCAGGTCGTCGGCGTCGGCGCCGACGAGGGTGAGGAGCACGGCCGCCCGGATCTGCGGGTGGGCGATGTCGTGCCCCCGCAGGGCCGCGACGGCGGCCGTCATCCGCGTGGCCAGCACGTAGAAGGACAGGACGTTGACCGGGAGCGCCACCGGGAGGGTGACGAAGCCGCCCAGGCTGGTGACGAACCCCTCGAGGCCGCCCTTGACGAGGTGGCTGCGCACGACGGCGTCGACAGCCGCCTCCCGGTCGCCGCCGTGTGCGCGCAGCGCGTCGTCGGCGACCTTCTGGGCGGGGTCGAACCAGCCCTTGCCGTCGATGCCGAGGTCGAGGATGTTCTCGACGAGCCGGACCGCCTGGTTGCCCAGCCGTCCGTTGTCCTCCGGCCCCTCCGCCGCGCGCTCGAGGGCGCTGCGGGTCTCCTTGACGGCGTCGGTGGTCCGGTCTGCTGCACTGCGAAGTCCCACGTGTGACGTTCCCTTCGTGTGGCTCGGCGGGCCGCGCTCGCCCCTCGGATGCCGTTCCCGGCCATCCTGCCACGCGGGTCCGCCGGCCTGCGGGTCCGGGACACGCGGCTGCGCTGACGGCGGCCGACCGTAGTGTTCGGGTCGTGGTGCCGGGTCCGCTCGCCGTGCTCGTCGCCGGGCCGGCCGGCCACGGCGGGGTGCTCGTCGACGGCAGCTTCCGGGTGCTCGAGCGCCGCGCGCTCGCCGCCGAGGCGGCCCGGGTGGAGTCCGAGCGGCACCCCCGGTGGGTCTGGTGGTCGGCGGGGGCCGACGCCACCGAGGTCGTCGGAGCCGGGGTGCACCTGGCCCGGGCCTGGGACGTCGCCGAGGCCCACCGGCTGCTCCACGGCGGCTGGGAGGCTCCACCGTCGCGCTGCTGGGCCGCCGCCCACGGGCTGCCCGTCGACGCCGCTCCCGCCGCCCCCACCGGCGACCTCTTCGACGCGCTCGCCCCCGAGCTTCCGCCCGACGACGTCCTCGTCGACCCCACGGGCTACCTCCGGGCCGACCACGAGTCGTGGCTCGCCGACCCGCGGCACCTGGGCGCGTGGGCGACGGCGGCCCTGGACCTCGCCCACCGCCAGCACGAGGCGGCCGCCACGACCTCCGCCCGGCTCGCCGGGACCATCGCCTCCGAGTCGGCCGCGGCGCTCCTGTGCGTCGAGCTCGAGCGCGACGGCCTGCCCCTGGACCGCGCCCGCACCGAGCAGCTCGTCGGCGAGGCGGCCGGCCCGCGCACGACATCCGAGGCCGAGGCCGCCGCCGCACGCCGCGAGCGCGACCGCCTCGTCCTGCGCCACGTGCCGGGCCGGGAGGCCACCGACCTGCGCAACCCGGCCCAGGTCAAGGAGATGCTCGCCGCCGTCGGGGTCGACGTGCCGAGCACCCGCAAGTGGGTGCTCGCGCCCTACCGCGAGGTGCACCCCGTGGTCGACGCCCTCCTGCGCTGGCGCCGTGACGAGCGGATCGCGACGACGTACGGCTACCGCTGGCTGGACACCCACGTCGGCGCCGACGACCGGCTGCGCGGCCACTGGACGGCCTGCGACGGCGCCGCCGGCCGGATGACGGCCGAGAACGGGCTGCACAACCTGCCGGCGGCGCTGCGCCCCGGGGTCGCCGCCCACCCCGGGCACCGCTTCGTGCGGGCCGACCTCGGGCAGGTGGAGCCGCGGGTGCTCGCCGTCGTCAGCGGGGACGCCGCCTTCGCGGCCGCGACCCGGGCCGACGACCTCTACGCGCCGGTCGCCGAGCGGCTCGGGGTCGACCGGCCGGTGGCCAAGGTCGCCGTGCTCGCCGCGATGTACGGCCAGCGCAGCGGCGCGGCCGGGGAGGCGCTGCGGGGCCTGGAGGCCGCCTACCCGGTGGCGATGGGGCTGCTCGACCGCGCCTACGAGCTCGGCCGGTGCGGGCAGCCGCTGCGCACCTTCGGGGGCCGCCTCGTGCCGACCGGGCGCGTCCTCGCGGACCGCCCGGTCGGGGCCGACCCGGCGCTGGACGCCGCCCGCGGGCGCTTCGCGCGCAACGCGGTCATCCAGGGGTCGGCGGCCGAGCTCTTCAAGGCCTGGGCGGCCACGGTGCGGGCCACGACGCGCGACCTGGGGGCCGAGGTCGTGCTGTGCCTGCACGACGAGCTGCTCCTGCACGTGCCCACGGAGGCAGCGCAGGAGGCCGCGCGCCGGGTCGACGCCGCGCTGGCCGACGCGGCTCGCCGCTGGTCGGGCGGGGCCCCGGTGCGCTTCGTCGCCGACACCTCGGTGATCGACCGGTGGTCGGAGGCCAAGGACTGACCGCCCGCGGAGTCAGTCGTCGCCGACGTGGCGCAGGAAGTCCTCGAACTCGGCGCCGAGCTCGTCGGCGGTGGGGATCTGGCTGGTCTCGGTGGCGAGCAGGCTGGGCCGCTGTCGCCCCTCGACGAACGCGTCGTACTGACGCTCGAGGGCACTGACGACCGCGCGGGCCTCGTCGCTCTGCTCGACCTCGGCCGCGATCGCCTGCTGGTTGGCCCGGGCTCGCTCGACGAGCTCGTCGTTGGGCAGGTTGAGCCCGGTGGCTCCGGTGACCGCGGTGAGGGCGGCCAGCGCCCCCTCGGCCCACTCGGTGGTCGCGAGGTAGTGCGGGACGTGCACGGCGAAGCCGAGCGCCTGGCCACCGGACTCCCCGACCCGCAGCTCGAGCAGCGAGGCGATCGACCCCGGCACCTGCACCCGCCCGAACGGTGAGACCGCCGACCCGACGAGCGCCGGGTCGGTGGCGTGCGCGGTCATCCCGACCGGCCGGGTGTGCGGGACCCCCATCGGGATCCCGTGGGTGGTGACGACGAGGGTGATGCCGAGCCGGGCGATCAGCTCACGGACGGCCTCGACGACGCGCTCCCACTGGTAGTCCGGCTCGGGGCCGGCGAGGAGGTAGTAGGTCTGCCCGTCGCGGTCGGTGAGCCGGTGCAGGAGCATCGACGGGTCGTCGTACTCGACCCAGCGGCTGGTGTCGAAGACCATCGCCGGGCGGCGGTCGCGGTAGTCGAGCAGCTGGTCGACATCGAAGGAGGCGACGACCTCGGGGTCACCGCTCTCGAGGAGGTGGTCGCGGAGGAGGCCCTGCACCTGACCGGCGTCGACGAAGCCCCCGAGCATGACGAGGAGGACGCCGGGACGGTGCTCGGTCAGGTCGGCGTCGGTCTCGAGACGGTAGAGGTCGGACGGGTTCTGCACGGGCTGGCCTTTCGGGTTCTGGTGCTCGTGCAGGTGGAACGCGCCAGCGGGGGGCCGGATTCCCGGGCCGGGAGGGCGGCGGTCAGGCCGAGGGGGTGAGGTCGGCGATGGCGCGGCGGACCCGCTTCTCCGAGACCGGCCGTGCGGTACCGAGCGACTGCGCGAAGAGGCTGACCCGCAGCTCCTCGACGAGCCAGCCGACGTCGGTGACCTCCGGCGCGGCCCGACGGGCGGGCGGGAGGACGTCGAGCAGGTCGGCGTAGGCGGACTCGACGGCATCGACCTGTTCCTGGAGCACCGGCTCGCGGGGGTTGGTCGCGGCCCGCTCGAGCCGGTGCTGGGCGGCGCGCAGGTACCGCTGCACGTCACGGAGCCGTCGCACGCCGGTGGCGGCGACGAACCCGGGGCGGACGAGGCTGTCGAGCTGGGCCCGGACGTCGGCTCGGGTCGCCCGGGTCGCCTCGGCCGCGGCTCCGGCCGCGAGGGCGTCGAGGGTGCGCCGGACCTGCGCCGCGAGGGCGAGCACCGGTTCGACCGCCTCGACGACGGCGAGCACCCGCGGGACCACGTGCATGCGGACCGCGGCGAGCGCGGCCTCGAAGTCGGCCTGCGTGCGCACCGGTCCGGCGACGTGCTCGGCGACGAGGTCGTCGACCGCGGCGTCGAGGCAGTCCCGCAGCAGCGCCGGAACCGAGCCGTGCGGGTTGTCGGCGAGCGCGAGCTTCTGGGCGTTCGAGAGGCGGCCCAGCACCCGCTTCCACGGGGCGGGCGTCCCGAGGACGAGGAGCCGCCGCACCCCACCGCGGTGCGCAGCGGCCGCGGACCCGGCATCCGGGAGCACCCGCAGCGCGACGCTGCCCCCCTCGTCGACGAGGGCCGGGAAGCCGCGGACCACCTGCCCGCCGGCGTGGCCGTCGAAGGTCTCGGGCACCGTGCCGACCGTCCACGAGGTCAGCCCGCCGCGCTCGAGCGAGGCGCCGGCGCGGGCCACCCCGGCGCGCACCTCGGACCCGGCCGCCTCGCGAAGGGCCTCGAGGTCCTTGCCGCGGGCGACGACCCGGCCGCGGGCACCCTCGACGGAGAAGGTGACGCGCAGGTGCCCGGGCACCCGCGCCCAGTCCCACTCCCCCGGGTCGACCCGGACCCCGGTGCGCTCGTGGAGCGCCCGCGCGAGCTCGTCGGTGATCCGGCCGCGGGCGGGGTCGGCCTCCGCGAGCGCGGCCCGGGCGTGGTCCGGTGCCGGGACGAGGTGCCGGCGGGTGGCCTTGGGCAGCGACCTGATGAGGGCGACGGCGAGCTCGTCGCGCAGCCCCGGCACCTGCCAGTCGAAGCCCTCGGGGCGCAGCCGGTTGAGGACTGCGACCGGGACGTGCACCGTGACCCCGTCGGCCTCCTGGCCCGGCGCGAAGGAGTAGCTGACGTCGAGCTCGAGGTCGCCCTGCCGCCACACCGGTGGGTAGTCGCCGGCCGAGACCGCCTCGCCGGCAGCGGAGGTGAGGGTCTCCTCGGTGAGGGTCAGCAGGTCCGGGCGGCGGCGTCGCTCGCCGCGCCACCACCGGTCGAAGTGCCGCTCGGAGACGACGTCCGGGGGGACCCGGGCGTCGTAGAAGGCGTGGACGACCTCGTCGTCGACGACGATGTCGCGGCGCCGGGCCCGCTCCTCCAGCTCGGCGACCCGCTCCAGGGTGCGCCGGTTGGCGCTCCAGAACTCGTGCCGCGGGTCCCAGTCGCCCTCGACCAGGGCCGAGCGGACGAAGATCTCCCGGGCGGCCTGCGGGTCGATCCGCGCGTACTGGACCGTCCGGCCGGTGACGAGGGGGACGCCGTAGAGGGTCACCCGCTCGGTCGCGACCGCGGCGCCCGCCGCCCGGCTCCACCGCGGCTCGCTCACCGTGCGGGTCACCACGTGCGCCCCCGCCTCCTCCGCCCACTCCGGCTCGATGGCCGCGACGGTGCGGGCCCACAGCCGGCTGGTCTCGACGAGCTCGGCGGCCACGACGACGTCCGGGCGGCGGCGGAAGAGCGTCGAACCGGGGCTGATCGCGAACCGTGCCCCGCGCGCGCCGAGGTACTCCCGCCGCACCTCGTCGCGGACCCCGACGTGGGAGAGCAGGCCGGCGAGCAGCGCCCGGTGCACGGTGTCCCAGTCGGGGTCACGGTCGGGGCCGGCGGTGGCGAGGTCGGGGTCGACCCGGGCCGACCGGCAGGCGCGCCGGAGCTGGGTGTGCAGGTCCTGCCACTCCCGGATCCGTAGGTAGTGCAGGTACTCGTCGCGGCACATCCGGCGGAACGCGCTGTGCGAGAGGTCCTTCCGCTGTTGCCTCAGGTAGCGCCAGAGGTTGTGCAACGAGGCGAAGTCGGAGGAGTCGTCGGCGAACCGGGCATGCTGCTGGTCGGCCTGCGCCTCCCGGTCGACCGGCCGCTCGCGCGGGTCCTGGATCGAGAGCGCGGCGACGAGGACGAGGACCTCACGGGTGCAACCGAGCCGGCCGGCCTCGACGACCATGCGGGCCAGCCGGGGGTCGAGCGGGAGGCGGGCCAGGGTGCGGCCGGTCGGGGTGAGCCGCCGGGCCCGCCCGCGGTGGCGTCCGGGGCCGCGGTCCCCGGTGGAGAACGCGCCGAGCTCCTCGAGGAGCCGGACCCCGTCGGCGACCTGCCTGGCGTCCGGAGGGTCGACGAAGGGGAAGCGCTGGACGTCGCCGAGGCCGAGCGAGGTCATCTGGAGGATGACCGAGGCGAGCGAGGTGCGCTGGATCTCCGGCTCGGTGAACTCGGGCCGCGCGTCGTGGTCCTCCTGCGAGTACAGGCGGATGCAGACGCCGGGGGCGACCCGGCCGCACCGGCCGGCGCGCTGGGCGGCGCTGGCCCGGCTCACCGGCTCGATCGGCAGGCGCTGGACCTTGGTCCGCTGGCTGTACCGGGAGATGCGGGCGGTGCCGGTGTCGACGACGTAGCCGATGCCCGGGACGGTCAGCGAGGTCTCGGCGACGTTGGTGGCGAGGATGATCCGCCGCCCGCTCCCCCGGTGGAACACGCGGTGCTGCTCCGCGGCGGAGAGCCGGGCGAAGAGCGGCAGCACCTCGGTGCCGGGCAGGCCCAGCCCGCCGAGCGCCTCGGCGGCGTCGCGGATCTCCCGCTCGCCGGAGAAGAACACGAGGATGTCGGTGGCCTCGGCGCTGGGCGGCTCCTCGGTCCACAGCTCCTCCACCGCCTCGACGACACCGGTGACCTGGTCCTTCTCGGCGAGGACGTGGCGGCCGTCCGGGTCGAGCTCGACGAGCGGCCGGTGGCGGACCTGCACCGGGTAGGTCCGCCCGGACACCTCGATGACCGGCACCTCGCGGACCACCTCGCCTCGCCCGTCGGTGGCGAAGTGGCGGGCGAACCGCTCCGGGTCGATGGTCGCCGAGGTGACGAGGACCTTGAGGTCGGGCCGGCGCGGGAGCAGCTGCTTGAGGTAGCCGAGGATGAAGTCGATGTTGAGGCTGCGCTCGTGGGCCTCGTCGATGATGATCGTGTCATAGCGCCGCAGCTCCCGGTCGCGCTGCATCTCGGCCAGCAGGATGCCGTCGGTCATCACCTTGACCCGGGTGCCGGCGCTGCTCTCGTCGGCGAAGCGGACCTGGTAGCCGACGAGGTCGCCGAGCCCGACGTGCATCTCCTCGGCGAGCCGCTCGGCGACCGACCGGGCCGCGATCCTCCGCGGCTGGGTGTGGCCCACCTGGCCGGTGCTCCCTCGGCCCAGCTCGAGGCACATCTTCGGCAGCTGCGTCGTCTTCCCCGACCCGGTCTCCCCCGCGATGACGACGACCTGGTGGTCGCGGATCGCCGCGAGGATGTCCTCCCTGCGCTCGACGACCGGGAGCTGCTCGGGGTAGTGCAGCGATGCCGGGTCGACCGGTGGTCGCGGCTCCTCGGGCATGCGCGACAGGATAGGTCGCTCACCGGTGGTCGGGGCGCGGGCCCGCCGCCCGCTGGCCGGCGGCGGCACCGCACTGGAGGGTGACCCCGGTGACGTACATCGGCCGGGCCCCGTTGGCCGTCGCCAGCCGCCAGTCGTCGAGGAACCGGGCGTCCGCGGCGGCGCGCAGCCGGGCCGCCACCGGGACCCGCCGGGCCAGGCCGGCCGTCCGCAGCGGTGGGCCGCCGAGCAGCGCGCTCGGCGTCGACCGGGCCGGTGGCACGGCGAAGGCCTCGCGCACGGTCCGGGCCCGCCGGCGCGCCTCCTCGACCGAGCCCAGGACGACCCGCTCGCGGGCGGACAGCCGTCCGAGCACCTGCACCCCCTGGGCGCCGACGCGGGCCCCGGCGGCGGCCCCGGCGACGAGCGACCGGCCGGCGAACGCGGTGGCGGTGCCCGCGGCCGACACGGTGAGGTGCCGCCAGCTGCCCTCGCCGTAGCCGACGAGGAGCGCCAGGTCACCGACGGCGCCGAGGCCGTCCCCGGCCACCGCCATCGGACCCAGCTCGGGGGCGACCGGCACGACGGCGCCGAGAGCGCCGAGGTCGTGGCCGGCGCGCGCGGCCCCGGTGAGCGCCCGGTAGCCCCACCCGTCGGCGAGGCCGTCGTCGACGAGGGCCCGGAGCACGGCCGAGCACCGCAGGTCGGCCGCGCGGTACTCCCTGACCGCCGCCGCGTGCCGGGCCCGGGCCCGCTGCGCGGTGCCCTCGGCCTCCCGCTGGCCGGCCCGGACGGCCAGCAGGGCCGGGTCGCCCTCGGTCGCCCCGGAGGACACCAGCGACCACGCGTGCTCCTCCAGGGCGCGGTACTCGTCCTCGGCCAGCGCCTCCTCCCGCTGGGCCGTCGCGGTGACCGCCTGTGCCTCCTCGAGCGCGGTGGCGAACGCCCGCAGCGGGCCCACGGCGCCGCGCTGGCGCCGGGCCGCGGCGTCGAGCACCGCCGGCACGGCCCCGACCCGGGCCCCGAACGAGCGCCCTGCCGGCCCGTCCCACACCGCCTCGTCGCGGAGCCGGACCAGCACCCCGGCCATGGCCGCGAGCCGCTCCGCGGTGGCCGCGAGCCGGTCGGCGAGCAGGCGCACCGCCGCGGGCGAACCGGACAGCGGGGGCAGGGTCACCGTGGCCCACCGGCGAGCGAGCGTGCCACCGCCGACTCGGTGTCGAGGTAGAGACCGCCGGCCGCGGCCGCCGCCTCGCCGAGTGCGGTGAGGTCCTCGGCGGCGCGCAGCCGGGCCAGCCGCCACCCCCCGAGCAGCTCACCGAGCGCGCCGCCGGCCCGGCCGGGGCCGAGGGCCCACAGGTCCGGGCGCGGGTCACCGACGAGGGCGAGGGAACCGGCGAGGTCGAGCAGTCCCTCGCCGAGGGCGGCGACCTCGCCGGCATCCACGCGGTACGACGTCATCCCGGCACGCTAGGCGAGCCGGCCCGCACCGGCCCGCGGTTCTCCACAGGGGCGGCGGGGGCGCGGCTCGGCCGGTCAGCCGCCGGCGGCCACCAGCGGCGTCTGGGTGTAGAGGGCCAGGCGCCAGCGGTCGCCACGGCGCACGTAGGTGCTCGTCATCACCCCGGTGAAGTCCTCCCCGCCGTCGCGGTGGCCGGTGCCGGTGTAGACCAGGGCCACGGCATCGGGGCCGGCCTCGACGAACCGCTCGTCGGCGATCTCGTAGCCCGCCCACGGTGGCGCGGCGGCCAGCGAGGCGACGACGTCCTCGCGGGTCATCGTCGCGCCGTTCGCGAGCACCATGAGGGCGTCCTCGGTCATCAGGTCGCCGTAGAACGCGTCACCCGTGCCGTCGCAGAGCGAGGCCCACCCCCGGCGCTCGAGCTCGAGCAGCGAACCGGTCGTCGTGTCGTCCATACCGGTCACGCTAGCCCGGTGGGCGCCGGGGGTGGGGGCTGTGGCGCGGGGCCGCTCAGCCCTGCGCGCCGACGAGCTCGGGCTCCTGCGTCGACGGGTCGGGGTTGCCCAGCGCTGCGGCGAACCCGGCGTCGAGGTCGGCGAGGATGTCCTCGATCGACTCGATCCCGACGGCGAGACGCACCAGCCCGGGGGTCACCCCCGCGGCGCGCCGGTCCTCGTCCCCACCCTGGCTGTGGGTCGTCGACGCCGGGTGGATGGCCAGGCTGCGCACGTCCCCGATGTTCGCGACGTGGCTGTGCAGCGACAGCCCCTCGACGAAGCGCCGCCCGGCCTCGACCCCGCCGCGCAGCTCGAAGGCGAGCACGGCGCCGGCGCCCTTGGGGGCGTACTTGTCGGCCAGCGCCCGGCTCGGGCTGGAGTCCAGCGAGGCCCAGCGCACCGACTCCACCTGCGGGTGGGCCTCGAGGTAGGCGGCGACCCGGCGGGTGTTCTCGACGTGCCGCTCGACCCGCAGGCTGAGGGTCTCGACGCCCTGGGCGATGAGGAAGGCGTTGAACGGCGAGACCGCGCTGCCGAGGTCGCGCAGCAGCTGGACCCGGGCCTTGAGGATGTACGCGAGGTTGGCCCCGAGCGCGCCGCCGACGCCGAGGTCGCGGGCGTAGACGAGACCGTGGTAGCTCTCGTCGGGGGTGTTGAAGCCGGGGAACCGCTCGGGGTCCTTGCCGAAGTCGAAGGTCCCGCCGTCGACGATGACGCCGGCGATCGAGGTCCCGTGCCCGCCGAGGTACTTCGTCGCCGAGTGGACGACGATGTCCGCGCCCCACCGCAGCGGCTGGATGAGGTAGGGGGTCGCGATCGTGTTGTCGACGACGAGCGGGACGCCTACCTCGTGCGCCACGGCGGCGACCGCCTCGATGTCGAGCAGCTCGGCCTTCGGGTTGGCGATCGTCTCGCCGAAGAAGGCCTTGGTGTTCGGCCGGACCGCGGCGCGCCAGGCCTCCGGGTCGGTGTGGTCCTCGACGAAGGTCACCTCGACCCCGAGCCGGGCGAAGGTGTACTTCAGCAGGTTCGTCGTGCCGCCGTAGAGGGCGGCGCTGGCGACCACGTGGTCGCCGGCCTCCGCGACGTTGAGCAGCGCGAGGGTCGTCGCGGCCTGGCCCGAGGAGAGCAGGAGTGCGCCCACGCCGCCCTCGAGGGCGGCGATGCGCTGCTCCACGGCGTCCTGGGTGGGGTTCATGATCCGCGTGTAGATGTTGCCGAACTCCCTGAGGGCGAAGAGGTTCTCGGCGTGGGCGGTGTCGTTGAAGACGTACGAGGTGGTCTGGTAGATGGGGAGGGCCCGGGCGCCGGTGGCGCTGTCGGGGACCTGCCCCGCGTGCACCTGGCGGGTCTCGAAACCCCACTGGGACTGGTCGGTCATTGGCGTCGCTCCTGTGGTCGGGTGCGCCGGCGTCGATGCCGTGCGCACGTCGGTGCGTGTGCTCGGCGGGGTGACCGGGGGGTCTCCCGCGCTTGCGGGCGGCAGGTGCCGCTCCGCCAGGTCCTCACCCGGGGCACCCCACCGCGGAAGGAGGGTTGCCGGCCAGCGAGCCGGGGCTTGGCGCTGGCACTCATGACCTCCGTCCACGGTAGCCGCGCAGCGGTCCGCTGCCAGCGGTCCGTCTCATCCTTCGGGCGTACCCCTCCCCGTGTAGGGGCGGTTCCGCGGGGGCAGGATGGGGGCATGACCTTCCACGCGCTCGAGTACCTGGCCGCCCCCGACCGCTACGACGCCGGGATGCCGTACCGGCGGGTCGGCCGATCGGGGCTGGACCTGCCCGCGGTCTCGCTCGGGCTGTGGCACAACTTCGGTGACGACGTGCCCCTGGACCGCCAGCAGGCGATCCTTCGCCGGGCCTTCGACCGGGGCGTCACCCACTTCGACCTCGCCAACAACTACGGACCCCCGTACGGCTCGGCCGAGCGCAACTTCGGCGCCCTGCTGGCCCGCGACTTCCGCCCGTACCGCGACGAGCTCGTCATCAGCTCCAAGGCCGGCTACGACATGTGGCCGGGGCCGTACGGACAGGGCGGCGGCTCGCGGAAGTACCTCGTGGCCAGCTGTGAGCAGTCGCTTCAGCGCATGGGCCTGGACTACGTCGACATCTTCTACTCGCACCGGTTCGACGACAGCACACCGCTCGAGGAGACCCTCGGCGCGCTCGACTCGCTCGTGCGGGCCGGCAAGGCCCTCTACGTCGGCATCTCCTCGTACTCGGCGCAGCGGACCCGGGAGGCCGTGGACATCCTCCGCGAGCTCGGCACGCCACTGCTGATCCACCAGCCGTCCTACTCGATGCTGAACCGCTGGGTCGAGGAGGAGGGCCTGCTCGACGCCCTCGGCGAGACCGGTACCGGCTGCATCGCCTTCTCCCCGCTGGCCCAGGGGATGCTCACCGACAAGTACCTCGACGGCATCCCCGAGGGGTCGCGCGCCGCGCAGGACAAGTCGCTCGACCGCGGCCTGCTCACCCAGGACGCCCTGGAGCACGTCCGGGCCCTGGACGCGATGGCCACCGAGCGGGGCCAGACCCTCGCCCAGATGGCGATCGCCTGGGTCCTGCGCGACCCGAGGGTGACCTCCGCCCTCGTCGGCGCCTCGTCGGTGCGCCAGCTCGACGACAGCCTCGACGCCGTCCGGAACCTCGACTTCACCGACGACGAGCTCGCCCGGATCGACCGGCACGCCGTCGACTCCGGCATCAACCTGTGGAAGGCCTCGAGCGACCGCTGACCGGATGCCGGACACCCCGGACTACCGGGGCCGGCGCCCGGGTTGACCCGGTGCGGGCCCGGACCACACCGGCCCGGCACCGACCGACGAGGAGAGACCGTGACCCACACCGACAGCGACTACGTCCCGAGCCCGAGCACCTGGGTGCGCGAGCAGGTCGAGACCATCGAGGCCACTGGTGACACCCGCTCGGTCCAGGTCCTCGACCGGCCGGTCGTCCTCATGTCCATGCGCGGGCGCCGCTCCGGCGCGACCCGCAAGGTGCCGGTGATGCGGGTCGAGCACGACGGCGTCTACGCGGCGGTCGCGAGCAAGGGCGGCGCGCCCGAGCACCCCCAGTGGTACGCCAACCTCCTCGCCCACCCGGCGATCACCCTCCAGGACGGCACCGAGAGCTGGCCGGCGGTGGCCCGCGAGGTGCACGGCGAGGAGCGCGAGCAGTGGTGGCAGCGGTGCGTCGCCGCCTACCCGCCCTACGCGGAGTACCAGACGAAGACCGACCGCCTCATCCCGGTGCTCGTCCTCGAGCCGGCCACCGCCGGCTGACCGGCCCGGTCAGGGCGCGGTCCGGGCGTCGCCCGGCTCGTCCTCGTCCGCGGCGCGGTCGACCCGCCGGAACCACCACAGGCCGAGCACCGGCAGGACGAGCGGGACGTAGCCGTAGCCGGACCCGAAGTGCGACCAGACGGTCTTGTCCGGGAAGGCCTCCGGGACGAGGTAGGACGCCGCGCCGACGACGAGCACCCCGACGAGCTCGATGCTGCACGCGACGACCCCGACCCGCACCCACCCGCCGCCGCGGGCCAGGCACCAGGTGGCGACGAGGTAGACGACGGCGGCCACGGCCGAGAGCACGTAGGCGAGCGGGGCACGGGAGAAGTACTCGAGGATCTGCAGCACCGAGCGCCCGGTGGCGGCCAGCGCCAGCACGGCGTAGACGACGACGAGCACCACGCCGGGGCCGCCGAGCGCCCTCCGCCGGGTGTCCTCAGGCATTCGTCGTCCAGATCTGCAGCAGGCGCGCGCTCATGACGGCGACCGCGAAGGCACCGACGGCGAGCGAGCCCATCGCCCACCGGGACTTCTCCTTGATGGCGAGCAGGGCGGTCCCGATCGGGATGAGCGGCAGCGTCACGAGGTACGCCACGTAGGTGGCCTGCTCGGCCCCGTCGGCGATCCGGCCCACCCCGAAGAGGCCGAGGACGGCCTGGGCGACGAGGCCCAGCTCGATGAGCGCCGAGGCGACCACGACGAGGTCGTCGATGAGCCGGTCCCGGACGGCGTAGTACGCCGCCGCCAGGGCGAGGACCGTCGCGAGCGCCACGACCGCGTACGTCAGGGGGGCGAACACGCGCCCACCCTAGACCTCGGACCTCGCCCGCCTGGGCGCCCCCCGGCGCGCCCCACCGGTGCACCGGGCGCCGGGTCGGCGGTGCCAGAATCGGGGGTATGACGACAGCCCGGCTCGGTGAGGTGGAGATCGCCTACGAGGTGGACGGACCGGACGACGGCGTCCCCATGCTGCTCCTCATGGGGCTCGGGACCCAGCTCGTCGGCTGGCCACCCGAGGTCGTCCGTGGGCTGGCCGACGAGGGCTTCCGGGTCGTCCGGATGGACAACCGCGACATCGGCCTGTCCACCCGCACGGAGGGACCACCGCCCACCCGCGGCACGGTCATCAAGGCCTTCGTGCACCGCCGCTACGCCCGGGCCGACTACGTCCTGGCCGACATGGCCAGCGACGCGGCAGCCCTGCTCGACCACCTCGGGATCGACGCGGCCCACGTCGTCGGGGTCTCGATGGGCGGGATGATCGCCCAGCAGCTCACCATCGACCACCCGGACCGGGTGCTCAGCCTGGCGTCGATCATGTCGAACACGGGCAACCGACGGCAGGGGTCGGTCTCGCTGCGCCTCCTGCCGACGATGGCGGTCTCGATGACGACCCCCCGCCCCACCGACGAGGAGGAGGCGGTGCGCCTCGGCGTCGAGGGGTTCCGGCTCATCGCCGGCCCGCACTTCGACACCCACGAGGTCACCGGGATGGTCCGCGAGGCGGTGCACCGCAGCGTCAACCCGCTGGGCGCGGTCCGCCAGCTGCTCGCCATCCTCGCCAGCCCGGACCGCACTCCCGGCCTGCGGGGGGTCCGCGTCCCGACCCTCGTCGTCCACGGGCTGCGCGACCCCCTCGTCGTGCCCAGCGGCGGCATCGCCACCGCCGAGGCGGTCCCCGGCTCGCGGTTGCTCATGTTCCCCGACATGGGCCACGACCTGCCGGGGCCACGGCGCGCCGAGATCGTCGAGGCGATCGCGCGGAACGCTCGGCGGGCGGCGTCCGTCCCTGCCTGACGCCGCCGCGTCAGGCCAGGACCGCGGCGACCGCGTCGGTGAGCATCCCCACCTCGTCCGCGGTGACGACGAGGGGCGGGGCGAGGCGGATCGTCGAGCCGTGGGTGTCCTTGGCGAGGATCCCGTGCGCCATCAGCCGCTCGCAGGCCTCCCGGCCGCTCGGGCCGCCGGGCTCGATGTCCAGGCCGGCCCAGAGGCCGCGGACCCGTAGCGCGGCGAGCCCGTGGCCGAGCAGGGGGGTGAGCCGTTCCTCGAGGATCGCGCCGAGCTCGGCCGCGCGGCGCTGGAAGGTGCCCTCCTCGAGCATCGCGACGACCTCGTGGCCGATCGCGGCGGCCATCGGGTTGCCGCCGAAGGTCGAGCCGTGCGAGCCGGGGGTGACGACCTCGAGGACGGCGCGGTCGGCGGCGATGGCGGACACCGGGTAGAGGCCGCCACCGAGGGCCTTGCCGAGGACGTAGATGTCCGGGACGACGTCCTCGTGCTCGCAGGCGAAGGTCCGGCCGGTGCGCGCCAGGCCCGACTGGATCTCGTCGGCGACCATGAGGGCGCCGGCCTCGTCGCAGATGGCGCGGACCTCGCGCAGGTACCCCGCGGGCGGGATGACGACCCCGCCCTCGCCCTGTACCGGCTCGAGGAGCACCGCGACGGTCGTGTCGTCGACGGCGGCCCGCAGCGCATCGACGTCGCCGTAGGTGACGGTGCGGAAGCCGGGGGTGAACGGGCCGTAGTCCTCCCGGGCCACCTTGTCGTCGGAGAAGCTGATGATGGTCGTGGTGCGACCGTGGAAGTTGCCCTCCATGACGACGATCGTCGCGGTGTCCTCGGGCACGCCCTTGACCCGGTAGCCCCACTTGCGGGCCACCTTGATCGCGGTCTCGACAGCCTCGGCCCCGGTGTTCATCGGCAGGATGAGCTCCTTGGCGGTGAGCCGGGCCAGCGCCTCGACGAACGGCCCGAGCTGGTCGTTGAGGAACGCCCGGCTGGTGAGCGTGAGCCGGCCCAGCTGGTCCCTGGCCCGGGCGACGAGCCGGGGGTGGGCGTGCCCGAAGTTCAGCGCCGAGTAGCCGGCGAGGCAGTCGAGGTACCGGCGCCCCTCGACGTCGGTGACCCAGGCGCCCTCGCCGTGGCTGAGGACCACCGGCAGCGGGTGGTAGTTGCGGGCGGCGTAGCGCTCGATCAGGGCGATGTGGGCGCCGGTGTCGAGACCGCGGTCGTGCGACGTCATCGTCGTTCTCCCTTCCGCTCGCGATGCTAGCGACGGGCGGGGCCGGCTCCGCCGGTGGGGAGGCCGTGTCGCGCCACGGCGCGCCCCGCGCGGTGAGGCCGCTCAGCCGTACCAGAGGTCGCCGATGCGCTCGGCCAGCCGCTGGCCGTGCTCGCGGGCGGTGTCGAACGTGCTGCCGCCGCGGCTCGTGTCGAGCGGGTTCGCACCCATCGCCCAGAGGTCCCGGGCATCCGGGACGACGAGGTGGGTGCGGCTGCGCGGCCGGAGCCCGCGCAGCTGTACCCGCGGGAGGTCCTTGACGTTGGGGGCCACGGGGTAGGGCGCGAGGACGAGCACCCGGCGGTGACCCTCGGCGAGGTCCGCGTTGGCGATCGTGCGCAGGCCGCCGTCGACGTACCGGCGGCCGCCGACCTCCACCGCGGGGAAGACGCCCGGCACCGCGCAGCTGGCCGCGACGGCCCGCTCCAGCGGCACCCCGCTCGTGCGGTCGAAGACCACCGAGGTGCCGGAGACCGCGTCGACCGCGGTGACCCACAGACGACCCTCCGGCCAGGGCTTGCCCGCCAGGCCGAGGCCGATGGTGTCCAGCCAGTCCTGCTCGGTGGTCGTCCGGGCGGCGAGCGCGGCGCGGCCGATGACGGCCCGCCCGTGCCGGGGGTCGAGGGCGAGCTGGGCCCGGACGTACCGGCCGGCGTCGGCCGCGCCCAGCCGCCCGTAGTCCGCGAGCGGCACGCCGTCGCGGATGCGGCGGAAGGCGTTCCCCTCGTCGGTCCCGAGCCGCAGGTGCGCGGCCACCATCGAGCCGGCCGAGGTGCCGATCATCGTGTCGGCGTCACGCACGTCGACCCCGCCGTCGCGCAGGCCGATGATGACACCGGCCTCCCAGGCGATGCCGGTCGCGCCGCCGCCGGCGAGCACGAAGGCGCGCTCGTGGTCCTCGGTCGGCGGGGACCACGGCGAGAAGCCGTCCGGCTGCGCCTCGACGACGCGCTGGCTGCCGTGCACCTCCTGGTCGGTCACCTCTCCATTGTCGGAGGCGCGCTCGAGTGGCCCGGCACCGCCCCACCGTGAGGGTGGTCACCCCGTGCCACGGCCTCCGCTGGGGTGGGCTGGTGCCACCCGGGGAGCGCGGGCACCGCCGGGCCGGCCGACTGCCAGCGCGCGGCCTCCGCCGAGGGCGCGGGACGGACGGAGTCGTGCGGGAGGCTGACGAGGGCATCACCCACCCGCACCTGCACCCGGACCGATCCGACCAGCTCGACCTCCCCGGCGCGCCCGAGCCACGCGCCCTCACCGACGACCTCGACGAGGTCGCCGAGCCGCAGCCGCCGGCGCCGCTCGTGGGCCCCCTGCCGCGCCTGGAGCTCGGCCAGCGCGGTGGTGTACGCGGACGGCATCGGGACCTGCTTCCCCCGGAAGGTCCAGGTGAGCAGCCACCTCGGGTCGAAGGTGCGGGAACAGCTGCCGCACGACGCCAGGCGGGTGGGGGCTCGGTGCCGGATGCGCTCGTGGCCCGCGGGGCAGCGCCCCACCCAGTCGCCGGGCAGGCGGGGCGCGTCGGGCGACACGCAGCGATCACCCGAGCTGCCGATCTCGACCGCCTTGGCCCGCCACACCTCGTCGTGGCCGTGACCGGCGCCGACCAGGGCGTGCGCGATCTCGTGGAGGAGGGTGTCGCGGACCTCGGCCTCGTCGTGGAGCGTGGTGAGGGGAGCGCTGATCCCGATCTGCCGCCGCCCGAAGCGGCAGACACCGGCCCGCGTCTTCGCGCGGTCGGCGACCACCTGCCAGCCGTCGAGGCCGTGCTCGCGCAGCAGCGCCCGGCCCATGGCCAGCGCCCTCGTGACCTCCACCATGCACCTCCCGGCCCGACTCCACACGCATCCTCGGCTACCGCTGACGGCAGCCTAGGCAGCGACACCGACATCCACCGTGACCTCGGCGCTCGCCACCCCGAGCGGGGGTCGGCAGCCGGATGCCGGCCGCGCCGGTGCCGTGCTGGGCCCGGTGGCGGGGCAGGTCAGCCGGTGTACAGCCGGGTCCGCGCCTCACGGACGGCGAGGCTGACCGGGGTACCCTGCAGCTCGACCCGACCGGGGATGTCGAACCAGTCGCTCCCGCCGACGCGGAACTGGCCGGTGTAGACGATGTCCACCCGCACCTGGACGCTGCCGGGTCGGGTGTACGTGGTGACGACGTCACCGTCCGGGTAGGGGCCGCCGAGATCCGTCGTCGGGCCGATCGTCGTGTCCCCGAGGTGGTAGGTGACCGACTTCAGGCGCGGGCGGACCTCGACGTGGTGCCCCAGCAGCCTGGCCGGGTCGGGTGTGTCGACCTCGTCGGGACCGAAGCCCTGTTCAGGGAACCGGACCTCGAAGTACGTGGGGAGGTTGACGAGGGTGACGTCGCCCTCGGGCTGGATGTTCACGGTGGGGACGGAGAAGGCGGTGTCGTGGAACGCCTCCTCGATCATGGCCATGGTGAGCACGGGGCCGGCACCCGGAACCAGCTCAGGGAAGCAGGTGATGCCTCGAGACTCCCACTCGCCGGAGGCCCCGCTCACGGGGGTGCGCCCGGCGTCCACCTCGCGGCGGAAGATGGCCACCGCTGGGCCGCGGCCGGGGTCGTTGAGGCACAGCGCGAGGGCGTAGCCGCAGAGGTCGTCCGAGCCCGGCCGCCCCGGGAACCCACCGCACGGCGAGACACTCGCGAACTCGTACCAGGGACCTTGGCCGCGATTGCGCGCAATCTGCGCGGACCAGATCTGAAGGGTTGCTGGCATCGACCAAGTGGATGTCGACTCCGATACTGCGACGCACTCGAATCGAAGTTGGCCGGCGGCCCCTCATCCCCCGGAGCACCGGCAGGGAAGATCCCAAGTCCGACGGCGAGGGCGATAACCGCTGCCGACTCTCACGACGTCTTCTCGACCGCGAACATCAACCAGCGGTCGCCCGCCCACTTGAGGGCGACATTTCGATCAAGAGTCTTCGCGCCCTCGTGGCTCATCTTTGTCCCGGCCGCATCGACGAGATCGCTCTCGTTTTGAGTCAGTCTGCGCAAACACGTAGTACTGCCCCTTCGGTGCACCGCTGATCGCCTCCAGACGCCCAACGGTCACGGGGGCCGCTGCGTAGTGTTGGTCGTGCTCGACCAGCCAGCGTGCCGTCGCTTCCGCTGTGTTGCAGAACTTGCAGTCACTGGTGCTGTTGTCTGCAATGAGCCCTGTCGAGGGGGTGGTCCAAGCGAGGTTCACCTGCTCCATGAAGTACTCGACGAAGGCCTTTGCTCCTTCGGGGGTTTGCTTTCGGGCGGCGGCGGGGATGCTGGAGGCCGGGGTCGCCGTCGGGGAGGTCGTGGGCGCGGGGCTCGCGCTGCTGGTGGTGGTGGTCGGCGACGAAGGGCTCGTGGACGGGGCCAGGTCCGGGTCGCCATCGCATCCGGCGACCGCGACCGCACCACACAGGGCCACGGCGGCGAGCACCGCACGACCACGCACCACCCTTCCTCGCGACACCCCACGTCCCCCTTCCGCGCCGCCCCTCAGCCGACCCACACGACAACGCTAGCCACAACGCCGGGATCCGCCACTCGGCTCGTCCACAGGCCCGCCAGGCCCGGCGCGACGCGGGCAAGGCGACGGCCCCGACCGCCGTGGCCGGGGTCCGGGGCGGGGTCACGCTGGTTCTCGAGCGGACAGCTCGGCGAGCGCGCGGTCGTAGGAGCCGAACGCGAGGTCCCACTCGACCCCGCTCGGCAGGACCCGCCCGGCGAGACGCCGCTGGTGGACCACCGTGTGGTGCCGCCCGCAGAGGAGCGCGCCGTTGTCGAGGTCCGACGGGCCGCCATCGGCCCAGTGGACGAGGTGGTGTGCGTCCGTCCACTGGGCCGGCACCGAGCAGCCGGGGAAGCTGCAGCCCCGGTCGCGCAGCCACAGCCGCCGCAGCTGGGCGGGCGTGAACAGCCGCACCGTCCCGCCGAGGTCGACCACCTGACCGCCGGAACCGAGGACCGCCGGGATGACCCCCGCGTCGCACGCCAGCCGGCGCACGACGTCCGGCGCGAGCACCAGCCCCGCCTCCGCGCCACCGACCACCTCACCCGCGGTGAGCCGAGCCCCTCCCGCCGCCGGGCGCTCACCCGCGCCCCGCGCCAACCGGTGGCGCAGGGTCTCGAGGTCCACGGTGACGAAGAGCTGCGCCTTCGCCGACACCGGGACCGACCCGGCGCCCGCGACGCCCCGGCGGACCAGCATCACGAGCGCCTCCCCCCGGCGCTGCTCGGCCGGCCGCAGGTCGCGCTCGCCGTCCACCGGGACCGGCGCGGACAACGGCCCGAGCGCCGCTTCGAGCACGGCGCGCCCCTCGGGGTCGAGGACGAGGCGGTACTCGGCCACGCCCAGCTCCCCGACCCGCGGGTGGGAGAGGGCGACGTACCGTCGGGCCGCCTCCTGCTCCCGGTCGAGCACAGAGTCGAGCCCGTACCGGGCGAGCAGCGCCGGCCGCAGGGCGCGGCACCCCCTCGCCCCCTGCTCGCGCGCCATGGTGACCAACCCCTCGAGCACGGCCGGCTCGGCCCCGTCGGCCAGCAGTGGGCGCAGCCGTTCGGCCTCCGACGCGACGACGGTGGCCAGCCGCACCGGGAGCCGCCCCGAGGTCACCGCGTCCTTGACCGGCGCGTTGCCGGGCACCCGGAAGGCCTCCGCGAGACGCACCACCTGGGCCGCGCCGCCGGCGCGCAGCGAGGGCGCGTGCTCGCGCACCCAGTCGACCGACGAGAGCGCCCGCTCCCCCGACCCCGGCTCGCCGCGCTGCAACGCCTCCGCCACGACCGAGACCCGGGCCGCCTCCCCCATCCCGACGAGCGCGTCGACCTCCCCGAGCAGCGCACCGAGCTCGGCACCACCTGCCTGCCAGAGCTGGCCGTCGAGCCCGTCGAGGGCGCGTCGAGCCCCGGCGAGCAGCTCGCGCCGCTGCGCCATGGTGAGCTCGAGACCATCCCCCTGCATCTCCTGATTCTATTGCGGCCCACCGACAGTCGACCCCCCGCGCGGGCGGAGGGCCAGCGGTGCAAGGCCCCCCGACCGCCGCCGTCCGGCCGCTGGCCTGATCAGGCTATGGACGCCAGCCCCTCCGGCCTCCATGATTCGTCGGGTCCACACACCGTGACGCGAGGGAACCGACGTGGAGATCGAGACGCAGTCCGCAGCCACCCCGCTCGCGGTAGCCGGCTCGGCGCTCCGTGAGACCTGGGCTTCCCTCCGCTCGGTGTTCGTCAACCCCGCGCTCCGCCGCATCCAGCTGGCGCTGGCCGGGTCGATGGTCGGGGACTGGGCCTACAGCACGGCCGTCGTCGTCTGGGCCTACAGCGCCGGCGGGGTCCGGCTGGTCGGCGGCTGGATGGCGATCCGTCTCCTCCTCATGGCCGTCGTCGCGCCGTTCGGCGCGACCCTGGCCGACCGGTTCGACCGCAAGAGGGTGCTCGTCACGACCGACCTGGTCCGGGCCCTCCTGGTGGGCATCGCGACGGTCCTCCTCTACGCCGGCGCGCCGACCCTGGCGATCCTCGTCGTCGCCACCCTGACCGGGCTCGTCGGCACCGTCTTCCGGCCCGCACAGATGGCCTGGCTGCCCTCGCTGACCGACAAGCCGGCGGAGCTGACCGCGGCGAACGGCGCCTCCAGCACCATCGAGAGCCTCGCGTTCTTCCTCGGCCCAGCCCTCGGGGCGTTGCTCATCGCCACGACCAGTGTCGAGGCCGTCTTCATCCTCAACGCGCTGACCTTCATCTGGTCGGCCGTGCTCGTCGTCGGGATCCGCCCGGTCGTGACCCCCGCCGCCGAGCCGGGTGACCCCGAGGAGGATGCGGACGGTGGCGAGGGCGCGCTCGCCTCGATGGCCGGCGGGTTCGTCCACATCGCCAGGGACCGCAACCTGCGGATGATCGCCATCCTCGCCTGTGCGCAGACCGTCGTGGCCGGAGCGACCGTGGTCTTCAACGTCGTGTTCGCCGTCGACATCCTGAAGACCGGACCCCAGGGCATCGGCTTCGTCGACTCGACGTTCGGCGTCGGCGCCATCGTCGGCGGCTTCTACGCCATCGCCAGGGCGTCACGGAACCGGCTGGCGGCCGACCTCGCCACCGGCACCGTGTTGTGGTCCCTCCCCCTCCTGCTCGTCGTCGCCTGGCCGAGCCCGGTCACCGTGATCGCCGCCGCCATCCTGCTCGGCTTCGGCAACCCCCTCGTCGACGTCAACTTCGCGACGATCGTCCAGCGCCTGGCCCCGGACAAGGTCCTCGGCCGGGTCTTCGGGGCGTTCGAGGGTGCCCTCATCGCGACGATGGCCCTCGGGTCGTTCGCCATGCCGCACCTCATCGAGTGGATCGGCCTGCGCGGCGGGCTCACCGTGTTGGCCCTGCTCGTCGGGGTCCCGGCGCTGCTCTTCCTCCCGCGCTGCCTGCGCCTCGACGCCACCCTGCGCCCGCCGGACGGCACGGCCCTGCTGCGCAGCCTGCAGATCTTCGCCCCGATGACGCCCGCCGCCGTCGAGTCGCTGGCCCGCGCCCTGGGCCGCCGGCACGTCGCCGCCGGCGAGGTGGTCCTGCGCGAGGGCGAGGAGTCGGACCTCTTCTTCGTCATCGAGCGCGGCCGGGTCGAGGTGACCCAGGCGGACCGGGTGCTGCGCCAGGAAGGGCCGGGCGAGTTCTTCGGCGAGATCGGCCTGCTCCGCGACGTCCCGAGGACCGCGACCGTCACGGCGCTCGAGGACACCGAGCTGGTCACCCTCGCCCGGGACGACTTCCTCGACGCCGTCCGCGGCACCGAGGAGTCGCTCGCCGCCGTCAACGACGTCGCGACGCGGCGGCTCGGGCGCGCCTGACCCTCAGGCGTCAGGCGACGCGGGTCGTCGGGGCGTTCGCCGCCGTCATCCCCGGGTCGCGGACGACGGAGTCGCCGAGCACCTCGTCGATGACCGCCATCGCCGAGTCCTCGAGCCGCACGCCCGCCGCCTTGACGTTGCTCTCGACCTGCTCCGGCCGCGAGGCCCCGACGAGCGCCGCGGCCACGTTGTCGTTCTGGAGCACCCAGGCGATGGCGAGCTGCGCCATCGTCAGCCCCGCCTCGTCGGCGATCGGCTGGAGCCGCTGGACCCGGGCGAGCAGGTCGTCGTCCATGAACCGCTTGATCATGTCGGCGCCGCCCTTGTCGTCGGTGGCGCGCGAGCCGGCGGGCGGGGCCTCGCCGGGCTTGTACTTGCCGGTGAGCACGCCCTGGGCGATCGGGCTCCAGACGATCTGGCTGATGCCGAGCTCCTCGCACGCCGGCACGACCTCGCCCTCGATGACCCGCCACAGCATCGAGTACTGCGGCTGGCTCGAGATGAGCTGGATGCCGAGGTCCTTGGCGAGCGCGTGGCCGGCCCGGATCTGGTCGGCGGTCCACTCGCTGACCCCGATGTAGAGCGCCTTGCCCTGGCGGACGATGTCCGCGAACGCCTGCATCGTCTCCTCGAGCGGGGTCTCGGTGTCGTACCGGTGGGCCTGGTAGAGGTCGACGTAGTCGGTCTGCAGCCGCCGCAGCGACCCGTCGATCGACTCCATGACGTGCTTGCGCGACAGCCCGGTGTCGTTCTTCCCTCCCGGACCCGTGGGCCAGTAGACCTTCGTGAAGATCTCCAGGCTCTCCCGCCGCTCACCCTTGAGGGCCTCGCCGAGGACGGACTCCGCCTTGGTGTTGGCGTAGACGTCGGCGGTGTCGAAGGTGCTGATGCCGTGGTCCAGCGCCGCGCGCACGCAGGCGGCCGCGGCCTCGTTCTCGACCTGCGACCCGTGGGTCAGCCAGTTGCCGTAGGTGATCTCCGAGATCTTCAGTCCGCTGTTGCCGAGGTATCGAAACTCCATGGAGCCACCGTAGGGGCGGGCCGAGCCGGCCGGCAGCCGAGCGCCTCCTGTGTCGAGATGTGGTCATTTCGGGTGGTGGACACATCGTTGTGACCTGCGTCACCGTGGTGGGTTGTGGCCCGCAGGGGGCCACGGGCAGGGAAGGGAAAGCTCATGAGGATTCGACGTACCGCCGCGGTGGCGGGCGCGAGCGTGGCGATGCTGGCGGCAGGGTCCGGCGCCGCGTTCGCCCACGAGTGCACGAACATCAGCAAGCCGGTCTCGGCCGGCGTCCAGGTCGTCATCGACGCCTCGAGCGACGACGGCGGCATCGAGTGGGCCAGCCAGGGCGTCTGGCAACGGGTGGCGCAGGGGATCATCGACCCGGACACGGGGGCGGGGTTCCACGGCCTCGTCGGGCTCGACTTCGACGGCGACGGCACGCCGGACGCGGCGACGTACATCGTCGGCCCCAACGACGAGCTCCCCGAGCAGGCGCAGTGGAACGGGGCCACCTGCCACGGCATCGTGAACATCATGGCGGTCCTCACGGACTGCCAGACCACCCCGCTCTGAGCCGCGAACGGCACCGGACGGCGGCGGTCACCCCGAGGTGGCCGCCGCCGTCCGCGTCAGCTGGACCACGCTGTCGACGACCAGGGCGCGGACCCGCGGGTCGAGCGTCGAGGGGTCCCCGGCGCCGTGCAGCTCGCTCTCCCGGTTGACGACCTCGCCGTTGCCCATCCCGACCGCGAAGGCGCGGGTGACGTCGACCGGGTCGAGCGCACCGTCGGCGAAGGCGTCGACGGCCCGCAGGTCGGAGGTCAGCTGACCGGACGGGTCACGGGTGGTCAGGTAGCGGCTGCCGGGCGTCGCCTGGACCGCGAGACCCTGGAGCCGGTTCGCGTTCACCCCGACCTCGACGTACGTCGTCATCGACATGGTGTCCACCGAGGGCCACGGGCTGTAGGCGGCGAGGAAGCGCCCGGCACCGTCGCCGAGCGCGTCGCCGGCCACGGCCCCGAGCCAGTCGCCGTCCCAGAGCAGGGCCGCGGCCACGTGCGGGGGTCCGCCCGGGGCGAAGCACGACGGGAGCCTCCCCGGGGCGGTGAGCGCGGCCATCCCGGCGGCGTTGGCACCGTCCCCGTGCCCGACGACGAGCAGCGGGCGGCTCGGCGAGCCCACCCCGCGGCCTGCGCGGTCGGCGGCCACCGCCACGGCACAGGCGACCTCGCGGTTCTCCTCGGTCACCTGCGCGACGACGTCGTCGACCGGCCGCCCGGCGATCGTCACCAGAGCCGGGTCCGCGACACCCCAGCGCACCACCGCCGCCGCGACGCCGCGGGCGGCGACCGCCCGGGCGAGCGCGTCGTAGACCGGGTCCTGCGGCCCCGTCGCCGCGTCGGGGACGACGACGACGAGCGGGGGCTCACCGGTGTCCCCGGGGACGTAGAGGTCGAGGGTCGGGTCGCGCCAGCCCGGGGGGACGGTGGCGTAGCGGATGCCCGTCGTGCGCAGCACCCCGCTGGACCCCGACCCGGACCGCCCGTCCGGGCCAGGGGGGCCGGCCGTGCAGCCGGCCGTCGCGAGCACCGCCCCGGCCGCCACGACCACCGCGAGGGTCCGGCGCACCGTCATCGCCGTGTGGCGTAGCAGACACGACGTTGATTGGTTTACTACTACGAGTAGTAGTAGCGTCGTCATCGCAAGGAAGACATCGAAGAGAAGGCCCCATCCCCGGCCTTCGAAAGGGCAGGAAAAAACCATGCGTAGCACCATCGACAAGCTCATCTCCTGGACCGGCCTCGTCGTCGCAGCCGTGCTGCTCGTCGCCGGCGGGCTCCTCGTCTGGGCGGCCTCGTTCGCCAACTCCAACGTCCACGACCAGCTCGCGGCGCAGAAGATCACGATGCCGGTCGCGGCAGCGCTGACGACGCCGGACATGAAGACCCACCTCACCCAGTACGCCGGCCAGCCCCTCACCACCGGTGAGCAGGCCAAGGCCTACGCGGACTACTACATCCAGGCTCACATGAACGAGCAGGCCGACGGCAAGACCTACTCGCAGGTCTCCGGCGAGTACATCGCCGCCTCCAAGGCCGACCCGACCGCCGAGTCCACCCAGCAGCTGGGCCAGCTCCGCCAGAGCCTGTTCATGGGCACCACCCTGCGCGGCATGCTCCTCAACGCCTACGCCTTCGGCACCATCGGCACCATCGCGATGTACGCCGCCATCGCCTCCTTCGTCGGCGCAGCCGTCATGCTGCTCCTCTCCGGCCTCGGCCTCTGGCACGGACGCAAGGTCGCGGCCGTCGAGGCTCCCGAGGTCGAGAAGATCCCGGCGAACGCCTGACACAGCCAGCCCGCGGGACCCCCTGCACCCGCACCGAGGCCCCGGCCGGACCACCGGCCGGGGCCTCCTCGTGCGCTCAGGCGGGCTCCTTGACAACCCGGCCCCCCTTCCACACGTGGGTGACGTGCCTGGGCCCGGCGAGGACCGAGATGTCGACGAGGGGGTCGGCGTCGAGGGCGACGACGTCGGCGTCGTAGCCCTCGGCGAGCAACCCCGAACGGGGCGCCTGCGGCCCGAGGGTCGCGGGCGCCGCCGCGGTCGCCGCCTCGATGGCCTCGAGCGGGCTGTAGCCGGCGGCCACGAGGTGGCCGAGCTCCTCCCCGTTGTGGCCGAACGGCACGATCGACCCCTCCCCGACGGTCGCGAAGTCGGTTCCCGCAGCGACCGCGACCCCGGCCTCGCGGGCGATGTGCATCGCCTCCAGGTGGCGGTCGGCGATCTCGCGGGCCTTGCGGGCCGAGGACGGCGAGAGCTGGTCGAGCGCCGCGAGGAGGCGGGCCACGATGGCCCGGGTGGGGACGAGGACGACGCCGCGCTCGACCATCGCCGCGGCGGCCTCCTCGTCGAGGAAGGTGCCGTGCTCGATCGTCCGGACGCCGGCCGCGACCGCCGCCATGATCCCCGGCTTGCCGTGGCAGTGCGCGGCGACGATGCGGCCGGCCCGGGCGGCCTCCTGCACGATGGCCCGCAGCTCGTCGTCGGAGAACTGCTGGTGCACGGGGTGGTCGAGGTCGCTGAGCACTCCCCCGGACGCGTGGACCTTGATGACGCGCGCGTTCTTGCGCAGCTGGAGGCGCACCGCCCGGAGGCACTCGGGCACCCCGTCGCACAGGTGCATCGGCCCGCCCTGGGCGGCCAGCTCCATGACGACCTCGACCGGGAAGTCGTGCAGGTCGCCGTGGCCCCCGGTGGTGCTGAGCATGGCGCCGGCACCGTAGACGGTGGGGCCGGGGACGGTCCCCTCGTCGACGGCCCGGGCGAGGTAGACCCCGAACCCGCCGACCTCGCGGATGCTCGTGAACCCGGCGGCCAGCGCGTCCGCCGCCTGCTGCACGGTCCGGGCCACCATGAGCGCCTGGGGCTCCCGGACGAGCTGGCTGAAGTCGGCGTCGAGCTTGCCGAGGAAGTGGGCGTGGCAGTCCCACAGGCCGGGCATCACGGTGGGCACCCGGGTCGGCGTGGCACCGGACGCGGGGGCGGAGGACCGCGGACCGGCGTAGGAGACGGTGCCGCCGGAGAGGATGACCGTCGCGTCGCGCACCGGCTCCCCGCGACCGGGGACCAGCAGGTCGGCGTCGATCCTCACGTCCTCGTGCGACACGTGCATCCTCTCGGGCACCCGCGGTCCGGCATCCCTCCCGGCAGGCTACCGCCGGGCCGCCGGCTGGGCGAGGCGCTCGCCTCCCGGCCGGTCGAGCGCGAGACTGGCCACCGTGCGCCCCCTGCGGCTCGGCCTCCCCCACGGCATCGTCCTGCTGCGCGCCTACTCGGGCCGCCACCTGCCGGCCGACCTCGTGGCCGGCCTGCTCGTCGCCGCCCTGGCGGTTCCCCAGTCGCTCGGCTACGCCGCCGTCGCCGGGGTACCCGTCCAGGTCGGGCTCTACACGCTGCCGCCCGCGCTGCTCGCCTACGCGCTGCTCGGCTCCTCCCGGCTGCTGTTCGTCGGCCCGGTGTCGACGGTGTCGGTCATGTCCGGCTCGGTGGTCCGCGGGCTGGCCCACGGCGACCCCGAGCTCGCGCTGCGGCTGACCTCCGGGCTGGCCCTCACCGCGGGGGTGGCCCTGCTCGCCATCGGCGTGCTGCGGGCCGGCTGGGTCGCCCAGTTCCTCTCCGAGCCGATCGTCACCGGCTTCGTCACCGGGCTGGTCGTCCTCATCGTCGTCGGCGAGGTGCCGGGCCTCTCCGGGCTCGCGAGCCCGGGCGGGAGCCTCGTCGAGCGGCTCCTCGCGCTCGTCCGCGACGTGCCGGCGTTCCACGGGCTGACCCTCACCGTGGGGGTCGGCGGGCTCGCCGTCCTCTTCGCCGGGCAACGCCTCGCACCGCGGGTCCCGTGGTCCCTCGTCGTGCTGGCCGGCGCCATCGTCCTCTCCGGCCGGTTCGGGCTGGCCGACCGCGGAGTCGTCGTCGTGGGCGCCGTCCCCAGCGGGCTGCCCCTGCCGTCGCTGCCCGTCATCGACCTCGCCCTCTGGCCCGGGGTCGTCACCGGTGGCGTGGCGATCGGCGCGGTGGCGATCGCCGAGGGGCTCGCCGCCGCCCGGACCTTCGCCCGCGAGGACGACCGCGACCCGGCCGGGGACGACCGGGAGTTCGTCGCCACCGGCGCGGCGAACCTCGCCTCGGGGGTCCTCGGCGGGATGGGGGTCGGCGGCTCGCTGTCGAAGACCGCGGCCAACGCGAGGGCGGGCGCCCGGACGCAGGTCAGCAGCGTCACCGCCGCCGTCGTCGTCCTCGTCTTCGTGCTCGCCGCGACCGGCCTGCTCGCCGACCTGCCCAAGACCGTCCTCTCCGCGGTCGTCATCCACGCGGTGTGGGGGCTGGTCCACCCCTCGGTGTTCCGGCGCTACGCCGCCGTCCGACGCAACGACCTCGTCGCCGCGCTCGTCGCCTTCGTCGGCGTCCTGGCCCTCGGTCCACTCAACGGGCTGCTCCTGGCCATCGGGCAGTCGCTCCTCGGGCTCGTCTACCGGTCGATCCAGGTGCACGTCGACGAGATGGGCCGGGTCGGCGGCGAGAAGGCAGCCTGGGGTGCCGTGGCCCACGGCCCCGCGCGCCGCACCTACCCCGGCGTGCTCGTGCTCCGACCCGACGGACCGGTCTTCTGGGCCAACGTCGCCTCCGTGGTGCGACGGATCGACACCGAGGTGTCCGGGCGGGAGGGGCTGCGGGCGGTCGTGCTCGACCTCGAGGCCACGAACCAGATGGACACGACCTCGGCCGAGCGGCTGTCCGGCCTGCTGCGGCGGCTCCGCGCCCGCGGCGTGGACCTGCACCTCGTCCGGGTCTTCGGCAACGTGCGGGAGGTCCTCGAGCGCTCGGGCCTCCTCGGTGAGCTCGGGGCGGGCCACGTCTGGCACTCGATCGCTGCCGGCGTCAAGGCCGCCCGCAGCGCGGCCGTCCTCGCCGAGGCCACCGACGCCGACCTCGAGGACTCCGGCAGCGAGCACATCGCCTCACGGCGCGAGCCCGACGAGCCGGCGCCGACGCGGTGACCGGCCCTGGTGAGAGGCCCGGTCAGCCGCCGAGGGTGGCGAGCGCGCGGGTCAGGCGGTCCTTGGCGTCGGTGGCGACCTCGGCGAGGGCCTCGTTGCCGGTGACCTGCACCATGGCGTCGGGGTCCATCGCCTCGACGAGGGTGGTCTCGCCGTCACCGGCGCGGACGACGACGTTGCACGGGAGCAGCACGCCGATCGACGGCTCGGCCTGGGTCGCCGCGTGGGCCAGCGGCGGGCGGCACGCGCCGAGGATCACCTGGGGCGGGATCTCGGCCCCGATCTTGGCCCTCAGCGTCTCGGCGAGGTCGATCTCGGTGAGCACCCCGAAGCCCTCGTCCGCGAGGGCCTGACGGGTGGCGGCGAGGACGTCGGCGAAGGGTCGGTGGACGGTCGTGGACAGCGTGTACGTCATGCGGGTGCTCCTCGTTCGTGGGCCTGCCAGCACCATCGCACACCGCCGCTGCCCCGATCGAGGGGAGGGGTCGTCGGGTGCCTCACAGATCGCGGCCGGGCCGGGCGCGCCCGGGTTGACTGGGCCACGGGCGCGCTCGCACCCGGGCGGGGTGCCCCCTGGTCGAAGGAGGCGATGGCGTTGCCGGCGATCGAGGTGTCGGGGCTGCGGAAGGTCTACGGGGGTCTGGCGGCGGTCGACGGGCTCGACCTCGTCGTCGAGGCCGGCGAGGTGGTCGCCCTGCTCGGACCAAACGGGGCCGGGAAGACGACGACGGTCGAGATCCTCGAGGGGTACCGCGAGCGCGACGCCGGCGAGGTGTCGGTGCTCGGGTTCGACCCGCACGTCGGCGGTCGCGACTTCCGGGACCGGGTCGGGGTGGTCCTCCAGGAGGCGGGGTTCGAGGAGAACTTCACCCCGCGCGAGCTGCTCCGCCTGCACGCCGGCTACTACGCCCACCCGCGACCGGTCGAGGAGGTCATCACGCTGACCGGGCTGGAGGAGAAGGCGGATGCCCGGGTGCGCGCCCTCTCCGGGGGCCAGCGGCGCCGCCTCGACCTGGCCCTCGGCATCGTCGGCAGCCCGGAGCTGCTCTTCCTCGACGAGCCGACGACCGGCTTCGACCCCACGGCGCGGCGGCGGGCGTGGGACCTCGTCGAGAGCCTCCGGGCGCTCGGGGCGACGATCCTGCTGACGACCCACTACCTCGACGAGGCCGAGCACCTCGCCGACCGGGTCGTCGTCATCGACCACGGCCGGGTGCTCGCCGAGGGCACGCCCGAGGCGCTCGCCGCGTCCGCGGGCTCGGCCACGGTGATCTCCTTCCGGCTCCCGGTCGGGGTCGAGGTGGCGGACCTGCCGGCCGCCGCCGGCGAGCGCCGGGTGGCCGGGAACGTCGTCGAGCAGCGGACGACGACCCCGACCTCCGACGTCGCCCGGCTCGCCGACTGGGCGCTCGGGCGGGGCGTCGAGCTCGAGGCGCTCACCCTCGGCCGTCCGAGCCTCGAGGACGTCTACCTCGACCTCGTCGGCGGGGCCCGCACGGAGGGAGCGGACCGGTGACCGCGGTGGCCGGAGGCGGACGGCTCGTGCGCGCCCCGGCGGGCGACCGGGACGCCGCCGCCCCGGTGCCGATGCTGTGGCGGCAGACCCGGCACGAGGTGGCCGCCCTCGCCCGGGTGCCGATCACGCTGATCCTCAGCGTCGGGCTCCCCCTGGTCTTCTTCGTCATCCTCTCGGCCCTGGTCGGCAACGAGGTCGTCGACGCGAGCACGGGGGTCCGTCTCGTGCAGTTCCTCGCCCCGGGGATGGCCTCCTTCGGGGTGGTCATGGCGACGTTCTCGTTCCTCGCCGTCGGGATGGCCGAGGCACGCAGCACGGGCGTCGTCAAGCGCCAGGCCGGGACGCCGGTGCCGCGCTGGGTGCTCGTCGGGGGCCGGATGGGCGCGGCCCTGGTCCTCGGCGTCGTCGCCACGGTGCTGGTCCTCGCGGCCGGGGTCGCCTTCTACGGCCTCCAGGTCCCGGCGCGCTCCGCCGGCGCGCTGGTGAGCACCCTGGTCCTGGCCTCCGCGTGCTTCAGCGCGCTCGGCCTGGCGCTCGGGCTGGCGCTGCCGACGATGCAGGTGACTCTGGCGGTCGCCAACGGCATCGTCATCCCGCTGGCGTTCATCTCGGACATGTTCATGGTCGGCTCCGCGATGCCGGGCTGGCTCTCGAGCATCGGGTGGGTGTTCCCCCTGCGGCACCTGTCGGCGGCGTTCGGCGCGGCCCTCGACCCGTACGGGGCGGGTGCGGGGTTCGCGTGGGAGCACCTGGCGGTGATCGGCCTGTGGGGCCTGGGCGGTGCGGCCCTGGCGACGGTGCTGCTGCGCCGGGAGGGTGACGCGGCCGGGGCGGCCGCGGCCGGGGCGACGCCGGCCCGGGGCCGACGGGCGGGCGACGCGGTTCCTCGCAACGCCGGTTCGCCCTCCGCGGTGGCCCGGGCCTGGTCGCAGGTCGGCCACACCCGCAGGACGGTGTGGCGGAACTGGTCCGCGGTGTTCTTCGCCGTCGCCTTCCCGGTGGCGCTGGTCCTCATCATCCCGACCGTCAACGGGGGTGGGGACCAGCTGCTCGCCGATGGGCAGCCGCTCGGCTCGTTCTACGCCGCGACGATGGCGGTCTACGGCGCGGCCGTCACGGCCTTCGTCAACATGCCCGAGGGGGTGCTCACCGACCGCGAGCGCGGGGTGCTCAAGCGGCTGCACGCCACGCCGTTGACCGCGCCGGAGCTGCTGCTCGGCCGGGTCGTCGGTGCGCTGGCGGTCTCCCTCGCCACCGCGCTGATGATCGCCGCGGTGGCGGCCCTGGCGTTCCGGCCCGCGTACCCGACGGGGCTGCCCGCGGCGGTGGTCTCACTCGTCGTCGCCACGGTGTGCTTCGCGGTGCTCGGGCTGGCCGTCACCTCGTTCGCCGGGTCGGCCCAGGCCGGGGTCGCCCTGACCCTCGGGACGATGCTGCCGCTGGCGTTCGTGTCCGACATCTTCGTCGTGGGGGCCGCGTTCCCCGCCCCGGTCGAGGCGGTCTCGTGGTTCTTCCCGCTGCGGCACGCCTCCGCCGCGGTGACCTCCGCGGTGCATCCGGACCTCGTGGGCGCCGGGTTCGCCTGGGACCACCTCGGCGTGCTGCTCGCCTGGACCGTGGCCGGTGCCGTGGTCCTGGCCTGGCGGTTCCGCTGGGTGGCCACCGAGTCGCCCCGGCGCGCCTCCGCCACCCGCAGCTGACCGCGGACGATGCACGGGAGGGGCGGCACGGCTCGATCCGCCCCGCCCCTCCCGGGTCCGGTGGGCCCGTCGACCGCTGCACCGAGCGGCGAGGTCCAGGTGCGATGGTAGGCAGTCCCCCTCCCCGGGACCAGACTCTGTCTAACCTTGGCCGGTCCCGCTCGGGGCGGGGCCCGGCGCGGCCTCGAAGCGCCGTCAGCCCTCGCCGAGCACGTCGGACTGGATCTCCTCGAGGCTGCGGCCCTTGGTCTCGGGGACCCGTGCGGCGAAGACGACGAAGGCCAGGACGGCCAGGCCCGAGTAGAGGAAGAAGGTGCCCTGGGTCGTGATGAGGTTGGTCAGGGTCAGGAACGTGCCGGCCACGAGGAAGTTGGCTCCCCAGTTCGCGATCGTCGCGACCGACATCGCCTTCGAGCGCACGCCCATCGGGTAGATCTCCGAGATCATCAGCCAGAACACCGGACCGAGGCCGACCGCGAACCCCGCGATGTAGACGAGGAGGCCGGCGAGCGCGAGGTAGGGAGCGTTCTGCTGCAACGAGGGGGACCAGAAGTAGGCCCCGAGGGTGACCAGGGCGAGGGTCAGGGCCGCGACGCCGGTGAGCAGCAGCGCGCGGCGGCCGACCCGGTCCAGGAGGAGCACCGCGACGATCGTGAAGACCACGTTCGTCACCCCGACGAAGACGGTCTGGGTGATCGACGCGCTGTTGGTGAGGCCGGTGTCGGAAAGGATCGTCGGCGCGTAGTAGATCACGGTGTTGACCCCGACGAACTGCTGGAAGATCGCCAGCGCCAGGCCGATGAGCAGGAGCGGACGCAGCCGCGGGCCGACGAGGTCGCGGACGCGGGAGTCACCCTCCTTGCGGTTGGCCTCCTTGATCTCCTCGATCTCGGTGTCGATGTCCTGGGCGGCGCGCTGGGTGCGCAGGCGCTCGAGGACGCCGCGGGCGCGCGACTCCTGGCCGGTGAGCATGAGCCACCGGGGCGTGTGCGGGACGGTGAGCATCCCGATGGCGAGTGCCGCCCCCGGGACCGCCGCGATCCCGAGCATCCAGCGCCAGTTGTACGTCACGTCCTTGAAGAGGAAGTCGACGATGTAGGCGATGAGGATGCCGCTGGTGATGGCGAGCTGGTTGAACGAGACGAGTCCACCGCGGACCCGCGGCGGGGAGGCCTCGGAGATGTAGAGCGGCGAGACGAACGAGGCCGTGCCGACCGAGAGCCCGAGCAGGAAGCGGAAGCCGATGAGCATCCCGGCGTTCACCGAGAAGGCACAGCCGAGGGCGCCGATGACGTAGATGCTGCCGGAGATGACCTTCGTCCAGCGGCGGCTGATGCGGTCCGCGAGGTAGCCCGACGCCAGGGCCCCGACCATGGCGCCGAGGAGGAGGACCGACACGATCGCCTGCTGCTCGAAGTCCCCGGCATGGAGGTCGTCCTTGATGTAGAGCAGCGCCCCGGAGATGACCCCCGTGTCGTACCCGAAGAGCAGCCCCCCGATGGCCGCGATGAGGCTGATCCGGACCAGGGTGCCGTTTCCCGTGGCTCGCAGCTCCTTGACGAAGGAGACCGAACCCGCGCCGTTGCCGTCCTCTCCCATACCGCCCCCCTACCCGTTCGGGCCGCAGGGATGCATCCGGGTTCGGGCTACCGGAAGAGCAGGGCCTCGCGGACCTCGCGGTGGAGCACCTTGCCGATGAGGGAGCGGGGCAGCTCGTCGACGACGACGACCCGGCGAGGGACCTTGTAGCCGGCCAGGTGCTCGCGGCACGCCTGCCGCACCGCCTCGGGGTCGAGCTCGGCCCCCGGCGCCGGCACGACGGCCGCGACGACCTCCTCGCCGCCACCCTCGACCGGCAGGCCGACCGCCGCGGCGTCGGCCACGCCCGGGACCTTCCGCAGTGCCGCCTCGACCTCGGAGGGGTAGACGTTGAACCCGCCGGTGATGATCAGCTCCTTGATCCGGTCGACGATGCTGACGAAGCCGTCGTCGTCGACGACGACGACGTCGCCGGTGCGCAGCCAGCCTCCGGGCAGGAGCACCCGGGCGCTCTCCTCCGGCTGCTGCCAGTACCCGGAGAAGACCTGCGGCCCCCGGACCAGCAGCTCGCCCCGCTCGCCGAGCGGGCGGTCCGTGCTCGGGTCCTCCGGGTCGACGACCCGCATCTCGGTCGACGGGAAGGGCACCCCGACCGTCCCCGGGCGACGCTCCCCCGACACCGGGTTGCCGAGGGCCACCGGCGAGGACTCGGTCATCCCGTAGCCCTCGACGAGCAGGCCGCCGGAGACCTCCTCCCACAGCTCGACCGTCTCGGCCGGCAGCGCCATGGCCCCGGAGATGCCGTACCGCACCGACCGCAGCGACACGCCCCGCTCGCGCGCGGCGGCGGCCAGCTGCTGGTAGATGGGCGGGACCGCCGGCAGGAAGGTCGCCGGGCGTCGCTCCATCGCCTCGAGGACCTGGTCGACGTCGAAGCGGGGGAAGAGGACGAGGGTCGCACCGATCCGTACCGCGAAGGTGAGGCACAGCGTGAGCCCGTAGGCGTGGAAGAGCGGCAGCACCGCGTAGATCGTCTCCTCGCCGTCGCGGAGCCCCGGCACCCAGGCCCGGCCCTGGAGGGCGTTGGCGAGCAGGTTCCGGTGGGTGAGGACGGCGCCCTTCGGCGTGCCGGTCGTACCGCCGGTGTACTGGAGCAGCGCGGTGTCCGTGCTCGACGGCCGCGGCCACGTCGGGTCGAGCGGCGCGGCCGGCGCGAGGAGCCGTCGCCACGAGAGGATGCCGGGCACGGGAGCCGTCATCGCGGCGCGGGTGGACCGGGCCGAGGGGACGGGGAGCCGGAGCATCAGGCGCTTGAGGAGGGGCAGCGCCGTCGTGAGGTCGACCGCGACGATGGTCCTCAGCGGAGTCCGGGACGCGACCTGCTGGACCGCCGGGACCGCCTTGTCCCACACGAGCGCGACCTCGGCCCCGTGGTCGGCGAGCTGGACCTGCAGCTCCTCCGGCGTGTAGAGCGGGTTGTGCTCGACGACGACCGCCCCGAGGCGGAGGACGGCGTAGAAGGCGACGACGTGCTGCGGGCAGTTCGGCAGGACCAGGGCCACCCGGTCGCCGGCCGTCACGCCCAGGCCCCGTAGTGCGCCCGCCGCCCGGGCCACCTGGTCGCCGAGGTCGGTGTAGCTCGTCGTGGCGCCGAAGAAGTCGAGGGCCACGTGCTCACCGAAGCGGGCGACGGAGGCGTCGAGCAGGTCGACCAGGGACTGGTCGGGCACCTCCACGGTGGCCGGGACCCCCGGGGCGTAGCTCCTGGTCCATGGGCGCTCGTTCATCGGGCTCTCGCCGTCCCTTCCGGCCCCGCCCGAGGCCGGGCGTCCGCGGCCGTTCCGACCCTAACCTACGGTCGCGTAGGTCGCGCGTGCGGCCCTCAGGAGGTGCCGATCACCACATCGGCCCGGGATCGGGTGCTCCGGATCAGCCGGGCGTTGCCCTCGTCCTGCACCCGCGCCCACCGCCTGGCCTCCTCCGGGGCCAGCCCGTGCCTCTGGTGGCGGGCGGCCAGTCTCTCCAGCCGCACCTCGCGGTCGAGGTCGACGTACCACGCGGCGTCCAGGCACTCCCGCACCTGCCGCCACGGCGGCTCGTCGAGGAGGAGGTAGTTCCCCTCGACGATGACGACGGGCACCGACCGGTGCACCGGGATCGAGCCGGCGATCGCCTCGTCCACCTCGCGGAGGAACTCGGGGGCGTAGACGACCTCCTCGCGCTGGTGACGGAGGCGCTGCACGAGGTGCGCGAACCCGTGGGCGTCGAAGGTGTCCGGCGCGCCCTTGCGCCCCCGGGCCCCGAGCTGCTCGAGGACCGCGTTGGCCAGGTGGAACCCGTCCATCGGGACGAGCGCGGCAAGGTCGCCGAGGTCGGCCCGGAGCTCGGCGGTCAGGCTCGACTTCCCGGCGCCCGGCTCGCCCACCACCCCGACGATGACTCGCTCGGCGTGCGGGGCGCGCTGCCGGTACCGGTCGATGAGGCCGCGGAGCCGGGCGAGGTCCCGGGGGCCTCCTAGCTCGAGGAACTCCTGGGACGGGCCGACCCCTTCGTGGTCATGGCTCATAATCGACACAGCGTACTGGCAAGCGCTTGCGCGGCGAACGGGAGCGAAGGTGGTCGGCGTGGCGACGATGGCCCAGGTGGCGCGGGAGGCCGGGGTGTCGATCTCGACGGTCTCCCACGTGCTGAACGGCACCCGGCGGGTGATGCCCGAGACCGAGGCCGCGGTTCGGGCCGCCATCGAGAACACCGGGTACATCCACGACACCCTCGCCCGGTCGCTGGCCCGCGGCGGGACGATGACGGTCGGGGTGGCGATGTCCGCGATCTCCAACCCGTTCTTCGCCGACGTCCTCCAGGTGGTCGAACGGACGCTGTCCCGGGCCGGGTACTCCCTGATGCTCGTGGACACCCACGACGACACCGACAGCGAGCGCCGGGCCGTGGAGTCGCTGCTCGGCCGGCGGGTCGACGCCCTGGTCCTGGCGCCGAGCGGGGACGCCTCGAGGTCGCTGGCCCTCATCGGGCGGGCCGGGGTGCCGGCCGTCATCCTCGACCGCGTGGTCAAGGCGCCGCTGGACCAGGTCGCGGTACGCAACGTCGAGCCCACCGCCCAGCTCGTGGACCACCTCGTGGGCCACGGCCACCGGAGGATCGCGATGATCGCCGGTCGTTCCGGCCTGGCGACGACCGAGGAGCGGGTGGCCGGGTACCGACGGGGCCTTCGCCGACACCACCTCGCCCCCGACCAGGACCTCGTCGTCAGCGGGGACGGCACCGACGAGGGGGCCGAGGCGGCCATGGAACGCGTGCTCGCGGCCGCGGCGCCCCCGACGGCGGTCATCGTCGGCAACAACCTCATGACCGTGGGGGCGATGCGCCACCTGCGCCGCGCGGAGGTGTCGGTGCCGCGGGACCTCGCCCTCGTCGCCTTCGACGACTTCATCTGGGCGGACCTCTTCCATCCCCGCCTCACCACGCTCGCCCAGCCGACGGACCAGCTGGGCGAACGAGCCGCCCAGCTGCTGATGGCGCGCCTCGCGGACCCCGGTCGCCCCCCCGAGAAGGTGCGGCTGAAGCCGCGGCTGATCACCCGCGAGTCGTGCGGGTGCGAGGTCGCACCGGACTAGACAAGCGCTTGCGCGAACGCTTGCCGGTTTGGTTGCACTGCTGCATACTCGAAGGAATCCGCGGTTCCCCTGCGGTGTGTCGATGGCCACGAACCCCTTTGGAGGGCCTCATGCAGCACCAGAAACCAACGACGCCGACCGGTGCGGCTGCCCCATCCGCCGCCGTGTCCATCCGGAGCACCCGAGCCTCCCGCCGCGGCAGGCGCCGCCTCTCGCTGCGCAGCACGGGGATCGTGGCCGCGCTCGTCGTCGGCTCGATGGCCCTCGCCGCCTGCGGCTCGTCCTCGGGCAACGGCTCGTCCTCGAGTGGGGGTTCCGGGAGCGAGAAGGTGGGCGTCAGCCTCATCCTCAAGACCCTGTCCAACCCCTACTTCGTGACGATGAAGAAGGGAGCGGAGGACGAGGCCCAGAAGGACAACGTCGACCTCACCGTCGCGGCGGGCAAGCAGGACGGCGACACCCAGTCCCAGATCTCGGCGATCGACAACGCGATCTCCCGCGGCGACAAGGGCATCCTCATCACCACCAACGGTGACGCGGTCAACAGCGAGCTGAAGAAGGCCCGCGACGCCGGCCTGTTCGTCATCGCCCTCGACACCGTCCCGACCCCTGCGAGCACCGTCGACATCACCTACGGCACGGACAACGAGCAGGCGGGCAAGCTCATCGGCCAGTACGCCGCCGCCAAGCTCGGCGGCAAGAAGGCCGTCATCGCGATGCTCGACCTCTTCAACAACCAGGTGGTCTCGGTCGACGTGCAGCGTGACCACGGCTTCCTCGAGGGGATGGGGATCGACCCCGGCGACATGAGCAAGAACGGCCAGGAGGCCCAGTCGGGAAAGTACACCAGCCCCACGGGCAGCGGCGGCGACTACGTCATCGCCTGCCACCAGCCGACCGACGGCGCCATCCCCGGTGGCAAGACGGCGATGGAGAACTGCCTCTCGCGCAACCCCGACATCAACGTCGTCTACACGATCAACGAGCCGGCTGCCGATGGTGCCAACCAGGCGCTCAAGGCAGCCGGGAAGAGCGGGGTCGTCCTCGTGACGATCGACGGCAGCTGCAAGTACGTCAACAGCCTGCTCAAGGACGGCACGATCGCCGCGGACGCCGCGCAGTACCCGGACAAGATGGCCAGCGTCGGCGTCAAGACGATCGCCGACGTCGCCCGGGGCGGCGCCAAGCCGACCCTCCCCGCCGGCAAGACCTTCATCGACACCGGCACGGCCCTCATCACCGCAGACCCGATCTCGGGCGTGGACAGCCAGACACCGGACCAGGCCGCCCAGGCGTGCTGGGGCAGCTGACCGCCACGGGGGCCCAGCAGGGCCCTCGCCCACCCCGCCGGTGCGCGTCCCCAGGGAGCGCACCGGCGGGGTCACCACGTCCGACGGGCCCCAGGGTGGGGCCCTCGGCGCATCCGGACCACTGACCCCGAGGGCGTCGTGGCGCGCCACACCCGATGAAGGGATGCGATTCCCATGACCAACGTTGCCAACGAACCCCAGAGCGTCGAAGACGCCTTCACCACCGAGAACACCCTCCTCCGGCGGGTCCACGGGCTCCTCCACCGGATGCCCGCCCTGAGCCCGCTCGTCGTGCTCGTCCTGGCGGCGATCGTGTTCGGCCTGATCAACGACCGGTTCTTCGCCCCCGCGAACCTGTCGCTGGTCTTCCAGCAGATGGCGCCGATCGCCACCCTGGCCGTCGCCCAGACGCTGATCATCCTCACGGCGGGGATCGACCTGTCGATCGGCGCCGTGATGGTCCTCTCCTCCCTGGTGATGGGCAAGCTCGCCCAGGACGCCGGGCTCCCCGGGCTGCTCGCGTTGCTCATCGGCGTGATCGTCGCCGTCCTGGCAGGCCTCCTGAACGGTGTGCTCGTCACGCGGGCGAAGCTGCCGCCGTTCATCGTCACCCTGGGCACGTTCAGCATCTTCACGGCGATGACCCTGCTCTACGCCGGGGGGGTGACGATCTCGCTTCCCTCCGACTCCTTCCTCACCTGGACCGGGACGGTGATCCCGATCGGCGGCTTCAACCTCACCGTCGGGGTCCTGCTCATGCTGCTGGTCTACGCGGTCTTCGCGTACGTGCTGCGGCAGACCGCGTGGGGCAAGCACCTCTACGCGACCGGCGACGACCCGGAAGCGGCGGCTCTCGCCGGCATCCAGACGAACCGGGTGCTGCTCAGCGCCTACGTCGTCGCCGGCGCGGTCATCGGCCTCGGGGCGTGGATCATGGTCGGCCGGATCAGCGGAGCCGACCCGAACGCCGGGCTGAACGCCAACCTCGAGAGCATCACCGCCGTCGTCATCGGCGGCACCAGCCTGTTCGGCGGCCGCGGGGCCGTCGTCGGATCCCTCCTCGGTGCCCTCATCGTCCAGATCTTCAAGAACGGCCTCGCCCTCGCGGGCGTCGACCCCTACTACCAGGTCCTCGCCGTGGGTGTCCTCGTCATCCTCGCCGTCACGGCGGACCAGTGGATCAGGAGCGTGCGGTCATGACCCAGCCGATCCTCGAGGCCGAGGGCCTCCTCAAGACGTTCGGCCACGTCATCGGCCTCGCCGGCGTCGACATCCAGCTCTACCCCGGCGAGGTGCTCGCCGTCATCGGGGACAACGGCGCCGGGAAGTCGACCCTCATCAAGTGCCTCTCCGGGGCGATGACGCCCGACGGGGGCACGATCAAGGTCGACGGCAAGCCGGTGCGCTTCCGCAGCACCCAGGACGCGCGGGCGGCGGGCATCGAGACCGTCTACCAGACGCTCGCCGTGGCCCCGGCGCTCGACATCGCGAGCAACCTCTTCCTCGCCCGCGAGCGTCGCCGACCCGGCATCCTCGGGAGCGTCTTCCGGATGCTCGACACGCCGGGGATGCGCAAGGAGGCCAAGCAGCACATCGACGACCTGGGGATCAGCACCCTGCAGAACATCACCCAGGCCGTCGAGACCCTCTCCGGCGGACAGCGCCAGGCCGTGGCCGTGGCCCGCGCGGCGGCATTCGGCGGCAAGGTGGTCATCCTCGACGAGCCCACCGCCGCGCTCGGCGTCCGGGAGACCGGCCAGGTGTTGAGGCTGATCCGCGACCTGCGGGAGCGCGGGCTCGCCATCATCCTCATCAGCCACAACATGCCCAACGTGTTCGAGGTCGCCGACCGGATCCACATCCAGCGGCTCGGCCGTGGGGTCGGGGTCGTCACGCCCGAGACCCACAGCCCGAACGACGCGGTGGCGATCATGACGGGCGCGACGACGCTGGAGAAGTCCGAGGGGAGGTCGCGGACCGAGGAGGCGGACAGCAGCGAGGAGGCCTAGTACACGGTGTAGCCCCCGTCGACGACGAGGACCGTGCCGGTGACGAAGCTCGCCGCGTCGGAGGCGAGGAACACCACGGCGGGGCTGATCTCGTCGGGGACGGCGTACCGCTGCTGCGGCGCGTCCTCGATCCAGTACCTGCGGTACTGCGGCTCGTCGACCGGTGACATGTCCGTCTTCACGTAGCCGGGCGCGACGGCGTTGACCCGGACCCCCGAGGGTGCCCACTCGGCGGCGAGGGACTTGGTCAGGTGGTGCACGGCCGCCTTCGAGGCGTTGTAGGCCGGCTGCATCTGCGGGCGGTTGACGATGAACCCGGACATCGACCCGATGTTGACGATGCTGCCCGTGCGGCGCTGGACCATGTGCGCCCCGACCGCCTGCGACATCCGCCAGAGGGCGGTGAGGTTGGTGTCGATGACGTGCGACCACTCGTCGTCGGTCACCTCGAGCGCCGGCCGGTGGACGCACGCCCCGGCGTTGTTGACGAGGACGTCGACGGTCCCGGCGCGCGCGAGGGCTTCCGCGACGACTTCGTCCACCGAGGCGCGGCTGGTGAGGTCCCCGAGGACGACGTGGGCCGTGCGCCCCAGGGCCTCGACCTCCCCGCGCACCTCCTCGGCGGCGGCGGCGTCACGTCCGTGCACGACGACGTCGGCGCCGGCCTCGGCCAGGGCCACGGCGAAGGCGCGGCCCAGGCCGCGGGTCGCGCCGGTCACCAGCGCGGTGCGACCGGGGAGCGCAAAGGATTCGAGGACGGTCATCTCATTCCTTCCGGCGGGGGTGGCTCGCGCGTCGAGCGCGGCCATGGTCCGAGCCTGCCCCCGATCCGGGTCGTCCTCAACCACCGCCGGCCGCGGAGCGGAGCTCGAGGAGCACCACCCCGAGGTCGCGCAGCCCCGCGATGACGCCGTGCAGCTCGGCCTGGTCGACCAGGCACCCACGCAGGACCGTGGTCCCGTCGCCGCGGTGGACGACCCGGAGGCCGCCGAGCCGGCCGGACCAGTGCTCGTCGAGGTGGCCGGCGACCGTGATCTCGTAGGTCGACCCCCGCGGCGGCGTCACGGCGTGCTGCCGGCCAGGCGCTGCCGCAGGCCGTGGCCTCGGGTGCCGACGGCCGCCCCCGCCGCCGGGCGCCGGATCACCCACTCGGCGACCAGCAGGTTGACCACCCAGCCGGCACTCTTGGCGAGGTCGGTACGCAGCACCCCGTCGCCGAACACCGCGCCACCGACTGCCTCGGTGAGAACCTGCGTCCCGGCGGCGAGCCCGATGGCGTAGGCACGCAGCATCCAGGCCCGGTGGGCGGCCAGCTCACGGCGGCGGGCCGCGACGAGCCCGAGGACGAGGCACGCCACCATGGCGGACCCGAACACGAGACGGAAGAGGTAGAGCACCGCACCGCTCCCGGCTCGCGGCGGGTAGCCGAGGGTGAGCCACAGCGCCGACCCGGCGACGAGGAGGCCGGAGAACGCCACCACCCACCCGGCTCTCCGGTGCCACTCGGCGTGCCGGCGACGGAACCCGGGGACCAGCTGGGCCACGCCGGCCAGGGCGAACACCCCTGCGCCGACGATGTGCGCGACGAGAGCGAGCGGGAAGCCGTCGAACCGCTCGTCGGCCGGCAGCAGCTCGGGCCCCCCGGCGACCTGGACCAGCCGCAGCACTCCGGCCGTCAGCGGGACCAGTGACAGGGCGACGAGCGCCGCGGGGACCCGGGTGCTCATCGGAGTGCGGGCTCGGGGACGGCACCCGGTGCGGCGGCCACCTGCTCCGCTGGGACGGCACCGTCGCGGTGGTGGCGCCAGAGCGAGACCCCGAGACCGATGAGCGCGAGGCCCTCCGGCACGGCGAACGGCCGGTCGAACGACTCCGGCAGGACGGCGAGCGCAGCGGTTCCTACGGTGCTCACGGCGAGCAGCGCCGCGGCCCAGCGGGCGAGGATGCCGGCGCGGAACAGGGCGACCCCGAAGAGCAGGCCGCCGAGCATGTACCCGGCGCCGCCGAGGCCGAGGACCACCTGCATCCCGCCGATGTCCCCGCTCGGCGTCCCGCCGAGGGCCGCGGCGACGACGTCGTCGACGAACGCCGGCTCCCGCCCGGTGAGCCCGGGGAGCACCGCGGCGGCGACGACCTCGACGCCGAACATCAGGAGGTAGCCGGCCGCGAAGACGAGGTACCCGACGAGGCCGAGCAGGCCGGCCTGGCGGTGCTGGCGCAGGTACATCCCGGTGATGCCGACGAGGGCGAGGGCGGCCATCACGGCCTTGGCGCAGCTGCGGGCCACCCAGGCGGCGGTCTCGGTGGTGAAGGTGCCGCCCGGCGGGTGGCCCACCTGGACGAGGACGAAGATGGCGCCGGCGGCGACGGCCGCGGCTCCGGCGGCCCTGGTGAGGGTGCTGCTCGTGATCTGCATGTCGGCTCCTGGTTCTCGCTGGTCGGCCGGGCGGTCGCCCGGCCTCGAGCAGGACGCTAGGGAGCGACGTGGTGACCGCACATCACCCGACGATGTGACCGCCCTGGTGAGCCAGCGGTCGCCGTCGGACTAGAGGAGCCCGAGCTCGGCGCCGCGGGTGACGGCGGCGCGACGGGTGGTCACGTCGAGCTTGGTGAAGATGTGCTTGGTGTGGGTCCGCAGCGTGTTGAGGGAGACGTAGAGCTGCCGGGCGATCTCGGGGCCGGTGAGGTCGGAGGCGAGGAGCCGCAGCACCTCCCGCTCCCGCTCGCTGAGGGCCCCCCCGGCGGTGCGGGTGGGTGCCGTGGACCGCCGCGTCCGGGGCGCCGGCCTCCGGGCCTCCAGGACGGTGCGGGCGTGGCCCGCCGCGACGCCGTCACCGCTCCCCCGCGTGCTCAGCGCGGTGAGCAGCTCCCCGGCGGGGTCGCCCTCGTCGAGGAAGAGCCGGCGGTACCCGGGTGGCACCCCGAGGGTCAGGGCCTGCTCGAGGTCCTCCAGCGCGGCCTCGCGCTCACCCGCCGCGTCCTGCGCCAGGGCCCGCAGGAGGCGCGTCTCGACGATGCTGCCCTGCCGGTCCCCGGCGGTGGCCGCGGTGTCGACCGCGTCGAGCATCCGCAGCAGCGCCTCGAGCGCCTCGAGCCCCTCCGGGCCGCCGGTGCCCCCGGTGCCGCCGGTGCCGCCGGTCGCGCCGGCCCGGTGTTCGGCGATCACGAGCCGGGCCAGGGTGAGCCGGTCGAACTCGGCGAGGTGGGTCGGCTCGTCGGTGACGGCGACCCCCCGCTCCTGCGCCCAGTCCCGGGCCTCGGCGAGCCGGCCCTGCGCGACGCGGACCCGGGCGAGCTGCGCGGCGACGGGTCGCACGTCGGGGAGGAACCCGGGGATGACGTGCGCGGCGGCCTGCTCGAGCATCCCGGCGGCACGGTCGAGGTCGCCGCGGGCCCGAAGGACCCCGGCCGAGGTGGTGTACCAGCGGTGCCGGTTCTCCAGGAGCGAACCCCGCTCGCCGAGCTCGGCGGCCCGCTCGAGGTGGACCTCGGCCGCATCGAGCTCGCCCTCCTCCCGCAGGACGTCGGCGAGGCCGACGTGCAGGTCACCGACGACCGAGGACCGTGACCCCGGCGCGGCGGCGACCGCGGCCAGGGCTCGCTCGAGGAGCCGGCGCGCCTCGTCCGGTCGGCCCCGGGCGAGCCACATCGCTCCGAGGACGGCGGTCGCGCCGAGGGCGTCGCTGGCGTTGCCCGCGGCCCGCAGCTGCCGAACGGCCTCGCCGAAGGTGTCCACGGCGGTCACGAGGTCGCCGGCCGCCCAGGCCGCGAGGCCGAGGAAGCCCCCCGCCGCACCGCGGGAGAGGTGGGCGCCCGGCGCGGCCAGCTCGAGGGCCCGCCGCGCATGGGTGGCCGTTCCGGCGACGTCGCCGCGGGCCTGCGCGATGGATGCCCGGTAGACCGCCACCATCGCCGGCACGCCGGCAAGCTCCTCCGCGCGGGCTCGCAGGACGGAGTCCGGGTAGCCCGCCTCCCCCATCCCGGATGCCGCGGTCGCCTCGGCCCCGGGGGGCTCATGCAGTGCCGCCTCCGCCGCCTCGAGCCAGGCGTCGACGCCCTCGAGGTCGCCCTCGGAGAGCCGGACCCAGGCGAGCTGGGCGGCCAGGAGCGGACGGCGGCGGGCGACGTCCTCGGGCAGCATCCGGAGCCAGTCCCGCATCAGCCGGTCCTCCCGCTGACGGCGCAGGCCGTGGAGGGCGAGCTCGATGAGGTCGGCGGCCTGCTCGAGGTCGTCGCCCGCGAGGGCGTGCGGGACGGCCTCGACGAGCTGCCCCTCCCCCGCGTACCACCCGGCGGCGAGCCGGTGCAGCCGCAGCACCCGCTTCGGCTCGGATGCTGCGACGCGGGCGCGCAGGGCATCGGCGAAGAGGTGGTGGTAGCGCCACCACCTCCGCTCGTCGTCGAGCGGGACGACGAAGAGGTTGGCCCGCTCGAGGGCCTCGAGGGCCCGCTGCCCGCCGGTGCGACCGGTGAGCGCGTCACAGAGGGGTCCGGTCAGCTCGTCGAGGACGCAGGTGTCGAGGAGGAAGGAGCGGACGTCGTCGGGCTGGCTGTCGAGGACCTCCTCGATGAGGTAGTCGAGGACGAACCGGTGGCTGCCGGTGAAGTCCTCGACGAACGCCTCCACCCCGGGCCCGTCGGCGGCCCGGCGGGTGGCCGAGAGCGCGGCGAGCTGGAGCCCGGCGACCCAGCCCTCGGTGCGCGCCTCGAGGGCGGCGACCTGCCGCTCCCCCAGGCCCAGGCCCATGACGTCGTTGAGGAACCGCGCCGCCTCGTCCTGGGTGAACCGCAGGTCGGCGGCACGCACCTCGACGAGCTCACCGCGGGCCCGCAGCCGCGCGAGGGGAAGCGGCGGGTCGGCGCGGGTGGTCATCGCGAGGGTCACCTGGGGCGGCAGGTTGTCGATGAGGAAGGCCACGATGTCGTGGACCGGCGCGGCGTCGACGACGTGGTAGTCGTCGAGGCAGATGACGGTGCGGCCGGCCAGCGCGTCGAGGTCGTTGACGAGGCTGACGAGCGCGTCCTCGGCTGGGGCTCGGGGGTCGGCCTCGAGCAGGCCGAGGGCCTCGGCGCCCGTGTCGGGGCCGGGAGCCGGGAGGGCGGCGCGCACCGCCGCGACGAGGTGGGCGAGGAACCGGTGCGGGTCGGCGTCGCCGGGGTCGAGGGAGAGCCACGCCACCCGCAGCGTCGGCTCGGTGCCCGGTGTCGCGCCGTCCGCCGCGCCGTGCCGGGCACCGACGTGGTCCAGCCACTGGGTGAGCAGGGTCGTCTTCCCGAACCCGGGCGGAGCGCAGACGAGGAGGAGCCGGGGGTGGGCGCCGCCGTCGCCGCCGAGTCGCTCGGTGAGCCGAGACCGGTCGACGAGCCGCGGGCGCGGCCGTGGCACCCGCACCTTGGTGCCCAGGACCGGCATGGCGTCAGCGTACGGCGGGGACCCGAACGGCGTGACCGGGCTGGCAGCAGGTCCTCGAGCACGGCTCCTCATGCACGGTGCTGGCGGCCGCAGGGTGGCCGAGGGCAGAGCTGCGGACGTGTCGGCGTCAGCTCGCCACCTCGAACTCGGTGAGGGGCTCGAGCCAGACGTCGTCGGACACGAGGTTCTCCTGCGGGTCCTCCGAGGCGATGATCGCCTCAGTGGCCTCGATGAGCTGGTGCTCGGCCCACCGCACCTCGTCGAGCTCATCACCGCTGGCCACGACCTGCACCAGCTCGCGCAGTCGCTCCGGGGACAGCGGCCTCGGGTCGTGCACCGACCGTTGCGCCTCGAGCCGTTCGAGGTGCCGGTCGTAGCTGCCGGGGCTGAGGTCCCAGATGACGTAGCGGCCCCGTTCGTCGGGTCGGCCCCGCACCTGGGCGATGAGCCGTCTGGAGTGGACGAACGTGTGGTGACGCTGGCACAACAAGGCGGCGTTGTCGGCGTCGGTGGCGCCCCCGTCGGCCCAGTGGACCACGTGATGCGCCCTGGTCCACGCCGCGGGCGCCCCGCACCCGGGGTAGGTACACCCACGGTCCCGGCGCCACAACCGGCGCCGCTGCGCCCGGGTGAACAGCCGCACCACCCGCCCCAGGTCGAGCTCTTCACCGGCCGAGCCGAGCACGTGCGGGATCAGGTCGGCCTCGCAGCACACCCGGCGCAGCACCTCCGGTGACAGGACGGTCCCGGTCGCCGAGGACCCGACCACCTCACCGCAGCCGATCCGCTCCTGCAGGTCGCTCAGCGTCACCACGACGTGCACCGCCGCCGGTGACCCGCCGGCCCCGTCGGCGCCTGTGGCCCCGGCGTCCAGCGCGGAGGACCGGCGGCACACCTCGGTCAGCGCCTCGACCCGCCGCTGCCCGGCCCGGGCGCAGGTCCCGCTCCCCCGTCCCGGCGTTCGGCGCCGGCGCGCTGAGCGGGCCGACCGCGGCCTCGAGGGCAGCGGCCTGCTCCGGGGTCATCCACAGCTGGTACTCCGTCAGGTCCCCGGACTCCACGAACGGCGCCGACAACCTGGCCGCGGGCGCGAGCCGCCCCTGCACGTCATCGAGCACCCCCGGCACCCCGTGCTCGGCGAGCAGCCTCGGCCGCAGCCGGCGCATCTTCCCCGGCCCCCACGCCACCCCCAGCCCCAGCAGCGCCCGGGTCACCGTCGGCACCGCCTCCTCGCGCAGCAGCGGGTCCAGCCGCCCGGCCTCCCGCAGGGTCGCCGTGCCCAGCGCCGGCGACACGGCCCCGTCCCTCACCCCGGACCACACCATCGCCAGCGGCGACCCCGGGTCGAGCGCGGCAGCGGCCCGCGGCCCGGACAGCGACCCCGCCGGCGCCGCGACCGCCGACGCGAGCGACGCCACGTGACCGGCGCCGCCCTGCCGCAACGACGGCGCGTGCTCGCGCACCCACGCGTGCGCGTTCATCCCGGACTCGGCCACCTCGCCCCGGGCCACCGCCTCGGCCGTCACCACCACGCGCGCAGCCCCGGCCTTCGCGGCCACACGGTCAGCCAGTGACATCACCGCCGGCAGCTCCTCGCCGGAAGCCTGGACCAGTACCTCGTCCAGACCGTCCAACGCCTCCGCGGCAGCCTCCATCCGGGAGAGGCGCTCCCCCAAACTCATCGGCTGCCGCTGCTCCATGAACCCATGGTAACCAGACACATGTTCGATTACAAGCGGATCCACAGACGGATCGGCGGCCCTTACCGAACGATCAGCGACGGCTCTCCCGCCACGCGCGATGGACCTCTGTCCACGGCGGCCGCACGGCCGGGTGGACCAGCCCGTGCCACTCGAGCGTCCGCCCGCCGATCGCCACACCCCGCACCTCCTGGTACGTCTCCTCCACCAGCGAAGCGCCGGGCTGCCCACCGGGTTCCCCACGTGTCCCCTTTCACTGGGCGCCATGCCGGCACCGGCTCGGGGAGGCGCAGGTGAGTCGACGAGGTTGCCCCTCCCGGGACTCAGCTCAGAGGCCGACCTTGTTAGCGGCGTAGGTGGCCTGCTTCACGGTGAACTGCTCGCCGTACTCGCTGGTCAGCTGGTCGATGAGGCCATTCCGCGAGAAGCCCTTCATGTCGAGGTAGCTCTGGGCGACGCGCACAGCCTGTTCGTTCCAGTTGACATCGAGGTGCTCGACCGCCCACGTGGCATCCGCCTTGGCGTAGCCGTCCCCGTACTCCGAGGACAGCTGGTTGATCAGGCCGGCCTTGGAGAATCCCTTGAACGAGAGGTAGTCCTCAGCAGATCGCAGTGCGTTCATCTGCGCTGCCGTGCCCTCCGGCTCGGCTGCCTTCGTCGGCTCGGGCTGCTTCGTCTTCGTGGGCGTGGGGGTGGGCGTTGGCGTGGCCGCCTCGGTCGTCTCGACGGGGGTCGCCGACGGGGTCGAGGACGGCGTCGGGGATGCGGTGGGGACTTCGGTCTCGACCACCGCGGTCAGGCTCGTCGTGTCATCGCCTCCCCCGGCCAGCGCCCCGATCGTCCCGAGGACAAGGACGCCCCCCACGACGCCCGAGACAATCTTGTGCCGCTTGACGAATCCGACGGGCCCCCCGCCCCGCGGCGCGGTCGGCTGCGGGTCGAGACCGGCGGATGCAGCAGTCGCGGCCCCCGGACCGTCGGCCGACGGTGCCCGCGAGGAGCCGGGAGCGAAGTGCTCCGTCCAGTTCTCGCCATCCCAGTAACGCTGCTGGCCATCCTCTTGCGGGTACCAGCCAGCGGGTGTCTCTGCCATCGTGATCTGCTCCTCATGGGTGTTGTCATGGCGCACAGGTGCGCTCACACGGTAGGAACGGGGTCCAACACCAGGACGGGACCGCCCCGGTCCTCGGCGGCACCGAGCCGCGCCGGCGGCCTAGGTCGCGTGCCGGCCGTTCCCCCGCAGGCGCTGCGGCGGACCGGGAGCGACTCGAGCAAACCCCGAGTCGCTCCTCGTGGCTAGCTGAGGATGCCGTAGCGCGCGTTCCAGCTCTGCGCGCCGCTGTAGGCGTCGACCATCGACCAGATCCACACGATGGGTGCGAGGAACACCCCGACGAAGGCCAGGATGAGGACCAGGCTGGCGATGTAGGAGAGCAGGAAGACCACTCCCTTGCCGCCCTGACCGTTGACGAACTGCCCGAGGCCCGGGACGAAGAAGGACGCGATGACGGCAAGGGCCGGGTTCTTCGGGGCGACCTGCTGTGCGGGGAGGTAGCCGTACCGGCTCTGCATCAGCGGCGCCACCTGGGACACGGGCTGGCGCGCCACCGGGACGACGGCGCCGCTCGCGACGGGCGGCGGCGGGTTCGGGGCCGAACGCACGTGCGGCGACCATTCGGCGCCGGTCCAGTGCCGCTCCGTCCCGTCGGGTTGCCGGTACCACCCCGCTGGTGCGTCGCCCGTCGCCATCCCAGTCCCCCTTCCACGGATCCTCCGGACGCCACCCTACGGCTCGGGCCCACCGAAGGTCCCGGGCTTCAGTGACCCACCCGCTGTGTTGGACCCCATGGTCACGATGGGGGCACACGGCGGAGGGAGCGCGGATGGCACGGAACGAGCAGTCCGGGGTGGACGTGGACCGCGAGATCGAGCAGGCCTGGACCCGGTTCGAGGAGGAGCTCGCGAGCCGCCTCCTGCGCCTCGGCGACGGCCGGAGCCTGCTCGTGCAGACCCGCGGCGAGGAGAGCGACGAGGGCGCCCGCCCCTACGTGCAGGTCGTCTCGTTCGCCGACGGGTCCGCCCGCCGCTGCGAGGTGAGCAGCGACGACGCTCCTCGTGCCGGAGGCCCGGGTGGGTGCCGACCGGCGCGGCCCTCTTCACCGCTCTCGGCTTCTCCCCGCCGAGCGAGGACCCCGACGACGACGCCCCCAACTGGTACCTCCACGTCGACGCCGATGACTGCGACCGCCTGGCCCACACCGTCGTCGCAGGTCCTGCGCGAGGGGTTCGGTGTCGTGCACCCCCTCCTGCTCGCCGGGATGCCGCCCGCGCCCGACGGCGCCGATGCGCACGTCCCGTCGCCCTGCGGCCAGGGCGACCTCGAGCCGGTCGACCCGACCTGCCTACCGGGCGACCTGCGAGGACGAGCTGGCCGCCTCGTCGACCGCACCCTCGCCACGGTGCTGACGAGAAGCCCCAGCGGGACGACGACGGCGACTGGCCGATCCGGTTCGAGCGCGCCACGGCCTGGGTGCGGATCCTCCCGGGCGAGCCGACGATCCGGATCTTCGCGGTCCTCGTCCACGACATCCGCTCGCCGCGCTCGGCGAACCGCGAGGTGGCCATCCTCAACCGCGACGCCACGTTCCTCCGGTACGTCCTCGACGGCGACCTGCTCATCGCCGAGCTCGACCTCGACGCCGGTCCCTTCGTGCCGCGCCACCTCACGGACGCCATCGCCCGGTTCCACCGCGCCACCGGCCGCAGCGTGAGCGACTTCGCGGCCCGAACCGGCGGCAGGGCCTGAGGACCCGGCGATAGCGTGCGAGAAGGGACCGGCGAGGAGGGGATGGTGACTGCTCGGTGAGGTGGGTCCGCTACGGCTCCGACGCGCTCGCCGCGCTCCGCGACGTCGTCGCCGAGGCCAAGGCCGACGACCCGATGAGCCCCGTCACCGTCCTCGTCCCGAACAACATCGCCGGCATCGTCGCCCGCCGGTTCCTCGCCCACGGGCTGGCGCCGGAGCGCCGCGGCATCGCCGCCATCCGCTTCACCACCCTGCGCCACCTCGCCGAGCAGCTCGCCGGCCCCGTCCTCGCCGGCGCCGGCCGCCGCCCGGCCACCGCGGCACTCACCGCCGCCGCCGTCCGCGCCTGCCTCGACGCCGACCCGGGCGTCTTCGAACCTGTCGCCCAGCACCCCGCCACCGCCCGGGCCCTCGCACGGTCGCACCGCGCCCTGCGGGACGTCGACGCCGACGCCCTCCCCCACCTCGTCGGGGTCTCCGTCGCTCGCCGCCGACGTCGTCCGCCTGCACCAGGCCACCCGCGACCGGCTCCTCGACGGCTTCTACGACAGCGACCGACCTCCTGCACACCGCGGCCCGCCTGCTGCGCTCGGGAGCGGCAACGCACCGACGAGCTCGGCACCCTCGTCCTCTACCTCCCCCAGGACCTCGACCGCGCCGAGACCGGGATGCTGCGCGCCCTCGCCGACACCTCGCCACCTTGCACGTCGTCGCCGCGCCTCACCGGGGAGGCCCGCGCCGATGCCGCCGTGCTCGATGCCGTGTCCGCCGCCGGCGCCACCCCACCCGCCTCCGACCACCGAGCGCACCAGCCGACGGCCCACCGGGTGCTCACGGCCTCCGACGCCGACGACGAGGTGCGCTGCGTCGTCCGCGAGGTCGTCGCGGCGCTCCGCGAGCACCCCGCCCACCGGCTCGCGGTGCTCTACTCCAACGCCTCCCCCTACGCCCGGCTGCTCCACGAGCACCTCGCCGCGGCCGACGTCACCGTCAACGGCGCCGGGGTGCGGCCGGTCGCCGAGCGCGCCACGGCCCGGTTCCTCCTCGGCCTGCTCGAGACCGCCCGCACCGGCTTCCGCCGCGCCGACGTGATGCGGACCCTCGGCGAGGTGCCGCTCACCACCTTCGCCGGCGAGCGGGTCAGCGTCGCCCGGTTCGAGCGCGCCTCCCGCGAGGCGGGCGTCGTCGGCGGCGCCGACTGGCAGGCCAAGCTCGAGGGCTACGTCGAGCGCCTCGAGCGGGCCGCCGAGACCGCGGAGTACGAGTCCAGCCGCGCCCACGCCCGGCGCAGCGCCCAGGCCGGCGAGCAGCTCCTCGCCTTCGTCACCGAGCTCCAGCGCCGGCTCGACGCACGCCGGAGAGGCCGGCAACTGGCACGCCCTCGGCCAGTGGGCCCTCGGGCTGCTCGCCGACGTCCTCACCGAGGAGCGCCGGCAGCGGCTGCCCCTCGAGGAGCAGTACGCCCTCGGCGTCGCTCGAGCGCGTCCTCACCGGGCTCGCCGCCCTCGACACCCAGGGCCTCGCCCCGTCCCTGCTCGGCCTCGAGGAGGTGCTCGGCGTCGAGCTCGAGTCGGCCCTCCCCCGGGTCGGCCGCTTCGGCGAGGGCGTGCTCGTCGCGCCGCTCTCGCAGGCCGTCGGGCTCGACCTCGACGAGGTCTGGGTCGTCGGGCTCTCCGAGGACCTCTACCCCGGCCGGCTCCACGAGGACTCCCTCCTCCCCGAACGGGTGCGCGCGGCATCCGACGGTCAGCTCCCGTCGACCCGCGCCTCGCTCGACACGAAGCACCGCCAGCTCCTCGCCGCCTTCGACGTCGCGCCCCGGGTCACGGCGAGCTTCCCGCGCGGCGACCTGCGGCGCAGCAGCGAGCGCCTCCCGAGCCGGTGGCTCCTCCCCTCCCTGCGGGACCTCAGCGGCAACCCGAACCTCGCGGCGACGAAGTGGGCCGAGGGGGTCGACGCCTCGCGAGGGATGGCTGCACAGCTCGCCGTCGTTCGCCGCCTCCGTCCTCACGGCCGAGCAGCCGAGCACCCGGCAGGAGTGGGCGATGCGGCAGGCCTCGGCCACGCCGCGACTCGGACGACCCGGTCGTCGCCGCGGCCCGCGAGCTCGCAGCAGGCCCGCGCGCTCCGAGCGGTTCACCCGCTTCGACGGCAACCTCGCCGGCGCCGACGGCGCTCCCCGACTTCGCGACCGGCGAGCGCCTCGTCTCCCCCACCTCGCTCGAGCGGTACGCCATCTGCCCGCACGCGTGGTTCGTCCAGCGGATGCTGTACGTCGAGCCGGTCGAGTCGCCCGAGGAGGCCGTCGCAGATCAGCCCGCTCGACGTCGGCAACATCGTCCACGAGTCCTTCGACCGGCTCGTCACCGAGGCGGCCGAGCGCGGCGAGCTGCCCGGCTACGGCGAGCCGTGGACCGAGGCCCAGCGGCAGCGGCTCCGGGAGATCGGCGAGGCGACAGCCGACCGCTACGCCGCCGAGGGGAAGGTCGGCCACCCCCGGCTCTGGCCGGTCGAGCGCCTGCGCATCCTGACGACCCTGAGCTGGATGGTCGACGACGACAACGCGCTGGCGCGCCGAGCACGACGCCCGCGTGGTCGCCAGCGAGCTGCCGTTCGGCCTGCACGGCACCGACCCGGTCACCGTCGCCCTGCCGGATGGCGGTGTCGTCGCCTTCCGCGGCTCGGCCGACAAGGTCGACGAGGCGCGCGACGGCACCATCCTCGTCACCGACATCAAGACCGGCAGCGCGCGCACCTTCCAAGGCGCTCAAGGACCGACCCCGTCGCCGCCGGCGAGAAGCTCCAGCTGCCGGTCTACGCGCATGGCGGCCCGCGCCGCGCACGGCGCAGCCCGACACGCCGGTCCGCGCCCTGTACTGGTTCGTCCACAAGCACCGGGAGCGGGTGGAGGTGGCGCTCACGCCCGAGGTCGACGCGACCTACGCCGCCACCGTCGGGTCGCTCGTCGGCGGCCTCGCGCGCGGCGCGTTCCCGGCCCGGGCGCCCGAGAGCCCGGACTTCCTCTGGGTGCAGTGCCCGTACTGCAACCCGGACGGGCTCGGCCACGGCGAGGTGCGCCGGGCCTGGGAACGCAAGCGCCTCGCCCCCGAGCTCGCGGGCTTCGCGGCGCTCGTCGAGGGCGCGGTCGCGCAGGATGCGCCCGGCGGCGGCGCCGAGCGGGACGGAGACGCGGATGCGGCGCGCTGACGACCTGCGCGACGCCGACGCGCGCGACCGCATCCGGCACGACACGGCATCCACGCTGTTCGTCGACGCCGGCGCCGGCTCGGGCAAGACCCAGGCGCTGGTCTCCCGCGTGCAGCAGCTGGTGGTGGAGGACGGCATCCCGATCGAGCAGGTCGCGGCGGTGACGTTCACCGAGCGGGCCGCGGCCGAGCTCCGCGACCGGCTGCGCGAGCGGTTCGAGCAGGCCGCGCGGCACACGACCCGGCCGGAGGCCCGGGAGCGGGCCGAGGCGGCCCTCGACGGCCTCGACCTCGCGGCCATCGGCACGCTGCACTCGTTCGCCCAGCGCATCCTCACCGAGCACCCGATCGAGGCCGGCATCCCGCCGCTGCTCGGCGTGCTCGACGAGGTCGGCTCCTCGGTGGCGTTCGAGGCCCGGTGGGCGCAGCTGCGCAGCGAGCTGCTCGACGACGAGGGCATGGCCCTGACCCTCGAGCTCGCGTTCGCCGTCGGCATCACGCTCGACCACCTGCGCAGCATCATCGTGAGGCTCAACGGCGACTGGGACCTCGTCCGCTCCCACGTCCTGCGCGGGCCGGCCCCCGAGCCGCTCACCGCGCCGGACGTGGCCGGCATCCTCGCCGAGGCGCGCCGGCTCGTCGCCGCGGGAGACCACTGCACGGATGCCGAGGACAAGTTCCTCGCCAACCTCGCCGCGCTCTGCGCGTGTGGGTCGACGACCTCGACGCCGCCGGCCAGGACCCGCGCGCCACCGTCGCCGGTGCTGCGCCAGGCCGAGAGGCTCAAGTGGTCGCTACGGCCGGAGCGGCAACTGGGGCGGTCGGCTCGACGGCCTGCGGAGCGACTGCAAGGCGTGGGCGGCGCGAGGTGGCGCAGGTCGTGGCGCAGGTCAGCGACAGCGCCCTGCGCGCCGTCGTGCGCTGGTGCGGCGAGCGGGTGCTGGAGTCGGCCGAGCAGCGCCGCGCCGCCGGCGAGCTCGAGTTCCACGACCTGCTCGTCCTCGCGCGCGACGTGCTGCGCGACAACGCCGAGGTCCGCGCGCACCCTCCAGACCCGGTACACCCACCTGCTCCTCGACGAGTTCCAGGACACCGACCCCATCCAGATCGAGATCGCCGTCCGCATCGCCGGCGGCGCGGCCGCCGGCGCCGAGCGCTGGGAGGACGTCGACGGTCCCGCCCGGGTCGATCTTCGTCGTCGGCGACCCGAAGCAGTCGATCTACCGGTTCCGGCGGGCCGACATCGGCATGTACCTGCGGGCGCGGGAGGTCCTCGGCGGCGACGTCACGCTGACGACGAACTTCCGCACCGGCGCGCCCATCCTCGACTGGGTCAACGCGGTGTTCGAGCGGCTCATCGCCGAGGACCCCGGCAGACAGCCCGCCTACGAGGGCCTCGACGACCACCGCCCCGGCCCGACCGCCGGCCCGCCGGTCGCGGTGCTCGGGGCGGCCGCCCACGACGGCCTGCCGGGCGGCGGAGGTGCGCGAGCGCGAGGCGGCGGACGTGGCGCGCGCCATCGTCACCGCCCTCGAGGAGGGGTGGAGCACCGAGGCCGTCGTCGGGCACGACGCCGACGGCGAGCCGGTCCGGGAGTGGCGGCCGCTGCGCGCTGGCGACATCACGATCCTCGTCCCGGCCCGGACCTCGCTCCCCTTCCTCGAGGACGCCCTCGACGCGGCCCGGGTCGAGTACCGCACCGAGTCGAGCTCGCTCGTCTACTCGGCGCAAGAGGTGCGCGACCTCTTCGCCGCGGCGCGAGCCGTCGCCGACCCCTCCGACTCGTTCGCCCTCGTCACCGCGCTTCGCTCGTCGCTCTTCGGGTGCGGCGACGACGACCTGTGGACGTGGAAGCAGCGCGGTGGGTCGTTCTCGCTGCTCGCCCCGCTCGACGACGACGCCGCCGAGCACCCGGTGGGCGCCGGCATCCGGTACCTGCAGCGGCTGCACTACGACGCGCGGTGGATGACGCCGAGCGAGGTCCTCGGCCGGATCGCCACCGACCGGCGGATGTTCGAGGTCGCGGTGTTCTCGCCGCGCGCCGCGGGATGCGTGGCGCCGGCTGCGGTTCGTCATCGACCAGGCGCGGGCGTGGTCGGAGTCCGAGCACGGCGGGCTGCGGGCCTACCTCGCGTGGGCGGCCGCGCAGAGCTCGGAGGGCTCGCGGGTGGCCGAGTCGGTGCTGCCGGAGACCGACGTCGACTCGGTGCGGATCATGACGATCCACGCGGCCAAGGGCCTGGAGTTCCCGATGGTGGTGCTCTCCGGCATGTCGCTCGGCCCCGAACCGCGGCCGCGGGGTGCAGCTGCTGTGGACCGACGACGACTTCGCCGTGAAGGTCGGCAGCGGCATCGAGACCCAGGACTTCGCCGAGCAGCAGCCGCTCGACGAGCAGATGAGCGACCTCGAGCGGATGCGGCTGCTCTACGTCGCCGCGACCCGGGCCCGCGACCACCTCGTCGTGTCGCTGCACCGGGGGAAGACGCCGCCGAGCGCGACCTCGTGGTCGAACGCCACGCACCTCGCCGAGGCGGGTGCCGCCACCGCGGCGGATGCCGTGCAGCTGGCCTGGGACGGCGATGTCGCCCTCCCCGCCCGGGAGCGTCGGGAGGTCACCCCGCCGCCGGAGCTCGAGGAGTGGCTAGCGCGGGTGCGTGCCTCGGCGGAGGCCAGCCGGCGGGTGCCGGCGATCAGCGCGTCCGGGCTCGAGGGCACCGACCCCGACGCCCTCCAGGTGGCGGTGCCGGCGTCGGTGCCTGCACCTGCCGAGGAGGAAGCCGACACGACCGGCGAGGAGGTCGCGGCGGGCCTTGCGAAGGGCGCCCGTGACGTCGAGCACCCGGCGTGGGCCAAGGGCCGCTACGGGTCGGCGATCGGCCGGGCCGTCCACGGCGTGCTCCAGTCCGTCGACCTGCGGACCGGCGCCGGGCTCGAGGACGCGGTCGCCGCCCAGTGCGTCGCCGAGGGCGTCGTCGAGTTCACCGACCTCGTCACCGCCCTGGCCCGCTCGGCCCTCGCCCACGACGTCGTCCGCCGCGCCGCCGAGCGCGAGCACTGGCGCGAGTCGTACGTCGGGACCCTGCAGGAGGACGGCACGGTCCTCGAGGGGTTCGTCGACCTCGTCTACCGCGAGGACGACGGCTCCCTCGTCATCGTCGACTACAAGACCGACGACATCCCGGACGCCGCCATCCCAGCCCGGACGACCTATTACCAGCCCCAGGTCGACGCCTACCGGCGGGTGCTGTCGGCCGCAGTCGAAGGAGCCGTGGCGGACCCGGTCCTGGTCTTCACAAAGCACGCTCCTGGCGGGAACGACGCCCCCTGACTCTGGGCGAACTCTGTCCACAGGTCCAGCCGAATCGGCGGCCGTCCCCATGCTGAATCTCGTTGCGGGACAGTGTCAGTGGCCTTCTGTAGCGTGTGGTGGGACGGGGAAGGAGGAGGTCGTGACCGCTGCAGCGCTCGAGTCCGAGGCGGCCCTGCCGCGCCTGTCCCCTGCGGCCGAGGTCGCGCTCTTCCGCGAGCGCCTGTCCATGATCGCCGTCGACGAGCTGACCGACGCCGAGCGGCTGGAGCTCGTCACCGAGCTGGAGCGGCTCAAGGGCGGTACCAGCGCGACCCAGGCCCGCGCAGTAGACGCCGTTCGCGAGTCACGCGAGGCGACACGCCCGCAGGACGCAGCGCGGTCGGTCGGGTCCGAGGTCGCGTTGGCCCGGCGAGAGTCCCCCACCCTGGGTGACCGCTTTGTCGGGCTCTCCCGGGTCCTGGTGCACGAGATGCCCACCACCATGGCCGCCCTCACCCGCGGGGAGATCGGCGAGCGGCACGCGGTCGAGGTCGCCCGCGAGACCGCCACCCTCACCCGGGAGGACCGGGCCGAGGTGGACCGGCGCCTGGCAGCCCTGGGCGGTCGGCTCTCCCCCCGGGCGCTGGGCCGGGCGGCCCGCCGGGTCGCCGCCGAGCTCGACGCGGCTTCCGTCGTGCGGCGGATCGAGGCCGCCGCCGCCTCCCGCCGGGTCACGGTCCGGCCCGCCCCGGACGGAATGGCCTACCTCACCGTGCTGGCTCCGTTGCGGGACACCGTCGGCGCGTATGCCTGCCTACGCGCCCGCGCTCACGCTGTTGTCGGCGGCCAAGCGCTCGACGAGGAGCCCGAGGGTCGCGGCGTCGGCGCGGTCATGGCCGACACCGCCACCCGCCTCCTGTCCGGCCGTGCGGTCGGGCAGGTCCAGCCGGTCGAGGTCCACCTCGTCGTCACCGACCGCGCCCTGCTGGGCACCGGCGACCCCGACCGGTCGGTGATGGAGCCCGCCCGCATCCCCAGCCACGGCCCGGTCCCGGCGCCGGTCGCCCGCGCATGGGTGCGCGGCGCCGACGAGGGCTCGGTGTGGCTCCGCCGGCTCTACACCTCCCCCGACGGGCGCGACCTGGTCGCCATGGACAGCCGCCGGCGGCTCTTCACCGGGCTGCTGCGCCGGATGCTCGTCCTGCGCGACGACGTCTGCGCCACGCCGTGGTGCGATGCCCCGATCGTCCAGGCGGACCACACCCACCCCGCCCGGGATGACGGCTCGACCAGCTACACGAACGGCTCGGGCCTGTGCGCCCGCTGCAACCAGGTCAAGGAAGCCCCCGGCTGGCAGGTCCACGTCGTCCGAGGCTCGCCGCGCGAGATCGAGATCAAGACTCCGGCTGGGCACGCCTACCGGTCACTGGCGCCGCCACTTCTCGGGTGGGGTAGCGATCCGCCTGACCCCGATAGAGGCACCACCTCAGCGCTCGAGCGTCACCTCGAGTCACTCCTCGCCACAGTTGCGTGAGTGTGCTTCTCACGTGGCCGCTGGTCGCTGACGTCAGCCTTCCTCGCCACCGTTCTGGTCGTCCGTCCGTCGACGGCGCGTTCGCTCGGCGAACCCGCTGGAGAAACGGCCAGTCACTGACTTGGCGCGGCCGAAACTCTCGTCGCCGAAGCGCTTAGCGGCATCGATGCCGTCCGACCCGGCCTCGAACGCCTTGACCTTCACCTCTGCGGCAGCGTCCGTCCATCGCCTCGCCTCCAACGACTCCCGACCACCAGTGATCCCGAGTCGCTCCTGGACGTCGACGACCGTGAGAGCGACCTGGTTGCTCGATCGCACCACTGATCCTGCGGCGGTCGGGTGCAAGAGCACCTTCGTATTGGCCATACCGCCAGCGGCGTCCAAGCGGTCCATCAGGCGGCGGGTACTCCCCGAGATGAGGTCCAACCGGTTCTGCCGAGCGGCGCAAAGGGCGAGCCGGTGGTTGTCCAACTCTTCCGGAGCCGAATCGAGCACTCGATCGAGCTCGAGGACCGCGATGGCTTCCTGGAGCTGGAAGCAACGTGCCAGGACTGCCAGCCACTCCTGAACCACGGCCTCGGCGTCCTTCGACGCCTTCGCGAGGTGACCGATGTTGGTCTTGCCCTCCAACTTCTCCGCACGGGCGGAGTCCTTTTGGGCGCGCAACACGTCGTCGACCTTCGCGTCGATCGTGGCAAGGTAACCGGTGATCTCGTCCGTTCAACCCGTGCAACCGAGGCGGGCGAGGCGGACGAGGCGGACGAGGCGGACGAGGCGGACGAGGCGGACGAGGCGGACGAGGCGGACGAGGCGGACGAGGCGGACGAGGCGGACGAGGCGGACGAGGCGAGGCTACTCGGTGAGCGTGCGCAGGAACTCACGCGTGGTCGCGTCCGGCGAGAAGACTGCGACACCCCTCATTCCCCTGGTGAGGAGCACCTTGTAGACGTTGCGGACCAGCCGGTCGAAGTCGACGGGGCTGACCCTCGTCCGGTTGCGGAAGTCCGGGTCCTTGTTCGCGTCGCGAACTGCGACCCAGCGATCCTCGCGCCACACGAGATCCGGGCCGAGGATCACGCCGGCGTAGTCGTACTCGAATCCTTGAGCGGTATAGACACAGCCGACCTGCCCGAAGCCGGCGGGATCCGTGGCCCAGAGGGCGGCAGCGGGAGCTCCGCCGACGGAACGCTCACCCTTGAGGTTCCACGGCCTGGACCACGCTCCGACTCGGACATCGTCGACGAGCGTTCCGTCAGGCCGGGGGTCGCTCCATGGCCAGCAGTAGCCGGCAGCCATCCGCGCTGAGTAGCCAGCGTCTTGCCGCGATTTGAGGAGTTGCTCCATCTCGGCAGGGCTGTCGACGACCGTGACGTCGAAATGAGGATCGCCAACCCAAGCGATAGGACCGCCCTGCTCGAGTCCGAGAAGCCGCTTGACCCAGTCCACGTAGACCTCTGAGCCCCCGCACCGGAACTGGTCGTCGAGGTTGATCTTGACGACTCCCATCCCGCGCCGCTCAGCATGCGAGGCGATGTCCTCGACGGTCCCCTGCTCCCCCGGTCGGACCACCTGGTACTCGTCGAGCAGGAAAACAGGCACCCTCGCGGCGTCGAGGAGCTCCTCGATCTGCGGACGCCCGGTGCGGTGCTCCGCCTTGGTCCAGCGGTTCGCAGACGTCTCCCGGATGCGGTGGGCCTCGTCGAGGATCAGCGCATCCAGGTCGTTGGGCACGGCCGTCATGAACGAGTTGAAGTACTGGAACATCTTCTGCACCCGCGGAGCGCGCTTGCTGGCCACTTTGCGCAGCGTCTGGGTGAAGGAGCGTGAACCGGTGGCGTGCAAGACGGTCCGCCCTTGACGTGACAGCTCGCCGAGCAACGAGAGGGCGATGACGCTCTTTCCGCTCCCCGGGCCACCGGAGACGATGACCACAGTCTTGGTGTCAGCGCGTCGCGCGCGCTCGACGGCGTGCAGGACATAGTTGAAGGCGTCTCGCTGCTCGTCAAGGAGCACGAACATCTCGCGTCGTTGCACTTCTTCCGCCGCCACCGCGAGGAGTTGTCGCGAAGGGGCGAGGCGGCTGTTCAGGAGCTCGTCCGCGTACTTGGCCCCGCTCACACCCGAGGCGAGCCGCTGGCGCAGGAACTCCTGGAACTCACCGCGCCGCTGGCCCGTGAAGAGCCTGCCGTGATCGTGGCCTGGCAGCCGGAACAGGTCAGCGACACCGTCATCCGTGGCGTTGTGGAGGTAGGCCGCCCCAGCGACTGAGTTGGCGTCGTCCGCGAGGCTCATGGTGAAGCCGAGGAGGTAGTCGCAGTAGTCGCGGACCTGCAGCGCCGGGTGGGTGACGGGCCGCTCCCCGTACTGCTCGACACGAACTAGGACGTCGCTGTCCTCGTAACGCTCGGCGTGACTCCACTGCTTCAGCTCGACGACGAGGTAGGACGGACCGCCCGTCACGGGGTGCTGGCCGGCCAGAACGACGTCGGCCCGCTTGCTCGTCAGTGGAAGCTGGTACTCGAAGAGCATCTCGACGTCCTCAAGACCCGCTGCGATGAGGTCCGCACGCAGGGCTGGCAGGCTGCGCTCCCACGACCGCCGCTCGCCGGCGGACGCCCGGTGGCCGGTCCTGATCGACATCTGCTCCGAGAGGAGGTCGGCGATGTGCCGTTCCACAGCCGAGTAGCCGGCGACTGACGTCCGGTACAGCGTCACGAGAGAGAACCCCAGGCAGCACGAATCGATCCGTGCGGGTGGGGGCATATCCGTGACCGGAAGCCCGTCGGGCCGCGATTACCTCAAGCACTGTAGTCGGGGCGTCTCCTGACTCAACGAGGGCACGCGGCATACTCGCGACTGTGTCCGACCTCGAGACGATTCGCGATGCAGCCCGTGCGTTCCGCGAGGAGCGCGACTGGGAGAAGTTCCAGGACCCGAAGTCGGTACTCCTCGCGATGGTCGGTGAGGTAGGCGAGCTCGCCGAGCTCCTGCAGTGGCTGCCGGCCGATCACGCGAAGGAGCTCATCGCCGAGGAGCCCCTCCACTCGCGAGTGGCCGATGAGCTCGCGGACGTGCTGATATACCTCGTTGGGCTCGCCGATCAGTGCGGGGTCGCCTTGGGGGCCGCGGCTCTGGCGAAGATCGAGAAGTCGGCCGCGAAACATCCCGTCGACACGTCGCGTGGAGTAGCGCCCGACAGAGCAAGCGATCCTGCTACTGCCCGGCCCCCTGCCGCGTCACATGGGGTCCGGGGGCCTAGACCGCCACGGGGGCTCGCAGCTCAATGAGGCGGCCATCGGGGCCATCAGGTGTTCAAGCGCCCACGACGCAATGCGGGCCTCTTACGTGAACAGCGCCCCCGCGCAAGTCGCCGTTGCTGACCGGGCCGTCCCTCGGCCACAGCCCATACAAGCGCCCCCTCCCGTCAGCGGGAGAGGGCACTTGGCTCCCGGAGGAGCGGCCATACGGGTCGTCTGGACTGCTACTTCCCCGCGTTCTCTTTGGCTACGACGCTAGCGATGCACTGGCTCTGGTTGGGGTACCCGTAGGTCTCCCACCCCGCCGTCGCTCGAAATGTGAGGCGAGAGACACTGCCTCGAAGGACGTTCAGACAGAGGCCGTCGAAAGGAGCCCGGATCTACTGGTTGAGAGGGCGTCCGCGTAGGCCTTCGCCTGCGAGGGCTTGAGCTGCTTTCCGTCGACGCGCAGGAGGACGGCACCGTTCAGGGTGTGGAGCTCGCTACCGAGTACTGGTGCGTCCTTGAGGATGGCCTGGATGTACTCCGACCTGGCCTTGGCGGCGGCGGCGTCGGACCAGACCTCGACCGTCGCGCCGCACGAAACACCGAGCTCCGTGCAGGTGGCGTTGGAGTCGTAGAGAACGGCGGCGCTGACGTAGCCGTTGGGCCGACCGATCAGGTTGTTCGGGTCGTTGTCCTCAGTGATCGTCACGACCTTGGTCGTCGTAGTCTGCTTGTTCTGCTCGGCCACTGCCGTTGCATCCTGCTCCACCGGCGCAGTCTCGGGGGCCGGCGCGCTGGAAGAAGCGGCCGGGGCATTACTTGAAGAGGTCGCGGTCCCCGCACTCGTGTCGGCAGGACTCTCTTCGGCACCGCAGCCGGAGAGCAGGAGGGCGATGGATGTTGCGGCCGCAGCCGTGATGATTGCGTAGCGGTTCACGCGGTCAAGGTAGAGCCCCTGGGCGGTGGCATTCCGCATTTCCAGAGCGGGGTACAACACGTTGACCGCTTGTCGTCAGCGTCGTGAGAACCGATGCACGCAGGGCACGGGCTTGGCCCCCTCGACCGTATGGGTCCCCATGAGCGAGCGCGTCTCGAAGTCGGGTATTCCAGGGCCAGCTAGCTGGAGAGCCCTGGAGCGGAATTTTGCAGGGCTCGAGTGGGCCGGACGGCCGTTGCCGCCCGGCCCACTGCCCTCGCGGCGTCAGTTGCCGGCCTTCACCATCGACACGTAGATGTCGGTGTTGCCGAACTGCGAGTCGGTGCAGTCGTTCGGCGGAGCGGGCTTGTCGACCGGCGTCGAGGTCAGCCCAGCGAGGTACAGCTGGTAGTCGTCGACCGCCGGGCAGCCGGCGCCGTTGCGCGAGTCGGTGTAGATGAACCACGCGCCAGAGTCGCTCGACACCAGGGTGTTGTAGTCGCCCCAGAACTGGCGGGCGAGGTTGTTCTGCGCGCTGACCGCCGGGTCGCTCGACGCCGAGCTGATCTTCACGGGCTGCTCCAGGTCGTGCCATCGGGTGCCAGGGACGAGTAGTACGCGTCGATGGTGGCCTTTCCTGTCCCGAACGTCTTGGGGTCGCTGGCCATCAGGCCCTGCCAGGCGAGGTCGACCCGCCCGTTCGGTGCGACATCGAGGCCGGGGAAGAACGCGTACCCCTGATCGGCCCCGCCGACCTGGTGAGGCGTCGACCACGTCCGGCCCGAGTCGGTCGAGGACGTCACGACCATCCGACCGCCGTCGGCGGTGAGCGTCGACCACGCGGCCCAGACGACGCCGGACCGGGACGGGTCGGCCGCGATGACCGGGAAGGAGTCGGTGCGGAAGTTCGCGCCAGGGATCGGGTCCTGGATGTCCGCGACCGGCCCGACGGTCATCGGCCGGGTCCACGACCGTCCGCCGTCACCGGAGACCGTCACGACCTGGGAGTGGCCCTGCTCGAACGCGATGTACACGGTGCCGTCCGGGCCCACGCTGCTCGACGTGCCCTGCCGACCGTTTGAGGTGCCGTTGTTGCCGGCGGGCGAGAGCTGCTTGGGCTTCCCGAAGGAGGCGCCGCCGTCCGTGGAGACCGACACCATGACCGGCTCGTTGCCGTAGCCCCGAACCGTCGCGGACCGGAAGGCCGTCCACGAGACGTAGACCTGGCCGAAGTACGGGCTCGACGCGTTGTCGTCGACGGTGATCCAGTTCTTGTCGTTGAACTGCGCAGCGTTCGTGCGGGTGGACGCGGTCGTCGGCGGCGACCAGGTCGCGCCGTTGTCGTCGGAGTGGGACACGATGATGTACTCGTAGCCCTTCATCGTGGTCACGGTGGCCAGGCTGGCGTAGTAGGCACGCTCGCCGTTCGCCCACGAGTAGTGCCCCTCGGCATCCGGCTTCGGCCCGTAGGCGATGACCGGGTCACCGTCGGAGATCACGTCCTTCACCGGCCACCCGGACTGGGCGTCGATGAGACCGCGGTTCGTCCAGCTCTCGCCCCCATCCGAGGAGGTGTAGATGCCGTTCGTCCCCACGCCGAACACGAACCCGCAGTCTGACGGGAGGGCATCAGGACCGCGGCCCTGGCCACACGCCGGCTGCTTCTGCTCGTCGTTCGACCCGGCGATGAGGTGGCTCGAGTCCATGGGGTTGACCGCGATGCTCGGCTCGTTCTGCTTGTTCGTCGGGAACACGGCCGAGGTGTTCGAGTCGCTGACCCCGGCGACCTGGGGATTGTTGGCCTGGACGTCAGACGGCGAGGCGATGGCGACCACCGGTGCGAGCGCGAGCGACGCGGTGGCCAGGGCGACAGTGACGAGAGGTCTTCTCACAATGTGCTCCTGCGGGTTGCGTGACGGATGAGATCCAGCCTTCGCAGGCTAGGTCTCACCAACGCCTCACCAGATAGGCAGAATGTCACCCATCGCGAAAACACCCGTCGCCCCGGGCTCCTCGAGAGGAGCCCGGGGCGACGGGTGCGTCGGCTCGCGACCGGTCAGCTACAGCCGGAGGTGCTGCCGCAGCCTTCGCAGACGTAGCAGGAGCCGGCGGGGCGCATCTTCGTGCCGCAGGTGAGGCACATCGGGGCGTCGGCGGCCTTGGAGTCGCCGAACGCGGCCAGGAGGTCGGCCGAGGAGTGGATCTCGGCGGAGACCTCGCGGGCCGAGGCGGCGCCGGAGCCGGAGGCGACCGTCGCGGCGGACGCGGCGTCGGCCGAGGCCTGCTCGGGAGTGGCCGGGGTGGCCGGCTCCTCGGCCTTCTTCGACGCGGCGCCGATGCCCATGCTACAGGGACTCGATCTCCTCCTCGAGCTCCTCGTCGATCCTCGGAGACCTCGGGGGCGTACGAGCCGGTCTCGAGCTGGCGGGCCCGCTCCTCGGCCGTGTGGATCCCCATGTACGAGCGGGTGTCGAAGTCGAGGTAGTCCAGGGCCAGCCGGCGGAACACGTAGTCCATGAGGCTCTGCGCCATCCGCACGTCCGGGTCGTCGGTCATGCCGGCCGGCTCGAAGCGCATGTTCGTGAACTTCTCGACGAACGTCTCCAGCGGCACCCCGTACTGGAGCGCGACCGAGGTGACGATCGAGAAGGCGTCCATGACGCCGGCGAGCGTGGAGCCCTGCTTGCCGAACTTGAGGAACACCTCGCCGAGCCGACCGTCGTCGTAGGTGCCGGCGGTGAGGTAGCCCTCGGCGCCACCGACGGTGAACGACGTCGTCTGGGAGTGCCGGCGCTTCGGGCAGCCGCTCGCGGGTCGGCCGGTAGACGACCTTCTCGACGATCTCGGCCTGAGCGGCCTTGACCGCGGCGCTGGCCTTGTCGGCCGCGGCGTCCTTGGCGGTCGAGCCGCCGTCGGAGAGCGGCTGGCCCACCTTGCAGTTGTCGCGGTAGACCGCGAGCGCCTTGAGGCCGAGCTTCCAGCCCTGGACGTAGACGTCCTCGATCTCCTCGACGGTCGCCGTCTCCGGCAGGTTGACCGTCTTGGAGATGGCGCCGGAGAGGAACGGCTGGACCGCGGCCATCATCCGGACGTGGCCCATCGGGGAGATGGCGCGGGCACCCATCGCGGTGTCGAACACCTCGTAGTGCTCCGGCTTCAGCCCGGGAGCGTCGATGACGTGGCCCTTGTCGGCGATGTACTCGACGATCGCCTCGACCGTCTCCTCGGTGTACCCGAGCTTGCGCAGCGCGCGCGGGATGGTGAGGTTGACGATCTGCATCGAGCCGCCACCGACGAGCTTCTTGAACTTCACGAGCGAGAAGTCGGGCTCGATGCCGGTGGTGTCGCAGTCCATCATGAAGCCGATGGTGCCGGTGGGGGCGAGCACCGACGCCTGGGCGTTGCGGTAGCCGTTCTTCTCGCCGAGCTTGACGACGTCGTCCCAGGCCTTGGTGGCGACCCGGTGGATGTCCTTGTCCATCGTGTTGACGGTGCGCACGGCGTCGTTGGCGGCGGCGTGCTTGCGCATGACCCGCTTGTGCGCGTCGGCGTTGCGGGCGTAGCCGGTGTACGGGCCGACGACCGCGGCCATCTCGGCGGAGCGCTTGTACGCGGCGCCGGTGAGCAGCGAGGTGATCGACGCGGCGAGCGCGCGGCCACCCTCGGAGTCGTACCCGTGGCCGGTGGCCATGAGCAGCGCGCCGAGGTTGGCGTAGCCGATGCCGAGCTGGCGGTAGTCGACGGTGGTCTGCCCGATCGCCTCGGTGGGGAAGTCGGCGAAGCAGATCGAGATGTCCATCGCCGTGATGACGAGCTCGACGACCTTCGGCGAAGGTGGCCGCGTCGAAGGTGTCGTCGTCGCGGAGGAACTTCAGCAGGTTCAGGCTGGCCAGGTTGCACGAGGAGTTGTCGAGCGACATGTACTCCGAGCACGGGTTGGACGCGGTGATCCGGCCGGTCTCGGGGTTGGTGTGCCAGTCGTTGATCGTGTCGTCGTACTGGATGCCCGGGTCGGCGCACTCCCACGCCGCCTTGGCGATCTTGCTCATGAGCTCGCGGGCGTCGACGGTCTCGATGACCGAACCGTCCTTGCGGGAGGTGAGGCCGAACTCGTTGCCCTCCTCGACGGCGCGCATGAACTCGTCGGTGACCCGGACCGAGTTGTTCGCGTTCTGGTACTGGACGCTGGTGATGTCCTTGCCGCCGAGGTCCATGTCGAAGCCGGCGTCACGCAGCGCGCGGATCTTGTCCTCCTCGCGCGCCTTGGTCTCGACGAACTCGACGATGTCCGGGTGGTCGACGTCGAGGACGACCATCTTCGCCGCGCGGCGGGTGGCGCCACCGGACTTGATGGTGCCCGCGGAGGCGTCGGCGCCGCGCATGAAGGAGACCGGGCCGGAGGCGGTGCCACCGGAGGAGAGCAGCTCCTTGGAGGAGCGGATGCGGGAGAGGTTCAGGCCGGCGCCGGAGCCGCCCTTGAAGATGAAGCCCTCCTCCTTGTACCAGTTGAGGATGGAGTCCATCGAGTCGTCGACGGAGAGGATGAAGCAGGCACTGACCTGCTGGGGGCTCGTGGTGCCGACGTTGAACCAGACCGGCGAGTTGAAGCTGAACACCTGGTGCAGCAGGGCGTACGTCAGCTCGTGCTCGAAGATCTCGGCGTCGTCGGGGCTGCCGAAGTACCCGTGGTCCTTGCCGGCCTTGACGTAGGTGAGGACGACGCGGTCGATGAGCTGCTTGAGCCCGGTCTCGCGCGCCTCGGTGCCGACGGCGCCGCGGAAGTACTTGGTCGTGACGATGGTGGAGGCGTTGACGCTCCAGAAGTCGGGGAACTCGACCCCGCGCTGCTCGAAGATCGTCTCGCCGGTCTTCCAGTTCTGCTGGACGACGTCGCGCTTCTCCCAGGTCACCTCGTCGTAGGGGTGGACGCCCGGGGTGGTGTAGATCCGCTCGATCTTCACCCCCCGGCCCTTGGCGGCGGACTTGCGGGCACCTGCACGTGCTCCGGCGGTCTCGGTCATTCCTGTTCCCTCTCTTCTGCCCCCGCGGGGGCGTGGTGACCTGTACGGGTGTTTCTACTGCTGGGGTGTGACAGGCGCGGTGGCCTGTGGCTCCTCCCCGGTGGCGTCGCGCTCGGCCCGCAGGAGGGTGATGGCGGCCTCGAAGTCCTCGAGCGAGTCGAAGGCCTGGTAGACGCTCGCGAAGCGCAGGTACGCGACCTCGTCGAGCTCCCGGAGCGGCGCGAGGACGGCCATCCCGACCTCGTGCGCCTCCATCTCGGCGTTGCCCTGGCCGCGGATCGACTCCTCGACCCGCTGGGCCAGCAGGGCTAGGTCGTCCTCGGTGACCGGTCGGCCCTGGCAGGCCTTCCGGACGCCGACGAGCACCTTGGAGCGGCTGAACGGCTCGGTGGCGCCGGAGCGCTTGACGACGCTCAGGCTCGCGGTCTCGACGGTGGTGAACCGGCGCCCGCACTGGGGGCACTGGCGGCGCCGGCGGATGCTCGCACCGTCGTCGGTCGTGCGCGAGTCGATGACCCGGGAGTCGGTGTGCCGGCAGAACGGACAGTGCATGTGCTGACCCCTCCCTGGGGACCGCGCGGTGGACGAAGGTGTTAACAACCTGTGGACGACGGTTGTTTCGTGTGCACAACATGTGGACGAACTACACGGGTGTAACCACTAGATGTAGGGATGATCATGCGGCAGTTGTGACCTGCGCCGCAAGCGAAACGCGCAAAGAACCTCAAGGGAGTGCAAAGTCGCAGGTCAGGTCCCTGACGACCGGATGCCGGGGGCTCGGCTCGGCGTGTCGCGCAGCCTGGCTCGGCCGATGACCAGCCCCTATGCTGGCGCCGTGGCCGAGGTCGACGTGGGGGACGACGGCATCCGCCGGTACGTCGTGCGGCACTACCGCTACGACCCTCAGCGCCACGAGCGGCGGCACGTCCTCGTCGCCGCCTTCGACGACCGCCGCGACTACGAGGCGTGCCTGCGGGCCGTCCACGCCGACATCGAGCGACGACGCGCTGCGGGCGAGCCGGTCGACCGCCGGGAGCATGCCACGGGCACCGTCTACGAGCCGGGGCACCTGGCCCGGGCGGCGGCCGGGCACCTGGCGCGGCGGATGATGGAGCACGGCGTCGACCCCGCCGGGCGGGTGGCCGCGCAGGACCTGCCGAGGAACATGGCCTTCTTCGGGCCGGGCGCCTCCGACGGCGCCGGTCGACGAGGACGTCTGGCCCGGCTCGCCCGCCGCGTCCTGCGACGGCCCGCGGGGCGCTGAGCGCCGACCCGACCCTCAGCTGGTGAAGTACGCGCAGTCGTAGTCGCGGCCCGGGGCGACCTCGAGCACGATGTCGTCGGGGTCAGCGACCCAGAACCCGAGCGGGACCTCCAGCTCGGCACCGTTCGCCACCGTCGCGGCACCGGGGACGCCCTGGAGGCGGTTGAGCGGGTCGACGATCTGGGTCGCCGGCCGGCCCCCGGAGAGGAGGGTGGCGCTGAACGCCGTCAGGTCGTACGGGGCCCCCGAGTGGTTGACGACGAGGAGGGTGACCCACATCGGCGTCCCGACACCGGCCGCCGGGACCGCCTGCGCCGAGGGCCTGAACCGGATCGGCGTCGAGGCGTTGACGACGACTCCGTTGGCCCACTCGCAGTAGTCCTCGTCGAACCTCATCGCGGAGCCCGGCTGCACCGCCGGGCCACCCGACGCGGCGCCGCTCGGCGCCTCCGGGGCGGGTGCCGCCGACGTCGCCGGCGAGGTGGACCGGCCCTCGCCGGTCAGGGGCAGGACGCCGCACCCGGCCACCCCCGCGACGAGGGCGAGTGCAGCGATGCGAGACATGACGGTGCGTGCCATGGAGCGACCTTCCGAATGCTTCCCAGGTGGATGCTGTCGACCGCTGTCGCGGGACGTTCGGGCCGGATGACCGGCGTCGGACCGCGGCGACGCCTCCCCGTACGGAAGCCGCTGGTCACACCTCCACGCTAGGCCCGGGCGCACGGACCGGCGCCGCGATGACTCCAAGACCACACCCCCGGCGGCGCCCGGAACGGCAACTGCGGCAGCGGATCAGCGGCCGTGGTGGGCGAGCAGGCGCCGGGCGAGCTCGCGGCCCACGTCGTCGTACTCGCGACGTGCGTCGACGACGAACGCGTCGGGTCCGGCGACGAGGAGGATGCGGGCCACCCGGTCGGCGACCGGCTCGAGGAGGTGCGCGACGACCTCGCAGTCGGCGTCCTCGCGGACCACCTCGACCCGCTCCGCCTGGCGCTCGACGACCCAGACCGCGCTGCTCGGGACGACCAGCCGCACCGGGGTCGTCCGCCGCTGCGCGACGAGCCGCTCGACGAGGTCGGCCGGCGGCTGGTACTCCTCGTCGAGCACCTCGGCATCCAGCACCCCGGTGAGGAGGAAGGTCCGCAGCCTCCCGTGCTCGTCCGGCGGCCCGGCATCCACCTCCCAGCCGCGCCGCGTCCGCACGACCCGGTACGGCTCGACGACCCGCTCCGAGCTGCCCGGCCACCAGGCGCGGGCGTACGTGGTGCGCACCCGCCGGTGGTCGCGCGCCGCCCGCTGCCACTGCGCGGGCGTCAGGCCGGCGGTCTCGCCCGGGGCGACGGGCCGCATCCGCTCGTCGAGGAAGGTGCGCAGCTTCTCGACCGCCGCCGCGAGGACGGCGTTGCCGGGGTCGAGGAGGGACTCGTCGCGCGCCACCCGGTAGACCCGGCCGAGGTAGTCCACCGGCGCGTAGTCGAAGGCGAGGTCGTCGACGACGTAGCCGGCGCCGAGCCGCACGAACGGCGCGCTCGCCGGGTCGGCCTCCTCCCCCACCTCGTCGAGGAACTCGATGGGCGGGGGCAGCCCGAGCCGGTCCTCGTGGTCCTCGGTGACGTAGTAGCGGACGAGCAGGTCGCGCACCTGCCGCTCGCTGCGCCCGAGCTCGGCCGCGACCGCGGCGACGGGCACCACCCCCTGGTAGGAGAGGACCTCGATGATCCGGGGCAGCTCGGAGACCCGCAGGACGAAGCCGGTCGGCTCAGCCATCGGCCACCTGCCGGAGCCGCTGGAGGATCTGCTCGCGCACCTCGTCCGGGCCGACCAACCGCACCCGCACCCCCATCTCGACGAGCCAGAGGAAGAGCGCCGCCCGGTTCGTCACGACGACCCGCACCCTCGCCGGGTCCTCCTCGTCCGGGTCGACGACGGCCCCCTCGAAGGTGGCGAGCACCATCGCCAGGTGCTCGCGCCCCACCTCGAGGACGACCTCGGTCGGCGGGTCCTCGACCCAGCGGTGCGGGTTGAGCGAGGACGAGTCGGGGTCGTCGATGTCGGCGGCGGCCGAGCCGGGGATGTCGAGCTCGACGTCGGTCATCCGGTCGAGCCGGAACCACTTGCACTGCCCGTCCTCGTCGCGGGCCCGCAGCCACCAGGCGGCCGGGGTCGTGTGCAGCCGGATCGGCTCGACCTGGCGCAGCCGGCCCTTGTAGCGCATCGCGATCGCGCAGTGGTGGTCGACGGCCTGGGCGACGGCGCGGATGACGGCGGGCACGTCCGGGGCGTCCGGCTCCGGGAGGCCGCCCTCGGCGCGGAAGGCGAGCAGCGCCTCGAGCACCGAGTGCTCGGCGGAGGTCAGGCCCACCCGGTCGGCGAGGTCCCGGCGGCGCAGGACGTACCGGGCCACCTCGCCGGGCTGCGAGACCCGGGCGTAGTCCCACCCGGCGTCGGCGAGCCGCTTGAGGTCGCGCAGCAGGGAGGCCTCGGCGACCTTCTCGTTGCCGGCGGGGTAGCCGGCGAGCACGGTCAGCTCGGGCGCGGACATCCCCCGCTCACCGGCGGCGGCGAGGTGGCGCAGCAGGAGGATGAGGCGGGAGACGGCCTCGTCGTCGCGGGTCCCGCGGCGGGTGGGTGCCGCACCGACGCCGACGACCTCGGCCGCGAGGCGCTCGCTGAGGTACTCGTGCAGCTCGCTCCCGCGCGAGTCCCCCATGCCACCACTCCTCTCGTCTCCTCCACCCGAGTCTGGCATCCGGGGCCGTGCGGGGTGTTGGACCCCCCGGGCATCGTCGTCCACGGGGGCGGCGGAGCGCCCGGCCCGAGGCGGGGAGGGGCCGGGGCGCTCCGTTCGGCGGCCCCGGCCCGCATCCGTCCCGGCCTAAGGCTCGAGGAGCCGCCCGGCGAGGACGTCGACGAAGAAGGCCGTGCAGCGCTCGTGCGACCAGCCCCGGCCGACCAGGCCCTGGTGGACCTCGGCGCTGAAGAGGACGACGACGAGGTCGGTGGCGGTGTCGAGGTCGACTCCGCGGCGCAGGCCCCCGGGCTTCCCGGCGACCCGCCGCACGACCTCGCGGTAGGTCTCGACCCGCCTTTCCTCGCTGACCCGCATCAGCTCCTGGCCCTCGGGCTCGCCCGCGGCCCCGTGCAGCGCCGGCATCAGTGGCCCGACCCGGCGCAGGATGTCGGTGCCGGCGGCGACGAAGACCTCGAGCGCCGCCCGGGCCGTGGGCGCGGCGAGGAAGTCCGACCACCAGCCGTGCGCCGGCATCAGCTCGGTCAGCTCGAACGGCTCCGACGGCGGCTCACGCCACCGGTCGAGCCCGACGATCGCCGCACCGAGTGCCTCGCCGAGCAGGGCGGCCTTGGTCCCGAAGGTGTAGTACAGCGTCGGCACCGCGACGCCCGCCCGCTGCGCGACCGCCGCGATCGTCGTGCCGGCGTACCCCTCGGCGGCGAACATCTCGGTCGCGGCACGGACCATCCGGCGGCGGGTGGCCAGCGTGCGCTCGGCCCTTGTCGGCGGTCTCCGGGTGCCAGCTCGTCCCACGATCCCCCACTATAGTGTTGCTCGATCCTCGCTATAGCGTCACTATAGTCGAATCGCCGAGAACCACCCCGGAAGGTCGCCATGAGGATCCTAGCCGGGGGCCCTTGAGCCGGGCGCGCTCGGGGAACAGGACGTTGATGTTGTCACCGGTGACCTCGGTGGCCCGGCGGTACGGCAGCACCGGGATCCTGAGCGCCTCGACCCGTCGGCCGTACACCGGCCCCGCGTACCAGCGCACGTCGTGGCCGCGCTGCGCGAGGTGGGTGCCGACGCCGGTCAGCGGGTTGAAGTGCCCGTCGGCGGGGAGCGAGGCGAACGGACCCCGGCAAGCTCGTCGTCCCGACCCTCCAGGCCCTGGCGGGCGGCCCGCACGTCGTCATCGAGGACTTCATCCCCTACGGCGCCCTCTTCCCGCACGTCGACGTGTTCGTCACCAACGGCGGCTGGGGCAGCGTCGTCGCCGCGCTGCGGCACGGCGTCCCCGTCGTCGGCGCCGGCACCCGCGAGGGCAAGAACGACATCAACGCCCGGGTCGACGTCCTCGGCCTGGGGGCCGACCTGCGCAGCGAACGGCCGGGGGCGGCCAGGGTCGCGCGGGCCGTGCGGGAGGTGCTCGCGGACCAGCGGATCGCCGCGAACGTCGCCCGGGTCCGCGCCGAGCTGGTCGCGTACGACCCGCTGTCCACCATCACGGCCGCCGTCGAGGGCATGGAGGTCTCACCGGCGGCGAGAGCCGTGACCGGCGCCGCGGCTAGCGAAGCGGGACGTCGTAGGTCTCGTGGACGACCGACCGGCGCCGAACTCCGACCCCTACCGGTAGAGGCCCTCGGTGATGCCGCGTCCTCCGTGCAGCGTCACCGTGGCTGACGAAGCGGACACCGCGGGCCCGGGCGGAGGTTACGAGGTGCTCGATGACGAGGTCGAGGGCGGAGAGCCGGTAGCCACGGTCGCCCGCCGCGAGGTACTGCGCGTGGTCGGCCCCGGGAAGGCGCTCACCAGGCGCTGAATGTCGGCCAGCGAGTGTTGCGGTGCGGCCTGGTGGCTCGTCGTCGTCGACGACCCCGAGCGGGCCCTGCTCGACCTCGCGTCGTGGTGGCGCGGCCGCCTCGGTGCCCGGGTCGTGGCGATCACCGGCAGCGTCGGCAAGACCACGACCAAGGAGCTGCTCGCGGCGGCGCTCGCGCCCCACCGGTCGGTGGTCGCGACGCCGCTGAACCGCAACACCCGCCTTGGCGTGGCCCTGACGCTGCTCGACGCCCGGGCGGGGACCGAGGTCGTGGTGCTCGAGGTGGGCGGCAGCGCCGGGCCCGACGAGATCGCGCGGACGTGCCGGCTGGCGCGTCCGGACATCGGGATCGTGACCAGCGTCCGCCCGGTGCACCTCGAGACGATGGGCGGCATCGAGGCCATCGCCCGCAGCAAGGCCGACCTCAGGGTGCTTGACGCGACGGCACACGGGCTCGACGGGCTCACCGTGCGGGCGGAGGTCGGCGGGAGGTCCGTGCGGGCCGACCTGCCGTTCCTCGGGGACCACGCGGCCGTCGTCGTGGCGGCGGCGCTCATGACGGCCGAGGTCCTCGGCGTCGCCGCCGAGGACGCCGTGCGCGGGATGCCGGCCCCGCCGCTGAGGGGCCGACGCCGCATTCCGAGGGGTTCGGGGCGTGTTCTGAGGGTTTCCCCCCGATGTGGCCGGCACCCCCGCGACGCGACGGTGGGTGGGTCGAGAACGACACCCCCCACCAGAGGAGAAACACCATGAACCGCACCCAGCTCCGAGCGGCCGTCCTCACCGGCGGCGTTCTGCTCACCACGCTCACCGCGGCGGCCGGCCCGGTGCGGGGGCCTAGCGTGGGTGGCACACCCCGACGAAGGAGACCACCGTGAAGGCACTTCAGTTCCGGACGACCGGCACGCCGCCGGAGGTCGTCGAGGTGGAGACGCCCGAGCCCACGGGGAGCGAGGTCCTCCTCGAGGTCACCGCCGCCGGGGCCTGCCACTCCGACGAGTTCGTCATGTCCCAGCCGGCCGAGGTCCTCGCCGGGATGGGGGTCAGCCTGCCGATGACGCTCGGCCACGAGGGGGTCGGCGTCGTCGCGGCGATGGGATCGGCCGCCACCGGCGTCCAGGTCGGTGAGCCGGTCGCGGTCTACGGGCCGTGGGGCTGCGGGCGCTGCCACACCTGCACGACCGGCGCGGAGCAGTACTGCGAACGCGCCGCCGAGCTCGGCATCCGTCCCCCGGGCCTCGGCGCCCCCGGGTCGATGGCCGAGTACCTGCTCGTCGACGACGCCCGGCACCTCGTGCCGCTGAACGGGCTGGACCCGGTGGCCGCCGTCGCCCTCACCGACGCCGGCCTCACCCCGTACCACGCGATCAAGCAGTCGCTGCCCAAGCTCGTCCCGGGCAGCACCGCGGTCGTCATCGGCGTCGGCGGCCTGGGCCACCTGGCGATCCAGCTGCTCCGGGCCCTGACCCCGGCGCGGGTCATCGCCCTCGACCTCGGCGACGACAAGCTGGAGCTCGCCCGTGAGCTCGGCGCGACCGACGCCTTCACCTCCGACGAGTCCGCCCCGGCCAAGGTCCGCGAGGCCACCGGGGGCCGCGGCGCCACGGCCGTCTTCGACATCGTCGGCCTACCCCCGACCACGGCCCTCGCGGCGCAGATGGTGCACCCGCTCTCGGACATCGTCGTCGTCGGCGTCGGCGACGGCGCGGTGCCGGTCGGCATCTTCACCCTCCCCTACGAGACGTCGGTGCGAGCGCCCTACTGGGGCACCATCCCCGAGCTTCACGAGGTGCTCGCGCTCGCCCGCAGCGGTGCGATCTCGGTCGAGACCGAGACCTTCTCACTCGAGGACGCACCGAGCGCCTACACCCGGATGCACGAGCGCACCCTGCGTGGGCGCGCGGTGATCCTGCCCTGAGCCGCATCGGCCCAACGGACGATGGCCCTCGTCCGTTGGGTCCTCTTCTCCCGCACCGGCTGTCACCGCGCCCGGTGGCGTGGAAGCGTTGAGCCCGGAGCAGGGGCTTCGCCGATGTGTCGTTCGGAGGGACGAATGTCGCAGCACCGCCTCGACTCCCCGCTCGGTGTCACGGGCCGGCACGCCCGTCGGGTCGCCGACGAGCGCCCCGTGTCCGTCTACGACGCCACCGGCGGGGCCGACCCCGTCCACGTCGCACGCCGCCCGCTGACCGTCGCCCAGGCCTCGGTCGCGGTCAGCGCCACCGCCGCCGCCGTCACCGCGCTCACCACCGACGAGCACTGGACCCCGTTCGTGGCCGCGGCGATCACCGTCGTCGCCGCCGTCATCGCCGTCGTCTCCTGGGTCTGGGCCCGCAAGCCGCAGGTCGTCATCGGCCACCGCGGCATCTGGTTCGCCGCCACCGAGGACCGCCCCGAGGTCGTCCACCCGTGGTCGGACGTGCTCGCCGTCTACGGCGAGACCCGGGTCGAGCACGCCCACCCGGGCCAGGTGCACGGCACCGAGCAGCACGTCCTCGGCGTGCACCTGCGCGGTGACCTCGACTCCGAGTCGCGGGTCGTGCGGCGCAACGCCATCGCACCGCTGCTTCGCCTGCACCGGGTCGTCGTCTCCGTCGCCCCGACCGTGCCGGTGACCCGGCAGGAGCCGTGGGGACCCCAGCCCGGACAGCACCCTCTCGTCGTGCTGTGGCGGAGGATGGTCCGCACCTCCTGAGGCCGGTCCGCGGCGCCGCCGCGGACAGCCGCGGGAAACGCCGCCGCGGGTCGCCCCACCGGTTCCGGGGCGGCCCACGGTGGCGTTTCAGGTGCGGGGCACGAACCGCCGCCGGAACGCCCCGAAACCCGCCACGGCGAGCGCGGCCGCGAGCGCGGTGAGGACGACGAGCGCGGTCGCGCTCACCGGGCCCGACGGCGGGTTGCCGACGTGCGTGGTCGGCGCGAGGTCCAGCATCCACTGCGGCATCTGCAGGCCCGGGCCGAGGAAGGCGACGAACGCGGTGACGCCGAAGGCCGCCCACGCCGCGGCGTAGAGCCGCGGCACGGTGCCGAAGAGGGCCACCGCGACGCCGGCGAGGACGAGGACCGCCGGCAGGTAGGCGAACCCCGCCCCGAGCAGCCGGCCGACGTAGCCGGAGTCACCGGTCGACCACGCGGTGGTCAGGCCGAAGACCACGGCCGACGCCGCGGTGATGACGACGAGCCCGGTGAGCACGACGACGACGTGGGCGCCGAGCCACCGCCAGCGAGGCGTGGTGCCGGCCAGCTGCGGCTCGAGCCGCCCGTCGGCCTCCTCCCGGCGCAGCGTGCCGAGCGACTGCACGACGTACCCGCAGGCCAGGATGGCGAGGTAGACCTCGACGAGGGCGAGGAAGGCATCGGCCGGGCTCGCGCCGCCGACGTTCATGAACCCGGAGAGGGAGGGGTTGCCGAGGACCGCGTCGATGACCTCCTGGGCCAGGGCGCCCATCACCCCGGCGAGCACCACCGACCCGAGGAGCCAGCCGGCGAACGTGGTGCGGTGCACCCACACGGCCAGGCCGACCGGCCGGACGAGGCGCCCGGAGGCGCGGGCCGGCCCGGCCCCGGCCCGCCAGACGGCGCTGCCGAGGTCCCGGCGGCCGGCGAGCAGCACGGCGAGGGCGACGAGGACGGCGGTGACGACGAGCGGCACGAGGAGCACCCACCACCGCCGGCTCGCGAACGGTGCGGTCCGCTCGAGCCAGCCGAGCGGGCTCAGCCAGGCGACCCACCATCCCTTGACGTCGCCGACGCCGCGCAGGACGTACGAGGCGGCGAGCACCGCGAGGGCACCGCCGTAGACCCCGCGGGAGTGCAGGACGAGCTGGGCGAGGAGGGCGGAGACCCCGGCGAAGACGAGGGTCAGCATCCCCAGGGCGAGGGCGTAGAGGACCGCCCCGGAGGTGGGGATGCCGGCCACCACCATCGAGGCCGCGGACCCGAGGACCATCGCGCCCACCGCGGCCAGGACGACGAGGACCGCCGAGAGCACCGGCGCCCGGCGGTCGACCCGCCCGCCGAGGAGCTGCTCGAGGCGCCCGCTCTCCTCCTCGCGGCGGGTCAGCGCGGCGACGAGGGCGATGCCGAGGAGCGGCATGAGGAAGGCCGCCATGAACCCGAACTCGTCCTGGACGATGCCGCCGAGGGTGCCGATCCCCTCGACCCGGCCGTTGATCGCGACGAGCGCGTCCGTGGCGACCGCGTCGGCGTAGGACCTCACCTTCTCCGGGGTGTCGTAGAGACCGGCGACCGCCAGCGCCGTCCCGGCCAGGCTGCCGGCGAGGGCGAGCACCCAGACGACGACGCTGCGCCGGTGGGTGCGCCAGTGGATCCGGTGGACCGCGCCGAGGCCGTTCATCGGGTGGCTCCCACCGGCTCGTCCTCGTAGGTCCGCAGGAAGAGCTCGTCGAGGCTGGGCGGCTGCACGGTCAGGGTGCGGATGCCGGCCCGGTGGAGCAGCCCGACGACCCCGTCGAGGTGGTCGGGGGCGACGGTGAAGCGGGTGTCGACGTGTCCGTCGACCCGCTCGGTGTGGACGTCCTCGACCCCCGGGGTGGTGGCCAGGCCCTCGGGCCCGGCCGTGGTGACGACGTGGACGCTGGTGCGGGTGTGCCGGCGCAGGTCGTGGAGCGAGCCGCGGGTCACCGTCCGGCCACGCCGGATGATGCTGACCCGGTCGGCGAGCGCCTCGACCTCCCCGAGGATGTGGCTGGAGAGCAGGACGGTGGTGCCCTCGGCCCGGCGTTCGCGGACGACCTCCTGGAAGGTGCGCTCCATCAGCGGGTCGAGGCCGCTCGTCGGCTCGTCGAGGACGAGGAGCTCGGCGTCGGTGGCCAGGGCGGCGACGAGTGCGACCTTCTGGCGGTTCCCCTTCGAGTAGTCCCGGGAGCGTTTCGTGGGGTCGAGGTCGAAGCGCTCGACGAGGTCGGCCCGGCGGCGCTCGTCGAGGCCGCCGCGCACCGCCGCGAGGACGTCGAGGCACTGGCCGCCGGTCAGGCCGTCCCACAGCGAGACGTCGCCGGGCAGGTAGGACACCCGGGCGTGCAGGCGCGGCCCGTCCCGCCACGGGTCGCCGTCGAGGAGGCGGACGGTGCCGGCGTCGGCCCGGGCCAGCCCGAGCAGGACGCGGATGGTCGTCGACTTCCCGGCACCGTTGGGGCCCAGGAAGCCGTGGACCTCGCCGCGGCGGACGTCGAGGTCGAGGCCGTCGAGGGCCCGCAGCGACCCGAACCGCTTGACCAGTCCCTCGATCCGGACGACGTCGTCGGTGCTCATGACTCTCCTTCGGGGTGGGCGGCCCCGTCGCGGAGGCCGGGAGCGGGGCGGAACGCGCCGCGCGCGTAGACGTCGGTCGCCTCGGCGACCCAGCGCTGCATGCCCTCGGGGCCCAGGACGTCGACGCCGAGCGCCTGCCGCAGCTGGGGTGCGAGGAGGAGCACGGCGAGGTCGTTGGCGAGGAGGAACGCGGCGCGCACCCGGCGGTCGGTGGCCGGGCGGGCGATGCCCGCGCCCTCGAGCTGCTCGAGGAGCGCCTCGCTGAGGTCGAGCCACCGCGCCACGAGGTCGGCCCCCGCCGGGTCGCCGCCGAGCAGCAGGCGGCGCAGGTAGGCGGGCAGCGGCGACCCGGGCGGGAAGCCGGCGGCGAAGACCTCGGCGAGCGACCCGGTGGCGCCCTCGGCGAGGGCCTCCCCCATCCCGTCGGCGCCGAGCTGCTCGAGCATCGCGTCGAAGACCGAGGCGGCGTGGGTGTCGACCGCGGCGCGCAGGCCCTCCTTGCTCCGGTAGTGGTGCAGGACGAGCGCGGGCGAGACCCCGGCGTCCGCGGCGATCTCGCGGACCGTGACGGCATCCGGCCCCCGCTCGGCGAAGAGCCGGAAGGCGGCGTCACGGATGCCGGCCCGGGCCGTGCGGTCCGGGTCCGGGAGCGGACCCTCACCTGCTGAACGCACGTTCAGTATACTAAACGCTTGTTCAGTCGCTGTCCACCCCACCCCCGGGTCGGGTGCTCAGGTGGTCGCCGGGGCGGCCACCTGAGCACCCGAGGCGGGTCTCAGAGCTCTGGGCCCTTGGCCCGCAGCTTGTCGACCTCGGTCATCGCCTCGCGCAGCTCCCCGAGCCAGGTGTCCGCGTGCTCGGCGACGAGCCGGACGCACCAGGCGAGGGCGTCGCTGCGGGAGCGGGCCACCCCGGCGTCGACGAGGGTGTCGAGGACCACCCGCTCCGGCTGGCGCAGCCGGGTCATCACCGGGACGGCCAGGTGGGTGAACATCGCCGTGGTGTCACCGACCCGCGCGCCCCAGGAGACGGTGCGCTCGTAGCGGGCCTGCGCCTCGTCGGCGACCGCCATCCGCTGTTCGCGCGTCTCGGCGCGGAACCGCCCGATGCGGCCCTCGGCCTCGCTGGCGTCGGTGCCCGCGTCGACGCCGGACAGCGTCCCGACGACCGTGATCTCCTCGCGGTCGACGGTGACCGCGACGTCGTCGAACCAGCCGTCGGGCAGGCGTCCGGCGAACCACTTCGCGGCGTCGTCGGCGTTCGGCAGGTCGCCCTGCTGCCAGCCGCCGGGGCGGCCGAGGCCGCGGCCCCGCGGGCCCCGGCGCGGCCCGCGGGGTGCGCCCGTGTCGTCGTGGGCGTCGGACTCGGGGTGGTGTCGTGAGTGTTGCATGGCGTTCTCCTTTGCAGTGATTACACCATTACATCACTATACGTGACGGCTGTCGAGGATACGAGGACGCCGCGGCCCGGCACGGGACACGGAACGCAGCCGAGCATGGGACACGGGGCCGCCGCCTCCCTGCAGGCCGCGACCCCGTGCCGTTCATGGGTCCGCCGTCGAGCGGCGGAGTCCGGACCGCTCCCGCGGCCCGGTGGGTGAGCGCTACTCCCCCGGGCTCATGCTCTGGTGCACCAGGGCTGCCGTGTACGCCCCCTGCCAGCCACCGATGAGTGCCGAGCCCCGGGCGCCGCACGCACAGGACCAGGCCCACCGGCCGCCCCCGCCGTGGTGCACGTGCGGGTGGTGGCTGACCCGGTACGTACCCCGCCGTCGCGTGTGCATGCATCGAGTCTGCGCTCGCCCGGCGGCAGCGCGCGGGAGGCTCGCACAGGTCCGGGCGGCTGGACGGCGAGGTCTGGCGGGACGGCGGATGCCGGCTCCACCGTTCGGACGAGGGCGGCGGTCGGGAGGGTCCTGGACCACCGGATGACGGCGCCGGTCGCGATGATGGGGCGGTGGCCGGCCTGGAGCTCGACGGGGTCCTGCGGCGCCGCGCCGCCGTCCAGCGCCTGACGGCAGCGCCCTTCCGGCGCGGTGCCGCCGCCGTCGGCCACCTGCTCGCCGTGCAGGCCCAGGACGCCCCGATGGCCCGCTGGTCCCTCGGGCTGCGGCTGCCCGACGACACCGGGGAGGCCGGCGTGCTCGCCGAGCAGTCAGCCGGCGGCTGGCTGCGCACCCATGTCCTGCGCCCGACCTGGCACCTCGTCGCCCCGGAGGACCTGCGGTGGCTCCAGCGGCTCACCGGACCGGCGGTGGAGGCCTCGATGGCGGCCCGTCACCGCCAGCTCGAGCTCGACGACCGCGCCCGCGGCCGGGCCGTCGCCGCCCTCGTCGAGCTGCTCGCCGGCGGCACCCACCCGACCCGCCGCGAGCTGACCGCCGCCTTCGCCGGCCGCGGGCTGCCGGCATCCGGGGAGCAGATGGCGCACCAGCTCCTCGTCGCGGAGGTCCGCGGCGTCATCTGCTCCGGCCCGCCGCGGGGCACCGAGCACACCTACGCGCTCGTCGACGACGTGGTCCCGCCCAGCCCGCACGACGAGCTCGACGCCGAGGCGGCCCGCACCCTCCTCGTGCGTCGCTTCATGCGCGGGCACGGGCCCGCCACCGACCGCGACCTCGCCCGGTGGTCGACCCTGACCCTCCGACAGGTGCGGACGGCCCTCGCCGAGCTGGACGACGAGCTCGACAGCGCCGAGGTGGACGGCGCCCGGATGTGGTTCGACCCCGGCGTCCCGGCGCGCACCACCCGCCATCCCGGCGCCCTGCTCGTCCCCACCTTCGACGAGCTGACCCTCAGCTACGCCGAGCACGGCTACCCGCGACGCGACCCGGCATCACCGCGGCCGCGGCTGGTCAACCAGATCGGCGGCGGCACCGTCATCGTCGACGGGGAGGACGTCGCGGCCTGGCGGCGGCGCACCACCCGGACGGATGTCGAGGTGGCGGTGACCCCGGACCAGCGGCTCGACCACGCGACCCGCGACGCGGTCGCCGAGGCGGCCGAGCGGTTCGCCGCGTTCGTCGCGCTCCCCCTGCGGCTCACCGTGGGCGGGAACGGCTGACCCCCAGCACGGAGGGCGTGGCCTGCCCTGCACGGCAGGCCACGCCCTCCGGCGTCCGGAGCCGGGTCGAGGGACTCGGACGGTCAGGACCGCGGTGGCCGCGGGTGGACCGGTCAGGAGCGGGGGATGACGAGCTCCTCGCCGGCGCTGACCTGGGCCGTGCTCAGCCGGTTGGCGAGCTGGATGGCGACGACGCCGTCGCTGATCGACAGGCCCGGCAGCTCGCGGGCGGCGACCTCGGAGAGGGTCTCGCCGGCGAGCACGGTGACCGTGTGCGGGGCCGGGGCGGCCCCGGCGCCCCCGATGCCGGTGACGGCGACCGTGGCCGCGACCAGGACCGCGAGCAGGACGAGCAGGACGGCCCGGCCCCGACGGGTCAGCCGCAGGCCGCCACCGGCCACTCCGGCGCCGCCGCCGCCCTCGAGGAGGGTGAGCGTCGGGCGGGTGGGCGCCGGAGCACGGACCTCGGCGGGCTCCCAGGCGATCGCGCTCATGCTTTCCTCCATCCCGGCCGCGGGGCCGTCGAACCGGTGTTCGATAGAACGTCTGTACGAGTTGTAGCACAGGTGTTCGACCGCGAGCAAGACACGCATCGAACACATGTTTGAGATGTGTGTACGAACCGCGTACGCTCCAGCTCGTGGCAGACAGCCTGCACTCGAGCACCGACACTCGGGCTGACCTGCACGAACACCACCCGCGCCACGGGTCCTGACCGCGGCCGCACCGAAGGGGTCGACATGGCACGTCCGAGGAACGCCGACATCCGCGAGATGCCCGACCGGGGCGACGGCGGAGAGCTGACGCACCGGCAGCGCAAGGTGCTCGAGGTGATCCGCAACTCGATAGACCGGCGCGGCTACCCGCCGAGCATGCGTGAGATCGGAGACGCCGTCGGGCTCACCTCACCGAGCTCGGTCGCCCACCAGCTCTCGGCCCTGGAGCGCAAGGGCTACCTGCGCCGCGACCCCAACCGGCCGCGCGCCATCGAGGTCGTCTCCCCCGACACCCCCCGTGAGTCTCCGGGCTACCGGGGCGCGCCCGAGCACGACGACGTCGACGTCACCGGCATCGGGGACCAGCGGCCGGAGGCCTCCTACGTGCCGGTGCTCGGGCGCATCGCCGCCGGCGTGCCGATCACCGCCGAGGAGGTCGTCGAGGACGTCTTCCCGCTCCCCCGCCAGATCGTCGGCGAGGGCTCGCTCTTCCTGCTCAAGGTCGTCGGCGACTCGATGGTCGACGCGGCGATCTGCGACGGCGACTGGGTCGTCGTGCGCCAGCAGTCGACCGCGGAGAACGGCGAGATCGTCGCGGCGATGCTCGACGACGAGGCCACCGTCAAGACCTTCAAGCGCAAGGACGGCAAGGTGTGGCTGCTCCCGCACAACCCGGCCTTCTCACCGATCGACGGCGACCACGCGACCATCCTCGGCAAGGTCACGGCGGTGCTCCGGCGGATCTGAGCGTCCCCGCTCCGGCCTCGGCGGCCTAGTCGTCCCGGTCACCGAGCCAGGCCAGGGCCCGGCGGCACGCGGCCACCGCGTCGTCGGCGAGCCCGGCCTCGTCCCACAGCTCCCACCACTCGGTGCCGCGGTCGCGCACGGCGCGGCGCAGCACCTGCCGTGACTTCTCGACGAGCTCCTCGTCGTCGGGCAGCGGCTCGTGCTCGAGCCACCGCGGGAGACGCGGCTCCCCCTGCGCTCCCCGGGGGCTCAGCGACGCGCCGACGGCCGCCGCGCCGGCGACCGCCTCGCAGGTCGCCGGTGCCTGGACGAACGAGGTGGTGAGCAGCACCCGGTCGAGGGCCTGGAGCACCCGGGACGGTCGCTCGTCCGCGGGCAGCTCGGCCAGCTCGTCGAGGAAGTCGAGGGCGTCGTCGTTCTCGAAGGGGCCGCACCCGATCGCTCCCATGGGGCCAGCGTAGGTCGGCCAGCGGCGTCCCGGCGCCGGGCGCGCGGGTGCTCAGGCTGCAGGCCGGCTGCGGAGCACCGTGTCCAGGGTGGGGGCGAGCGGACCGTCGACCCGCACCGTGACGTGCTCGTCGCCCCGGGTGGGCCCACGGGTGACCGCGAGGATCGGGATGCCGCGGCGCGCCGCGTGCCGGACGAAGCGCAGCCCGCTCATGACCGCCAGCGAGGATCCGAGTACGAGGAGGGCCGGCGCGGCGTCGGTGAGCTCGTAGCACGCCTGGACCCGCTCGCGGGGAACCGAGCCCCCGAAGAAGACGACGTCGGGCTTGAGGGTGTCGGCGCCGCAGACGAGGCAGCGCGGAAGGTGGAACCCGCGGACGGCGGCGTCGGGGAGGACGACGTCGCCGTCGGGCCGGATCTGGCTGCTGACCCGGGACCCGTCCGGGGCCTGGCCACGGACCTGGGCCTCGAAGCCCGGGTTGGCCGCAGCCATCCGGGCCTGGAGCTCCTCCCGATGAGAGCGGTCGCCGCAGGTGAGGCAGACGACCTCGGCGAGGCTGCCGTGCAGCTCGGTGACGGCCGGGCTGCCGGCCGCCTGGTGCAGCCCGTCGACGTTCTGGGTGATGACCGGGCCGAGCACCCGGTCGGCCTGGAGGGCGGCGACGGCGTGGTGCGCAGCGTTCGGCTCGGCCCGGGAGAAGCGCTGCCACCCGACGAACGAGCGGGCCCAGTACCGGCGGCGGTTATCGGTGCTCGCGCAGAACTCGCCGTGCTGCATCGGCATGACCCGCCGGGTGCCGTCGCGACCCCGGTAGTCCGGGATTCCGCTGTCGGTCGAGATGCCGGCGCCGGTGAGGACGAGGGTCCCGGGGTGCTCGTGCAGGACGGCGGCGAGCCGGAGCACCGCGGCCGGTTCCCGGCTCGCCGGGTCGGTGGGGCGCTGGGCCCACGACGGCGCGGCACTGACCGGCGCGGCGGTGCCCGGGGTGCGGGCGGCGGGTGGGGCGGTCTCCGGCACGGCACGATCTTCGCATCCGGGCCGGACAGTCGGGGGTCGGTGGGGCCGGGGTCGAACCTCCGCGCGCCGACGATAACGGGTGCTTATGGGTCGCGACTAGGATCTCGGTCATGATCGACGCCGCCGGGCTCCGTGTCATGCGGGCCATCGCCGACGAGGGCAGCTTCACCGCGGCCGCCGCCGCGCTCGGATACACCCAGCCGGCGATCTCCCAGATGGTCCGGCGGCTCGAGCAGCGCACCGGCACCGTGCTCGTCGAGCGGGTCGGGCGCGGGGTCCGGCTGACCGAGGCCGGGCAGGTGCTCGCCCGGCACGCGGGCCCGGTGCTCGCCGCCCTCGACGCCGCCGAGGAGGAGGTGGCCGCCATCGCCGGGCTGCGCAGCGGCCGGGTGCGCCTCATGGCCTTCCCGTCGGCGTCGGCCACGCTCGTCCCGCGGGCGCTCGCGCTCGTCAAGGAGCGCTTCCCGGACATCAGCATCTCCTTCACCGAGGCGGAGCCGCCGGAGAGCGTCGCGGCGCTGCGGGCCGGAGACTGCGACCTGGCGGTGACCTTCACCTACGAGGGCACCGACGCCGTGCGCGGGGAGGACGACCTCGAGGCGTTCGTCATCACCCCGCTCCTCGAGGACGACGTCCGGCTCGCCGTCCCCCGCACCCACCCGCTCGCCGAGCGCGAGAGCGCCGACCTCGCCAGCCTCGCCGGCGAGCCGTGGATCGCCGGCTGCCCGCGCTGCCGCGGCCACCTCGTCCAGCTCGCCGACGCCGCCGGCTTCCGCCCCGAGGTCACCTACGAGACCGAGGACTACGTGGCCGTCATGGGGCTCGTGGCCGAGGGGCTCGGGGTCGCCCTCATCCCCGACCTCATCCTCCGCACGGTGCACCACGACGACGTCGTCGCCCTGCCGCTGACCCCGGCCTCACGGCGCACCATCACCGCGGTCACCACCCCCGACCTCCAGCGGGTGCCCGCGGTCGCCGCGACCCTGGAGGCGCTCGTGCAGAGCGCCGGGGCGCAGTCGACGGCGCCGACGACCCGGATGCCGGAACCGACCTTCTCGATCTGACCGTCGAGGGTCACCGGCTGGTCACCACCGCCACCGTGGACCCGCGCTCGACGACCGCCACGTCACCACGCAGGTCGGTGCGGTACACCGCGGAGCCCAGCCTGCGGAGCAGGTCGAGGTGGTGCGGCGCGGGGTGGCCGTAGTCGTTGTCGGCGCCGACGCTGATGATGCCGACCGGCGCCCTGACCGCGGCCATCAGGTCGTCGTCGAGGTTCGAGCTGCCGTGGTGCGGGGCCTTCACCACCTCGAAGCCGCGCGCCGCGGCCGCCATCGCCGGGTCCCGACGCAGCCGGAGCAGCAGGTCGTGGGCCGCCTCGCGCTCGACGTCGCCGAGCAGCAGGGCATCGACGTCGCCGACCCGGGCGGCCAGGACGACGCTCGCGTTGTTCGGCACCGAGCCGGCGGCGATCCGGTGCCACGGGCCCCAGACGAGCGCGTCGACCTCGCCGAGGTCGATCCGGTCGCCCGCCCGGACGGTGGCGACCGGCACGTGGGCGGCGGCAGCGAGCCGGCGGACCTCCTCGGCCCCGTAGCGGGGCTCGGCGACCGGGCAGACGAGCACCTGGCGGACGGTCCGGCCGTGGAAGGCACCGGCCAGGCCGTCGACGTGGTCGGCGTGGAAGTGGGTGAGGACCACGGCGTCGAGCACGCCGACCCCCAGCCGGTCGAGGCAGCCGTCGACGAGCGGCGGGTCGGGACCGGCGTCGACGAGGACGGCATGGCCGGGCCCGCTGCGCAGGACGAGCGCGTCCCCCTGTCCCACGTCGCAGGCCACGAGGCGCCAGCCGTCCGGCGGCCAGGTGGCCACCCGGGTCGGCACGAGTGCGGCGAGGAGCAGCGCAGCGCCGCCGAGGGCCAGCACCGGGTGGTCGAGGACCACGCCGCCGAGAGCCCGCCCGGTGAGCACGAGGAGGACGAGCAGGCCCGCGAGCAGCAGGGCGCCGGGCGGACCGTCGGGCCACGGCATCGTGCCGCCCGGGACGTCGGCGAAGGCGTGGGCGACCCAGGCGATGGCGGTCGTCGGCACGACGCCCGCCCAGGCGACGACCGCGGCGGCCCGGTCCCAGAGCACCGAGGCGAGCGCCGCCACCACCCCGGCCACGGTGGCCGGCGGGACGAACGGCGCGGCGAGGAGGTTGGCGGCCACCCCGACCACGCTCACCGAGCCCTGGAGCAGGACGATGACCGGCGCCGTCATCACCTGCGCCGCGACCGGCACGGCGAGCGCGGGCCCGAGCGGGGCCAGCCGGCGCGGCAGCCGCGCCGCCACGGCATCCCCCCACGGCCGGGTCAGCAGGAGCAGTCCCAGGGTCGCGAGCGTGGAGAGGACGAAGCCGTAGGACCGGGCCAGCCAGGGGTCGAGGACGAGGACGGCGAGGACCGCGCCGGCGAGCACCGGGGGCCCCGCCGAGCGGCGAGATCGGCTCAGCCCGAGCAGGCCGATCGCGCCCATCGCGGCGGCCCGCACGACGCTGGGGTCGGGCCGGGCGAGGACGACGAAACCGGCGAGCGCGAGCCCGGCGAGCACCGGACGGAGCCGCCGCGGCAGCCCGACCACCCCGCATAGCCCGAGCACCATGCCGGTGACGACCGCGACGTTCGAGCCGCTGACCGCGGTGAGGTGCGTCATCCCGGTGGCCCGCATCGCGTCGGTGAGCTCCTCGGGGGTGCGGCTGGTGTCGCCGATGACCAGCCCCGGCAGCAGGCCGCGGGCGTCGGCCGGGGCGTCGTCGAGTGCGTCGCGCAGGCCGGCCCGCAGGTGCTCTGCGGCCGCGGCCACGGCCCCGGGCGGGTCCACGACCCGCGGGGCGCCGGCGACGGCGAGCGTGGCGACCCGGTCGTCGCCCGGGTCCAGCGGACCGAGCCGGCCGTGCAGGAGCACGGTGGAGCGCCACGCCGGAACCACGAGCTCGGCGCCGCCGGTGAGCAGCACCGGCGCCCCGGTCTGCACGACCCGGCCGCGGGCGGTGAGACGCAGGACCGTTCCGGTGCGCAGGACCCGCTGCTCCTCGCCGGCCCGCCCGGCGAGCCGGACCGGGTCGCCGGTGACCAGGACGCGGGCCTCGACGGTGGCCCGCTGCGCCGCGAGCGCGGTGACCCCGCCGCGGTCCCGCAGCGCGGACTGGCCGGCCGCGGCGAGCTGGAGCAGCGCGAGGACCGCGAGGGACAGGAGCAGGACACCGCGCAGCGCCTGCACCCGCGGCCGGTGCCGGCCCAGGACGAGCGCGAGGACCGTCACCAGGGCCGCGCCGGCGACGACGAAGGCACGCCCCCCGGCGCCAACGCCGAGCGTGGCCGCCGCGACCGCCCAGGCGAGCAGGGCCGGACCGAGCAGGCGGACGTCGGTCGAGCGCGGACGTGACCTCCTCACACCGTGACCAGGGGCCGCAGCTGGGCGAGCAGCTTCTCCCCGATGCCGCTGACCTCGGCCAGCTCGTCGACGCTGGTGAACCGCCCGTGGCTCGTCCGCCACTCGACGATCCGCGCGGCGAGCACCGGCCCCACGCCGGGCAGTGTGTCGAGGGCGGCGGCGTCGGCGGTGTTGAGCGGCACCCTGCCGCCCCCCGGTGGGCCGCCCGCGGCTCCCCCGGCGCCCGTCGGCGCCACCGCCTCTCCACGCGCGGGCACCCGCACCTGCTCTCCGTCGACGAGGACCCGGGCGAGGTTGACCGCGCCGAGGTCGGCCTTCGAGGTGGCGCCCCCGGCGGCGGCCACCGCATCGGCGACGCGGGAGCCGGCGGGCAGGTGCCGGACCCCGGGACGGCGCACCTGACCGACGACGTGGACGACCACCTCGGCCCCAGGCGCGGCGTCGGCACCGACCGGCGAGGGCACCCCCGCGGCCCCCGCCGGCAGCCCTACCGCCGCCACGGCGGAGGAGACCCCCACCGGACCGGCACGCGCCCCACCACCAGGCACGACGACCGCGGCCTGGTCGGCCGCCCGCGCCCACGCCACCCGCACCCCGAACACGGCCGCCGCGAGGAGGGCGACCGCGACGACGCCGAGCACCGCCGCCCGACCCGGCTGCCATCGCGCCCCGACGAGCGACGCCGGCAGCAGCACCCAGCGCGGACGGGGTGGACTCAGCCGCCGGTGCCGACCGGGTTGCCCGGGCTCGCCGGCCGGCGGGTGCCGGGCCGGTGCCCCGCGCGGGCGGACCCCGGCGAGGACCTCCTCGCGCCGCGGGACGTACTCGCGGCCGGGCACCACACCGCCGGGCACCTCACCGCCGGGCACCTCACCGCGCTCCGGCCGGACTGCCGCCCCGGGCGCCCCGCCGCGCAGCCGGCCGCCGCGGACCCGGGCCAGGGCGCGCGGGGAGAGACCCTCCCCGCCCCGACGTCCTCGCATGCTCGCGACGCTAGGCACGGGGAGCGCCCGGCGCAGCCCCGGCATCCCCGGTGTGGACGACCCGCCGCCGACGCCTCACCTGTGGACGGCCGGGACCCCGGGGGGTCCGGACCGTCAGGCGTCAGGCCCTGCGGCGCCGCCACCACGCCGCGACGTTGCGCCGGTGCCGCCAGAGCACGAGCGCCGACACCGCGACGAGCCACCAGCCGACGGCCGGCTCGAGCCACGGGGTGAGCCCCACCCCCGCGGCGACCCCGACGACCAGCAGCAGGCCGGTCACGACGACCGAGGCCTCCCCGACGTAGGCCACGAGGGCCAGCGCCACCCCGAAGACGAGGACACCCCCCAGGGCGACCCACGGCGCGAGTGCGACTGCCGACCCGAGCGCACAGGCCACCCCCTTGCCGCCGCGCCCCCCGAGCAGCGGGCTGTAGACGTGCCCGAGCACCACCGCGAAGCCCGCGACGAGGGCGGGCAACCGGCCGAGGAGGTGCAGCGCGAGGAGCGTCGGCAGGTAGGCCTTGAGGACGTCCGCGACGAGCACGAGGGCCCCCCACTTGCGGCCCAGGACGCGCCCGGCGTTCGTCGCCCCGGGGTTGCCCGACCCGGTCGAGCGCAGGTCCGTGCCTCGGGCCCGGGCGAGGAGGGCTGCCGGGTTGACCGAGCCGACGAGGAAGGCGAGGACGGCGGTCAGGAGCACGGTCGTGGCGGGCATCGCGGCAGGGAGTCAGCCGGCGACGCGGGGCACCCGCGGCACGACGGCGACGGCGAGCGTGCCGGGCCCGACGTGGGCGCCGACGACGGCCCCGAGCTCGACCACCCGCACCTGGGTGCCGGGCAGCCGGGCCGAGAGCCGCTCGACGAGCCGCGCGGCCCGCTCCGGGGAGTCGAGGTGGTGGACCGCGACGTCGACGCCGGCACCGGCGCCGCCCGCCTGGGCCGCCTCGACCGCGAGCTCCTCGAGCCGGGCGATGGCGCGGCTCGCCGTGCGGACCCGCTCGAGCGGGACGATGTGCCCGTCCCGCAGGGCGAGGATCGGCTTGATGGCCAGCGCCGACCCGAGGAGCGCGCCCGCGCGCCCGATCCGACCACCCCGCCGCAGATACTCGAGGGTGTCGACGTAGAAGACGACCGAGGAGCCCTCGCAGGTGCGCCGGACCAGGTCGGCCACCTCGTCCGCGGGCGCACCCTCCGCCGCCGCCCGCGCCCCGGCCAGGACGGCGTGGCCCATCACCATGCCCAAGGCGCGGGAGTCGACGACGAGGACCGGCACCGGGGACTCCGCTGCCGCGGCCCGCGCCCCGGTGACGGTGCTCGAGAGGTCGGCCGAGAGGTGCACCGAGACGACGGCGTCGGCGCCGTCGCGGGCCGCCTCCCGGTAGGCCTCGAGGAAGGCCGCGGGTGCCGGCCGGGAGGTGGAGACCGGGGTGAACGAGCGCAGCGCGGCCGCCACCTCCGCGGCGTCGACGTCGACCCCCTCACGGTGCTCCCGGCCGCCGACGACGACGTGCAGCGGGACGACCCGGACGTCGAGGTCGCCGACGAGCTCGGCCGGCAGGTACGCGGTGGAGTCCGTGACCAGGGCGGTGCGCACCCGAGCAGGCTAGTCGTCGAGGACGCCGAGCGTGCCGTCGGCGCTGCTCGCGGTGCCGTCGGCGCCGCTGGAGGTCCCGTCGACCCCGGTGGGCACCCCGCCCACGCAGCGGATGTGCAGCTCGACCTCGTCCTGGCGGCTGGTGAACTTCACCTCGAGCTGGCTGCCGTCGATCTCGGGCTCGAACCCCCAGCCGTCGCGCGGGGTGATCGAGTCCAGCCGGATCCGGTCGCCGGTGCACGACGCGACGACGGTGCCCCCGCGCGTGGTGAACGAGGCCGTCCGCGTCGACACGGTGCGGGTCGGCGTGGGCGTCGGGGTCGGCGTCGACGACGGTCGCACGGTCGTCGCCGACCCGGTCGATCCGGTCGGGACGGTCGGGGCGGGAGCCGCGGTGGGGCCCAGGGTGCTCCGGGGGGTCGAGGAGCGGCCCGGCGAGGGGCTCGGGGACGAACCGGTCGAGGTGGGCGCCGCGGTCCGCGAGGAGGTCGAGGGGGGTGCGGCCACGAGGGTACTGGTGTCCGAGGCCTGGCCGAGGGCGCGGCCGGCGCGGTCGACGACGAGGTAGGTGACCGTGCCGACGGCGGCCACGACGAGGACCCACGCCAGCGCCATGACGGCCAGCGGACGCACCGCCTTCACGCGCGCCTCCCTCCGCCTGCTCTACCGTGCCCACTGTGGCACACGTGCTCGTCATCGAGGACGACCCGTCGATCCGCTCGGCGCTCGTCCGCTCGCTCACCGACCGTGGGCACGCGGTGTCCAGCGCGCCGACGGGGATGGCCGGCCTGCAGCAGGCGCTCGACGAGCAGCCCGACCTCGTCCTCCTCGACCTCGGGCTGCCCGACCTCGACGGCCACAGCCTGCTGAGTATGCTGCGCGCGGTGCGTCGCACGCCGGTCATCGTCGTCACCGCCCGCGACGACGACCCCTCGGTGGTCCGGGCGCTCGACGCCGGCGCCGACGACTACGTCGTCAAGCCGTTCGGGATGGACCAGCTCGAGGCGCGGATGCGGGCGGTGCTGCGCCGGGTCCAGCCCGGCGGCGAGACCGGCCCGATCCTCGTCGGCGGCCTGTCCGTCGACCCGGCCGCCCGGGAGGCCTCCCTCGACGGCACCGAGCTCGACCTCTCCCGTCGCGAGTTCGACCTGCTCCACCTGCTGGCGGTCCGGGCCGGTGAGGTCGTCACGAAGCGGGAGATCCTCGCCGAGGTGTGGAACCAGCCCTACGGGGGCGGGGAGCGCACCGTCGACGTCCACCTGTCGTGGCTGCGCCGCAAGCTCGGCGAGAGCGCCGCCCACCCCGTCTACCTGCACAGCGTGCGCGGCGTCGGCATCCGGCTCGCACCGCCCAGCGACGGCTGAGCCGCCGTGACCCGGCGCATCGCTCTCCTCGTCGCCGCGACGACCTCGGCCGTCGTCATCGCCTTCATCGTGCCGTTGGGCATCCTCCTGGCCAACCTCGTCGACGCGCAGGCGACGACCCGGGCCCGCCAGCAGGCCCAGGAGGTGGCCACCCTCGTCGCGACGCTCACCGACACCGCGACCCTCGGCCGGACCGTCGCCGACAAGAACGCCCAGGGGCCGACGGTGCTCGTCGTCGAGCCGGACGGCACCGTCCTCGGCGGCGCCGCGCTCCCCCTGCCGGCGCACGTCACCGCCGCGGTCGAGCGGGCCCGTCGGGACCGTGCCGCGTTCACCGCCGACCACGCCGGCGGCCGCGACGCGGTCGTGCCGGTGATGACCGGGCGCGGGCTCGAGGTCGTCGTCGCCACGGCCACGACCGCCGAGCTGCGCGCGGGCGTCGCCACGTCGTGGACGGTCATCGGCACCCTCGGCGTCGTGCTCGTCGGCCTCTCGGTGGCCGTCGCCTGGTGGCTCGGGCGCCGGATCAGCGTCCCGGTCACCGAGGTCGCCACCGTCGCCCACCGGCTCCGCGAGGGTGACGCGACGGCGCGGGCGGTGCCCGGTGGGCCACCGGAGACCGCCGAGCTCGGCCAGGCCCTCAACGCGCTCGCGGACCGCATCCACGAGCTCGTCGCCGCCGAGCGCGAGCACGTCGCCGACCTCGGCCACCGGCTGCGCACCCCGGTCACGGCGCTGCGCCTGGACACCGACCTGGTCGACGACCCGGCGGTCGCCGAACGGCTCCGCGGGCACGTCGACCACCTGCAGCGCGGCATCGACGAGGTCGTCCGGGAGGCCCGCCGTCCGCTCGCCGACGAGATGCGCGCGGCCGTCGAGCTCGGTCCGGTGGTCACCGAGCGGGTGCGGTTCTGGCGCGCGCTCGCCGAGGACCAGGACCGTCGTCTCGACCTCGTGGCGCTCGCGCCGCAGGTCCGCGTCGGGCTCTCGGCCGAGGACGTCCGCGAGCTCGTCGACACCCTCGTCGACAACGTCTTCGCGCACACCCCGGAGGGCACCGGGGCGCGGGTGGTCATCCGGTCGACGGCCGGTCAGGCCCACCTCGTCGTCGAGGACGCCGGGCCCGGGCTGGCCGTCCCGTGGCGCGGCCGGGGCCACAGCGGGGCCGGGTCGACCGGGCTGGGGCTCGCGATCGTCCACCGCGTCGTCGAGGCCGCGGGCGGCGCCGTCGTCCTCGCGGACTCCGAGCTCGGCGGCCTGCGGGTCGAGCTGCGGCTGCCGGCCGTCGGCTCCTGAGCGGGGCCGGGCCGCCGGACGACGGTCAGTCGTCGGTGCCACCGCCGTCCTCGTGCTCGCCGTCCTCGTGCTCGGGCTCGGGCTCGGCGTCCTCGTGCTCGGACTCGTGCTCGGACTCGGTCGTGGCGGGGGCCGACGTGCCGGTCGTGGCCGGCACCGGGGCGGGCTGACGGGTCGAGGACGTCGAGTCCTCGCGCTCCGGTGCGGGTGCCACCGGCGGCGTCACCGTGACGGTCGGGCCGGGGACGTGGACGACGCACTCGTCGTCCTCGAGCACCGCGGGGGCGACGCAGTCGTCCGCCTCCCTGGTGACGGTGGGGGTCGGCACCGGCGCGAAGGTCGGGGCGACGGTGGCTGACGCCGGGGAGACGTCGGACGGGGCCAGCGCCGAGTACACCCCGGCGGCGAGGAGACCGCCGAGCAGGGCGCCGGCGGAGACGGTCGTGGCGAGGGACACGATGGACCTCCGAAGGGTGGGGGCAGGGTGGACCGATCGTGCCCGGGCGAGGGTCAAGGCGACGTCGTCCTCCCCTCAAGACTGGGTTAAGGATGCCGTCGGCAGCGGGCCCCGCCGAGAGCCCATGACGATTCCTTAACCCTGCGATGAGGTGCCCTTGTCGCCGCTCCCGGCAGCCTCGTCGGCAGCACCTGACCCCTGACGTGAGGACCACCCGGTGAAACCCCTGCTCACCACCGGCCAGCGCGACCGCTCACGCGTCGTGCTCACGGTGCTCAGCGGAGCCCTCGCCGCGGCGGCGGTCGCCGCGACCGGAGGCGCGACCGCCCTCGCGGCCCGCGAGACCGCGCGCACCGAGGCGGAGAAGGCCCGGGCCCGGGCCGCCGCCGAGGCCGACGCCGCCCGACGCCACCACGAGGACCTCGTCGCCTGGGCCGCGGACCACCCGGTCGTCGTCACGACCCCCCGCCCAGAGCGCACCGTCGTCGGCCCCAAGGTCGTCGTCCGCGCCAGCGCGCCGGGCGCCGCCCGGGTCGGCGGCACCGGCGGCCGGCAGTCGGCCTCGTCCGTCCCCGCTCCGGCCACCCGCCCCAGGACCGTCACCCGGGCCGCCCCGGCCCCGCCCCCACCCCCGCCGCCGGCCCCGGTGACGAGCACCGGGTCATGACCACGCTCAGCCCGGAGCGGGCCGACCGGCCCGCGGTCGACGCCCGGCACGGCGCCGCCACCTGGCGGGCCCTCGGTACCCACGTGGACCTGCGCACCGCCCCCGACGCGGTCGAGGCGGCGAGCGAGCTCGCGGCCGGCGTCCTCGACGAGGTCGACCGCGCCTGCAGCCGCTTCCGCGACGACAGCGACCTCGTCCGCGCCAACCGGGCGGCGGGCACCCCGGTCGAGGTCTCGCCGGTCCTCCTCGCCGCGGTCCACGTCGCACTCGAGGCCGCCCAGCAGACCGACGGCATCGTCGACCCGACCCTCGGCGCCCTGCTCGAGGCCTCCGGGTACGACCGCACCTTCGCGCTCGTCCCGGCCGACGACCCCACCCCGGCCGCCCTCCCGGTGCGCTCCGGGACGTGGCGGGACATCGTCGTCGCCGACGGCACGCTGACGGTCCCCCGGGGCACCGCGGTCGACCTCGGGGCCACGGGCAAGGCGTTCGCCGCCGACCTCGTCGCCCTCGCCGTCCTCGACGCGCTCGGCACCTCGGTCCTCGTCTCCGTCGGAGGCGACGTCCGGGTCGCCTCCCCCGACGAGGCCGTCGGCCCGGCCCACCGCGTCGTCCTCGGCCACAGCGTCGACGACCTGGAGGCGGGTGGCCCGAGCGGGCGGGTCCGGCTGCGCGACGGCGGCCTCGCCACCTCGAGCACGAGCGCCCGGCGCTGGCGCCGCGGCGGCCGCCAGTGGCACCACCTCATCGACCCGCGCACCGGCGGCCCCGCGGACGGGCCGTGGCGCACCGTCTCGGCCCTCGGCCGGACCGCGGCCGCGGCGAACACGGCGTCGACCGCCGCGGTGGTCCTCGGGCCGGACGCGCTGCCCTGGCTCGAGCACCACGGCGTGGCCGCGCGGCTCGTCGCGGAGGACGGACGGGTCACCCGCACCTCGGCGTGGGCGGACTGCGGGCTGGAGGACGAGCCGTGACCTCGCCGCTGCTCTGGTACCTCAACCGCGGGACCGGCGTCGTGCTCCTCGTCGTCTTCTCGCTCACCGTCCTGCTCGGGGTGCTCGCGACCGACCGGTCGATGTCGCCGTGGTGGCCGCGGTTCGTCACCCAGGGCCTGCACCGGGCGCTGGCCGCCCTCTCGGTCCTGCTCCTGCTCTCGCACGCGGTGAGCGCCGTCGTCGACGAGTACGTCGACATCCGCTGGTGGCAGGCGGTCGTCCCCTTCGGGGCCGACTACCAGCCGGTGTGGATGGCGCTCGGCGCGGTCGCGCTCGACCTCACCGCGGTCGTGGCCGCCACCTCGCTGGCGAGGTCTCGGATGCCGCACCGCGCCTGGTTCCTCGTCCACCTCACGACCTACGCGGCTTGGCTCGCGGGAGTCGTCCACGGCATCGGCATCGGCACCGACCGGAGCACCCCGTGGCTCGCCGCGGCGACCGCCTCGTGCGTCGTCGGGGTGCTGCTGGCCGCCGGGTCCCGGGCCGTCGCGGTGGTCCGGGCGCGCGCCCGCCGCACCCCGGACGGCGACCCGGACGAGTGGCAGCTCGTCGCCACCGGTCCCGGGGAGCAGCGGTGATCCACCCGCCCGACGTCGTCGACGTCCGCCGCGGCCCGCTCCTGCTCGCCGGCCGGGACGACGGGCCGGGGCTGGCCGCCCACCGCCACCGGGTCGGGGAGCTCCCGGCGCCGACCCTCGAGCAGCTCGTCGCGGCGCTCGACCGGGCCGCCGTCCGTGGTCGGGGCGGGGCGGGCTTCCCGCTCTCCCGCAAGCTCCTCGCCGTCCGGCAGGCCCGCGGCATCCTCCCCTCACGCCGCCCGGTCGTCGTCGTCAACGCGGCCGAGGGCGAGCCCGCGAGCGCCAAGGACGAGGCCCTGCTGCGGGTGGCCCCGCACCTCGTCCTCGACGGGGCCGAGGCCGCGGCCCGCGCGCTCGGCGTGCGCGAGGCCCACGTCGTCACCTCCGAGGACCGCCCCGAGGTGGGGCGGGCGCTCGACGACGCCGCCGCCGAGCGGCCGCGCGGCGGGGTCCGGGTCACCCGGCACACCGCGGCGGGCCGCTTCGTCGCCGGCCAGGCGAGTGCCGTCCTCGAGCTGATGGCCGGCCGTCCGGGGCTGCCGGTCACCTCGTGGGTCCCCGTCGCGGTCGAGGGCCACCGCGGGCGGCCCACCCTGCTGTCCAACGCCGAGTCCTTCGCCCACCTCGCCGCGCTGCTCCTGCACGGCGAGGCGGCGTACGCCGCCCTCGGCACCCCGCAGGAGCCGGGCACTTCGCTGCTCACCCTGAGCGGGCCACCCGGACCCGACGGCCGGATGGGGCGGGTGCGGGTCGTCGAGGTCGAGCACGGGTCCCGGGCGGTGGCCGTCCTCGACCCCGCCGCCCTGGTCTCCCCGCTCCTCGTCGGCGGCTTCCACGGCAGCTGGGTGCATCCCCACCAGGTGCCGGCGCTGACCGTCTCGGCGACCCACCTGCGCTCGCTCGGTCTCTCGCTCGGGGCCGGTGCTCTGCTCTCCCTCGCCGACGGGTCGTGCCCGGTCACCGAGACGGCGCGGTACACCACCTACCTCGCGGCCGAGTCGGCCCGGCGCTGCGGCCCCTGCCGCAACGGCCTGCCGGCCCTGGCCGACGAGGTGCGGGGGCTCGCCGAGGGCGCCGACACCCGGCGACGGCTGCGCGAGCTCACCGGCCTGGTCGCCGGCCGTGGCGCCTGCGCCCACCCGGACGGCACCGCCAGGCTCGTCACCTCGCTGCTCACCCGGCTCGAGGACATCGTCGAGGAGCACCTCGCCGGGCGCTGCGGCTGCCGCGCGTACCGACCGGTCCCGCTGGCGGTGTCCCGGTGAGCGGCGGGGGCCGCTCGGGCGGGGCGGCGGCCGAGCACCGGCTCCGGGTGGACTGGCCACAGTGCCGGGCCCGGGGGCTGTGCGCCGAGCTGCTCCCCGAGCACATCGTCCTCGACGAGTGGGGCTACCCCGTGGTCCTCGGACCCGTGGGCCCCGACCGAACCGACCTCGCCCGGGAGGCCGTCGCCGTGTGCCCGCGGCGGGCCCTGCATCTCGTCCGCGGGTAGCGCGCCCTCCCGGGCGAGGTCCCCTCGCGTCCGCTCGGACGCGAGACTGCCCGCGTCGAGCGCGGGCCGCCCTCACCAGGGCAGCGGTGCCTCGAGGGTGCGCGGGTCGTCCTCGGGCACCCAGCCGTGCTCGGCGTCGTGCCGGTACCGGACCGCCGGCCCGAGGTCGGCGAGCACGGCGACGGCCGCGAGCAGCCGCTCGACGTGCTCCGGCGTCGTCGCGAGCCCGGCACTGGCGCGCACCGCGGTGCGGTGCGGCTGCCCGTCCGGCCCTGCCCCGGGGTCCTCCTGGAGGAGGGCGTCGACGAGCAGGTGGGCGCAGAACCTGCCGGCCCGCACCCCGATCCCGTGCTCCGCCGACAGCGCAGCGGCGACGAGCTGGCTGTCCAGCCCGTCGACGGTGAAGGTCACGACGGGTCCACGCTCGTGGCCGGCCCCGAGGAGCGAGTAGGTGGCGATCCCCTCGATGGCGCGCAGCCCCTCGGTGAGCCTGCGGGTCAGCCGCGCCTCGTGCTCGGCGACGGCCCCCCGGTGCTCCCTCAGGGTCGCGCAGGCTGCGGCCAGGGCGACGGCGCCGAGCACGTTCGGGCTGCCCGCCTCGTGCCGCGCCGCGCCGGTGGCCCACCGGGTGGCCGAGCCGGAGACCTCCACCGTGGCGCCGCCCCCGGCGAGGTAGGGCGCGGCCGCGTCGAGCCAGTCCGGCCGCCCGACGAGGGCACCGGCCCCGTAGGGCGCGTGCACCTTGTGGCCGGAGAAGGCGACCCAGTCGGCCCCGGTGCCGGCGAGGTCGAACGGGCGGTGCGCCACCGACTGGGCGGCGTCGACGAGCACCCGGGCCCCGTGCCGGTGGGCGAGCGCGGTGAGCCGTCCCACCGGCCAGAGTTCGCCGGTGACGTTTGAGGCCGCGGCGAGGACGACGAGCGGGGTGGCCGCCCGGCGGTCCCGGCGGGGCACGGTGCGCAGGGCGTCCTCGAGGAGCGCCTCGGCGTCGGGCAGGCTCGCCGGGACGGGGAGGCGGACGGTGTCGCGGGGGCGCCAGGGCAGCAGGCTCGCGTGGTGCTCGGAGGCGAGGACGAGGACGGGCGTCCCGCGGGGCAGCGAGCGGGCGAGGAGGTTGACCGAGTCGGTGGTGTTCCGGGTCAGCACGACGACGTCGTCGGCACGGGCGCCGACGAAGCGGGCGACCTCCTCGCGGGCGGCCTCGTAGTGGGCGCTCGTCACCCGTGAGAGCCAACCGGTCCCGCGGTGCACCGACCCGTAGCTGCGGGCCGCGACCTCGACCGCGCGGACCACCCGCTCCAGGGCCGGGGTCGACGCCGCGTGGTCGAGGTCGGCGTACTCGACGAGCTCGCCACTGACGGTGGGGACGAGGCCGGAGCGCACCACGCGGGGCAGCTCGCCGGCAGCGCCCGGCGCGGAGGCCGTGGGCGCCCCCGCGTCGGGGACCGCCCGCAGGCGGGGGCGGCGGAGGAAGGAGTGGGCGGAGGACTGGACCAGGGACATCGGGGCTCCCGAGGGGTGAAGGACCCTCGGAGGATGCCGGTGGTCCGCGCTTGCCGACGCCACCACGGCGCCGACCAGGTCGTCACCCGGAGCACCCCACCGCGGAGGAGGGTTGCCGACCAGCGAGCCGGGGCTTGTCACTGGCACTCATGACCTACGGCGGAGAGTCTGGCAGCGGCCGGGAGGAGCCGGCACCCCCGGTCCGCACCCCGAGACGCCCCGCGGACGTGTGTGAAGACGGGCGCCCGTACGCCGTTCTTCACACACGTTCCGCAGTGGCCCGGCGCGGGTGGCTCAGGCGGGGACGACGTTGACGAGCCTGGGCGCCCGGACGACGACGGTCCGCACGCCGTCGGGGACGGCCGCCTGCACCTTCGGGCGGGCCAGGACGAGCTCGCGCAGGGCGTCCTCGCCGATGTCCGACGGCACCTCGACGCGGTCGCGCACCTTGCCCCGCACCTGGACGACGCAGGTCACCGTCTCCTCGACGAGCAGCGCCGGGTCGGCCACCGGGAACGGCTCGTGGGCCAGCGACTCCTCGTGGCCGAGGCGCATCCACAGCTCCTCGGCCAGGTGCGGCGCCAGCGGCGCGACCATGAGGATGATCGCCTCGGCGGCCTCATGCGGCACGCCCCCACCCAGCTTCGTCAGGGCGTTGTTGAGCTCGGTGAGCCGGGCGATCGCCGTGTTGAAGCCGAGCTCGGCGAAGTCGGTGCGCACGGCGTCGATCGTGCGGTGCAGCACCCGGGCGGTCGCGGCGTCCGGCGGGGTGTCGACGACCCGCGGCTCGCCGGTCTCCTCGTCGACGACGTTGCGCCACAGCCGCTGGAGGAAGCGCTGGCTGCCGACGACCGCGCGGGTGTCCCACGGCTTGCTCTGCTCGAGCGGGCCGAGCCCCATCTCGTAGAGCCGGAAGGTGTCCGCGCCGTACGCGGCGTACATCTCGTCCGGGCTGACCATGTTCTTCAGCGACTTGCCGATCTTGCCGAACTCGCGGGTCACCGGCTCGCCGCGGTGGGTGAAGGCCGGCTGGCCGTCCTCGCCGGCCCGCTCCTCGACCTCGGAGGCCTCGACGTACTGGCCGCGCCGGTCCACGAACGCGGGCGCCTGGATGTAGCCCTGCGCGAAGTAGGTGCGGAACGGCTCGTCCGAGCTGAGGTGCCCGAGGTCGTGGAGCACCTTGTGCCAGAAGCGGGCGTAGAGCAGGTGAAGCACCGCGTGCTCGACCCCGCCGACGTAGAGGTCGACCCCACCGGGGTCACGGGTGCCGGCGGGCGCACCCGGCACCGGCGCGGGGCGCGGCCCCATCCAGTAGGCCTCGTTGTCGGGGTCGACGAGCGCGTCGTCGTTCGCCGGGTCGAGGTAGCGCAGGTAGTACCAGCACGAGCCGGCCCACTGCGGCATGACGTTGGTGTCGCGGCGGAACCCGCGCACGCCCCGCCCGTCGCCGAGGTCGGTCTCGACCTGGGCCCACCCGGCGTCCCGCGCCAGCGGCGGCTCCGGCTCGCTGTCGGCGTCGTCCGGGTCGTAGGTGCGGGGGCTGTAGTCGGGCATGTCCGGCAGCACGACGGGCAGCTGGTCCTCGGGCACCCCGTAGGCGATCCCGTCCTCGTCGAAGAGGATCGGGAACGGCTCGCCCCAGTAGCGCTGCCGGGCGAACAGCCAGTCGCGCAGCTTGTACGTGATCGCGCCGCGGCCGAGGTCCTTCTCCTCGAGCCAGGCGATGATCCGCTCCTTGGCCTCGGCGACGCCGAGCCCGTCGAGGGAGACCTCGTCGTTCGCCGAGTTGATGGCGGGGCCCTCACCGGTGTACGCCGTCGACTCGTCGTGGTCGGCCGGCGGCTGGACGGTGCGGACGATCGGCAGCTCGAACTCGGTCGCGAAGTCCCAGTCGCGCTCGTCCTGGGCCGGCACGGCCATGATCGCGCCGGTGCCATAGCCCATGAGGACGTAGTCGGCGACGAAGACGGGGATGCGGGCGCCGTCGACCGGGTTCACCGCGCAGCCGCCGGTGAAGACGCCGGTCTTGTCCTTGCCCTCGGTCTGCCGCTCGACGTCGGTCTTCGCGGAGGCGGCGGCGCGGTACGCCGCGACGGCCTCGGCCGGGGTCGCGGCGCCGCCGGTCCACGGCTGCTTCGTGCCCTCCGGCCAGCCGCCCGCAGGGACCAGGACGTCCACGAGCGGGTGCTCGGGCGCCAGCACCATGAAGGTGGCGCCGAAGAGGGTGTCCGGTCGGGTGGTGAACACCTCGATGCCGGGCGCGTGCGCGTCGCCGGCGATCGGGAAGGTGACCCGGGCGCCCTGGCTGCGGCCGATCCAGTTGCGCTGCATCACCTTGACCTTCTCGGGCCACTCGACCCGGTCCAGGTCGTCGGCGAGCCGGTCGGCGTACTCGGTGATCCGCATGACCCACTGGCGCAGGTTGCGCTTGAAGACCGGGAAGTTGCCGCGGTCGGAGCGGCCCTCGTTGGTGACCTCCTCGTTCGCGAGCACGGTCCCGAGCCCGGGGCACCAGTTGACCTGGGCCTCGACGCTCTGCACCAGCCGTGACGCGTCGAGGATGGCGGCCCGCTCGCCGTGCGAGAGGTCGTCCCAGCCGCGCCCGTCGTCGTTGGGCAGCGGCCGCTCGCCGCTGCGGTACTGCTCGACGAGCTCGCCGATCGGGCGGGCCCGGCCGCGCCCACCGTCCGGGCGGGGCGCCTCGGGGTCGTACCAGGAGTTGAAGATCTGGAGGAAGATCCACTGGGTCCAGCGGTAGTACTCGGGGTCGATGGTGCGGATCGCGCGGCGGTCGTCGTGGCCCAGGCCGAGCCGGCGCAGCTGGCGCGCCATGATCGTGATGTTCTCCTCGGTGGTCTTCCGCGGGTGCTGGCCGGTCTGCACCGCGTACTGCTCGGCCGGCAGGCCGAACGCGTCGTAGCCCAGGCAGTGCAGGACGTTGCGGCCCAGCATCCGGTTGTAGCGCGCGTAGACGTCGGTGGCGATGTAGCCCAGGGGGTGGCCGACGTGCAGGCCGGCACCGCTCGGGTAGGGGAACATGTCGAGGACGAGCAGGTGGCCGCCGTCGTACCGGGCGACCGCCTCCGGGTCGGCCCAGGGCCCGGCCGGGTTCGGGGCGTGGAAGGTGCCACGCTCCTGCCAGCGGTCCTGCCAGGCGACCTCGATCCGGCCGGCCAGCTCGGCGGTGTAGCGGTGCGGGGTCTCGCTCATCTCGTCCTCGTCGTCGTCATCGTCTGCGCCCATGAAAAAACCCCTCGCACAGGAGGGGTCGCCGCGCGGGCCCGGGGGCCGACGCGGCTAGCCAAGAAGCAGCACGCTCAGCACCCGGTCAGGGTACCGCAGCGCCCGCCGCCGCGGCCTCAGTGGGCCCCGGCCTGGACGTTGACGAGGACGACGCCGGCGACGATCAGGGCGATGCCGCCGACCTTGGCCGGGCTGAGGGACTCCCCGAGCCAGAGGAACCCGATCACGGCGATGGCGGCCGTGCCGACCCCCGACCAGATGGCGTAGGCGACCGAGACGTCCATCCGCCGCACGACGACGGTGAGCAGCCAGATCGCCGCGAGGTAGCCCGCCGCGACGGCCGCGGTCCAGCCGGGGTCGGTGAACCCCCGGGCCCGGGGCAGCGCGGCGGTGGCACCGACCTCGATGGCGATGGCGAACAGGAGCAGGACGAGGGCGGGCACGGGGGTCTCCGGTGGTCGGGGCGGTCGGGATGGGACCGGTGTAGCAGGTGCTACATCGCTAACTGTAGCACTTGCTACAGTTAGCCCGTGGACCGCCGGCAGGAGCTCGTCGAGGGTGCCACCGACTACGCGCTCGACCACGGGCTCGTCGGGCTCAGCCTGCGCCCCCTGGCCGCGGCCCTCGGCACGAGCGACCGGATGCTGCTCTACCACCTCGGGTCCAAGGACGAGCTGCTCGTGGCCGTCATCGCCGAGTCCACCGACCGGTCGCTGGCCGAGCTGCGGGCCCTCCCCCCGTCCGGCTCCCCTGCCGCGGCGGTGCGCGACCAGTGGCGGCTGCGCACCGGCGAGCACCAGGCCCGGTGCGAGCGGCTCTACGTCGAGGCCTCGACCCTCGGGCTCTTCGGCGAGGAGCCGTACGCGTCGGCGGTGGCGGCGAGCAACGCCCGCTGGATGGCCGCGGTCCGCGACCACCTCGTCGCCTCCGGGGTCCCGCCGGGCCGGGTGGCCGCCGTGGCCCCGCTCGTCGACGCGGCCTTCATGGGGTTCGAGCTCGACCTGCCGCTCGACGAGGAGGAGGCGGCCCAGGGCGTGGAGGCGCTGGCCGAGGCCGTCGAGCTGCTGAGCCGCGGCGGCTGAGCCCCCGGGACGGCGCGCGACGTCAGGTCCACCCGAGCAGCCCGGCGACGAGCAGCGCCTGCGCGAGGTGGTAGGTGACCATGACGGCCACCGGCGTCCAGGCCCGCTCCCGGTCGAAGCGGCCCAGCCCGAGGGTGGTGTCGCTGACGACGAACAGGCTCGCCCCGAGCCCGACGAGCAGCAGGCCGGTGGCCCAGGCGGCCACGGCCATCGCCGCGATCACCGCCATGTAGAGGGCGACCGGCCCGGCGAGCGCGACGCCGCCCTCGCGGTGCGCGCCCAGGACGACCGCCCGGCCGGGGACCAGGGCCAGCGCGACGACCGCCGCCCCCGCCAGGGCCAGGGACGGCGCGTCCAGGCCGGCTGCGAGGAACGCGGCGAGCCAGGCGAGGTGGCCGACGAGGAAGGCCGCGAGCCCGCCGAGGAAGCGTGACGCGGACTCGCCGAGGAGCAGCACGTCGCCGACGAGGCCGAACGCGAGGGCGAGCAGCACCCACCGGCCGGTCACCGACCCGGCGGCCCCGAGGAGGAGCGCCACCACCCCGAGACCGAGCATGACCGCCGGCTTGGCCCACCGCTGCATCCGCGGACGCTCCCGGGCCACCGCCACCCAGTCGAGGATGGCGAGGGCCGCGGTGGCGGCCCAGGCCGGCGCCGGGCTCACCCCCGCGTCCGGTCGGCCGCGACCCGCAGCTCGAGGTGCCCGTCGTCGATCCGGCCGAGCAGCACCGAGGCCGCGTCGGGCAGGTAGCTCTGCACCACCCGCCACGGGCGGGCCCGGCCCTGCCGCGGCAGCTCGGCCTCGGCCCGTCGTACGTACCCTGAGGTCAGCTCTAGCAGCGGCCCGTCCCCCGGCGGCTCCTCGTCGTAGCGCGGCACCGCCACCCCGAGCCCGTGCCGGTCGAGGTGGCGCACCAGCGAGGTGAACCACCGCGCCGACAGGTCGGCCCGCAGCGTCCAGCTCGCGTTGGTGTACCCCACTGCGAGGGCCAGGTTGGGCACGCCCGAGAGCATCAGCCCCTTGTAGACGTGCTCGCGCGCGATGTCGACCGGCCTGCCGTCGACGACCAGCTCCGCGCCGCCACCGATCCGCAGCCGCAGCCCGGTCGCGGTGACGACGAGGTCGGCGTCGAGCTCGTGCCCGCTCGTCATCCGGAGGCCGCCGCGGGTCATCCGCTCGATGGTTCCGGTGACCACCTCGGCCGACCCCGAGCGCAGCGCCGTGAAGAAGTCGCCGTCCGGGGCGACGCACAGCCGCTGGTCCCACGGGTCGTAGCGCGGGGCGAAGTGGGTGTCGACCGGGTAGCCGGCCGGCAGCGACCGCACGACGCCCCGGCGCAGCAGCCGGCGCCCGGCATCCGGCCAGCGCCGCAGCGCCGCGTAGGCGAGCGAGGCCCGCGCGACGTTGCCGGCACGCACCACCCGGTGCGCCACGACGTCGGGCAGGGCCGAGCGCAGCGCGTCGGCGACCACGTCGCGCGAGGGGAGCGAGGCCACGTAGCTGGGGCTGCGCTGCACCATCGTCACCGCGGCGGCACCCTCCCGGACCAGGGCCGGGACCAGCGTGACCGCGGTCGCGCCGCTGCCGACGACGACGACGCGCCGCCCGGCGACGGCCAGCCCGTCCGGCCACCGCTGCGGGTGGACGACCTGCCCGGCGAACTCCTCCTGCCCCGGCCACCGCACCTCGTACCCGGAGTCGTAGGCGTAGTAGCCGGTGGCGAGGTAGACCAGCCGTGCGGTGTGCCGCACCGTCCCGCCGGCGGTCTCGGCGGTGACCGTCCACAGCGAGTCCTCCGAGGACCACTCCAGGCGCACGACCCGGTGGCCGTGGTGGATGCGGGCGGTGACGCCGTACTCGCGGGCCGTGTCCTCGACGTACTGGCGGATCTGCGCCCCGGGCGCGATCGACGCTGCGCCCCGCCACGGGCGGAACGGGAAGCCGAGGGTGTACATGTCGGAGTCCGAGCGGATGCCGGGGTAGCGGAAGAGGTCCCACGTCCCGCCGACCCGCTCGCGGGCCTCGAGGACGGCCCACGACGTCGACGGGCAGCGCTGGGCGAGGCGGCAGGCGACGTCGACCCCGGAGATCCCGGCCCCGACGACGAGGACGTCGACGTCGAGCGGCGGCGGCGCCAGGGGGTCGCGGGGCACCGGAACAGCGTAGGGCCCGACCCTCGAGCACCGACGGGGCCCCACGTCGGCCGGGCCCGGGCGTGCGACGATGACGCGCATGTCCAGCCTCTTCGACTTCACGGCCACCACCCTCAGCGGCGAGGAGCGCCGGCTCGCCGACTACGCCGGCCAGGTGGTCCTCGTCGTCAACACCGCGAGCCGGTGCGGCTTCACCCCGCAGTACGCCGGACTCGAGGCGCTCCACGGCCAGCTGCGCGACGAGGGCTTCGTCGTCCTCGGCTTCCCGTGCAACCAGTTCGGCTCGCAGGAGCCGGGCACCGAGGAGGAGATCGGCGAGTTCTGCCAGCTCAACTACGGCGTCAGCTTCCCGATGTTCGCGAAGGTCGACGTCAACGGCGAGCACGCCCACCCCCTGTTCGAGTGGCTCAAGTCGGAGCGCAAGGGCCTGCTCGGTGGGCGCGTCAGGTGGAACTTCACGAAGTTCCTCGTGGGCCGCGACGGCCAGGTCGTCGGCCGGTACGCGCCCAACACCGAGCCGGCCGAGCTCGAGGGCGACGTGCGGGCCGCGCTCGCCGCGTCCACCGCGACCGGTGACGGGGACACCCCCACGGCATGAGCCTGTTCCTCCTCGTCGCCCTCGCGATCCTCGGCGGCTTCCTCGTCCTGCTCTGGGCGCGGCTCGCGCTCGCGCCGCGCTGGGGGCGCCGGTGGGTTCCGTGGCTGGTCGCCGTGCTGCTCCTCGCCCCCACCGGGGCCGCACTCGCGGGGTTCGACCTCTGGGGCGGGGCCCTCTCCCCCGACACGATGCGGCCCGTCGTGTGGGTCGGCCAGGCCTTCCTCGCGCTCTGCCTCTACCTCTTCCTCGGTCTGGTCCCGGCGTGGCTGCTCTGCGTCCTGCTCTGGTTCGTCCTCTGGCGCCGGGAGCACGGGCGCCGGGCCCGGCTCGTCGTCAACCGGGCCGCGGCGCTGCTCGTCGTCGCGGTCTCCCTCGTCGTCGTCGGCTACGGGTCGTGGGAGGCGGCCCACCCGTCCGTGACCCGCTATGAGCTCTCCTCCCCCGAGCTGCCGGCCGAGTTCGACGGGGCCACCGTCGCGCTGGTCACCGACCTGCACGCCGGGGCGGTGCGCAGCGCCGCCTTCACCCGGCAGGTCGTCGACCTCGTCGACGCCGCGCACCCGGACCTCGTCGTCATCGCCGGCGACCTCGAGGACGGCACCGCCGCGCGGTACGGCCCCGAGCTCGCGCCGCTCGCCGACCTGCACGCCCCGCTCGGGGTGTTCGCGACGACCGGCAACCACGAGATGTACCGGGACACCGCCAACTGGGTCCGCGAGTTCCGACGGCTGGGGCTGACCGTCCTGGAGAACCAGTCGGTCACGCTGACCCGCGGCGGTGCCAGCATCACCCTCGCCGGCGTCCACGACCGGGAGGGAACCGGCGAGTTCACCCCCGACTACGCCGCCGCCCTCGGCGGCACCGACGGCTCCGGCTTCGTCCTGCTCTCCGCCCACCAGCCGGTCCAGGCCGAGCGGGTGCAGGGCCGCGGGGTCGACCTCCAGCTCTCCGGGCACACCCACGGCGGCCAGCTCTGGCCGCTGAACCTGCTCGTCCCCCTCCAGCAGCCCGTGGTCGACGGCCTCCACGACGTCGGCGACGTGCCGGTCCTCACCTCCCGCGGGGTGGGGGCCTGGGGCCCCGCCGTTCGGGTGGGGGCACCCCCCGAGGTCCCGGTCGTCACCCTGAGGCGCTCGTGAGCGGCCCGCCCGGCCCGGCATCGGGGCTCGTCGTCGGCGACGACGGGCTCGCCCGGCCCGCGTGGGCGGCCACCGACCCGCTGCTGCGGGCCTACTACGACACCGAGTGGGGGATGCCGGTCCACGACGAGCGCGGGGTCTTCGAGCGGCTCTCCCTCGAGGCGTTCCAGTCCGGCCTGTCCTGGGCGACGATCCTGCGTAAGCGGCCGGCGTTCCGGGCCGCCTTCGACGAGTTCGACCCCGAGCGGGTCGCCGCCTTCGGGGACGCCGACGTGCAGCGGCTGCTCGCCGACGCCGGCATCGTCCGCAACCGCGCGAAGGTGCTCGCGACGGTCACCAACGCTCGAGCCACGGTGGCGCTGCGGGAGGACCCGGAGGGGGACCTCGCGGCCTTCGTCTGGTCCTACCGGCCGGCCGAGACCCCGCGGCCCGGCTCGGCCGCCGAGGTCCCCACCACCTCCGCGGAGTCCGTCGCCCTGTCGCGGGCCCTCAAGGCGCGCGGGTTCGCGTTCGTCGGGCCGACGACGATGTTCGCGCTCATGGAGGCCATCGGCATCGTCGACACCCACCTCCTGGGCAGCCACCGCCGCGGCAGCAGCGGCGTCTGGCCCGGCTGAGACCCGGGCGGACGTGCCTGGCGCCGGACGCGCGACGGGCCGGCTCGCGCCGGCCCGTCGTGTCGTGGAGCTGAGGGGATTCGAACCCCTGACCCCCTCCATGCCATGGAGGTGCGCTACCAACTGCGCTACAGCCCCGGGTGGGGACCCCCGTGGGGGCGTCGGGAAGTCTACCCACGGTCCCCCGGTCCCGACCAAATCGGTCAGGGCCCGGTCGCCCGGGTCAGGGCGGGGTCGCGCGGCCGACCGGGGTCACCCCGGCGGACACGTTCCACGTCCTGACCCGCCAGCCCTCGCGGCCCTCGTCGAGCTCGCTCCAGTGGCAGTTGCCCAGCCCGGCGAGCAGGCGCCAGGCGAGCGAGGGGTCGAGGCCGAGCAGGTGCGCCGCCGCGGTGCGACCGGCCATCCCGTGGGTGGAGACGACGACGCACTCCCCCGGCCCCATCCCGGAGACGAGCTCGTCGAGGGCCTCGCCGACCCGGGCGTGGACGTCGGCCATGGACTCGCCCTCGGCGCCACCGCGTCGCACGTCCTCGCCGCGCATCACGGCCGCCCAGTCCTGGGCCCAGCCGGCCTGGACCTGCGGCGTCGTCAGGCCCTGCCAGGCACCGGCGTGGATCTCGCGGAACCTCGTGTCGAGCGTCATCGCCACCCCGCACGCGGCGGCGACGCTCGCCCCGGTGTCCCGGGCACGGCGGAGGTCGGAGCTGACGACCCGTACCGGGTGGAGCGCGCGCAGGGCCGGGCCCACCGCGCGAGCCTGCTCCCGGCCGCGCTCGGAGAGGTGGCTGTCGAGCTGGCCCTGCCAGACCCCGCGCGGCGTTGTGCTCGGTCTCGCCGTGCCGGAGGATGACGACCCGCCGCCGTCCGGCCTGGCCGCCGGACCGCTCACCGGCCGCCCTGCTCGGTGCCGACGACGCCGAGGTCGAGCGCCGGGCAGTCCTTCCACAGCCGCTCGAGCTCGTAGAACTCGCGCTCCTCGTCGTGCTGGACGTGGACGACGACGTCGCCGAAGTCGATGAGCACCCAGCGCCCCTCGCGCTGCCCCTCACGGCGGATCGGCTTGGCGCCGTGCTCGCGCAGGACGTCCTCGACCTCGTCGACGATCGAGCCCACCTGCCGCTCGGACTCGGCGGAGACGATGACGAAGACGTCGGTGAGGGCGAGCTGGTCGGAGACGTCGATCCCGGTGATCGTCGTCGCGAGCTTGTCGGCGGCGGCCTTCGCGGCGGCACGGGCGAGCTCGAGGGCACGGTCGGTCGCGGTCACGGGGCTCCTCGGTAGAGGTGGTGCTTGGAGATGTACTGGACGACGCCGTCGGGCACGAGGTACCAGACCGGTTCGCCCGAGCGGACGCGGTCGCGGCAGTCGGTGGAGCTGATGGCCATCGCGGGCACCTCCTGGAGGGTGATCCGGTCGCCGGGCAGGCCGAGCTCGGAGAGGACGTAGCCGGGGCGGGTGACGCCGACGAAGTGCGCGAGGTCCCAGAGCTCCTCGGAGTCCTTCCACGACAGGATCTGGGTCAGGGCGTCGGCGCCGGTGATGAAGAACAGCTCGGCCTCGGGCCGCTGGGTGTGCAGGTCGCGCAGGGTGTCGACGGTGTAGGTCGGGCCCTCGCGGTCGATGTCGACCCGCGAGACGGTGAACCGGGGGTTGGAGGCTGTGGCGATGACCGTCATCAGGTAGCGGTGCTCCGGTGGCGAGACCTCACGGCGCTCCTTCTGCCACGGCTGGCCGGTGGGGACGAAGACGACCTCGTCGAGCCCGAGGAGGGACTGGACCTCGGACGCGGCGACGAGGTGGCCGTGGTGGACGGGGTCGAACGTCCCACCCATCACCCCCAGCGCGCACGGTCGCTGGGCTCAGTGGTGCGCCGGGTGCTCAGGCCAGTGCGGCTCGTCGTCGGCGGGCGGCTCCGCGTGGCCCGGCGCCGGGGCGTACTTGTGGTGGGTGCCCCGGAAGGACCACGTGACGCCGAGCAGGAACCCGAAGACCAGGATCGCGATGAGACCGACGAGCCACGGTGGGATCGGCATCTCACTGGCGGTCGCGGCGGGCACCGCGGCGGGCAGGGCGACGGTCGTCATCATGGGCACAGCGTAGCGTCCCGTCGTCCACCGACGTCGTCCACGGATTTCGTCCACAGGGGTGTGCACGACGGGGGGTCCCCGCACGGCGCCTGTGGACGACCCGCGGGAGCGGTGGCCGAAACGAAAGTCAGTAGCAGAACTGCTTGCGCAGCGGGACGTACGAGGACTAGAAAAAGGCCCGACGTCCTCGCCGGTGACGGCCTCTCCGGAGTACGGAGCCGACGGGGGCGGGCCGTACGGATAACGGCATGCAGTCCTCCCCGGCCCTGCACCGGGGTGGCCGGTGGAGTCCCTCCGGGGTCCCCACCGCCGCGCGCGACGGCGCGGGTGCCGCGGCCGACGGCCGGCGTCGAAGTCCGTCCCGGGCACGGGGCGGCGCCATCGTCGCATGGCAGAGCCCTTGCGGTGCAGCCGCGGGGACCGACCGGCACCAGCCGGCGGCACCAGCCGCCGGCCGAGGGCCCCCGATCTCATACTCGGGGGCCCTCAGCCGTCCCCTCCCGTCCGCAGGGGCGCCGGGGACGGCACGCACAGGCCGGTCACGGCAAGGACCGGACACCGGCACAGCCCGCGACCTACGCTTGTCACCATGCCCGCCGCGCAGGTCGACCTCACCGTCGTGGTCCCGATGTACAACGAGCAGGCCGTCCTGCCCCTCTTCGTCGAGCGGCTGCGTCCGGTCGCACAGGACTGGGGGGTCAGCTACGAGGTGCTCTGCGTCGACGACGGCTCCAGTGACGCCACACCGGTCCTCCTCCAGCGGCTGGCCCGTGAGTGGCCGGAGGTCCGGGTCGTCCGACTGCGGGCGAACTCCGGCCACCAGGCCGCGATCTCGGCCGGTCTGGCCCGGGCCCGCGGTGAGCACGTCGTCACCATCGACGCCGACCTGCAGGACCCGCCCGAGGTGATCGGCCGGATGCTCGCCACGGCGAAGGAGCAGGGCGTCGACGTCGTCTACGGGGTGCGCGAGGACCGCTCCACCGACACCGCGTTCAAGCGGACCACGGCGCGCATCTTCTACCGGTCGATCCGGGCCATGTCCGACGTGGACGCCCACGTCGACGCCGGTGACTACCGGCTGATGTCGCGGGCCACCGTCGACGCCGTCAACGCGCTGCCCGAGCACAACCGGGTGCTGCGGTTCGTCGTGCCGGCGCTCGGCTTCCCGAGCGCCTCGGTCGGCTACCGCCGCGAGGCCCGGGCCGCCGGGGAGTCCAAGTACCCGCTCGGGAAGATGATCCGGCTCTCGGTCGACAGCGTCACCGGCTTCTCGATCGCGCCGCTGCGGTTCGCGACGTGGCTGGGCCTCGTCGGCGGCGTCGCCGCGGTCGGCGTGCTCCTCTACGCGCTCCTCATGATGCTGCTCGGCAAGACCCTCCCCGGCTGGACCTCCACCGTGGTCATCGTCGCCGCGGTCGGCGCCGTCCAGCTCCTGGCGCTCGGGATCCTCGGCGAGTACGTCGGCCGGACCTACGCCGCGCTCCAGGGCCGGCCGTCCTACTTCGTCGCCCACGACAGCCTCTTCGGCAGCGAGGGCGCCCCACAGGCCCAGGTGGTGCCGGTGCAGTGGCAGGACGCCGAGCCGGCGCCCGGCGACCTCGAGCCGCGACGTCAGACCCGGATCTGACCGTCGCCCTCGACGACCCACTTCGTCGTCGTCAGCTCGGGCAGCGCCATCGGTCCACGGGCGTGCAGCTTCTGGGTCGAGATGCCGATCTCCGCGCCGAAGCCGAACTCGCCGCCGTCGGTGAACCGGGTGCTCGCGTTGACCATGACCGCCGCGGCGTCGACCTCCGCGGTGAACCGGCGGGCGGCGCCGCGGTCCTCGGTGACGATGGCCTCGGTGTGGCCGGAGGAGAAGCGCCGGACGTGCTCGAGCGCCGCGTCGAGGTCGTCGACGACCCCGACCGACATCTCGAGGCCGTGGAACTCGGTGCCGAAGTGCTCGTCGGTGGCGAGGTCGTGGGCCACCCCGGCGGCGTCGGCGCACTCCCCCGCCCGGGCGTCGGTGTGCAGCACGACGCCCTCGGCGGCGAGCGCGGCCAGGGCCTTGGGCAGGAAGGCGTCGGCGACCTCACGGTGGACCAGGAGCGACTCGGCGGCGTTGCAGACGCTGGGCCGCTGGGTCTTGGCGTTGACGGTGATGGCCAGCGCCTTGTCGAGGTCGGCCCGGGCGTCGACGTACACGTGGCAGTTGCCGATGCCGGTTTCGATGACCGGCACGGTCGAGCCGAGGACGACCGCCTCGATGAGGTCGGCTCCGCCGCGGGGGATGAGCAGGTCGACCAGGCCGCGAGCGGTCATCAGCGCCCCGACGACGCCGTGTCCGCCCTCGAGCAGGCTCACCGCATCCGCGGGCAGGCCCCGCTCCTCGAGGGCGCGGCGCAGGACCGCGACGGTGGCCCGGTTGGTGTCGGCGGCGGCGCTGCCCCCGCGCAGCACGACGGCGTTGCCGGACTTCAGGCCGAGGCCGGCGGCGTCGACGGTGACGTTGGGACGGGCCTCGTAGATCATCCCGACGACCCCCATCGGGACGCGGACCTGACGGATCTGCAGGCCGTTGGCCAGCGTCGAGCCACGGACCACCTCACCGACCGGGTCGGGCAGGGCGGCGATGTCGCGGAGCGCGTCGGCGACGCCGGCGACCCGGTCCGGGTCGAGCCGGAGGCGGTCCTGCAGGCTCTGCGGCATCTCCTGCCCACGGCCGCGGGCGAGGTCGCGGGCGTTGGCGGCGACGATGTCGCCGGTGGCGTCGACCAGGGCGTCGGCGAGGTGGTGGAGCGCGGCGTCCTTCTCCGCCCGGGAGAGCAGGGCGAGGCGCCGCGACGCGGCGCGGGCGGCCGTGGCGACGGTGCGCACCTGCTCGACGTCGGCCTCGGTGGTGCCGTCGGGTCGTTCGGACATGGCTCCAGCGTAGGTCGCCGGCCCCGGTGCGGACAGCCCGGTCCGCCGCCCGTGGCCCGGGCCGGGTGCGAGGATGGCGGGCGTGACGACGATCCTGTCCATCCAGTCCTCGGTCGCCTACGGGCACGTCGGCAACTCCGCCGCCGTCTTCCCCCTCCAGCGCCTCGGCGTCGAGGTGTGGCCGGTGCACACCGTCCACTTCTCCAACCACACCGGCTACGGCGCGTGGCGGGGGCCGCTGATGGCGCCGGAGGAGGTCCGTGAGGTCGTCACCGGCGTCGAGGAGCGCGGGGCCCTCGGCGAGGTCGACGCCGTCCTGTCCGGTTACCAGGGCGGCGAGCAGATCGGGGAGGTCATCCTCGACGCGGTCGCCCGCACCAAGGCCGCCAACCCGGCCGCGGTCTACGCCTGCGACCCGGTGATGGGCAACGCGACATCGGGCTGCTTCGTCCACCCGGCGATCCCGGTCCTGCTCCGCGAGAAGGTGGTCCCCCGCGCCGACCTCATCACGCCCAACCAGTTCGAGCTGGGCTTCCTCACCGAGACCGACCCGGGCGACCTCGGCTCCACCCTCGCCTCCGTGGACGCCGCCCGCGCCATGGGGCCTTCGACCGTGCTCGTCACCAGCGTGCTCCGCCCGGACCGCCCGGCGGACACCATCGAGATGCTCGCCGCCCACGGCGACGGGGCGTGGGTCGTCCGCACCCCGCGCCTGCCGCTCAAGGCCAACGGCTCCGGCGACGTCACCGCGGCGCTCTTCACCGCCCACCTGCTCCGGAGCGGTGACCCCGCGCTCGCCCTGGCCCGGACCGCCTCCAGCGTCTTCGACCTGCTGAGCACCACGCTGGAGTCCGGCCGGCGCGAGCTGCAGCTCGTCCAGAGCCAGGAGGCGATCGCGCACCCGCGGCTGCAGTTCGAGGTCGAGCAGGTCCGCTGACCCGCGGGCCGGCTCCGGGCGCTCAGCGCGGCGCCGGCCGGGGCGCTCAGCGCGGCGCCGGCTCCGGGTCCACGCCGCCGACCAGCCGGGCCGGGGTCGACCAGCAGACCTCGCGCAGCCAGGCGTCGTCGAGCCGGGGTTCGCGCTCGCGGAGCCGGACGAGCACCTCGAGCTGGTGGGCGTACGGGTACGGGATGGTCGGGAAGTCGCTGCCGAGCAGGACCTTCGGGCCGAGGTCGGCCAGCCGTGGCAGCAGCGCGGCGGGCACCGCGCCCGCCTCCTCGATCTGCGAGAAGAAGCGGGTGAACACCATCGTCGTGTCGAGGTGGGTGCGCTCGTAGCGCTCGGCGAGGTCGAGGAACTCGGCGTACTCGGGTGCCCCGAGGTGCGCGACGACGACGGTGAGCCGCGGATGCCGCCGGAGCACCCGGCGCAGCGGGTCCGGACCGGTGAAGGCGTTGCCGACCGGGCCGGAGCCGGCGTGCACGACCACCGGCGTGCCGGCGTCGGCGATCGCGCCCCAGGCGGGGTCGAGCACCGGGTCGTCGAGTCGGAACTCCCCCACCTGCACGTGGACCTTCCACGCCTGCACCCCGGCCTCGACGAGCTCCGGGACGTAGCGCTCCACGCCCGGCTCCGGGTAGAGCGTGGCGCACCACAGGGCCTCGGGCACCTCCGCCGCGAAGTCGCGCGCCCACGCGTTGAGGTAGGCCGCGACACCGGGCTTGTGCGCGTAGGGCATCGTCCCGAAGCGCCGCACCCCGAGCGCCCTCAGCCGGTCCACGCGCTCCTGGACAGAGCCCCGGTACCGGATCGGCCACGGGCGCCCGATCTTCGGCCCGGCGGCGTCGAAGACCGCCCACACGGCCCGCTGGATGTTCGGCGGCAGGAAGTGGACGTGCACGTCGATCAGCCCAGGCAGGCCGAGCGCGCGCCACAGCTGCGGCACCTCGGCGTCGTCCAGCGGTGCACGCACCGGCGGCGTGGCCGGGCCGTTCACAGGACCACGAGGTCGTCGCGGTGGATGACCTCGCGCTCGTAGGCCGGGCCGAGCTCGCGGGCCAGGTCGCGGGTGGAGCGGCCGAGGAGCCGGGGCAGCTCGGCCGCCGCGTAGTTGACGAGCCCGCGGGCGATGACCCGCCCGCCGGGGGCACAGAGGTCGACCGGGTCGCCGGCGGCGAAGGTGCCGGTGACCCGGAGGATGCCCGCGGGCAGCAGGCTCTTGCGGCGCTCGGTGACCGCGACGACCGCACCCTCGTCCAGGTGCAGCCGGCCGCGGGCCGTCGTCGCGTGCGCGAGCCAGCGTTTGCGCGAGGCGCGGGTCGCGGCCGCCGGCGCGAACACGGTGCCGAGGTCCTCTCCGGCCAGGGCGCGCTCGACGTCGGCGAGCCGAGTGAGCAGGGTCGGCGCCCCCGCGGCGCCGGCGATTCCCGCCGCCTCGACCTTGGTGACCATGCCGCCGCTGCCGACCGCGGACCCGGTCCCGCCGATCGACACGGCGTCGAGGTCGGCGGTCGTCGCGACGTACGGCACCCGGCGGGAGCCGCCGCGCGCGGGCGGGCCGTCGTGGAGCGCGTCGACGTCGGTGAGCAGGACGAGGCCGTCGGCGCCGACCAGATCGGTGACGAGCGCCGCGAGCCGGTCGTTGTCGCCGAAGCGGATCTCCTCGGTGGCGACCGTGTCGTTCTCGTTGACGATCGGGACGATCCCCAGCTCGAGGAGCCGCTCGAGGGTGCGGCGGGCGTTGGTGTAGTGGCTGCGGCGGGTCGTGTCGTCGGCGGTGAGGAGCACCTGCCCGACGGTCAGGCCGTGCCGCGAGAACGCCGCCTGGTAGGCCGCGACCAGCGCCCCCTGCCCCACCGACGCCGCAGCCTGCTGGGTCGCGAGGTCACCGGGGCGCCGCTCGAGCCCGAGCGGGCCGATACCCGCGGCGATCGCCCCGGAGGAGACGAGGACGACCTGCCGCCCGAGCCGGCGACGGGCCGCGAGCACGTCGACGAGGCGGCCGAGGGCCTCGAGGTCGAGTCGACCCCCGTCCGGGCTGGTCAGCGACGAGGACCCCACCTTGACGACGAGGCGCTGGCCCTCGCCCACGGCGCGCCGGTGGCGCGCGGCGGCATCCGTCATCGCCCTCAGTCCTCGTCGGCGGCCGTCGCCCAGTGCCCGGCCCGGCGCTCGGCCGCGAGCTCGTCGCGGGCCGCGGTCTGGGCGTCCTTGCGCGCGTGGAACTCCTCGCGCCGCTCGGCCCGCGACCGGCGGCGCTGGTCCTCCAGGCGGGCGTCGCTGCCCCGCGGACCGGCGAGCAGCTCGGCGCCGCTGGCCATCGTCGGCTCCCAGTCGAAGACCACGGCGTCGTCCTCGGGCCCGATGAGCACGGTGGAGCCGGCGACCGCCCCGGCCGCGAGGAGGGCCTCCTCGACGCCGAGCCGGTTCAGCCGGTCGGCGAGGTAGCCGACGGCCTCGTCGTTGCTGAAGTCGGTCTGGTGCACCCACCGGGTCGGCCGCTCGCCGAGGACCCGGAAGACCTCGCCGTCGGGAGTGGCCTCCCGGCGCACGTGGAACCCGGCGTCGTCGACGGCCCGGGGCCGGATGACGACCCGGGGCCGCTCGACGACCGCCGCCTCGGCCTCGGCGCGGGCCGCTGCGACCCGCCGGGCCAGCGCGTAGCCGAGCTCCTTGAGGCCGGTGTGCGCGACGGCGGAGACGATGTGCACCTCGAGCCCGCGCTCCTCGAGCATCGGCCGCACCATCTCGGCGAGCTCGCGGGCCTCGGGGACGTCGGCCTTGTTGAGGACGACGACACGGGTGCGCTCCGAGAGCGGGCGCCCGCCGAGGCTGTCGTCCGTGACGTAGGCGGCGAGCTCGTCCTCGATGACCTCGAGGTCGGTGAGCGGGTCGCGCCCGGGCTCGAGCGTCGCGCAGTCGACGACGTGGACGAGGACGGAGCAGCGTTCGACGTGGCGGAGGAACTCCAGCCCCAGCCCCTTGCCCTGGCTCGCTCCCGGGATGAGCCCGGGCACGTCGGCGACGGTGAACCGCTCGCTGCCCGCGGTGACCACCCCGAGGTTGGGCACCAGGGTGGTGAACGGGTAGTCGGCGATCTTCGGCCTCGCCGCCGAGAGGACCGACACGAGCGAGGACTTGCCCGCGCTCGGGAAGCCGATGAGCGCGACGTCGGCCAGGGACTTCAGCTCCAGGACGATGTCGAGGCTCTCCCCCGGCTCGCCGAGCAGCGCGAACCCCGGGGCCTTGCGGCGCGGGCTCGACAGGGCCTTGTTGCCCAGCCCACCGCGGCCGCCCCGGGCGGCGACGAAGGTCGTCCCGGCCCCGACGAGGTCGGCGAGCACGGTGCCGTCACCCGTCTTGACGACGGTGCCCTCGGGCACCGGCAGGACCAGGTCGGAGCCGTCGGCGCCGTTGCGCTCGTCACCTTCCCCGGGCTGCCCCTTCTCGGCGCGCCGGTGCGGGGTGTGGTGGTAGTCGAGCAGCGTCGTGGCCTGCGGGTCGACGGCCAGGATGACCGAACCGCCCCGCCCGCCGTTGCCGCCGTCCGGGCCGCCGAGCGGCTTGAACTTCTCGCGGTGCACCGACGCGACCCCGTTGCCGCCACGGCCCGCGGCGACGTGGAGCACGACCCGGTCGACGAAGGTCGTCATGCGGGGCTCCTCACGGGAGGGTGGTGGTGGGGCGGGGATGACGCGAGGGGCGGGCCGAACGTGGCCCGCCCCTGCGAGGTGGTGCGCGGTGGCCGGCGCGGGGCCGGCCGTGACGTCACTCGGCGACGACCACCGGGACGACGTTGACGACCTTGCGGCCGCGCCTGCTGCCGAACTCGACGGCGCCCGCGACGAGGGCGAAGAGCGTGTCGTCGCCGCCGCGGCCGACGCCGTCACCGGGGTGGAAGTGGGTACCGCGCTGGCGGACGAGGATCTCGCCGGCCCTGACGACCTGGCCGCCGTAGCGCTTGACGCCGAGGTACTGAGCGTTGGAGTCGCGCCCGTTGCGGGTGGAGGACGCACCCTTCTTGTGTGCCATGTCAGTAAGTCCTGTTCGTGAGGTCCGAGCGTGGGCTCAGGCGTCGATCGCGGTGATCTTGACCTGGGTGAGCGGCTGGCGGTGGCCCTGGCGCTTCCGGTAGCCGGTCTTGTTCTTGTACTTGAGGATCGTGATCTTCGGCCCCTTGGCGGCCTTGACGACCTCGGCGGTCACGGTCACCGAGGCCAGCTTGCCCGCATCGCTCGTCACGGTGCCCCCGTCGACGACGAGGAGCGGCTGCAGCTGGATGGTGTCGCCGGCCTCGGCGCTCTGCTTGTCGATGAGCAGGACGTCGCCGACGGAGACCTTCTCCTGGCGACCACCTGCGCGCACAATCGCGTACACGTTCGTACTCACTTCCTGTTCGGGCGCGCTCGCTCGTGACCGGCCGGTAGCGACCCCGCGGCAGACACGGGACACCGGGCGCGGTGGACGCACCGACCCACCAGTCTACCGAGCGGGGACACGGGCCTCCAAATCACCGCGGGCCCCGGCCGGCCGGGCGGTCACTCGCCGTCGGGCGAGCCCCCGGCCGGCTCGACGACGAGCACCGCCTCGGCCCCCGGCGGCGGACCGGCCGGGGCGACGACGCGGCCCCGCCGACGGCGCGGACGCGCGACGGGCGGTGCCGGGCTCTCCTCGACCGGGGCCGCGGGCTCCTCGCCGCCCTGCGGGGGCGCGACGGGCTCCTCGGCCGCGGGCTCGGTGGCACCGACGGCGGGCACGTCGACGGCGGCGTCGGCCGGGTCGACCTCGTCGGCCGTCGCCTCCGGGCCGCCGACCTGCGCCACGACCTCGGCGGCGACCTCGGCCGCCACCTCGGGCTGCTCGGTGTGCCGCAGCGCCGCGGCGTGGGCGGCCGCGGCGATCTGGGCCGCGGTCGGGCCGTTCGAGGCCTTGGCGTCCTCGGCGGCCGGCGCGGAGCCGCCGTTGCCGGACGAGCCGTTGGCCGACCCGCCGCCGGGGGCCCGGCGGCCGCGGCTGGAGCGGGCCGGGCCGCCGTGGTCGCCACCTCCCCGCTCGACCGGCTCGGTGTGCACGATGATGCCGCGTCCACCACAGTGCTCGCACTGCTCGGAGAAGACCTCGATCAGCCCCGACCCGACCCGCTTGCGGGTCATCTGGACCAGCCCGAGCGAGGTGACCTCGGCGACCTGGTGCTTGGTCCGGTCCCGGCCGAGGCACTCGAGGAGCCGACGCACGACGAGGTCGCGGTTGGACTCCAGGACCATGTCGATGAAGTCGATGACGATGATGCCGCCGATGTCCCGCAGGCGGAGCTGGCGGACGATCTCCTCGGCGGCCTCGAGGTTGTTCTTCGTCACCGTCTCCTCGAGGTTGCCCCCGGAGCCGACGAACTTGCCGGTGTTGACGTCGACGACGGTCATCGCCTCGGTCCGGTCGATGACGAGGGAGCCGCCCGAGGGCAGCCAGACCTTGCGGTCCATCGCCTTGGCGAGCTGCTCGTCGATGCGGTGCTCGGCGAAGACGTCCTCCTCGGCGGTCCACCGGGTGACCCGAGAGGCGAGGTCGGGCGCCACGTCCTCGACGTACTCGCTGACCTCGGACCACGCCTTCTCCCCGGAGACGACCAGGGAGCTGAAGTCCTCGGTGAAGACGTCACGGATGACGCGGATCGTGAGGTCGGGCTCGCCGTGGAGGAGGACCGGGGCGCCGCCGCTGCCGGCCTTGCGCGCGATCGCGCTGTCGGCCTTGGCCCGGATCCGCTCCCACTGCTTGCTCAGCCGCTCGACGTCGGCCCGCAGCTCGTCCTCCGAGGCGCCCTCGGCGGCGGTGCGGACGATGACGCCGGCGGAGTCGGGCACGATCGCCTTGAGGATCCCCTTGAGCCGGGACCGCTCGGTGTCGGGCAGCTTGCGGGAGATCCCGGTCATCTGGCCCTCGGGCACGTAGACCAGGTAGCGGCCCGGCAGCGAGATCTGCGAGGTCAGCCGGGCGCCCTTGTGGCCGATCGGGTCCTTGGTGACCTGGACCAGGACGGTGTCCCCGGAGGACAGCGCGTTCTCGATCCGCTTGGACTGGTTGACCTCGAGGCCGGCGGCGTCCCAGTTGACCTCGCCGGCGTAGAGCACGGCGTTGCGTCCCTTGCCGATGTCGACGAAGGCGGCCTCCATCGAGGGCAGGACGTTCTGGACCCGGCCGAGGTAGACGTTGCCGGCCATCGAGGCCGTCGTCTCCGCGCGAGACGTAGTGCTCGACGAGGATGCCGTCCTCGATGACGCCGATCTGGGTGCGGCCCTCGCGGCCGCGCACGACCATCACCCGGTCGACGCTCTCGCGCCGGGCCAGGAACTCGGCCTCGGTGATGATGGTGCGCCGGCGGCCCGCCTCGCGGCCCTCCCGGCGGCGCTGCTTCTTGGCCTCCAGGCGGGTCGAGCCCTTGACGGCGGTCGGCTCGTCCCGGTCGCTGCGCGGCTCGCGCACCCGGGTGACCGTGCCGGGCGGGTCGTCGCCCTCGGCGGAGGAGGACCCGCTGCGGCGGCGGCGGCGGCGGCGGCGGCTCGAGGAGGACTCGCCGTCCTCGGCGTCCTCACCCGCCTCGCCCCGGGCGGCGGGGCCGGAGTCCTCGCTGGTGGACTCGGAGCCGGAGGCCTCCGCGTCGCCACCCTCGGCGTCGCGGTCCTCCTCGCCCCGGCCCCGGCCCCGGCGTCCGCGGCCCCCGCGGCGGCGCCGGCGGGACCCGCCCTCGCCAGGGGAGTCCTCGTCCGGGCCGGTGCCGGAGCGCTCGTCCCGGTCGGTGTCCTCCTCCGCGGCGGCCGGTGGCTCCGGCTCGGCGGGGGCCTCGGCCGGAGCCTGGGCCGGGGAGGTGGCGCGCCGACGGCGCGGGGCGACCGTGGGGTCGGGAGCCTGGAAGAGCAGGCCGAAGGAGGGCGCGCCACCGTCGGGTTCCGCGCCCGGCTCGTCGGCGGGGCGCTCGGCCTCGGTGGGGCGCTCGGCGGGCTCGGCAGCCTCGGCGGGTGCCGGCTCGGCGGCCTTGGCGCGCGAGCGCCGGGTGCGCTTGGCCGGTGCGGCCTCGGAGCCGGCCGGTGGGCCGTCGGTCGAGGCCGCCTCGGTGGAGTCCTCCGGCGCCGCGGCCCTGGCCCGCCTCCGACGTGGCGGCGCGCTCGCCGTCTCGTCGGCGTCGGCCTGGGCCTCGGGCTGCTCCTCGTCGGTGGCCTTGGCCGCCTTGGCCGCCTTGGCCGCCTTGGGCGCCTTGGGCGCCTTGGCAGCCTTGGGCGTCTTGGCCGCGCTCGACGTCGCCTTCCTGGTCACCCTCGTCCTCGGTGCCTTGGCCGCCGGTGCGGCGGTGTCGTCGCCGTCAGCCGGCGACATGGCGCCCGGGTCGGTTCCGCTCGAGAGCGGCTGGGTCTGGTCGGTGTCGGAAGCCATGTCGGCCCCTTTCCTCACCCAGCGGCCGGCGACCACACCGGGACCGTGCCTCGCAGGGCCGCTCCCTCGTCGACCGCGTGGTGTGCGATCGCATCGCGTCGGGCGCACCCGACGCGGAAGTCGTCAGCTGCCCCGTACCGGCTCGCGCCCATCGCGCGTCACCTGTCCGGAGCCGACGGCGTCCTTGTCGGTGGCCAACGGGTCGGCCACCCCGGATGCTGCCTCGACCAGCGGCCCTTGTGCCAGCCGGGTCACCCGTGGGGGAACCGGTGACGCAAAGCCCGTGACGGCGCGCAACGCGGTCAGGATGTCGTCGGGTCGTACGGACGGTGTGGTGTGCCGAACGACCATCCGAAGTATCGCACACCCCTGCTCGTCGACCCCCTCGACCGCCATCCTTTGCACCGGCTCGCGCGTGTCGAACGTCTTCGGCCCGGTCTTGAAGGTCCGGGTGGCCTCGGCGCGGGAGGTGGCCAGGTAGGCCGCGACGGCGCGCTCGACCTCGACCGGGTCGACATCGCGCAGCACGATCCGCCACTCGCTCGCCTCGAGCCGGTCGGCGAGCGCCCCGGGGCCGGCCTCGACGACCTCGAGCACGTCGAGGCCACGGGGCAACGCCTCGTCGAGCGCCTCACGCACCGCGTCGGGGTCGACCCGGTCGGCGACCCGGACCTCGAAGTACTCGGCCTCGCTCGCCGTCCCGGTCGGGGCCGCGTTGGCGTAGGAGATGAGCGGGTGCGGGTGGAAGCCGGCCGAGTAGGCCATCGGCACGCCCGCCCGCCGCAGCGCCCGCTCGAGGGCGCGGGAGAAGTCGCGGGTCGAGGAGAACCGCAGCCGGCCACGCTTGGCGTACCGGATGCGCAGCCGCTGCACCGCCGGCGGTGGCGGAGGTCCCTCGGGGGTGCGCTGGCGGGCCATGACCCACCAGCCTAGGAGGATCAGGCCCGGGCAGCGAACCACCGGTGGGCCCGCCGGCACCGGCAACCACTGATTCCGAAGATCAATGATGATGTCGTCCCCGGTATCGGTGGGTCTACCCTCCCACCATGACAGTGATCGATCGTGGGCGGCTCGCCGAGCTGCTCGCCGCGGAACAGCAGGAGTACACGACCCGCAACCCCCGCAGCCGCGAGCTGTACGCGGGGGCCGCGCACCTCTTCGGGCGCGTCCCGATGACGTGGATGAACATGTGGAGCGGCGGCTTCCCCCTCTACCTCGACACCGCCCGCGGGAACCGGGTCACCGACGTCGACGGCCACACCTATGTCGACTTCGCCCTCGGCGACACCGGCGCGATGGCCGGGCACTCCCCCGCACCCACCCTCGCCGCGGTGACCCGGCGGATGGGCGAGCTCGGCGGCATCACGACGATGCTCCCCACCGAGGACGCCGAGTGGGTCGGCGCCGAGCTGACCCGCCGCTTCGGGATGCCGCTGTGGAGCTTCACCCTCACCGCGACCGACGCGAACCGGTGGGCGATCCGCCTGGCCCGGCTCGCGACCGGACGCCCGAAGGTCCTCGTCTTCGGCTACTGCTACCACGGCTCGGTCGACGAGGCCTTCGCCCTCCCGGGTCCCGACGGCAAGGCCCAGTCCCGGCCGGGCAACGTCGCCCCGCCGGTGGCGCTGGACCTCACGACCCGGGCCGCGACGTGGAACGACCTGGAGTCGGTCGAGCGCGAGCTCGCCCACGGCGACGTCGCGGCCGTCCTCACCGAGCCGGCGCTGACCAACATCGGCATCGTCCTTCCGGAGCCCGGCTTCATGGAGGGCCTGCGCGAGCTCGCGACCCGGTACGGCTCGCTGCTCATGATCGACGAGACGCACACCTTCTCCGCGGGATGGGGCGGCGCCACCCGGGAGTGGGGCCTGCAGCCGGACGTCCTCGTCATCGGCAAGTCGATCGGTGGCGGCATCCCCTCGGGCGCGTACGGCATCACCGAGGACGTCGCCCGAGCGGTGACCCGCCACACCGAGGCCGGCGACGCGGACATCGTCGACGTCGGGGGCGTCGGCGGCACCCTCGCCGGCAACGCGCTCTCCACCGCGGCGATGCGGGCGACGCTCGGCGAGGTGCTCACCGAGGCGGCGTTCGCACGGATGAGCGACCTCGCGACCGCGTTCACCGCCGGCGTCCAGGACACCCTCGACGCGCTCGACGTCCCCTGGTCGGTCAGCCGGCTCGGGGCCCGGGCCGAGTACCGCTTCGCCCGGCCGGCCCCACGCTCGGGGGAGGAGTCCGCGGCCGCGGGCGACGAGCAGCTCGACGCCTACCTCCACCTCGCGACGTGCAACCGGGGCATCCTCATGACGCCGTTCCACAACATGGCGCTGATCTGCCCGGAGACGACCCGGGCCGACGTCGACCGGCACACCGAGGTGTTCCGCGAGGTCGTCGGCGCGCTCTACGCCTGAGCCCGGCCGGCCGGCCGACCCGGCGGGTCAGTCTCCGAAGCGGTCGCGGATGCGGACCAGCTCGAGGGCGTGCGCGTCCAGGGCCCGGTCCTCCTCGCTCACCGGCTCCCAGTGCGGGGTCGGGACCGCCCGGCGGTGCTCGTCGATCCCGACGAAAACGGTGCGGCAGTATGTCGTCAGCTCGAGGGCATCCGGTCCGGCGGCGGGGTCGCCGGAGCGCACGTGGACCCCGAGGTGCATCGACGTGCGCCCGGTGTGGAGCAGCCGTGCCTCCACCTCGACGAGGTGGCCGATCCGCAGCGGCCGGTAGAAGCGCACCCCTCCGGTGAAGATCGCGACGTTGTCGCCGTCGCCGCTCCAGCGGGTCGCCAGGACGTGCGCGGCCTCGTCGATCCAGCGCATGACGATGCCGCCGTGGACCTTCCCGCCCCAGTTGACGTCGGTCGGGGCGGCGAGGAACCGCATGACGACCCGGGGCGCGGTGCCGGCGTCGGAGTAGACCTGGCGAGCCATCGCCTCCTCCACCTCGGCGCGCAGCTCGGCGCGGCGTCGCGCCCACCGCTGCTGGAGCTCGTCGCCGAGCGTCGCCGGCACGAGCTCGGGCACGGGCGTGGACCGTCCCGACTCGTCGACGGCGACGAAGACCATGAGGCAGCGGGTCGCCGGCTCGAGCTCGCGGGTGCGGGGCTGGCCGGAGGCGACGTCGACCGTGATGTGCATCGACGAGCGCCCGGTGAGGACGACCCGGGCGGTCACCTCGACGAGGTCGCCGACGTCGACCGGGCGGGTGAAGCGGACGTTGCCGACGTACGCCGTGACGCAGTAGGTGCCGCTCCAGCCGGCGGCGGCCGCGTAGCCGGCCCGGTCGATCCACTCGAGCACCCGTCCCGCCGAGACCGAGCCGGAGTGCCCGGCGTCCGTCGGGGAGGCGAGGAACCGCAGGGTGATCCCGGGCGGCGGGCGGAGGTGGCCGTCCATCAGGCCTCCTCAGCGCGCCGCGGCGGAGCGCAGCGCGTCGACCTGCTCGGGGTTCCCGAAGACGATGAGCGTGGCCCCCGCGGCGAGGGCGGTCTCCGGCGGCGGCGTCGGCAGGAACGGGCCCTTGCGCGGCAGCCGCACCGCGAGGAGCTGGCACCCGGACAGACCCGGGACGTCGACGTCGCCGATGGTGCGCCCGACGAGCGGGCTGTGGTCACCGAGCCGGACCTGCTCGATGCGGAAGTCGAGGTCGTCCTCGTGCATCACCTCGTCGAGGAACTCGGCGACGTCGGCGTAGAGCGCGAAGGAGGCCATCCGCCGGCCGCCGATGAGCTGCGGGTTGACCGCGCGGGTGGCACCGGCGAGGACGAGCTTCTCCTTCGAGTCCAGGGTTCGGGCGCGGGAGATGATGACGAGGTCGGGGCGCAGGGCTCGGGCCGAGAGCGTGGCGTACATCGTGTCGGCGTCGGTGTCCAGGGCGCAGATCAGGGCCCGGGCGTGGTCGACTCCCGCCTCGTGCAGCGTGGCGTCCCGGGATGCGTCGCCGAGGACGTGCGGCTCGGTGAGCCCCTCGAGCCGGGTCTCGTCGAGGTCGACGACGACGACCCGGTGCCCGGTGTCGAGCAGGTGGCGGGTCGCCGAGCGGCCGACCCGCCCGTAACCGCAGACGATGACGTGGTCGCGCAGCTGCGCGATCTCCCGGTCCATGCGACGCCTTTCGAGGTGTTCGCGGAGGTGGCCCTCGGTGACCGCCTCGAGGAGGACGCCGAGGTTGTACAGGACGGTCCCGACCCCGACGACGACGAGCAGGATCGTGAAGACCTGGCCGGCCGGCCCGAGCGGGTTGACCTCGCGGAAGCCGACGGTCGCGACCGTCGTCACCGCCTGGTAGAGGGCCTCCAGCGGCGTGAAGCCGAGGACGACGTAGCCGACCGTGCCGACGACCGTGACGGCGAGGAGGGCACCGAGGGCGACGGCGATCCGGCGCAGCGGATCGCGGCCGGACGAGGTGCCGAGCAGGATCGTGCGGCGCCTGCTGCTCGTGCTCGCCGTGGCCACGGCGTCATCCTGTCACCGCGGCAGGTGGCGACCAGCGGTGCTGCGGGCGACGACACACCGCTCCGGGGCCACCGCGCGGCGGGTGCGTCCCGAGGCGGGCGGGGTCACCCGTGGACGTGGCCGGCCGTCTCGGCCAGCCGCTCGCGCCCCGAGCCGAGCACGGTCAGCGGCAGCAGGGTCGTGCCGGTGGGGCCGATCTCGATCTCGGTGCCCATCTGCGGGCACACCCCGCAGTCGAAGCACGGCGTCCAGCGGCAGTCCTCGACCTCGGTCTCGTCGAGCGCGTCGAGCCAGTCCTGCCAGAGCCACTCCTTGTCGAGCCCGGAGTCGACGTGGTCCCACGGCAGGACCTCGGCCTCCTCCCGCTCGCGGGTGGTGTACCAGGCGACGTCGACGCCGAACGCCGCGAGCTCACGCTCACCCGCGGCCATCCACCGCTCGTAGCTGAAGTGCTCGGACCAGCCGTCGAACCGTCCGCCGTCGCGCCAGACCGCCTCGATGACCCTGCCGACCCGGCGGTCGCCGCGGGAGAGCAGGCCCTCGACGATGCCGGGCTTGCCGTCGTGGTACCGGAAGCCGATCGAGGACCCGTACCGGCGGTCGGCGCGGAGGGCGGCCCGGAGCTTGTCGAGCCGGGCGTCGGTCTCCTCGGCGCCGAGCTGCGCGGCCCACTGGAACGGCGTGTGCGGCTTGGGGACGAACCCGCCGATCGAGACGGTGCAGCGGATGTCGCGCCGCCCGCTGACCTCGCGTCCGGTGTCGATGACCCGCTTGGCGAGCTCGGCGATCTGCAGGACGTCCTCGTCGGTCTCGGTGGGCAGGCCGCACATGAAGTAGAGCTTGACCTGCCGCCAGCCGGCGCCGTACGCCGCGGCGACCGTGCGGATCAGGTCCTCCTCGCTGACCATCTTGTTGATGACCTTGCGGATCCGCTCCGAGCCGCCCTCCGGGGCGAAGGTCAGCCCCGAGCGGCGGCCGCCGCGGGTCAGCTCGTTGGCGAGGTCGATGTTGAACGCGTCGACCCGGGTCGAGGGCAGCGAGAGCCCGGTGTTCGTGCCCTCGTAGCGGTCGGCGAGGCCCTTGGCGATGTCGGCGATCTCGGAGTGGTCGGCGGAGGAGAGGGACAGCAGCCCCACCTCCTCGAAGCCGGTCGCGGCCAGGCCGCGCTCGACCATCTCGCCGATGCCGGTGATGCTGCGCTCACGCACCGGGCGGGTGATCATCCCGGCCTGGCAGAACCGGCAGCCGCGGGTGCAGCCCCGGAAGATCTCGACCGACATCCGCTCGTGCACCGACTCGGCGAGCGGCACGAGCGGCTGCTTCGGGTAGGGCCAGGCGTCGAGGTCGCTGACGGTGTGCTTGCTGACCCGCCACGGAACCCCGGGGCGGTTCGGCGCCACCCGCTGGATGCGGCCGTCGGGGAGGTAGCCGACGTCGTAGAACCGCGGGACGTAGACCCCCCCGGTGCGGGCCAGCCGCAGCAGGAGCTCGTCGCGCCCCCCGGGCCGGCCCTCACCCTTCCAGCCGCCGACGATGTCGGTGACCGCGAGCACCGCCTCCTCGCCGTCGCCCACCACCGCGGCGTCGACGAAGTCGGCGACCGGCTCGGGGTTGAACGCGGCGTGCCCGCCGGCGATGACGACCGGGTGGCGCTCGTCGCGGTCGGCGGCGTGCAGCGGGATGCCGGCGAGGTCGAGCGCGGTGAGCATGTTGGTGTAGCCGAGCTCGGTGGAGAACGAGAGGCCGAAGAGGTCGAAGTCGCCGACCGGGCGGTGGGCGTCGACCGTGAACTGGGGGACACCGTGCTCGCGCATCAGGGCCTCGAGGTCGGGCCACACCGCGTACGTGCGCTCGGCGAGCGCGTCGGGCCGCTCGTTGAGGACCTCGTAGAGGATCATCACGCCCTGGTTCGGCACCCCGACCTCGTAGGCGTCGGGGTACATCAGGGCCCAGCGCACGGTGCCGTCGCCGGCGAGGTCCCACGCCTTGACCGTCGAGTTCAGCTCGCCGCCGACGTACTGGATCGGCTTGCTCACCTGCTCGAGCAGCGGCTCGAGCGCGGGGAAGACGGACTGACCGGGCATCCCCCAAGGGTAGGTCGGCGCGCCGGCCCGCCCAAACCCGCGACCGGCCCCGGCCGCCGGACCCCCCGCGTCGGCCGCACGTGGTTGGCTGGGAGCATGGCACAGGAACACGTTGACCTCGTCGTCCTCGGGCTCGGGCCCGGGGGCGAGCACGTCGCGACCGAGGCCGCCCACAGCGGGCTGCGGGTCGTGGGCGTCGACGAACGCCTCGTCGGCGGCGAGTGCCCGTACTACGGGTGCATCCCGTCGAAGATGGCCATCCGGGCGGCCAACTCGCTCGCCGAGGCGCGGCGTGTCGGCGAGCTCGCCGGCACCGCGCAGGAGTCGCCCGACTGGTCGGTCGTCGCCCGGCGCATCCGCGAGGAGGCCACCGACGACTGGGACGACGCGGTCGCCGTCCAGCGGCTGCGGGACGCCGGCGTCACCTTCGTGCGCGGGCACGGACGGCTTGCCGGGCCCGGGGTCGTCGAGGTCGGCGACCGCCGCTTCGTCGCCTCCCGGGGGGTCGTCCTCAACACCGGCACCGCGCCGTCGGCTCCCCCGGTCGACGGTCTCGCCGACACCCCGTACTGGACCAACCGCGAGGCCCTGCGGGCGCAGGAGGCGCCGAACTCGCTCGTCGTCGTCGGGGGTGGCCCGATCGGCGCCGAGCTCGCCCAGGCCTTCGCTCGGTTCGGCAGCCGGGTCACGGTTCTCGAGGTGGCCGACCGGCTCCTCGCGGGGGCCGAGCCGGAGGCCTCCGAGGTCGTCGCCGCGTCCTTCGCGCGCGACGGCATCCAGGTCCTCACCGGCGCCTCGATCGGCTCGGTGCGGCACGCCGACGGGCGGTTCGCCGTGTCGCTCACCGGCTCGGGGGGTGCCCCGCTCGAGCTCGACGCCGACCGGCTGCTCGTCGCCGCCGGGCGGCGGCCCAACCTGGCCGACGTCGGGCTCGAGACGGTCGGGCTCGACCCCTCGGCCCGCTCCCTCGACACCGACGAGCGGATGCGGGCGGGCGAGCGGCTCTGGGCCATCGGCGACATCACCGGTCACGGCGCGTTCACGCACATGTCGATGTACCAGGCCGGCATCGCGCTGCGGGACCTGACCGGGGCCGACGGCCCGTGGGCCAGCTACCACGCCGTCCCGCAGGTCACGTACACCGATCCGGAGGTCGGCTCGGTCGGGATGACCGAGCGGGAGGCCCGGGAGGCCGGCCTCGAGGTCCGGGTGGGGCGTGCCCCGCTCGCCGAGAGCTCGCGCGGCTGGATCCACGGCCCGGGCGGCGACGGCGTCATCAAGGTCGTCGAGGACCGGGGCGCCGGTCACCTCGTCGGGGCGACCTCGGTCGGGCCCACCGGCGGCGAGGTCCTCTCGATGCTCGCCACCGCGGTCCATGCCCGGGTGCCGACGGCCGTGCTGCGCGAACAGGTCCTGGCCTACCCCACCTTCCACCGGGCCGTCTCGACCGCCCTGGCCGGCCTCACCGGCTGACCGGCGTGGACGGGCGCGAGTCGGTGGCCGCGGCCTTCGCGGCGGTGCCCCGCGCGCCGTTCCTCCCCGCCGGGGCCAGGGCGGACCTCGACGAGCCGGTGCCGATCGGCCACCGCCAGACCAACAGCCAGCCGAGCACCGTCCGGGCCATGCTCGAGCTCCTCGACGTCCGCGCCGGCCAGCGCGTCCTCGACGTGGGCTCCGGGTCGGGCTGGACGACCGCGCTGCTGGCCGCCCTCACCGGGCCCCACGGCTCGGTCCTCGGCGTCGAGCGGGTCCCCGAGCTGGTCACCCGCGGCGCCGCCGCCGTCGAGGCCGCCGGGATGCCGTGGGCGCGGGTCACCGCGGCCACGCCGGGCCGCCTCGGAGCGCCGGACGAGGCGCCCTTCGACCGCATCCTCGTCTCCGCGATGGCCGCGAGCCTGCCGGCCGAGCTCGTCGCCCAGCTGGCTCCGGCCGGGGTGATGGTGGTCCCGGTCGGCGGCCGGATGGTCCGGGTGGTCCGGCGCCCGCCGCCGGACGACGACCCGGCCGACGTCCAGGTCAGCGAGCACGGCTGGTACCGGTTCGTCCCGCTCGTCACGCCCTGACCGCGGCCGTGACCGGCGGCAGCGGCCTCAGCCGGTGTAGTGGGCGTCGAGCAGGTCCCGGTACCGGTCCGCGACGACCTTGCGCTTCAGCTTCAGGCTGGGGGTCAGCTCGCCCTCCTCGACGGTCAGGTCGTGCTCGAGGATCGTGAACTTCTTGATCGTCTCCCACCGGTTCAGCCCGGCGTTGAGCTCGTCGATGTACCCCTGCACCATCTGCCGGCAGGCGCCCGAGGACACGACGTCGGCGTAGTCGCGCCCGGCCATCCCGTGCTGGGCGGCCCAGGACTCCATGGTGTCGGGGTCGAGGGTGACGAGCGCGGAGACGAAGTTGCGGTCGGCCCCGTAGACCACGAGCTGGCTCGCGTACGGGCAGAGGCCCTTGAAGGTCGCCTCGATGATCGAGGGGGCGATGTACTTGCCGCCGCTGGTCTTGAACAGGTCCTTCTTGCGGTCGGTGATCCGCAGGAAGCCGCGGTCGTCGACCTCGCCGATGTCACCGGTGTGGAACCAGCCGTCGGCGTCGAGCGCCTCGCCGGTGGCGTCGGGGTTGTTGTGGTAGCCCTCCATGACCCCGAGCCCGCGCAGCAGCACCTCGCCGTCGTCGGCGACCCGGACCTCCACCCCCGGCAGCGGCCAGCCGACCGACCCGTAGCGGTAGGCCTTGAGCCGGTTGACGCAGGTGGCCGCACTGGACTCGGTGAGCCCGTAGCCCTCGAGGATCGGCATCCCCATCGCGTCGAACCACCGCGCGACGTCCTGGTTCAGGGCCGCCGACCCGGAGATGAAGAAGCGCACCCGCCCGCCGAAGCGCTCGCGGATCTTGGTCCCGATGAGCCGGTCGGCGAGGGCGTACTTGCGGGCGAGCAGACCCGACGGGTTCTTGCCCTCCTCGCGCAGCAGGCTGACCTCGCGGCCCACGCCGCTGGCCCAGACGAAGAGCTTCTGCCGCAGCCCGCCCTCGGCCGCCATCGTCGTCTGGATCCGGCCGTAGGCCTTCTCGAAGATGCGCGGCGCCGCGGCCATGACCGTGGGCCGGACGACCGCGAGGTTGTCGACGATCTTGTCGATCCGGCCGTCGATCGCGGTCGGCGTGCCGATCTGCAGCGGCAGGGTCAGCAGGTACTTGCCGAAGACGTGGGCCAGCGGCAGCCAGAGGTACTGGAGGTCGTTCTCGTCGATCAGGTCGATGGCGTGCGCGGCCGCGGCCTCGAAGGTCCAGGCGCTGTGCCGCAGCCGGACCCCCTTGGGCCGGCCGGTGGTGCCCGAGGTGTAGATGATCGTCGCCAGCCGGTCGGGTGCCAGACCGTCGATCCGCGCGTCGACGGCGCCGGGGTCGCCCTGGAGGTACTCCCGGCCCAGGGCCCGCAGCTCCTCCAGGGTCAGCGTCCAGTCGTCGGCGTCGGGGACCGCGTCGACGACCACGACCTTGGTGACGCCCGGGATGCTGGGCCGGATGGAGCGCAGCTTCTCGAGCTGTTCGGCGTTCTCGGCGAAGACCACCCCCGTGCCCGAGTCGGCGATGATGAAGGCGACGTCGTCGGCGATCGTCGTCGGGTAGATCGTCGTCGTCGCGCCGCCGGAGAGCATCACCGCGAGGTCGGCCACCGCCCACTCGTAGCGGGTGCTCGAGGCGATCGCGACCCGGCCCTCCGGCTCGACCCCGAGGGCGATGAGCCCGGCCGCCAGCTCGCGGACCACCTCGTCCAGCTCGCGCCAGCTGACCGAGACCCACTCGTCGCCGGAGTCGGAGACGACGGCGTGGATGAACGCCGCGCGGTCGGGGGTGGCCGCGACCCGGTCCCGGAAGAGGTGCGCCACGCTGTCCGCGAGGTGGTCGAGCACCCCGTGGTCCACGGGCTCGTCGGCGGGGGCGTGGATCTGGGGCTGGGCGGTGAGCATCCTGCATCGTCCTCGTCGTCGTCGGCGTGGCGTGTGCCGGGCATCCTGTCACAGCCGGGCACGACCGGGGAACCGGTTGTTACCCACGAGTCGGGGTGTCCCTGCCCACATCCGTCGTGCTCAGCAGCGGCGCGCGGCGTGTGCCCCGTCGACGAGGCCCACGGCGAGCCAGGAGGTGAGCATGGAGGAGCCCCCGTAGGAGACGAAGGGCAGCGGGATCCCGGTGACCGGCAGCAGCCCGAGGTTCATCCCGACGTTCTCGACGACCTGGACGGCGAGCCAGGTGGCGACGCCGACCCCCACGAGCCGCCCGAAGGCGTCCTCGGCGCGGCCGGCGACGACGAGGACGCGAAGGACGACGACGGCGAGCAGGACGACGAGCCCGGCGGCGCCGACGAAGCCGAGCTCCTCCCCCGCGACGGAGAAGACGAAGTCGTTGAGCTGGTAGGGGACGAAGCCGCCCTGGGTCCGCTCCCCGTGGAGGAACCCCTGCCCCCAGAGCCCGCCCCCGCCGATGGCCAGGCGCACCTGGCGGGTCTGGTACCCGAGCCCGAGCGGGTCCGCCGACGGGTGGAGGAACGCGGTGAGCCGGTCGCGCCGGTAGCCGCTGAGCGTGGTCAGCGCGAGGACGCCCGCGGCCACCGCGAGGACCGCCCCGGCGGCCAGCCACCGGCGGGGGGCTCCCCCGACGGCCACCACCGTGGCCCCGACCGCGCTGACGACGGCCGCCGAGCCGAGGTCCGGCTGGAGCAGGACGAGGCCGACCGGCACGGCGGTGAGCACCGCCGCGAGGGCCACCTCGCGCGCTCCGGGGTCGAGGTCGCGCTCGAGCCGGCCGGCGAGGAGCGCGGCGAGTGCCAGGGCGAGCCCGACCTTGGCCAGCTCGGCCGGCTGGAGGGTGAAGCCGGCGAGCAGCGGCAGCCAGGAACGCGCTCCGTTGACCGTGGTCCCCATCGGGGTGAGGACGAGGGCGAGCAGGAGCGCCGACCCGAGCCACGCCCAGGGCGCCGACGCCCGCACCCGGCCGGCCCCGGCCCGGGAGACGAGCACGGCGAGGGCCAGGCCGACCGCGGCGGTGAGCAGGTGCCGGACGAGGTAGGCGGTGCCGTCGGTGCGAGCCGTGGCCGACCAGACGAGCAGCGCCCCGACGAGCGAGGTCCCCCCGGCCGCGAGGAAGAGCCCGACGTCGTGCCGGGCCCAGGGCCCCCGCCTCAGGCGGGTGGGCCCCCGCCTCAGGCGGGTGGGCCCCCGCCTCAGGCGGGTGGGCCCCCGCCTCAGGCGGGGACGATCTTCGCCAGCAGCTCGCGGCACCGCGCGACGTCCCCGGCCATGGCCACCTTGAGCTCCTCGACGCTCTCGAACCGCAGGGTCGGCCGGATGTGCGCGGTGAACTCGACCATGACGCGCTCGTCGTAGAGCTCGAGGTCGTCGCGGTCGAGGACGTAGGCCTCGACGGTCCGGCGGTCGTGGGTGTCGAAGGTCGGGTTCGTGCCGACGCTGATCGCCGCCGGCATGGTGCGGTCCGCGGCCTCCTGGTCACGCTCGAGCCGGGTGAGCCAGCCGGCGTAGACCCCCTCCGCGGGGACGAGGCCGAGGGAGTCGGGGCCGAGGTTGGCCGTGGGGTAGCCGAGGGCGCGCCCGCGGTGGTGGCCGTGGACGACGGTGCCGACGACGCGGTGCGGGCGGCCGAGGATCCGGGCCGCCTCGGCGACGTCGCTCTCGCGCAGCAGGCGGCGGACCACCGTGGAGGAGTACCGCTCGCCGTCGCCGATGTCGTCGAGGGCGATCACCTCGAACCCGAGCCGCTCGCCGAGGTCGGCGAGGGTCGAGACGTCGCCGGAGTTCCGGTAGCCGAAGCGGGTGTCCATCCCGACGACGACGCAGCGCGCGTCGAGCCCGCGGACGAACACCGCGCGGACGAAGTCCTCCGGGGGCTGGCGGGCGAACTCGGTGGTGAAGTCGAGGACGAGGAGGCCGTCGACCCCGGCGTCGGCGATGAGGTCGTCGCGGATCTCCCCCGGCGCGAGGATCTCCGGCGCCCGCTCTGGGTGCAGGACGGCGACCGGGTGCGGGTCGAAGGTGACCGCGACGGAGGGGAGCCCCATCCGGTGGCCGGCCTCGACGAGCGCGCCGAGGACGGCCCGGTGGCCGCGGTGGACGCCGTCGAAGTTGCCGAGGGTCAGGACGCAGGGGCGGAGGGCCTCGGGCGTGTGGGCAGGGTCGGTCCAGCGGTGCACGGTGACACTCTACGAAGTCGCGGGGGCGAAGACGGCCAGTGAGCGCGCGGTGGGACGGGTCTCGTCGAGGACCGCGACGAGGACGCCGTCCGGTCCGAGGGCGGCGACCGGCCCGGTGCGGCCGGGCTGCTCGGAGTCGAGGCGCTGGCCGTACCCGAGCCGGCGCGCCTCGCCCGCGGACAGCTCCCGCACCGGGAAGGCGGCCCGGGCGGCATCGGCGAGGGGCAGCACCGGCATCGGCTCTCCGAGCCGCCCCTCGAGCTCGTCGAGGGGATGGGCCACCTCGAGGGTGAACCCGCCGACCCGGGTCCGGCGCAGCGCCGTGAGGTGGCCACCGCAGCCCAGGGCGGCCCCGAGGTCGCGGGCCAGGGCCCGCACATAGGTGCCGGATGAGACGGTGACGTCGACGTCGACGTCGAGCACCGGGACCCCGTCCGCCGTGCCGGCCCGCAGCTGCCCCACGTCGAACCGTGACACCGTCACCGGACGCTCCGCGAGCTGGACGTCCTCGCCGGCCCGGACCCGGTGGTAGGCCCGCTCGCCGTGGACCTTGACCGCGCTCACCGAGCTCGGCCGTTGGAGGATGTCGCCGGTCAGGGCCGCCGCGGCCCGCACGACGGCACCCCGGTCGAGGCCGGCGGCCCCCGCTGCCGCGGTGACCTCGCCCTCCCCGTCGTCGGTCAGCGTGGACTGGCCGAGCCGGACGGTGGCCGTGTACTCCTTCTCGGACCCGACGAGGAAGGTGAGCAGGCGGGTCGCCCGCCCGACGCCGAGGACGAGCACCCCGGTGGCCATCGGGTCGAGCGTGCCGGCGTGGCCGACCTTGCGGGTCGCGCACCACCGGCGGGCCCGTGCGACGACGTCGTGGCTGGTCCAGCCTCCGGGCTTGTCGACGACGAGGAGCCCGTCGGGGGCGCGGACGCCCTGCCCCGGGTCAGCCGGCCTCGGCACCCGACGCCTTCGCCTGGTCCTCCTCGACGTCCTCGTCCTCGTCCTCCCGCTCGTGGCGGTACGGGTCGGCCTCGCCCGCGTGCGCCGCCCCCGCCGCCGAGGCCGCCACCTCGGCGTCCCGCTGCCGGGCCTCACGCAGCAGGTCCTCGAGGTGGGCGGCGGTCTCCGGGATGGCGTCGGGGATGAACTCCAGCGACGGCGTGAGCCGGATGCCGAGCTGCTTGCCCACGAACGAGCGGAGCCGGCCCTTGTGGTCCTCGAGGATGCGGGCGGTGCGCTCCCGCTGCGCCGCGTCCCCGAAGACGGTGTAGAAGAGTGTCGCGTGCTGGAGGTCGCCGGTGACCCGGACGTCGGTGAGCGTGACGAACCCCAGGTCGGGGTCCTTGACGATCGACTCCAGGTTCGCGGCGGTCACCGTCTTGATGCGGTCGGCGACCCGGCGGGCGCGTGCTTCGTCGGCCACGGCTCCTCCTCGGCTCGGTGGGACAGGGCGGCCTCCACCCTAGGTGCTCGGTGCGGCGATGGTCGCCTGACGCCGGCCCGGGGTCACTGCACCGACGAGGACACGCCCTCCGCCCCGAAGGGTGGACGGCGTGTCCTCGTCGGTCGACGGGTCGTCGCTGCGCTCAGGCGCGCGGCTTCTCCCACGCAGACCGTGGGACCCACCGCATCTCGGCGGTCGAGATGCGGTCGGGCCGTGCGCCTTCACCGCGCTCAGGCGCGCGGCTTCTCCCGCATCTCGTAGGTGGTGATGAGGTCCTCGAGCTGCAGGTCGTTGTACGACCCGAGGTTGATGCCGCACTCGAAGCCCTCGCGGACCTCGGTCACGTCGTCCTTGAACCGGCGCAGGCCGGCCACCTCGACGTTCTCGGCGACGACCACCCCGTTCCGGGTGATCCGGGCCTTGGTGCCACGGCGGATCTCGCCGCTGCGCACGATCGACCCGGCGATGTTGCCGAACTTGCTCGAGCGGAAGATCTCGCGGATCTCGGCGGACCCGAGCTCGACCTCCTCGAACTCCGGCTTGAGCATCCCCTTGAGGGCCTGCTCGATCTCCTCGATCGCCTGGTAGATGACCGAGTAGTACCGGATCTCGACGCCCTCGCGCTCGGCGACCTCGGCGTTCTGGCCCTCGGCCCGCACGTTGAAGCCGATGATGATCGCGTTGGAGGCCATCGCGAGGTTGATGTTGTTCAGCGTGATCGCGCCGACCCCGCGGTCGATGATCCGCAGGTCGACCTCGTCGCCGACGTCGATCTGCAGCAGTGCGTCCTCCAGCGCCTCGACCGAACCCGACACGTCACCCTTGAGGATGAGGTTGAGGGTGTCGACCTTGCCGGCGGCCAGGGCCTCGTTGAGGTCCTCGAGCGAGATCCGCTTGCGGGCCTTGGCCAGCGATGCCTGGCGGTCGGCCGCCTCGCGCTTCTCGGCGATCTGCCGGGCGGTGCGGTCGTCCGGGGCGACGACGAAGGTGTCGCCGGCGCGGGGGACCGAGGAGAGCCCGAGCACCTGGACGGGGCGCGACGGTGCCGCCTCGTCGAGGTTCTGCCCGTGCTCGTCGAGCATCGCCCGGACCCGCCCGTGGGCGGACCCGGCGACGATCGCGTCACCGACGTGCAGGGTGCCCGACTGGATGAGCACGGTCGCGGTGGCACCGCGGCCCTTGTCGAGGTTGGCCTCGATGGCCACGCCGCGCGCGTCGCGGTCGGGGTTGGCCCGCAGGTCGAGCGCCGCGTCCGCGGTGAGCAGGACGGCCTCGAGCAGCTGGTCGATGTTCTGCCCCTGCTTGGCCGAGACGTCGACGAACATCGTCTCCCCGCCGTACTCCTCGGCGACGAGGTTGTACTCGGTGAGCTGCTGGCGGATCTTGGCCGGGTTGGCACCCTCGACGTCGATCTTGTTGACCGCGACGACGATCGGCACGTCGGCCGCCTGCATGTGGTTGAGCGCCTCGACCGTCTGCGGCATGACGCCGTCGTCGGCCGCGACGACGAGGATCGCGATGTCGGTCACCTTCGCACCGCGGGCCCGCATGGCGGTGAACGCCTCGTGGCCCGGGGTGTCGATGAAGGTGATCGCGCGGTCGACGCCCTCGTGCTCGCGGTGGACCTGGTAGGCACCGATGTGCTGGGTGATGCCGCCGGTCTCACCGCCCGCGACGTCCTCGTGGCGGATGGCGTCGAGCAGGCGGGTCTTCCCGTGGTCGACGTGGCCCACGACGGTGACGACCGGCGGCCGCGCCGCGAGGTCCTCCTCGTCCTCGGAGTCGATGCCGACGTCGAGGTCGATGTCGAAGGAGTCGTAGAGCTCGCGCTCCTCCTCCTCCGGGCTGACCATCCGGATGTCGTACCCGAGCTCGGAGCCGAGGACCCTGAAGGTGTCCTCGTCGAGGCTCTGGGTGGCCGTGGCCATCTCACCGAGGTGGAACAGCACGGTGACCAGGGATGCCGGGTTGGCGTTGATCTTGTCGGCGAAGTCGGTGAGGCTCGCGCCCTGACGGACGCGGATGACGGTCGACCCGTCGCCGCGGGGGACGCTGACGCCACCGATGGTCGGCGCCTGCATCTCCTCGAACTCCTGGCGCTTGGCGCGCTTGGACTTCCGCCCGCGCTGCGGCCGGCCGCCACCGCGGCCGAACGCACCCTGGGTGGAGCCGCGGCCGCCACGGCCGCCGGGACCACCCGGACGACCGGCGAAGCCACCGCCACCGGGACGGCCGGCGCCGACGCCGGCGCCGCCGGGGCGTCCGCCCCGGGCGGGCCGGTCACCCGGACGGGGCACGGCGCTGCGGTCGGGCATCATCCCCGGGCTGGGCCGGACGCCGCCGGGGCGCGGGCCACCGGGGCCGCTCGTGCCACCGGGGCGGGGCCCCGGACGGCTCTGCGGGCGCGGCATCCCCTGGCTCTGGGCGAAGGGGTTGTTGCCGGGGCGCGGCGCAGCCTCGCGGCTGCGGCCCATGCCCTGGCTGGGAGCGTACGGGTTGTTGCCCGGACGCGGACCCGACGGACGTGGGGCCGGACGCGGACCCCCGGACGGGCTCCCCCACCCTCGCGGGCGGCGGGCGCGGCCGGGGCCGCGGGCGTCGAGGGACGGGCCGGGCCCGGGGTGGGACGCGACGGCGCTTCGGGGGTGCTCGCAGCCGGCGCGGCGGGAGCCTCGGGGGCGGGCGCCGGTGCTGACGCCGGTGCCGAGGCCGCCGGTGACGCCGGGGTCGACGGAGTCGGAGCGGGGGCGGCCGGAGCCGGAGCCGCCGGAGCCTCGGCCGCCGGAGCCTTCGGAGCGGCCGGGGAGGTCGGCGCCTGAGGCGCCGCCGGGGCAGGCTGGGGGGCCGGCGCGCTGGCCGGGGCCGGGGCGTTGGCCGCCGGTGCTGCCGAGGCCTTCTTGGAGGGCTGGCCGCCCTGGGCCTTGTCGGCCGGGAACTTCTCGTTGTAGCGCCGGACCACCGGCGCCTCGATCGTGGAGCTCGCGCTCTTGACGTACTCGCCCATCGCATTGAGGCGCTCGAGGACGACCTTGCTGGTCTCCCCGCGCTCCTTCGCGAGTGCGCTCACACGGACTTTCGACACATCTCTCCTGTCCAGGTCCGTGCCGGGGCGGCTCGGACCGTCGTTACAGCTGGGGGGTGCTCATCGCTGAGTACTCATCGGGTGCTCATCGCGTTCAAACCCGCTTCCGGTTCTCGTGCAGTGACGGTTCTTCCTGTGCGTGGTCCGCGACCCACCCCACCACCAGGGTGGTGTCCGGCCCGGTGCTGCTGCGCAGCGCCCGGCCGAACGCCTTGCGGCGGAGGGCGAGGTCGAGGCACGAGACGCCCGGGTGCAGCCATGCGCCGCGCCCCGGACGACGGCGCTCGGGATCGGGAACGACGACGGGACCGCCATCCTTCCCCACCTCGAGAACCACTCGCAGGAGGGCCGACCGGCTATCCGCCCCACGGCATCCGATGCAGGTGCGCACCGGACCCCCGGGCCGGGGTCCAGACCGGTCGGTCTTCGCCATCCTACCGCCTGCGCGGGTCAGGGCGTCGCGGCGGCATCGCCGGCGGCCCCGGCCGCCGGCTCGGTGTCGGGCCGGATGTCGATCCGCCAGCCGGTCAGCTTCGCTGCCAGCCGGGCGTTCTGGCCCTCCCGACCGATCGCGAGGGAGAGCTGGTAGTCGGGCACGACGACCCGGGCCGCCCGCAGCTTGGGGTCGACGACCTGGACCGAGGACACCCGGGCCGGGGAGAGGGCCGCGGCGATGAACTGGGCGGGGTCCGATGACCAGTCGACGATGTCGATCTTCTCGCCCTGCAGCTCGGCCATGACGGCGCGCACCCGCTGGCCCATCGGGCCGATGCACGCGCCCTTGGCGTTGAGCCCCGGCACCGTGGAGTGCACCGCCATCTTCGTCCGGTGCCCGGCCTCGCGGGCGAGGGCGGCGATCTCCACGCTGCCGTCGGCGATCTCGGGCACCTCGAGTGCGAAGAGCTTGCGGACCAGGTTCGGGTGGGTGCGGGAGAGACCGATCTGCGGACCGCGGGGGCCCCGCTTGACCGAGACGACGAAGGTGCGAAGCCGTTGGCCGTGCGCGTAGGTCTCGCCCGGGACCTGCTCGGCCGCGGGCAGGATGCCCTCGACGGTCCCGAAGTCGACGGTCACGTGCCGCGGGTCGGGGCTCTGCTGCACCACGCCGGCGACGATGTCGCCCTCCCGGCCCCGGAAGTCGCCGAGGATCGCGTCGTCCTCGATGTCGCGCAGCCGCTGGACGATGACCTGGCGGGCCGTGGCCGCGGCGACCCGCCCGAAGCCGGTGGGAGTGTCGTCGAACTCGGGCCCGAGCTCCCGCAGCGGGCGGGCCGGGTTGCCCTCCTCGTCCAGGGCTCCCTCGGGCGCCGGCGTCTCGACCTCCTCGCGGGCCCAGATGACGACGTGGCCGGACTTGCGGTCCAGCTCGGCGCGGGCGTGCCGGACGTGGCCGTCGGTGCGTTGGTAGGCCAGGAGCAGCGCCTGCTCGATGGCCGGGATGAGCACCTCGAGGGAGATGCCGCGCTCCCGCTCGAGCGCGCGCAGGGCGGCCAGGTCGATGTCCACGGTCAGCTCTCCTTGCTCTCGGCGGGGCGGGTGAACTCGACCTGCACGAGGGCGCGGTCCACGGCGTCGTAGGGAACGGTCTTCGGGCCCCCCGGGGAGGTCCCGGCGGCCGGGACCTCGAGGGTGACCCCGGTGCGGTCCGCGCGGACCACCCGGCCAGTCGTCTCCGTACCGCCGTGGTGCAGACGGACGAGGCGCCCGACGTTGCGCTGGAAGTGGCGCGGCTCGCTGAGCGGCCGGGACACCCCGGGCGAGGAGACCTCGAGGGTGTAGGGCTGCTCGCCGAGGACGTCGGAGGCCTCCAGGGCGTCGCCGACGAGCCGGGTCGCCTCGGCGACCTCGTCGAGGGAGAGCGGCTCGGTGGGCTCGCTCACGGCATCGACGTCGCCGAGGTCGCGGTCGAGGAGCACCCGCACCACCCGGCGCTTCCCGGCCGGGGTGACGGTGACGTCCTCGAGGACCAGCGGGGAGTCGGCGAGGGCGTCGCGCAGGACGGGACGGACCTGGTCGGCGGTCGCCATCTGCGTCCTCCCCTCTCTGCAGTTCTCGGGCGCCGTCCGGGGGGCGCACGCCCACTCTAGGCCACGCCGTCGGGCCCTCCACAGCCGTGCGATGATGCCGCGCATGTGGCAGGCAGGCGCGCCCGGGCCCGGCCGCCGGGCCCTGCTCCTGGGCTCGCTGGGCGCCCTCCCGCTCCTCGCCGGCTGCGGCATCCGGCTCGAGGACGACGCGCCACGCGTACCGCTGCTGCCCACCCGTGCGCTGTTGGCCTCGGAGGACCTCCTGACCGCGCTGACCCGAGGGTGCGTCGACCTCGCCGGGCTCGCCGGCCGGGCGCCCGGTCCGGTCGCCGCGGCGCTGGTGCCGGTGCACCAGCGACAGCACACCGTGCTGCGGACCACGCTGGTGCGGATGGGGGTGCCGGTCGCCGTCGTGGACGCCTCGTCGGCGCCCGGCTGGCCCTCCCCGAGCGCCACCGCGGTCACGGCGCAGCGGCTGGGCGCCGCCGAGGCCGGGTGGGCCGCCGGGGCGTCCCGCTTCGCCGGCGTCGCGCAGGAGCTTCGGGCGAGCGTCGCGGCCCTGCACGCGCAGCGCTTCGCCGCCGCGGTCCTGCTCACCGGCGACCCGCCCGGGGCAGCCGGCGGCCCGGTCACCGACGACGTGGTCGCCGAGCTCGCCGCCGGCACCCGGGGCGCCGCGTACTTCCTCGAGGTGGTGGCCGCCCGGAGCCGGACCGCCCTGCGGACCCGCGCCGAGTCCACCCTCGAGTCCCTCCAGCGGCTGGCCGCCGACCAGGTGGCCGGCGGGTCGGAGCCGCCGGTGGAGCTCGGCCACCCGCTCCCGTTCGCCGTGCGCACCGACGCGGACGCCGTCCGGCTCGCCCGACGCGCCCTCACCGCCGCCCGTGACGAGTACGGGGTCCGGCTCGGCCCCCTCGTGGGCAGGCACGGTGCCGCCGGCTGGTCCGCCACCACCCGCTGGCTCGGGACCCTCGAGGCCGAGTGCGGGCGGTGGGGGCTCCCGCTGCAGCCCTTCCCGAGCCTGACGTGAACGAGGTCGTCCTGCCCCCCGCCTGGGTCGAGCAGGTGTCGGGCTACCTCCCGGACGGCGGCCCGTCCGGTGCCCAGTGGCTGCGCGGCGTGCCCCGGCTCCTCGACGACGGGCTCGACCTGTGGGGGCTGCGGGTCGACGGCGAGCCGCGCACCGGGAGGACCTCCCTCGTCGTGCCGGTGCGCCGGGGCGACGAGCCCCTCGCGCTCAAGGCGACCTGGCCCCATCCCGAGGCCGCCCGTGAGCACCTGGCGCTGCGCGCCTGGGACGGCGAGGGCGCCGTCCGGCTCGTCGCCGCCCGACCCTCCGACGGCCTGCTCCTCCTCGAGCGCCTCGACGCCGACGTGGACCTGCACGAGGTCTGGTCCGACGAGGCGTGCGAGGTGGTCGGCGGGCTCGTGGCCCGGCTCGGGGTTCCGGCCCCGCCACAGGTCCTCGGCCTCGCCGACCACCTGGCCGGGCACCTGGAGCGGATGCAACACCGCCCGGCGGTCCCGCGGCGGGTGGTCTCGCGCACCCTCGGGCTGTCGCGCGAGCTGCTCGCCGGCCCCCTCCCCCGGCGGCTGCTGCACGGTGACCTCCACCTCGGCAACGTGCTCCGTTCACCCGACGGCCGGTGGGTCGCCATCGACCCGAAGCCGCTCGCCGGCCATCCGGGGTTCGAGGTCCTCCCGGTCCTCCGCGACCGGGCCGAGGAGCTGGGGACGGGCAGCGCGTTCCGGTGGTCGGTGCGCCACCGGCTCTCCCTCGTCGCCGAGGCGGCCGGGATCGACGAGGACGAGGCGCGGGCGTGGGCCCTGCTGCGCGCCGGGGTCGAGACGAGCTGGGCGACGCTCGAGGACGCCGAGTCGCTGACCACGTGCATCGCCCTGACCAAGGCCCTGGACGACTGAGGGGCCGCCGGCGCCTACGGTGGGTGGATGGCGAACCGGCTCGCGGCATCCCTGAGTCCCTACCTGCTCCAGCACGCCGACAACCCGGTCGACTGGTGGGAGTGGGGTGAGGAGGCGTTCGCCGAGGCCCGGCGCCGCGACGTGCCGGTGTTCCTCTCGGTCGGCTACGCGGCCTGCCACTGGTGCCACGTCATGGCGCACGAGTCGTTCGAGGACGACGAGGTCGCCCGGGCCCTCGCCGACGGCTACGTCGCCGTGAAGGTCGACCGCGAGGAGCGCCCGGACGTCGACGCGGTCTACATGGCCGCGACGACCGCGCTCACCGGCCACGGCGGCTGGCCGATGACGTGCCTGCTCACCCCCGGCGGCGACCCCTTCTTCGCCGGCACCTACCTGCCGAGGACGCAGCTGCTGGGGCTGCTGGCCCATGCCGGTGAGGTGTGGCGCACCCAGCGCGAGCAGCTCGAGCAGTCCGGGGCCACGGTCGCGGCTCGGCTGCGCGAGGTGACCGGGCCGCCGCCCGGCTCGCCGATCGGTGCCGAGACCCTCGAGCGGGCCGTCGCGGCGCTGCGCACCGGGTACGACGTCGCCCGCGGTGGGTTCGGCGGGGCCCCGAAGTTCCCCCCGTCGATGGTCCTCGAGCTCCTCCTGCGCCACCACGCCCGCACCGGGTCGCAGGACGCCCTCGCGATGACGCGCGGGACGTGCGCGGCGATGGCCCGCGGCGGCATCTACGACCAGCTCGCGGGCGGCTTCGCGCGGTACTCGGTGGACGCCGGGTGGGTCGTGCCGCACTTCGAGAAGATGCTCTACGACAACGCCCTCCTGCTGCGGGTCTACGCGCACCTCTGGCGGGCCACCGGCGACCCGCTCGCGCGCCGGGTCGCTCTCGAGACCGGCGACTTCCTGCTGCGCGACCTGCGCACCCCGGAGGGCGCGTTCGCCTCGGCGCTCGACGCCGACACCGTCGTCGACGGCCAGTCGCACGAAGGGCTGACCTACGCGTGGACGCCGGCCCAGCTCGACGAGGTGCTCGGCCCGGACGACGGGCCGCGCGCGGCCGAGCTGCTCTCGGTGACGGCGGCCGGCACGTTCGAGCACGGGTCCTCGACGCTGCAGCTGCGGGCCGACCCGGACGACCCGCCCTGGTGGGGGCGCACCCGGCAGCGGCTGCTCGCCGCGCGTGGCGCCCGGCCCCAGCCGGCCCGCGACGACAAGGTCGTCACGGCGTGGAACGGCCTGGCCGTCGCCGGCCTCGCGGAGGCCGGGTCACTGCTCGGGCGGCCGGACCTCGTCGAGGCCGCGGCCCGGGCCGCGGCCCTGGTCCTCGCCACGCACGACGTCGACGGCGAGCTGCGGCGCACCTCGCGGGCCGGCGTCGTGTCGGCGGCGCCCGCGGTCCTCGACGACCACGCCGACCTCGCCGAGGGGCTGCTCGCCCTGCACCAGGCCACGGGGTCGGCGCGGTGGCTGGTCGCCGCCGGCGACGTCCTGGACCGGGCGCTGGCCCGGTTCGTCGACGCCCGCGGGGTGGTCCACGACACCGCCCACGACGCGCCGGCCCTCTTCGCCCGGCCGGCCAACCGGGCCGACAACGCCGAGCCGGCGGGGGCCTCGGCGCTCGCGGGGGCCCTGCTGACCTATGCGGCCCTCACCGGGTCGAGCCGGCACCGCGAGGCCGCGGAGCAGGCGCTCGAGGCCTGCGGGTCGGTGGCCGGGTCGGAGCCGCGGTTCGCCGGGTGGGCCCTCGCGGTGGCCGAGGCCGCGCTCGCCGGGCCGCTGCAGGTGGCGGTCGTCGGCTCGGGCCCGGCGGCCGACCGGCTGGTGGCCGTCGCGCGGCAGGGCGGTTCCCCCGGGATGGTCGTCGTGGCCGGCGAGCCGGACGCGCCGGGGATGCCGTTGCTCAGGGACCGTCCGCTGGTGGACGGCCGCCCCGCGGCCTACGTGTGCCGCGGGTTCGTCTGCGAGCGCCCGGTCACCGAGGTCGCGGACCTCGAGCGGGCGCTCGCGCGGGAGGGCACGGCCCCGGAGCCCTGACGCCCCTGCAGCATCGGGCTCCGGGGCCGGCCTCCGCGGGGGCCTGACGCCCCCGCGGATGCCGGGCGGCACAGAGGAGAGACCCACCGAGCGGTGGTGTCACCCGGGGGTCGCCACCCGACATCCGCCAGCTCCCGGGCGGCACCGTCGCGTGGACGGCTGCAGGGCTGTCGGAAGGCTGCGGCCGCGCGAAGCTGGCCGGGGCCCACGGCATTCCTCGGCCGTTCGCCCGACCCGCTCTGGCTCGCAGTCCCGCGTGTCGGGCGGCGATGTAGTCGACTGAGGGACACGACCGGGGTCCGCCATCCGAGCGAGTACAGGAATCCGAATCTTGCCAGGTCGAGGTGCTCGACGAGAGGAACAGCAGTGACCTCGCTGCAGTCCCCGATCGTCGAGGGTGATCGGGGAACTCCCGGACGCCAGACCGAGGCCTTTCCGGAGCCGTTGGCGAGGGCGTAGATCTCGACGACGCCCGGCCCGCCACCAGAAGAGCTGCACCCCGACGTGTCGGTGACTGTAGATGCTCAGGTAGTAGCTCCACGACGTGATCCGAGGACTGGCCGGGAGCACTTGCACGAGTCGCCTGAGAAGGTGAAGGTCCGGGACACAGTCGAGCGGCGACGCGGAGGCGTGTGGAGCTGCTGCTCCTACGGCGATGACGGGTACGGCCCACGCGGCACCCTTGGCGATGGTGCGGCGACTCGGCCGCACCCCAATCCCCTGCGATTGAGACATGGCACTACCTAGTCCTCGTGCCGGGCTCCCCTGCTGAAACCCAACTGAGTACCTCCGACAGTAGCAGTGCCACCCCTCCTCCGCACAGGGGTTCACCACAACATTTTGGCCGGTCATCAGGCGTGTCGCGGGACACCCTGCGGCTGATGTGCTAAAAGCGGCGCGCGCCGTCCGCGCCGGCGTCAGATGCGTTGCCGGGCAACCGGTTACGCGGCCGACCCCGCCGCGGCAGTACGGCTAGAGGACGATGAGCCGGTAGTCGGGGTCCCGCTCGGCCATCAGCCGTCGCGCCCGCCCGGAGTCGACCCAGGCCGCGGTGGACCAGACGTCGGCCCAGGTGAGGTCCGGACCGACGACGGTGACCGACCCGGTGCGCTCGACCGGGCGGCCGGTCCTCGGGTCCAGGACGTGCCCGCCGCGCTCGGCCCCCCCGGAGGTGGCCACCGCGCCCCGGCGGACCGTGACGACGTCGGCGACCCGTGACCGGTCGCTGGGGTCGGCGAGCCCGATCCGCCACGACGGCGCCGCGCTTGAGGGACCGGGGCCGGCGCCGACGGCCACGTCGCCGCCCGCCCCGATGCTCCAGGCCAGCTCGGGCACGATGTCGAGGTGCGCACCGGCGCCGGCCACCGCCCACCCCTTGACGAGGCCGGTCGGGTCGAACACGGTGCGTCCCCCGCGGCGTGCCCGCCACGCGCGGAACAGCCCGTCGGTGCGGTCCTCGGCCTCGAGGCTCAGCTCGGCGACGTCGGCGACCCAGGCGTGGACCTCGGCGGTCTCGCCGTGCTGCAGGCGCAGCAGGTCGCTGTCGGCGCGCCACGTGCTGAGCACGGCGTCGACCCGACGCAGGTGCGCGTAGACCCGGCCGACCGCGGCCACGATGTCGGGACGGGTGGGCTCGACCGCGCGGACGTGGACGCTGACCGCGGTGCCCATGACCTGCTCGACCCAGGCGCGCCGGGCGAGCACGGGCGGCGGAGGCGCGGCCGGGGTGACCGGGATCTCGGCGGTGATCACAGGTTCGCCTGGTCGATGGCGGACTGGAGGGACTGGAGGTACCCCTCCGAGGTGTACGTGGCGCCCGAGACCATGTCGATGTTCGAGCTCTGGGCCTGGACGACCTCCTGGTTGAGCACCGGCACGGCGTAGGAGTTGATCTCCTGGTCCTGGCGGCTGTTCCACGGCACCTGGGTGACCACCGAGCGGGTGATCTTGCCGCCGGAGACGGCGATCTCGACCTGGACCGGACCGAACTGGGTCATCACCGCGTCCCCGGTGAAGGTGCCGCTGCTGCCGGTGGTCGTCGACGGGGCGGAGCCCGATGAGGACGAGCCGGTCGACGGGGAGCTCGGGGCCGTCGAGCGCTTCGGCGACGACGACGCGCTCGGCGTCGGCGTGGGGGTCGGCGTGGACGTCGAGGCGCGGCCCGGGGTGCTCGACGGGCTGGGCGTCGTGGCCCGCGGCGCCGGACCGCCGGCCGAGGTGCCGGCCGCGCCGACCCCGCCGCCCGTGCCGTTGAGCGAGCCGAGCGCGACGACGCCGGCGCCGGCGCTCGAGCTCGTGGAGGTGTGGTAGCTGAAGAGGAGCACGAGCGCCGAGACGGTGCTCAGTGCCCAGAGGGTGATCCGTCGCATCGGGGTGGGTCCTCGGTGGTGTCGGGGGTCAGTAGGCGAAGCGCTCGAGGTGCACCGCGTCGCGCGGCACCCCGGCCTTGAGGGCGGCGGTGCGGGCGGCCTCCATCCAGCCGTCCGCCCCGCAGAGGTAGACGTCGTGCTCGGCGACGTCCGGGACGAGCTCCTTGAGCGCCGCGGCGTCGCTGAGGTGGGCCGCCTGCGCGGGCAGCCAGCTGTCCCGGCCGCGGACCCGGTGGCCCTCGACCTGGACGTACCGGGCGCCGCGAGCGTCGGCCAGGGCCCGCAGCTCGTCGGCGAGGACGGCCTCGGCACGGGAGCGGACCCGGTGGACCACGGTGACGTCCCCCGGGTGCTGGGGGAGCTCCTCGAGCAGGGCCCGCAGCGGGGTGATGCCGATGCCGGAGCCCATGAGGAGCACCTTGCGGCGGGTGCGGACCCCCCCGTGGAGCCGCCCGTAGGGGCCCTCGACGAGCACCCGGGTCCCCGGACGCAGCGAGGCCAGCCGGGACGAGCCGTCACCGACGTGGGCCGCGGTGAGGCGCAGCGTGCGCCCGTCCGGCGCCGCGGAGAGGGAGTAGGGGTTGGCCCGCATCCAGCCCGGGCCGTCGACGAAGCGCCACTGGAGGAACTGCCCCGCGCGCACGGGCAGCCGATCGAGCCCCTCGCCGCCCACGGTCACGGTGGTGACCTCGGGGCTCTCGTGACGCACCTCGAGCACGCGCAGCGGGGTGTGCAGGGTGCGCCACAGCGGCACGCCGACCCGGAAGACGAGCACGGCGGCTGCGGTGAGCGCCCAGAGGGTCCACCAGAAGACGGTCGCGGCGCTCGAGGTGAGGAAGTCCGCGCCGGTCCACAGCTGGTGCGGCAGGGCCAGGCCGGCGCCGAGGTAGCCGTAGAGGTGGATCAGGTGCCAGGACTCGTACCGCAGCCGCCGGCGCGCCCGCTTCACCGAGGTCACGACGACCATGACGAGCGCCACGGTGCCGGCGACCGCGAGCAGCATCCCCGGGTAGTTGACGACGAAGTCCCAGGTGGTGCCCCAGACCCCGAGCGGGGTGCTCGCGGCGTAGCCGAGGGTGATCAGCACGATGTGCGCGACGAGCAGGTTGAAGGAGGTGAAGCCGACGAGCCGGTGGGTGCGGGCCAGCTCGTCCTGGCCCCAGGCCTGCTCGACCCACGGGACCCGGGCCATGAGGATCACCTGGACCAGGAGCAGCCCCGAGGCCACGAGCCCGGTGAGGCGGCCGGTCGAGGTGAGGAAGCCCGCCATCGTCGAGAGGGTCTGGACCCCTCCGCCGGCGACCCACAGCGCGACGACGACGAGCACCACGACCCACGCCAGCGCACCGGACGCGTCACGCCACCAGCGTGGGGTCGGGGCCAGCCGCCGGTGGGCACGGGGCAGCACGCGGTCGGCGGGGGCGTAGGCGCCCGCGGAGGGCACGGCGCTCGTCGTCATGCCGAGTACTCTCCGGCCGGAGGCTATGACCCACCTGTGAACCGGGTTCGGGTCCTCCGTGAGCGCCGGACGACTCGTCGGCCGAGTGCGTGGAAACGTTTACGCCGATCCGCGAGAATGCGCCCGTGACCGCAGCGCTGCCGCCACCCCCGACCGTCTCCGCCCGCGGTGTCTCGGGGGACCGCCTCACGATGCTCCAGGCACGGGTCGACCGGTGGTGGCCCGACCTCGTGCGCGGCCTCGAGGCGCTCTACGGCGAGGAGCGGGCCGAGGCCCTCGCCACCGGGCTCGTCGACCTCGCGGGCCGGGCCTATGCCCGCCGCCCCGACCGCCTGCACCGGCGCGACCTCGACCGGATGCTGCAGCCGGACTGGCTCCAGGACCCCTCGATGGTCGGGTACGCCGCGTACACCGAGCGGTTCGCCGCCGACCTGAAGGGCGTCTCGCGGCGGGTTCCGTACCTCGCCGAGCTCGGGGTCCGCTACCTCCACCTCATGCCCCTGCTGCGCCCCCGCGAGGGCGACAACGACGGCGGCTACGCCGTGGTGGACTACCGGCAGGTCCGGCCCGACCTGGGCACGATGGACGACCTGGAGGCGCTCGCGGGCCACCTCCACGAGTCCGGGATGAGCCTCGTCCTCGACCTCGTCCTCAACCACGTCGCCCGGGAGCACGAGTGGGCGGTCAAGGCCCGCGGCGGCCACCACCGCTACCGCTCCTACTTCCACGTCTTCCCCGACCGGCGGCTGCCCGACGCCTACGAGCGCACCCTGCCCGAGGTCTTCCCCGACTTCGCACCCGGCAACTTCACCTGGGACGACGAGCTCGACGGCTGGGTGTGGACGACGTTCAACTCCTGGCAGTGGGACGTCAACTGGGGCAACCCCGACGTGCTCACCGAGTACGCCTCGGTCATCCTCGACCTCGCCAACCGGGGCGTCGACGTCCTGCGGCTCGACGCCATCGCCTTCATGTGGAAGAAGCTCGGCACCGACTGCCAGGGCCTGCCGCAGGTGCACTCGATCACCCAGGTGCTGCGGGCCGTCACCCGCATCGCCTGCCCGGCCGTGGCGTTCAAGGCCGAGGCGATCGTCGCGCCCACCAAGCTGCTCGCCTACCTCGGCACCGGGCAGTTCACAGGGAGGGTCAGCGACCTCGCGTACCACAACAGCCTCATGGTGCAGGTGTGGTCGATGCTCGCCGCGCGTGACGTCCGGCTCGCGGTCCGCGCCCTCGGGTCGCTGCCGCCGAAGCCGCCGACCGCGACCTGGCTGACCTACCTGCGCTGCCACGACGACATCGGGTGGGCGGTGATGGACGAGGACGCCGAGGCCGTCGGCCTCAACGGGTGGGCCCACCGGCGGTTCCTCGCCGAGTGGTACTCCGGCGACTTCCCCGGCTCGTCCGCGCGAGGGCTGGTCTTCCAGCACAACGCGCACACCGGGGACATGCGCACCAGCGGCACCGCGGCCTCGCTCGCCGGCCTCGAGGCGGCCGAGGACGGCGGTTCCCCGGCCGAGCTCGAGCGGGCGCTGGCCCGGCTGCGGCTCGCCCACGCGCTCGTCCTCGGCTGGGGCGGCATCCCGGTCATCTGGAGCGGCGACGAGCTGGGGCAGCCGAACGACCCGCACTGGGCCGACGAGGCGGGCCACGAGGACGACAACCGGTGGGCCCACCGGCCCCGGCTCGACCCCGGCCGCCTGGCGCAGCGCTCGGACCCCGAGACCGTCCCGGGCCGGGTCTTCGGCGGCCTTGTCGAGCTGGTGCGGGCGCGCGCCGAGCTGCCGCACCTGCACGGGTCGGTCGAGACGGCGATCGGCCCGGTCGACGACCCCGGGGTGCTCGTCACCGTGCGGGACCACCCGGTCGGCCGGTTCGTGGGCCTCTACAACGTGACGCCGGAGACCCGTCGGTGGCCGGGCTGGCGCGCGCACGAGCTCGGTGTCGCGGCATCCGTCGACGCGGTGACCCGGGAGCCCCTGCCGTGGGACCGCGACGGCGACGTGCACCTGCCGCCCTACGCCGCCCTCTGGCTCACGTCCCCCACTCCCCTCGGACGTGTGTGAAGAGTGGTGGCTGCGCGAGGGTCTTCACACACGTCCGCGGGGAGGCTGTGGATGACGTCCGCGGGCGCGGCCCGCCGTCGGACAGGGTCGGGACGTGCCGCGAACGACCGTGCCCCGACGCGAGCTGCGCCGTGCCGCGAGGTCGGCGGCCGAGGAGTTCGGCGGGGTCCTCACGATGCGGCACCTGGCCGGTCTCGGCTACGACCACGGGGCGATCGCTCGTGAGGTCGCCGCTGAGCGGTGGCAACGGCTCGGCACCCACGCCGTCGCCCTGCACACCGGGCCGGTCTCGGCTGCGGCCATGCGCTGGCGTGCCGTGTGGGAGGTCGCAGCGGACGTCGCCCTCGTCGACGGGGTCAGCGCGCTCGCGGTAGCCGGCCTCGTGGGGTTCGACGAGGAGGTCGTCCACGTCTCCGTGCCGCGCAACGCCCGCTGCCCGCAGGTGGACGGGGTCCGGGTCCACCGGGTTCGCCGGGTGCCCGGAGAGTCACCGGCCGCCGGGCTGCCCCGCAGCCGACCGGAGGTCGCCGCCCTGCGCGCCGCCGCCTGGGCCCGAAGCGACCGCCAGGCGGCGCTCATCCTCTGCCTCGCGGTGCAGCAGCGGCTGACCACCGGGGCACGGCTGCAGTCGAGCCTTCGCGTGGTCCGCAACCGTGGACGCCGACCCTTCGTCCGCCGGGTGCTCGCCGACATCACCGACGGCGCCCAGTCGCTGGGCGAGCTCGACTTCGCCTCGATCTGCCGACGTCACGGCATCCCCGCCCCCGAGCGCCAGGTCCTGAGGCGCACGGCTCGGGGCCGGGTGTACCTCGACGCCCGATGGCGCCGCGCCGGCGTGGTCGCGGAGATCGACGGCGCGGGGCACCGACTCGGGCTCGCCGTCGCCGACGACAACCTCCGGCAGAACGAGGTCACCCTCTCCGGCGACCTCGTGCTCCGGATCGACCTCGTGGGTCTGCGCGTGCACGAACACGCCTTCATGCGGCAGCTCGCGACGGCGGTCGGGGCGTGACCTGATCCGAACGTGTGTGAATAGTGGTGGCTGCGCGAGGGTCTTCACACACGTTTCGCGGAACCGGGGCGCAGCGCTCACCAGAGGCCGAGGAGCTGCCCGCCGATCCGGATGACGAACGCCCCGACGACGACGACGAAGACGGCCCGGATGAAGCGGCTCCCCCGGGACACGGCGGTGCGCGCCCCCACGTAGCCGCCGAGCAGGTTCATCCCCGCCATCACCGCCCCGACCCCGAGCACGACGTGGCCACCCGGTGCGAAGACGGTCAGCGCGCCGAGGTTCGTCGCGAGGTTGGTGATCTTCGCCGTGGCGCTGGCCTCGAGGAAGGCGTAGCCGATCAGGCCGACGAGGACGAAGACGAGGAAGGACCCCGTCCCGGGCCCCAGCGCGCCGTCGTAGATGCCGATGACGAAGCCGGTGCCCACGGCTGCCGTCGTGTGTCGCGCCCCGGTGAACCGCAGCAGGGTCAGGTCCCCGACCGAGGGCTTGAGGAGGGTGTACGCCCCGACGACGACGAGCATGACGAGGATGACCGGGTTGAACGCGCTCTTGGGGATGTGCAGCCCCAGCAGCGCCCCGAGGATCGCGCCGAGGTACGCGACGGCGGCCATCGGCAGCGCGGTCCGCAGGTCCGGGCGCACCCGCCGGTAGTACGTCACGGCCGCCGTCCCGGTGCCCCACACCGACGCGAACTTGTTCGTCGCGAGCACCTGGGCCGGTAGGGCCCCCGGCAGCCCGAGGAGCAGCGCGGGCAGCTGGACCAGCCCGCCGCCGCCGACGACGGCGTCGACCCAGCCGGCGAGGAACCCGGCGAGCCCGAGCAGCGCGACGGTGTGCAGGGGCAGGTCGCTCACCGCGACACCCTATGCCGCCGCGCAGGTCAGGGGCCGCGCCGCCAGCCGTCGACGACGGCCAGGACGTCGAGCAGGTCGTGCGCCCGCGCGTCCGGGACCGCGGTGACCTCGATCCGCTGGCTGGCCGGGATGTCCGAGTGCGGGATCCAGATGGTCCGCATCCCGACCTGCTGCGGTCCGTGGACGTCCTCGAACATCCGGTCGCCGACGTAGACCGAGTGCTCCGGCGCGACGCCCAGCGCCCGGCACACGGCCCGGAACGCCTCGGGGTGCGGCTTGACGTGCTCGATCTCGCTCGAGTAGACGTCGGCGTCGATGAGGCCGAGGACGCCGTCGCGCTCGAAGATCTCCCGGTGGTACTCGCGCGACCAGATGGTGTTGGAGAGGACGCCGACCCGGATGCCGCGCTGCCGCAGCCCCTCCCACAGCGGGCGGACGTGCGGGTCGGTGTGGGTGTGCGGCTCCCAGAAGCGCCGGTACGCCGCGAGCGCCAGGTGGTGCCGGTCGTGCTCGGCGTCGACCCCGGCCTCGTCGAGGATCTCGGCGAGCGAGGCGGAGCGGTGATCCTCCCGGCCCCGACGCCACGCGTCGGACTCCACCGCGAGGATGCGCTCGGCGAGCCGGTGGGCCTCGTCGAGGTCCTCCTCCGGCACCTCCGGCGACCCGACCGGGATGCCGTGGACCTCGCGCGCGAAGACCCGCCACTGCTCCGGCAGGTCGACCTCGTGCCACGGCGTCAGGGTGCCGCCCCAGTCGAAGACGACCGCCTCGACCTGTCGCGTGGTCACGCCCGGCCGACCTCGGCGAGGACCTCCGCGACGGCGTCGCCGGTGCCCACCTCACGACGCTCCCCCGACCGGCGGTCGCGGACCTCGACGACCCCGTCGGCGAGCCCCCGGCCCACGACGACGATCGTGGGCACCCCGATCAGCTCGGCGTCCTTGAACTTCACCCCGGGGCTGGCCTGGCGGCGGTCGTCGAAGAGCACCTCGACGCCCTCGGCCTCGAGCGCGCGGGTCAGCTCCTCGGCGTAGCCGAAGACCGCGTCGTCCTTGCCGGTCGCGACGAGGTGGACGTCGGCCGGGGAGACGGCGCGCGGCCAGACCAGCCCGAGGTCGTCGTGGTTGCCCTCGGCGACACAGGCGACCGCCCGGGACACCCCCACGCCGTAGGAGCCCATGATGACGGTGCGCAGCTTCCCGTTCTCGTCGAGGACCCGCAGGTCGAGGGCCTGCGCGTACTTGGTCCCGAGCTGGAAGATGTGGCCCATCTCGATGCCGCGGGCCGACTCCAGGGCGTGCCCGCACGAGGGGCACGCGTCGCCGTCGCGAACCTCCGCGGCCTCGATCGTCCCGTCGGCGGTGAAGTCGCGACCCGCCACGAGGTCGACGACGTGCCGCCCGCCGGTGTCGGCGCCGGTGACCCAGGCGGTGCCGTCGACGACCCGCGGGTCGAGGAGGTAGCGGATGCCGGAGGCGTTCCCCGCGCCGAGCGCCCCGGGGCCGATGTACCCCTTGGCCAGCGCCGGATACCGCTCGAAGTCCGCCTCCCCGAAGGCCTCGACAGCGGCCGGCTCGACCTGCGCGCCGAGCCGCTTCTCGTCCACCTCGCGGTCGCCGGGCAGGCCGATGGCCAGGGGCTCTCGGGTGCCGTCGGGGTGGACCAGGACGACCAGGACGTTCTTCAACGTGTCGGAGGCGGCCCAGGCGCGGCCGTCCGCGCGGGGCAGGGCCCCGTTCAGGTGGTCCACGAGCGTCGCGATCGTCGGGGTGTCGGGGGTGTCCTCGACGTGCGCGGCGGGCACCTGCGAGGCGTCGACGGCATCCGGCACGGGCACCCGGACGGCCTCGACGTTCGCGGCGTAGCCGCAGCTCGGGCACCGGACGTAGGTGTCCTCGCCGTTCTCGGCGGTGGCGAGGAACTCCTCGGACTTCGAGCCGCCCATGGCCCCAGCCATGGCCTGGACGATGACGTAGTGGAAGCCGAGCCGCTCGAAGATCCGTACGTAGGCGTCGCGGTGCAGCTGGTAGCTCTTGTCGAGGCCGGCCTCGTCGATGTCGAAGGAGTAGCTGTCCTTCATGACGAACTCGCGACCGCGCAGCAGCCCCGCCCGGGGCCGGGCCTCGTCGCGGTACTTGGTCTGGATCTGGTAGATCGACAGCGGCAGGTCCTTGTACGAGGAGTACAGGTCCTTGACCGCCAGGGTGAACATCTCCTCGTGGGTGGGGCCGAGGAGGTAGTCGGCGTCCTTGCGGTCCTTGAGCCGGAAGACGGTGTCCCCGTACTCCTGCCACCGGCCGCTCGCCTCGTAGGGCTCACGGGGCAGCAGCGCCGGGAAGAGCAGCTCCTGGGCGCCGATCGCGTCCATCTCCTCGCGGACGATGGCCTCCACGCGGCGGAGCACCCGCAGCCCGAGCGGGAGCCAGGTGTAGATGCCGGGGCTGACCCGGCGGATGTAGCCGGCGCGCACGAGCAGCTGGTGGCTCGGGACCTCCGCGTCCGCCGGGTTCTCGCGCAGGGTGCGCAGGAACAGGGTCGACATGCGAAGGGCCACGGTCTCTCCTCGGTGCGGTGCGGGTGCGGGCCCCCCGCCGAGGGCCGCCCCCGAGGATATCCGCGACGAGCGACGCCGCTCACCCGACTTCTCCCGGGGGGCGTGGCCGGCGGCCACCCCCCCGGGAGAGCGAGCCGCTACGGCTGGGCGGCGAGGCCGGCGACGTAGGCCGGCGCCCACGGCGTACCGAGGCCGGTGGTCAGGTCGTACCCCGCCAGCGTCGGGTAGCCGTCGACCGGGCCGGGCGTGACCGGGTTCCCGTCGCCGTTGTCGGAGAACAGCCGGTTCGAGGTGAGGTCGCCGCTCACGACCCCGGCGTCGCCCTGGTGCACCGGGACGACGTCGGTGAAGGCCGCGCTCGGCAGCGAGTACAGCCGCGGGGCGACGTTGCCGAGCGGGGCCTTGGCGTCCGGGCCGGCCGCCCGCCGCTCGTTGGCCAGCGCGGAGAGGGCGGCGACCTGGGGTGTCGCGGCGCTCGTGCCGCCGATGAGGTAGAACCCTTGCGAGCCCGCAGGCAGGTAGGACTGCAGGTTGACGAGCACCGCACCGTTGACCGCGGCGTTCCAGCTGAGGTCGGGAGCGCCGCGGTGGTCACCGCCGATGACCGACGCCACGCCGTCCTGCCAGCTCGGCCGCGGGTAGACGGCGCTGGGCGCCCCGCCCGTGGCCGCGGGCAGCCACGACTCGTTCCACACGACGTCGGTGTGCCCCCCGGCCGTGGCGGCGAAGTACGCGGGTTGGCGGAGCCGCCGGACGACGTGAACGGCACGTCGCTGTGGGGGTCCCACGTCCAGCCGTACTGCAGCTGCGTGCCTCCCACGGAGGTGACGTACGGGCTGGAGCTCGGCCAGCCGGCCGTGGGGTAGGAGTAGGTCCGGCCGTCCTTCTGCTGCTTCGAGGCGTTCTCGGTCGCCGTTGTCGCCGGAGGCGGCGAAGAACGAGTCACCCTTGGCGATGCCCTTCTGGAAGACCTCGTCGAAGCGGGCCGTCTGCTGGGCCGTGGCGCCCTCGAAGGTCGGCTCGGCCACCCCGAGGCTCATCGAGAACACCGTCCCGGCGGGGTAGGTGTCGACGGCTTCGCTGATCGCCCGGAAGAGCGTCGGGAAGCCCTGGACGCCCAGGGTCTCGGCCGGCGGGACGGCGAGGAGGACGATGTGCGCGTGGGGCGCCATCGCGTACGCCCACTGGACGTCGAGCGCGGCCTCGCCGGCCCAGCTCGCGGCCGCTCCGGGGCCGGACTGGCCACGGGCCCCGGGGTTCCCCTTCTCCTGCGGGTTGCCGATGGGGAAGACCTGCTCGAAGTCAGGCTGGGGCTCACCCGGGAAGAAGGCGTCGTGGAAGGCCTGCAGCTCCTCCGCGGCGCGCGGGCTGCCGTAGGAGTCGACGAGGACGATGGTCTGGCCGTCACCCTTCTCGCTCAGCCGGTCGACCCCGTAGGCGGAGCGGATGTCGCTCGGCAGGTAGCAGTGGAGGGCGCCCTTGGCCGCGGTGCACCCCGACCAGGCACCGTCGTGCTGGAGCCACTCGGACTGGAGTCGGACCGGCCCGGCAGCGGCCTCGATGGCGGCCGGACCGAGGGTGGTGGTGGGACTCGAGGGGGCGGCCGACGCCGGCCCACCCCCGACGGCGGCGAGACCCAGGGTCGCTGCTGCGGCCGCGACGAGCCCGATGGAGCGTCTGCGCATCATCTCTCCGTTCCTGGCGGCGGTCGGCGCGCGGACCGGCCACGCACCGCGGACACCGCGAACGTAACCCCGGCCCGCCGCGCCCCGACCACGACGAATGTCACGAGGACAAGGCCCGGGTACCCGCGGGCGTCAGCCGACCTGCTCGGTACCGCGCCCGCATCCCGGAGTCGACGAAGCCGAGGCGGTGGTAGAGCTCCCCGGCCGGGTTGTCCACGTTGACCGCGAGCCACGCGTCCTCGCAGCCGGCCCTGGCCAGGACCCGCAGCGAGCGGACGACGAGGTGCGACCCCAGACCGCGGTGGCGCCAGGCGGGCACGACGCCCACCTGGTCGATCCAGTCGTCGGCCAGGGTGACGAAGCCGGCGACCCGACCGCCCGCGTCGAGGACCACCCGCGACTGCTCGGGCCGGAACCCCGGGTCCGCGAGGAGGCCGTCGACCCACTCCTGCAGCGGGGTGTCCGGGAAGCCCGGGCGCTCCGCGAAGGAGGCCCGGTAGGCGCGGTGGAACAGCGAGGCGGTGTCCTCGCTCCACGGCAGCGCCTTGAGGCCCCGGGGCCGGCGGACCACCGGCACGTCGACGAGGTCGTGCCGCATCACACGTTCGGCGAAGGTGCGGACCAGCCCGTGACGGCGCAGGAAGGGGTCGGTCTCCGGCGAGGTCGACTCGACGACGACCCGGAGCAGCGTGCCCCCGGAGTGCTCCGCCGACCAGGCGGCGAGCTGGGCGCCGAAGCCCCGGCGGCGGGCCGAGGGGCGCACCAGCCCGGTCGCCGAGCGGCGGTCCGGCCCGTCGGCCCACACGGCGGCGGCGGCGACCAGGTCCCCGGTCTCGTCCCGCCCCCCGATGCTGGTCCCGGAGAGGAAGAGCCGGCGCAGCATCGGCTCGTCGGCGAGGAGTGGGAGGCCGCCGTCGGCGCGCAGGCAGGCCAGAGCGAGCTCCCGCAGCGCGGGAAGGTCGGCGTCGGAGAGCGGCGACCAGGCGAGGACGGCCACCTCAGGCGCCGCGGGGCGGGGTCACAGGAGGACCGTCGAGAACTCGCCGACCTCGCGGAAGCCGAGCCGGTCGTAGGTGGCCCGGGCGGGGAGGTTGAAGTCGTTGACGTAGAGCGAGACCAGCGGCGCCGGGCCGGCCATCACCTGCTCGACGACGCTGGCCAGCATCGGGGCGGCCAGGCCCTGCCCGCGCAGCCGGGGGGTCACCCACACCCCCTGGAGCTGGGCCGCGCCGAGGGCGAGCGAGCCGATGTCGGTCTTGAAGACGACCTCGCCGCCCTCGACGACGACGTAGGTGTGGCCACGGTCGATGAGCGCGGCGAGCGAGGCCCGGTACCCGCGCCCGCTGCCCGTGTACGGCGGGTAGCCGATCTCCGCGGTGAACATGTGCTCCGCCGCCGGCATGACGAGGTCGACCTCCTCGGCCCGGGCCGGGCGGACCCGAGGGTCCAGCGGCACCCCGAGGGCCGAGGGGGGCTCGTGGGCGACGAGGAGCGGCTGCCGGGTGCGCACGGCCCGGGCGGCGCCCCAGTACGGCTCGAGGTGCTCCCAGAGCCCGTCGACCTCCTCTCGCGGACCGAACACCGACGCGCAGCGCCCCCGCCACCGCCGGACCCGCTCGGCGAAGGCGGGGCGGCTCTCCTCGGTGGTCGAGACCGGGACGATGTTCGCGCTGGACCAGCACAGGGAGGAGAGCCCGCCGTCGGTGCGGTGGCCGAGCACCGACCCAAGCGACCCGGTCCGGGCACCCTCGAGGATCCGCGCGGCGACGAACACCGAGCGCGGCAGGTCGCGCGCGCAGAGGGCGAGCGCGTCGTCGCGGTCGGCGAGCGTCAGCGGGCGGACGGGTGAGCGCGTGCGGAGCACTGGCCCAGCGTAGGACCTCGGGCACCGGTCGCGCCCGTGGACGTGGTCACCCCACGGAGACGGTGGGCGCGCCCGCGGACTCCTCGTCCACCGGCTCCCCCATCTCCTCGGCGATCCGCATGGCCTCCTCGATGAGGGTCTCGACGATCTCGCTCTCGGGCACCGTCTTGATGACCTCGCCCTTGACGAAGATCTGGCCCTTGCCGTTGCCGGAGGCGACGCCGAGGTCCGCCTCGCGGGCCTCGCCGGGGCCGTTGACGACGCACCCCATGACGGCGACCCGCAGCGGCACGGTCATCCCCTCGAGGCCCGCGGTCACCGCGTCCGCGAGCTTGTAGACGTCGACCTGGGCGCGGCCGCACGACGGGCACGAGACGATCTCGAGCTTGCGGGGTCGCAGGTTGAGGCTCTGGAGGATCTGGATGCCCACCTTGACCTCCTCGACCGGCGGGGCCGAGAGGGAGACCCGGATGGTGTCACCGATCCCCTGGCTGAGCAGCGCCCCGAAGGCGGTCGCCGACTTGATCGTGCCCTGGAACGCAGGCCCGGCCTCGGTGACCCCGAGGTGCAGCGGCCAGTCGCCCCGCTCGGCGAGCATCTGGTAGGCACGCACCATGACGACGGGGTCGTTGTGCTTGACCGAGATCTTGAAGTCGTGGAAGCCGTGCTCCTCGAAGAGGCTGGCCTCCCAGACGGCCGACTCGACGAGCGCCTCCGCCGTCGGCTTGCCGTACTTCTCGAGCAGCCGCTTGTCGAGCGACCCGGCGTTGACGCCGATCCGGATCGAGACGCCGGCGTCCGTGGCCGCCTGGGCGATCTCCTTGACCTGGTCGTCGAACTGGCGGATGTTGCCCGGGTTGACCCGGACCGCGGCGCAACCGGCGTCGATCGCCGCGTAGACGTACTTGGGCTGGAAGTGGATGTCGGCGATGACCGGGATCTGCGACTTGCGCGCGATCGCCGGCAGCGCGTCGGCGTCGTCCTGGCTCGGGCACGCGACCCGCACGATGTCGCAGCCGGCGGCGGTGAGCTCGGCGATCTGCTGGAGCGTGGCGTCGACGTCGGTCGTCGGGGTCGTCGTCATCGACTGGACCGAGATGGGGGCGTCGCCGCCGACCTCCACCGTGCCCACGCGGATTGTCCGGCTGGGCCGGCGGGGCGCGATGACGGGCGGGGGTGCTGCGGGCATACCGAGGGAGACGGACATGGCACCAAGGGTACGGTCCCCGGCCGGGGGTCAGCCGCCGAGGTTGATCGGCTTGACGATGTCGGCGTAGATGAGCAGCAGCGACATGCCGAGCAGCACGACCGAGACCGAGTACGCCACCGGCAGCGCCTTGGCGACGTCGACGTAGCCCGGGTCGGGCCGACCGTGCAGCCGCGCCCACCGCCGCTTCGTGCCTTCCCACAGGGCGCCGGCGACGTGGCCACCGTCCAGCGGCAGCAACGGGATGAGGTTGAAGACGAAGAGCATGATGTTCAGCGCCGCGAGGAGGCCCAGCAGGGTCCACGCCTTGTCGGCGACGGAGGCGCCGAAGAGCGAGTCGTAGCGTCCGGCGCCCACCTCGCCGGCGACCCGGCCGACGCCGACGACCGACATCGGGCTGTCGATCGAGCGCTGGGCGTCGCCGAACGCGGCGTCCCAGACCCCGACCATCCGCTCGGGGAAGTGGACCAGGGCCGCCGCCGTGCCACTGACGCTGGTCCACAGGACCCCCGGGACCGCGGTGACCGGCTGCGGGACGTAGGCGGTCGGGGTGCGCGTCGCGACCCCGAGGAAGCCCGCCTCGGTGGTCTGCACCGAGCCGTCGGGCGCCGTCACCGGGGTCCCGTTCGGGTCGAGGACCGGGACGACGTTGCGGATGGGGGTGGCCGTGACGGTCAGCCGGGCACCGTCGCGCTCGAGGACGATCGGCACGGCCGTCCCGGCCTCGGGGCGGATGAGGGTCCCGACGTCGCGGATGTCGGTGACCGGCGTGCCGCCGATCGAGACGATGCGGTCGCCGGCCCTGATCCCCGCGGCGAGGGCCGGGGTCTGCGGCTTCCCGGCGCACGAGGCCGTCGTGGCGGCCTCGGTGGCCGGGACGACGCACTGCGACACCGAGTCCACGACGGCGCCCGGCTGGGGGGTCTGCAGGCCGTGAACGGTGACCATGAAGGTGAGCAGGACCACCCCGATGAGGAGGTTCATCGTCGGGCCGCCGAGCATGACGGCGAGCTTCTTCGGCACGGACAGCCGGTAGAAGACGCGGTCCTCGTCGCCGGGGCGCACCTCTTCCATGCTGGCCGTCCGCGCCTCGTCCATCAGCTGGCTGAACCGCCCGGTGCTCGAGGCCCGGACCGTGCCCGGCGCGTCCCCCGGGCGCGGCGGGAACATGCCGATCATCCGGATGTAGCCGCCGAGGGGGACCGCCTTGACCCCGTACTCGGTCTCGCCGCGACGGCGCGACCACATCGTGGGTCCGAAGCCGACCATGTACTGGGTCACCCGCACCCCGAACCGCTTGGCCGGCAGCAGGTGGCCGACCTCGTGCAGGGCGATGGACAGGGCGACCCCGGTGGCCATGAACAGGACCCCGAGGACGAACGCGACGGTGCTCACCTACATCTCTCCCGTACTGTCGACGAGCGGCGCGGCCCCGAGGGCATCCCGGGCCGCCCCGCGTGCCCACCGGTCGGCGGCGAGCACCAGGTCAACGCTCGAGGCGTCGACTTCTCTCCCATTGTGCGCCTCGACGACCCGCTCGACGGTGTCGACGATGTCGGTGAACCGGATCCGCCCCTCGTGGAAGGCGTCGACGCAGACCTCGTTCGCGGCGTTGTACACGGCCGGGAACGTGCCGCCCGCCTCCCCGACCTGCCGGGCCAGCCGCACCGCCGGGAAGGCCTCGTCGTCGAGCGGGTGGAACTCCCAGGTCTGCGGGCTGGACCAGTCGCACGGCACGTCGACGTCCTCGAGACGCTCGGGCCAGGACAGCCCGAGGGCGATCGGCACGAGCATCCGCGGCGGCCCGAGCTGGGCGATCGTCGAGCCGTCGTGGAACTCGACCATCGAGTGGACCTGCTGCTGGGGGTGGACGACGACGTCGATCCGGTCGAACGGGATGCCGAAGAGCAGGTGCGCCTCGATGACCTCGAGCCCCTTGTTGACCAGGGTGGCCGAGTTCGTCGTGATGACCCGTCCCATCGCGAAGTTCGGGTGGGCCAGCGCCTGCTGCGGGGTGACGTCGGCGAGCTCGGCGCGGGTCCGGCCGCGGAACGGGCCGCCACTGGCGGTGACGACGAGCCGGCGGACCTCGGCGGCCCGACCGCCGCGCAGGCTCTGGGCGATCGCGCTGTGCTCGGAGTCGACCGGGACGACCTGGCCCGGCGCCGCCGCCGCAGTGACGAGCGGGCCGCCGATGATCAGCGACTCCTTGTTGGCCAGGGCGAGGGTGGAGCCGGCCGCGAGGGCGGCGAGGGTGGGTCGCAGCCCGATCGCCCCGGTGACCCCGTTGAGGACGACGTCGGCGCCGCACGACGCGGCCGTGGTGGCGGCCTCCTCGCCGACCACGACGGCCGGCCGGTAGCCGTGCCGTCCGGCGAGCGCGGCGTGGTGGGCGAGCGCCTCCCGCAGGGCCCGGGCGTCCCCCCGGGCGGCCGCCACGAGCGGTACCTCGAGCTCGACCGCCTGCCGGGCGAGCAGGTCGGTGTTGCCGCCGGCGGACAGCGCGACCACCTCGAACCGGCCCGGGTGGGCCCGGACGACGTCCAGGGCCTGGGTCCCGATCGAGCCGGTGGATCCGAGGACGGCGACGGTGCGGGTGCTCACCGGCCCATCCTCCCCCACCGGCTCAGGTGGTGAAGATGCGCTCCTCGATGAGGCGCTCGGCGACGACCTGGGCCGAGGGGTAGAACCGGCCGTGCTCGAAGTCCTTCTGGAGCTCGAGCTCGACGTTGCCCATCCCGTGCCGGTTCTTCTCCACCGAGACCACCGACCAGCGCCGGAACTTCTTGATCGCGCCGAGGTCGTAGACGAGGTGCTCGCGCGAGATGACGTTCTCCTTGCTCGAGAGGATGAGCACGACGTCCGCCTCGTAGGCCAGGGCCGAGGACCCCCGCAGGTCGCGGGTGCGCATCCGGTGCCCCGCGCCGAGGCTGTCCCGGTCGGCGGCGGTGATCGCGACGATCGGGCAGGACAGCTCGAGGGCCATGTCCTTGAGGGTCTCGGTGACCACGGTGACCCGGGAGACCTCGTCGCCCTCGTGGCTCTGGCTGGGGACCTTCTGGAGGTAGTCGACGAGGACCATCGGCGGTTCCCCCGACTCGGTCGAGATGTCCTGGACGACCCGGGCGATCTCGTCGGTGGTGGTCGCGCTGTTGGACTCGTGGATGTGCAGCCGGGCGGCGTAGCCGTCGACGGCGTCGAGCGCCTGCTGGCCGAAGGGCAGGCGTCCGAGCACCTCGGCCAGGCCGCGGCGGTCGGGGTCCTCGGACTCGAAGACGGACCGGACGAGGTGGACGTCGGCCGCCGAGCTGGGATGCTGGTTGGCTGCGGTGGCCGCGGCCGCCGCCTCCAGGGAGAGCAGCCGCTGGAGCAGGGTCGGCGCCTCGTGCTCGAAGGAGAAGACGACCGCGTGCCGCCCCGCGGCCACCGCGTTGCGGACCATCTGGGTCGCCAGGGTCGTCTTGCCCGCGCCCTCGCTGCCGCCGAGGAGGACGAGCTCGCCCGACCTCAGGCCGCCGTCGAGGGTGGAGTCGAGCAGGTCGAAGCCGCTCGGCCAGACCAGCGCCCCCGGGCGGGCACCGTGACGCAGCGAGTCGTCGGTCTCGTCGAGGATGGACCGGATGGAGCGCCGCCGGTCGTGGCGGTGCGAGGTGCTCGAGGCACGCGTCTCCGACGTCATGGGTACCAGTGGACCAGAAGCCGGGGCCCGCGCGTGGGCGGTTGCGCCGGATCGGGTGGGCGTGTCGCGGGGCGCGCGCTCAGGGGTGGGTCCGGACGTCGCTCAGAGGGCGATCCCGACGTACTTGACCTCGAGGTACTCCTCGATCCCCTCGAACCCGCCCTCCCGGCCGAACCCGGAGGCCTTGACCCCACCGAACGGCGCCGCCGGGTTGGAGACGATGCCGGTGTTGACCCCGATCATCCCGAACTCGAGGGCCTCGGCGACGCGCAGCACCCGGGCGTAGTCGCGGGTGAAGACGTAGCCGACGAGCCCGTACTCGGTCCCGTTGGCCTTCGCGACGGCGTCCGCCTCGTCGGAGAAGGTGCAGACCGGGGCGACCGGGCCGAAGATCTCCTCGGTCAGGCAGCGGCTGTCCGCCGGGACCTCGGTCAGCACGGTCGGCTCGTAGAAGTGCCCCGCTCCGGGCACCATCGCGCCACCGGTCAGGACCTTCGCCCCCCGGCCCACGGCGTCCTCGACGAGCTCGTGGACGCCGTCGCGGGCCTTGGCCGTGATGAGGGGGCCGACGTCGACGCCGTCCTCCGTGCCCCGGCCGACGGTGAGGCCACCCATCCGCTCGGCGAGCTTCGCGGCGAACTCCTCGGCCACCGACTCGTGGGCGAAGAAGCGGTTGGCCGCGGTGCACGCCTCGCCGATGTTGCGCATCTTGGCGAGCATCGCGCCCTCGACGGCGGCGTCGACGTCAGCGTCCTCGAAGACGAGGAACGGGGCGTTGCCGCCGAGCTCCATCGAGACGCGGAGCAGCTGCTCGGCCGACTGCTCGACGAGGACCCGGCCCACCGCGGTGGACCCGGTGAAGGTCAGCTTGCGCAGCCGCTGGTCGCGGATCAGCGGCTCGCAGACGGCACCGGAGTGGGTCGTGGTGACGACGTTGAGGACGCCGTCGGGCAGGCCGCTCTCCTGGAGGACCTGCGCGAGGAGGAGCATCGTCAGCGGGGTCTCGTGCGCGGGCTTGACGACCATCGTGCAGCCGGCCGCGATCGCCGGCCCCATCTTCCGGGTGCCCATGGCGAGCGGGAAGTTCCACGGGGTGATCATCAGCGTGGGCCCGACCGGCTGCCTCATCGTCAGCAGCCGGCTCGCGCCGTTGGGGGCGACCGAGTACCGGCCGTGGACGCGCACCGCCTCCTCGGAGAACCAGCGGAAGAACTCCGCCCCGTAGGCCACCTCGCCGCGGGCCTCGGCGAGGGTCTTGCCCATCTCGAGGGTCATCAGGGTCGCGAAGTCCTCGGTGCGCTCGGTGATCGTCTCGAACGCCCGGCGGAGGATCTCGCCGCGCTCGCGCGGGGCCGTGGCGGCCCAGTCCGCCTGCGCGGCGTGGGCGGCCGCGAGGGCGGCGAGACCGTCCTCGGGCGTGCCGTCGGCGCAGGTGGTGAGCACCTCCCCGGTCGCCGGGTCGTTGACCTCGAAGCGCTCGCCCCCGCCGGCGTCGCGCCACTCCCCCGCGACGAGGAGGCCGGTGGGCACGGAGTCGATGAGCGCGCTCTGGGTGGTGGGCATGGTGTTCCTCCGGTGGGACGGTGGTCGACGGGTCGGTGCGCCGACGGTTCGAGCCTACGAGCGGGTGCGCCGGTGCGGGACCCCAGGGGTCAGCGGTCCTCCAGGCCCCACGGCGAGCCGTAGCCCGCCGGCTTGGGCGCGGCGAGCAGGTCGAGGAACGGGACGGCGTCGAAGGACTCCGGACCGCGCACCCCGCTGCCGGCCCACCTGCCGGTGGCGAGCAGCTCGAGGGCGACCACCGGGTTGACGGCGGTCTGCCACACGACGCACTGGGCGCCGTAGTCGCGCATCGTGTCGGCGTTGTCGGACACGTGGTAGAGGTAGGTGCGGCGCGGCCGGCCGTCCGTCCCGGTCCCGGTGACGAACACGCCGGCGCAGGTCCGCCCCTGCATCCGCGGGCCGATCGTCGCCGGGTCGGGCAGCACCGCGGCGACGACGTCGCGCGGGCTCACCTCGACGCCCTTGACGGTCACCGGGTCGGTGCGGTCCAGGCCCAGGGTGTGCAGGGTGCGCAGGATGCCGATCATCTCCTCGCCGAGCCCGTACTTGAAGGTCACCCGCTTCGCATCGAGCCAGCGCGGCATGAGGAGGACCTCCTCGTGCTCGACGTGGACGCACTCCACCGGGCCGATGCCCTCGGGGAACTCGAAGACCTCGGGCTCGCTGAACGGCGGCAGGGTGAAGAAGCCGGCCTCGACGTCGTAGCCGCCGTCGGCGTCCGTGGCCCGCTCCCTCTCCCACACCACCGGCGGGTTGAGGCACTCCTCGATGATCGTCCACATCGAGAAGCCGGGGGCGAAGACCTCGTTGCCGTCCTCGTCGCGGATGACGAGGTTCGCCCCGTCGCGGGTGCCCAGCTCCTCGATCTCGCTGAAGAGGTGGTCCGCGGCGTACCGGGCGAGGACGTCGGAGAGGCCGGGCTCGACACCGATGCCGAGCAGCGCGAGCCGGCCCTCGGCCTCCCAGCGCCCCGCCTGGGCGAGCTGCTGGTCGCCGAGCTTGACCCCGACCTCGGCGTAGGGCTCGCTCTGGTGGCGGCGGGACAGGCTCATCGCCATGTCGAGGTAGTCGGCGCCGGCGGACCGCGCCCCCTCGAACACCGACATGACGAACCGTGGGTCGACCGCGTTGAGGACGTGGGTCGCCCCCACCTGCCGGGCCAGCGCCTCGACCGCCGTGGCGTCCGACGCGTCGACCCGGGCGGCGGTGAACCGGGACTCCCCGGCGTGACGGGCGCGGACCGCGGCGACGGTGCGTTCGGCCCGCCCGAGGTCGTAGTCGCCGACGGTCCAGGACTCGAAGAACCCTCGCTCGGCGGCGATCCGGGCCGCGGCGTCGCCCACCCCGCCCGCGCCGATCATCAGGACCCGCACGTCGACACCCCTTCCGGCCGCCCGATCACGCCGCACCCCGGCGCCGGCTGCCGAGCACCTGGCCGAAGCCGACAAGGGCGACGGCCCCGAGGAACATGATCGAGCCGATGACGTTGACCTGCACCGGGACCCCGCGCTGCGCGGCGCCCCAGATGTACATCGGGAAGGTGACCGAGCTCGGGCTGGCGTTGAAGTTGGTGATGATGTAGTCGTCGAAGCTCAGCGAGAAGGCGAGCAGCGCACCGGCGGCGATGCCGGGGGCCACGAGCGGGAAGGTGACCCGCCAGAACGCCTGGGTGGGGCTGGCGTACAGGTCGGCCGCGGCCTCCTCGAGCCGTGGGTCGAGCGAGGCGATGCGGGCCTTGACCGTGACGACGACGAAGCTGAGGCAGAACATGATGTGCGCGATGAGGATGGTCGTCTGCCCGGTGCCCACGCCGAGGGCGATGAACAGGGTGAGCAGCGAGGACCCCATGACGACCTCGGGCGTGGCCATCGGCATGAAGATCAGCAGGTTGGTGCCGGCCCGCCCGCGGAAGCGGTGCCGGCCGAGCGCGAAGGCGACGAGCGTGCCGAGCACCGTCGCCGTCAGCGACGCGATGATCCCGATCCGCAGGCTGAGCCCCACCGACGGGCAGATCCCCGGGGTGTTGCACGGGTTGAGCCACGCGTCGAGCGAGAACTGCTGCCAGGTGATGTTGAGGCGACCGTTCGGCTTGTTGAACGAGAACGCGAGGACGACGAGGTTGGGCAGCAGGATGTAGCCGATGACGAGCAGGCCGACGATCGCGACGAGGTGACGGCGGAGCCAGGCCATCTCAGACCAGCTCCTCGGTGCCGGCGCGCCGGACGTAGGCCATGACGAGACCGATGATGACCGCCATGAGGACGACCGAGAGCGCGGCGGCCAGCGGGTAGTCGAGGACCCGGAGGAACTGGCTGTCGATGACCTGGCCGATCATCACCGTCCGCGTGCTGCCCAGGAGCACCGAGTTGATGTAGTCGCCGGCGGCGGGGATGAAGGTGAGCAGCGTCCCGGCGACGACCCCGGGCAGCGAGAGCGGCCAGATGACCCGGCGGAACGCCTGCGCCGGGGTGGCGTAGAGGTCGGAGGCCGCCTCGATGAGCCGCAGGTCGAGCCGCTCGATGTTGGCGTACAGCGGCAGGACCATGAACGGCAGGAAGTTGTAGGTGAGCCCGGAGACGACCGCGAACGGGGTGTAGAGCAGCTGGTTGCCGGTGCCGAGGTGGACCCAGCCGAGGAAGGACTCGAAGCCGTGGAGCAGCCAGGTCAGGTGCAGCGTGCCCATCGTCGTCTCGAGGAGCCCCCCGTTGCCGAGGATGGTCTGCCAGGCGAGGGTGCGGATGAGGAAGGAGGTGAAGAACGGCGCGATGACGAGGACGAGCAGGACGTTCTTGTAGCGGCCCGACCGGTGGGCGATGAACCAGGCGAGCGGGTAGCCGAGGAGCAGGGTGAAGACCGTCGCGAGCCCGGCGTAGACGAGCGAGCGCAGCATCTGGGGCCAGTAGATGCCGAGCGCGTCGGCGTAGGTCTGGACGTTCCAGGTCAGCGCGTAGCCGTTGAAGACGTCGCCGGTCTGCAGGGACTGCGAGACGAGCGAGACGGTCGGCACGGCGAAGAAGAGGAGCAGCCAGAGCATGCCGGGGAGCAGCAGCGCGTAGGGGACCCAGTTGCGGCGCCGTCGGACGGTGGCGGCACCCCCCGCCACGAGCTCACTCATCGTCGATCTCCGCCCCGGCGTCGGCCGACTGGCTCTGGTCGAGGATGAACTCCTGGCCCGGGTTCCACGAGACGGTCACGTTCTCGCCGACCCGGATCCGCCCGGAGCCGTCGTTCTGCTGGACGACGACGACCTCCTTGCCCCACGGCATGCGGACGAGGTACTGCGTGGCGATGCCGGTGAAGGAGGCGTCGGTGACCACGCCGTGCAGCCGGTTGCGCCCCTCCTCCCCGATCCGCAGCTTCTCGGGGCGGACGCCGACCCAGACCTGGGTCATGCCGGCGGGGAGGTGGTCCGCCCCGACGAGGAGGTCCCCGTCCTGGGTGCGGACCGGGACGACGCCGTCGGACGGCTGCCCGGTGACCTCGGCGGCCAGCAGGTTGGACTGGCCGAGGAAGTTGGCGACGAAGGTCGAGGCCGGCTTCTCGTAGAGGGTCGCCGGGTCCGCCAGCTGCTCGATCCGGCCCGCGTTCATCACCGCGATGGTGTCGGCCATCGTCATGGCCTCCTCCTGGTCGTGGGTGACGTGGATGAAGGTCAGCCCCACCTCGGACTGGATCCGCTTGAGCTCGATCTGCATCTGCCGGCGCAGCTTGAGGTCGAGGGCGCCCAGCGGCTCGTCGAGGAGCAGGACGTCGGGGCGGTTGACCAGGGCCCTGGCCAGCGCGACCCGCTGCTGCATGCCACCGGAGAGCTGCGGCGGCTTCTTGCGCGCCGTGTGCCCCAGCTCGACGAGCTCGAGCGCCTCGTGGGCCTTGCGCTTCCAGTCCTTGTCCTTGCGCTGCCGCAGCCCGAACGCGACGTTGTCGAGGATGTTGAGGTGCGGGAAGAGGGCGTAGGACTGGAAGACGGTGTTGACGTTCCGCTGGTAGGCCTTGAGCGAGGTGACGTCGGCATCGCCGATGTGGATCGACCCGGCGGTCGGCTGGTCCAGCCCGGCGATCATCCGCAGGGTCGTCGTCTTCCCGCACCCGGACGGGCCGAGCAGCGCGAAGAACGAGCCCTGCGGGATCGTCAGCGAGATGTCGTCGACGGCGACGAACTTCTCGAACGACTTGGTGACCGAGGCGAGGCGCAGGTCGCCGGTGCCGTGTTCGGCCATCTCAGCCGGTCACCAGCGCCTGGAAGGCCTGGTTGTACTTGGTCTCCTCGGCCTCGGTCAGGCCGCGGAAGACGTGCGCCCGGGCGAGGGTGTCCTGGCTCGGGAAGATCAGCTGGTTGTCGGCGACCGCCGGGTCCTGCGCGGTGAGGATCTCCTTGGTTCCCTTGACCGGGCTGATGTAGTTGACGTAGTCGACGACCTGGGCCATGACCTTGGGGTCGTAGTAGTAGTTGATGAGGACCTCGGCGTTCTTCTTGTGCTTGGCCAGGGCCGGGATGACGAAGTTGTCCGACCACAGCGTGCAGCCGGTGCTGGGCAGCGCGTAGCCGAGCGCCGGGTTGTCGGCCTGCAGCTGGACGACGTCACCGGTCCAGGCGATGCAGGCCGCGGTGTCGCCCGAGGCGAGCGGCTTGGTGTACTCGTTGCCGGTGAAGCCCTTGATCTGACCGGCCTCCTTGGCCTTCTTCAGCTCGTCGATGGCGGCGTTGAAGTCGGCGTCGGTGAAGCTCTCGATCTTCTTGCCCATCGCCAGCAGCACGAGGCCGACGGTGTCGCGCATCTCGGTGAGCAGGGTGACCTTGCCCTTGAGGGCCGGGTCGGTGAGCAGCTGGTCGACGGTCTCGATCTTCTTGCCGCCGGTGGACTTCGGGTTCCACGCGATGCCGGCGAACCCGCTCTGCCAGGGCAGCGAGTACTTGCGGCCCGGGTCGAACTCGACGTTGAGCAGCGAGTCGTCGACGTTGGAGTGGTTGGGGATGTTGGCGAGGTCCAGCTGCTGGACGTAGCCCTGGCGGATCAGCCGGGCCACCATCCAGTCGGTGCTGCACCAGGTGTCCCGCCCGGTGTCCTGGCCGGCCGCGAGGAGGGGGCGGACCTTGGCGTAGAACTCGTCGTTGTCGTTGTAGTCCTCGGTGTAGTTGACCTTGATGCCGGTCTGCTTCGTGAAGTCCTCGAGGGTCGGGTGGCCCCCGTTGTCGGCGACGTCGATGTACTCGGGCCAGTTGGACCAGTTGACGAGCTTGTCGGTGTCGCTCAGGTCCTGGGCCGCCGCGGCGGCGGTGGGGCTCGCGCTACCGCTGGCCGTGGTGTTCTTGCCGGCGCTGCCGCACGCCGCGAGCGCCACCGCGGCTCCGACACCGAAGGCTCCGGTCATCACCGCGCGGCGGGTGGTCAGGCCGCGGGCGAGCGCGGCGCGGGCGGCGAGGGAGGTGAGGTCGGGGGTCTGGCGCTCGGCCATGGGGTTCTCCTCGAGGGGTGCTGGGCCGGGGGGTCCGGCCTGCTGGGGGGCGGTTTGTCGGAGGGGGTCGGCTCAGGATGGACGGGTCGTGTGACGGTGGTGTTTCGGGTCAGGACTCGATGTTGGCCATGACGTGCTTGATCCGGGTGTAGTCCTCGAAGCCGTACATCGACAGGTCCTTGCCGTACCCGGACTTCTTGTAGCCGCCGTGCGGCATCTCGGCGACGAGCGGGATGTGGGTGTTGATCCACACGCAGCCGAAGTCGAGGGCGCGCGACATCCGCATCGCACGGCCGAAGTCGCGGGTCCACACCGAGGAGGCCAGGCCGTAGTCGACCCCGTTGGCCCAGCGCACCGCCTCCTCCTCGTCGGTGAACCGCTGGACGGTGATGACCGGGCCGAAGATCTCGTTCTGGACGGCCTCGTCGTCCTGGTGCAGCCCGGAGACGACGGTCGGCTCGAGGAAGAACCCGTCGCCCAGCCCGGCGACCCGGTTGCCGCCGGCGGCGACGCTCGCGTGCGAGGGCAGCCGATCGATGAAGCCGGACACCCGCTGGAGCTGGGCGGCGTTGTTGACCGGGCCGAAGAGCGCGTCGGCGTCGTCGGGCATCCCGACCGGGGCCGAGCCGCGCGCGTACTCGGCGAGTGCGGCGACGAAGTCGTCGTGGATGCCGGGGGCGGCGAGCACCCGGGTGGCGGCCGTGCAGTCCTGGCCGGCGTTGAAGTACCCGGCGACGGCGATGCCCTCGACGGCGGCCTCGATGTCGGCGTCGTCGAAGACGACGACCGGCGCCTTGCCGCCGAGCTCGAGGTGGACCCGCTTGACCGACGGGGCGGCGCTCGCCGCGACCTCGGCGCCGGCGCGCACCGACCCGGTGATGGCGACCAGCGAGGGCGTCGGGTGCTCGACGACGAGGCGCCCGGTGTCGCGGCTGCCGGTCACGACGTTGAGGGCGCCGGCCGGGAGGAACTCGGAGGCGATCTCGGCGAGGAGCAGCGTGGTCTCCGGGGTGGTGTCGCTCGGCTTGAGGACGACGGTGTTGCCCGCCGCGAGCGCCGGCGCGATCTTCCACACCGCCATGAGCAGCGGATAGTTCCACGGCGTCACCTGGCCGACGACGCCGATCGGCTCGCGGCGCACCCACGAGGTGTGACCGGCCAGGTACTCCCCCGCGGCCTTGCCCTCGAGGATCCGGGCGGCCCCGGCGAAGAACCGGAGCTGGTCGACCATCGGCGGGATCTCCTCGCTCGTGGTCAGCGCCTCGATCTTCCCGGTGTTCTCCGACTCCAGCCGCACGATCTCCTCGGCCCGGGCCTCGATCGCGTCGGCGATCTTCAGCAGGGCCTGCTGGCGCTCCGAGGGCGTGGTGCGGCCCCACTGCCCGAACGCCCGTTGGGCGGCCGCGTAGGCGGCGTCGACGTCCTCGGCCCCGCTGACCGGCGCCGTGGCGACCACGGATCCGGTGGCCGGGTTGACGATGTCGGTCGTGGCGTCGGTGCGCGCGTCGACGTGCTCGCCACCGACGAAGTTGCGCAGGACACGGGGACTGGTCATGGCGGGGCGCTCCCGAAGTGGACGACGGATTCAGGTGACGGCCGTGATGCTAGCCCGAGGATCCGCTAATTCACTAGGGCTGTCCGGCAGCAACCTGAGGAAAGTTACGAATTCGAGCCCAACGAGCACTGAATCCGTGGCGCTGGGACTTGCGCAACAGCGATCCGGGGGCCACGATGGCGCCGTGACCCGCCACAGATCACCGGCCCGGAACGGCTCCGAGACCCGGCTCGACGACGTCGCCAAGCGCATCATCGAGCTGCTCCAGGAGGACGGCCGGCAGTCCTACGCCGCCATCGCCAAGGCGGTCGGGCTTTCGGAGGCCGCGGTGCGCCAGCGCGTGCAGCGGCTGCTCGACGCCGAGGTCATGCAGATCGTCGCCGTCACCGACCCGCTCCAGGTGGGGTTCAGCCGGCAGGCGATGATCGGCATCCGCGCCGCTGGCGACCTCATCGAGCTCGGTGAGGCCCTCTCGACGATGCCGGAGGTCGACTACGTCGTGACCACGGCCGGCTCGTTCGACATCCTCGCGGAGGTCGTCTGCGAGGACGACGACCACCTGCTGGACCTGCTGACCCGTCGGATCCGGGTGCTGCCCGGCGTCACGACGACCGAGACCTTCGTCTACCTGAAACTCAACAAGCAACACTACAACTGGGGTACCCGATGACCGTGAACCCGAACGACGTCTGGGAGCCGAGCTCGGAGCGCCACACGGCGACCGGCAAGCTCTACTCCGAGGCCGCCCGCGACCACCTGTGGATGCACTTCACCAGGCACTCGGTCTTCGAGGACCCCGGGACCGGTGGCCTCGGCCACTCGGTGCCGATCATCGTGCGCGGTGACGGCTGGCGGATCTGGGACGACCGGGGCCGCGAGTACATCGACGGCCTGGCCGGGCTCTTCGTCAACAACGTCGGCCACGGCCGGACCGAGATCGCCGAGGCGATGATGAAGCAGGCGTCCGAGCTGGCCTTCTTCCCGCTGTGGTCCTACGCCCACCCGCGCGCCATCGAGCTCGCCGAGCGGCTCGCGCACCACGCCCCCGGCGACCTCAACCGGGTCTTCTTCACCACCGGCGGCGGCGAGGCGGTCGAGACGGCGTGGAAGCTGGCCAAGCAGTACTTCAAGCTCACCGGGAAGCCGACGAAGCACAAGGTCATCTCGCGGGCGGTCGCCTACCACGGCACCCCGCAGGGCGCGCTGTCGATCACCGGCATCCCCGATGCCAAGGTCCCCTTCGAGCCCCTCGTCCCGGGCGGCCACAAGGTGCCGAACACGAACATGTACCGGGCCCCGGAGCACCTGCGCGAGGACGAGAAGGCGTTCGGCCGGTGGGCCGCCGACCGGATTGCCGAGGCCATCGAGTTCGAGGGCCCCGACTCGGTCGCCGCCGTCTTCCTCGAGCCGGTCCAGAACTCCGGCGGCTGCTTCCCGCCGCCGGCCGGCTACTTCGAGCGGGTCCGCGAGATCTGCGACGAGTACGACGTGCTCCTCGTCTCCGACGAGACGATCTGCGCCTTCGGGCGGATCGGGTCGATGTTCGCCTGCAACGACTTCAACTACGTCCCCGACATCATCACCACCGCCAAGGGCGTCACCAGCGGGTACGCCCCGCTCGGCCTGATGATCGCCAGCGACCGCCTCTTCGAGCCGTTCCGCACGGGCACGACGTACTTCCCGCACGGCTACACCTGGGGTGGCCACCCCGTCTCGGCCGCCGCCGCGATGGCGAACCTCGACATCTTCGCCCGGGAGGGGCTCAACGACCGGGTCAAGGAGAACGCCCCGGTGTTCCGCGCGACCCTGGAGAAGCTGCTCGACCTCCCGCTCGTCGGTGACGTCCGCGGCGCCGGCTACTTCTACGGGATCGAGCTGGTCAAGGACAAGGCGACCCGGGAGACCTTCGACGAGGACGAGAGCGAGCGGCTGCTGCGCGGGTTCCTCTCCAAGGCCCTCTTCGACGCCGGGCTGTACTGCCGCGCCGACGACCGGGGCGACCCGGTGGTCCAGCTCGCCCCGCCGCTGACCATGGGCCCGGCCCAGTTCGACGAGATCGAGCAGCGGCTGCGCTCGGTGCTCACCGAGGCCGAGAACCACCTGTGACCGCCGGCCCGGGCCCCGGCGCCCCCGGGACCCGGCCGTTGTGGTGGGACACCGCGAGCGCGCAGACGCCCGACCCCGAGGCCGGTGCCGAGGTGCCGCTCTCGGCCGACGTCGTGGTCGTCGGCGCCGGGTACACCGGCCTGTGGACCGCGTACTACCTCGCCGTGGGCGACCCCGGCCTCGACGTCCTCGTCCTCGAGGCGGAGCACGTCGGCTTCGGGGCCAGCGGCCGCAACGGCGGCTGGGTCTCGGCGCTCTGGCCGGTCTCGCCCCAGCGCCTCGCCGCGCGCTACGGCCGGGCCGCCGCCCTGGCCCAGCACGCGGCCCTGCGGGACACCGTCGACGAGATCGGCCGCGTCGACGCCGAGGAGGCGCTGGGCAGCGGGTTCGTCAAGGGCGGGATGCTCGCCGTCGCGCGCACCCCCGCCCAGGCCGTCCGGGGCCGGGCGGCCGCCGAGCACGGCGCGGAGTGGGGCGACGGCACCCGGTGGCTGGGCCCGGAACAGACCCGCGAGCGGCTCGACGTTCCCTCCGCCCTCGGCGCGACCCACACCCCCCACTGCGGGCGGGTCCAGCCCCGCGAGCTCGCGGACGGCCTGGCCGAGGCCGTGCGCCGACGTGGGGTGCAGGTCCGGGAGGGCGTGCGGGTCGCCCGGGCCGGCGACGGCGTCGCCGTCCTCGCCGACGGCCGGCGGGTCACCGCGCGGTCAGTCGTCCTCGCCACCGAGGCCTGGACGCCGCAGCTGCCCGGCCACGGCCGCGACGTCGTGCCGGTCTACTCGCTCATGGTCGCGACCGAGCCGCTCGGCGCCGCGCAGTGGGAGCGGATCGGGCTCACCGGCCGCGAGGTCTTCACCGACCACGGCCACGTCGTCGTCTACGGCCAGCGCACCGTCGACGACCGCATCGCCTTCGGCGGCCGTGGCGCGCCGTACCACCCGGGGTCCGCGGTCCGGCCGGAGTTCGACCACGAGGAGGAGGTCTTCGCCGCGCTGCGCCGCACCCTGACCGGGATGCTGCCCGCCCTCGACGGCGTCCGGTTCACCCATGCGTGGGGCGGCCCGCTCGGAATCCCCCGTGACTGGCACCCGTCGGTCCGCTGGGACCCCGGCACGCGGACCGGGCGGGCCGGCGGCTACGTCGGTGACGGCGTGGCCGCGGCCAACCTCGCCGGACGCACCCTCGCCGACCTCGTCCTCGGCCGCTCGAGCGCGCTGACCGGGCTGCCCTGGGTGCAGCACCGCTCCCCCCGGTGGGAGCCCGAGCCGTGGCGCTGGCTCGGGCTGAACGCCGGCCTGCACCTGGCCCGGGCCGCGGACCGGGAGGAGTCGCGCACCGGCCGACCCAGCCGGCTCGAGCCGTTGCTCGCTCGGCTGACCGGCCACTGAGCCGGGCGGCTCACAGGGCGACGGTGCGCAGGTCCAGGCCCACCGGGGTGTCGAGCGGGATGTCGCCGGAACCGACGACAGCGCGGGTCACCGGCACGAGCAGCTCGCCCAGCTCGTCCGCCTCCTCGGGCGTCAGGGCCGCGTAGCCGCCGGCGGCGAGGCTGTCGGTCCGGCCCTCGACCTGCGCGGCGAGCGTCACGCCGTCCCGGCTCAGCGCGCCGTCCGCGGCGAGACCACGCGCGGTGAGCGTGCCGAGGTGGGCGTCCCACTCCTGCGCCGTCAGCTCTCGCGCCGTCTCGTACACGGCGCGCGGGGTCCGGGCGGCCAAGGCGTGCAGGACGTGGGCCTCACGCCCCCCGACCCCGGCGGCGAGGAGCACCGCGACGTGCCCGTCGCCGCGGTGCTCGCGCAACAGGGTCGCCGCGTGCCACAGCCGGCCGACCGGGTCCTGCGGCCAGGGCAGGGCCTGGTGGGCGGCGAAGAGCGCCCGGCCCTGCGGGGATGCCGTCGCCGCGGCGCGCGCCGCGAGGTCGGCCGCCCGGGCGACCCGGTCGTCGTCGGCGAGGGCACCGAGCTCACGGCGGAGGGCGGCGACCGAGCCGCCGAGCCGGGCGTCGAGTGCCGCCTCCGGCAGGGCGAGCTGCCAGGCGGACGGCAGCGCCCGAGCGACCCGCTCGGCCGAGAAGTTGAAGAACAGCGCATGGACGACGGACGGGCCGACCGGCCCGAGCGCCGCAGCCCGCTGGGCGAAGTACCCCATCCAGTAGCCCCGGTAGCCGGCCTCGCGCAGCGCGGTCAGCGGCTCGGTGGCGAAGTACGTGACGGCGTGGACGGGCTCCAGCAGCTGCCAGAGCCGGCGGGCCTGGGCCGGGGTGACGGGCACGCCGCCAGTCCACCCGAGTGCGCGGCGGCACGCAAGGGCCGCCCGGGGCCGGCCGGCGCGCGCGGTCCCCGGGCGCGGCGGGACCGGGGAGCCCGTTGGCCGCCGTCCGCGGGTACGGTCGGGCCCGTGCGGGAGATCGAGACCCTGGCCGCCCTCGATGCGGCGCTCGCGGAGGGCCGCTCGCTGCGGGGGCTGCGGTTGCAGGACCTCGACCTCAGCGGCCGGGAGGGCGCGCTCCTGGCCCGGGACGACGTCGAGGGCCTGGTCGTCCTCGGCGGCCGGGTGCCGGCCGACCTCGCCGACCACCTCCGCACCCACGGCGCGCTCGTCTTCCCCACCGACCCGCGGGCTCCGGTCGACCCGTACCGGGCGACCCTCTACCAGCCCCACGAGCTCTACGCGGGGCTGCGCGAGCTGGGCTACCGGGGCACCCCGGACGCCCGCGCCCAGCGCTGGTCACGGGAGGGGACGCAGGGGCGCGACGCGTTCGTCACCCTGCTGCGCGCCATCCACGACGACTCGATGACCGACGCCCTGACCGAGGTCATCGGCGACGCGCCCGTCGTCGGGGTCATGGGCGGCCACGAGCTCACCCGCGACACCGAGGCATTCGCCCTCGCCGCGGCCCTCGGCCACGCCCTCGCCCGCAGCGGGCACCTCGTCGCCACCGGCGGCGGCCCCGGGGCGATGGAGGCGGCCAACCTCGGCGCCTTCGCCGCGACGAGCGGCGCCCTCGCCGACGCCCTGCTGCGGCTGCGGGCCGTCCCCTCGGTCGACGACGTCGAGGCGTGGGCGGGCCTGGCCCTCCAGGTCCACGACGACCTCCTCCTCGAGCGCACCGAGGACACCCGTCCCCGCAGCATCGGCATCCCGACCTGGTTCTACGGCCACGAGCCGCCCAACGTCTTCGTCCACGGCATCGCGAAGTACTTCTCCAACGCGATCCGCGAGGACGGCCTCCTCGCCCGCTGCACCACGGGCCTGGTGGTGCTGCCGGGCGCCGCCGGCACGGTGCAGGAGGTGTTCCAGGCCGCGACCCGCCTGTACTACCGGCAGGCCGTCGGGGTGCTCCCCCGGCTCGTCCTCGTCGGCCGGCGGCAGTGGGCGGACGAGGTCCCGGTCTGGCCGGCGCTCCGGGCGCTCGCGGCGGGCCGCGAGATGGCCCAGCGGGTCCACCTCGTCGACGACGTCGGCGAGGCGGTCGCCGCCGTCACGGCGGGGTGAGGCCGGACCCTCCGTCCCCCCGCCGCCGTGCCCGCCGGTCCCGAGCCCGGTGACCACTCAGGGACGGGTGAGCAGGACGATGCCCAGGCACATCTCGTCGGTGGTCCCCTCGCCCCAGACGACGTAGCGCTCGGGCAGCCCGGCGAAGGCCGGGAGCCGGTCACGCAGCGACTGGTCGTGGCGACACGTGACGGTGAGGGTGTCTCCCGGGTGCACCCTGACCGGCGTCGCGAGCGGGATGCTGCCCTGGTCGTCGAAGTTCCACACGGGGATGTCGAGGACCCGGACGGCGGCGCCGGTCCCCTTGTCGACGTCGACCGTGATGGACCGGCCGAGGAGGTGCATGTGCCCGGCCACGGCCCGGATCGTGCCGTCCTGCCGTACCCGCCGGGTGCAGCTCTGGATCGGGCCCGGGTGGACCGGCCCGCAGAGCAGGTGAAGCGCGTCGGCCCGGGCGACCTTCTCGCCGAACCGGTCCGCGACCTCCGCCACCGACGCGACCCGGCTGCACATCCCCTTCGTCCGGTTGCCGCGGCAGGGGAGCTCCACCGGGGCCGGCAGGAGCATCGTGTCGAGTGCCTTCCTCGTGCTCCCGGCGGCGGCGGAGAGCCGTAGCCGGACCTCGCTGCGGTCGGGCCCGTTCCCGGCGAGGAGGTTGTAGTGGACCTGGACGACGAGGCGGGAGCCTGCGGTGAGCGGGATGCCGATGTCGTCGGCCATGACCCGCTCCCCACCACCGGGTGCCCAGGCGGCGACCCAGTCGGCGGCGTCGAGGTCGGCCGCGCCCACCCCGCTGCCGCCGAAGCACGTCCAGCCGGGGCCGGGGGCCGCGGCGTCGAGGGCCCGGGCCCGCTCGACCAGGGCGGGTTCGACCTTCGAGACGATGACGTGGTGGACGACTGCCGGGTTGCCGGGGCGGATGTCGACGCCGCTGACCAGGACGTCCTCGTCGAGCCCCGGATCGAGGAGGAAGCAGCGGTAGTCGTCGGTACCGCCGGACGTCGGCGCCGCGGGCGTGTACGGCTCGGGGAGCCTCAGCCGGTCGAAGCGTTCCCCGGCCCGCAGCGGGATCTCGGGTGCCGATGCGGTGGTGCGGGTCGCGCCGGCCGGGTGGGCGGGGTGCGCGTCCCGGCCGCTGAGGCTGTCCGGCAGGTCGGCACCCGAGCAGCCGGACACGGCCACGGCGAGTGCCGTGGCGGCCAGGACGGCGACCACCCGCATGCGCGAAGGGTAGCGAGCCGCGGCGGCACCGTCGCGGCTCAGGCGGTGGACGCCGCGAGCTGCCCGCAGGCGCCGTCGATGTCGGACCCGCGGGTGTCGCGGACGGTCGTCGGGATCCCGTGGGCGCGCAGCCGCTCGACGAACTGCTGCTCGACCCCGCGGCGCGAGGCGGTCCACCGCGACCCGGGGGTCGGGTTGAGCGGGATCGGGTTGACGTGCACCCAGCCCCTCCCCCGGGCGAGGAGCTTGTCGGCCAGCAGGTCGGCCCGCCACGCCTGGTCGTTGACGTCGCGGATCAGGGCGTACTCGATGCTGACCCGTCGGCCGGTGGCCTCGTGGTAGCGGTGGGCTGCGTCGATGGCCTCGTCGACCTTCCACCGGGTGTTGATCGGGACGAGCTCGTCACGCAGCGCGTCGTCGGGAGCGTGCAGCGAGAGCGCGAGGGTCATCGGGATCCCCTCGGCCGCGAGCCGGTCGATGCCCGGGACGAGCCCGACCGTCGACATCGTGATGCCGCGCGCGGACAGCCCCAGGCCGGCCGGTGGGGCCTCGGTGAGCCGGCGGACGGCGCCGATGGCCGAACGGTAGTTGGCCAGCGCCTCGCCCATCCCCATGAAGACGACGTTGCTGACCCGGGAGGGTCCGCCCGCGCCCAGGTCCTCGGCGGAGTCCTCCGCCTCGGCCCCCAGTGCCCCACCCGGCGGGGCCGCCCCCGCGGGGAGCCCACCGTGGCGCAGCATCCGGGCCGCCGCGACGACCTGCTCGACGATCTCCGCCGTCGAGAGGTTACGGGTCAGCCCCTCCTGGCCGGTCGCGCAGAACGGGCAGTTCATCCCGCAGCCGGCCTGGCTCGAGATGCACACCGTGACCCGGTTCGGGTAGCGCATGAGCACCGACTCGACGAGCGCGCCGTCGACGAGCCGCCACACCTGCTTCACCGTGGCCCCGCCGTCGGCGGTGAGGTGCCGCACCGGGGTGAGCAGGGCGGGCAACAGGTCACGGACGAGGTCCTCGCGGGCCGCGGCCGGCAGGTCCGTCATCTCCTCGGGGCGGTCGACGAGCCGCTCGAAGTAGTGGGTCGAGAGCTGGTTGGCCCGGAACGCCGGCTGCCCCAGCGCGGTCACCGCCTCCCGGCGCTCGGCGACGGTGAGGTCGGCCAGGTGCCGCGGCGGCTTGCCGCGGCGGGGAGCGGTCAGGGTCAGCTGCCCGGGCTCGGGTCGGGCGGGGGTGGGGAGGTCGGCCATGGTCCCCCGATTCTCGCAGGTCGGCTCCGAGCCGGGCCGTCCAGAGCCCGGTCGGACCCGCCGCGCGGTGCTCGACCCCGAATATCGCCAACTCGTGGCGGGGCGCCCCCTGGTGGCTCTACCGTTCAGGTATACCTCGTTCAGCAGGGGAACGAGGGTGCAGGAAAGGGAACAGCCATGGGACTGTTCGACCGATTCATCGCGCCCACACGGCGCGGACCCGTCATGACGGAGGACGACCTCCGCCCCACCCGCCGCCCGGTCAACCCGGTACCCGACGTCGACGACGACACGGGAGCGCTCGAGGACTCCGTCCGTGAGCACCTGGAGCGCCTCACCGCGGCCGCCGAGGCCGACATCGACGCGCTGAGCCAGGACGAGTTCGACGCCGCGCTCACCGCCCGCCTGGTCAGTGCCGAGCGGATGCACTCCACGGGGCTGGGCTTCGACTATGCCGCCCACTTCGCCGACCACGTCCACGAGGTGCTCACCCTCGACCTGCCGACAGCGGTCGTCACGCTGCCGGACTCACGGGTCACCGAGGCCGGTCACCGGCTGCCGGCGCTCGTCGACCGGGGCCGCACCAACCTCCTCCACCTGCTCGAGACCGCGCCGGTCGACGTCGAGCTGGTCGGCGCCGGGCGGGGCGCGGCCTGGACGGTGACCGGGCCCTCGCCGTACACGGCATCCTTCGCCCGGTTCCTCAACGACGCGGTGCACCGCTGGCTGCCGGACTCCGACACGAGCAACGGGGTGGTCTTCGCCCTCCCCCACCGGCACGCCATCGTCCTCCAGACGTGCGCGACGCGTCAGCAGGCCCGCGACGCGCTCGAGGTGGTGCCCGCGCTGGCGCAGTCGATGTACAACGACGACCCGGGCGGGGTCTCCCGGCATGCCTACCACTGGATGGACCGGCAGATCAGCTGCCTCACCGAGGAGGACGGCAACGGCGGGCTGATGCTGCGCCCGACCCCCTTCCTCGACGACCTCGTCGGCTTCACCGGACGCCGCGCCGGCTGAGGCCCGCGGGCGCGCCCGGCCGAGGTGGCGGCCGGCGGCGTCAGCCGGTGGGCACGACGACGAGCAGCAGCGCCCAGGCCACCGGCGCCACGACGACGAGCGAGTCGAGCCGGTCCATGAGGCCGCCGTGGCCCGGCAGCAGCGTGCCCATGTCCTTGATGCCGAGGTCGCGCTTGATGCTCGACTCGACGAGGTCGCCGAGGGTGGCCCCCACGGCGGCCACGGCACCCAGCAGCGCGCCCGCCCACCAGGCCCCACCGAGGATCAGCGGCATCCCCACCGCGCCGGCGCCGGCACAGGCCAGGACCGACCCGGCGAAGCCCTCCCACGACTTCTTCGGGCTCAGGGAGGGCGCCATCGGGTGCCGGCCGAACACGACCCCGACCGCGTAGCCACCGATGTCGCTGAAGACCGTGACGAGGACGAAGACGACGATCCGCTGGCGGCCGTCGTCCTCGGCGAGCATCAGCGAGGCGAAGCCACCGAGGAAGACCGGGTAGAACGTGACCAGGCTCGCCCCGGCGAGGTCACGGGCCGCGCCGGCGAGGCCGTCCGCGACCCGCCAGACGAGCAGGCCCACGACGGTGAGCCCGAAGGTCACGACCAGGGCCTCCGCCCCGCGCAGGTAGGCCGACACGATCATCCCGACCGAGCCGATCAGCAGCGGGACCAGCGGTACCTGGATGTCCTTGGCGGTCAGCGCCCGCCGCAGCTCCCAGGCGCCGTAGGTCACCGCGACGGTGACGACGGCGAGGAAGGCCCGGGCGTCGACCACGAGGGTGCCGACGACGAGGACGCCGAGGAGCACGCCGACGGTGACCGCCGCCCTCAGGTCACGCCCTGCCCGGGGGGTGCGCGGGGCCGGGGCGTCCTCCTCCGTCGCGCCGGCGGGGGTGGAGAGGTCGCTCATCAGGGGGGTCAGACCTCGAGGAGCTCGGATTCCTTGTGCTTGAGCAGCTCGTCGATCTGGTCCACGTGCCGCTTGGTGACCGACTCGAGCTCCTTCTCGGCCCGCACGCCCTCGTCCTCGCCGACCTCGCCGTCCTTGACGAGCTTCTCGAGGCTGGTCTTGGCGTGCCGCCGGATGTTGCGGATGGAGACCCGCGCCTCCTCCGCCTGGTGGTGCGCCATCTTGACGTACTCGCGACGCCGCTCCTCGGTGAGCTGGGGCATGATGCAGCGGATGATCGTGCCGTCGTTGCTCGGGTTGACCCCGAGGTCGGCCTGCTGGATGGCCTTCTCGATGGCGTGCATCGAGGACTTGTCGAACGGGCTGATGATGATCGTGCGGGCCTCGGGGTTCTGGAACGAGGCCAGCTGCTGGAGCGGGGTGGGCGCGCCGTAGTAGTCGACGAGGAGCTTCTGGAACATGCCGGGGTGGGCCCGGCCGGTCCGGATGCCCGCGAAGTCCTCCTTGGCGACCTCGACGGCCTTCTCCATCTTCTCCTCGGCCTCGAACAAGGTCTCGTCGATCATCGGGTCGGCTCTCCTTCGCGTGGGCCACGCGGCGCGCGCGGCTGGGTCAAGTGTGTCAAAGCGGCGCGGGCCTGCTCAGCCCGAGCAGACGAGGGTGCCGATCGGCTCCCCGAGCAGCGCCCGGGTGACGTTGCCCTCGCCCTCCATCCCGAAGACGACCATCGGCAGCTTGTTCTCCATGCAGAGGCTGAACGCCGCCGCGTCGACGACCCGGAGCCCGTGCCGGAGCGCCTCCTCGAAGGTGATCCGCTCCAGCTTTCGCGCGTCGGGGTTGCGCCGCGGGTCGTCGTCGTAGACGCCGTCGACCCCGTTCTTGCTCATGAGCACGGCGTCGCACTGGCACTCCAGGGCCCGCTGGGCGCTCACCGTGTCGGTGGAGAAGTACGGCATCCCGGCTCCGGCGCCGAAGATGACGACCCGGCCCTTCTCGAGGTGGCGCATGGCCCGCCGCGGGATGTAGGGCTCGGCGACCTGACCCATCGTGATGGCGGTCTGCACCCGGGTGTCGACCCCCTCCTTCTCGAGGAAGTCCTGGAGGGCCAGGCAGTTCATGACCGTGCCCAGCATCCCGATGTAGTCGGCACGGGCGCGCTCCATGCCCTTCTGCTGCAGCTCGGCGCCGCGGAAGAAGTTGCCGCCGCCGACGACGATGGCGACCTGGACCCCCTCGCGGACGGCGGCCGCGATCTGGCGGGCGACCGCGCGGACGACGTCGGGGTCGACCCCGACCCGGCCGCCGCCGAACACCTCGCCGGACAGCTTGAGCAGGACGCGCCGCGGGCGGTGCGCCTCGGTGGCGGCGGGTGGGGCCTCGGTGAGGGTGGTCGTGGTCACGGGGCCTCCTCGGCGGCGGGCACGGCGGTCACCAGATCCTGTCACAGCGGGAGCCGCGCGGACCAACCGAGCGCGCCGGGTCACCGGTCACCGCCGGGCGAGGACCCGGGCCCGGACGCACGGATGCCGTCCGCTCGCGGCGAGCGGACGGCATCCGTGCTGGCGCCCGGGGTCAGGACCCGATGCGGAACCGGGCGAAGCCCGTGGCGTCGGCGCCGGCCTCGTCGAGGACCTTCCCGACGGTCTTCTTGGGCTCCTTGGCGAACGGCTGCTCGAGCAGGACGTTCTCCTTGAAGAAGCCGTTGACGCGCCCCTCGACGATCTTGGGGAGGGCGGCCTCGGGCTTGCCCTCCTCCTTGGCGGTCGCCTCGGCGACGCGACGCTCGTTCTCGACCGTCGCCTGGTCGATCTCGTCGCGGGCCACCACGCTCGGCGCGAACGCCGCGACGTGCATCGCGACGTCGCGGGCGACGGCCTCGTCCCCGCCCGTGGTCGCCACGAGCACGCCGATCTGCGCCGGCAGGTCCGGGCTCGTCTTGTGCAGGTAGGAGACGACGCGCTCGCCCTCGAGCCGGGCGACCCGCTTGACCTCGATCTTCTCGCCGATCGTCGCGTTCGCCTCGTCGAGGAGGTCCTTGACGGTCCGGCCGTCGGCCAGCGACGAGCCGAGCAGGGTCTCGGCGTCGGCGGCCTTGGTGGCGACCGCCTGGGTGAGGACCTCGTCGGCGAGCGCGATGAAGCGCTCGCCCTTGGCGACGAAGTCGGTCTCGCAGAGGACCTCGACGAGGGTGCCCTCGCCGTCCCCGGCCCGCGCGGCCACCAGGCCGTTCGAGGTGGTGCGCCCCTCGCGCTTGGTGACGCCCTTCTGGCCCTTGACCCGCAGGATCTCCTCGGCCTTGGCCTGGTCGCCGTCGGCCTCGTCCAGGGCCTTCTTGACGTCCATCATGCCGGCCGCGGTCTTCTCGCGGAGCGCCTTGATGTCAGCGGCGGTGTAGTTCGCCATGGGTTCCTATCGCTCTTTCCGTGGGTGTTCGGGGGGGAGGAGTGCTCAGGCCTGCTCGGCCGGCGCGGCCTCGGTGGCCTCCGCGGTCTCGGTGACCTCCGCAGCCTCGGCGACCGGGACGGCCTCCGCGGTCTCGGTGACCTCCGCAGCCTCGGCGACCGGGACGGCCTCCGCGGTCTCGGTGACCTCCGCAGCCTCGGCGACCGGGACGGCCTCCGCGGTCTCGGTGACCTCCGCAGCCTCGGCGACCGGGACGGCCTCCGCGGTCTCGGTGACCTCCGCAGCCTCCGCCGCGGCGGCAGCGGCGGTCTCGCCGGCCTCCGGGGCCACCGCGTCCGCGGCCTGCTCGGCGTCACCGGCGAGGAGCTCGCGCTCCCACTCGGTGAGCGGCTCCTGGCCCGGCGTCTCGGCGCCGCTGGCGGCCTGGCCGCCCCCGGCGCGGGCGATCAGGCCCTCGGCGACGGCGTCGGCGATGACGCGGGTGAGAAGGGTGACCGAGCGGATGGCGTCGTCGTTGCCCGGGATCTTGTAGTCGACCTCGTCGGGGTCGCAGTTGGTGTCGAGGATCGCGATGACCGGAAGCCCCAGCTTGCGGGCCTCGTCGACGGCCAGGTGCTCCTTCTTGGTGTCGACGATCCAGACCGCGGAGGGGACCCGGCTCATCGTGCGGATGCCGCCGAGGGTCTTCTCCAGCTTGTCCTTCTCGCGCTTCATCATCAGGAGCTCCTTCTTCGTGTGGCCGGAGCCGGCCACGTCGTCGAAGTCGATCTCCTCGAGCTCCTTGAGGCGCGTGAGGCGCTTGGAGATCGTCTGGAAGTTGGTGAGCATCCCACCGAGCCAGCGGTGGTTGACGTAGGGCATGCCGACCCGGGTCGCCTGCTCGGCGACCGGCTCCTGGGCCTGGCGCTTCGTGCCGACGAAGAGGATGGTGCCGCCGTGCGCGACGGTCTCCTTGACGAACTCGTAGGCGTTGTTGATGTAGGTGACCGACTGCTGCAGGTCGATGATGTAGATGCCGTTGCGCTCGGTCATGATGAAGCGCTTCATCTTCGGGTTCCAGCGGCGGGTCTGGTGCCCGAAGTGGACGCCGCTCTCGAGGAGCTGGCGCATCGTGACGACGGCCATTGCCGTTCTCCTTGCTCTGTGGTTGTCAGTTACGTCGGTGGGGACCGAGCCCGGGGGTGGTCCCACCTGCCTGGCGTCCCGACGCACCCCGGACGGATGCCGTGCTGCCCGGACGGGCGGCATCCGCCACTGCCGTGGTGCGCCCCCTGTGCCGGGCCGTGGCCCGTCGCGGGAGGAGAACGCGCGAAGTGGTGGCTCCCGCATGCGAGCACACGGAGACCATCGGTCATCGTACGTGGCGCCGGGGCCGGACCGGAAATCGGGACGGTAGCCTCTGCACCTCGTGAGCCGCCTCCTCGACCTCGTCGCACCCCCGCGGATGGGCAGCGCGTTCCGGTGGAACCTCGCCTCGTCCTGGGTCGCTCAGGTCGGCGACGGGATCGCCCTCGCCGCCGGCCCCCTGCTGGTCGCGGCGCAGACCCGATCCCCCGTGCTCATCGCGGCCGCCGCCGTGGTCCAGCGTCTGCCGGCGCTCGTCGTCGGGCTCTACGCCGGGGCGCTCGCCGACCGGGTCGACCGCCGCCGGCTCGTGGTCGCGGCAAACCTCGTGCGGGCCGGGGTGCTCGCCGCGCTCGTCGCGGCTCTCGTCGGCGGGGTGCTCTCGATCGAGCTGCTGCTGGCCCTGCTCTTCGTCGTCGGCACCTGCGAGGTCTTCGCCGACAGCGGCTGGCGCGCCATCGTCCCGATGATCGTCCCCGCGGCCGACCTGGGCCTGGCCAACGCGCGGCAGATGTCCGGCTTCCTCGTCGCCAACCAGCTCATCGGGCCGGCCGTCGGTGCGACCCTCTTCGCCGTGGGCTCGGCGGTCCCCTTCGGATTCCAGACCGCCACCGTCATCCTCGCGGCCGGGCTGCTCCTGCGGGTACGGCTGCCCGCGGTGCCGAGGGAGCGCCCCGACCAGCACGTCGGGCGCGACGTCCTCGACGGCCTGCGCTGGATCGGCCACAACGCGCCGGTCCGCACGCTGACCCTCGTCATCCTCGTCTTCAACGTCACGTGGGGCGCGCCGTGGGGCGTGCTCGTCTACTGGGCCCAGGAGCGGCTCGGCGTGGCCGCCGTCGGGTTCGGCCTGCTCACCACCGCCACCGCGGTCGGCGGGATCGCCGCGGTGCTCGGCTACGGGACCCTCGAGCGGCACATCCCGCTCGCCCGGCTGATGCGCGGCTGCCTCGTGCTCGAGGTCCTCACCCACCTCGCCCTCGCCGTGACCACCTCGTGGGCCGTGGCGATGGTCGTCATGGTGGTCTTCGGCGGGTACGCGTTCGTCTGGGGGTCGCTCTCGGCCGCAGTGCGGCAACGGGCCACGCCGCTGGAGTACCAGGGCCGGGTGGGCAGCGTGTACTGGGTGGGGCTTGTCATCGGGCTCCTCGTCGGGCAGGCCCTCGGCGGGTTCATCGCCGAGCACTTCGGCGCGGCGGCGCCGTTCTGGTTCGCCTTCGTCGGGTCCGGGGTCACGCTCGTCGCGGTGTGGCGGCAGCTGGGCCTCGTCGCGCACGCCGACGCCACGACGGCCGACGCGTAGCCTGCCCGGTATGCCGAGCGCTCCCGGTCACCCCGCCCTCGCGCCCTTCGGGACGACGATCTTCGCGACGATGAGCGCGCTCGCGCTCGAGCACGGCGCCATCAACCTCGGCCAGGGCTTCCCCGACACCGACGGGCCGCCCGAGGTCCTCGAGGCGGCCGTCGACGCCATCCGGGCCGGACGCAACCAGTACCCGCCGGGCGCCGGGGTTCCCGAGCTGCTCGACGCCGTCGCCGCCCACCAGCAGCGGTTCTACGGGCTGGCGGTGGACCCGGGGTCGGAGGTGCTCGTCACCGTGGGAGCCACCGAGGCGATCGCTGCGACGGTCCTCGCGCTCGTCCGCCCCCGCGACGAGGTCGTGACCTTCGAGCCGTACTACGACAGCTACGCGGCGACGATCGCCCTGGCCGGCGGGGTCCGGCGCACCTCCGTCCTGCGCTTCCCCGACCACCGGGTCGACGAGGCGTCGCTGCGGGCCGCGTTCTCGGGCCGCACCCGCCTGGTCCTGCTCAACAGCCCGCACAACCCGACCGGCAAGGTCTTCACCCGCGAGGAGCTGGACCTCGTCTGCTCGCTGGCCCGTGAGCACGACGCCTGGGTGGTCACCGACGAGGTGTACGAGCACCTGACCTTCGACGGCACCGAGCACGTCCCGGTGGCGACGCTGCCCGGGATGCGCGAGCGCACCCTGTCGATCTCCTCCGGCGGCAAGACGTTCGCGACGACCGGGTGGAAGGTCGGCTGGGTCACCGGACCCGCCGAGGCGATCGCGGCGGTCCGGGCGGTCAAGCAGTTCCTCACCTACGTGGCCTCCGGGCCCTTCCAGCCGGCGGTCGCCGTCGGTCTCGGGCTGCCCGATGCCGTGTTCGCCGGTCTGGCCCGCTCGCTGCAGGACCGGCGGGACCGGCTCGTCGACGGACTCCAGCGGGCCGGGCTCGAGGTGTCGGTGCCGCGGGGCGGGTACTTCGTCGTGGCCGACGCAGCACCGCTCGGCGCCGAGGACGCCGTCCGGTTCTGCCACGAGCTGCCGGCCCGGGCCGGTGTGGTCGGGGTGCCGGTCTCGGTCTTCCACGACGACCCGACCGCGGCGCCCACGCTGGTCCGGTTCGCCTTCTGCAAGCAGGAGGACGTCATCGACGAGGCGTGCCGCCGGCTGGGCCGTCTCCGCAGCTCGGTCGGCTGAGGCGGTCGGGTCCACAGCCGCTGCCACCACGGCCGCTCCTCCACAACCGGGCGGCCACGGCTTGGCCGGCGCGGCCCGGCGCCGGAGGCTGGCGGGATGAGCACCTCACGCGCCCGCCCGAGTGCGGTGGCCGCCTCCGCGGTCGCTGCCTGCCTGCTCCTGCTGCCCCTGCCCGGGGCCGGCACGCCGCCGCCCCTCGCTGGTGGTGCCGGGCCGGGCCCGGGGCGGCCCGCCCCGGGCCGGTCCCAGGTCGCGGCGCCGGCGGTCCCGGTCACCCCGGATGTGGACCGCCGCAGCCATGCCCGGTGGCGCTGGCCCGTGACCCCACCGCGACCGGTGCTCCGCCCCTTCGTCGCCCCGGCCAGCCGGTACGCGCCCGGCCACCGCGGGCTCGACCTGGCGGCGGCGGTGGGGAACCCCGTGCTCGCCGTCGAGGACGGGCTCGTCACGCACGCCGGCCGCGTCGCCGGGCGCGGCACGGTAACGGTGGCCCACACGGGTGGGCTGTCGAGCACCTACGAGCCGGTCCGCGCCCGGGTGGTGGCCGGCACGGTGGTGCGAGCGGGCTCGGTCCTCGGGGTCCTCGAGGCATCGTCCGCCCCGCATGGCGGGCACTGCCTGCTCACCCCGTGCCTGCACCTCGGTGCTCGGCGGGGTGAGGCGTACCTCGACCCAATGCTCCTGCTCGGCGCTGGGCGCGTCCGGCTGCTGCCACCGGTGGCCGGTCAGGTGTCGAGCGCCGGGTAGGGGTTGGGCCGGCAGCCCCACAGGTGCAGGGTCTGCGGCACCATCACCGGCGCGGCGGCCCCGGAGGCGGGGCAGCCGGCGTGGCCGAGGCCGAACGAGTGGCCCACCTCGTGGTTGACGAGGTAGGTGCGGTAGTCCTCGAGGTGCCCCGCGTAGGCGTCGACGCCCAGCACCCACCGGTCGAGGTTGATGACGACGCGACCGTTGTAGCAGGAGGTGAAGCCCTGGGTCGGCACCGGACCGCAGAGGCGTTCCGTCGTCCGCCTGCTGGCCACGGCGATCCGGGTGTCGACGGCTCCGCGCGCGGCCTGGGCGGGTGTGACGAAGACGAAGCGGACGTCCCGGACGGTCTGCCAGCCGCGGTCGTCGACGAGGATGCCGGAGATGGTCCGGGCCGTCGCCGCGACGTCGAGGCCGAGGCCCTCCTCGATCTCCAGCGCGACCCGCACGGCTGGCCCGCCCGAGGTGCGCGCGCCCGCGACCTCGCCCCAGTCGACCCAGGCGAGCCGCCCGGTGCCGGCCGAGGTCGGGCTCGGCGTCGGGGTCGGGGTGGCGGTGGCGCGCGGCCCTGCCGAAAGGCTGACCGAGGGCCGAGCCGAGACACCCGGGCCCGGGAGAGCCCGCGGCTTCGAGCCGCCGGCCCCGGCGGCGGCCCCGGCGGCCGCGGCGGCCGCGGCGGCCGAGCCCGCGGCGACCGTCGCCGCGGGCTCCGCGGTGGCGACCACGGCACGCGAGAGGAGGGCGACCGCCGACACCGAGGCCGAGACCGGCTCCCGGTTGCGTGCGACCAGCCACGTGACGATCGCGACGACCACGACGAGCAGCACGCCGAGGACCACGGTGCGCCGCAACCGCACCCGACGCTCGGCCCGGGCCCGCGCCTCGCGGGCCGCCCGGCGGCCCGCGCGCGAGGACGAGGGCGCGATGTCCCCCACCTCAGGGCGTGCTGCCGGTTCGGGGTCCGCCCGCCGTGCTGGCCGGTCGACCGGTGCGGGGCGGTCGCTGGGCACCGGCTGTCGGTCGCGGTGGACCTCAGACCGGCTGCGCAGCGGCTCGTCCGAGAGCGGGAGGTCGGCGAGCTCGGCGTCGGTCAGGGCTGGTGGGGTCGCATCGGCGCCCTCGGGCCGCGAGGGCCCTCCCCCCGGCCGGTGGCGGTGCCAGCGGCTCGCCTCGTCACGGAGGGCGGCGCGGGTCTTCGGCTCGACGTAGAGGCGTCGGAACTCCGACACCCACTCGGGGACGTCGTAGGGGTCGCTCGACTGCTCGGCGGCAGGGTTGATGCCCCGGCCGGCCCCGAAGTCGCGGGGGGACCGGCTGCGCGGCTGCCCGCTCTCGTCGTCAGGCACGCGGGTGCGCCTGGGCGTAGGACCGCTTGAGGCGGTCGACGGAGATGTGCGTGTAGAGCTGCGTCGTGGCGAGCGAGGCGTGGCCCAGGAGCTCCTGGACCAGACGGATGTCCGCGCCACCCTCGAGCAGGTGGGTGGCTGCGCTGTGACGCAGCCCGTGCGGGCCGAGGTCGGGCGCGTCGGGCACGTGCTCGAGGAGCCGGTGGACGACCTCACGCACCTGGCGTTGGTCGGCCCGCCGGCCACGCCGCCCGAGGAGCAGGGCCGGGCCGCTGGCGGACGTCGCGAGCCGGGGCCGGCCCTCGACGAGCCAGGTGCGCACCGCGACCGCGGCCGGCACCCCGAACGGGACACGACGCTCCTTGTCGCCCTTGCCGACGACGCGCAGGACGAGGATGTCGAGGTCGACGTCGTCGACGTCGAGCCCGACGAGCTCGCCGACGCGGATTCCGGTGGCGTACAGCAGCTCGAGGGCTGCCCGGTCGCGCAGGTGCACCGGGTCGTCGTCGTCGGCCGCCACGGCGGCGACGACGAGCAGCGCGGTGGCGGAGCGTTGTGCCAGCACCGGGGGAAGGGTGTGGTGCCGCTTCGGCGCGGCGAGCCGAAGGGAGGGGTCGGTGGGGACCCGCCCGGTGCGCTCGCACCACCGGAAGAAGGTGCGCAGCGAGGCCGACGTTCGGGCCACGGTCGTGCGGGCCGCCCCGCCCCGGGCGAGGGTCCCGAGGCGCGCGCGCAGGTCGGCCAGGGTGACGGCCGCGAGGGTGCCGTCGTCCTCCACCCCGAGGTCGGCGAGGAACGCGCCGACGTCGCGCAGGTAGGCGCGCACGGTGTTCTCCGAGCGCCCTCGTTCGACGCGCAGGTGGCGCTCGAAGGCGGTGAGCGCCTCGAGCTGGGCGACGGTCACGGGGCCACGGTGTCATCACATGCGCCCCTCGCGCAACGGAACCGCCGCAGCTCACACCCGCCGCTCACGCTCGGATGCCTCAGCGGGCGCCCGACGGGGCCGTGCCGACCCGTGGCGCCGGGGCGCGCGGCCGCGGTGCCTTGCGCCAGCCGGCGCTGTCGCGGACGACCAGACCCACCGCCTCGAGCACCGCCAACGCGGGCACGAGGGACACCAGGGGGACCCCCGAGGCGACGGAGAGGGCCTCCGTGCTCGAGGGCCGGCGGACCGGCACGGCGGACCACACCCGGTATGCAGTGGGGTCGAGGTCGTCCTCGGGCGGCCGGCGAGCCGGCGCCAGGGCGTCAGGCGCGAGGCCCTCGCCGATCCGGCCGGCGAGCTCGGCCACCTCCGCCGCGTCGGTGACCAGGACCGCGCCGGTCTCCCGGACCAGGGCATGGCAGCCGGCCGACGTCGCACTCGTCACCGGCCCCGGGACCGCCGCCACCGGGAGGTGGTGCTCGCGGGCCTCCCGGGCCGTCGACAGCGAGCCCGACCGAAGGCCGGCCTCGACGACCACCGTCGCCCGGGCGAGCAGGGCGATGACCCGGTTGCGCGCGAGGAAACGGGACCGGTACGGCATCGTGCCGACCGGCACCTCGCTGACCACGGCCCCGGTGCGGGCCACCGACTCGATGAGCGAACGGTGCGCCCGGGGGTACGGCACGTCGGGGCCGCAGGCGAGGACGGCCACGGTCGGGCCGTCGACGGCGAGGGCGCCGCGGTGCGCTGCGGCGTCGATCCCGAAGGCGGCACCGCTGACGACGGTGAAGCCGCGCCCGGCCAGGCCCTCGCCCAGCTCTGCGGCCACCCGGAGCCCGTAGTCGCTCGCCGCGCGCGAGCCGACGACCGCGACCGACCGCTCCGTGAAGTCCGCGAGCTCGGCGACGCCCCGGACGAAGAGGCAGTACGGCGGCGCGGCGTGCCGGTCGAGCGCGACCGGCCACTGCGGGTCGCCGGGGACGACGACGCGGACGCCCTGGCGGTGCACGGCATGCACGAGCGCGTCGAGGTCGAGGCTCTGCAGCCGCACGGAGAGCTCGGGTGCGGACCGGTACCGGCCCTCGCGCAGCCGGGCCAGTGCCCCGACCGCACCGTGCTCCTCGAGGAGTCGCCCGAGCGGACCGCTCATCGGCTCGACCAGGTAGGCCCAGGCCACCCGCGCCCAGCGGTCGTCGCGCTCGAGCGGGCTGGGGGGCCGGCCGCCACTCATGCCGCCATCGCTTCGCCGCGGCGCAGGACCAGCCCGGTGGCGACATCGTCACGCGTGGGGACGACCCGCCCGGCGAGGTCGGCCGCGGACCACGCCACGCGAAGCACCCGGTCGTACCCGCGCAGGGTGAGCCGCCCGGCGTCCAGCGCCCGGTCGATGTCGACGGTGGCCGGGCCCGGGAGCCTGAACGGCGGCCGGCGCAGGACGTGCCCGGGCACGAGCCCGTTGACGGCCCACCCGCCGTCGGCACCCGACCATCGTTCACGCTGCACGTCACGGGCCGCGGCCACCCGTGCGGCGACCGCCGCACTGTCCTCGCCCACCTCGTCGCCGAACGCGGCGCGGCGGACCGGCGGGACGTGGACCTGCAGGTCGACGCGGTCCAGCAGCGGCCCCGACAGCCGCCCGGCGTAGGAGCGGATCTCGGCGACCGAGCACGTGCAGTCGAGGGCCTTGCCGTACGACCGCCCGCACGGGCACGGGTTGGCGGCGAGGACGAGGAGGAAGCGAGCCGGGTAGCGGACGGCGTGCCGGGCCCGGGCGATGACGACCTCCCCCGACTCCAGCGGCTGGCGCAGCACCTGGAGCACCGTCGAGCGGAACTCCGGGGCCTCGTCGAGGAAGAGCACGCCGTGGTGGGCCCGGGAGATGGCTCCCGGGAGCACCGAGCTGGAGCCTCCCCCGGCGAGGGCCGCGACGGAGGTGCTGTGGTGGGGTGCGACGAAGGGCGGGGTGAGGTCGAGGCTCGTGACGTCGCCGACACGCCCGGTGAGGGACCGGACCGCGTGCGTCTCGAGCGCCTCCTCGCGGGTGAGCGGCGGCAGGATCGTGACCAACCGCTCGGCGAGCATCGTCTTCCCGACCCCCGGTGGACCGCTCATGAGGAGGTGGTGCGCCCCGGTGGCGGCGAGCTCGAGGGCGACCCGCGCCTCGGGCTGGCCCACGACGTCGGCGAGGTCGGGGCGGGGTCCGACCCGGCCGGTCCGGGCGTCGACGGACCCGGTGGTGGCCGGCGCGACGGGCAGGTCCGTGCCTCGTTCCGCGGCGGCATACCACCCCACGAGCTCACCGAGGCAGCGGGCGCCGTGGACGGTGACCTCGTCGACCAGCTGGGCCTCCTCGACGTTCTCCACCGGCACCACGACGTGCCGCACTCCGCGGCGGGCCGCCTCGAGCACCGCGGGCAGCACCCCGCGGACCCCGCGCAGCCGGCCGTCGAGCGCGAGCTCGCCGAGGTGTGCGACCTCGGCCGCGAGCGGTGCCCGCACCACCCCCGCGGCGGCGAGCACCGCCACCGCGATGGGCAGGTCGAAGCCGGAGCCCCGCTTCGGGATCGAGGCCGGGGAGAGGTTGACGGTGACCCGGTGCGGCGGCACCGGGGTGCCGCCGTGGGCCGCCGCGGCCCGGATGCGGTCGGGCGCCTGGGCGCAGGCCGCGTCGGGCAGCCCGCCGACCGAGAAGCTCGGCAGGCCCTGGCCGATGTGCGCCTCGACGTCGACGAGGGTGCCGTCCAGGCCGGTGAGCGCCACCGAGAGGGTGCGACCCAGCCCGAAGGTCACGAGCCGACCCCCACGACGTGCCGGACCACCGGCCGGCGCCCGCGCCGGCAGAGCACGCCGACGACGTCGATGCGCACCGGCCCCTGGTGCGGACCGTGCTCGCGCAGGTACGCCCAGGCCAGCCGCCGCAGACGGAGCGCCTTGCGGACCGTCACCGCCTCGACCGGCTCGCCGAACGCCGTGCCCCGGCGCGTCTTGACCTCGCAGACGACCAGGCACGGGCCGTCCCGGGCGACGATGTCGATCTCCCCGTGTTCGCACCGCCAGTTGCGCGCCAGCAGCGTCATCCCCCGCTCACGCAGGTAGCGCGCCGCGAGCTCCTCGCCGTACCGCCCGAGCGCCGTGCGCGGCGCCTCGGCATCCTGCTGCCCCGTCGACCTCATGCTGGCAGCCAACCGGTCGCACGCGGGCCGCGCCACGGCCGAGGCACCGGCTGTGGACGACGGCGGCCCCGCGGCGACCCTGTGCACGAGGCCCGCGCCGGGCCGGCCCGGTGAGCGGCTCTAGAAGCCGCCCTTGGGCAGCTCGAGGTCGTTCTTGGCCAGCTCCTCGACGTTGACGTCCTTGAACGTCACGACCCGGACCGTCTTGGCGAACCGGGCCGGACGGTAGATGTCCCACACCCACGCATCGTGCATCGTGACGTCGAAGAACACCTCACCGGCGTCGCTGCGGACCTTGACGTCGACGCTGTTGCACAGGTAGAAGCGCCGCTCGGTCTCCACGACGTGGCTGAACAGGCCCACGACGTCGCGGTACTCGCGGTAGAGGGCGAGCTCCGCCTCACTCTCGTACTTCTCGAGGTCCTCCGAGCTCATCGCTCTCCCACTCGTTCCAGGTCGGCCGGCTCGCGCGACGCGCCGTCCGCCGTCTGCGGCGCGGCCGCGTCGGCGGCCACGACGCCATCATCGTCCATCGTCCCGGGCAGCCGCCACGAGCGCCGGTGCCAGGTGCACGGCCCGAGCCGCCGCAGCGCGTCGAGGTGCTCAGGCGCGGCGTACCCCTTGTTGTCGACCCAGCCGTACTCGGTGACCTCCGCACCGAGCGCGACCATGAGCCGGTCGCGGGTCACCTTGGCCAGGACGCTCGCGGCCGCGACCGAGGAGCACCTGAGGTCCGCCTTGACCATCGTCGTGACCGGCGGGGTGGGGACGCCGCCCTCGTGGGCGAAGGCGAGCAGCCCGACGTCCTCGGGGGCGGTGAGCCAGTCGTGGTTGCCGTCGAGGATGACGAGGTCGGGCCGCACCCCGCACCCCGCGAGGGCCCGCATCCCCGCGAGCCGCAGCGCGGCGATGATGCCGACGGCGTCGATCTCGTCGGCGCTCGCGTGCCCGACGGCGTGGGCCAGGGCCCAGCGCTCGATCCGCGGCACGATCCGCTCCCGTGCATGCGGCTGGAGGAGCTTGGAGTCGCGGACGCCGGGTGGGGCGCTGCGGCAGGACTCGTCGATGAGGACGACGCCGACGGTGACCGGGCCGGCGAGGGCACCGCGACCCACCTCGTCCATCCCCGCGAGGACACGGTGCCCGTCACGCTGGAGCGCCCGCTCCACCCGCAGGCTGGGCTTCCTCGAGGCGCCCGCCGGGCTCACGAGCCACCCCCGGGATCGGGCACCCCGGCGAAGACCTGCGGGTAGTCCTGCAGCCACGAGAACCGGTCGAAGGGCCAGACGACGGCGACCGCCCGCCCGGTCACGTCGGCGATCGGGACCGACCCCTGGGCGCCGGTACCGCGCGGGTCGTGGAAGCGGGAGTCCTCGCTGTCGGACCGGTGGTCGCCCATCACCCACACCTTTCCGGCGGGCACCGTGATGTCGAACTTCATCGTGCTCGGGACGTCACCGGCGTGGATGTACGGCTCCTCGACGGCGACGCCGTTGACGGTCAGGCGCGCCTCGGAGTCGCAGCACGTGACGTGGTCGCCCGGCAGCCCGATGACCCGCTTGATGAGGTGGTCCTCGGACTCGCTCGGGAGGAGGCCGACGAAGACGAGGACGTCGTGCGCGGCGCCCGCGACCCCGGAGCGCTGGGTGACGGGGACGCTGTCGAGCCAGCCGCCGGGGTCCTCGAAGACGACGACGTCGCCGCGCTTGAGGTCGACCGGGCCGGGGGTCAGCTTGGAGACGACGACCCGGTCGCCGACGAGCAGGGTGTTCTCCATCGAGCCGGAGGGGATGAAGAAGGCCTGGATGAGCCACGTCTTGACGACGAACGAGAGCACCATGGCCATGACGAGGACGAGGGCGACCTCCTTGACCGCGGCGCCGAGGAGCCCGACGACCCCCCTGGGCGGCTCGTCCCCGGTCGCCGGCTCCGCCTCGTCGGCAACCGGCGGGTCGACGTCGTCGGCGGACTCCGTCGTCGCGACGGGCGAGGCCGGCGGCGGGAGCCCGGGGGCGGGTGCGGGCCCGGGGGCCTGGAGCTCGCCCGGCACGGGGGCATCATCCTTTGCCGGGGGCGGGGTGGTCTGCGGCGCCGGTTCCACCGCGGGCACGGAGGTCTGCGCCGGTGCCGCCCCGGCGGCCGGCACCACCGTCGCGGGGGTCGTCGCCCGCTTCGCCGGAGCCTGGGGGGCGGCCGCGGCCTTCGTGGCCGCGGCCTTCGTGGCCGCGGTCTCTTCGTGGCCGCGGTCTTCTTCGTGGCCGCGGTCTTCTTCGTGGCCGCGGTCTTCTTCGTGGCCGCGGTCTTCTTCGTGGCCGCGGTCTTCTTGGTGGCCGCGGTCTTCTTGGTGGCCGCAGCCTTCTTCGCGGCCGGGGCCTCCTTCGCGGCGGCGGCCGGGGCTGTCTTGGCGCCCGGGGCCTTCTTGGCGGCCGGGACCTTCTTGGCGGTTGGCGTCTTCGCCGCCGATGTGGCCTTCGTCTCCCGCGCGGGCCGGCCCGGGGCGCGATCCTTCTCCTCGCTCATCCGGGACCTCCGTCGAGCACACCGAGGCGACCCAGCGGCCAGAAGCGGAAGCCGGCGACGCCGACGACACGCGACACGGGCACGTCCCGGGCCTCCGGCTCGGCCACCGCCACCCGGCTGCCCCGAACGGCGGAGACCACCGCCAGCTCGTCCTGGGGCCCCATCCGCACGCCCACGGCATCCGCGAGCGCACCGAGGGCCCGGCCGACGATCCCGTTCCCCGTGGGTGTGGCCCGGGCCGCGGTCACGGCGGCGGTTCCCGTGGTGTCGACGACGACGAGGTCACCGGCCGACGGCCGGGCGAAGGCCTTCCACACGAGGAGCCGGTCGCCGGGCTCGACCGTGGGTGCGAGCGCGGCCGACGGGACGACGTAGCTCTGCACGACCAGACCGCGCACCACCGCGGCGAGCAGGACGCCGACGACGAGGACGAGGACGACCCGGGGACGCCGCGACCCGGCGTCCTCCACGGGGGTGGCGAGCGCCGGGTCGGCGTGGGTCCGTGCCATCACCCGGGGAGCCTAGTCGGCGTTCCCGGGAGGCCGCGCACGGGCGCGGGGTCGATCCTCAGGAGTGCGCGGGGGTCTCGCGCTTCTCCTTGATCTTGGCGGCCTTGCCGCGCAGGTCACGCAGGTAGTACAGCTTCGCGCGGCGGACGTCACCGCGGGTGACGACCTCGACCTTGTCGATGATCGGGGTGTGCAGCGGGAAGGTCCGCTCGACCCCGACACCGAAGGAGACCTTGCGGACGGTGAAGGTCTCGGTGACCCCACCGCCATGGCGACGGATGACGACGCCCTGGAAGACCTGGATACGGGAGCGGGCGCCCTCGACGACCTTGACGTGAACCCTGACGGTGTCGCCGGCCCGGAAGTCGGGGATGTCGCTCTTCATCGACACGCTGTCGAGCTCATCGAAACGGTGCATGACGGTTCGCTTTCTCGCGGGCTGCCACAGGCCATCCGCGCTGCTCGGTACTGCTCGGTGCTTCGGGGTGCGCCCACCGGGCCGCATGCCGTGGTCGGACCAAGGTCCGGGCACTCCCCCTGTGGCGGGGGCCGTTCGTCGGGGTGGCGCAGCGACCCAGTGTGCCAGAGGCGGCCCGGTGCCGCGAAATCCGTGGGGCGTGCCGCCTATCCTGCCCCGGTGACGATCGACCCCGGGATTCCCGTCGCCTTCGCCGTCGTCCTCCTCCTCGCCGTCACCGTCGCGATGTACGTCCTCGGTCGGCTTCCCCGACCGGGGTCGACCCTGTTCGCGGCGCTGCGCGCGGTGGTCCAGCTCGGGCTCGCCGCGGTCGTCATCGCCGGGGTCATCTCCTCGCTCCCCCTCTCGGTGGCGCTGCTCTGCCTCATGTTCGGCATCGCGGTGGTGACCACCGTCCGTCGGGTCGAGGCGCCTCGCGCCTGGCCGTGGGCGACGCTGGCCATGCTCACCGGCCTGCTGCCGGTGGTCGCGATCATCCTGCTGACGCGCACCGTGCCCCCGACGGGTGCGGCCCTCGTGCCGGTCGTCGGAATCCTCGCGGGCAACACGATGAACGGCCACACCCTCGCCGGGCGACGCGCCTTCGCCGCGCTCCGGGAGGAGCACCCGCAGTACGAGGCCGCCCTCTCCCTCGGGCTGACCCGTGCGCAGGCCATCGACGAGATCGTCCACCGCCGGATCCCCGAGGCGCTGATCCCCGGGCTCGACCAGGTGCGCACCGCCGGCGTCGTCACCCTCCCCGGCGCGTTCATCGGCGTGCTCCTCGGCGGCGGCACCCCGGCGCAGGCCGCGGCCGCTCAGGTGCTCGTCCTCGTCGGCATCATGACCGCGCAGACGACGACGGCGGTCGTCGCCGAGCGGCTCATCGGGCAGGCCCTGCTGCTGCCCGAGGACCTCAAGGCCGCCCTCCGCCCCTGACCCGCCGCAACATTTTCTCCGGATGCCGGAACCTTCAGCCGGCGGCAGGAACGGTTGGCGTCGCCCGCTGACGGTTCCGGCATCCGGAGAGAATGTTCACGAGCCGGGCGGCGCCCCGAGGGGGTCAGCGCCGCGGTGCGCGCGTCTTCACCAGGTCGACGGTGCCCTCCCACGTGGGCTCGCCGGGGACGACCCGGTAGCCGGCGCGGCGGTAGCGACGGATGTTGGCGTCCATCACCCGGCTCGTGTTCAGCCACCACGCACGGACGGATGCCGGAGCGGCCGCCTCCGCCAGCTCGAGCAGGCCGCGGCCGAGCCCGCGCCCCTGGAGGTCGGGCGCGACCATGAGCCGTCCGCTCTCCCAGACCGTCGGGTCGCCCGGTCGGAGCCGGCCGCGCACCGCCCCGACGAGCCGCCCCGGGGTCGGCCCCGCGGACGGCACCCGGGCGACCCACGTCGTCCACTCCCCGAGCCAGGCCCGGACCTCGTCGAGGGTCTCGACGAGCGGGGGGATCTCCCAGCCCCCGGACACCCGGGCCTCGGGCACCCAGCAGGCACGTTGGAGCACGAGCAGCTCGGGGGCGTCGGCGGGCACCGCCGTGCGGACGTCGAGCGCGTCCAGACCCGCCACCGCGCCGGACGCGGGGAGCAGGTCCGGTCGACGGGCAGTGGTTCGGGCGAGCCGCTGCTCGTGACGCCAGCGGGCGACCGCGGCGTGGTCGCCGGAGAGCAGCACCGGCGGGACCTCCCGGACCACCCCGCCGTCCTCCCAGCGCGCCGGCCGGGTGTAGACGGGGTACTCGAGCAGTCCGTCCTCGTGGGACTCCTCGACGAGCGACTCGGCGTTGCCGACGACCCCGGGCAGCAGCCGCCCGACGGCCTCGACCATCGCGAGCACCGCGACCTCGCCGCCGTTGAGGACGTAGTCGCCGAGCGAGACGACGCTGACCGGCATCCGCTCCGCGGCGTGCTCGTAGACGCGCTCGTCGATGCCCTCGTAGCGCCCGCACGCGAACGCGAGCCACGGCTCGGTGGCGAGGCGGCGGGCCGACGCCTGGGTGAACGGCTCCCCACCGGGCCCGGGGACGACGAGGTGCGGGACGGGTGCCGCTGCGGTGCGCCCGGCGGCGACGACGTGGTCGAGGGCCGCGGCCCACGGCTCCGGCCGCATCACCATCCCCGCGCCGCCGCCGAACGGACTGTCGTCGACGGTGCGGTGCCGGTCATGGGTGAAGTCGCGCAGGTCGTGGACGTGGAGGTCGAGGATACCGTCGCGCCGCGCCTTCCCGAGGAGGGAGAGGTCCAGCGGGGCGAGGTACTCGGGGAAGATCGTGACGACGTCGAGGCGCACCCCGGTCACTCCCCCAGGTCGAGGAGACCGGGCGGGGCGTCGACGACGACCCGGCCGGCCGCGACGTCGACGGTCGGGACGATCGCCTCGACGAAGGGGACGAGCACCTCCCGCCCGTCGCCGAGCCGCACGACGAGCCGGTCCTGCGCGGCGCCGAGTTCGAGGCCGGCGACCTCCCCCACCACCGCGCCGGCCGGGTCGAGCACGGTCAGCCCGGTGAGCTCGGCCTCGGTGAACACGTCCGCGTCGTCGTCCTGGACCGGAGCCGGATCGACGTCGTCGACGACGAGGTGGGTCCCCCGCAGTCCCTCGGCCCCCGTGCGGTCGGGCACCTCGTCGAAGCCGACGAGCCAGATGCCGCGGTGGACCCGGGTCGAACGGATGGTCAGCTCGCGGGGGACCCCGGAGCCCGGGACGGCCTCGGTCGCGAGCACGGAGCCCACGGCGAGGCGTCGCTCGGGCTCGTCGGTGTGCAGCCGGACGGTGACCTCGCCGCGCAGTCCGTGCGGCTTGCCGATCCGGGCCACGACGGTGCTCATGGGCGGCATCCTCTCAGGTGGGCCACGTCCGCCCGCACCGGCGCCCCCGCCCCGACGGGGCGAGGATGCGGGGTCAGCGGACCCGGTCGGTGTCCACGATGTCGATCCGCACCGGTCGGCCGCCGGCGAGCGCCCCCATGACGGTGCGCAGCGCACTGGCGGTGCGGCCGGAGCGACCGATGACCCGGCCGAGGTCGTCGGGGTGGACCCGCACCTCGAGGACCTCGCCGCGGCGCAGCTCGCGGCGACGCACCTGGACCTCGTCCTTGTGGTCGACGATGCCGGTGACGAGGTGCTCGAGGGCCTCCTCGAGCACGGTCAGGCCTCTTCGCCCGGGGCCTGCGCGGCCGGGGACTCCTCGGCCGGAGCCTCCGCAGCGGGAGCCTCCGCAGCGGGAGCCTCGGCAGCGGGAGCCTCGGCAGCGGGAGCCGCGGCAGCAGGAGCCTCGGCAGCGGGAGCCTCCTCGGCGGCGGCCTTCTTCGCGGTGCGCTTCCTCGGCGTCGTGGCGCCGGAGGCGTCGTCGCTGGTCGCACCCGCCGCGGCGAGCGCGGCCTCGTAGAGCTCGCGCTTGCTCTTCTTCGGCTCGGCCACCCTGAGGGTGCCCTCGGTGCCGGGCTCGCCCTTGAACTTCTGCCAGTCGCCGGTGATCTTCAGCAGGGCCGCGACGGCCTCGGTCGGCTGCGCCCCGTTGGTCAGCCAGTACTGGGCGCGCTCGCTGTCGATCTGGATGACCGAGGGCTCCTCGGTCGGGTGGTACTTGCCGATCTCCTCGATCGCCCGGCCGTCCCGCTTGGTGCGGGAGTCCATGACGACGACGCGGTAGAACGGTGCACGGATCTTGCCCATGCGCTTCAGGCGGATCTTGACGGCCACGGGTGTGGTCTCCTGTCGGTTGTGAGCGCGGCGAGACCGCACGAGGTGCGTGCGGGGGGCCGACACTCGGTGTGTAGGCGTCCGGTCCGGTGCCACACGGGAGGCGGGCCCGGACGGGTACAGCGGCCCAGTCTGCCAGACCTCGCCTGGGCCGCCGAATCGCCGTCGTCGAGTCGCTGTCGTCGAGTCGCCGTCGGCGCCGGGGTCAGCGCGCGGACGACGACGGCGGCGGCGGGAACGGCTGGACCGGCATCCCGGCCGAGGCCGCGGTCATGATGTCGTGCCAGTCGGGTGCGGCCAGGGTCGAGCCGTAGATCCCGGGGTAGAAGCGGCCGCCGACGGTGACGTCGGTCATGCTCGCCGGGGTGGGCGTGCCGACCCAGACCGCGGTGGCCAGCTGCGGGGTGAACCCGACGAACCAGGTCTGCGCCCGCGAGTCCGTCGTCCCCGTCTTGCCCGCCGCCGGGCGCCCGGGAAGGCCCTCGCCCCTCGCCGTGCCGCCGGGGTCCTGCAGCGGCGCCTGGAGGATGTCGGCGACCTGCGCCGCGACGGCGGGCGCGATGGCCTGGTGGCAGCCGGCGCCGCGGACCGGGAGCCGGTGGCCGGCGGTGTCGGTCACCGAGACGACGGGCGTGGGGGCGCAGTAGACGCCGTGGGCGGCGATGGCGGCGTACGCGGCCGCGAGCGTCACCGGCGAGACCGTGGCCGCGCCGAGCGCCACCGTCGCGACCCGGGGCAGCGGGCCGCCGTCGCCGGTGTGCAGCCCGAGCGCCGCCATCGTGTCCAGGACGTGGCAGAGGCCGACCCGCATCGTCAACGACGCGAACGCGGTGTTGACCGACTGCGCGGTCGCCTGGCGCAACGAGAGGTAGCCGCCCGGCCACCACTGGTCGTTGTGGACCTGCCACGTGCTCCACCCCCGGCACGCGTCGGAGTTCTCGCTCGGCAGGTACGTCGCGGCTCGGCTCGGGCCCGCGGCCCTGGCGTCGACGTACGCGGTCTCCGGCATGCCCTGGGCGAACGCGGTGGCGAGGATGAACATCTTCGCGGTCGACCCGCTCTGGAAGCCGTAGGTCGACCCACCGTCGGCCGCGTCGGCGGCCCAGTCGATCTGCGTGCTCGTCGGCTGCCCGCTGAACGTGCTGGTCTGGCCGAGCGCCAGGATGCGACCGGTGCCCGGCTGCACGACCGTGGCCGCCGAGCGCACCCCGGAGGGGTCTGCGGCCGGGTCGCGCGAGGCCAGCACCGAGCGGACCGTCGCGGACAGCCCGGGGACCAGGCTGGTGCGGATCGTCAGCCCGCCCCCGTCGATGGCCCGCAACCGCGAGGCCGGGTCGGGCCCCAGCGCCGGGTCCTGCTCGAGCCAGGCGAGGACGTAGGTGCAGACGTACGGCTGGGTCGCCGCCGCACAGGTCCCGCGGGGGGTGCGCGGGTGCAGCATCGACGCGACGCTCACCCGCTCGGCGGCCCGGGCCCGGGCCGCGGTGATGATGCCGAGCTGGGCCATCCGCTGCAGGACGACGTCCCGGCGGGCCTGGGCGGCCCCCGGGTGGGTCAGCGGGTCGGTGGCCGTCGGCTCCCGGACCAGGCCGGCGAGCAGCGCCGCCTGGCCGAGGTCGAGGCGGCTCGCCGGCACCGAGAAGTACCGCTCGGCGGCGGCCTGGACGCCGTACGCCCGGTCGCCGTAGTACGCGAGGTTGAGGTAGCCCTCGAGGATCTGGTCCTTGCTCTCGGTCCGCTCGAGCCGGACCGCATAGCGCAGCTCCTGCAGCTTGCGGGCGACGCCGGCGGCGCCGCTGCGGACGGCGGCCGCCCGGGCCGCCCGAGGGTCGTCGCGGGCCGCCGCGTTGGCCTCGAGGACGAGCTTGACGTACTGCTGGGTCAGGGTCGAGGCGCCCTCGGTGTGGCCGCTCGCCGTCGCGACGACCGCCCGCGCCAGCGAGCGCGGGTCGAGCGGCCCGTGGGCGTAGAACCTGCTGTCCTCGATGGCCACCTGGGCCTTCCGCATGATCGGCGCGACCGCGCGGAGCGGGACGACCACCCGGTCCTCGGAGTACGGGGTGGCGATGACGTGGCCGCCGGCGTCGAGGATGCGCGAGGGCTCGAGCAGCCCGTCGCGTGGCAGCCGGCTCGGCAGCGCCTCGAACGCGGCCGCCGCGCCGGTCGCGGTCATCCCCAGCCCGACCGCGGCCGGTGCGGCGAGTCCGGCGGCCAGGGCCCCCACGGCGAGTGCCCCGACGACGAGGGCGCTCAGCCTCCGTGCGACTCGGCCCATCCGTCCACGGTGGCCCGCGCGCATGGCCGCGAGCCCAACATCCGCTGGGCGTCGGCTGTGAGACGGCACGGGCCGCCGGGGCGGCTCAGGCGACGACGCGGCCGCGGAGGACGACCGCCCGCGGGGCGGTGAGGACGCCGACGTCCACGCGGGGGTCGGCCGGCAGGACGAGCAGGTCGGCCTCGGCGCCCTCCTCGAGGGCCGGCCGGCCGAGCCACGCCCGGGCGGCCCACGTCCCGGCGTCGAGGGCCTCGAGCGGGGTGAACCCGCACCGGGTGAGCCGTTCGACCTCCTGGGCGGCGAGGCCGTGGGCGAGGGAGCCCCCGGCGTCGGTGCCGACGTACACCGGGATGCCGGCCTCGCGCGCGGCGCGGATCGTCGTGTAGCGCCGCAGGTGCAGGTCGAGCATGTGCCGGTGGTACTGGGGGAACTTCTCGCGAGCCGGTGCGGCGATGGCCGGGAAGGTGTCGATGTTGACCAGGGTCGGCACGATCGCGATGCCCTGGTCGGCGAAGGTGGCGACCGTGTCGTCCTCGAGGCCGCAGGCGTGCTCGACGCAGTCGGTTCCGGCGGCGGCGAGGTCACGCAGCGACTCCTCACCGAAGCAGTGCGCCGTGACGCGCGCCCCCTCCTCGTGCGCCGCGGCCACGGCCTCGGCGAGGACGTCGCGCGGCCAGCAGGGGGCGAGGTCACCGACCTCCCGGTCGATCCAGTCGCCGACGAGCTTGACCCACCCGTCACCGGCCCGGGCCTCGAGGCGGACGCGCCCGACGAGGTCCTCCGGCTCGACCTCCCAGGCGAAGTTGCGGATGTAGCGCCTCGTGCGGGCGATGTGCCGACCGGCCCGGATGAGCCTCGGCAGGTCCGCCCGGTCCTCGACCCACCGGGTGTCGGCCGGGGAGCCGGCGTCCCGGATGAGGAGGGTGCCGTTGTCGCGGTCGGCCAGCGCCTGCTGCTCGGCCTCCTCCGCGGGCACCTCGCCGTGCGGCCCGAGGCCGACGTGGCAGTGGGCGTCGACGAGACCGGGCACCACCCAGCCCGGCAGGGTCGTGACGTCGTGGTCGCCCGTGGGTCGCTCGTGGGTCAGCCGGCCGCCGACGACCCAGGCCTCCGGCCGCTCCTCCTCGGGGCCGAGCAGGACGGGACCGGTGAGGTGCAGCACCTGAGCCATGCGCCGACCCTAGACCGGCGAGCGGCGGCGCGGGCCTCAGGCGGCCGGAGCCCTGCCGAGGCTGTAGCGCATGTCCTGCCAGAGGACGGCTGGGCCGTCCCCGTCGCGTGCCCCGTCGAGGAGCTCGCCAGCACGTCGAGCAGCGCGGGATGCTCGGCCGCCGGGACCAGGGACCACATGGCCCGCTGCCCGGTGCTCATCGAGAACGCCTGCCAGGCCACCACGTCAGCGAACGGCACCGGGACGCGCAGTGTCTCGGTGCGGACCTCGACCGCCCCGGCGGCGGTCATGAGGTCCTCCATCCCGGCGTCGGTGGCGAACGGGCTGACCTGGTCGGTGGCCTTGGGGTCCAGCATCCCCGGGGGCAGCCACGGCCTGAACAACGCGTTGATCTCGTCCGACACGGGATGAGCCTCCCCCATCGTCGCCAGGCCGATCCGCCCGCCGGGGGCCACCAGCCGGAGCCACGCCGCGAGCGCGGATGCCGGGTCGGGAAGGAAGAACAGGACGAGCGAGGAGGCGACGATGTCGTACTCCCCGGCCGGCAGCCGCGGGTTCGCGGCGTCCATGACGGCGACCTCCGCCGCGTGCCCGTCCCGCTCGAGGGCCGCACGGGTGTGCTGCGCCATGGCCGGGCTGAGGTCGACCGCGGTGAGCCGGCCGGTGGGCAGGACCGCCCGGGCGAGCGCGAGGGTGGCGGCGCCCCGGCCGCATCCGATGTCGAGCGCCCGCTCCCCCGGCCCGGGCGCCAAGGCGGCCACGAGCCCCTCGGCGGCGGGGACGAAGAACGGTACGCCGCTCTGGTCGTAGTCGTCGGCGATCGCGTCGAAGGTGGCGCGCACCCGCGCGACGGAGTCCTGCTCTGGCGGCTTCACCCGCCCGAGTATCGGGCACCGCGGCGGCCCTGACCAGCGGCCGAAGGCCTCAGCCTTCGGCCGCGGCTGAGCGGACCACCCGCCGCAGCGTCTCGACGACGACCTCGGGCGCCTGCGTGTGCACCCAGTGCCCGGCGCCCTTCACGGTGACCTGACGGGTCCGGGGGAAGAGCTCGCGCATGGCGGCGGCGTCCTCCTCCCGCACGTAGCCGGACTGCTCCCCGACCAGCCAGACGACCGGGCCGCCCCAGGACCGGCCGAGCCTCGGGAAGTCGGCGATCCGCGAGTCGTCCTCGCGCTCCGCGTCGGCGGCGATGAGGTCGAGGTTGGCCTGCCAGGACCACGAGGAGCCGGCGCGGCGCAGGTTCTGCAGGAGGAAGCCGCGCACCCCGGGGTCCGGCTCGACGGCGGCGAAGCGCTCCTCGGCGTCGCCCCGGCCGCTCAGCTCGTGCAGCGGTAGGGCACGCATCGCGTCGATGTAGTGCCGGAAGCGGTCGAGGTCGCCGTAGTCCTTGGGCGCGATGTCGACGACGACGAGGTGCCGGACGAGCCGGGGATGGAGCAGCGTCGTCACCATCGCCGTCTTGCCGCCCAGGCTGTGCCCGACGAGGACCCACTCCTCCCCCGGGGCCGCCGCCGCCAGGGTGGCCGCCACCTGCTCGGCATAGCCCTCGTAGGAGAACTCCTCGGTCCACGGCGAGCGGCCGTGGTCCGGCAGGTCGACGAGCAGGCAGCGCGCCCCGGTGCCGTCCGGGCCCGCGAGGGCCTTGGCCACCTGGGCCCAGTTGCGCCCCTGGCCGAAGAGACCGTGCAGGAACGCGACCCGGGGCCCGTCGGTGCCGACCGCCAGGGTGTTCAGTCCCGCGTCCGGGCTCACTTCCCGAGGAACTTCTCGAAGCCCTTGGGCAGCTGCGCGGGGTCGAGGGCCGACGGGTCGAGGCCGTCCGCGCCAGGGCCCCCGGGCGCGCCGAACGCCGAGCCGGCCGGCCGCTGGGTGGCCTGCTCACGCGGCGGCCCGCTCCTCGGCGGCGCGCTTCGCCGGGTTGCCCGACTTGGACTTCTTGCGCTGCGGCTGCTGCTGGCGGCCCCGCTTGCCCGGCCCGGAGCCCATCCCCGGCATCCCCGGGATCCCGCCGCCCTTGGCGAGCTGCTTCATCATCTTCTGCGCCTCGCCGAAGCGCTCGAGGAGCTGGTTGACCTCGGAGGTGGAGACGCCCGAGCCCTTGGCGATGCGGGCGCGGCGCGAGCCGTTGATCTGCTTGGGGTGGCTGCGCTCGAACGGGGTCATCGAGCGGACCATCGCCTCGACCCGGTCGAACTCGCGCTCGTCGAACGCCTCGAGCTGGGCCCGCATCTGGCCCATGCCGGGCATCATCCCGAGGATCGACTTCAGCGAGCCCATCTTCTTGATGGCCGCCATCTGCTGGAGGAAGTCGTCGAAGGTGAAGTCCTCGGCCGCGAGGAACTTGCGCTCCATCTCGGCGGCCTGGGTGCGGTCGAACGCCCGCTCGGCCTGCTCGATGAGGGTGAGGACGTCGCCCATGTCGAGGATCCGCGAGGCCATCCGGTCGGGGTGGAAGACCTCGATGTCCTTGGTGCCCTCGCCGACGCCGGCGAACATGATCGGGCGGCCGGTGACCGACGGCGACCGACAGAGCCGCGCCACCGCGGGCGTCGCCGTCGAGCTTGGAGAGGACGACACCGGTGAAGTCGACGCCCTCGAGGAAGGCCTCGGCGGTCTCGACCGCCGCCTGGCCGATCATCGCGTCGATGACGAAGAGGACCTCGTCGGGCTGGATCGCCGCGCGGATGTCGGCGGCCTGCTGCATGAGGTCGGCGTCGACGGCGAGCCGGCCGGCGGTGTCGACGATGACGACGTCGTGCTGCCTGGCCCGGGCCTCGGCGATGCCGCCGCGGGACGACCGCGACCGGGTCACCGAAGGAGCGGGTCCCCTCGACCCCGCCGGAGACGGCGTCGTGCCCCCCGACGTTGCCCCGCTCGGGCGCGTGGACCGGGACCCCGGCGCGCTGGCCGACGACCTCGAGCTGGGTGACCGCGTTCGGGCGCTGGAGGTCGGCCGCGACGAGCATCGGGGTGTGCCCCTGGTCCTTGAGCCAGGCCGCGAGCTTGCCGGCGAACGTCGTCTTGCCGGAGCCCTGGAGGCCGGCGAGCATGATGACCGTCGGGGGCTGCTTGGCGAACCGGATGCCGCGGGTCTGGCCGCCGAGGATGCCGACGAGCTCCTCGTTGACGATCTTGACGACCTGCTGGGCCGGGTTGAGCGCCTCGCTGACCTCGGCCCCGAGGGCCCGCTCCCGGACGTTGTGCGGTGAAGGTCTTGACGACCGGCAGCGCGACGTCGGCGTCGAGCAGCGCGAGCCGGATGTCGCGTACCGTCCGGTTGACGTCGGACTCGGTGAGCCTGCCCTTGGTGCGCAGGTTCCTGAAGGTCTCGGTCAGGCGGTCGGACAGGGAGTTGAACACCGGACAAGGCTAACGGCTGGCCGTGCCGGCACCGTGCGGACCGGTCGCCGCGCCGGCGCGAGGCCGTCGCAGGTGTCGATGACGAGGCTCACGGCCTGCGCGACCCGGGCCGGCGGCAGCGGCAGGCCGTCCGAACCGGTGAGGTAGAAGGTGTCGAGGGTCTGGCCGGCGTAGGTCGCGATGTGGGCCGAGCGCACCGAGATCCCGGCTCGCGGCGAGGGCGGCCCCGAGCTCGTGGAGCAGCCCCGGCCGGTCCTGGGCGCGCACCTCGAGGACCGTCGCCTCGCTGCTGGCCCCGGCACGACGAGCGCCCGGGCCTGGCCCGGCGACCCCACGCCCGACTGCCCGGACGGCCGGGGCAGGTGCGCCCGGCGGCGGTCGAGGGTCTGCAGCGGACCGCGGTCGCCCCGGCCCGAGCCGGGCGAGCCCGCGCGACGATCCGCTCCGGGTCGGGCACGGCGCCGCGAGGGGGACTCGACGTGCCACTCGTTGACCGCGACGGCCCGCGACGGTGCGCAGGATCGGCGGTGCGCACGGTGTGCCCCTCGGCGGCGAGCAGCCCGGCGGTGTCGGCGAAGAGCCCGACCCGGTCGAGGTCGGTGATGTCGAGGCGGTGCGAGCCGCCGCCGCGAGACGACCCGTACGTGCGGCTCGCCGGCCCGGACGGCCTCGAGGACGCTCGGGGTCGAGTGCCGCCGGGCGCGCCGGCTCGGCCACCGGATCGCTCGCCGGCGCGGCGCCGGGCGCGTCGAGTCGCTCGCGGACGGCGGCGGCGAGCTGGTCCGAGGAGCGTGGCCCGCCAGTCCGTCCAGGCGAGCGGGCCGGCCGCGGAGGCGTCGGCCTCGGTGAGGGCGAGGAGGAGCTCGAAGACCTCGCGGTCGCCGCCGACCGCCGCGACCGCGGCGTCGACGGTCGCGGGGTCCTGGTGGTCGCGACGGGTCGCGAGCTCGATGAGGGTCAGGTGCTCGCGCACCAGGCCGACGAGCACCTCGACGTCCGGCGGCGGGAAGCCCCACCGCTCGACGATCCGCCGGGTGGCGCTCGCCCCGGCCACCGAGTGGTCGTGGGCCCCGCGCACCTTGCCGATGTCGTGGAGCAGCGCCGCGACGAGGAGCAGGTCGGGCGGCGAGGTGCGCCGCACGCAGCCCGGCCGCCCGCACCACGGTCTCGACGAGGTGGCGGTCGACGGTGTGCCGGTGCACGGCGTTGCGCTGCGGGCCGCGAGCGCACGGCCGCCCACTCGGGCAGCCACCGCTCGACGACGCCGACCTGGTCCAGGCCCTCCCACACCGTGACCAGGCCCGGCCCGGCCGCGAGCAGGTCGCCGAGCAGGTCGCGGGCGGCCGCCGGCCACGGGTCGGGAGCGGGGCGCGGCCGGTCGCGAGGTTCTCCAGGGTCGCCGGGGCGATCGGCAGACCCGGCGCGGGCCGCGACGACCCCGGCCCGCAGCGGCAGCCCGGGGTCGGCCTCCGCGAGCCGCGCCGAGCCGAGGACGACCTCGCCGTCGCTCGCGAACAGGCCGTGCCCGAGCGGGGTCATCTGCGGACGGCGCGGACCCGACCCGCAGGGTGCGGGCCCGCTGCGACTGCCCGGCGCGGCGCAGCGTGCCGTCGAGCGCGTAGGCGATGAGCCGGCCGGCGCCGGACACGGCGGTGAGCAGGTCGTCGCGCGTCGCCGTAGCCGAGCAGGGCCGCGACGGCGTCGTGCTCCTCGCGCCCGAGCCGGTCGCGGCCGCGGCCGGTGACGACGTGGACGGCGTCGCGGACGTCGAGGAGGAGGTCGTAGGCGGCGTCGACCCCGCCGTGCGGCCGGTCGGCGAGCCAGGCCTCGGCGAGCGCGCGCAGGACCGTCATGTCGCGCAGCCCGCCGTGCGCCTCCTTGAGCTCGGGCTCGATCGACTGGGCGAGGTCGCCCTGGCGCGGGTGCCGCGCGGCGAGCGCCTCGACGAGCAGGGGCAGCCGCTTGCGGGCGTTGCCGCGCCAGTCGTGGGCCACCGTCGAGCGGGCGGCGGCGACGAGCTCGGCGTCGCCGGCGACCGGCGCGAGGTCGAGCAGCCCGACGGCCGCGGTGAGGTCGCGCGGCGGCCACCTGGCGGCACTGGGTGACGGTGCGCACGCTGTGGTCGAGGCGCACGCCGGCGTCCCAGATCGGGTACCAGATGCGGTCGGCCAGCGCGGTCGAGCTCCTTGGCCGGGAGCGACCGCTCGGAGTGGAGCAGGACGAGGTCGTAGTCGCTGAGCGGACCGGCGTCGCGCGCGGCCCAGGCTGCCGACGGCGGCCAGGGCGACCCCCTCGACGCGGGACGCCACCGGTGGCCGACCGCCACACCTCGGCGAGCCACTCGCGGTTGAACGCGGACAGGGCGGCCCGGCGCGACCGGCCGGCACCCGCGACGTGGAAGTCGCGGGTGCCGGCCAGGTCGAGCCTCCGGGAGCCGAGTCCGCTCGAGGAGGATGAGGTCATCGGCTCAGATCGCCTCGACTCCACGCTCTCCCGGTGCGGACCCGGACGACGTCCTCGACCGGGACGACCCAGACCTTGCCGTCGCCGATCCGGCCCGGTCTGCGCGGCCTTGAGGATGACGTCGACGACCGATGAGGCGTCCATGTCGTCGACGAGCACCTCGAGCCGGGTCTTCGGGACGAAGTCGACCGTGTACTCCGCGCCGCGGTAGACCTCGCTGTGGCCGCGCTGGCGGCCGAAGCCCTGGGCCTCGCTGATCGTCATGCCCTGGAGGCCGAACGCCTCGAGGGCCTCCTTCACCTCGTCGAGCTGGTGCGGCTTGATGATGGCGGTGACGAGCTTCATCACTTGGCTCCTTCCAGGGCCGGGGCGGACGAGGTCACCTTCGTGGCCGCGACACCGCTGCTCATTCGGCCGCCCGAACCTGCGAGGTCGTAGGCGGTCTCACCGTGCTGGTCGTAGTCGATGCCCGAGACCTCACCGTCGTCGGTGACGCGCCACCCGATCGTGTACTTGATGGCGAACCCGATGATGGCAGTCCCGATGCCGGTCCAGAGCACGGTGAACAGCGCGGCACCCGTCTGGTCGATGAGCGAGCCGAAGCCGCCGCCGTAGAAGAGGCCGTCGACGCCGCCCGGGGCCACCGAGGTCGAGAAGAACCCGATGAGGATGGTGCCGAGGAGGCCGCCGACGAGGTGGACGCCGACGACGTCGAGGGAGTCGTCGAGACCGAACTTGAACTTCCAGCTGACCGCCCAGGCGCAGGCCGCACCCGCGATGGCGCCGATGGCGACCGCGCCGAGAAGGCCGACCGCACCACACGAGGGGGTGATGGCGACGAGGCCCGCCACGATGCCCGACGCCGCGCCCAGCGAGGTGGCCTTGCCGTGGGTGAGGCGCTCGACGACGAGCCAGCCGAGCATGGCCGCACAGGTCGCGATGGTCGTGTTCATGAAGGTGAACCCGGTCTCCGACATGAACTGGGCCGTGCTCGCCTCGGCGGTGTCACCGGCGAGGACGACCGAGCCGACGTTGAAGCCGTACCAGCCGAACCACAGCAGACCGGCACCGAGCATCGTCAGGGTGAGGTTGTGGGGCTTCATCTGCTCCTTCGGCCAGCCCTTGCGCCGACCGATGATGAGGGCGAGGACACCACCGGCGACACCGGCGTTGATGTGGACGACGGTGCCGCCCGCATAGTCCTGCTGCGCCAGGTGCTGGTAGACCCAGCCGCCGCCCCACGTGTTGTGGGCGATCGGGAAGTAGCAGAGCGTCAGCCAGATCGGGACGAAGACCATCCAGGCGGAGAACTTCACCCGGTCGGCGATCGCGCCCGAGATCAGAGCCGCCGTGATCGTCGCGAAGGTGAGCTGGAACAGGACACCGACGTAGGGGCTCCCCGTGCCGTCCGCGGCACTGTGCCAGCTGACGTCCTTGAGGCCGAACAGCTCGAAGGGGTTGCCGATGAGCGCGCCGTTGCCAAGACCGCCCCATCCCTCCGACCAGCCCCAGAGGACGAAGACGATGGCGCCGATCGCGAACGCTCCGTAGGACATCATCATCATGTTGAGCACAGATCGCGAGCGGGTCATACCGCCGTAGAAGAGCGCCAGTGCTGGCACGGTCATCATCAGAACGAGAGCCGTGGCGACCAGCATGAAGGCGTAGTAGCCGTCCAAGGATCCTCCAGTGTTCGAACTTGGGGCAGGTCCACCGGGGAACTCAGCTTCGGCGACACCCTGCCCTCGTACGCGACACAGCCTCGGCCCGGGACGTTTCGCCACCCACCTCGTGATGTTTCGGTGGTGTTGCGAGGGCCGTGTGGGTGTAAGCATCGGGTTTCGATCCCGCAGTCGTCCCGCATCCTGAGACCGGGTGTCCATGACACGATGCCGTCATGAGCCCTCCCCGCCCCGTCCTCGTCTTCGACGGTGACTGCGCGTTCTGCTCCAGCTCCGCCCGCCTGCTGGCCCGGCTCCGGGCCGCTCCTGGCGACTACGCCGTCGAGCCGTGGCAGCGGCTCGACCTCGACGCGCTCGGCCTGACCCCGCAGGAGTGCGACACCTCGGTGCAGTGGGTCGGCGCGGACGGTCGGCACGAGCACGCCGAGGGCGCCATCGGCCGGGCCCTGCTCGCCTCGCGGTGGTGGGTCCGTCCGCTCGGTGCGCTCCTCCTGCTCCCCGGCGTGCGGGCGGCGGCCGGTGTCGTCTACCGGTGGGTCTCGCGCCACCGCCACCGGCTGCCCGGGGGCTCCCCGGCCTGCTCGACCTGACGGGTCCGCTGCCGGTGGTGGTGCGGACGGCCCGTGCCGCCGGGTGGCTGCTAGTCGAGGATGGCGTCGACGAAGGCCTCGGGGTCGAAGGGCGCGAGGTCGTCGGGCCCCTCGCCGAGGCCGACCAGCTTGACCGGCACGCCGAGGGCGCGTTGGACCGCGACGACGATGCCGCCCTTGGCCGTCCCGTCGAGCTTGGTCAGGACGATGCCGGTGATCCCGACGACCTGGGCGAAGACCTCGGCCTGCTTCATCCCGTTCTGGCCGGTCGTCGCGTCGAGGACGAGGAGCACCTCGTCGACCGGGCTCTGCTTCTCGATGACCCGCTTGACCTTGCCGAGCTCGTCCATCAGGCCCGACCTTGTTCTGCAGCCGGCCGGCGGTGTCGACGAGGACGACGTCGGCCTCGAGCTCGGCGGCCGCGCGGACCGCGTCGAAGGCGACGGAGGCCGGGTCGGCGCCCTCGCGCTCGGAGCGCACGGTCGGCACCCCGACCCGCTGGCCCCACGTCTCGAGCTGGTCGGCGGCCGCGGCCCGGAAGGTGTCGGCGGCACCGAGGACGACGTCCTTGTCCTCGGCGACGAGCACCCGGGCCAGCTTGCCGACCGTGGTCGTCTTCCCGGTGCCGTTGACCCCGACGACGAGGATGCAGGCGGGGCGGCCCCCGATCCGGGAGTCGGCGAGGGTGCGGTCCATCGTCGGGTCGACGACCGCGAGGAGCTCCTCGCGCAGCCAGCCGCGGACCGTGGCCTCGTCGGTGGCGCCCTCGACGGCGACCCGTCGGCGCAGGCTGTCGACGAGCTCGGTGGTGGCGGCGACCCCGAGGTCGGCCGCGAGCAGGGTGTCCTCGACCTCCTCCCACGCGGCCTCGTCGAGGCTGCCCCCGGCGAGGAGCGCGAGCAGCCCCTTGCCGATGGCGGAGTTCGAGCGGGCCAGCCGGGCGCGCAGGCGACGGAGCCGCCCGGCCGGGGCCTCCGGCCGCTCGAGCGTGGGGACCGGCGGGGCCTGGACCAGCGGGGCGTCGGGGGCCTCCGGCTCGGCGACCTCGCCGGGTTCCTCGATGGTGCCGATCGACCCCTCGGGGGCGATGTCTCCGTCGGTGGGCCCCGGGGTGCCGGGCACCCCCGGGGCGGTCGGCGGGGCGACCTCACCACCACGGCGGCCGCGCAGCAGCCCGACGAGGACGCCTCCGACGACGACGAGGACGACGAGGGCGATGACGACGTAGATCCAGAAGGACTCACTCACCGGGTCATCCTCCCAAGGCGGCGAGCCGCGCCCAAACCGACCGGCCGGGTGCACCCCGGGCGGCTCAGAAGATGCGGATGCGCTCCTCGGGCGCGAGCCACATCCCGTCGCCCTCGGTGGTGGCGAAGGCCTCGTGGTACTCGGTGAGGTTGCGCGCGGCGTTGGCCCGCAGGTCGGTCGGGCTGTGCGGGTCGATGGCGAGCAGCCGGACCGCCTCCTCCCGGCGCGCCTTGCCCCGCCAGCTCGTGGCCCAGCCGTAGAAGAACCGCTGCGCCCCGGTGAGGCCGTCCAGGACCGGCGGCTCCTCGCCGCCGAGTGAGATGCGGTAGGCCGCGTAGCCGATGGTGAGGCCGCCGAGGTCGCCGATGTTCTCGCCGACGGTCAGCGCCCCGTTGACCTTGTGGCCGGGCGCGTCGCGGGTCCCGAGCTCGGAGAACTGCGCGGCGAGGGCCTGGGCGAGGGTGTCGAACCGCGCCCGGTCCTGCGGGGTCCACCACATCCGCAGCTCGCCGCGCCCGTCGAACTGCGAGCCCTGGTCGTCGAACCCGTGCCCGATCTCGTGCCCGATGACGGCGCCGATGCCGCCGTAGTTCACGGCGTCGTCGGCCTCGAGGTCGAAGAACGGCGGCTGGAGGATGGCGGCCGGGAAGACGATCTCGTTCATCCCCGGGTTGTAGTACGCGTTGACCGTCTGGGGGGTCATGAACCACTCGCCGCGGTCGACCGGGCCACCCAGCTTGGCGAAGCCGCGGTCGACCTCGAAGGCCGTCGCCCGCCGGACGTTGCCGACGAGGTCGGTGGGGTCGACCTCGAGGCTTGAGTAGTCCCGCCACGTCTCGGGGTAGCCGATCTTCGGGGTGAACGCCTCCAGCTTGGCGAGCGCCTCGCGGCGGGTCTCCGACCCCATCCACGGCACCTGCCCGAAGCTCCGCCGGAACGCCTCGACGAGGTTGGCGACGAGCTCGCTCATCCGCTCCTTGGCACGCGGCGGGAAGTGCCGTTCGACGTAGAGCCGCCCGACGGCCTCGCCGAGGGCGCCCTCGAGGAGCCCGACCCCCCGCTTCCACCGTGCCCGCAGCTCGGGGACCCCGGAGAGGCGCCGGCCGTAGAAGTCGAAGTTCTCCTCGACGAGCGGGGCCGACAGGTAGGGGGCGAACTCGTGGACCAGGTGCCAGGCCAGCCAGGCGCGCCACGTCTCGATCGGGACCTCGCCGAGCGCCTGCGCGGCGTTGCGGAGGTGGTCGGGCTGGCGGACGACGACGGCGTCGAGGGCCGTGGCCGGGGCGCCGAGGGCCTCGAGGTAGTCGCTCCAGTCGATGCCGGGGGTCAGCTCGCCGAGACCGACGCGGTCGAGCAGGTTGTACGTCTTGACCGGGTTGCGGTTGGTGACCTTGTCCCAGTGCCCGGCGGCGATCCGGGTCTCGAGCTCCATGACCTGCCCGGCCGCGGCCTCCGCCCCCGGCCAGCCGACGAGGGTGAGCACCCGGGTGACGTGGGCGACGTACTCCCGGCGCAGCTCCGCGTGCTGCTCCTCGCGGTAGTACGACTCGTCGGGCAGCCCGAGGCCGCCCTGCTCGAGGTAGACGACGTAGCGGTCGGGGTCGCCGCTGTCGGTGTTGACGTAGGGGATGGCCAGGCCGGCGACCCCCTGCCGGCCGAGCGAGCCGAGCAGGCGGACGACGTCACCGGCGTCCTTGGCGCCGGCGATGCGCTCGAGGTCGCGGCGCAGCGGCTCGACGCCGAGGGCCTCGACCCGCTCCTCGTCCATGAAGCTCGCGTAGAGGTCGCCGACCTTGGCGGCGACGCTGCCGGGGGCCGGTGAGCCGGAGGCCACCTCGTCGACGAGGGCCTGGACGTCCTTCTCGGCCTGCTCGCGCAGGGCGTCGAAGGTGCCGTACCGGCCGCGGTCCGGGGGGATCTCGGTGGTGGCGAGCCAGCGCCCGTTGACGTGGGCGAACAGGTCGTCCTGGGGACGGACCGCGGGGTCGAGTGCGTCGGTGTCGATGCCGGACCTCATCCGGGGTGCTCCTTGCTCGGGGACGGTGCCCTCATTCGACCACAGCGCGCCGACGGCGCGGCCGCGGGATGCGGCCGCGCCGTCGGGCGCGTGGAGCGGCCGGTCAGCTCAGCTGGTTCAGCCGGAAGCTCCAGATGCCGCGGCCGTGGGTGGCGGCGTAGACCACCGTCCCGTCGGGTGACGCCGTGAGCTTCATGACGACGGTCAGCGGGAAGTTGCCGCCGAGCTTGGTCCACGAGGTGGAGCGGTCGGTCCGGTAGAACACCCCGAGGTCGGTGCCGAGCACGAGGCCGCCGTCGACCTTGAGGATGGTGCTGGCCGGGACGTCGGGGAGGTTCGCCGAGATGTCCGTCCAGCTCACCCCACCGTCGCTCGTCTCGTAGAGGTGGCCCAGGCCGACGCCCGGACCCTCGGTGAACCGGCGGGAGAACCCGTTGATCGCCGCGAGGGCGTGGCTGCCGTTGTCCGGGTCGACCCAGAGCCCCTGGACGAAACGGTTCGGGACGTTGTCCGGCAGCTCGAGGGCGTGCCAGTCACCGGGCTTGCCGTGCTCGTCGACGTTCGTCGCGATGCCGCGCTGGAAGCCCCGGTTGTTGCACGGGCCGCACCACGAGGAGTACCCGACACCGTTCGCCATCGCCACGGCGGTGGACGAGTGGCCGGCACGGTTGTCGAACGCCTTGGTCAGGGCGCTGGAGTCCTCGGCCTTCCAGATGTCCGAGGCCGTCCAGACGTACTGGCCGCCGAAGATCGCGGCGTCGGGGTTCCCGGAGTCGAGGTTCATCGGGGCGATGAACCGGGCACCCGGGTCGTGGGGGTCGATGCTGCGGCTCGTCGCATCCGCCAGCGAGGTGGCGCCGAGGTTGTACGCGCAGTTGTTCGTCACCTCGGCGGAGAGGTAGACGTACTCCTGCACCTGGTTGCACCCGTTGCGCGGGTCGGCGATGCCGTCGCCGCCGTCGCCGCCGAAGTTGCTGCCCATCCGGCCCTCGGGGTCCTGGTTCGACCCGTCCGCTTTGACGGCGAACAGGTTCGAGACGCCGTTGTCCTGCATGCCGCCGGAGACGACGACGCCGCCGTGGTCCTTGTCGGCTCCGACCGAGACCGAGTAGTACTGGAGGCCGCCGTTCGTCCCGTCGTTGAGCGAGACGAGGTCGGTGGCGTTCTTCTGCGCGTTGAGCGCACCGTCGACCGGGCGCCGGTAGACGCCGCCGTCGTTGCCGAAGAAGACGAAGCCGTCGCCGACCGCCATCGAGTGCTGGTCGGTGGCGGACGGCGTCGGCCGGGTCCGGGGCGCCGTCTAGGGTGGGGCGGTGACCTCCGCCGCCTCCGGGTCCGAGCGCCCCGAGCCGCGCCGTCGCCGCCGGCTCCCCTGGTTCACCGAGGTCCTCGTCGCCCTCGTGGCCGTCGCGCTCGTCCAGGCCTTCCTCGTCAAGCCGTTCGGCGTCCCCTCCCGCTCGATGGAGGAGACCCTGCACGTCGGCGACCGCATCCTCGTCAACCGGCTCGACCACGGTGTGGGCCGCGGCGACGTCGTCGTCTTCGGCCACGGCGAGACGTGGCAGCAGCCGTCGCTGACGCCGGCGACCAACCCGCTGGAGCGCGTGGTCCGCTGGTTCGGCGACCTGACCGGCATCGGCCCGAGCAACACCGCCTACACCGTCAAGCGGGTCATCGGGCTGCCCGGCGAGCGGGTCTCGTGCTGCACCACGGACGGCCGGGTCACCGTCGACGACGCGCCGATCGACGAGCCCTACGTCTACGAGGACCTGCCGTTCACCCCCGGCCGGCTCGACTGCAGCTCCTCGCCCCGGTCCACCCGCTGCTTCCCCGAGATCCGGGTCCCCGACGGCGACCTGCTCGTCCTCGGCGACCACCGCTCGCAGTCGGCGGACTCGGTGTTCGGATGCCGTGGGGCCACCGACGGCCCGGAGTGCGCCCGGTTCGTCCCCCAGGACCGCGTCGTCGGCCCGGTGGTCCTGCGCTTCTGGCCGCTCGGCGACGTGGGCCCGCTCGCCCGATGAGGCTCCTCGTGCTGGGCGGCACCGCGTTCCTCGGCCGGGAGGTCGCCCGTGCGGGGCTGGCGCGGGGCCATGAGGTCACCTGCGTGGCGCGCGGCTCCTCGGGGGCGGTCCCGGCCGGCGGCCGGTGGGTGCGGCACGACCGCGCCGGTCCCGGCGGGGGTCTCGGCGGGGCCGAGGACGAGGAGTGGGACGCCGTCGTCGACGTCGCCCGCGACCCCCGGCAGGTCCGCCGGGCGGTCGCTGCCCTCGCCGGGCGGGTCGCGCACGTCGGCTTCGTCTCGACCGGCAACGTCTACGCCGACCACTCCCGACGCGGGGCGGACGAGTCCACGCCGCTGCTCGCCCCGCGCGAGGACGGTGGCGAGGACCCCGACGCCTACGGGGCGGCCAAGGTGGCGTGCGAACGGCACGTGCTCGACGGCTTCGGCGTCGACCGGGTGCTGGTCGCTCGGGCCGGGCTGCTCGGCGGACCGGGCGACGGGTCCGGCCGGACCGGCTACTGGCCGTGGCGCCTCGCCCACCCGGCCGTGCCGGGCGAGGTCCTCGTCCCGGACGCGCTCGGCGACCCGGCGCAGGTCCTCGACGCCCGCGACCTCGCCGGCTGGCTCGTGCGCAGCGCCGAGGAGCGCGTCGCCGGGGTCGTCGACGCGGTCGGGCCCACGCACACCCTCGGGGCAGTGCTCACCGCGTCGGCGGAGGCCGCGGGAGCCGCCGGGGCCGCCGTCGCGATGGTCCGCGCCGACCCCCAGTGGCTCACCGAGCAGGGGGTCCAGCCCTGGATGGGCGCACGCTCACTACCGCTGTGGCTGCCGGTCGCCGGGTATGCCGGGTTCGCGGCCCGGTCGGGCGAGGCCGCACGGGCCCTCGGGCTGACCACCCGGCCACTCGCCGACACCCTGCGCGACGTCCTGTCCTGGGAGGAGGCTCGGCCGGCCGCGCGGCGCCGGTCTCACCGACGACGAGGAGCGTGAACTGCTGGCACGGTGGCGCGGGCGCTGAGCCGGCGCCGCCGTGCGCGAGCCCTCCGCCGGTCAGTGGGCGGCACGGGTCGTCGGCGGCAGGTGCCAGAACCTCATCGACTGGTGGGCCAGGCCGCCGGCGAGGAGGAACAGCGTGCCGACGAGGAGCAGCGGGAGGACGACGACGCCCGAGGAGGTCATCAGGAGGTGGCCGAGCCCCGGCCCGCCGCGATCCCGCCACTCGCCGACGAACCCGACCGCCGTGGCGGCGAGCTGGGCCACGCCGAGCCCGAGGAGCAACAGCCCGGCGAGCGAGGCCCGCCGCAGGCCGAGGAAGGCCAGCGGGACCGCGAGCGCGAACACCCCGATCGCCGCGACCGGGCCGAGCGCGTCCCGGTCCACGACACCGACGGAGGAGTCGAGCAGCGTGAACGCGGCGACGAGGCCGGTGAGCACGACGAAGACGGTCGGCACGGCCGAGTACGCGGTGAGAGCGAGCAGGCAGAGCAGCACGGCGGGCACCAGCCACCCCGCCGTGCTGCCGATCGCCGCCCAGGTGCTGAGGTCCGCGAAGGCGTAGCCGGCGACGAACATCCCGCCGACGACGCCGACGATCAGCATCACCGAGAATGCGGTGTTCCTCAGGATCCTTGCGGTGCCGGTCATGGCACTCATCCCTTTCGGGGACCGAGGCGACACGAGCGGCGGGCGGGGTGTCCGGCGGAGCGGTTCGCCCTCGGTTCGATTGTCCTCCGCGGGCCGGACCGGGCGGATGTTCCCTGCATCACCCGGCGTCTGGCGGCCCGGGTCAGGCGGTGGCCGCGACGTCCCGCATGCGCTGGGACACCACGGTCGTCACGCCGTCGCCGCGCATCGAGACGCCGTAGAGCGCGTCCGCGACCTCCATCGTCCGCTTCTGGTGGGTGATGACGATGAGCTGGCTGGAGTCACGCAGCTCCTCGAAGAGCGTGATGAGCCGGCCGAGGTTGGTGTCGTCGAGGGCCGCCTCGACCTCGTCCATGATGTAGAAGGGGCTCGGCCGCGCCTTGAAGATCGCGACGAGCAGCGCGACCGCGACGAGCGAGCGCTCACCTCCGGAGAGCAGGCTGAGCCGCTTGACCTTCTTGCCGGGCGGCCGCGCCTCGACCTCGATGCCGGTGCCCAGCATGTCCCCGGGGTCGGTGAGGACGAGCCGGCCCTCGCCGCCGGGGAAGAGCCGGTCGAAGACCCGCTCGAACTGCTCCCGGGTGTCGTGGAAGGCCTCGGTGAAGACCTGCTCGACCCGCTCGTCGACCTCCTTGACGATGTCGAGCAGGTCGCGCTTGGAGCGCTTGAGGTCCTCGAGCTGGGTGGTGAGGAACGTGTGCCGCTCCTCGAGCGCCGCGTACTCCTCGAGCGCGAGCGGGTTGACCCGGCCGAGCGCCGACAGGGCGCGCTCGGCCCTGCGCAGCCGCTTCTCCTGCTCCTCGCGGACGTACGGCACCGGCTCGGGGGTGACGTCCGGGTCGTCGTCGGGCCCCGGCACGTGCGGCACCGGCTGGTGTGGCCCGAACTCCTCGACGAGCACGTCCGGGTCGATGCCGAGCTCCTCGATCGCCCTGGCCTGCAGCTGCTCGATCCGGGCCAGCTGCCGGGCACGGGCCATCTCGTCACGGTGCGCCGCGTCGGTGAGGTCGCGCAGCTCGTCCTGGACCCGGAGCAGCTCCTCGCGCAGGCTGGATGCCGTGCGCTCCCGCTGGAGGCGGCGGCCCTCCGCGGCGTCGCGCAGGATGGTGGCCCGGCCGAGGGCCAGGGCGATGCGTTCGGCGGCGTAGCCGGCGGCGGACCGGACCGCGGCGGCGACGCCGGCCTCGCGGGCCCGGCGCTCTCGGCGCTCACGAAGCCGCTCTCGGGCCGCGACCTCGTTGCGGGCGGCCCCCTCGAGGCTGTCGGCGCGACCCTTGAGCGCCCGGGCCCGCTCCTCCCGGGTACGCAGGGACAGCCGCAGCTCGGTCTCCGCGGTCCGGGCGCGGCTGGCGGCGAGCTCGAGGCGGTCGCGCTCCTCGGTGGAGGGGTCCTCGCCGTCGTCGGGCTCGGCCTCCGCGTCGGCCAGCCGGGTGCTCAGCGCCCCGAGCTCTTCGCGGTCGGCCTCGAGGGTGGCGCGGGCCACCTCGATGGCACGCTCGGTGCGCTCGGCCTCGGCGTTGGCGGTGCGGACCGCCACCCCCAGGCTGCCGAGACGCTCGGCGACCGCGGCCATCCGCGCGTCGGACTCGTGGAGCGCCTCGAGGGCGGTGTCGACCGCCTCGGTGACCTCGCGGGCCCGTTCCCGCGCGGTGGTGAGGGCGAAGCGGGAGCGCTCGAGCCGCGCCGTGGCGCCCTCGAGGACCCCCCGGGTGTCCTCGACCGCGGCCTGCACCTCCAGGAGGCTCTCGCCGGCCGAGCCGCCGCCACGCGCCCACCCGGGCCCGAAGACGTCACCCTCGGCGGTGACCGCCGTCACTCCGGGGTGCCGGGCGACGAGCGCCACGGCGTGGCCCGGCGTCGGGACGAGCGCGACCCGGTCGAGGAGCTGCTCGACGGCCCGGCGGACGTCGGCGGGTGCGTCGACGACCTCGCGGGCCCAGGCGCCCTCGCCGTCGAGGTCGGGCCAGCCCGCGGGGTCGCTCGGGTGCGCGGTACCGCCGACGAGGAGCCCGGCCCGTCCCCCGTCGTGCGCGCGGAGGGAGGCGAGGGCGGCGGCGGCGTGCTCGGCCGAGCCGACGGCCAGTGCCTCGGAGGCCCACCCGAGGGCGGCGGCCACGGCGTGCTCGTGGCCGCCGGAGACGTGGAGCAGGGAGGCGACCGAGCCGATGACCCCGTGCTCGCCGTCGGCGGCGGCGAGCAGGGTGGTGGCGCCGTCCTTGCGGCGCAGGCTCAGCTCGAGGGCCTCCAGGCGGGCCCCGGCCGAGGCACGGTCACGCTCGGCCTCGCGCTCGGCCGCGACGAGCCGCTCCACCTCGGCCTCGGCGTCGGCGAGCCGGGCGGCGGCGACCTCGTACGCGGTGTCGAGGCCCTCCTCACCCTCCTCGGAGGCGGCGATCCCGCCCTCGAGCCGGGCGAACTCGTCCTCCGCCTCGGCGGCCCGGGCGCGGGCCGCCCCGACCAGCTCGAGCAGGCGGCCGATCTCCGCCTCACCGGCCTCGATCCGGCTGCGCCGTGCCCCCGCCTGCCCGGCGAGCCGGGCCAGGCCCTCGCGGCGGTCCGCGGCGGCGCGGGCGAGCCGGGCCAGCCGTGACTGCTCGGCTGCGTACGCGGCCTCGGCCCCCTCGCGGGCGGCGACGGCCACGCCGAGCTGCGCGGTGGTCTCGGCGACCTCGTCGAGGAGCGCGGCCTCGGCCGCCCGGGCCTGCGCGGCCTGGCTGCGCAGCTCCTCGGGGTCCCGGCCCGAGGTGGTCTCGTGCTCCTCGTCCTGGGAGAGCAGCCGGACCCGTTCGGCGGCCACCGACCCCGTCGACCCCAGCCGGTCGCGCAGGCTCTGCAGACGGACCACGCCCTCCTGGGCCCGACCGAGCTCGGGGGCGGCCTCAGCGGCGGCGCGCTCAACCTCGGAGAGGCGCGAGCGGACGTCGGCGAGGGCGTCCTCGACCGCCGTCCGGCGCTCGACGAGGGCGGTCTCGTCGGCGACCTCCTGCTCGACGACGGCGGTGAGCTGGACGAGGTCGTCGGCGAGGAGGCGCAGCCGCGCGTCCCTGGCGTCGGTCTGGACGACGGCGGCCCGGCGCGCCGCCTCGGCCTGGCGCCCGAGCGGGCCGAGCTGGCGGCGGATCTCACCGGTGAGGTCCTGGACCCGGGTGAGGTTGGCCTCCATCGTCTCCAGCTTGCGCAGGGCCCGCTCCTTGCGGCGGCGGTGCTTGAGGACGCCGGCGGCCTCCTCGATGAACCCGCGGCGCTCCTCCGGGGTGGCCCGCAGCACGGTGTCGAGCTGGCCCTGGCCGACGATGACGTGCATCTCGCGGCCCAGCCCGGAGTCGGAGAGCAGCTCCTGGACGTCCAGCAGCCGGCACGTCGTGCCGTTGATCGCGTACTCGGACCCCCCGCCGCGGAACATGGTCCGGGTGATCGTCACCTCGGCGTAGTCGATCGGGAGGGCGCCGTCGGTGTTGTCGATCGTCAGGCTCACCTCGGCGCGGCCGAGGGGCGGCCGGCCGGCGGTGCCGGCGAAGATGACGTCCTCCATCTTGCCGCCGCGCAGGGACTTCGCCCCCTGCTCCCCCATGACCCAGGCGAGCGCGTCGACGACGTTGCTCTTGCCCGACCCGTTCGGCCCGACGACGCAGGTGATGCCGGGCTCCAGACGCATCGTCGTCGCCGAGGCGAAGGACTTGAAGCCCTTCAGGGTCAGCGTCTTGAGGTACATGGGTGCAGCTGGTCGTCTCTCGCTCGCGGGCCGGCTGGGTTCGGGTCGGGGGCGATGCTACCCGCGGGCCCGAGGCGCGCCGGGGACCTCGCCGCGCACCGGTGGTGCCTGTCTACGCCTGTGGCTGATGTGACAAGTGGTAGAGATGTGGCCGATTGCCTTCCCGCCCCCGGCTGGTCGCGCGTCTCGGACGCGGCACCGGGACGTGTGTGAAGAGTGGCGCTCGGCCGCCGGTCTTCACACACGTTCGGATGGGGTCGCACGCGGCGGGACGACGAGCACCGGCTGCTCGGAGAACTCCAGCACGTGCCGGGTCACGGTCCCGACGTACGGGGCGCCACTGGCCGCCCGGGCCGACTTGCCGACGACCACGAGGTCGGCGGCCCAGCGCCTGGCCTCGTCGAGCACGGTGCGCGCCACGTCACCGGTGAGCAGGGCGGTGTCGACCTCGACGCCCGCCGCCGTGGCGAGCGCCCGCACCCGGGCGAGGACCGCGACGTCCGCGAGCCCGCGCCGGGTGTCGGCCCCCGGCCGGCTGCTCGCCGAGCGCAGGGCCGCGTCGAGCGTGCCGTCCAGGCTGACGTGCACCGCGCGCAGGACGCGCCCCGGCTCCCGGGCCAGCTCGACCGCGGCGCGCGCCGCGGCGAGGGAGTCGACCGAGTCGTCGACGGCGAGCAGCAGGCGCACGATCACGGCGACCTCCTCGGGTCGGGGCCGGCCGGCCGCCCGCGCGACGAGGGGCGACCGGGCCCGGTGGCAGCCCCGGCGACGGCACGCCGGAGCCGGACGCCCTCCTCGTGCTCGGCCTGCTCGAGCGCGAGCTCGAGCTGGGCCAGGCTCGTCGTCAGCCAGGGCAGCCACCGCTCGTCGAGGGCGCGCAGCCGACGCCGGGTCACCGCGATCTCGCCCTCGATCCGGCGTACCGCCTCGTCCGCGGCGGCGGCCCGGACGCCTGCGAGCAGGGCGACGGTGGCGGCCTCGACCGCCGGCGACACGGCGGCGTTGTCGGCGAGGACGGCCGGCTCCGGGGCGCGCTGGACCGTCGCGGACTGGGGGTAGCGCACCCCCATCGCGGTCTCCCAGGTCAGCTCGACGCGGGCGGGGCTGCGGGCCGCCGCGTGCCCGAAGGCGTCCTGTCCGCTGAGCAGCGCCGCCCGGGTCGTCCACCGGCGCAGGTCGGCGCACGCGGCCTCCCACTCCTCGTGGCTGCGGGCGGCGCGGATCCGCTGGCGCTGGACCTCCGGCTGGAGGATGCGCAGCTTGCGGTCGAGCTGGTCCCGCCCGCGGCGGGCCGTGGCGAGCCGCCGGCGCAGCCAGATCCGCCCGGCCCGGCCGGGGGGCACCCGTGCGGTCATCGGCACCGGCTCACCCCCGCACCCGGCCGTGGTCGGCGATGAGGCGGTCGGAGAGCATCGTCAGCTCCCGTCGCGGCAGGACCGACGCCACGTCCCAGCATCGGTCCAGGGTGTCGGTCAGGCTGCGGCTCTCGCCCCGCCGCTGGTCCACGAGCCGCCGTTCGATCTCCTCGGACAGCTCGAGGTAGCGACGGTCGGTGGCGCTGAGCGCGGCGGTGCCGACGATCTCGGCGAGCTCGCGGACCTGGCGGGCCCGGGCCAGCGCCGCGAGGAGCTGGGCCGCGATGTCGAGGTGGTCCTCGCGGGTCCGGCCCGGACCGGCGCCGTGCCGCATGAGCCGGGACAGCGAGGACAGCGGGTCGATCGGCGGGTAGACGCCCCGGGCGTGGACCTCCGGGGAGAGCACGACCTGGCCCTCGGTGATGTACCCGGTGAGGTCGGGGACCGGGTGGGTGATGTCGCCCGCCGGCATCGTCAGCACCGGCAGGACGGTCACCGAGCCCGGCGTGCCACGGATCCGGCCGCACCGCTCGTAGAGGGAGGCGAGGTCGCTGTAGAGGTAGCCGGGGTAGGCACGGCGGCCGGGCATCTCGCCCCGGGCCGACGAGACCTCGCGCAGCGCCTCCGCGTAGCTCGTCATGTCGGCGAGCACGACGAGGACGTGCCGGCCGTGGGTCGAAGGCGAGGTGCTCGGCGACGGTCAGCGCGACCCGAGGGGTGAGGATGCGCTCGATGACCGGGTCGTCGGCGGTGTTGAGCAGGAGGAGGAGCTCGCCGGCCGCGGACCGCTCCTCCAGCACCGCCCGGACGGTCTCGGCGTCGGCGTGGGTCAGGCCCATCGCGGCGAAGACGACGCTGAACGGCTCGTCGCCGGTCGTGGCCTGGGCCGCGATCTGGGCCGCGAGCTCGAGGTGGGGCAGCCCCGCGGAGGAGAAGATCGGCAGCTTCTGGCCACGGACGAGGGTGGTCAGCGCGTCGATCGCCGAGATACCGGTGAGCACCGGCTCGGCGGGCGGCTCGCGGTGCACCGGGTTGAGCGGGTACCCGGCGACCGGGGCGGTCCGGGCCCGTGCACCGGGGGGCCGCCGTCGACGGGCTCGCCGCGGCCGTTGCACACGCGGCCCAGCCAGCCCAGCCCGACCGGCACGCGCAGCGGCTCCCCGGCGAAGGTGACCCGGGTGCCGCCGGGGCACCAGGCCCTCGGTGCCCTCGAGGACCTGGACCACGGCGAGGTCGCGGTCCACCTCGAGCACCAGGCCGTGCCGGTCCGGACCGGCCCCGTCACCGGGCGGCGATGACGGCGAACTCGTCCCAGCCGACCCCGCGCACGTCGTGCACGACGAGCAGCGGCCCCCGCAGCTCGCGGACGCTGGAGTACTCCACCGGCAGCGGAGGCTGGTGTGCGCTCACGTCAGGCCGCCGAGCACCTCGAGGACCGCGTCCCGGCGCGCGTGGACGGGCTCGGTCGTCCTCGGGCCCGCACTCCTGGGCCGCGCGCAGCAGCGGCGTCCAGTCGAGCTCCTCGATCTCCGCCGCGGTGACGCCGCCCTCGACGAGGGCGTCGCAGCGGTCGACGACGGCGAGGACTGCGTCGAGCAGCGCCGACGTCTTCGCGGCGGTGCAGTGGGCGTCGTCCTCGACGAGCGCGCTCTGCTGGAGGACGCCCTCGCGCAGCAGGCGGCCGGCGAGGAGGACGACCCGTTCGTGGCCGGGCAGCGAGGCGGCGCCGACGAGGTCGGCGAGGTCGGCCAGCCGGTCTGCCTCGGCGAGCAGCCCGGTGACCCTTGCGCGGCGCCGGGCCCAGTCGGGGTCGCCGGAGGCGGCGTACCACGCGCCGACCCGCTCGGTGTCCCGGGCGAAGGACCCGGACCAGCCCACCGCCGGGTAGTGCCGGGCGTAGGCGAGGTCACGGTCGAGGCTCCACAGGGCGCGCACGAAGCGCTCGGTGTGTGCCGACACCGGCTCGGTGGGGTCGCCGCCCGGGGGCGAGACGGCCCCGATGATCGTCACCGATCCCTCGCCGCCGCCGAGGGTGTCGACCCGGCCGGCCCGCTCGTAGAACGCGGCGAGCGCCGACGGCAGCGACGCCGGGTAGCCCTCCTCCGCGGGCAGCTCGCCGGACCGCGAGGAGAACTCGCGCAGCGCCTCGGCCCACCGCGAGGTCGAGTCGGCGATGACGACGCTGTGGTGGCCCATGTCGCGGAAGTACTCCGCGACGGTGACCCCCGCGTAGATGCTCGTCTCGCGGGCCATCATCGGCATGTTGGAGGTGTTCGCGACGATGACGGTCCGCTCGGCGAGCGGCCGCCCGGTCCGCGGGTCGACGAGCCGGCCGAGCTCGTCGAGCACGTCGGCCATCTCGTTGCCGCGCTCGCCACAGCCGACGTAGACGATGACGTCGGCGGCGCACCACTTGGCGATCTGCTGGAGCAGGACGGTCTTGCCGGTGCCGAACCCCCCGGGGACCGCCGCCGTGCTGCCGCGGGCCAGCGGGAAGACGGCGTCGAGGACCCGCTGCCCGGTGAGCAGCGGCTCCCGGGTCCCGAGCCGGCGCCGGACCGGCCTCGGCTCGCGGACCGGCCAGTCGGTGGTGGCCCGCACCGGTCTTCCGCCCACGGTCGCCAGGACCTCCGCCTCGGTCCGCGGCCCGGGGGCGGCGAGGGCTCCGACGGTGCCGCCCGTCCGCGGCGGCACGAGGACGCGCACCTCGAGCCCGCCGGCGGCGGCGATCGTGCCGAGCACCTCGCCCTCACCGACCTCGTCGCCGGCACTCACCCGTGGCTGCCACGGCCAGGTCCGGGTGGCCACGCCGCGGTCGGCGTCCGGCGCGAGCCACGTCGGCGCCGGGCCGAGCGGCCGCAGCAGCCCATCGACGATGCCGCCGAGCAGCCCCGGGCCGAGCCGCGCGGTCAGCGGGTGCCCCCGGCGCACGACCTGCGCCCCGACCGCGAGCCCACCGGTGTACTCGTACGCCTGAACCGTCACGGCGTCACCGTCGATCGCGACGACCTCCCCGGGCAGGCCGAGCGCCCCGAGCGAGACCATCTCGGCCATCGCCGCCCCCGCCAGCCCGTCCGCCTCGACGAGCGGGCCGCTGACCCGCACGACCGCGCCCACCGCGCCGCTCACGGCGCCCACAGCCCGTCGAGGTCGATGCCGGCGAGGGCCAGGTCGACGAGCCGGGCGGCGGAGGCGTCGACCCGCCGGCCGTCCGCGCTCGAGCCGTCGAGCCCCCCACCGGCGGCGTCCTCGACCCGGGCGTCCGGACCGAGCGACTCACCGACGACCTCGTGCAGCCGCTGCCGCACCGCTGGTCGGGCCAGGTCGTCGGCGACCACCGCGACGGCAGCGGACCGCAGCCGCTCGTAGGCCTGACGCTGGGCGTGCAGCACGACCGCCCGGGCCTCCCGCCGGGTCGCGGCCCGCTGCGCCTCCACCCGCTGCGCACCGTCGGCGGCGCCGCGGGCCCGGGACTCCTGGCGGATGTCGGCGGCGCGGTGCTCGGCCTCGGCCTGGTCGGCCTCGGCCCGGGCGGCCGCCGCTCGCGCGCACCGCCTCGGCGTCGGCACGGGCGGCCTCGAGCAGCGCCCGCCGCAGCGGAGCGAGGGCCGTGGACCGGGTCGCGGGTCGTCACGCGGGCATCACCACCGTCAGCGGGCCCTGCGGTCGGAGGCGCTCCTCGGCGAGGGCCGCGGCGGCCTCCGCGGTGAGGACGACGACCGCGACCTCGCCGGCCAGGGCCGCCCAGGCGGCTCGGGCCTCGGGGACGCTGCGGGCCGGCAGGACCCGGGCGCCGGCGAGCGCGAAGCCGGCCACCTCGGACGGCCTGCCGATGGCCGCGACCCCGCTCATGCCTTCCCGATCAGGATGACGGAGACGATGAGGCCGTAGATCGCGATGCCCTCGGCGAGGCCGACGATGACCATCGCCCGACCGAACAGCTCGGGCCGCTCGCTCATCGCGGCGAGCGCGGCGGAGCCGGTGTAGGCGACGGCGATGGCCGCCCCGATGGAGGAGCCGGCGACGGCGATCGCGGCGCCGATCAGCGCCGAGCCGTTGGCCACCGTGGTCGCCGCCGGGACGGCGGCCGGCAGCGCGGCCGCCCCGGTGGCCACGGCCGCCCCGCCGGCCACGGCCGTGCCGGCGGTCGCGGCGACGACGAGGAGCGCCACCGAGGCGAGGAGCAGGACCGCGTCGACCGCCACGACGAGGGCGAGCCCGCGGCGGCCCCGGCGGCGCACCAGCCAGCCGGTCCCGGCGGTGGCGAGCAGCAGTGCGGGCAGGGCGACGAGCCAGGTCAACATGGCGCCTCCAGTGGGTCGAGCGGGATGCGCCAGGGCCGGAAGGGGCGCCCGACGCCGTCGAAGATGCGGGAGAAGAGCTCGTAGTACTCCAGCCGGAGGGCCTGGATCGCGGCGACGAGCCCTTCGAGGGCGACGGCGAGCGCGTTGCCGAGGAGGAACACGACGCCCGCGGCGACCCAGCCCCAGCCGCCCCGGCCCGCCAGCGCCGTCGTCCCCTGCCAGATGACCAGGCCCAGCGCGGCATGGGTGAGCCCGAAGGCGGCGAGGCGGGCGAAGCTGACGAGGTTCGACCCGAGCCGGACGACGAGGTCGAACACCTCGACCGCCGCCTCGGCCATCCCGGCCCCGCCCCCGCCGGCGGCGGCGTAGAGCCCCCCGCCGGCCACGGTGAGCCCGGCCACGGCGAGGAGGACCCCGAGCGCGACCACCCATGCCCAGCCCAGGACGAGGCCGCCGACGACGCCGCCGAGGCCGAGGAAGACCGCCGAGCCGGCGAGCCCGGACGGCGCGTACACCGCCGCCCGCCAGCCCCCCTCTCGGAAGCGGTTGACGGTGCCGAGCGCGTAGGCGCCGGCGAGGAGGACCGCGCCGACCCCGACCGCCGCGCCGAGCAGCTCGACCGGGTGGTCGAGCGGCTCGAGCCAGATCACCGGGATCGCGCCGGTCGGCCCGAACAGCTCGCCGTAGAGGGCGCCGAAGGCCATGCTCGCGGCGCCTGCGCCGGCGAGGAAGAGCCACACCGGGCGCAGCCGGCGCAGCCGCGTCCACCGCCCGGCGCGCACGGCGAGGGCCGCGACCAGGAGCAGGGCCCCGTGGCCGACGTCGGCGAACATCATCCCGAACATCACGACGTAGGCGAGGCCCGCGACGAGCGAGGGGTCGAGGTCGACGTACGGGACCGTCGCGTAGGTCTCGACGAGGGGGGCGAACTCGCGCGCGGAGCCCTCCGCGGCGAGGAGGGTCGGGGGCTGGACACCGGGCGGGTGCCGCAGCGGCACGACGGCACCTCCTTGCTGCCGCCACGCGCCGGGCCAGCCGGTCGACCTCGCCCTCGGGCATCCAGCCGAGGATCGCGCTCACGCTGCCGCGGGTCACCGCCGCCGCGGCCACCTGCTCGAGCTCGGCCTCCCCCGCCACGAGGTCGCCGCGGCCCTCGTGCTCCCACCGGTCGAGGTCGGGCGCCGCGGCGGACAGGGCCGGCGCGGCCGGCGCGGCCGGCAGCCGGCGCAGCAGCGCCTCGGCCGGTCCCTCGGTGCGCCCGTCGCCCGCCTCGGCGGCCACCCGGTCCACCTCGACGGTCCCGGCGTCGGCGACCGCGACGAGCAGGTCGCGCAGGGCAGGCTGCGGAGCCGCGAGGGCGACGCGTTGCATGGCCACCGGGTTCATCGACTCACGCCACCGCATCGAGGTCCTCCCTCGCCCGGCCGTGCCGGGCGGCGCCCTCGAGCGCGGCCCGCACCCGCCACGCGTCGGTCGCCAGGAGGGCGACCGTCCCGAGGGGTACCTCCGGTCCGGGCGTGGAGCGGCGCGAGAGCCGGAACCCGTCGCGCTCGACCCGCCACCACCACCGGGCCTCGGCCCGCCAGAGGTCCCGGCGGGCCTCGACGCCCTCGAGCGCCCACCGGGCCGCGGGCGGCAGGGACGCGGCGAGCGCGGCGAGCGAGGTCGCCTCGGCCACGTCGGGACCGAGGACGACGGCGAGGTCGTCGTGGACCCGGGCGGGCAGGGGCAGCCGTCCGTCGGCCACCTCGCGGGCGACGAGCAGGGCGGCCGCCCCGAAGGCCCAGTCGGCGGCTGGCGGGACGGCCGACGCCACGCGGTCGCACGCGGTGAGCCGCAGCGCGAGCGCGACCTCGCGTAGGGAGGTCCCGCCGGGGTCGCCCCACGGCGAGGCCGCGAGGGCCGCCCGCACCTCCTCGGGCGTGCTCGTCGCCGCCAGCCGCCTCCACGTCGTGCCGAGCCCACCCACCCGGTGCGGGACCGGTGGTGGGCCGGGGGTGCCGCGGACGAGGTGGTCGAGGCGGTCGACGACGTTCGCGGCCTCGACCGGGCTGAGGAGTACCCGCAGAGCCGGCACCCCCTGACGGGGCAGCCACCCGGCGAGGACGCGGACGTTCCACAACGTCACGGCGACCACGGCCCGCTCCGCCTCGGCCAGGGTCATCCCGGCCCGGACCTCGCGCCCGTAGGGGGAACGGGACAGCCGGGACAACGCGGTCTGCAGGTCGGGCGCGCCGGCCAGCTCGCGGACCGCGACCCGCCCCAGACGGCGCCGGCTCATCGCCCGTGCCCGTACCGTCCCGGCGACCCAGCCGGCGCTCATCGCCTGCCCACCTCCGGCTCGGCCCCGAGCAGCTCCTCGACCCGGCGGGCGACCTGCTGCGCCCAGGCCGGTGCCCGCTCCTGCGCCCGGGCGAGCAGGCGCTCGGCCTCCGCCCGTGCCCCGTCGAGGGCGGCGGCGGCCTCCCCCGCCGCCTCCGACACCACCGCCGCGGCGGCCGCGGCACGGTCGGCGGCGGCCTGCGCCTGCGCGTCCGCGAACACCTGGCGGGAGGCCTGGCGCCCGCGCTCGGTGCGGGCCTCGGCGTCCTGCTGCGCCTCGAGGCGCACCGCGGCACACCGGCTCTCGGTCTCGGCCAGGAGGACGAAGACGGGCTCCAGCTCGGCGGCCCGGTCGGCGACGCGGTCCGCGGGCACCGCAGCGGAGCCCGCCGGGCCCGGCGCACCCGCCGGGCGGAAGCGGTACAACAGGTCGCGCACCCTGGGCACGCGGGCCGCCTCCTTCCGCGCCGTCTGCCCCTCCAGTGTCCCCACGCTCCGGCGGTTCCGGGCGGCGCGGGTGCCCGGCCTCACACGGCCCGGTCGCCGCGGTCAGCCGCCGGCGCCGGCGATGCGCTCGTGGTGGTGGATCACCTCGGCGATGATGAAGCCGAGGAACGCCTCGGCGAACTGGGGGTCCAGGCCGGCCTCGTCGGCCAGGGACCGCAGCCGGGCCACCTGTTCGACCTCTCGCTCCGGGTCCGCCGGTGGCATCCCCCGGGCGGCCTTGAGCTCACCCACCGCCTGGGTGCACTTGAAGCGCTCCGCGAGCAGGTGGACGAGCGCGGCGTCGATGTTGTCGATGCTCGACCGCAGCCGCGCGAGGTCCTCGGGCACGCCGTCGTCGCTCACCGTGCCATCGTAGGAACGGCCCCCGCGCCGCCGCACCGGCCGTCCACCGGGCGGTCAGCGGGCGGTCAGCGCTCCTGGAACCCCGCCTCGCCACGGGCCGCCGACCACTGCACCCCCGAGACCGAGACGACCCTGCCCGGCCGGCCGGCGCTCGACACCCGCTCGGCGAGCAGCGTGACGAGCCGCTCGACATCCTCGCGCGGCCCCTCGGCGACCACCTCGACGCGCCGGTCGTCGGTGTTGCGGGCCCACCCGGCGAGCCCGAGCTCGAGGGCGCGGGCCCGGGTCCACCAGCGGAAGCCGACACCCTGGACGTGCCCGCGGACGAACACCGTGCCCCTGATCTCCTCCGCTCGCTCCACCCCGGCATCGTAGGTGGGCGCCTCCTCGGCCCGAGTCGACCCACGCCGCCACCACCCGCCACTGCCGTCCCACTGCGCGCCTCCGTCACACTGTCCCCACAGGTCCCTACGGTGGTCCCATGGAGCGGCGGCCCGGCACCGTGGCGACCCCGCGTCCCCCGGCGAGGACCCCCGGACCGCGGGGCGGCACCGGACCGCGGGGTGGCACCGTGCCGCCGCCGGTGCCTGCACCGCGGCTCCCCGGGCTCGACGGCCTGCGCGCGCTCGCCATCACCGCGGTGCTCGTCTTCCACCTCGACCCGGCCTGGCTGCCCGGGGGCTTCCTCGGGGTCGACGTCTTCTTCGTCGTCTCCGGCTTCCTCATCACCACGCTGCTCGTCCGCGAGATGGCCGCCACGGGCACGCTCGACCTCCCGGGCTTCTGGGCCCGCCGCGCCCGCCGGCTCCTGCCGGCCCTCGCGCTCACCGTGCCGAGCGCGGTGCTCCTGGCCCGGCTCGCCGAGGGCGACCTGCTCGTCGGCGTCGGCCGGCAGGTGGTGGGGGCCGCGACGTTCACCTCGAACTGGCTCGAGATCGCCGCCGGGTCGGACTACTTCGCGAGCACCGCACCGGTGCTCCTGGCCAACCTGTGGTCGCTCGCGGTGGAGGAGCAGTTCTACCTGCTCTGGCCGCTCGTCACGATCCTCCTGCTCCGCCTCGTCCACCGGCCCGAGGCCCGAGCCGCGCTCGCCCTCGCGGCCGCGGCGGCCTCCGCGCTCCTCATGGCCCTGCACCTCGACCCGGACCACCCCACCCGCGTCTACTACGGCACCGACACCCACGTGATGGGCCTGATGACCGGTGCCGCCCTGGCCTTCGCCTGGGCGGCCCCGCACCGGGCGTGGACCCGCACCCCGGCGTGGGCCCGGCACCGGCGCCGCGTCCTCGGCACCTCACTCGCGACCATCGCCGCCCTCCTCCTCACCGTCGACGAGGGCTCTCCGCTGACCTTCCGCGGCGGGATCCTCCTCGCCTCGGTCGCGACCGCCGGGCTGCTCCTCGCGGTGGTCGAGCGACCCGGCCGGGTCCGGGCCCTCCTCGAGCTGCCGGTGGTGCGCTGGGTCGGGGCCCGCAGCTACGGCATCTACCTCTGGCACTGGCCGGTCGTCCTCGTCGTCGGCCAGGACCTGCCGGTGCAGCCCGGCGGCAGCGCCTACCTCCTCTCCCGGCTCTGGTGCGTCGCCGTCACCCTCGCCGCGGCCGACCTCTCCTACCGCTTCGTCGAGACCCCGGTGCGGCGGCTCGGCTTCTCCGGGGCCGCGGCGGCGGCCACCGCCGGGCTGCGCGGCCTCGGCACCCGTCGGGCCCGGGCGGTGTGGGCGCTCACCACCGGGTTGGCGGTGGTGCTCGTCGCCGTGCTGCTCACCGCCCCCGAGCGCACCTCGACCGAGGAGCTGATCCGGGCTGGGGAGGCGGCGCTCGCCGCCGAGCAGCCGTCACCGAGCCCCACCACGGCCCCCGACGTGTCGACCTCCCCGTCGCCCACGGCGAGCGCGCGCAGCACCGGGGCCGCCCCGGCCGCGCCGGCCGCGCCGGTCGGGCAGGACTGGTCGATGCCCGACGGCTCGCAGGTCGACGCCTTCGGCGACTCGATGCTCGTCGGCTCGGCTCCCGCGATGGCGTACTACTTCCCGAAGGTGCGGATCGACGCCCGCTCCAACCGGCGGTGGAGCCAGGCCCCCGGTCTCGTCGGGGCCCGCGGGGACTCGCTGCGCCGCGCCGTCGTCCTCGCCTTCGGGACGAACTTCGGCACCGACCCGAAGGCCGTCCGCCGGGTCCTCGACCTCCTCGGCCCGGACCGGATGGTCGTCATCGTCACCGTCCACGGCCGGTTCGCCCGCGCCGCCGGCGACAACGCCCGGCTGCGCGAGGTCGTCGCCGGGCTCGACAACGTCGCCGTCGCCGAGTGGGACCGGGCCCTGGCCGGCACCTCGGGGATGCTGCAGTCCGACGGCATCCACCCGAGCATCACCGGCGCGCACCTCTACGTGAAGACGGTGCGGGCGGCGTTCGCCGAGATCTCCGAGCGGCACACCGGGCGGAAGGTCACGCTGACGGACCTGCCGGTGCCCTGAGCCGCCGGGGCCGGGGCTGGCACCGCGGGCAGGAGAACGAGGACCGGTTCATGAACTGCTCGCGGCGGATGGGGGTGCCGCACCGGCGGCAGGGTCGGCCGGCCTGACCGTAGGCGGCGAGCGAGCGGTCGAAGTACCCCGAGGCGCCGTTGACGTTGACGTAGAGCGCGTCGAAGCTCGTCCCGCCCTCCTCGAGGGCCTCGCGCATGACGTCGGTGGCGTGGTCGAGCAGCGCCCCGATCCTCGGTGTGCTCAGGGCGCTCGCCGGCCGCTCGCCGTGCACGCCGGCCCGCCACAGGGCCTCGTCGGCGTAGATGTTCCCGATCCCGGACACCACGCCCTGGTCCAGCAGCACCCGCTTGATGCCGGAGTCCTTGCCCTTGACCCGGCGGACGACCGCCGCGCGGTCGAAGGCGGCGTCGAGCGGGTCCGGCGCGATGTGCGCGATCGCCGCGGGGACCCCGCCGGGCGCGAGGTCGGAGAGGGCCAGGCCACCGAAGGTGCGCTGGTCGACGAAGCGCAGCTCGGGGCCGTCGTCGGCGAACCGGAACCGGGCGTGCAGGTGACGCTCGTCGGGTGCGTCGGCGTCCTCCACGAGCAGCTGGCCGCTCATCCCGAGGTGGAGCAGGAGGCCGAGGTCGTCCTCGAGGTCCCACCACAGATACTTCCCCCGCCGCCGGACGGCCGCGACCCGCCGCCCGGTGAGCCGTGCGGCGAGGTCCTCGGGCCCGGGGAGGTGGCGGCGAGCGACCCGGTGGCCGCGCAGCTCGACCTCCGCGACGCGGCGCCCCTCCACGTGCGTGGCCAGCCCCCGCCGGACGACCTCGACCTCCGGCAGCTCAGGCACTCTCGGCGTCGTCCTCGGGGCCCGGCTCCTCCTGGCCCTCGGCGGCCGGGCGCTCGTGCGCGTCCCGGACCGCCGTCCAGGCGAGGGCGGCGGCCTCCTGCTCGGCGACCTTCTTGGTCCGGCCCGCACCGCGGCCGAGGACCTCGCCGCCGACGCTGACCTGGGCCTCGAACCACTTCGCGTGCTCGGGACCGTCCTCGGTGACGCCGTACTCGGGGGCGCCGAGGCCGTGCCGGGAGGAGATCTCCTGCAGGCTCGTCTTCCAGTCCAGGCCGGCTCCGAGGGTGGCCGACTGTGCCAGGAGCGGGTCGAGCAGGTGGTGGACGAGCTCGGCGGCGGCGTCGATGCCGGCCCACGAGTAGACGGCGCCGATCACCGCCTCGACGGTGTCGGCGAGGATGGAGTCCTTGTCCCGCCCGCCGGTGGCCTCCTCGCCGCGGCCGAGGAAGAGGTGGTCGCCGAGCCCGAGGGTGCGCCCGACGTCGGCGAGGGCCCGCATGTTGACGACCGCGGCGCGCAGCTTGGCCAGCTGCCCCTCGCTGGTCTCCGGGTGGGCCTCGTAGAGCGTCGTCGTGACGACGAGCCCGAGCACCGAGTCGCCGAGGAACTCGAGCCGCTCGTTGTGCGGCACTCCCCCGGCCTCGTAGGCGTAGGAGCGGTGCGTCAGGGACCGCTGGAGGAGCGCCTCGTCGAGCGAGGCCCCGGTGACCTCCTGCAGGTCGTGGAGCAGCTCGGCGACGGGGCGCAGCGGCGCCAGGTCACCGGCCGAAGCCGACCCCTTGCCCATCGGGGCCGGGTCAGCCCTGGTGCTCGGAGCGCTCGGCGGCGCCGTAGTGGCGGCCCTTGTAGGTGCCGCAGGAGGGACACGCCACGTGCGGCTGGGTCGGCGCCTTGCACTGCGGGCAGGTCGTCGTGGTGACCGCCGTGGCCTTCCAGTTGGCGCGGCGCGAGCGGGTGTTGGAGCGCGACATCTTCCGCTTCGGAACGGCCACGTCAGGTCCTCTTCTCTGTCGTCGAGGGCGGCTCCTCGGCCAAGGCCGTGAGCGCCGCCCAGCGGGGGTCGATCTGGTCGTGCCGGTGCCCCGGGTCCTCCGCGAGCGGCTGGCCGCACTCGGAGCACAGCCCGGGGCAGTCGGGCCGGCACACCGGCTGGAACGGCAGTGCAGGCACCACCGTGTCCCGGAGCACCGGCTCGAGGTCGATGTAGCCGTCCTCGATCTGGTACTCCTCGTCGGCGTCCTCGTCCCCCACCTCCTGGTGGTGGACGTGCCGATCGGCGTGAACGAACAGCTCCTGGAAGCTCCCGTCGACCTCCTCGGCGACGGGGTCCAGGCACCGCACGCAGGCGCCGGTCGCCGTGCCACGGACCGAACCGGTGACGAGCACGCCCTCGACGACCGACTCCAGCCGGACCTCGAGGTGGAGCGGGGCTCCCTCCTCGACGCGGATGACGTCGGTGCCGAGATCGCTCGGCGCCCCGACCTCACGCTCCAGCTCGTGCATCGTCCCGGGTCGGCGTCCGACGAGCTTGGTGTCGAGCACGTACGGGGACCGGGGGTCGGGGCGAGTCATGGGCCTTCGGGAGTGGTCAGGATCGGTTCGGCCACGCCACACGGACGCAGACCGAAGGTCAAGGTTACCGGTCCCACGGCTCGAGCCCAAACCGGCCGGCGCTGCCGGGGCCGGGGCTCACCGGGCGAGGGCGGCGTCGACGGCCCGCCCCACCTCGGGGGCGAGCGTGCGCACGAAGGTGGCGGTGACGTGGTCACCGGGCCGGTGCACCGTGACGTGCCCGACGACGACCGGGCAGGTCCCGCCCGGGCAGAAGTACGGGGTGAGGTCGACGAGGGCGACCTCGGGCCCGGCGAGGGCGAGGGCGTCGCGCTGCACCGGCAGGCCGCTGCCGGCCACGGCGGCCGCCTCCGGGAAGCTGCAGCGGTCCAGGTCGTGGGGGTGGCGGGCCGCACAGATGTCGAGGTCGTCCGGGGAGACCGGGTTGTCCCCGAGGACGACGACGGGGATGCCGTCTGCGGCCAGGGAGCGCCACCGGGCCGCATAGCCCTCGACGAGGGTCTGCCGGTCGGGGCGGGTGCCGTCCCAGCCGAGGTCGGCGAAGCCGGAGACGACGAGGGCGTCCGGGGGGTCGGCCCGCAGCGCGGCGACGACGGCGGCGTTCCAGGCGTCGCACGTGGCGTAGTGCCGGCCGAGGACGGCGGTCGGCCTGGCGGACAGGGGGCACGAGGACTTGCCGTAGGTGACGATCCGCCAGTGCCGGTCACGGCCGTACTGCTGGAGCGCCGGGAGCCACTGCATGGCCTTGGAGTCGCCGACGAGCGCCACCGTCACCGCACCCCGCGGGTCCCCGAAGACGCACCGGACGGGGCCGGCGGCGGCGGCGTCGACCTGGCAGCCGCCGACGTCGGCGTCGGGACGGTCCTCGCCGGCGACGAGCGGGTCGGGCACCGCCCAGCCGGGGTCGTCGGTCCCGCTCGCCGGCCGGCCCGGGGTGACGGTGGCGGCGCCGAGCTCGGAGAGCGGTGGGAGCACCCCGCCCGGTGGCGAGGTGGCGAAGGGCGAGCGGAGCGGCAGGAGCGGGAGCGCGGCGAGGACCCCGACGGCGGAGAGGCCCAGCCCGGCGGCCAGCAGCGCGCGCGGGCGGCCCCGCAGCCACGGCCCGTGGTGGATCGGCGACTCCACGTACCGCCAGGAGAGCCATGCCGGGAGGACGGCGGCCAGGGCGAGCACGATGGGCAGCCACCGCGGGGCGCGGCCGTCGGTGAGGTCCTCCACCGTCCACTCCCCGAGCACGATCGCCGGCCAGTGCCACAGGTAGATCGAGTACGACAGCCCACCCACCCAGACCAGTGGGCGGGTGCCGAGCAGGCGCGCCGGACCGCGCCGGCTCCCCTGCCACCCGGCCCAGATGACCAGGGCGGTGGGCAGGGTCGGGAGGAGCGCCCACCCGCTCGGCCACTCGAGACCGGCCGGCAGGAGCAGCGCCACCGCGAGGACCGCCGCCAGCCCGGCCCAGCCGAGGGCGGCCGAGCCGCGGGCCGGCCGCTCGGGCCGGGGACGGCCGGCGAGCCAGGCGGCGAGCAGGGCGCCGACCCCGAGCTCCCAGATCCGGGTCGTCGTCGTGAAGAAGGACTGGCGCGGCATCACGTGCGAGGCGAGGAGGGACCACAGGAACGAGGCGCCGACGAGCAGGCCGAGCGCGGTGCCCACGGCGCGCCGCGACCGCCGGCGCGCCACGACCGCGACGAGGAGGATGAGCAGCGGCCAGATGACGTAGAACTGCTCCTCCACCGACAGCGACCAGTAGTGCTGCACCGGGGAGGGCCGCAGGTCGGAGGCCAGGTAGTCGACCTCCCGGCGGGCGAGGACCCAGTTGACGACGTACGTCGCCGCGGCCATGACGTCGTGGCCCACGTCGCGCCGCCGGAGGCCGGGGATGACGACGAAGGACACCGCCGACACGACGACGAGGACGAGGACGGCGGCGGGCAGCAGGCGCCGGATGCGGCGGCCGACGAAGCGCAGCCACGAGATACGACCGGTGCGCTCGAGCTCACCGAGGAGCAGCCCGGTGATGAGGAAGCCGGAGATGACGAAGAAGACGTCGACGCCGACGAAGCCGGCGCGCACGGGCAGGCCCGCGTGGAAGGCGAGGACGAGCCCGACGGCGAGCGCGCGCAGGCCCTCGATGTCGGGCCGGAACCCCGCGCTGCGGCCCGGGGGGGTCCGCTCGCGCGCGGGCGCTGCCTCAGCCGTCGCCACGCAACCGGGTGACGAGGGCGTCCCGGACCTGGTCCGGGACGAGGCCGGTGACGTCGCCGCCGTACCGGACGACCTCCTTGACCAGCGAGCTCGACACGTGCTCGAGGTCGGGGGCCCCCGGCAGGAAGACCGTCTCGACCCCGGTGAGGTGGCGGTTCATCAGGGCCATCGGCAGCTCGTAGGCGAAGTCGGTGCCGCCCCGCAGGCCCTTGACGACGACCTCGGCGTCGACGTCGCGGCAGACGTCGACGAGCAGCCGGCCGGCGAAGGCCTCGACCCGCACCCGGTCCCCCAGGCCCAGGTCCCGGGCCGCGGCCTCGACGAACGCGATCCGCTCCGCGGGGGCGAAGGTGCCCGCCTTGGCCGGGTTGTGCAGGATCGCCACGACGACCTCGTCGTAGAGCGCGGCGGCCCGCTCGACGATGTCGAGGTGCCCGCCGGTCACCGGGTCGAAGGAGCCGGGGCAGACGGCCCGGCGCACGCGCTCGCTCACCCGCGCCAACCTACCTGCCCACCTCCGGCCGCGGCGCCCGGTGCCCGGCCCCGGCCGGTCCGCTGCCGGCGGCGAGCCAGAGCGTCGTCTCGCCGTAGCGCCGTGGCCGGCCCGACGGCTCGAGGCCGGCCGGCCAGCTCGGCTCCGGCGACCGGGTCGAGCGCTCGACGACGACGAGCCCGGTGCCGGCGAGCCAGCCGCCGGCGAGGCGGCCGCCGGCGAGGCGGCCGAGGTCGGCGGCCAGGGCGTCCTCGTCGAGGTCGTACGGCGGGTCGAGCAGGGCGAGGTCGTAGCGCGCGTCGGCGTCGCCGGAGAGGAACCCGACGACCGACTGCCGCACCACCCGGACCTGCTCCAGCCCGAGGTCGCGGGCGTTGCGCGCCGCCACGTCGGCGGCCCGCCGGTCGGACTCGACGAGGACGACCGCGGCGGCGCCCCGGCTCGCCGCCTCGAGGCCGAGCGCTCCGGAGCCGGCGTAGAGGTCGAGGACCCGGGCACCCCGGACCGCCTCCCGGGCCTCGAGGGCGGAGAAGAGGGCCTCGCGGACCCGCTCGCTCGTGGGCCGGGTGTTCGAGCCCGGCGGGGTGCGCAGGCTCCGCCCGCCGGCCGAGCCCGCGATGACGCGGGTCATCAGCCGCGCTCCAGGTAGGCGGCCTGCTCGGCGTCGACCCGTTCCCTGACCGCGGCCGCGAGGAGCGGGTGGCCGGTGAGGTCGGGGTCGGCGTCGACCAGGGCGAAGGCGTCCTCGCGGGCCGCCGCGATGACGTCCTCGTCCTCGAGGATGTGGAGGAACTCCAGCTGGGTGCGCCGGCCGTGCTGGGCGGCGCCGAGGATGTCCCCCTCGCGCCGCTGGGCGAGGTCGAGGCGGGCGAGCTCGAACCCGTCGGTCGTCGCGGCCACGGCATCGAGCCGGGCGAGGGATGCCTCGGCCTCGGTGCCGGTGACGAGCAGGCAGATCCCCGGGTGGCCGCCCCGGCCGACCCGCCCGCGCAGCTGGTGCAGCTGGGAGACCCCGAACCGGTCGGCGTCCATGACGACCATGACGCTCGCGTTCGGCACGTCGACCCCGACCTCGATGACCGTCGTCGAGAGCAGGACGTCGGTCTCGCCGCGCTGGAACCGGCCCATGACGGCGTCCTTGTCCTCGGCGGCGAGCCGGCCGTGCAGCACCTCGACCCGTGACGCCGCGAGCGACGGCTCCTGCGCCAGCACCTCGCGCAGGGCCAGGACGCTGTGCAGCGGGCGCGCCGCGGGCCGCTCCGGGGCGTCACCGTCCTCGTCCTCCTCGGCGGCGATGACGGTGTCCTCGTCCGGCTCGTCGTCCTCGCCGATCCGCGGGCAGACGACGTACGCCTGCCGCCCGGCGGCGACCTCCTCGGCGACCCTGGCCCAGGTGCGCGCCATCCAGCCGGGCCTCCCCTCCGGCACGACGTGCGTCGTGATCGGCGCCCGCCCCGCGGGCAGCTCGCGCAACGTCGAGGTCTCGAGGTCCCCGAAGACGGTCATCGCCACGGTCCGCGGGATCGGCGTGGCCGTCATGACGAGGACGTGCGGCGGGGTCCGGCCCTTGCCGCGCAGCGCGTCGCGCTGCTCGACCCCGAAGCGGTGCTGCTCGTCGACGACGACGAGCGCGAGGTCGAGGAAGTCGACGTGCTCCTGGAGCAGGGCGTGGGTGCCGACGACGATGCCGGCCTCGCCGCTCGCGACGTCGAGCAGGGCGTGGCGCCGCTCGGCGGTCGAGCGGCTGCCGGTGAGCAGGGCGACCCGCGTCCCCTCCGTCGAGCCGCTCGGGGCCGCGTCCCCGAGCGGGAGCATGCCGCCCATGGCGAGGCCCCCCAGCATCCGGCTGATCGTCGCGTGGTGCTGCGCGGCGAGGACCTCGGTGGGCGCGAGCAGGGCGGCCTGGCCACCGCTGTCGACGGCCTGGAGCATGGCCCGCAGTGCGACGACGGTCTTCCCGGAGCCGACCTCGCCCTGGAGCAGGCGGTGCATCGGCACCTCACGGCCCATCTCCGCGGCGACCGTCGAGCCGACGTCGCGCTGGCCGCCGGTGAGCTCGAAGGGCAGCCGCGCGTCGAAGGCCGCGAGCAGCCCGTCGGCTCGGCCGGCGCGGGCCCGGGTGGAGTCCGCGGCGGCCGAGCGCCTCCGCCGGGCGAGCGTGGTCTGCAGGACGAAGGCCTCCTCGTAGCGCAGCCGGCGCCGGGCCCGCTCGACCTCGGCCATCGAGTCCGGGGTGTGGATGCCGCGCAGGGCCTCGGTGCGCCCGACGAGGCCACGGCGAAGCCGGACCTCCTCGGGCAGCGCGTCGGGCACGTCGTCGAGGACGTCGAGCACCCGGCGGACGCTCTCGGTCACCGTCCACGTGTGGAGCCTGCCCACCGAGCGGTAGATGGGGATGAGGTCCTTGCGCTCCCCCGCGTCGAAGTCGTCGAGCATCGTGTAGCCGGGGTGGGCCAGCTGCAGCCGGTGGCCGTACCGGCTCACGGTGCCGGCGAAGATGCCACGGGCGCCGGGCACCAGGGCCTTGGCGTGGCCGTGGGCGGCGGCGAAGTAGGTCACGTCGAGGTCGTGCCGGCCGTCGGTGATGACCGCCTCGAGCATCGACCCCCGACGGCGCTGCATCCGGCGCACGTTCGCCGACTTGACCTCAGCGACGCCGACGAGGAACTCGCCCGGGGTCACCGTCCCGAGGTCGGACTCGCGGGTGCGGTAGCGGCGGGGCCAGAAGGCGAGCAGGTCGCCGACGGTGCGGATGCCGCGGGACTTGGCGAACTCCTCGGCCGCCTTCGCGATGACCGGGCGCAGCGGGCTGGACTCGGTGACCATCTCACTCGACCCCGAGCAGGAGCGGGTAGACCGGCTGGCCGCCGTCGACGACGACGACCTCGAGCTCCGGGCGGTCGCGGAGCAGGGCCTCCGAGGTGCGCCGCGCCAGGCCGGGCTCGGCGTCGGCGCCGACGACGAGGGTGACCAGCTCGCCACCGGCCGACAGCAGGCGGTCGAGAACCTCGCGGGCGGCCCGCTCGAGGTCCTCGCCGAGGAAGGCGACGTCGCCGTCGACGATGCCGAGGACGTCGCCGGGGTGGCAGACCCCTGCCCAGGTCAGTGCCTCCTTCGTCGCGACGGTGACCGCTCCGTGCCGGGTGGCCACCGCGGCCGAGGTCATCGCGACGACGTTGGCGTACACGGAGCGGGCTGGGTCGAGGACGGCGAGCGCGGCGAGGGACTGGACGGTGGTGCGGGCCGGGACGACGTGGGCGTCGATGCCCTCGCCGGCGGCGGCCTGCACCGCGGCCTGCGCGGCGAGGAAGGTGTCGGGGTCGCCGGGGAGGATGACCACCCCGCGGGCGCCGGTGGCCCGGGCCGCCTCGAGCAGCTGGCGGGCCGAGGCGCGTCGGCCCGGCGCAGACGGCACGACGACCGCGCCGGCCTCGCGGAGCAGGGAGGCCACGCCCGGGCCGGGGGCGCACGCGACGACGCCCACGGCGCCGGGCTCCTCGCGGGCCGCGACCTGGCTCTGCAGGTGGGTGATCCGGATCCGCTCGGGCCGACCGGCCGCGAGCCCAGCCTCGACCGCGGCACCGGCGTCGTCGACGTGGACGTGGACGTTCCAGAGGTCGGGTCCGCCGACGACGAGGAGGGAGTCGCCGAGCGCGTCGAGGGTGCTGGTCAGCGCGGAGACCTGCGCGGCGGTGGCGCCGGTGAGCAGGTACATCACCTCGAAGGCGGGGCCGTCCGGGGACGGACGGGAGTCGTCGTCGAGGGGGTCGCGACCGCCGCCCCCGGTGGCGGCCTCGGCGTGCCACTCGTCGCGGCGGCGCAGCGCCGGGCCGGCCGAGAGCAGGCCCTCGTCGGTGGCGGTCCAGGTACCGGTGACCACCCGGTGGAGGGACTCGAGCATGAGGACGCACCCCGCGCCGCCGGCGTCGACGACCCCGGCGCGGGCCAGCGCGGGGAGCTGCTCCGGGGTGCGGGCGAGGGCCTCGCGGGCGGCGTCGACGGCGGCGGAGCAGACGTCGGTGAGGCCGGCGCCGGCGTCGGCCGCCCGGCGTGCGGCGGCGGCTCCGGCATCGGCGACAGTGAGGATGGTCCCCTCCTGCGGGTGTGCGACGCAGGCCCGCGCGGCGGTCGCCCCCCGCTCGAGGCAGGCGGCGAGGAGCGGGGCGTCGACCTCCTCGGCGTCGCGCTCGAGGACGACGTCGCACAGGCCCCCGACGATCTGGCTGGCGATGACCCCGGAGTTGCCGCGGGCGGAGAGCAGGATGGCGCGGCGCAGCGAGCGGCACTCCTGCGCCAGGCTGGCCTCGCCGAGGATGCCGGCCGCCTCGTGCGCGCTGACGACGTCGTCGATGGCGCCGTCGAAGGTGAGGTAGAGGTTGGTGCCGGTGTCGCCGTCGGGGACCGGGAAGACGTTGAGGTCGTCGATCTCGGTGCGGCGGGCCGCGAGCGCCGCACGGGTCAGCAGGGCCCAGTGCCGGGCGTCTGCGGCGGTGAACACGGCGGGCACGCCCGTCAGCGTATCGGCCGGCCCCGCCACCGCCCGCCAGCCGTTTTGGTCGCCCGGGCGCGGCTCGGCTACTCTTGTCCGGTTGCGCGTGCGCCGGGTCGGCGCCGCCATCCTCGACCACTCCATCACGCACTCGTAGGAGATCACCCGTGGCTGCCAACTGCGACGTCTGCGGCAAGGGCCCTGGTTTCGGCCACAACATCTCGCACTCGCACCGCCGCACCAAGCGCCGCTGGAACCCCAACATCCAGCGCGTCAAGGTGCTCGTCGGCGACGCCGGTGTCACCCCGAAGCGCCTCAACGTCTGCACCTCCTGCCTCAAGGCGGGCAAGGTCACGCGCTGACCCCTGACGCTCCGAGGACGGGCGGCCACCCCACGGGGAGGCCGCCCGTCCCGCGTCCCCGTGCACTTTCCCTCCGGATGCCGGAACCTTCACCCTCGCGCCAGCACCATTCCCGCGCCCCGGTGAACCTTCCCTCCGGATGCCGGAACCTTCACCCTCGCGCCAGCACCATTCCCGCGCCCCGGTGAACCTTCCCTCCGGATGCCGGAACCTTCACCCTCGCCCCGGTGGCGTCACCGGCGGAAGTGGTCCCACCCGCGGGCGTCGGGGACGACGTCGTCGACGGTGACGCGGGGGCCGGCGTCGCCGGCCTCGGCGACCCGCCCGACGCGGACCCAGGCCGGCCCGGGGAGCGCGGCGAGGTCGGCCTCCGGCGGGAAGCAGCCGACGAGGGAGTGCTCCTCGCCTCCGGTGAGCACCTGCCGCAGCGCCTCCTCCTCGCCGAGGGCGAGGGTGAGCGGGCCGTCGGCGAAGTGCTCGCGCAGCACGCTCCCCTCGAGGTCGACGTGCACGCCGCTGGCGTGCGCGAGCCGGCCGAGGTCGGTGACCAGGCCGTCGGAGACGTCGATGAGGGCGGTCGCCCGGGCCGCCGAGGCCACCGGGCCCGCGCCCACGGGGGTCGCGGTGCGCGGTGGTAGGCGAGCAGCCCGGAGACCGCGCGCGCCCGCGCCGAGCCGCCGCTCGGCCCCGGCTCCCCGAGGCCCTCGCCCCGCCCGAGCAGCGCCAGCCCGCCCCCGGAGAGCCCGAGCGAGCCGCAGACCGCCACGACGTCCCCCGGCTGTGCACCGGACCGCAGCACCGGGGGTCGGCCGCGCAGGTCGCCGAGCGCCGTGACCGCGACGACGACCACGCCCTCGCCCGCAGCGGACACGTCGCCGCCGACGACCTCCGCCCCGGCCTCCGCCGCCGCCTCGGCGATGCCGTCGGCGAGCTCCAGGCACCAGTCGACGGGGGTCTGCGGGTCGGCCATGAGGGCGACGAGCAGCGCGGTCGGTGCGGCGCCCATCGCGGCGACGTCGGCGAGGTTCTGTGCGACGACCTTGCGGCCCACGTCGTGGGCGCTGGACCACTCGTCGCGCCAGTCGCGGCCCCGCACCATCGTGTCCGTCGTCGCGACCACCGAGCCGGAGGGGGCGAGGACGACGGCGGCGTCGTCGCCCGGGCCGACCGGTGCGGCATCGCGCAGCACGCCACGCGTCCCGCCGTAGCGAGGGAGGACGCGGGCCGAGCAGCTCACCCTCGTCGAGGTCACGCAGCCGCTCCATCGGTACCTCCCTGCCATGACGTCGGGACACCCGGCACGGTAGCGTCTGTGCCGCGCCCGTCCACGACGGGTCCCGGACACGGGGGCCTGCGGGCCCCAACCCTGCGACAACGAGGTGGCACCAAGTGGTACAGGCCTACATCCTGATCCAGACCGACGTCGGACGCGCCGCGTCGGTCGCCGAGACCATCGCCGGCATCGAGGGCTGCGTCCTCGCCGAGGACGTCACCGGGCCCTACGACGTCATCGCCCGGGTCGAGGCGCAGACCGTCGACGAGCTGGGCAAGCTCGTCATCGCCAAGATCCAGGACGTCGAGGGCATCACCCGCACCCTGACGTGCACGGTGGTCCACGTCTGACCCCGACCCGGCTCCTCACGGCGGCGGTGGCGCTCGGCGCCGCCGCCGCCGTGCTGTCGGCGTGCTCGTCCGCGGTCGAGGTGGCCGTCCCGGCCGGCGCGGGCCCGGCCTGCGCGGCCGCCGCCGGTCGCTGGCCGGCGTCGGTCTCGGGGATGGCGCGCCGGGACACCTCACCGTCCTCTCCGGCCGTGGCCGCCTGGGGGGACCCCGCGGTGATCGCCCGGTGCGGCGTCGCCGCGCTGGCCCCGACGAGCACCGAGTGCGTCGAGGTCGACGGGGTCGGCTGGATCCCCGAGCCCCTCTCCGACGGCACCCGGTTCACCTCGTTCGGCACCGACCCGGCGGTCGAGGTGCTGGTCCCCAAGGCCTACGCACCCGAGCCGTTGCTCCTGCCCGCCTTCGCCGCGGTCGCCTCCGCCCTCCCGCGCAACGGGCTCCGGTGCCGCTGAACCGGCGGGCGCCGGGGTCAGCCAGCGCGCAGGGCGAAACGGTACCACTGCGGTGACATCCGGCTCATCGGCCACCCCAGCCCCGCCGTCTCGGCCGGCCGGACCGACAGGAGGGCCCACCCGGGGAAGGCCGCCTCGACCTCGGCCCGGGACACCCCGCCGGCGACCCGCCCCAGGAGCGTGGGGCCGAAGGCAAGGAGCAGCAGGGTGGCACCCGCGTTCGCCAGCGCCGTCACGCCCTGCCCGACCGACCGGCGCCCGGCGCGGTCCAGGCCCTGGAAGCAGCCGACGTCGAGGAAGAGGTCGAACCGCCCGAGGCCGGACGCCTCGAGGTCGGTGACGTCGGCGACCGTGAAGCTGGACCCCGGGACCGCCCGTCCGCGCGCCTGCTCGACCGCGCGGGGGACGTTGTCGACGCCGACCGCCTCCCAGCCGGCGTCGGCGAGCCAGCGGGTGTAGCCACCCCGGCCGCAGCCGAGGTCCAGCGCGCGTCCGAGGGTCCGGGAGCGGTCCGCGGACTCCCGCTCCAGGAGCTCCCCGATGCTCGGGGCCGCGGCGGTCCGGTACCCCTCCCACGGGGTGACTCCGAGACGGTAGGCGAGCGAGTACCAGGACACGGGCGGCTCCTCCTGACCTCAGCGCAGTCCGGCGCGTCGTTCCATCGCCAGGGCGACGAGCTCGTCGATGAGCTCGGGGTAGCTGATCCCGGTGGCCGCCCACATCCGCGGGAACATCGAGCTCGGGGTGAACCCCGGCATCGTGTTCACCTCGTTGACCAGCACCTGGCCGTCGTCGGTGAGGAAGAAGTCGACCCGGGCCAGGCCCTCGCAGCCCGCGGCGTCGAACGCGGCCGCCGCCATCGCCCGGATGCGCTCGGCCACCTCGCCCGGCAGGTCCGCCGGGGTGTCGAGCCGGACGTCGTCGCCGGCGAGGTACTTGGCCTCGTAGTCGTAGAAGTCGTGGCCGCGCAGCACGACGCACTCCCCCGGGACGCTGGTGCGGGTCGGGTCGGTGCCGTGGCCCTCGAGGACGCCGCACTCGATCTCCCGGCCGGAGACCGCCGCCTCGACGACCACCTTGGGATCGTGCCGGCGCGCGGCCTCGACCGCCGCCTCGAGGCCGTCGGGTCCGGCCACCTTGGTGATCCCCATGCTCGACCCCGCCCGGGCGGGCTTGACGAACACCGGCCACCCCAGCGCCGCGACCCGGCCCAGTGCGGCCGAGCGGTCCCGGCCCCAGTCCTTGTCGGTGATGACGACGTACGGCCCGACCGGCAGGCCGGCCGCGGCGAGGACCACCTTCATCATGTGCTTGTCCATCATCACCGCCGACGCCGTGACCCCGGACCCGACGTAGCGCACGTCGGCGAGGTCGAGCAGGCCTTGGATGGTGCCGTCCTCACCGAACGGGCCGTGGAGCAGGGGGAAGACGACGTCGACCTCGCCCAGCGTGCGCGGTGGCTGCCCGGCCTCGTGGACGACGAGCGTCCGGTCGGTCGCGCTCGTCGGCACGATGACACTGCTCGACGTCCCGTCCACCTCGGGGGTGTGCCCGGGGGCCAGGCGCAGCGGCTCGGGGTCGTCCGGGGCGAGCACCCAGTGCCCGTCTCGGGCGATGCCGACCGGGATGACGTCGTAGCGCTCGCGGTCCATCGCCTCGAGCACGCTGGCGGCGGTGGCGCAGGACACCGCGTGCTCGGAGGACCGGCCCCCGAAGACGAGGGCGACGCGGATGCGGCGGTCGGGGGTGGGGTCGCTCATCGCTGGCGATGCTAGCGGGCTCTAGGCTGCCCGGATGACCGCCGAACCGTCCCGCGTCCCCGGTGAGCTCGCCGCGGCCACCCGCGTCGTCAGCCTCGGCCGGGTGCCCGCCGAGGCCGGGGCGCAGGTGGGCGCGCCGCTGGTCCTCACCTCCACCTACCACGCCGACGGCCCGGTCAGCTACGCCCGCTCGGGCAACCCGACGTGGACCGCCTTCGAGGAGGCCGTCGGCTCGCTCGAGGGCGGCGACGCGCTCGTCACGGCCTCGGGGATGGCCGCGGTGACCGCCGCCCTCTCCCTCCTCCCGCACGGCGGGACGGTCGTCGTCCCGGACGCCGCCTACAACGGCCTCGTCGCGAGCCTGCTCGGCCTCGAGGCCGAGGGGGCGGCGGTCCTGCGCCGGGTCGACGTCACCGACACCGCTGCCGTCATCGCCGCCCTCGACGGCGCCGACCTGCTCTGGCTCGAGTCGCCGACGAACCCACTGCTCGAGGTCGCCGACCTCGCGACCCTCGCGGGCACGGCCCGGGAGCGGGGCGTGCTCACCGTCGTCGACAACACCTTCGCCACCCCCTTGGTCCAGCGACCCCTCGAGCTCGGCGCCGACGTCGTGGTCCACTCGGCGACCAAGTACCTCTCCGGCCACAGCGACCTCCTGCTCGGGGTCCTCGTCACCGCTCCCACCGAGGGTGGGCGCGCGCTCTCGGCGCGGCTGCAGCGACACCGCCAGCTGCACGGCGGTGTGGCCGGGCCGGTGGAGACCTGGCTCGCCCTGCGCGGCCTGCGCACCCTGCACCTGCGGCTCGAGCGGGCCACCGCCAACGCCGCCGAGCTGGCCCGCCGACTCCAGGGCCACCCCGTCGTCACCCGGGTGCGCTACCCGGGCACCGGGGCGATCGTCTCGGTCGAGGTCACCGGAGGGGCCTTCGGCGCTGAGCGGGTGTGCGCCGCGACCCGGCTCTGGGCCCACGCGACGAGCCTCGGCGGGGTGGAGAGCACGCTCGAGCGGCGACGCCGGCACCCCGACGAGCCGGAGCGGGTCCCCGAGGAGCTCGTGCGCCTCTCGGTCGGCATCGAGGACGTCGAGGACCTGTGGGCCGACCTCGACCTCGCCCTGCGCGAGGCCTGACGCCCCGTCCGGCGCGCCGAGCGGGGGCCGCCGAACGGGCCCGGCCGGGCGGCGTCAGGCCGTCTCCGCCTTGCGGGGCCGGGAGAGCAGCGCGCGGGCGACCTCGGCGGCGGTGTACCCGTGCCGGATCATGCCGTCGACCTGCTCGATGATCGGCACGTCGACCCCGTGGTGGCGGGCCAGCTCGAGGATCGACGTGCACGACTTGACCCCCTCGGCCGTCTGCCGGGTCACCGCGACGACCTCCGCGACGGCCATCCCCTGGCCGAGCCGCACGCCGAAGGAGTGGTTGCGCGACAGCGGCGACATGCAGGTGGCGATGAGGTCGCCGACCCCGGCGAGACCGGCGAAGGTCGTCGCCTCGCCACCGAGGGCGGTGCCCAGGCGGGTGGTCTCGGCCAGCCCCCGGGTGATGATCGAGGCCTTGGAGTTGTCACCCATCCCCAGCCCCTCGGCCATCCCCACCGCGAGGGCGATGACGTTCTTGGTCGCGCCGGCGATCTCGGTGCCGACGACGTCACGCCCGGTGTACGGCCGGAAGTACGGGGCGGCGCACGCGTCGGCGACACGCACGGCCATCTCGTCGCTGCGCGAGGCGACGACGGACGCGGCCGGCTGCTTGGCGGCGATCTCCCGGGCCAGGTTGGGGCCGGAGACGACGACGACCCGGTCCTCCTCGACCCCGCCGACCTCGGCGACGACCTCGGACATCCGCTTCGTCGTGCCGAGCTCGACCCCCTTCATCAGGGACACCACGGCCGCGTCCGGGGGCAGGAGGTGGCCCCAGGCGATGAGGTTGGCCCGCAGCGTCTGCGAGGGCACGGCGAGGACCACGACGTCGGCACCGTCGGCCGCCTCCGCGGGGTCCTCGGTGGCGGTGACGGTGCGGGGCAGGCGGAGCTCGGGCAGGTACTCCTCGTTGGTCCCGGCGTTGACCTGCGCGACGACCTCGGGGCGGCGACCCCACATCCGGACCGTGGTGCCGGCGTCGGCGAGCACGGCGGCGAAGGCGGTGCCCCAGCTGCCGGTGCCGTAGACGGCGGCGTGCGTCACGAGGCCTCCCGCAACGGACGCGGGCGGCCGATCGGGGTGACACCGTGCCGCCGCGGGTCGTAGCGCTCGCTCGGCGCCTTCTCGCCGCGCAGCTCCTCGAGGACCCCGGTGACGGCCGCCATGATCCGGTCGGTGGCCTCGGCCAGCACCTCGGTGGTCAGCGGCCGGTCGTAGAGGTCCTCGAGCCGCACCGGTTCGCCGGCCCGGACGTGCACGGTGCGCCGGGGGATGAGGTGGGGCACCTTCGAGTACGGGGCGAGGACGTCCTGGGCGCCCCAGTGCGCCACCGGCACCACCGGGCAGCGTGTCTCCAGCGCCACCCGGGCGGCCCCGGTCTTGCCCCGCATCGGCCACAGGTCCGGGTCGCGGGTCAGCGTGCCCTCGGGGTAGATGGCGACGCACTTGCCGTCCTGCACCGCTCGGACCGCCGAGCGGTAGGCGTCGACCGCGCGGCCGCTCTCCCGCTCGACCGGGATCTGGTCCGCCGAGCGGAGCACCGCCCGGACGACCGGCACCGAGAACACCTCCCGCTTGGCGAGGAACCGCGGCGCACGGCCGTGGTCGACGAGGAAGTGGGCGAAGAACAGCGGGTCGAGGTGCGAGGTGTGGTTGGTGACGACGACCCAGCCGCCCTGGGCGGGGAGGTTCTCCGCGCCGGACCAGTCGCGGCGGGTCAGCACCATGAGGAGGGGTCGCAGGATGCGGATGGCGATCCGGTAGCCGAGGGGACGGGTGTTGTCCGTGCGGGTGCTCACCTGGTGCCTTCCGTGGGTCGCGTGTGCCGCATTCTGGTCCGCACGGTGGACGATGTCGAGTGCGCCACGTCGTCCTGTCAGGATCACCGTGTGCCCCGCTCCCCCGCCTGGGCCGCCGTCGTGCCCGTCAAGGGCGGCCCGCTCGCCAAGAGCCGCCTCCTGCTGCCCCGTGACGCGCGCGCGGCGCTCGCCGAGGCGTTCGCCCGGGACACGGTGGCGGCCCTGCGCACCGCCGACGGGCGGATGCCGGTGCTCGTCGTCACCGCCGACCCGAGGGTCTCGGGGTGGGCCCGCCAGGACGGCGCGCTGCCGGTGCTCGACCCGGGGGGAGGCCTCGACGCGGCGGTCGCCGCCGGGGTGGCCGAGGCGGCCGCCGTCGGGGCCGAGCGGGTGGCCGTCGTCCTCGGTGACCACCCCGCCCTGACCGCGGCGGAGGTCAGGGCCGTGCTCGCCGCCGCCGCGCAGGTCGATCGGGCCGTGCTGCCCGACGCCGAGGGCTCGGGGACGGCGCTGCTCACCCTGCCGGCCGGCCCGGGAGCGGTGACCGCCTTCGGGGCGGGCAGCGCCGCGACGCACGCCTCACTCGGTCACACCGTGCTCGAGGTGCCCGCGCCGGGGCTGCGTCAGGACGTCGACGACGCGGCGGCGCTGGTCGCCGCGGTCGGGCTCGGGGTCGGCCCGCGCACCGCGGCAGCGCTCGCCCGCGCTACCCTGCCGGGCGTGCAGGCCACGATCCACCGGGCACCCGGCCCCGACGAGCCCGGGAGCGCGCTGCTCGACGACGGCGTCGAGGTGACGGTGCCCGCGGGCTCGGCCGAGCAGAGCGGGCTGCGGCACCTGCGGGTCGGTCAGCGGGTCAGCATCGAGCTCGACGCCGAGGGCAGCACCGCGGTCCGGGTGTGGCTCGTCGGCATCGGGCCGGGCGAGACGGTCCGCTGAGGGCCGCTCACAGCACGGTCCGGCCGGGACGGACGCCGCGCTAGCCGGCGGCCCTCTTCGCGGTGGACTTCTTCGCCGTCGACTTCGTGGTGGCCGCCGACTTCCTCGCCGCCGACTTGGTGGCGGGCGCCGCCGTGGCCGCCGACTTCCTCGCCGCCGACTTCGTGGCGGGCGCCGCCGTGGCCTTCCGCGTGCCGGTACCGGCGGCCGCGGTGGCGGTGCCCGCCGCCGCCCGGCCGGTCGCGAGCGCCGACTTGGGCAGGCTGCTCGGCTTGCGGACGTAGGACTTGAACGAGGTGCCGGGGCGGAACCTCGGCGCCTTGGACTTGGGGATGCGCACGCTGGTCCCGGTGTGCGGGTTGCGCCCGGTGCGGGCCGCGCGGTCGACCCGGTCGAAGGTGCCGAACCCGGTGATCGCGACCTTGCCGCCCTTCACCACCTCGCGGACGATGATGTCGAGGACCGCCTCGAGGGCGTCGTTCGCGGCCTTGCGGTTCCCGAGCTTCTTCTCCAGCTCCTTGACGAGGTCTGCCTTGTTCACTGTGTCCCTCCATCGGTGACGGCGGCGCGACCGGGGCCCGGACGGCTGCCTGTGCAGCGGTGGTTCCGCATCAGCCGAAAATAGGGGTCGGGGAGGCACACCGTCCATCACCCGGTCGGCGTGTTTGCGCTGTCGCACAACGCAATCGCCCAGCGGTCGGTAGCCTCACCCGCCCCACTGGCACCAGTGTCCACCGACGCAGGGCCATGTCATCCGTCAGGACCGTTGCGCCGCAACGGTTCTGCCGACACGCTCAGCCGGTGACCGTCGGCTTCCAGCTCGGCCGTCCGGCCTCGTAGGCGTCGATGTCGTCGGCGTGCCGGAGGGAGAGGCTGATGTCGTCGAGCCCCTCCAGGAGGCGCCACCGCGTGTACTCGTCGACCTCGAACGGGGCGACGACGTCGCCCGCGGTGACCGTGCGGGACTCCAGGTCCACGGTGACCGACGTGCCCGGCTCGTTCTCGAGCAGCTTCCAGATCAGCTCGACGTCGGACTGGCTGCACTGCGCGGTGAGCAGGCCCTGCTTGCCACTGTTGCCGCGGAAGATGTCGGCGAACCGGGAGGAGATGACGACCCGGAAACCGTAGTTCATCAACGCCCAGACGGCGTGCTCGCGCGAGGACCCGGTGCCGAAGTCGGGACCGGCGACGAGCACCGAACCCGCCGAGTAGCTCGGGTCGTTCAGGACGAAGGTCTCGTCGGCGCGCCAGGCCGCGAAGAGCCCGTCCTCGAAGCCGGAGCGGGTGACCCGCTTGAGGTAGACCGCGGGGATGATCTGGTCGGTGTCGACGTTGCTGCGCCGCAGCGGGACGCCGATGCCGGTGTGGGTGGTGAAGCGCTCCATCAGGCCCTCGCCTCCACGGGCTCGAGGTCGGACGGGCTCGACAGGGTGCCGCGCACCGCGGTGGCGGCGGCGACCAGTGGGCTCACCAGGTGGGTGCGCCCGCCCTTGCCCTGGCGCCCCTCGAAGTTGCGGTTCGAGGTCGACGCGCTGCGCTCCCCCGGCGCGAGCTGGTCGGGGTTCATCCCCAGGCACATCGAGCACCCCGGCAGCCGCCACTCGGCGCCGGCGGCGGTGAAGACGGCATCCAGACCCTCGCTCTCGGCCTGCAGCCGCACGCGCGCGGAGCCGGGCACGACGAGCATCCGGACGCCGTCGGCGACGGTACGCCCCTTGATCACCTCGGCGGCGGCGCGCAGGTCCTCGATCCGGCCGTTGGTGCACGAGCCGACGAACACGGTGTCGACGTGGATGTCGCGAAGCGGCGTCCCGGCCTGCAGCCCCATGTACTCCAGGGCGCGCCGGGCGGTCACCTTGTCGTTGTCGTCGGGCATCAGCTCGGGGTCGGGGACGGCCTCGCCCAGCGGGCTGCCCTGGCCCGGGTTGGTGCCCCAGGTGACGAAGGGGGTCAGGCTCGCGGCGTCGAGGACCACCTCGGTGTCGAACTCGGCGTCGTCGTCGCTGCGCAGCCGGCTCCAGGCGGCCAGCGCGGCGTCCCAGTCAGCCCCCTGCGGCGCGTGTGGGCGGCCCTTGACGTACTCGAAGGTCGTGGCGTCGGGCGCGATCATGCCGGCGCGGGCGCCGGCCTCGATCGACATGTTGCACACCGTCATCCGCGCCTCCATCGACAGCGCCCGGATGGCGCTGCCTCGGTACTCGATGACGTACCCCTGGCCGCCGCCGGTGCCGATCTTCGCGATGACGGCGAGCACGACGTCCTTCGCCGTGACACCGTCGGGCAGCTCCCCGTCGACGGTGACCGCCATCGTGCGGAACGGCTTGAGCGGCAGCGTCTGGGTCGCCAGGACGTGCTCGACCTCGGAGGTCCCGATCCCGAGGGCGAGCGCCCCGAAGGCACCGTGGGTCGAGGTGTGGCTGTCGCCGCAGACGATCGTCATCCCCGGCTGGGTCAGCCCGAGCTGGGGGCCGACGACGTGGACGATGCCCTGCTCGGCGTCGCCCATCGGGTAGATGGTGACCCCGAACTCCTCGCAGTTGCGGCGCAGCGTCTCGACCTGGGTGCGGCTCACCGGGTCGGTGATGGGTCCCGGCGTCGTCGGGACGTTGTGGTCCTCGGTGGCGACGGTGAGGTCGGGGCGTCGCACCCCGCGCCCGGCGAGGCGCAGCCCGTCGAAGGCCTGGGGGCTGGTCACCTCGTGGAGGAGGTGGAGGTCGATGTAGAGCAGGTCGGGCTCCCCCTCCCCCCGGTGCACGACGTGGGACTCCCACACCTTCTCGGCCAGGGTTCCGGCCACCGACACCACCTCCAGGAACGGCCACGCTCGATGGCCTGTGCAACGACGAGACGGGCAGCCGGACATCGAGCGCGCCCTCACCCACACCCGAGATTCGCACGGGCACACGGTCGAAGGACTTGCGTCTCAGGCACTGAGACTGCAATATCAGGACATGGACAACAGCAGTGGGGTCGGCGTCCTCGACAAGGCGGCCATCGTGCTGTCCGCCCTCGAAGCCGGCCCGTCGACGCTCGCGCAGCTCGTCACGGCCACCGGCCTCGCCCGCCCGACGGCACACCGGCTGGCCGTCGCGCTCGAGCACCACCGGCTCGTCACCCGGGACCTGCAGGGCCGGTTCGTCCTGGGCCCCCGCCTCGGCGAGCTCGCCGCGGCGGCCGGCGAGGACCGGCTGCTCGCCGCCGCCGGCCCGGTGCTCGGCGCGCTGCGCGACCACACGAACGAGTCGGCGCAGCTCTTCCGCCGGCAGGGTGAGTACCGCGTCTGCGTGTCCGCGGCCGAGCGCCCGGTGGGCCTGCGCGACTCCATCCCGGTGGGGGCCACGCTCTCCATGCGGGCAGGCTCGGCCGCCCAGGTCCTCCTCGCCTGGGAGGAGCCCGACCGGCTGCACCGCGGCCTGCAGGGCGCCGCGTTCAGCGCCACCGCCCTCTCCGGGGTGCGCCGTCGGGGCTGGGCGCAGAGCGTCGGCGAGCGTGAGCCGGGCGTCGCGTCGGTCTCGGCCCCGGTCCGCTCTCCCTCCGGGCGGGTCATCGCCGCGGTCTCGATCTCCGGGCCCATCGAGCGGCTCTCCCGCCAGCCCGGGCGCCTGCACGCCGCCACCGTGATGGCCGGGGCCAACAAGCTGACCGAGGTGCTCGCCCGCCACGCGGCACAGCAGGACGCGCAGAACAACGGCTGAGCCCGAGACGCCGGCCCACCGCCGGCGGCGGGGCTCGAGGAAACACGGAAGTCACACGGCGCGCACCCGGGCGCAACCTCGTGGCGGGACGCTACGGCCATCCCCGCACCCGAGGAGGCCGCCCGTGGCACCGTCCGCCGCCCGCCGGATCGCCCGCGACCGCACCCGCCTGCTCGCCTTCCCGCGGCCCGACCGACGCGCCGTGGTGGTCGGCGGCGGACCGCTCGCCGCCCGCCGCGCGGCCGCGCTGACCCGCGCGCACACCCCGGTCACCGTCTTCGCGCCCTCGCTGTGCGACGACGTCTTCGACCTGCTCGCCGAGCGGCTGGTCAGCTGGGAGAACCGCTGGCCGACGGCGGCCGACCTGCTCGACGCCTGGCTCGTGCACGCCGCGACCGGCGACGCCGACCGGGACGCCCGTGTCTGCGAGCTCGCCGCACGGCTGCGGGCCACCGCCTGACCCGCCGACGCGAGCATCACGCCATCCGGCCACCCATCCGCTGAGCCGCCGTCTCCCCTCGCCGCCCGACCGGGACGGTGCCCGCCAGGCCGGCGAGGCCGAACGGCCGGGGGCCACCGTAGATGCTCTCCGCCCCCCTGGGCTCGACGCGGTAGGTCTCGTGCCAGATGGTGACCGCGTCGGGGTGGGCCTTCGCGGCGCGGTAGAACTCCAGCCAGGCCGGCCGGTGCACGTGGTCCGCGCTCCCGGCGTAGGCGTAGAGGTCCTCGACGCTGCGCCACCACTGGATCATCGTCGTGCCGGTCAGGTGCACCGTCGAGCGGCTGCCGAGGTAGCCGAGGTGCTCGGCCTCCCCGCGCTCGGCCGCGGCCTTGTTGGCCTCGAGCTCGGCGACCATTCGCGGCATCGCCGCCGCGGCCCGCCGGACCACCGACACCCGCCAGGGCTTGTGCACCCTCAGGCCGATGAGGAACACGGCGAGCGGGCCGTCGTACGCGTGGGTGACCCGGTTCATCCCGACTCCTTGGATAGTGTGACTCTCCGAACAGGTCCATCATGGATAGTGACACTATCCAGTGTCAAGGAGGGGGCGTCCGGTGCGGATCTCGCAGCTCGCCGAGCGGACCGGGGTCCCGGTGCACACGCTGAAGTTCTACCTGCGCGAGGGTGTCCTCCGGCCGGGCACGGCGACGAGCCGGACCCGGGCCGAGTACGGCGAGGACCACGTCCAACGGGTCCGCCTGGTCCGGGCCCTGGTCGAGCACGGAGAGGTGCCGCTGGCGTCGGTGCGGGCGATCGTCGACGCCCTCGACGCGCCGCCGCCCCGGCGCCACGACCTGCTCGGGGTGGCGCACTGCGCCCTGCCGGCATCGCCGACCAGCGGCGAGGTGCTGCCCGACGTGGCCGCGCTGCTCGAGGCCCTCGGCTGGCGGGTCGGGCCGCAGGCCCCCGCCCTCGCCGAGCTCTCCGACGCCGTCGCCGCGGCGCGCGGCGCCGGCATCCCCCTCGAGCCGGCGAGCCTGCGGCGGTACGCCGAGGCGATGGAGGGCGTCGCCGAGATCGACGTCGACCTCGCGCTCGGTGCCGCCTCGCCGGCCGAGGCGCTGCGGATCGTCGTCGTCGGCACCGTGCTCGTGGACCCCGTGCTCGTCGCGCTCCGCCGGGTGGCCCAGGAGGCGGTGAGCGCCGCGCGCGGCTGAGGCGCACCCCTCCGAGGCCGGCGGCGCACCCGGCGACGACGAAGGCCCGGTCCATACGGACCGGGCCTTCGACCTCGGTAGCCCCGACGGGATTCGAACCCGCGCTACCGCCTTGAGAGGGCGGCGTGCTAGGCCACTACACAACGGGGCCGTGGTGCTGACCGGACCACCGGGAAGGCGGCCGGACAACGAGAGAGAACCTTACCGAAGCGGCGGGATTCTCCGAAATCGCACCCGAGTGGAGCCGGGACGATGGCTGGGGTACCAGGACTCGAACCTAGAACGGATGAACCAGAATCACCTGTGTTGCCAATTACACCATACCCCATGGGGTATGCCTCACGTGCTCCCGGGTGGACGGGGCACGAGCGGCGAACCGAGAGGCGATACTACCGGGCGGGCCGCGCCCGCCCAAAATCGCCGCCGCTGCCGGGGCCCGGGCGACGGCCAGCCCGGCCGACGGCCCCCACTCCCCACACCGGGTCGGCCGGTCCTACCGCTCGAGGGCCTCAGAGCGTCGCCCGCAGCGCGCGCAGCCGGGCGAGGGTCGAGGCCTTGCCGAGGATCTCCATCGACTCGAAGAGCGGCGGGCTGACCCGGCGGCCTGAGACCGCGGTCCGCAGCGGGCCGAAGGCGAGCTTGGGCTTGACGCCGAGGCCGTCGACGATCGCCGCGCGCAGCGCCTCCTCGATGGCCGGGGCGCGCCACGTCGACTCGGCACCGAGAACCCCCACACGCTCGTCGGGCACGGACTCGAGCGCGCCGAGCGCTGCGTCGAGGACCCGGCCGGCGTCCTCGGCCAGCTGGGCCCGGGCGTCGTCGGCGACCACGACGGCGTCGTCGGCGACGTAGAACGGGGCGACGAGGTCGGTCGCCTCGGTGAGGTGGGCGATCCGCGTCTGGATCAGCGCCGCGACGTCCTCGAGCCGGGCCAGCTCGCCGAGCGAGGGGTTGGCCCCGAGCACGCCGTCGGCCTGGAGGAACGGCAGCAGTCGGGAGGCGAAGTCGCCGAGCTCGAGGGCCCGGATGTGGACCCCGTTGAGCCAGTCGAGCTTCTTGAGGTCGAAGATCGGCCCGACCGGGTTGACCTGCGACCACTGGAACCGGCTCGAGAACTCCTCGAAGGTGAAGACCTCCACGTCCTCGCCCTCGGCGTCCTGGGCCGGGGGATACGCGAGCAGGCCGAGGAAGTTGACGAGGGCCTCGGGGAGGTAGCCCTCCTCCTGGAACCAGGTGAGCCGGGCCTCGGGGTTCTTGCGCTTGCTGATCTTGGACTTGTTGGTGTTGCGCAGCAGCGGCATGTGCGCGAACCGCGGCGGCTCGAGGCCGAGCCAGCGGTAGAGCAGGACGTGCTTGGGGGTGGAGGAGATCCACTCCTCGCCGCGCACCACGTGGGTGATGCCCATCTCGTGGTCGTCGACGACGACGGCGAGGTGGTAGGTGGGGAAGCCGTCGGCCTTGAGGATGACCTGGTCGTCCGGGCGGGGCGCGGAGACCCGACCACGGATGAGGTCGTCGAACTCGAGCTCGACGTCGTCGGGCACGAGCATCCGCACGACCGGGGTATCGGCGAAGCCCGGCAGTTCCCGTCGCTCCTCCTCGCTCAGCCCGAGGCAGAGCCGGTCGTAGCCGGTGGGCTGCTTGAGCCGCTGTTGCTCCTCCCGCATCTGCGCGAGCCGCTCGGTGGAGCACCAGCAGCGGTACGCGTGGCCGTCCTCGAGCAGTCGCTCGACGTACGGCCGGTAGGTGGTGAGGCGCTCCGACTGACGGTACGGGGCGCACGGGCCGCCGACGTCCGGGCCCTCGTCCCAGGTCAGCCCGAGCCAGCGCAGGGTGTCGAAGACCTGCTGCTCGGAGCCCTCGCGCAGCCGCGCGCGGTCGGTGTCCTCGATGCGCAGGACGAACCGACCTCCCTGCTGGCGCGCGAAGGCGAGGTTGAACAAGGACATGTAGGCGGTGCCCACGTGCGGGTCCCCGGTGGGTGAGGGGGCGACGCGGAGGCGGACCGGACCGGGGAGGCCGTCGGTCGCCGGAGCCGTCGGGGGATCGCTGGGGTGCTCGGTCATGATGGCGGCCAGCCTAGTGACCGGCCGGCGCGCCGGTTTCGCCGCGCCCGCGCGCGGGGCGTCAGTGGCGGACGAACGGGTTCGAGAGCGTCCCGATCCCCTCGATCTCGACCTCCACCCGCTGGCCGGGCTGCACCGGCCCGACGCCGGCCGGCGTCCCGGTGAGGATGACGTCGCCGGGCAGCAGGGTGAACGCCTTCGACGCGTGCGAGACCAGGGCCGCGACGCCGTGGACCATGTCGGCGGTGTTGCCGTCTTGGACGACCTCGCCGTCGAGCCGGGTGACCACCCGCAGCGCGCCCGGGTCGAGGTCGGTCTCGACCCACGGGCCGATCGGGCAGAACGTGTCGAAGCCCTTGGCCCGGGCCCACTGGCCGTCGGAGCGCTGCAGGTCCCGGGCGGTGACGTCGTCGGCGCAGGTGTAGCCGAAGACGACGCCGAGCGCGTCCTCCGGCTCGACGTCCTTGCACATCGCGCCGATGACGACCGCGAGCTCCCCCTCGTAGTGGACGTCGGCGGACTGGGGCGGCATGACGACCGGGTCCCCGGGGCCGATGACGGCGGTGTTGGGGACGAGGAACAGCAGCGGCTCCGCCGGGGCGAGGCCGCCCATCTCGGCCGCGTGGTCGGCGTAGTTCTTGCCGATGCCGACGACCTTGCTCCGCGGGATGACCGGCGCGAGGAGCCGGACGTCCCGGACGAGGTGGGTCGTGCCGGTGAGCTCGATCCTCTGGTACAGCGGGTCGCCGGTGACCTCGGCGATCTTCTCGCCCGCCCCGTCGACGAGCCCGTACGCCGGCTCCTCCCCCGTGGTGAACCTCGCGATCCGCATGGGGGCGAGCCTACGACCCCCGGCGGGGGCGCTCAGGCGTCGGGGCCGTGGCCGAGCTCGCGGCGGCGGAGGTCGTCCTCGTCGACGAGCCGGTTGAGCAGCTGCTGCACCTCGTCGCTGTCCGGCACGCTGGAGAGGTCCTCGTCGGGGCTGTCGCCGGCCGACTCGATGTGCAGTGAGCCGGCACCGACGACCCGGTCGAGGAAGGACTGCCGGAAGCTGACGTCGGTGATCTTGGAGAGCGTGATGTCCTTGCCCGACTTCGACAGCACCCCACGGCGGACCATCACCCGGTGCGTCGTGATGACGTAGTGCGTCGAGCGCCAGCGTACGTACGGGCCGACGACGAGCAGGAGCAGGAGGAGCAGGCCGAGGGCCAGCACGACCCACTGGAGGACGTTCCACCCCCCGGAGTCAGGCGTCGCCACGGCCACCACCCCGGCGACGACGACGAGCAGCACCCCGACAGCGGTGGGCACCAGGACGGTGAACCAGTGCGGGTGCAGGTGGCGGATCACCTGCTCGTCCCGCGCGAGGACGTTCTCCGGGAACCCCATGGCGCCCCTCCTGTCGGTGCCGGCCGCCGGACGGCGACCCCGGGGACAGCCTAGGGCGGGCCGTTCCCCGCAGCCGGTCGCGGCTCAGGCGCCGGGGGTGCGCCCGAAGGTCAGCGCGTGCACGGGGGCGAGCGTCGCCGTCCCGACCTCGGTGAATCCGTGCCGGGCCAGCAGGTCCAGGTAGGCGCTGACCGGGACCAGCTGGTCGTCGATCTGCGCCTCGAAGAACTGGATCCCGCTCATGATCCGTCCGGGCACCGTCCGCAGGCCCGCGTCGCTGTCCGGGAACGGGAAGTCCGAGATGACGAACCAGCCGCCCGGACGCAGGAGCGCGCGGACCCGGCGGGTCACCTCGTCGATGTCGCGGCACTCGTGCATCGAGATGTTGTTGACGACGAGGTCGAACCGGCCGTCGAGCTCCATCGCCTCGAGCGGGGAGTGGACGAGCTCGACGCGGTCGCCCAGACCGGCCCCGGCGACCCGCTCGGCCGCCCGCTCGAGCGAGAACACGTCGCCGTCGACGCCGACGACCTCCACCTCGGGGTAGTGCTCGGCGAGCCAGACCACCCCGGCCCCCGACCCGCAGGCCGTGTCCAGGACGCGGGCGCCGGACCGCAGGCGCTCGGTGAGCCCCTCGATCCGCTCGAGCCCGTCGGGGACGAGCCGGACGTAGAAGGGCGTGCCGGTCGCCGCGACCCCGGCGACGAAGTCGTGGCCGCACCTGTCCCACCAGGTGCGCTCGCCGGTCTCGAGGCGCTCGCCGAAGGTGTCGAAGAGCTCGGGCTGCTCGAGGACCCGGAACAGGGCTCCGTTGTGCGCGGGGTGCTGGCCGTCCAGGAGCAGGGTCGCGACGTGCGGCCCGAGGGTCACCCGCTCGCCGTGCCTCTCGGCGACCCCGGCGGCGACGGCGGACCGGCACCAGACGCCGGCGTAGAGCGGGTCGATGCCCGCCGTGCGGGCGAGCTCGTCCGGGCTCAGGCCGCCGTCCTCGGCCGCGAGGGCCTCGACGATGCCCGCCCGCAGGCCCAGCTGGACGGTGCGCGCGCCCACGTAGCCGGCCGCGAGGCCGAGGAGCTGGGCGGCGACCTCCGGCAGCGCCGGAGCGGCCGGGGGGTCGCCGGCGGCCGGAGTGCTGGACACGGTGGTGGCGGTGGTGCTGGGGTGGGTCGTGGTCGACATCTCGGTCTCCTTCTCGTCGGTGGATGACCGAGGGTCACCGACGGGAGTCAACACGTGGTCGACGATCGGTCAACGAGGGAGCTCGCGGACCCGGGCCCGCGGGTCGGCGTCTTCGACGACGTCTGGGTGACCCGGGAGGGCACCTCGACCACCGTCGGCGGCGAGGGCCGGCGGACCCTGCTCGCCCTCCTCGTCGCCCACCGCGGCGAGGTGGTCCCCACCGGCCGCGTCGTCGCGACGCTCTGGCCCGACCGGCCGCCGCCGAGTGCGGCCAAGGTCGTCCAGACGTACGTCTCCCAGCTGCGCCGGCTGCTCGAGCCAGACCGGCGGGCGGGCTGGGAGGTGCTGAGGACCCGGTCCGCCGGCTACCTGCTGGACCTCCCCCCCGCCGCGGTCGACGTCGCGGCGTTCGAGGCCGCCGTCGCGACCGCCCGGTCCGCCTCGGGCCGGGCGTGGGTCGAGGCCCTGCGCCGCGCCCTGGCCGGCTGGCACGGTGAGCCCTACGCCGGGGTCGACCGGCCCTTCGCGCGCACCGAGGCGCAGCGGCTCGGGCAGGTGCACCGACGTGCGCTGCTCGACTGCGCGGCCGCGGCCGTCGCCGAGCCGGGCGTCGGCGACCCGGTGCCCGACCTCGAACGGCTGCGCGCCCAGGACCCGGCCGACGAGCGGGCGGCCGCCCTGCTCATGGAGGCGCTGTGGGGGGGCGGGCGACGCACCGACGCGCTCCGGGTGCACGCCGGCCTGCGCCGCCACCGTGCTGAGGAGCTCGGCGTCTCGCCGCAGGCCGGCACCGACGCCCTGCACCGCCGCATCCTGCGCGACGACGCGGCGCACCGCGAGCCCACCGCCCGGGACGGCGACCGGGCCACCGTCCGGGATGCCGAGCCGGCGCCGAGGCCGGTGCGTCGCGGCCTGTTGCCGGTGGAGCGGACCAGCCTCGTCGGGCGGGACGAGGACGTCGAGCGGCTCGTCGACACGGTCCGCCGCGAGCGGCTCACCACCGTCCTCGGGGCGGGTGGCGCCGGGAAGACCAGGGTCGCGCTGCGGGTGGCCCACGTCCTCGGCGACGACGCCGGGCGGCTCGGTGCTCGTCCTGGACAACTGCGAGCACGTCCTCGACGGCGTCGCCGCCCTCGTCGAGTACCTGCTCGAGGCCGTGCCCGGGGTGCACGTCCTCGTGACGAGCCGCGTGCCGATCGGCCTGGGCGGGGAGCAGCGGTGGCGCGTGCCGGGCCTCAGCCTGCCGGCCGGCCCCACCGCCTGGACGGGATGCCGCTGGCCATCGAGCTCGCCGCGGTGCGGGTCGGTGGGATGACGGTCGCCGACCTCGACGCGGGGCTCGCCGCCCGCTTCGCCCTGCTCACCGGCGGCGAGCGCACGGCGCTGCCCCGCCAGCGCACGCTCCTCGCGACGACCGAGTGGAGCCACGCCCTCCTGCGTCCCGAGCAGCGCGTCCTGCTCGAGCGGCTCCGCGTCATCGTCGGGCCGTTCGACGTCGCGGCGGCCGTCGAGGTCTGCTCCGGCGCCCCGCTGGACCCCCGCGCCGTCCCCGGCCTGCTCGCCGACCTCGTCGACCACTCGGTGGTCGAGCACGACGGGTCGTCCGGCTACCGGCTCCTCGAGACGGTGCGCGAGTTCGGGCTGAGCCGGCTCGGCGCGGAGCTGCCGCGGTGGCGCGCCCGGCGGGACGCCTGGGCGGTGGGCCTCGTCGAGGAGGTGGGCCGCCGCCTGCTGCACCGCACGACGTACTGGTACCGCCGGCTCGAGGAGCACCTGCTCGACGTCCAGGCGGCCCTGGAGTCCGCGGTGGCGCGCGGCGACGCCGCGCTCGCGCTGCGGCTGGCCACCGGTGGCGGCTGGGCGATGATCAACATGGGGCGCTTCCCACAGCAGCGCGACTGGATCCACCGCTCGCTCGCCCTCGACGGCGAGGTCGCTGTGGACCACCTGGCCCGCGGCATGCTCATGGCGGGTGCGGTGGCGGGCCTGGAACGCCGGTTCGCCGAGGCCTACGAGCACCTCGACCGCAGCGAGGCGTGCTCCCGGGAGGTCCACGACCGGGAGGGGACGCTCTGGGTGGCCTACTGGCGCGCCGCGACCCTCGCCGAGGAGGGCAGGCTCGAGGAGGCGGCCGCCCTGGGGGCCACGGCCGCCCGCGAGGCCGCCGACCGCGACCTGCCCGACGTCGAGGCCAACCTGCTCGCGGGGCTGGCCGAGGTGATCATGGGCCTCGTCGTCGAGGACCCCACGGCGCCCGCGCGGCCGGAGCACGCGCGCCGCGCCCTCGACCGGGCCGCCACCCTGTGCGGGCAGGAGGAGCTGGAGGAGACCGGCGCCCGGGTGACGATGAGCCGAGCGCTCCTCGCCTCGTTCGGCGAGGACGTCGACGAAGCGCTCCGGCGCTGCCTCGAGGAGCTCGACGAGTGGCGGGTCATCGGGCGCGGGAACCGGCTCGCGCTCGCCCTGGTCGCCACCGCACGGGTCGCCGTCCGCGCGGGCCGCCCCGGGACCGCCGGGACGCTGCTCCGCGAGGCGCTCGACGTCGTGGACGCCCTCGGCTGGTCGCTGCCCCTCCCGCTCGCCGTGGAGGCGGTCGTCGCCGTCGGCGTCGACACCGCTCCGGCGGAGGCGGCGGCCCTGCTCGAGTGGGCCCGAGGCCGCCCGCCGACCCACCGGTGGCGGGTCCCGCTCGACCTGGCACCCGCACGGGCAGCGCTGCGGGACGTACCCGTCGCCGAGCCCGTCACCGCGTTCCGCGCCGTCCTCGACCTGGTCCGGCGGGCACTGTCGCCGGACTCCGGCGTCAGCCGGTGACGCCCGCCGCCCTCGCGGCATCGGCGAGCAGCCGGGCCACGGTGGCCGCGCCCTCGTCGGTGAGGTGGATGTCGGCGGCCGTGCACGTGTAGGTCAGGGTGCAGACCTGGGCCACGTTGCGCGGCACCGTCCTGCCGCCGAACTGGGTCGGGGTCGTGTCGTCGAGGGCGAACGCCTTGTCGAGGGAGACGAACGTGGCCCCGGCGGCCGTGGCCGCCTTCTCGATCTCGGTGTCGAGCTCGGTGAAGGCCTTGGCGGCGGCCGCCAGCTGCTCCTGCCCCGTGCCGAGGTAGCCCGCGGCCAGCCACGGGTTGTAGTAGCCGAGGACGAGGACCGGGACGTCCCGGCCGGCAGCCGCGCGGATCCGGTCCAGCGCCGTGGGCAGGTTGCTGCGGACGGTGCGCAGGCCGGTGGCCACGCACGCCTGGTCGACGGTGAGCTGCCGGGTGGCGCAGCGAAGCAGGTCGTTGCCTCCGATGTCGAGGGTGACCAGCCGCACGGACCCGGCGTTCTTCGCCAGGTACGCCTCGGCCTGGGCGATCTGGCTGCCGGCGTCGAAGGAGCACTTCCCCCCGTCGAGGAGGGTCCCGGTGGTCTCGCCGCTGCACCCGAGGTTCTGCACCGTCAGGTCCGCGCCGTCGCGCGCCAGCCGGGACGCCGTGAGCGCCGGGTACGCGGTGTCCCGGCGCTCGGTCCCGCCGGGCTGGTAGCCGGCGGCGAGGGAGTCGCCGAGGGCGAGGTACGCACCGGTCGCGGCCGTCGGGCTCTCGCTGGGAGACGGGGTGGGCGCGGTGCTCGTCGTCGCGGGGGGCGGCGGGCTCGAGGCCGCCGGACCGCCGCCGGAGCCACAGCCGGCGGCGAGCAGGGTGGCCGCGGCCGCGGCCACGAGGGCGGTCCGGGTCGAGCGCATCGAGGTCCTCTCCTGGCGGGTGGGGCTCCATCCTCCCCCGGACAACGCGCGACCCGCACGGCGCGTCCCCGGCCGGCGGCGTACCGTGTGCGGGTGGTCGAGGTGGTCCCGCAGGTGCGGTGGCGGGCGCTGGAGGCCGAGCACGCCCTGCGCGTCGACGCCGCGACCGCGGCCCACCGGGCACGTCGGGCGGACGGGAGGGCCCACCCCGTCGAGGACTTCCTCTTCCGCTACTACCGGCACACGCCGGCCCGCCTGCGCCGCTGGCACCCGGGAGCAGGGGTGCGGCTCGAGGGCGCCGCCGGCACCGACCGGGCGACCTGGCGCCACCACCGGGTCGTCGGCGACGGCGTCGAGCTCGACACCGGCTCCTTCCTCGCCGCCCGCGGGCCGGCCGTGGCCTTCGTCCACGACCTGCTGACCGCGACCGCGTCCCGGCCTGCGCACCTCGGCTGCTTCGGCCTGCACGAATGGGCGATGGTCCACCGGCTGCCCGAGGACGAGGTCCGCCACCGTGACTGGCCGCTGCGGCTCGGCGCGGCCGGGACCGACGCGGTGGTCGAGCGCCACGGGGTCCGCTGCTCCCACTACGACGCGTACCGGTTCTTCACCGACACCGCGCGTCCCCTCAACGCCCTCAGGCCGACCCGCGAGGGGCAGGTCGACCTCGAGCAGCCTGGCTGCCTGCACGCCGGGATGGACCTCTACAAGTGGGCCTTCACGCTGGCGCCCCTGGTCCCGAGCGAGCTCACCCTCGACGCCTTCGAGCTCGCCCGGGAGATCCGGGTGCTCGACATGCAGGCCTCGCCCTACGACCTGCGGGCGCTCGGCTACGAGCCGGTGCGGGTCGAGACCCCCGAGGGCCGCGCGGAGTACGTCGGACGGCAGCGGGAGTTCGCCGAGCGCTCCGCCGTGCTGCGCCGGCGGCTCCTCGCCGTCCTCGACCCGCTCCGCCGGCTCAGCGCGGGTCGACCTGGGCCCGCACCAGCCCGTAGGTGACCGACTCGACGAGCGCCTGCCAGCTCGCCTCGAGGATGTTGGCCGCGACCCCGATCGTCGTCCACGAGGTGGTGCCGTCGGAGGTCTCGATGAGCACCCGGGTCACGGCGTCGGTGCCGTGCGCCGCGTCGAGGATGCGCACCTTGTAGTCGATGAGCTCGAGGTGACCGATCTCGGGGTAGGCCGTCGCCAGGGCGGTGCGCAGGGCGTGGTCGAGGGCGTTGACCGGGCCGTTGCCCTCACCGGTCTGCACGTGGCGCTCCCCCGCGGCGCGGACCTTGACCGTGGCCTCGGACAGGGCGGTGTCGCCCCGGCGGGCGTCGGTCATGACCCGCCACGACTCGACCTGGAAGAAGTCCGGCAGCGACCCGTCGAGCTCGTGGCGCAGGAGCAGCTCGAAGCTGGCGTCGGCCGCGTCGAAGGTGTAGCCGCGCAGCTCCTTCTCCTTGACCGCCGCGAGGACCCGGCGCAGGGTGGCGTCGTCGGCGGCGACCGAGCCGTCGAGGTCGAACCCGAGCTCGCGCGACTTCAGCTCGATGGAGGCCCGTCCTGCCATGTCGGAGACCAGCATCCGCATGTCGTTGCCCACCTCCTTGGGGTCGAGGTGCTGGTAGAGGTCCGGGTCGACCTTGATGGCGCTCGCGTGCAGCCCGGCCTTGTGCGCGAACGCGCTGGAGCCGACGTACGGCTGGCGGGAGTACGCCGGCACGTTGGTGACCTCGGCGATGGCGTGGGCGATCCGGGTCGCGTCCTGCAGCCGGTGCGGCTCGAGCAGGGCGTGACCGCGCTTGAGCTGCAGGTTGGCGACGACGGTGAGGAGGTCGGCGTTGCCGGTGCGCTCGCCGTAGCCGTTGATCGTGCCCTGGACGTGGGTGGCACCGGCCGCGACCGCGGCCATCGAGTTGGCGACCGCGCAGCCGGTGTCGTTGTGGCAGTGGATGCCGACCCGCGCCCCGGTGGCCTCCACGACGTCGTGGACGACGTCGGCCACCTCGTCGGGCAGCATCCCGCCGTTGGTGTCGCACAGGGCAGCGACCTCGGCACCGGCCTCGACCGCGGCCCGGACGGCCTCGAGGGCGTAGGCGCGGTCGGTGCGGTAGCCGTCGAAGAAGTGCTCGGCGTCGAGGAATACCCGGCGGCCCTCGCCGCGGAGGAACGAGACCGTGTCGCGGATCATCTCGAGGTTCTCCGCGAGGGTGGTCCGCAGGGCCCGCTCGACGTGCCCGGTGTGCGCCTTCGCGACCAGGGTGACGACCTGGGCGCGGCTCTCCAGCAGCGCCCGGACCAGCGGGTCGGCGTCGGCGCGGCTGCCGGCGCGCCGGGTGGCGCCGAAGGCGACGAGGGTGGCGTTGCGCAGGGTGAGGTCGCGGGCCGCCCGGGCGAAGAACTCGGTGTCCTTGGGGTTGGCCCCCGGCCAGCCGCCCTCGATGAAGCCGACGCCGAGGTCGTCGAGATGGCCGGCGATGGCCATCTTGTCGGCCACGGAGAGGTTGAGCCCCTCCTGCTGGGCGCCGTCACGCAGGGTCGTGTCGTAGACGTGGAGGTCGGTCATCGTCGGTCTCACCCGTGCTCGCTCGTCCGCCGGAGTCCGGCGGGTGGTGCCCCGGCCCGAGCGGGCCGGGGCGTCGCCGCGTGGCGTGCCCGTCCATCATCGACCGGCGTCACCCGGCTCGCCCACGGGGTGGGCGGGCGACCCGGTCCTGCCGGAGCCGGTCGCCCCCGGATGGTGACGGTCCCGGTCCAACAAAAAGACCCCCCGGGTGCGGGAGGTCTGCGCGACGAGGGTGCCTCGTCGCGCTAGCCGATAATGACCGCGGTGGTGGCCGCGTCACGGAACGTCACGTCGCCAGCATCCCACGCCCGCCCCGGTGGCACCCACGAGACGTCCACATGCTGGCCACGCCGGCGCCTCCATGCCGGCCTCGTGAGGACCGGTCACCGGGCTCAGGTGAGGACCCGGGCCTCCCACCAGGGCTCGAGCGGGGGCGGCGTCGAGACGTCGACCCGGTCCCCGACCCGCGGCACCGCGACCGGGACGCCACCGGACTCCGCGGCGACGAGCAGCCGTTCGACCGGCTCGGCCCAGGGGTGCGGGGCGAGGACGAAGGTGCCCCAGTGGATGGGCAGCAGCAGCCCGCCGCGCAGCTCGAGGCCGGCCTGGACCGCCTCCTCCGGGTCGAGGTGGATGTCGCGCCACGCGGGGTCGTAGGCCCCGACGGCCATCAGCGAGACGTCGAAGGGGCCGTGCTCGGCACCGATGCCCCGGTAGCCGTCGAAGTAGCCGGTGTCACCGCTGAAGAAGACCCGGCCACCGGGACCGGCGAGGACCCACGACGCCCAGAGCGTGCCGTCGCGGCGCAGGCCGCGGCCGGAGAAGTGCTGGGCCTCGACCGCGCTGACCCGCACGCCTCGCACGTCGGCGGACTCCCCCCAGTCGCACTCGACGTAGCGGGCCGGTGGGACCCCCCACGCCTCGAGGTGCGCCCCGACGCCGAGCGGCACGACGAAGAGCGCGTCCGTGCTCGCGGCGAGCGCGCGGACGGTGTCCATGTCGAGGTGGTCGTAGTGGTCGTGCGAGATGACGACGGCGTCGACGCCGCCGAGGCGGTCGAGTGCGAGCGGCACCGCGTGCAGGCGCCGCGGCCCGACGTGCCGGCTCGGGGAGCACCGCTCACCCCACACCGGGTCCAGGAGGAGGCGCACGCCGTCGAGCTCGACGAGGGCGCTCGCGTGGCCGAACCACGTCACGTGCAGGCCGGTGGGGGCGGGCGGGCGGTTGGCGCTGACGACCGGGATGGGGGCGGCGGGATGGCGCAGCGCCGCGCCCTCACGGAACCGCCGCAGCACGTCCCGCTGGCTCGTCGGCATCACCGAGGTGCGACGGCGGCTGTTGTGGAACGCGCCGGCGCGGTACTGCGGGGACCGCTGCATCCGCTCGAGGCGAGCACCGTCGGGACGGCCGCCGACGGCCTGGTTGACCTCCCGCCCGGCGACGGCGAGGGCACCGAGGGCGCTCGCGGCGCCCGCGGCGACGGCAAGGCGGTTGACCCGGGTCACCGGGCCATTGTCACCCGGCGGACCGACAGCGCACCCCGGTATCCTCACCCGTGTCGAGGTGTGGGGAGACAGATGGGCGACGGGGCCGCGGGCCGTGCGGAGCAGGGGGACCTCCGCCGCTCGCCGCTGGCCTACCCGCTCGAGCCCGTCGCCGGCCCGCGGCTGGTCCTCGCCGGGTGCGACCACCCGATCCGGCCCCGCCTCTGGCGCCGGCTGGCCTCGGCCGCCACCGCCTCGTGCCCCCGGTGTGCTCCGCTGCTCGGCGCCGCCGGCCGGCTGCCGCTCGCGCGAGCCCTGGCCGCGCTCGGGGTGACGCCGCTGGGTGAGCGCACCCCGGTGCTGGCCGTGGGCTCCAACGCCGCGGCCCCGGTGCTCCGGGACAAGCTCGCCCGGGGCGGCGCCTCGGGCGTCGTGCCGGTCCTCACCGGCGTGGTCGCCGGCCTGGGGGTGGCCCACTCGGCGCACGTCGCGCGCGGCGGGTACGTCCCCGCCGCACCGGTGCACCGCACCGGCGCCCGCACCCCGGTGGTCCTCCAGCTGCTCGACGACGACCAGCTCGCCGCGCTCGACGTGACCGAGCCGAACTACGAACGCGTCGCGCTCGCGGCCGACCGCTACCCGCTCGTCCTCGCCGGGGGCGTCCGCCCCGCCCGGGTGCACGTCTACGCCTCGAGGCACGGCGTGCTGCGCCTGCCGGGGGGCCGCCGCGCCCACCTGCTCAGCCAGCCCGAGGTCCTGGGCGCGCTCGACACCGCGGGGGTCCCGCACACCGGTGGCGACCCGCGCCGGGCGGTGCGCGCCCTGGCCGGGTCACCGGCGCTGCGGGAGGCGGTACGGGCGGCGATGGGCCGGCTCGGCCTCGCCCGGCCCGCCTCGCTGCACCACCTCCCGGCCGGGCGGCTCCGGTGGTCCGAGCCTGCCGCGGCCCGGCCTCAGGAGGGCCGGCGGTCCCCGGTGCGCGCCGCCCGCGCCGCCTCGACGAGGGCCTCGAAGAGCGCCGCCCCCTCGGCCTCCTCGGCGTGCCACTGAACGGCCAGCCGGAACAGGCCGGTGGGGTCCTCCATCGCCTCGAGGGTTCCGTCGTCGTGCCAGGCCGCCGCCACCCATCCCGACGCCCGCAGGCTCTCCGGGTACACCCCCTGGTGGTGGTAGGTCGGCACGTCGAGCGGCTCCTCGCCGAGCAGCCCGGCCAGCCTCGTCCCCGGCACCGGCGTGACGTGGTGCGAGGCGTAGGCCCCGGGCCGCGGACAGTGCCCCTCGTGGCCGACCCGCTCGGGCAGGTGCTGCTCGAGCGCCCCACCGGCCTCGACCGCCATCACCTGCATGCCCCGGCAGATGCCGAGCACCGGCAGGTCGCGGGCCACCGCCGCACCGAGCAGCGCGAGCTCCCAGGCGTCGCGGTCGGGCCGGGGCACCTGCGACGTCGGGTGCGGCGCCGCACCGTAGCGCACCGCCTCGACGTCGGCCCCGCCGACGAGGACGAGCCCGTCGAGCCGGCCCACCACCTCGAGCGCCATCGCCTCGTCGACGTCGGCGCGCGGGGGGAGCAGCACGGCCACGCCGCCGGCCCGCTCCACGTGCGCCGCGTACCGGTGCGGCAGCACCGCGCTGCGCTGGCCCACCCACGGGGCGCGGTCGACCTCCTCGACGTAGCAGGTGAGGCCGATGACGGGCCGGGTCGTGCTCACAGCGGGGTCACGTACGCCCCGGAGATGCCGCCGTCGACGAGGAAGGTCGAGGCGGTCATGAAGCTCGACTCGTCGGAGGCGAGGAACAGCACGGCGTTGGCCATCTCCTCGGGCTCGCCGAACCGCCCCATCGGCACGTGGACGAGGCGTCGTGCCGCCCGCTCGGGGTCGGAGGCGAAGAGCTCGCGAAGCAGGGGGGTGTTGACCGGGCCCGGGCACAGCGCGTTGACCCGGACACCCTGTCGCGCGAACTGCACACCGAGCTCGCGGGTCATCGACAGCACCCCGCCCTTGGACGCCGAGTAGCTGATCTGCGAGGTCGCGGCGCCCATGACCGCGACGAAGCTCGCGGTGTTGATGATCGACCCGCCGCCCTGGTCGAGCATCATCGGGATGACCGCCTTGCAGCAGAGGTACACCGAGGTGAGGTTGACCTCCTGGACCCGGCGCCACGCCTCGAGGTCGGTCTCGAGGATCGAGTCGTCCTCGGGCGGGCTGATCCCCGCGTTGTTGAAGGCGACGTCGACGCGCCCGTAGCGCTCGCCGGCCGTCGCGAAGAGCCGGTCGACGTCGTCCTTGGACGCGACGTCGCAGTGGACGTAGAGGCCCGAGACCTCGGCGGCGAGCTCCTCGCCGGCCTCGTCGGCGAGGTCGGCGACGACGACCGTCGCCCCTTCCTGCGCGAAGCGACGGACGGTCGCGAGTCCGATGCCGGAGCACCCACCGGTGACGACGGCGACCTTGTCCGCGAGCCTGCCTGACATGACGACTCCTGCTGGTGAGAAGGGATGGGGGGTGTGGCGCCCGCCGGCCCCGGCGGGTCAGTCCGCGGTGGAGATGAAGACGTTCTTGACCTCGGTGAACGCGTCCAGGGCGTCCGGCCCCAGCTCGCGGCCCAGGCCGCTGCGCTTGAACCCGCCGAACGGCGTCGAGTAGCGCACCGAGCCGTGGCTGTTCACGGACAGGTTCCCGGACTCCACGGCACGGGCGACCCGCAGCGCGCGGCCGACGTCACGGGTCCAGATCGACCCGGAGAGGCCGTACGCGGTGTCGTTCGCCTTGGCGACGGCATCCGCCTCGTCGTCGAAGGGCAGCACCGCGACGACCGGCCCGAAAACCTCCTCGCGCCAGACCCGGTCGAGCGTCGAGCCGGGCAGCACGACGGTCGGCGGGTACCACCAGCCGGGCCCCTGCGGGGCCGAGCCGCGGAAGGCGACCTCCACCGGCTCCTCGGACTGCTCGACGAACCCCCGCACCGCCTCCCGCTGGCCGGCGCTCACGAGCGGGCCCATCTGGGTCGCCTCGTCGCCCGGGTCGCCGACGGCCACCTCCTTCACCGCGGCCTCGAACCGCTCCATGAAGGCGTCGTGCACGGACCGCTCGACGAGGATGCGGGTGCGGGCGCAGCAGTCCTGGCCGGCGTTGTCGAGAAAGGACATCGGCGCGCTCGCGGCCGCGGCGTCGAGGTCGGCGTCGGCGAAGACGATGTTCGCCGACTTGCCGCCGAGCTCGAGGGTGACCCGCTTGACCTGGTCGGCCGCCCCACGCATGATCCCCTGACCGACCTCGGTGGAGCCGGTGAAGCAGATCTTCCGCACGTCGGGGTGGCTGACGAAGCGCGCCCCCACGACCGAGCCCTTGCCGGGCAGGACGGTGAGGACCCCCTCGGGGATGCCCGCCTCGAGCGCCAGCTCGCCGATCCGGATCGCCGTCAGCGGGGTCAGCTCGGCCGGCTTGAGCACCACCGTGTTCCCGGCGGCGAGCGCGGGCGCCATCCCCCAGCCGAGGATCGGCATCGGGAAGTTCCACGGGACGATGAGACCGACGACCCCCAGCGGCTCCTTGAACGTGATGTCGATCCCGCCGGCCACCGGGATCTGCCGGCCGAAGAGCCGCTCCGGGGCCGCCGCGTAGTAGCGCAGGACGTCGATGACGTTGCCGGCCTCCCAGCGGGCGTTGCCGATCGTGTGCCCGGCGTTGCGGACCTCGAGCCGGGCGAGCTCCTCCCGGTGCTCCTCGACGACGTCGGCGAAGCGCCGCAGCAGCATCGCCCGGTCGGCGGGGGTGACCGCACGCCAGGCCGGGCCGACGTCGACGGCCCGGGCGACCGCGGCGTCGGTCTCCTCGACACCGACGAGGTCGACGGTCGTGACGAGCTCCTCGGTCGAGGGGTCGATGACGTCGTGGGTCGTGCTCATGGGTTCTGCCTCACAGCCTCTCGAAGCCGCGGACCCGCTCCCAGTCGGTCACCGCGGCGTTGAACGCGGCGATCTCGACGTCGGCCGCGTTGACGTAGTGGTCGACGACGTCGTCGCCGAGGGCGGAGCGGGCCACCGGCGAGCCGGCGAGCAGGTCGCGGGCCTCGAGGAGGGTCGTCGGGACGTGGTCGACATCGGCCGTGTACGCGTTGCCCTCGAGCGGGTCACCCAGCGGGATCTCGTTCTCGATGCCGTGCAGCCCACCGGCGAGCATCGCGGCGACCGCGAGGTAGGGGTTGACGTCCCCGCCGGGGACGCGGTTCTCCATCCGCAGCCCGGCGCCGTGCCCGACGACCCGCAGGGCGCAGGTGCGGTTGTCCCGACCCCAGGCCACCGCGGTCGGCGCGAACGAACCGGGCTGGAACCGCTTGTAGGAGTTGATGTTCGGGGCGTAGAAGTACGACATCTCGCGCATCGTCGACTGCACGCCGGCCAGGAAGTGGTCGAAGAGCTCGCTCTGGCCGCCGGGTCGGTCCGGGTCGGCGAAGACGAGACCGCCGTCGAGACCGCGCAGCGAGAGGTGGATGTGGCAGGAGTTGCCCTCCCGCTCGTCGAACTTGGCCATGAAGGTCATCGACATCCCGTGCCTGGCCGCGATCTCCTTGGCCGCCGTCTTGTAGACGACGTGGTTGTCGCAGGTACGGACGACGTCGTCGTAGAGGAAGGCGATCTCGTGCTGGCCGAGGTTGCACTCGCCCTTGGCCCCCTCGACGGTGCAGCCGGCCGCGTACATCTCGTTGCGGATCTCGCGCAGGACCGGCTCGACGCGGGTGCCCCCGAGGATGGAGTAGTCGACGTTGTACCTGTTCGCGCCGGTCAGGCCGTGGTACCGGCGGTCCCACGCCTCGTCGAAGGAGTCCTCGAAGAGGATGAACTCGAGCTCGGTGCCGGAGACCGCCTGGAACCCGAGCCCGGCGGCACGGTCGGCCTGGGCGGTGAGCACGGCCCGCGGGCTCTGCCGGACCGGGCCGCTGCCGTCGAGCCACTGCAGGTCGCACTGGACCGTGACGCTCGTGGGCTGGCCCGGGGTGCGCCGCAGCGTGGTCAGGTCGAGGACGAACTCGAAGTCGCCGTACCCCTTCTCCCAGGACGAGATCGCGTAGCCGTCGACGGTGTTCATCTCGACGTCGACGGCGAGCAGGTAGTTGCAGCCCTCGGTGCCGTGCTCGAGGACGTGGTCGAGGAAGTACCCGGCGTGCAGGCGCTTGCCCTGGAGACGGCCCTGCATGTCGGTGAAGGCGACGACGACGGTGTCGACGACACCCGCGCTGACGTCCGCCCGGAGCCGCTCGAGGGTCAGCTGCGGTGGTCCGCCGCGGTGGATGGAGCTCGGCATTGGGGTCCTCCCTGTCATCCGATGAGTCCGCGGAGCAACGCGGCCGTGGCGTCGCAGTGCTCCTCCATGGTGGCCCGGGCGGCCTCGGCGTCGCCGTCGAGGATCGCCGTGACCACCGCGTCGTGCTGGTCGTGCGAGTGCTCGATGTTGATGCGGAGCACCGGGATGGCGGCGAGCAGCTCGCCGAGCGCCGCCTGCGCGCGGGTGACCGCCTCGATGACCATCGGCGACCCGGTGACGGTCGCGACCGCCAGGTGCAGCCGCGAGTCGGCGATCCGCAGGCCGTCGGGGCCGGCCGCACGGGCGGCGCGCACGGAGTCCAGGAGCCACTGGCGCTGGTCGCCGGAGAGCCGGCGGCCGGCGGCGAGCCGGGCCGCCCCCGGCTCGACGATGCGACGGAACTCCAGGGCGTCCTCGAGCGCGGCCCCCCGGCGGACCGGCGCGCCCGCGAGGCCGGCTCGGGCGTGGTCGGGACCGTCGGTCACCTCCGTGCCGCCGCCGCGGCCGCGCCGGGTGCGGACCAGCCCGGAGTCGCGCAGCGCCGCGATCGCCTCCCGCAGGGTGTTGCGCGAGACCCCGAGCCGGTCGGCGAGCTCACGCTCGGGGGGCAGCTGTTCGCCGGCGACGAAGACCCCGAGCCGGATGGCGGTGGCCAGCTGCTCGACCGTGGTCTCGAAGACGTTGCCGACGGCCGGCCGCAGCACCGCGTCGGGGAGCCGCTGCAGCGGCGCCGTCGGCTGCGGAGTCATGGACGCGAGTATGCCCTCCGAATGGTCCGCGCGTGAACCTTTGCCCGGGGGTTCCTGAGGCCTCTCCCGCACCCGCGTGCACCGAGGACCGGCGCGGCCCGGTCAGGCGAGCCGGGTCAGCCAGCCGTGGACGTCCTCGACCCGCCCGTACTGCACGTCGAGCAGCCGCTCGCGGATGGCCCGGGTCACCTCGCCGCCCTCCTCCCCCGCCGTCGACGGCGCGGAGCCCCCCTCCCAGCGCAGCTCGCCGACCGGGGTGACGACGGCGGCGGTGCCGCAGGCGAAGACCTCCCTGACCTGCCCGCTCGCCACGCCGTCCTTCCACTCCCCGATCTCGATGCGGCGCTCCTCGGGCTCCAGGCCGAGCTCCTTGGCCAGCTCGAGGATCGAGCTGCGGGTCACGCCCTCGAGGATGGTGCCGGTGAGCTCGGGGGTGACGAGCCGGTTGTCGTCCATGACGACGAAGAGGTTCATCCCGCCGAGCTCCTCGATGTAGGTGTGCGTCGAGGAGTCGAGGAAGACCGCCTGGTCGCAGCCGTGCTCGGTCCCCTCGAGCTGGCCGGCGAGCGAGGAGGCGTAGTTGCCGCCGGTCTTGGCCGCCCCGGTCCCCCCGGCGCCCGCCCGGGCGTAGTGCTCCGAGATCCACAGCGTGACCGGCTTCAGGCCGCGCGGGAAGTACGCCCCGGCGGGGGAGGCGATGACCGAGTAGCTGACCCGGTTGGCCGGGCGCACCCCGAGGAACGGCTCGGAGGCGTACATGAACGGCCGCAGGTAGAGACTCTTCTCGCCGGTGCCGTAGGCGGGCACCCACTTCTCGTCGACTCCGAGGAGGGCCTTGAGGGACCCGACGAAGTCGTCGGTGGCCAGCTCCGGAAGCGCCAGCCGCCGCGCGCTGCGCTGCATCCGCTCGGCGTTCGCCTCCGGGCGGAAGGCCCACACCGAGCCGTCCTCGTGCCGGTAGGCCTTGAGGCCCTCGAAGATCTCCTGGGCGTAGTGGAGCACGGCCGCGCTCGGCATCAGGGCGATCGGTCCGTACGGGACGACGGCGGCCTCGTGCCAGCCGCGCTCGCTGGTCCACGTCGCGGTGACCATGTGGTCGGCGAAGTACTTGCCGAAACCGGGGTCGGCGAGGATCTCCTCGCGCCGCTCGTCGCTCGCCGGGTCGGGGCGGCGGTGGAGGTCGAAGGTCAGGCTCATCGGACGGCGTCCTCTCCTCGGCGGCGGTGCTACCGCCGAGGCTACCGGGAGCGCGACCGGGCGCCGTGCCCGGTGGCCGGATCGGGTGCAGCGCGGCTTCCCGCCGGGCGGCGGGCGGCCTACGCTCGACGGCAGACACGACAGCCGTCGAGGAGGTCGGTCATGCCCGCAGGGCTCCGCGCACCAGTGCATCGCGAGGGGGCCCAGCGCGGCCGGGACCGGGGAGACGACCCGGACCCCGGCGGGGGCCGGGGGGCCGGCCGCCGGTTGCGCGTCGGGATCGTCGCACCTCCCTGGGTCCCGGTGCCGCCGGTGAGGTACGGCGGCACCGAGGGCTTCGTCGACGTCCTGGCCCGCGGCCTGCAGGCGCGTGGGCACGAGGTGCGGCTCTTCGCCAGCGGGGACTCCACGTGCCCGGTCGAGCGCTCCTGGCTGTTCGCCGCGCCGCCGGAACCGATGGGGCTGGCCGTCCTCGAGGCGGCCCACGTCCGCGCCGCGTACGCCGCGCTCACCGACTGCGACCTGGTCCACGACAACACGGCCGTCGGCCCGGTGTGGGCCGCGGCGGTCCGCCATCGCGCCCCGGTGGTCGTCACCTACCACGGGTGTTTCATCCCCGAGACCGAGACGCTGTGGGCGGAGGTCGGGCGCTGGACGACGCTGGTCGCGATCTCCCGCAGCCAGCGGGAGTCGGCCCCCGGCGTCCCGTTCGCCGCGGTCGTCCACCACGGCGTCGAACCGGAGCGCTACCCCTGCGGCGACGGCTCGGGGGGCTACCTGGCCTTCCTCGGCCGGCTGGCACCGTACAAGGGGGCGAAGGCGGCGATCGAGATCGCGCAGCGGGCCGGGGTGCCGCTGCAGATCGCCGCGAAGATGCGGGAGCAGGGCGAACGGGAGTACTTCGCCGAGCACGTCGAGCCACGGCTGGGGCCCGGGGTCGAGTACCTCGGCGAGGTCGGCCCGGAGGACCGGGCGCGGCTGCTCGCGGGCGCGGTGGCCCTGCTCAACCCGATCGCCTGGGCGGAGCCGTTCGGGCTCGTGATGATCGAGGCGCTGGCCTGCGGGACGCCCGTCGTCGGGTACCCGGGAGGCGCGGCGCCGGAGATCGTCCGGCACGGGGTCACCGGGTTCCTCGTCGACGGCGTCGACGAGGCGGTCGCGGCGCTCGGGCGGCTGTCCCAGATCGACCGCTCGGCCTGCCGCCGCGACGTCGAGGAGCGGTTCTCGGCTGGGCGCATGGTCGCCGGCTACGAGCGCGTCTACCGACAGGTGCTCCACGAGGACGCGAAGGAGGAGGCATGAGCGAGGTCCGGGCGTTCGCGGGAGAGCCGGAGTCGACGGCGGGCCCCCCCGGCGTCACGACCCTGGTCGAGGGGTCGTCGTTCGCCATCAGCTCGTCCAGCGGTGACATCGAGGAGGGCGCGACCCACGGCCTGTTCGTGCGCGACACGCGCATCCTCTCGGAGTGGGTGCTCGAGGTCGACGACACCCGGCTGGAGCCGCTGACGGTGATGGTGGAGGACCCGTTCCGGGCCGTCTTCCTCAGCCGGACCAGGCCACGCCGGGGCCACGCCGACAGCACCCTGCTCGTCGTCCGGGAGCGGGTCATCGGCGACGGCATGCGCGAGACCGTCCGGCTGCGCAACCTCGGCGGGGAGACCGCGGCGGTGACGATGGAGCTGCGCGTCGGGGCCGACTTCGCGAACCTCTTCGAGGTCAAGGAGGGCCGGGTGCGGGGTCACCGGGGGATCACGACGCGCCCGCACGCCGACCTCCTCGAGCTCCGCCAGGACTGGCGCAGCCGCAGCCGCAGCGTGCTCGTGGCCCCCCGGTGCGAGGGCCGGACGACGGTGCGCGCCGGGTACCTCGCGTGGCACCCGGTCGTCCCGGCCCACGAGGAGTGGTCGTGCGACGTGGTCACCGAGCCGACCCACGACGGGCACGCGCTGACCCTGCGCGAGCACGACGACGGCAGCCGCTACGCGCGGGCGCACCGCCGGGCCGGCGAGTGGCGAGCCACCGCCCCGGTCGTGCACACCACCCACCCCGGGCTGACCCGCATCCTGGAGCGCAGCGTCGAGGACCTGGGCGCGCTGCGGATCGACGACCCACATCACCCCGAGCGCGTGACCGTCGCCGCCGGCGCTCCCTGGTTCATGGCACAGTTCGGCCGCGACTCGCTCCTGTCGTCGTGGATGACCCTGCCGGTGGACACCGACCTGGCGCTCGGCACCCTGCAGTCCCTCGCCGACAAGCAGGGGGACCACGTCGACCCGAGGTCCGAGGAGGAGCCGGGGCGGATCCTCCACGAGGTCCGCTTCGACACCTCGGTGGAGTCCGACCCGACCGCGACCGAGGTGTACTACGGCACGGCCGACGCCACCCCCCTCTTCGTCATGCTCCTCGGCGAGCTGCGCCGGTGGGGGTCGGCGACCGACCGGGTCGACGCGCTGCTCCCGGCGGCCGACCGCGCGCTGGAGTGGGTCACCGAGTTCGGCGACCGGGACGGCGACGGCTTCGTGGAGTACCAGCGCGCGACCGACCGCGGACTGCGCAACCAGGGCTGGAAGGACTCCTGGGACGGGGTGAACTTCGCCGACGGCCGGCTCGCCGACCCCCCGATCGCCCTGTGCGAGGTGCAGGGCTACGTCTACGCCGCCTACGTGGCCCGGGCGCACTTCGCGCGCGAGGCCGGCGAGGACGCCCTGTGCTCGAGGTGGAGCCGTCGGGCCGCCGACCTGCGGGCGGCGTTCAACGAGCGGTTCTGGCTGCCCGACCGCGAGTGGTTCGCGGTCGGCCTCGACCGCGACAAGCGGCCGATCGACGCCCTCGCCTCCACGATGGGCCACTGCCTGTGGACCGGCATCGTCGACCAGGACAAGGCCGAGGCGGTGGCGGCCCACCTCCTGGGGCCCGAGCTGTTCTCCGGATGGGGGGTGCGCACCCTGGCCAGCTCGATGGCCGCCTACAACCCGCTGAGCTACCACAACGGCTCGGTGTGGCCGCACGACAACGCGATCATCGCCGACGGGCTGATGCGGTACGGCTTCGTCGACCAGGCACAGCGGGTCGCCGAGGGGATCCTGAAGGCCGCCGAGGCCTTCGGCGGCCGGCTGCCCGAGCTGTTCAGCGGGTTCGAGCGCTCCGAGTTCGCCCGGCCGGTGCCGTTCCCCACCTCGTGCTCACCCCAGGCGTGGGCCTCGGCGGCGCCGCTGCACCTGCTCCGGACGCTGCTGCGGTTCTCCCCCGCGGTGCCCCGGGGGGTCGTGCACCTGGGCCCGGTCGTGCCCGCCCAGTACCTGCCGCTGCGGTTCGACCACGTCCCGCTCGCCGGCAGCCGGGTCTCGCTCGAGGTGACCGGTGACGGGTTCGACGTGCGCGGCCTGCCCCCCGGCGTGGTGATCACCGGGCCCCGCGCGCCGGGCAGCGCGCCGCTGATGCCCTAGACCCCCCGGTACGCCCCTGCCTTCAGAGGCGCGCGGCGACGGCGTCGCCGACGGCGCTCGTCGAGCGCTGGGCACTCCCCCGCTCGGCGAGGTCGGCGGCCACCGCCTGCTCGACCCGCTGGGCCGGCTCGGCGAGCCCGAGGTGGGCGAGCAACATCCCCACCGAGAGGATCGTCGCGGTCGGGTCGGCCCTGCCCTGCCCCGCGATGTCGGGGGCGGAGCCGTGGACCGGCTCGAACATGCTCGGGTAGCGCCGCTCGGGGTTGATGTTGCCGCTCGCGGCGAGCCCGATGCCGCCGGCGATCGCAGCGGCGATGTCGGTGACGATGTCGCCGAAGAGGTTGTCGGTGACGACGACGTCGAAGCGGCCCGGGTCGGTGGTGAGGAAGATCGTCGCGGCGTCGACGTGCTGGTAGGCGGTCTCCACGTCGGGGAACTCGGCCGCGACCTCCTCGACGGTGCGCCGCCAGAGGTGGCCGGCGTGGGTGAGGACGTTGTGCTTGTGGACGAGGGTGAGGTGGCGGCGCGGGCGCGCCTGGGCGCGCGCGAACGCGTCCCGGACGACCCGCTCGACCCCGAAGCGGGTGTTGACGCTGACCTCGGTGGCGATCTCGTTCGGGGTCCCGGTGCGCAGCGACCCGCCGTTGCCGACGTAGGGCCCCTCGGTGCCCTCGCGGACGACGACGAAGTCGATGCCGTCCGGCGCGACCCGCTCGACGGCCAGCGGGCTCTGCACCCCCGGGTAGAGCTTGGCAGGGCGCAGGTTGACGTAGTGCTCGAGCGCGAAGCGCAGCGGCAGGAGCACGCCGCGCTCGAGGACGCCGCTGGGCACCGACGGGTCGCCGATGGCCCCGAGCAGGATGGCGTCGTGGCTCTTGAGCTCCTCCAGGACCGACTCCGGCAGCGTCTCGCCGGTGGAGTGCCAGCGCCGGGCGCCGAGGTCGTACTGAGTCGTGGCGACCTTCGGTCCAGCGGCACCGGTGGCCGCCTCGAGGACCTTCAGGCCCTCGGCCACCACCTCGGGACCGATACCGTCACCTGCGACGACGGCGATGTCGAGGCTGATCGAGGGCGTCGCGGCGGCGTCCTGGCTCATGGCTGTCACTCTAGGGGCGCTGTCCGGGATGCGGACGGGCCGTCCCAACCCGTGGAAGGTGGGACGGCCCGGTCCGGAGAGCGGCGGTCAGTCGTCGCTGTGGCCCTGGTCGCGCAGGTCCATCGACTCCTGCAGTGCCTGTCGGGCCATGGTGGCCTCGTCGAAGGTGGTGGTCTCGTTCATCGTCGTCTCGCTTCCGCGGCCTGGGCCGCTCGTCGTCAGTGGGGGGTTCGGTGCTCGAGTCGGCGGTGGGCCGACGAGCGGTCAGCGACGTCACGGGTTCTCCGCGGCGAGGATGCTGACTACCGGACCTCGCCGCGGCCGGCAATGAGGAGTACCAGCGACCGCGTCACGTCCTCGACGGTACGTGGACGTCCTAGGACCCGGCAGCCGGTTTTCACGATGTGGACCTCGGAACGATGAGACGTGCACCACACCACGTGCCGGCCCACGGGATCCGTTGCGATCGACGGGGCGGACGACGGCATCCGCGGCCTGAGCCGGGGGTCAGGCGAGGTCGACGACCTTGACGGTCTCGGCGCCGATCTCCGTGCTGATGGCCGCCACGACGTCGTCGGGGATCGCGCTGTCGACGGTGAGCGCGACGAGCGCCTCACCCTTCTCGTCGTCGCGTGAGACCTGCATCCCGGCGATGTTGACGTCGGCGTCGCCGAGGAGCCTGCCCAGGGCACCGACGACGCCGGGCCGGTCGACGTAGGAGAAGAAGGCCATGTGCTGGCTCATCGGGATCTCCAGGTCATAGCCGTTGACCCCGATGATCTTCTGCACCATCTTCGGGCCGGTGAGGGTGCCGGCGACGGAGACGACCGTGCCGTCGGCGAGGGTGCCGGTCAGGGTCGTGACGTTGCGGAAGTCGCCGGCCACGGACTCGGTGACGAGGCGGGACTCGCAGCCGCGCTCCTTGGCGAGCAGCGGCGCGTTGACGTAGGTGACCGGGTCCTCGGTGACGTCGGTGAACAGGCCCTTGAGCGCCGAGAGCTCCCAGATGGAGACGTCGTGCTCGGTGATCTCGCCACAGACCTCGACGTCGAGCTGGACGGGCACCGACCCGGCGAGGGCGGTGAAGACCCGACCCAGCTTCTCGACGAGGTCGATGCCGGGGCGCACCTCCTCCGCGACCGTCCCTCCGGAGACGTTGACCGCGTCCGGCACGAGGTCGCCACCGAGGGCGAGGCGCACCGACCGGGCGACGGCGACCCCGGCCTTCTCCTGGGCCTCCTCCGTGGAGGCCCCGAGGTGCGGGGTGACGACGACCTGCTCGTGGGCGAACAGCGGGCTGTCGGTGCACGGCTCCTTCGCGAAGACGTCGAGGCCCGCCCCGGCGACCCGCCCCTCGGCGATGGCGTCGGCCAGCGCCTCCTCGTCGAGGACCCCGCCCCGGGCGGCGTTGACGATGTGGACCGTCGGCTTGACCTTCGCGAGCGCCTCCTTGCCGATCAGGCCGAGGGTCTCCGGCGTCTTCGGCAGGTGGATGGTGATGAAGTCGGACTCGGCGAGGAGCTCGTCGAGGGTGACCAGGTGGGCGCCCAGCTGCCCGGCCCGCTGGACCGAGACGTAGGGGTCGTAGGCGAGGATCTCGACCCCGAAGCCCTTGAGCCGCTCGGCGACGAGCTGGCCGATCCGCCCGAAGCCGACGATGCCGACCTTCTTCTCGAGCAGCTCGACGCCGCCGTACTGGCTGCGCTTCCACTGCCCGGCCTTGAGGGCGGCGTTGGCCGGCGCGATGTTCCGGGCCGAAGCGAGCAGAAGGCCGACGGCGAGCTCGGCAGCGCTGGTGATGTTCGAGGTCGGGGCGTTGACGACCATGACCCCCGCCTTGGTCGCCGCCTCGATGTCGACGTTGTCGAGGCCGACGCCGGCGCGGGCGATGACCTTCAGGCCCCTGGCCGCCGCGATGGCCTCGGCGTCCATCTTGGTCGCGGAGCGGATGAGGACGGCGTCCACGCCGTCGAGCGCCGGGAGGAGGGCGGACCGGTCGGCACCGTCGGTCTGCCGGACCTCGAAGTCGGGGCCGAGGGCGTCGATGGTGGCGGGCGAGAGCTCCTCGGCGATGAGGACGACGGGCTTGGTCACGAAAGTCCTACCTTCGGTGCAGCGGGGGGTGCCCGCGAGGGGCGCGGACCGGTCCCGGGACGGGGGCCGGGGGCGCCGCCGGGTGGACGGCGGCAGTGGCCCGGCACGCCGCTGTGCCGGCGGTCCCATGATAGGGACCGGCCACCATGTGGACGCCACCGCCCACGATCCGGGCAGGCCCCGCAGGGCTCAGCGCGCCGCGGAGCCCTCGGTGTAGTCGCTGTCGCGGCCGGAGTCGACCCAGGCCATCAGGCCTCGCAGCTGCCGCCCGGTGGCCTCGATCGGATGCCGGGCACCCTTCTCGCGCAGGGCCGTGAACTCCGGCGCGCCGGCGTCCTGGTCGTCGATGAACCGCTGGGCGAAGGAGCCGTTGCGGATGTCCTCGAGGACGGCGGTCATGTTCTCCTTGACGTGGCTGTCGATGACCCGGGGCCCGGAGACGTAGTCGCCGTACTCGGCGGTGTCGGAGACCGACCAGCGCTGCTTGGCGATACCGCCCTCGATCATGAGGTCGACGATGAGCTTCAGCTCGTGCAGGCACTCGAAGTACGCGACCTCGGGCTGGTACCCGGCCTCGACGAGGGTCTCGAAGCCGTACATGACGAGCTGGGAGGCCCCCCCGCAGAGCACCGCCTGCTCCCCGAAGAGGTCGGTCTCGGTCTCCTCGGTGAACGTCGTGCGGATGCCCCCGGCGCGCAGGCCGCCGATCGCCTTCGCGTAGGACTTCGCGAGGTCCCAGGCGCCGCCGGAGGCGTCCTGCTCGACGGCGAGGAGCACCGGGACCCCGCGGCCGTCGACGAACTCGCGGCGGACGATGTGGCCCGGGCCCTTGGGCGCGACCATGAGGACGTCGGAGCCGGCCTCGGGCTGGATGTAGCCGAACCGGATGTTGAACCCGTGGCCGAAGAGCAGGGCCGCGCCCTCGCGCAGGTTCGGCCGGATCTCGGCGGCGTACAGGCCACGCTGGACCTGGTCGGGCGTGAGGATGACGACGAGGTCGGCGTCCTTGACGGCGTCGGCGACCGACGACACGGTCAGGCCCTCGGCCTCGGCCTTGGCCCGCGACCTGCTGCCCTCGGCGAGGCCGACGCGCACGTCGACCCCGGAGTCGCGCAGGTTGAGCGCATGGGCGTGGCCCTGGGAGCCGTAGCCGATCACCGCGACCTTGCGGCCCTGGATGATCGACAGGTCGGCGTCGTCGTCGTAGAACATCTCGGCCATGGGGGCTGGCCTCTCCTTCGCTGGTGGGTGGTGGTCCGTCCCCGGACTCTAGGTGGTGGACGCCGCCGGACGCAGACGCGTCCGCGGCCCGCTCAGGCGCTGCGCAGCGCCCGGTCGGTGATCGAGCGGGGGCCGCGCCCGATGGCGACCATCCCGGACTGGACGAGCTCGCGAACCCCGAACGGCTCGAGCACCTCGAGGAGGGCGTCGAGCTTGTCGGTGGTCCCGGTGGCCTCGATCGTCAGCGACTCGGTCGCGACGTCGACGACCTTGGCGCGGAACATCTGGACGAACTCGAGCACCTGGCTGCGGGTCGCGGCCTCGGCCTTGACCTTGATGAGCATGACCTGGCGCTGGACGGCCGAGTCGGCCTCGAGCTCGACGACCTTGAGCACCTCGACGAGCTTGTTGAGCTGCTTGGTCACCTGCTCGAGCGGGAGGTCCTCGACGTCGACGACGACGGTCATCCGGGAGACCTCGGGGTGCTCGGTCTCGCCGACGGCGAGGGAGTCGATGTTGAAGCCGCGCCGCGAGAACAGGGCGGCGATCCGGGCGAGGACGCCGGGCTTGTTCTCGACGAGGACGGAGAGGGTGTGCTTCGACACGGGGATGCTCCTTGTCCGGTGCGGTGGTCAGCTGGCGGCCGGGCCCGCGGGGCCGCCGTCGTGGTCGGCGTCGAGGTCCTGCTCGATCGCCTCGGACTCCTCGCGGTCCCACTGCGGCGCGGTGTCGCGAGCGACCTGGATGAGGTCGTTGCTCACCCCGGCGGGGACCATCGGCCAGACCATCGCGTCGCGGTGGACGACGAAGTCGACGACCACCGGCCGGTCGGTGACCGCCATCGCCTGGCGGATCGTCTCGTCGACGTCCTCCGGGCGCTCGCAGCGCAGGCCGACGCAGCCGTAGGCCTCCGCGAGCTTGACGAAGTCGGGCACCCGGGACCCGACGGAGGTGTGCAGGTCGGTGTTGGAGTACCGCTCGTTGTAGAAGAGGGTCTGCCACTGGCGGACCATGCCGAGCGAGCTGTTGTTGATGATCGCGACCTTGACCGGAATGTTGTTGATGACGCAGGTCGCGAGCTCCTGGTTGGTCATCTGGAAGCAGCCGTCACCGTCGATGGCCCAGACCGTCCGCTCCGGCTCGCCGACCTGGGCACCCATCGCCGCCGGGACGGCGTAGCCCATCGTCCCTAGCCCGCCGGAGTTCAGCCACGAGTTCGGGCGCTGGTACTGGACGAACTGGGCGGCCCACATCTGGTGCTGGCCGACGCCCGCGACGTACACGGCCTCGGGGCCGACGAGCTCGCCGAGCCGCTCGATGACGTACTGCGGGGCCAGGGAGCCGTCCTCCGGCGGGGTGTAGCCGACCGGGAAGGTGCGGGTCCACCCCGCGACCCGCTCGCGCCACTCGCCGTAGTCGCCGCCGCGGCCGGCCTCGAGGTCGGCGTCGACGGCCTCGGCGAGGTCGGCCAGGACGGCCTTGGCGTCGCCGACGATCGGGACGTCCGCCTTGCGGTTCTTGCTGATCTCCGCGGGGTCGATGTCGGCGTGGATGACCTTGGCCTCGGGGGCGAAGGTCGACAGCTGGCCGGTGACGCGGTCGTCGAAGCGGGCGCCGAGGGCGATGATGAGGTCGGACTTCTGCAGGGCGGTGACCGCCGCGACCGACCCGTGCATGCCCGGCATCCCGAGGTGGAGCGGGTGGCTGTCGGGCAGGGCCCCGCGGGCCATCAGCGTGGTGACGACGGGGATGCGGGTGAGGTCGACGAAGCGGCGCAGCTCCTCGCTCGCCCGGGCCCGGATGACGCCTCCCCCGACGTAGAGCACCGGCCGGTGCGCGGCCGCGACGAGACGGGCCGCCTCACGGATCTGCTTGTTGTGCGGGCGGGTCACCGGGCGGTAGCCGGGCAGGCCGATCCGTGGCGGCCACGAGAAGGTGGTCCGGGCCTGCAGGGCGTCCTTGGCGATGTCGACGAGGACCGGGCCGGGGCGGCCGGTCGAGGCGATGTGGAAGGCCTCGGCGACGACCCGAGGGATCTCGTCGGCGTCGGTGACGAGGTAGTTGTGCTTGGTGATCGGCATCGTGATGCCCCGGATGTCGGCCTCCTGGAAGGCGTCGGTCCCGATCGCGCTCGAGCTGACCTGGCCGGTGATCGCGACGATCGGCACCGAGTCCATGTAGGCGTCGGCGAGGGCGGTGACCAGGTTCGTGGCGCCCGGCCCGGACGTGGCCATGCACACCCCGACCCTCCCCGTGGCCGCGGCGTAGCCCTCGGCGGCGTGCCCGGCGCCCTGCTCGTGCCGCACCAGGATGTGGCGCACCTTCACCGAGTCGAGCAGCGGGTCGTAGGCGGGGAGGATCGCGCCCCCCGGGATACCGAAGACGGTGTCGACGTCCATCGCCTCGAGGGAGAGGACCAGGCTCTGCGCGCCGGTGACCTCGACCGGCGCCTTGGCTCGCGCCTGCTGAGCCACCTGGGCCGGGCTGGGCGCCGGGTGGAGGGCTGCCGGGGTCGCCGGTCGCGTGTCGGTCACTGCTGGTCACCGCTTTCGTCGTCGAGGGGTGGGGTCCGTGGTCCGCGCACAAAAAAACCCTCCAGTCCCGTGACGGGGACGACGGAGGGAGCGCGCCTGGTCGTGGAGGTCAGGCGCGCCGGCGAAGTACGAGGACGAGGGCCACGCACCCATGCTCGCCCCCGCCGCCGGGGGGTGTCAACCTGCGAGACACCCGGTCCCATCATCCGGAACCGTGATGTCGCTCACCGGCTCTCGGCCCCGGGCCCTAGAGCTGGGCGTGGGCGAGCTGGCCGAGGAGCTCGGGCGCCCGGCGGTCGAGCCTGCGGCCACCGACGACGACGGCACCGACGAGGAGAGCCAGCCCGTAGACGACACCGACGCCGAGGGTGACCCAGCGCCAGCCCGGCCGCCCACCGGTCTGCAGGACGAGCAGGCCGACCGGGAGCGAGAGCAGCACCGGCCCGACGAAGGAGATCGCCGCGGTCAGGCAGCCCTGTGCCGCGCCGCCTGAGGTCGCCGCGAACGGGTTGCCGCCGGTGCGGGGGGCCGTGCCCGGCAGCACCGAGCCGACGGCGATGGCCAGGGCCAGGCTGGCGAGGAAGGCGACGACGATGACGGTCAGCCACGGCACCGGGTTGGTGAGGATGCCGAGCCACAGGCCGACGGCGAAGACGAGCGCGACCATCGGGCCGAAGACGACGACCGAGGCGAGCACCCGGCCGAGCCGGTCCTCCCATCCGCGCACCCCGGTGCTGACGTGGATCCACCAGGCCTCGCCGTCGAAGGCGAGGTCGTTCATCAGGGTGAGCCCGGCGAAGACGGCGAGCGTGATGACCCCGATGCCCGCGAAGGCCTGGGTGCCGGTGATCGCCGCCTGGAAGAGGAAGAAGATCGGCAGGATGGCGGTGCGCAGCGCGATGGCCACGAGCCTGCTGTCGCGGTACCAGGCCCGGATCCGACGGGTCGCGACCGTGGCGGTGGGCGAGTGATCCGAGGAGCGGCGGAGAGGTACCGGCCCCGGCCGATGGTCTGGCCGCCGCTGCTGGTCATCGGCGAGGTGAGCGACCGGCCGAGCTGGCGGACCCACACCCACCACAGCAGCGCGATGAGGAGGCCGGCGAGGACGAGGTGGGCCAGGGCGGCCCACCACCGCCCGGTGGCGACGTCGAACGGCAGCGCCCAGGCCCAGCCCACCGGGGTCCACCCGGCGAGCTCGGCGGACCGCCGCGCGTCGAAGGAGCGCAGGTCCCTGCCGAGCGTGCCGGTGGTGATGAGCAGGTTGAGCGCCAGCGGCAGGAGCGTGACGAGGGAGACCGCGAGCGCACCGACGAGCCGCCCGGTCCGCCCGGTCATGATCCGTGCCAGCAGGCTGGTCACCGCGCGGGAGACGAGGATCGCGGTGGCGGTGCCGAGGACGAGGGCGAGAGCGGCCGCGGGGAGCGCGGCCGGGTGCCCGGCCCACGCGACCACCTGGGCGAGGGCCAGCCCGCAGAGCATCAGGGCCGGGATGCCGGTGTAGGCGGCGGCGCAGCAGGCCGCGGGCCAGCGTCGCGGGCGCGCAGCGGGAGCACCGCGAAGCGGGCCGGGTCCAGGACGTTGTCGACGCCGGTCGCGACGAGGCTGAGCACTCCCCACATGAGGGTGGCGGACGGTGAAGAACGGCACGGTCAGCGCGGTGAGCCGCAGCGGCCGCAGGCGACGAGCAGCGCGATGCCGGGGCCGAGGACGAGGAGCACGCCCAGCGCCGGCGAGCATCCCGAGGATCGAGGAGACCAGGTGCAGCGAGCTGCGCGACATCGCCGTCCACCACATCCGGTAGCCGCAGCCGGACGACGAGGCCCGACCACGTCAGGACCCCCCGGCCGGTCGGGTCAGCCGAGCCACGACAGCCCGTCGCCGGCGACGTCGCGGGCGCCGACCAGCTCGAGGAAGCGGGTGTGCAGCGTGCCTCCGGCGGTGAGCGCCGTCGATGGTGTCGGCGGCGAGGACCCGGCCGCCGGCGATGACGGCGACCCGGTCGCAGAGCCCCTCGACGAGCTCCATGACGTGGCTGGACATGACGACGGTGCCGCCGGTGGCGACGTAGCGGCGCAGGATGGTCCGGATGGCCTGCCCGGAGACCGGGTCGACCGCCTCGAACGGCTCGTCGAGCACGAGGAGGCGCGGGGCGTGGATGAGCGCGGCGGCGAGGCTGATCTTCTTCACCATGCCGGCGCTGTAGTCGGCGACGACGGTGCGCGCGTCGTCGGCGAGGTCGAGGACGCCGAGCAGCTCGCTCGGCCCGTTCCTCGGCGACCCGGCGCGGCATCCGGCGCAGCGCGCCGACGTAGAGGAGCAGCTCGCGGCCGGAGAGCTGCTCGAAGAGGCGCATGCCGTCCGGGAGCCACCCCCATGACGGCCTTGGCGGCGGCCGGGTCGGCCCAGACGTCGAGGCCGAGGACGCGGGCCGTGCCGCCGTCGGGCCGGAGCAGCCCGGTGGCCATCGAGAGGGTCGTCGTCTTGCCGGCGCCGTTGGGGCCGACGAGCCCGTAGAGCGACCCGCGGGGCACGGCGAGCGAGAGCCCGTGGACCACCCGCCTGCCCGGAACTCCTTGACGAGGCCGACGAGCTCGAGCGCCGGCCCCTCCCCCGCCTGGTCAGTCACACACCGCCCCCACGCTCGCGCTGCCGACGAGCTTGCGTACTTCGCGAGCACGCCGCGGGTGTACTTCGGCGCCGGGTGGGTGACCCCCTCGGCGCGGCGGCGCTCGAGCTCGGCCTCGTCGACGAGCAGGTCGAGCGTGCCGGCCGCGACGTCGAGGCGGATGCCGGTCGCCGTCGCGGACGAAGGCGATCGGGCCCTCGTCGACCGCCTCGGGGGCGACGTGCCCGACGCAGAGGCCGGTCGTGCCGCCGGAGAACCGGCCGTCGGTGAGCAGGAGGACGTCCTTGCCGAGCCCGGCGCCCTTGATGGCCCCGGTGACCGCGAGCATCTCGCGCATCCCCGGACCGCCCTTGGGGCCCTCGTAGCGGATGACGACGACGTCGCCGGCCGCCGAGCGTGCCGTCCTCGACGGCGTCCATCGCGGCCCGCTCGCCGTCGAAGACGCGGGCGGTGCCCTCGAAGACGTCGGAGTCGAAGCCCGGCGGACTTCACGACCGCGCCCTCGGGCGCGAGCGAGCCGGTGAGGATGGTGATGCCGCCGGTCGCGGTGGATCGGGTCGCGCATCGCGCGGAGGACCTTGCCGTCGGCGTCCGGCGGGCGCGATGTCGGCGAGGTTCTCGGCCATCGTCCGCCCGGTGACGGTGAGGCAGTCGCCGTGCAGCAGGCCGGCGTCGAGCAGCGCCTGCATGACGACGGGGACGCCGCCGATGCGGTCGACGTCGTTCATCACGTACGCGCCGAACGGCTTGACGTCGGCCAGGTGCGGCACCGTGGCCCCGACCCGGCGGAAGTCCTCGAGGGTGAGGTCGACCTCGGCCTCGTGGGCGATGGCCAGCAGGTGGAGGACCGCGTTGGTGGACCCGCCGAAGGCCATGACGACGGCGATGGCGTTCTCGAACGCCTCCTTGGTCATGATGTCGCGCGCGGTGATGCCGCGGCGCAGCAGCTCGACGACGGCCTCGCCCGACTTGCGGGCGAAGCCGTCGCGGCGGCGGTCGGTGGCCGGCGGCGCGGCCGAGCCGGGCAGCGACATGCCGATCGCCTCGGCGACCGAGGCCATCGTGTTGGCGGTGTACATGCCGCCGCAGGCGCCCTCCCCGGGGCAGATGGCCCGCTCGATGGCGTCGACGTCCTCGCGGGTCATCAGGCCGCGGGCGCAGGCGCCGACGGCCTCGAAGGCGTCGATGATCGTCACCGTCTTCTCGGTGCCGTCGGAGAGCTTGGCGAAGCCGGGCAGGATCGACCCGGCGTAGAGGAACACCGAGGCGAGGTCGAGGCGGGCGGCGGCCATGAGCATGCCCGGCAGGGACTTGTCGCAGCCGGCGAGCAGCACCGAGCCGTCGAGCCGCTCGGCGTTCATCACCGTCTCGACGGAGTCGGCGATGATCTCGCGGCTCACGAGCGAGAAGTGCATCCCCTCGTGGCCCATCGAGATGCCGTCGGACACCGAGATCGTGCCGAACTCGAGCGGGTAGCCGCCGGCGGCGTGGACGCCGTCCTTGACCGCCTTGGCCAGCCGGTCGAGGGAGAGGTTGCACGGCGTGATCTCGTTCCACGAGCTCGCGACGCCGATCTGCGGCTTGGCGAAGTCGTCGTCGCCGATGCCCGACCGCCCGCAGCATCCCCCGGGCGGCGGTCTTCTCGAGGCCGTCGGTGACGTCGCGGCTGCGGGGCTTGATGTCGGGAGACGTCGTCATGGCGACATCCTAGGTTCGGCTCCCGACCGCCGGAGGCTCGTTCCAGCGGCCGGGCCCGGGCGCTGGCCCCGGAACCTCCACACAGGCGCCCCGAACTTCCTGGTGCCTCTCCGAGGTTTCCCGCCTCGGGCGGGAGACGGGGGGCCCGGCTCCGGGGTCGACAGCGGGCACCGCGGCGGAGCAGGGTGGCGGTGTGAAGGCCTGGCGCACGCACGAGGGAACGGTCCGCCTCGAGGAGGTGCCCGACCCGGAGCCGGGCCCGGACGAGCTGCTCGTCGGCGTCGAGGTGTGCGGGGTGTGCCGCACCGACCTCCACGTCGTCGACGGCGACCTGCCGGTGCACCGGGCCGGGGTCGTCCCGGGGCACCAGGTCGTCGGCCGGGTCCTCGCGACCGGACCGGGCGTCGTCGGCACGGCCCCGGGCGACCGCGTCGGCGTCGCGTGGCTGCACCGGACGTGCGGGGTGTGCCGGTGGTGCCGCAGCGGGCGGGAGAACCTCTGCCCGGAGGCGACCTTCACCGGCTGGGACGTCGACGGCGGGTGCGCCGAGCGGGTCCTGGTCCCCGAGGCGTTCGCCCATCCGCTGCCCCACGGCGACGACGCCCTCGGCCTCGCACCGCTGCTCTGCGCGGGCATCATCGGCTACCGGGCGCTGCGCCGGACGAACCTACCCCCCGGCGGCCTGCTCGGCATCTACGGCTTCGGCTCCAGCGGGCACATCACCGCCCAGCTGGCGCTGGCCGCGGGCAGCCGGGTCGTCACGGTGACCCGGGGGGAGGAGGAACCGACGGCTCGCGGCCTCGCTCGGGGTCGAGGTGGTCCCCGACGAGGACGGCACGCCCGCCGAGCGCTGGACGCCGCGATCGTCTTCGCCCCGGTGGGTGACCTGCTCGTCCGCGCCCTCGACGCCACCGCGCCCGGCGGCACCGTCGTCTCGGCCGGCATCCACATGTCGCCGGTCACCGGCCTCGACTACGACCGGTCGCTCTTCCGCGAGCGTGACCTGCGCTCGGTCACCGCGAACACCCGGGCCGACGCCACCGAGTTCCTCGCGCTCGCCCACAACCTCGGCCTCGCGCCGTCGGTGACGCAGTACCGGCTCGCCGACGTCGACCGGGCGCTCGAGGACCTCCGCTCGGGTCGCTCCTCCGGCTCGCTCGTCGTCCGCGTCTCCTGAGCCCGGCCGGGACTCGGCCGGCTCAACCGCGGGCGCGCGCCACGTGGAAGCGCTGCAGGCTCCCGTCGCCGAAGCCGAGGTCGGACCAGCGCCCGCTGTAGTGGACACCGCGATCCGCAGGTCGGGAAGCCCTCGGCGAGCGCGCGGTGGCCCTCGGTGCTCCCCTCCCCGTCGGCGAGGAGCTCGGTGAGCGCGGGGATGCCCGGCGCGTGCCCGACGACCATGAGCACGTCGGCGTCGTCGTCGGCCTCCCGGATGGCGGCGAGGATCCCCTCCGCGCCGGCGTCGTAGATCCGGCGGTCGAGGTGGACCTCGGTCTCCGGGCAGCCGCCGGACCACACGCCCTCGGCGGTCTGCTGGGTGCGCTCGGCCGTGGAGCACAGGACCTCGTCGACGGCCGATCCCGTTGTCGTGCAGCCACTGTCCCGCGGCCTCGGCGTCGCGCCGACCGCGCGAGGTCAGCCCGCGCTCGTGGTCCCCGTCGGGAGTTGCCGCTGCTCCGCCTTGGCGTGCCGGAGGAGGACGAGAGTGCGGTCCCGGGCTGGCGGTCGTCATACCTCGATCATGCCCCCTCCACCGGTCGGGAGGGGTGCCGGATGAGGTGGCTCACCGCTACCGTGGGGACGGCGCGGCCGGCCCGGCCGCACCGACGAGGGGGCACCCGTGAGCGCCTACGACGAGATCCTCCGGTCCCTGCCGGTGGACGACCTCGCCCAACAGGGGGAGCCGCGCCCGAGGAGGTCCACCAGGCCGCCGCGGCGGTGCTGCCGGCCCTCATGGGCGGCCTCGAGGCGAACGCCCAGGACCCTCGGGGGCCCGCTCGCTCGCGGAGGCGCTCGGGCAGCACGACCCATCGCTGCTCACCGGCACCGCCGGCCTCTCGCGCATCGACGAGGCCGACGGGCGGGCCATCGCCGCCCACGTGTTCGGCGGACAGCAGGATGCCGTCGCGCAGCGGTTGGGTGCCTCGCCGCTCAGCGGGCAGGGAGTCGGCTCCGCGCTCATCCAGAGGCTCATCCCCCTCCTCGCCCCGATGGTCCTCAGCTGGCTGGCCGGGCGGGTGCTCGGCCAGGGCGGTGGAGCCGCCGGCGGCGCGGGCGCGGCGGGCGGCGGCCTCGAGGGCACCCTGCGCGACGTCCTCGGCTCGGTCACCGGGGCGGCCTCCCCCGGCGGCGCGGCGGCCTCGCCCGGCGCACCCGGCGCCCCGACCTCGGGCGGCGTCGACGCCGGCAGCGTCATCGGTGACGTGCTCGGCGGCCTCCTCGGGGGCGGCCGGCGCTCGACGCGGGTGGGGTCAGGACTGCGCCGAGCTTGTCCAGGATCAGAGCGCGCGCCTGGCCGGCGTCGGCCTGGCCCTTCATCTCCTTCATCACCTGGCCGATGAGCGCGCCGACCGCCTGGACCTTGCCGCCGCGGATCTTCTCGGCGACGTCGGGGTTGGCGGCGATGACCGTCGTCGACGGCAGCCTCGAGCGCGCCGTCGTCCCGGACCAGCTCGAGCCCGCGGGCGTCGGCGACCTGCGTCGGGGTGCCCTCGCCGTCGAGGACGCCCTCCATGACCTGGCGGGCCATCGCGTCGTTGAGCCGGCCGCTCGTGACGAGGCCCTCGAGCTCGGCGACGTGCGCGGGGGTGACGCCCGAGCGGCGCGGCGTAGGTCGGCACGTCCTGGCCCTCGGTCGTTGGCGCGCCGGGCGAGCTCGCCCGACCACCACTTGCGGGCGCCGGCCGGCGAGGCACCGGCGGCGACGGTCTCCTCGATGAGCTCGACGAGCCCGGCGTTGAGGACGTCGCGCATCTCGAGGTCGGTGTAGCCCCACTCGGCCTGCAGCCGCTTGCGGCGCTCGGCCGGGGGCTCGGGCAGGGTCGCCCGCAGCGCGCTCGACGCGCTCGCCGGACGGCGCGACCGGCACGAGGTCGGGCTCGGGGAAGTACCGGTAGTCCTCCGCGTCGGACTTCTCCCGCCCGGAGGTCGTCACGCCGGTGTCCTCGTGCCAGTGCCGCGTCTCCTGGGTGATCGAGCCGCCGCCGGCGAGGATCGCCGCGTGCCGGCCGACCTCGTAGCGCACGGCCCGCTCGACCGAGCGCAGCGAGTTGACGTTCTTGGTCTCCGTGCGGGTGCCGAGCAGCGCCCGAGCCGCCGCCGGCGGACGCAGGGAGAGGTTGACGTCGCAGCGCATCGAGCCCTGCTCCATCTTGCACGTCGGAGACGTCGAGGGCCTTGAGCAGGTCGCGCAGCGTGCGAGACGTAGGCCTTGGCCACCTCGGGGGCCCGCTCCCCGGCGCCGGTGATCGGCTTGGTGACGATCTCGATGAGCGGGATGCCGGCGCGGTTGTAGTCGACGAGGCAGTGCGTCGCGCCGTGGATGCGGCCGGTCGAGCCGCCGACGTGCAGGGACTTGCCGGTGTCCTCCTCCATGTGGGCGCGCTCGATCGCCACCCGGTAGGTCGAGCCGTCCTCGAGCTCGACGTCGAGGTAGCCGTCGATAGGCGATCGGCTCGTCGTACTGCGAGGTCTGGAAGTTCTTCGGCATGTCCGGGTAGAAGTAGTTCTTCCGCGCGAAGCGGCACCACGCGCGCGATCTCGCAGTTGAGCGCGAGGCCGATCCGGATCGCCGACTCGACGCCGGTCTCGTTGACCACCGGCAGCGCCCCGGGCAGCCCGAGGCAGACCGGGCAGACCTGGGTGTTCGGCTCGGCGCCGAACTCGGTCGCGGCAGCCGCAGAACATCTTCGTCGCGGTGCCGAGCTCGACGTGCACCTCGAGGCCCATCACCGGGTCGAAGGCGGCGAGCGCCTCGTCGTAGGGCACGCGTCGGCTCGGCGCCGGTCGTCGTGCTCATCGGGGGACCTCCGTGGTCGAGGTCGGGGGCACGGCTCGAGCAGGCGCGCCGCCCCAGGCCGCGTGCAGGCGTGCCTCGAGGGCGGCACCGACGGCGTAGAGCCGGTCGTCGGCCATCGCCGGTGCGAGGACCTGGAAGCCGGTCGGCAGGCCGTCCTCGGCGGCGAGGCCGCTCGGCAGCGACATGCCGGGGATGCCGGCGAGGTTGGCCGGGATCGTCGCGACGTCGTTGAGGTACATGGCCATCGGGTCGTCGAGCTTGTCGCCGAACCGGAACGCCGTCGTCGGCGCGGTCGGGCTGACGAGCACGTCGGCGGCCTCGAAGGCCGCGGGTGAAGTCGTCGGCGATGAGGCGGCGCACCTTCTGCGCCGAGCCGTAGTAGGCGTCGTAGTAGCCGCTGGACAGGGCGTAGGTGCCGAGGATGATGCGGCGCTTGACCTCGTCGCCGAAGCCCGGCGTCGCGGGTGGCGGCCATGACCTGCTCGGCGCTCGGGGCGTCGACCCCGTCCGGCGCGACCCGCAGCCCGTAGCGCATGGCGTCGAACTTCGCGAGGTTGCTGCTCGCCTCGCTCGGGAGGATGAGGTAGTAGGCGGCCAGCGCGTAGCCGAAGCTGCGGGCAGGAGACCTCGACGACCTCGGCGCCGGCGTCGACGCAGGTGGCGCACGGCCTCGTCGAAGCGCTGCTGGACCCCGGCCTGGAAGCCCTCGCCGGTCAGCTCGCGGACGATGCCGATCCGCATCCCGGTGACGTCGGCCGCGGCGGGCGGCCTCGACGACCGGCGGGACCGGGGCGTCGATCGAGGTCGAGTCCATCGGGTCGTGGCCGCCGATGACCTCGTGGAGGAGCGCGGCGTCGAGGACGGTGCGGCTGCACGGGCCGGCCTGGTCGAGGGAGGAGGCGAGGGCGACGAGGCCGTAGCGCGAGACCCCGCCGTACGTCGGCTTGGTGCCCGACCGTGCCGGTGACCGCCGCCGGCTGGCGGATCGAGCCACCGGTGTCGGTGCCGATGGCGCAGCGGCGCCTGGAAGGACGCGACGACCGAGGAGGAGCCGCCCCCCGAGCCGCCGGGGATGCGGTCGAGGTCCCACGGGTTGCGGCTCGGGCCGTAGGCGCTGTGCTCGGTCGAGGAGCCCATCGCGAACTCGTCCATGTTGGTCTTGCCGAGGATCGGCATCCCGGCCGCCCGCAGCCGCGCGACGAGGGTCGCGTCGTACGGCGGGACCCAGCCCTCGAGGATGCGCGAGCCGCAGGTCGTCGGCAGGCCCCGGGTCGCCATGACGTCCTTGACCGCGATGGGTACCCCGGCGAGGCGGTGCAGGTCCTCGCCCGCGGCCCGGCGGCGGTCGACGTCGTCGGCGGCGGCGAGCGCGCCGCTCGGCGTCGACGTGGAGGTAGGAGTGGACCGCGCCGTCGACGGCCGCGGTGCGGTCGAGCAGGGCGCGGGTGACCTCGCGGGAGGAGGTCGCACCGCTGCGGAGCAGGTCGGCCAGCTCGGCCGCGGTGGCGCGGGTCAGGTCGGTGGTCACGATCTTCAGTCTCTGCGCGGCGGACGGGTGGTCGCGGGGCCGGTGCCGCGTCACTCCTCGTCGAGGATGCGGGGCACGCTGAAGCGCTGCTGCTCGGACTCCGGGGCGCCGGCGAGGGCCTCCTCGCGGGGTGAGCGAGGGCCGCACGACGTCGGGCCGGGTGACGTTGACCAGCGGCATCGGGTGGCTCATCGGCTCGACGTCGGCGATCGGCGCCTGCTGCACGGTGGCCACCGCCTCGAGGATGACCCCGAGCTCGCCGACCATCCGGTCGAGCTCGGCGTCGGTGAGGTCGATGCGCGCGAGCCCGGCGAGGTGGGCGACGTCGTCACGGGTGAGGTCGGCCATGGCGGCCAGTCTATGGGGCGCGGCCGGGCGCGCTCGGCGGCGCCGACCCGGGGCCGCGCCCGGGCTCCGGCCCCTGGCCCGCTGACCGGTCAGCCGGGGCTGCCGCTCTCGAGGAGCCGGACGAACCGGGCCTCGTCGAGCGACGGTGAGCCCCAGGTCGCGGGCCTTGGCCTCCTTGGACCCGGCGTTGGCCCCGACGACGACGTAGTCGGTCTTCTTCGACACCGAGCCGGCGGCCTTGCCGCCGCGGGCGAGGATGGCCTCCTTCGCCTCGTCGCGGGAGAAGCCCTCGAGGGAGCCGGTGACGACGACGGTGCGCCCCCGCAGGGTCTGCTCGACGCGAGTCGTCGCGCTCGTCGACCATCCGGACGCCGTCGGCGACCCAGGCCTCGACGATCCGGCGGTGCCAGTCGCTGCCCTCCCCGTCGAACCACTCGCGCACCGACTCGGCGATGACCGGCCCGACCCCCTCGACCGCCGCCAGCTCCTCCGCGGTGGCCGCCGCGCACCGCGTCCATCGAGGCGAAGTGCTGGGCGATCGCGCGGGCCGCGGTGGGCCCGACGTGCCGGATGGAGAGCGCGACGAGCACCCGCCACAGGGGCTGGTCCTTGGCCTTGTCGAGGTTCTCGACGAGCCGTTTGCCGTTGGCGGACAGGACGCGGCCGTCGACGACCGACTCCGCCGGGTCGGTCCGCTTCGCGGCGCGCGTGTAGAGCGGGACCCGGGCGACGTCGGCGGCGGTGAGCGAGAAGAGCATGGCCTCGCTCGGGCCGCCGAGCTCGGGGTCGTCCAGGACCCCGGAGTCGAGCAGCGCCACCGACCCCTCCCAGCCGAGGGCCTCGATGTCGAAGCCGCCGCGGGAGGCGAGGCTGAACAGCCGCTCCCGCAGCTGGCTCGGGCAGGACCGTGAGTTCGGGCAGCGGATGTCCTTGTCGCCCTCCTTCTCGTAGGCGAGCTCGGTGCCGCAGCTCGGGGCAGTGGGTGGGCATGACGAACTCGCGCTCGGTGCCGTCGCGCAGCGCCGACGACCGGGCCGAGGATCTCGGGGATGACGTCACCGGCCTTGCGCAGGACGACGGTGTCGCCGATGAGGACGCCCTTGCGCCTGACCTCGTGGGCGTTGTGCAGGGTGGCCATCGAGACCGTGGAGCCGGCGACGGTGACCGGCTCCATGACCCCGAACGGGGTGACCCGCCCGGTGCGCCCGACGTTGACCTGGATGTCGAGGAGCCGGGTGTTGACCTCCTCGGGCGGGTACTTGAAGGCGATCGCCCACCGCGGCGCCCGGCTGGTGGAGCCGAGCTGGCGCTGCACGGCCACCTCGTCGACCTTGACGACGACCCCGTCGATCTCGTGCTCGACGCCGTGCCGGCTGCTCGCCGTAGCCGTCGACGAAGGCCATGCACCTCCTCGACGGTGGCGAGGACCCGGTAGTGGCTGCTCACCGGCAGCCCCCACGCCTTGAGCAGGTCGTAGGCCTGCGGCTCTGGGTCGTGATGTCGAAGCCGCGCCGCGCGCCGAGGCCGTGGACGAGCATCCGCAGCGGCCGGGTCGCGGTGACCCGCGGGTCCTTCTGGCGCAGCGACCCGGCCGCCGCGTTGCGGGGGTTGGCGAACGGGCGCCTTGCCCGGCCTCGACGAGACCGGCGTTCAGGTCGGCGAAGGCCTCGACCGGGAAGAACACCTCGCCGCGGACCTCGACGAGCTCGGGGACGTCGTCGCCGTGCAGCTCGGTGGGGACCCCCTCGATGGTGCGGACGTTGAGGGTGACGTCCTCGCCGGTGCGCCCGTCGCCGCGGGTGAGGGCGCGGGTCAGCCGCCCCTGCTCGTAGAGCAGGTTGACGGCGAGGCCGTCGATCTTCAGCTCGCACAGGTAGTGGACGGCGGCGCCCCCGGCGTCGCGCTCGACCCGGGCGGCCCACGCCGTCGAGCTCGTCGGCGGAGAACGCGTTGTCGAGGCTGAGCATCCGCTCGAGGTGGTCGACGGCCTGGAAGTCGGTGAGAAGTCGGCACCGCCGACCTGCTGGGTGGGGCTGTCCGGGGTGCGCAGGCCGGGGTGAGCCTCCTCCAGGTCGTTCAGCCGCCGCATCAGCGCGTCGTACTCGCCGTCGCTGACCGTCGGGGCGTCCTTGACGTGGTAGGCGAACTGGTGGCCCCGGGCCTCCTCGGCCAGGGCCTGCCACTCGTGCCGCACGTCGTCGGGGACGACGTCGGCCGGCTGCTGCGCGGCGGGGTCGGCGGGGGTCTCGCTCACCCGCTCATCCTGCCGCAGACCACCGACGGTGCGCGGGCTCGCACCCCCGGCCCTCGAGCCGCCCGGAGCGACGCCCCGGTCACACTCCGGTGCCGACCGGCCGGCGCGGTGGGAGCATGGCCGACGTGCCGCTGAGCCTGTCCTGGGAGGTCGTGCCCGTCGAGCTGCCCGAGGGCGTCAACGTCCTCGTCGGGCAGGCGCACTTCATCAAGACCGTCGAGGACCTCCACGAGGCGCTGGTGGGGGTCAGCCCGACGCTGAGGTTCGGCATCGCGTTCTGCGAGGCGTCGGGTCCGAGGCTCGTGCGCCGCTCCGGCAACGACCCCGAGCTCGTCGAGCTGGCCACCCGCAACGCCGCGGCGATCGGGGCCGGCCACTCCTTCGTCATCGTGCTCCGGGACGGGTTCCCGCTCAACGTCCTCAACCCGGTTCGCGCCGTCCCCGAGGTCTGCGCGGATCTTCTGCGCCACCGCGAACCCGGTCGACGTCGTCGTCGCGGTCACCGACCGTGGCCGGGGCGTGGTCGGGGTGGTCGACGGCGAGCCGCCGCTCGGGGTGGAGAGCGAGGGCGACGTCGCCGAGCGCCGCGAGCTGCTCCGGGTCCTGGGGTACAAGCTCTGAGGCCGGACCGCCCGCCACGGCTGCACCGCGCCCGGCGTGACGCGCGCCATCCGTGAAGGCTCTGGCGCCGCGGGACGAGCACCGAAGAGGATGGGGGCCCGCCCCCGCCACCGCCGCCGGACCAGGAGCCCCGATGACCAACCTCGCGACCACCCTCACGACGACCGCCGCCGAGCACCCCGACCGGGACGCGCTGCGGGTGGGCGGGCAGGGCATCACGTACAGCCGGCTCCTCACGATGGCCTCCGCGGTGGCCGGCACGCTGCGCGCGCACGGGGTCGGGCCGGGCGACCGGGTCGCCGTCATCCTGCCCAACGTGCCCGCCTTCCCGGTCGTCTACTGGGGCGTCCTCCTCGCCGGCGGCATCGTGGTCCCGATGAACCCGCTGCTCAAGGCGGGCGAGATCGACTACTTCTTCACCGACTCCGGCGCCTCGGTCGCCTTCGTCTGGCCCGACTTCGCCGGCGAGGCGACCAAGGGCGCGCAGCGCTCCGGCACCCGCGTCGTCGACGTGCGGGCCGCTGGGCCCGACCGGCTTCGAGGGCGGCGACCCGGTCGGCGAGCCGACGCCGCGCGAGGACGACGACACCGCGATCATCCTCTACACCTCGGGGACGACCGGGCGCCCGAAGGGGGCGGAGCTGACCCACCGCAACATCCACCTCAACGCGATGCGCTCGGCGACGGTGATCCAGGAGATCCGCTCCGACGACGTCGTCATGGGCTGCCTGCCCCTCTTCCACGTCTTCGGGCTCGTCGTCGGCCTCAACGCCGCGACGATCGCCGGGGCCTCCCTCGCCCTCATCCCCCGCTTCGACCCGGAGGCCGCGATCGAGGTCATCGAGAAGGAGCGGGTCACGGTGATGCAGGGCGTGCCGACGATGTACGCGGCGATCCTCAACCACCCGCGCAGCGACGGGATGGACGCCTCGAGCCTGCGGACCTGTGTCTCCGGCGGGCTCGGCGATGCCGCTCGAGGTGATGCGGGCCTTCGAGGACAAGCTCGGCTGCGTCGTCCTCGAGGGGTACGGCCTGTCCGAGACCTCCCCGGTCGCCTCGTTCAACATGCTCGACCGCGAGCGCAAGCCGGGCACCATCGGCGTGGCGATCCCCGGCTGCGAGATGCGCTGCGTCGACGAGGACGGCCACGAGGTCCCGGTCGGTGCCGTGGGCGAGATCGCCATCCGCGGCGACAACGTCATGAAGGGGTACTGGAACAAGCCGGAGGAGACCGCGCTGGCCATCCCGGACGGCTGGTTCCGCACCGGCGACCTCGCGACGATGGACGAGGAGGGCTTCTTCACCATCGTCGACCGCAAGAAGGACATGATCCTGCGCGGGCGGGATGAACGTGTACCCCCGCGAGGTCGAGGAGGTGATCTACACCCACCCCGACGTCGTCGAGGTGGCGGTCGTCGGCGTGCCGGACGACCTCCTCGGCGAGCAGGTGGCCGCCGCAGTCACGCTGCGGGAGGGCTCGACGGCCACGCCCGAGGACATCATCGCCTTCACCCGGGAGCGGATCGCCGCCTACAAGTACCCCCGCACCGTGTGGGTGGTCGACGCCCTGCCCAAGGGTCCGACCGGCAAGATCCTCCGCCGGGAGGTGCACGCTCCGGCAGAGTGAGCACCGTGACGACCGACCCCCGTGAGCGTGACCCCCAGGACGACGCCGAGGTGAGCGACGACCCGGCGGCCCCCGCCGCCGGTGACGACACCCCGCCCGGGGAGCACCGACGCCCGGTGCCCGAGCGCGTCGTCCGGGCCGCGGACCGCTGGCGGCTCGTCGGCATCGCCCTCGACGTGCTGTGGACCGTGCTCCTCGCCGTCGTCGTGTGGTTCTGGGTGCGGGTCACCTGGTACCCCCACCCCGACGACGAGGTCCGCGGCTTCGTGCCGGTGCTCATGGCCCCGGCGGCCGTGGTGAGCACCCTGCTCGCCGGCTGGGCGCTCGCCTCGGCGTGGCGGCTCTACCGGCGCCGCCGCGCGGGCTGGGACGCGCCGGTCGTCCTCGGCGCGCTGGCCCTCGCGGTGTCGGTCTACTCCCTCGTCCCGTCGACCACCATCGTCCCGGAGATGGCCTGGCTCGGTGTGCTCGGCGTGGGCTCGGTCGTGGCCGGCGTGCTCGGCGAACGCACCTGGCGCCGCATCTGAGGGGACCGCCGCTGCGGGCGGTTCACCACCCACGCCGCGGAGAGCACGACGGCGAAGCCGGCGAGCTGGGCCGCACCGAGGTGCTCGTCGAGGACGAGGACGCCGAGGAGCACCGAGACGACGGGGATGAGGTAGGTGATCGTCGACGCGACCACCGGGCCGGCGCCCCGGACGACGTCGAACTGGAGCGTGTACGCGAAGCCCGTGCCGACGACACCGAGCAGGAGCACGCTGGCCATCGGCGACCACGGGTGCGGGCCGGTGCCCCCGTAGGCCACCACGGCGGGCAGGCCGGCGGGCTGCAGCGCGCCCCACCCGAGCACGAGCGGCACCATGAGGACGAGCCCGGCCAGGAGGGTGGCCGCCGGCTGCGAGAGCCCCCCGAGGTCGGCCGCGGCGAGGAAGCGCCGGTTGTAGGTCCACCCGACGCCGTAGCAGGCTCCACCACCGAGCGCCATCGCGAAGCCGACGAGGTCGGGGCGGTCGGTGGCCGTCCACGGCTGCATGATCGTCACGACGCCCACGAATCCGATGCCGATCGCGGCGAGCCGCCGGCCGGTGGCCCGCTCCCCCGGCAGGACGGCGAGGACGGCGAGGACGGTGGCGATCGGGGTCGTCGCGTTCCCGATCCCGGCCAGGGCCGAGCTGACCCGGGTCTCGGAGAGGGCGAACAGGGTGAACGGCAGGGTGGCGAGGAGGAACCCGGTGACGAGCAGGTGGCCCCAGACCCGTCGGTCGGCCGGCAGCCGCCCGCCCCGGGCGTGCAGCAGCGCGGTGACGACGAGGGCACCGGCGAGGATCCGCAACGCGGCGATCTGCACCGGCGCCAGCGCCTCCAGCCCGACCTTCATGAGGAGGAAGCTGGACCCCCAGATGAGCACGATGCCGACGTACTTGGCCTGCCAGGGGACGCGGGGCTGGGTCACGGGTCGATCTCCTCGGTGAGCCGGCGCGCGGTGTCGAGCGCCGCCCGTTGAACGCGCCGGGCCCCCTCCGGCGTGAGGCCGGCGAGCCCGCAGGCCGGCGTGACGACGACCGCGGCGAGGGCGGCGGCAGCGACGCCGGCTCGCTCGAGCCCGCCGAGGAGGGTGGTGCGGGCCACGTCGTCGGTCGTCGTGCCGTCGGTGGCCAGGACACCGGCGTGGATGCCGGTGCCCGCCTCGAGGGTCGCCGCCACGGACTCCCAGCGGGCCGCCGAGGCCGCGGTGAGGTCGAGCGAGAGGGCGCCGGCGCCGACGGAGCGCAGCAGCGGCAGGGGCGCCCGGGGGTGGCAGCAGTGCAGCACGGTCGGCCCGTCGTGCCCGGCGAGCACGTCCCGCAGGCCGTCCGCGACCACCTGCCGGTCCACCGAACGGGCCCGGCCGTAGCCGGAGGCCGTCGGGAGCGTGCCCTCGAGCACCGCGGGAAGGGCCGGCTCGTCGAGCTGGAGCACGACCTCGGCACCGGGCACGAGGCGCCGTACGTCGGCCACGAACCCCGCCACGCCCTCGGCGAGCGAGGCCAGGAGGTCGGCGGTCGCCCCGACGTCGGTGAGGACGCGCTCCCCGCGGGTCAGCTCCAGCGTGGCGGCCAGCGTCCACGGCCCGCACGCCTGGACCTGGAGCGCGCCGGCGTACCCGTCGTAGGCCTCGGCGACCTCGTCGAGGTCCTCGCGGAGCAGGGCAGCGGTGCGGCCGGCGTCGTGCCCGGGCCGGTCCACCAGGCGCCAGCCGCTCGGCTGGAGGTCGACCGGCAGGTCGACGAGCAGCCCGGCGGCGCGTCCGACCAGGTCGGCGCCCGGGCCGCGGGCCGGTGTCTCGGGCAGGTACGGCAGCCCGAGGCCGTCGCCGTCGAGGAGCAGGTCGCGCACGGTGCGCACCGCCTCGCGGACCGAGGTGCCGGGCCAGGACCCGACTCCGCCGGCGCGGACCACCCCCGCACCGCCGGCCGGGCCGGTCACCGACCCCACCGCTCGACGAGGGCCGTCACCGACGCCGGGACCGGGGTCCCCGCCGTCACCGTCCACGGCGCCGGCTCGGGGGCCCCGGCCACCGTGCGGAACGGGACGACTCCGGTCCACGCCGGGGTCGGATCCTCCGGCTCGCCGGGGCCCCCCGAGCGCACCTTGAGCAGCCAGCGACCGTCGGTGATCGGCAGCGCCATCGCCAGGGTCGCCACCTCCTCGCGGCGGGTCGAGGGGCGCACCTCCCGGGTGCGACCGGGCAGCAGCCGGTCGGAGAGGACCGCCAGGGCGCGGGACCGCTCGTCGGCGTCGAGCGGGTGCAGCTCGCCGTGGAGGACCGCCGAGCGGTAGTTGGCCGAGGAGTCGAACGTCGACTCCGCGACGACGAGGCCGTCGAGGGCCAGGACGCTGAACGCGGCCGGCGCCCCCGCCGCGACCTGCCGCAGGGCCCCGGCTCCGGTCGAGCCGTGGAGCAGCAGCCGGTCGCGGTCCCGGGCGAAGAGCATGGGCACGACCCACGGGTGGCCGTCGACGACCGTGGACAGGGTGCCGGCGAGCACCTCGTCGAGGAGCGCGTCGAGCTCGGCCCGTCCGGCGCGCCCGCGCTCGGGCTTGCGCCGGAGCCGCTGCACCGACGGGTCCCGCCCGAGGTACCCCGGACCGGGGCAGGTGCCGCCGCCGCTGACGCGGACCGTCGACGCGGGGTGCTGCCGCAGGGCGTCGCCGGTCCGGGTGGGACGCGGCATCAGCGCTCCGCCGCAGTTCGGGCACGCGCGGCCCAGGTGCTCGGCGCACCCGGCGCAGAACGTGCACTCCAGCGAGCACACGACGGCGCCGACGGCGTCCGGCGGCAGCGCCGCGTCGCAGCACTCGCAGCTGGGGCGCATCTCCAGTCCGGTCACGAGCACATCATCCCCCGTGCGCCGACGAGGGCAGGGCCGGCCCCGCGACGGGGCCGGCGGCTGCGCCTACGCCTGCGTCAGAGGACGTCGTGGCCCGGGTGCGGCTCGCTCGGGATCGTGCCCAGGCGGCCGGCCTGGAAGTCCTCGAAGGCCTGGACGAGCTCGGCGCGGGTGTTCATCACGAACGGGCCGTACGCCGCGACCGGCTCGCGGATCGGGCGACCGCCGAGGACGTAGAGGTCCAGGCTCGGGCTGCGGCTCTCCTGGCTCTCGTCGGCACCCACCTCGACGACGTCGCCGCCACCGAGCACGGCCAGCTGTCCCATCCGCAGCGGTCGCCGGTCCGGGCCGACCGAGCCGCGCCCGTTGAGGGCGTAGACGAGGGCGTTGTACCCGGGGTTCCACGGCAGGCGGACCCGCGCCCCGGGGGCGACGGTCACGTGCAGCGCGGTGATCGGGGTATGGGTGACGCCGGGGCCCTGGTGGCCGTCGAGCTCGCCGGCGATGACGCGCACGAGGGCCCCGCCGTCGGGGCTGGAGAGCAGTGCCACGTCGCCACCGCGGATGTCCTGGTAGCGGGGCGGCGACATCTTCTGGGTGCGCGGCAGGTTGACCCAGAGCTGGAGCCCGTGGAAGAGCCCGCCGCTGACGACGAGCTCCTCCGGGGGCACCTCGATGTGGAGCAGGCCCGAGCCCGCCGTCATCCACTGGGTGTCGCCGTTGGTGATGACGCCACCCCCGCCGTTGGAGTCACGGTGCACGAAGGTCCCGTCGATGATGTAGGTGACCGTCTCGAAGCCCCGGTGCGGGTGCCACGCGGTGCCCTTCGGCTCGCCCGGGGCGTACTCGACCTCGCCCATCTGGTCCATGTGGATGAACGGGTCGAGGGCGGCGAGGTCGACACCGGCGAAGGCCCGGCGGACGGGGAAACCCTCACCCTCGAACGCGGACGGCGCGGTGGTGACCGAGCGGACCGGGCGCGAGACGGCACCGGTCGACGGCTCGGCGACCTTGGGCAGGGTCAGGACGTTCTCGACGGTCACGGCTGGCATCTCGGTCACGCTCCTCGCTGGTCATCCTCCACGGCGGAGGGTCACGCGGTCCAACACTAGTTGACTGTTCAACTATTCCCCCGCCGCCCCGGGGTGCCGGGAGCGCTCAGGCGGCGCGCGAGGTGCCGGTGATCGTCGCCGACCCGACGACACGGGTCCCCTCGTAGAGAACCACCGACTGCCCCGGCGCGACCCCGCGCACCCGGCGGGCGAGCCGCACCGTGACCCGCGCGGCGTCCCCGGCGCCCTCGACCGCGGCGACCGCCGGCACCTCCTCGCCGTGCGCCCGCAGCTGGGCGCCGACCGCCACCTCGCCGACCGGCGGGGGGCCGCACCACCGCAGGTGCTCCCCGGCGACGACGTCGACGCCGAGCAGCCCGGCCACCCCGACGAGCACCCGGTTGCGGGGGGCGTCGACCTCGACGACGTAGCGCGGCTCCCCGTCGAGGCGCGAGCGGTCGATGCCCAGCCCGCGCCGCTGCCCCACCGTGAACCCGTAGGCGCCGGCGTGCTCGCCGACCACCTCGCCGGTCACCGCGTCGACGAGCTCACCCGGGCGCTCCCCCAGCCGTCGGGCCAGGAAGCCACGGGTGTCGCCGTCGGGGATGAAGCAGATGTCGTGGCTGTCGGGCTTGGCGGCCACCGAGAACCCCCGGGCCGCGGCCTCCTCGCGGACCTGCGGCTTCGTCGAGTCCCCGAGCGGGAAGTGGGCCCCGGCCAGCTGGTGCCGGTCGAGCACCCCGAGCACGTAGGACTGGTCCTTCGCCGCGTCCACGGCCCGGTGCAGCTCGCGGCCCCCGGGCCCGTCGACGACCCGCGCGTAGTGCCCGGTGGCCACGCCGTCGAAGCCGAGCGCGACCGCCTTGTCGAGCAGCCCCGCGAACTTGATCCGCTCGTTGCAGCGCAGGCACGGGTTCGGGGTCCGTCCGGAGGCGTACTCGGCGACGAAGTCCTCGACGACGTCTCGCTCGAACCGGGCCGAGAGGTCCCAGACGTAGAACGGGATGCCGAGCCGGTCGGCGACCCGCCGGGCGTCGCCGGCGTCCTCGAGGGTGCAGCAGCCGCGGGCCGACTCGCGCAGGGCCGCGGCGGACCGGGAGAGAGCCAGGTGCACCCCGACGACCTCGTGGCCGGCGTCGAGCATCCGGGCGGCGGCGACCGCGGAGTCCACCCCGCCGGACATCGCGGCGACGACCCGCATCAGAGCGGACCGCCGGCCCGTCGGGCCCGCTCGACGACCGCGGGCAGGGCGGTGAGGAACGCGTCGACGTCGGCGTCGGTCGAGGTGTGGCCCAGGGAGAGGCGCAGTGCGCCGCGGGCCTGCGCCTCCGTGTGGCCCATGGCGAGCAGGACGTGGCTGGGCTGGGGGACCCCGGCCTGGCAGGCCGACCCGGTGCTGCACTCGACGCCCGCCGCGTCCAGGAGGTAGAGCAGGGAGTCGCCCTCGCACCCCGGCACGAGGAGGTGCGCGTTGCCGGGCAGGCGGCTGGTGCCGTCCCCCGCGGTCCAGCAGCCGCTGACGGTGATGCCGAGGTCGAGGGCGAGGGCGCCCTCGACGAGCCGGTCGCGCAGGGCGAGCACCCGCTTGGCCTCGACGTCGCGGGTCACCACCGTCTCCTCGAGGGCGACCGCGAAGGAGTGGATGCCGGCCGCGTCGAGGGTGCCGCTGCGCACCTGCCGCTCCTGTCCACCGCCGTGCGCGATCGGCACGAGCGGGGCGTCGCGCCGGGCGAGGAGCGCACCGACCCCGACCGGACCGCCGACCTTGTGGGCGCTCACCGTCATCAGGTCGGCGCCGCTGTCGTCGAAGCGGACCGGGAGGTGGGAGACGGCCTGGACGGCGTCGGTGTGGAAGGGGACTCCGTGCTCGCGGGCCACGGCGGCGAGCTCGGCGACCGGCTGGACGGTCCCGACCTCGTTGTTCGCCCACATGACGCTCGCGACGGCGACCCCACCCGGCTCGAGCGCGGCACGCAGGGAGTCGACCGCGACGTGCCCGCACCGGTCGGCCTCGAGCCACGTCACCGGGACCCCGCGGGACTCCTCGAGGTACTGCACCGGGTCCAGGACCGCATGGTGCTCGATGCTGCTCGTGACGATCCCGGTCAGCGCGGGGTCGGCGGCCCGGCGGCCGAGCCAGGTCCCCTTGAGCGCGAGGTTGTCCGCCTCGGTACCACCGGAGGTGAAGACGACCTCGGAGGGCCGGGCGCCGAGCACCGTGGCGATCCGCTCGCGGGCCTCCTCGACGACGGCGCGTGCGGCCCTGCCGGAGGTGTGCAGCGAGGAGGGGTTGCCGACCTTCGCCGACTGCTCGACGAGCGCCTCGAGCGCCGCGGGCAGCATGGGCGTCGTCGCCGCGTGGTCGAGGTAGGCAGTCACGAGGACCGAGTCTACGTTTCCCGAGCGGGACTCCCGGCCCGCGCACTCAGCCCGGGAACAGGCAGAAACGGGTGCCCGGCGGGGTCGGCCAGCACGTGGAGCGGCTCGTCGGGATCGTCGACGAGCAGGTCGAGGTGCAGCCGCATCGGCACCTCGAGCGAGGGCCACGTGGTGGGGGTCGGCTCGGGCACCTGCTGGAAGGGCAGGCGCCGGGTCCGTGGGTCAGCCCGAGCGGCTCGCGGTAGAACTCGGCCAGCCCGCGCACGTCGGTGCCGTCGAGGACGGTGTGCAGCAGGCGCGGTGACGGCATCGGCTTCCCCTCTGGTCGCCACCGACCCTAGCTCCGCGGCCTCCTCGCAAGCGCCCGCCCAGAGCACACCTCCCCCACACGGTCGCGCGGGAGGCGCGGGGGTCAGCCCTTGCGCTTCTTCACCTCGTCGGTGGCCTGCGGGAGCACGGTGAACAGGTCGCCGACGACCCCGAAGTCGACGAGCTCGAAGATCGGTGCCTCCTCGTCCTTGTTGACCGCGACGATCGTCTTCGACGTCTGCATCCCGGCCCGGTGCTGGATCGCGCCCGAGATGCCGGCCGCGACGTAGAGCTGCGGCGAGACCTGCTTGCCGGTCTGGCCGACCTGGTTGCCGTGCGGGTACCAGCCGGCGTCGACGGCCGCGCGGCTGGCACCGACCGCGGCACCCAGGGCGTCGGCGAAGGCCTCGACCGGGCCGAAGTCGCCGCCGGTGCCGCGGCCGCCGGAGACGACGATCGCGGCCTCGGTCAGCTCGGGGCGGCCGGTCGCCTTCTTCGGCTGGCTGTCGGTGATGCGGGCGGCCTTGGCGGCGTCGCTGATCGGGACCTCGACGGTCTCGATGCTCCCGGCGTCCGGGGCGGCCTCGATGGTCACCGAGTTGGGCTTGAGGCAGATGATCGGCGTGCCATGGGTGACCTTCGCGGTGACCGTGTACGAGCCGGCGAAGACCGACTGGGTGGTCTCGATGCCGTCCTCGCCCTGCTGGACGTCGACGGCGTCGGTGATCAGGCCGGACCCGGTCTTGACCGCGAGCCGCGCGGCGATCTCCTTGCCGGCGGCGTTGCTCGGGACGAGCACCGCGGCCGGGGAGGTCTTCTCGACGAGCGCCGCGAGCACCTCCGCCTGCGGCGCGACGAGGTAGGAGGCGGCGTCGGCGTCGTCGACGACGTAGACGGTGCGGGCGCCGTACTTGGCCAGCGTCACCTGCGCCTTCTCCGCGCCGGGGCCGATGTGGACGGCGGACGGCTCGCCGAGGCGGCGGGCGGCGGTGAGCAGCTCGGCGGTGGCCTTGCGGAGGCGGCCGCCGGCGTGGTCGACGAGAACGAGAACTTCAGCCATGGTCGTGTCCTTCGGTGTCGGTCGGCGCGGGCTCAGAGGAACTTCTGCCCGGCGAGGAACTCGGCGAGCTTCGCGCCGCCGTCCCCCTCGTCGGCGACGATCTGGCCCTGGGCGCGGGGCGGCCGCTTGGTGACCGAGACGACCTCGGTCCACGCCGCGGCGAGCCCGACCCGGTCGGGGTCGACCCCGAGGTCGGCCAGGCTCCACGTCTCCACCGGCTTCTTCTTCGCCGCCATGATCCCCTTGAACGAGGGGTAGCGCGGCTCGTTGATCTGGTCGGTGACCGAGACCAGCGCCGGCAGCGGGGCCTCGACGGTCTCGGACGCGGTGTCGCCGTCGCGGCGGATCGACACCGACCCGTCGCCGACGGTGAGCTCGGAGGCGTAGGTGACCTGTGGCAGGCCGAGCCGCTCGGCGAGCATCGCGGGGACGACGCCCATGACGCCGTCGGTCGAGGACATGCCGGTGAGGACCAGCTCGGGCGAGCCGTCGGTGGCCTTGCGCACGGCCTCGGCGAGGACGAGGGAGGTGGCGACGGCGTCGGAGCCGTGGATCGCGTCGTCCTGGACGTGCACGCCCTTGTCCGCGCCCATCTGGAGGGCCTTCTTGATCGCGTCGGCGGCGGCCGCGGGGCCGACCGTGACGATCGTGACCTCGCCCTCGCCACGGGCCTCGACGATCTTCAGGGCCTCCTCGACGGCGTACTCGTCGAGCTCGGAGAGCAACCCGTCGACCCCGTCACGGTCCACGGTGCTGTCGCTGTCCTGGAACGTCCGCTCGGACTGGGCGTCCGGGACGTACTTGACGCAGACGACGATGTTCATGCGTGCCTCGTCCTCTTCCTCTGGCTGGGTGGGGCCGTGCGGGGTGGTGCACCGGCCCGGGGCGTGAACGCCCATCCTCTCAGCCGCCGAGCGTGCCCCCACCACCTGTCGAGCGTGACGGTCACCACCCCGGGACGGGGAACAGGCGCTGCACCGGGGTGGCCGCGGCGCCCGGGCCCGGCGCCGGAGGACACGCCCGCAGCGGGCACCGGTCCCACGCCCGGCCGTCTGCGAGGATCGTCCGGGTGAGCAGCAAGGACGCGGTCGGGCCCGGCAGCGTGAGGCGCACCGTGGGGCCGGTCGGCGACCCCCGCACGGTCGGCTGGTGGGAGAAGCTGTGGCGGCCCTTCTGGTCGCTGCCCTCGGTGATCGCCGTGCTCAGCGTCGCCCTCGCCCTTCTCCTGCCGATCCTCGACGAGCACGTGGTCGGAGACGTCCCCTACCTGTTCGGGGGCAACGCCGACTCGGCCCGCAGCCTGCTCAGCACCATCGCCAGCGCGATGATCTCGCTCACCGGCCTCGTCTTCTCGATCACGATGGTGGTCATGCAGCTGGCGAGCAGCCAGTTCACCCCACGCCTGCTCGGCGGCTTCCTCGGCAGCCGCGTCACCCAGGTCACCCTCGGGGTCTTCACCTCCTCCTTCCTCTTCGCCTTCGTCCTCCTGCGCGACGTCCGGGGGGGCGAGAGCCCGTTCGTGCCGGAGCTGTCGGTGACGGTCGCGTTCGTCCTCGTCCTCGCGAGCGCGGCGATGTTCTTCGCCTTCATCCACCACATCACCGTGAGCATCCAGGTCAGCCAGGTCATCGACCGGGTCGCCCGGTCCACGGTTGCCGCCCTCCAGGACGGCTCGGACGCCGAGTGGGACGACACCTCGGCCGTGCCACCGTCGTGGTCGCAGCAACCGGGTCCGTCGGTCGTCGTCACCACCGGGAAGCGGCACGGGGTCGTCCAGCGGATCCACTACACCCACCTGGTGCAGCGGGCCCAGCGCGCGGGCGTCGTCGTCGAGCTGGTGGCCCGCGCGGGCCAGGTGCGGCACATGGGCCAGGAGCTCGCGGTCGTCCACGGCGCACGGGCCGGCGACGACATCCTCGACGAGGTCCGCTCCGCGTTCGGGCTGGACCGGGACCGGACCCTCCAGCAGGACGTGGAGTTCGGGGTGCGCCAGCTCGTCGACATCGCCGAGCGCGCCCTCTCCCCGGGCATCAACGACCCGACGACCGCCGTCCAGGTGCTCGACGAGCTGCACCGCATCCTGCGGGTGGCCGCGGGCCGACCGGACCCGTCGGCCCACCTCGTCGACGGCGCGGGCTCGGTGCGGGTCATCGACCGGCCGACGACGTTCGCCCGGCTCCTCGACCTCGCCCTCGACGAGGTCGCCCACTACGGGGCCGACACCCTCCAGGTGCCGCCGCGGATCGCGGACCTGCTCGACGACGTCGAGCAGATGGCCCGGCCCGAGCACGCCGCGGTCGTGACGGCCAAGCGGGCCGACCTCGCCGCGCGGCACGGCGGCCGGCACGCCGACACCTCCCCCTGACTCACCACTTCCCTCCTGATGCAGCAGCCTCCGGTTCTGCGGCCCCGGGTCCGGGCGCGGCCTCAGGCACCCTCGAACGTCGCCTTGCCGGGGCCGTCCTCGACGAAGCTGCGCATCCCGGTGGCCCGGTCCCGGGTCGCGAAGAGCCCGGCGAAGAGCGTCCGCTCGATCTCCAGCCCGGACTCGAGGTCGACCTCGACTCCCCGGTCGATGGCCTCCTTGGCCGCCCGCAGCGCGTAGGCCGGGCCGCCGACGTACCGGTCCACCATCGAGCGGGCGGTCCGGTACACCTCGGCCGCCGGCACGACCCGGTCGACGAGACCGATCGCCAGCGCCTCCTCGGCCCGCACGTGGCGCCCGGAGAACACGAGGTCCTTGGCCCGAGCCGGGCCGACCAGCCGGGCCAGCCGTTGGGTGCCGCCGGCGCCGGGGATGATGCCGAGCAGGATCTCGGGCTGCCCGAGCCGCGCGTCGTCGGCCACGACCCGGAAGTCGCAGGCCAGCGCCACCTCGCAGCCGCCGCCGAGCGCGTAGCCGGTGACCGCGGCCACGGTCGGCTTCGGCAGCCGGGCCAGCGACCGGGTGAACTCCTGGAGCAGGGCGGAGTGGTCGACCATGTCGGTGTACGACATCGTCTGCATCTCCTTGATGTCGGCACCGGCGGCGAACACCTTCTCCCCGCCGTAGACGACCACCGCCGCGACGTCGGTCCGCTCGGCCGCCTGGCGGCACGCCGCGATCAGGCCGGCCTGCATCTCGGCGTTCAGCGCGTTCATCGGCGGCCGGTCCAGCCGGATGGTGCCGATGCCGCCCTCGACCTCGAGGCGCACGAGGTCGCTCACTGCCCCTCCCCCGCGCCGTCGGGTGCGTCCGGGTCGATCCCGACGAGGCGCTGGTGCCAGATCTGGACCCCGGAGAGGACCACCTGGATGGAGACCTGGACGAGCACCGACAGGTCGGCACCGGCGGTGACGACGTGCTCGCCGGTGACGACGAGCGTGGACCCCGCGATGCCGGTCTTGACGTGGTTCATGTGGAGGTTGACCTCGTTGCACGTCTCGAACAGCTTGACCCGGTCGGCGAGGTGCTCGTCCTGGATCTGCCACTGGCCGAACAGGCGCATGATCTCCACGTCGCCCTCGGTGCAGCGGACGAAGAGGCTCTGGTCGTTGACGGTGAAGGCCACGTCCCCGTCACCGTCGATGTTCGGGCCGAGCCCGAGGTCGACGAGGACGTCGAGGACCCGGCCGCGCAGGGGGTGCTCGTCCGGGGGCGGCGGGAAGTTGGGCAGCGACGTGGGATCGGTCATGAGCCCACGGTAACGACTCACTAGGCTCCCCTCCATGTCCCCCCGGCCCGCACCGACCACGGCCGGCCGGCTCGGACGCGACCTGCCGCCACCGCCCGGCGTGACCATCGTCGAGGGCGGCGCCGAGGTGGCGGTGTACGCCGGCCACGCCGACGGCGTCGAGGTCTGCCTCTTCGAGCCGGGCGACACGGCCGGGGTGAGCGAGCGGCCGGTCGAGCTCGGCGAGCGGGTCCACGGCTGGTGGTTCGGCTTCGTCCCGGGGATGGTCGAGGGCCAGCGCTACGGGCTGCGGGTGCACGGCCCGTGGGACCCCGACCGCGGCCTGCACCACAACCCCGCCAAGCTGCTCCTGGACCCCTACGCGTCGGCGGTCGAGGGCGGGGTCGCCTGGGGTCCGGAGGTCTACGGCCACCGTGTCGACGCCTCCTGGCACGGGGACCTCGAGGTCCGCTCCGGGCTGGACAGCCGCGGCCACGTCCCCCGCGGGGTCGTGGTCCGCCACGAGTTCGACTGGGAGGGGGACGTCCGCCCCGGGCGCTCACGCAGCGAGGCCCTGATCTACGAGGCGCACGTGCGGAACCAGACGATGCTGCACCCGCAGGTCCCCGAGGAGCTGCGCGGGACCTACGCGGGGCTGGCCCACCCGGCGTCGGTCGAGCACCTCACCGCGCTCGGCGTCACCGCCGTCGAGCTGCTGCCGGTCCATGCCTTCACCCACGAGCCGCACCTGGTCCGCCGGGGGCTGGTCAACCACTGGGGCTACAACACGATCGGGTTCAACGCCCCGCACGCCGCCTTCGCCGCCGCGCGCGACCCCCAGGGGGTCGTCGACGAGGTGAAGGGCATGGTCAAGCTGCTCCACCGGGCCGGCATCGAGGTCGTCCTCGACGTGGTCTACAACCACACCGCCGAGCAGGGGCGCGAGGGCCCGACGCTCTCCTGGCGCGGCCTGGACCAGCGCGCCTACTACCGCCTCGACGAGCGCGGCCGCGACATCGACGTCACCGGCTGCGGCAACACCCTCGACCTGCGCCACCCGGTGGTCTGCCGGATGGTGCTCGACTCCCTGCGGCACTGGGTGCAGGAGTACCACGTCGACGGCTTCCGCTTCGACCTCGCCGTCGCGCTCGGCCGCGGCCGCGGCGACGACTTCGACCCCGACCACCCCTTCCTCGTGGCCCTGCGCACCGACCCCGTCCTGTCCCGGGTCACCCTCATCGCCGAGCCCTGGGACCTCGGCTTGCACGGATGGCGCACCGGGCAGTTCCCCCCGCCGTTCATGGAGTGGAACGACCGCTTCCGTGACACGGTCCGACGGTTCTGGGTGCTCGACGGCCGGACCCAGGCGCACGGCCACCCCGGCCACGGCCCGCAGGACCTCGCCACCCGCCTCGCCGGCTCCCGCGACCTCTTCGGCCACCGGGACCGCGGCCCGACGGCGTCGGTCAACTTCGTCACCGCGCACGACGGCTTCACCCTGGCCGACCTCGTCGCGTACGACACCAAGCACAACGACGCCAACGGCGAGGGCAACCTCGACGGCAGCGACGGCAACGGCTCGTGGAACCACGGCGCCGAGGGGCCCACCGACGACGAGCAGGTCACCGCGGCCCGAGGCCGCACGGTGCGGGGCGTGCTCGGCACCCTGCTGCTCTCCTCCGGGGTCCCGATGCTCACCGCCGGGGACGAGATGGGGCGCACCCAGGGCGGGAACAACAACCCGTACTGCCAGGACAACGCGACGACCTGGCTCGACTGGGACCTCGAGCCGTGGCAGGCCGACCTCCTGTCGACGACCCGGCGGCTGGTCGCGGCCCGGCGCGCGCTGCCGGTGCTGCGCCGCCGGACGTGGTCGGTCGGGCGCCCGGTCGACGAGCAGGGCACCCTCGACCTGCAGTGGTACGCCGACGACGGGCGGCCGATGGGCGACCGGTGGTCCGACCCGGGCCGGCGGGTCGTCCTCATGCGGTCCGCGAGCGAGGAGCCCGGGGTGCGTGGCGCGCTCGTCGTCGTCAACGGCGGCCTGGAGGAGGCCTGTGTCGAGCTGCCCGACGGCGCGGCCACCGGCGGCTACGAGCTGCTCTGGGACAGCGGCTGGGACCGGCCCCCGGCGCCGGAGGAGGAGCCGGTGACGGCGGCGCCCCACGACCGGGTCGAGGTGCCCGGCACGAGCATCCGGGTGTATGCCGTGACCGGGCCGGCCGGGGGGCCAGCCCTAGACTGACCGGGAGACCCGCGGCCCGCGAGGCGGCCCGCGAGCGGGACGGTGCCCCCGCACCCGCCGGCACCAGTAGGGAGCCAGGAACCACATGACCGCGACCGCGTCCGCACCCACGGGCTTCGAGCCGCTCGACCCGGCGATCCGGGAGCAGTACGACCGCGACGGCTTCGTCGTCATCGAGGGAGCGCTGCCGGAGGACGACCGCGCCTACTTCGAGGACGCGGTCGACCGGGTGTACGCCGAGGAGGAGGCCATCGGGGAGCTGCGTCCGGACCGGTCGATCCACGTCATGGGCTGGATGAACCGCGACCCGCGCTTCGTCGAGCTCCTCACCTGGCCCACGACGTTCCCCTACATCTGGGGGAACATGGGCTGGAACATCTACACCCACCACAACCACATCGACGTCAACCCGCCGAAGGACGAGCCCCCGTTCTGGAACTGGCACCAGGACGGCTACCGGCAGAACTCCGACATCGACATGGACGTCCGCCCGATGTTCATGACGAAGATCTGCTACGCGCTCACCGACCTCTCGGAGCCGGGCTACGGCAACACCAAGGTGATCCCGGGCAGCCACAAGAACAACACCCTCGCCGGGCGACCCGAGAAGCCGGGCGACCCGATCATCGAGCCGGAGGGCGCCGTCGAGGTCACCCTCGCCCCGGGCGACGCGTTCATCTTCGACCGGCGGATCTGGCACAGCCGCTCGATGAACACCTCCGAGCGGGTCCGCAAGCTGATGTTCATCGGGTACACCTACCGCTGGATCCGCCCGCTCGACGAGGCGGTCGCCGACCAGGACTCCGAGTGGTTCAAGGGGCTGGCCCCGCTGCAGCAGCAGCTCCTGGGCTACGGCCCCGACCACGCCTCGTTCTGGGGCATCAAGCAGAGCGGCTGGATCGATGACGAGATCCCGCTGCGCGCCGAGCTCAAGGAGCGCGGCCTGCTCGACCGCACCATCCCCTACCTGCGCTGACGTCGCACGGCCACGTCGACGCCCCCGACCACGACCGCCCCGGTGCGCAGCCGGGCCGCCCAGGTGCGGGTCTCGGCGTCCTGGGCCGGCGCCGATCGCAGCAGGTCCGTGCACGGCTGGTGCAGGACCAGGGCCGGGAGCAGGACCTCGGGCACCGCGGCGACCCAGGCGAGGACCAGGCTCACACCGGCGAGAGGGGTGCCGGTGACGAGGGCGACCGGGATGCCGACCAGGGCCGCGGTGCGCGCCACCTGGAAGGCGCGGCCGGCGCCGGCCGCCCCGGTGGCCCCGCCGCGGGCCAGGCGTGGCCGACGGCGTCCGGGACGACGTCCCAGCGGGCGAGGTGGAGGTCGAGGACGACCACCAGCAGGCCCCAGGCGACCCAGGAGAAGCGCGGCATGGCCGACACCCCCGGGCCGGCCCGCGACCCGCAGGTCGGGCTTCCGCCGGGCGGCCGCTTCCGGTAGACAGGCAGGACCGGCGGAGCAGGCCGCCGCGGAGGAGGTCCCATGACCGGTGACATCGGTCGCGCCGCCCAGTCGGCGGTCTACCGGGCCGGTGCCCTGGGCCACCGGCCCGCCGTCCCCACCGACGCCGTCCGCCTCGAGGCGGCGGCGCGGCGGGCGATGTCCCGCCGGGCGTTCGCCTACGTCGCCGGGTCGGCCGGTGGTGAGGCTGCCGCCCGGGCGAACCGGGAGGCCTTCGACCGATGGCGGGTCGTGCCCAGGGTGCTCGTCGACACGACCGACCGTGACCTGTCGGTGCACCTCCTCGGCCGCCGGCACCCGACCCCACTGCTGGCGTCACCGGTGGGTGTGCTGTCGGCCGCGCACCAGGACGCCGACCTCGCGGCGGCCCGCGGCGCCCGCGCCGCCGGGGTGACCCCGGTGCTCAGCACCCAGGCATCGGTGCCGATGGAGGAGGTGGCCGCGGAGCTCGAGGGCACCGGGCACTGGTACCAGCTGTACTGGAGCAAGGACGACGACCTCACCGAGAGCCTCGTCCGGCGGGCCGAGGCCTGCGCGAGCGAGGCCGTCGTCGTCACCCTCGACACCACCTACCTCGGCTGGCGCCCCCGCGACCTCGACCTCGGCTCCCTCCCCTTCGCCCGCGGCGAGGGCCTCGCCCAGTACACCTCCGACCCGGTGTTCCGCCGTCTCGTCGCCACCCGGGTCGCCACCGCCGACGACGCCGACCCCCCACCGCGGCCCCGCCCCACCCCTGCCGCCGTCCGGACGCTGCTGGCGATGAGCCGCAACCACCCCGGCGGGACCCGGGAGAACCTCACCGCCCCGGAGCCGCGGGCGGCCGTCGAGACCTTCCTCGAGGTCTTCTCCCGGCCCTCGCTCACCTGGGCCGACCTGCCGAGGCTGCGCAGCATGACGAGCCTGCCCGTCGTGCTCAAGGGCGTGCTCCACCCCGACGACGCCCGGCGCGCGGTCGACGCCGGCGTGGACGGCGTCTGGGTGTCCAACCACGGCGGCCGGCAGGTCGACCGGGCGGTCGCCGCGCTCGACGCCCTGCCGGGGGTGGTCGAGGCGGTCCGCTCGGCCGGGTCCGGCCTCCCGGTGCTGTTCGACAGCGGGGTGCGCTCGGGGGCCGACGTGCTCGTCGCGCTCGCCCTCGGCGCGGACGCCGTCGGTCTCGGGCGACCCTACGTCTACGGCCTCGCCGTCGCCGGGGCGCGCGGCGTCGCCGAGGTGTTCCGCAACGTCCTCGCCGAGCTGGACCTGACGATGGCGCTCTCCGGCTGCCGCACCGTGACCGACCTGGGCCCCGAGCGCCTCGCCCCGGCCCCGGGAAGGCCTTGACACGGCGGCAACCGGGCCGATCCGGCGCCGGACGGCCAGCCCGAGTGCGTACCCTTGTCGACCGCACCCCTGTCGGTGCGCCGATCTTCGCACCATCGTCGTTGCGTCCATCCCGCACCCCTGCCCGCCGAAGGACGAGTCCCGATGACCGAATCCGTGCTGCCAGCCCCCCTCGTCTCCGACGAGTCCCCGTCGACGGACGCCCGCCGGGTCGGCCCCACGTTCCGGGCGAGCCACCCGCTGGCCAACGGCCCCGTCGTGCAGCCCACACCCACGGTCGACGGGTTCGTCGAGACCTTCCTCGCCGAGCTCAACTACGGCCAGGGTGTCCTCCTGTCCCAGTCGACGGTCAACGACCAGTACCTCGCCCTCGCCCGGACCGTGCGCCGCTACCTCATGGCCGACTGGCTCGAGACCGGCGCTCGCCGCCGCCAGACGCAGCAGCGGACCGTCGGCTACCTGTCCGCGGAGTACCTGCTCGGTCGGCAGCTCGGGAACAACCTGCTCGCCACCAACCTCCAGGACGTGGCCGAGGCGTCGATGGAGAAGTGCGGCATCGACATCGGGACGCTGCGGGCGCAGGAGGTCGAGCCCGGCCTGGGCAACGGCGGCCTCGGCCGGCTCGCCGCATGCTTCATCGACTCGCTCGCGACGATGGACGTGCCGAGCATCGGCTACGGCATCCGCTACGAGTACGGCATCTTCCGGCAGACCTTCGAGCACGACCGCCAGGTCGAGGTGCCCGACTCCTGGCTCTCGCTCGGCAGCCCCTGGGAGTTCCCCCACCCGGAGCGCCAGGTGCTCGTCAACTTCGGCGGCCACACCGAGGTGGTCCTCGCCCATGACGGCACCGAGCGCACCCGCTGGGTCCCGGGCTGGCAGGTCCTCGGGATGCCCTACCACTACATGGTCCCCGGCTACCGCAACGGCGTGGTCAACACCCTGCGCCTGTGGAGCGCCCGGGCCACCCAGGCCTTCGACCTGCAGATCTTCAACTCCGGCGACTACGCGGAGGCGGTGCGGGCGCAGACCTTCGCCGAGAACATCTCCAAGGTGCTCTACCCGGAGGACTCGACGCCGCAGGGCAAGGAGCTGCGCCTGCAGCAGCAGTACTTCTTCGTCGCCTGCTCGCTGCACGACTTCATCGACAACACCCTGCCGGCGGACTTCGACCTGCACCGGCTGCCGGAACGGATCATCTTCCAGCTCAACGACACCCACCCCGTCATCGCGGTACCCGAGCTGATGCGGATCCTCGTCGACCGCAAGGGCCTGGAGTGGGACGAGGCGTGGGAGATCACCCAGCGGTGCTTCGCCTACACCTGCCACACCCTGCTGCCGGAGGCGCTGGAGGTCTGGTCCGTCGAGCTGCTCGGGCGGCTCCTGCCCCGCCACCTCGAGATCATCTGCCGGATCAACGAGGAGTTCCTCGAGGAGGTGCGCGAGGCCTTCCCGGGCGACGAGATGCGCGATGCGCCGGATGTCGATCATCGCCGAGCACCCCCAGCGCTCGGTGCGGATGGCCTACCTCGCGACCGTCGCCGGCGCCAAGGTCAACGGCGTCGCCGAGCTGCACAGCCAGCTGCTGCGCGACAAGGTGCTCCCCGACTTCTCCCAGCTGTGGCCGGAGAAGTTCACCAACGTCACCAACGGCGTCACCCCGCGCCGCTTCGTCCGGCTGGCCAACCGCCGGCTCTCCGAGCTCGTCACCGACACGATCGGCGACGGGTGGGTGACCGACCTCGACCGGCTGCGCGAGCTCGAGCCGTACGCCGACGACGCCGGAGTTCCGCGCCGAGTTCCGGCGGGTCAAGCAGGCGAACAAGGAGCGGCTCGTCACGAGCTGCTGCTGGTGCGCGACGGCCTCGAGCTGCCACGCGAGACGATGCTCGACGTCATGGTCAAGCGGCTGCACGAGTACAAGCGGCAGACCCTCAAGCTGCTGCACATCGTCTCGCTCTACGACGCCGTCGTGTCCGGCCGGGTGCCCGCGAGCGAGCTCACCCCGCGCACCGTCGTCTTCGGCGCCAAGGCCGCACCGGGCTACCACATGGCCAAGGAGATCATCTTCCTCATCAACTCCGTCGCCGGCGTCGTCAACACCGACCCCAGGATCGAGGGCCGCCTCTCGGTGGCCTTCCCGGCGAACTACAACGTCACCCTCGCCGAGAAGCTCATCCCCGCCGCCGACCTCTCCGAGCAGATCTCGCTCGCCGGCAAGGAGGCCTCCGGGCACGGGCAACATGAAGTTCGCGCTCAACGGTGCGCTGACCATCGGTACCGACGACGGCGCGAACGTCGAGATCCGCCAGCTCGTCGGCGACGACAACTTCTTCCTCTTCGGGATGTCCGAACCCGAGGTCGAGCAGCTGCGCGCGAGCGGCTACACCCCGGCGGCCTACTACGAGTCCGAACCCGGTGCTGCGCAGCACCATCGACCTCCTCGCCAGCGGGTTCTTCACCGGGGGCGACCGGCAGGCGGTGGCCCCGGTCATCGACAACCTCCTGCACCAGGACACCTTCATGGCGCTCGCCGACTTCCGCCCCTACCTGGAGGCCCAGGCCCGCGTCGAGGCGGCCTACGCCGACCAGGACGCGTGGTCGCGCTCGGCGATCCTCAACGTCGCGCGCTGCGGCTTCTTCTCCTCCGACCGGTCGATGCGCGACTACCTCGAGCGCATCTGGCGCGTCTGACCCGGCCCCCCCGGCGCGCCCCGGCCGCCCCGGCCGTGCCGGCCGACGACGGCTCCGGCTCGACGCGCAGCGAGGCGTCCGCACCGGGCTTGTCCCAACCGGGGTCGGCTTCGGTAGGTTCGGGTAGGTGACTGCAGCCCCCAGGTCCCACCGCCCCCAGCAACCCGTCGGCCGCATCCCCGTCCTCGGGGTCCGGCCATGCATCGACCACGGCGCCTTCCCGGCGAAGTGCGTCGAGGGCGAGGAGGTCGAGGTCACCGCGACCGTCTTCCGTGAGGGCCACGACGCGGTCAACGCCTCGGTGGTCCTCACCGACCCCGACGGTGCGCAGAGCGTCGTCCCGATGACGTGCACCAACCCCGGGCTCGACACGTGGGTCGCCCGGGTCAGCCCGGACCGCACCGGTCTCTGGCACTACCGGGTCGAGGGGTGGTCGGACCCGTACGGCACCTGGGAGCACGACGCCACGATCAAGGTCGCCGCCGACGTCGACACCGAGCTGATGCTCGAGGAGGGCGCCCGGGTGCTGGAGCGGGCGGTCGACGAGGTCGACCGCACCGCCGAGCAGGAGCAGGTCCTCGTCGAGGCCGTCACCGGTCTGCGCGACCAGGGCCGCCCGGCCTCGGTGCGGCTCAAGGCCGGCACCGACGCGGCGGTCGAGGACGAGCTCGGCGCACGCCCGCTGCGCGACGTCGTCAGCCCCTCCCCCGAGCTGCCGCTCCTCGTCGAGCGCGAGCGCGCCCTCGTCGGCGCCTGGTACGAGCTCTTCCCGCGTAGCGAGGGAGCCCACTACGACGAGAAGGAGCACCGCTGGCGCAGCGGCACCCTGCGCACCGCCGCCGAGCGGCTGCCCGCGGTCGCCGCGATGGGCTTCGACGTCGTCTACATCACGCCGGTCCACCCCATCGGCCAGGCCGCGAAGAAGGGCCCGAACAACACCCTCGACTCCTCGCCCGAGGACCCGGGCAGTCCCTACGCGATCGGCTCGCCCGACGGTGGCCACGACGCCATCCACCCCGACCTCGGCACCTTCGAGGACTTCGACGCGTTCGTCACCCGCGCCGGCGAGCTCGGCCTCGAGGTCGCGATGGACCTGGCCCTCCAGTGCTCCCCCGACCACCCGTGGGTGCGCAGCCACCCCGAGTGGTTCACCACCCGCGCCGACGGCACCATCTCCTACGCGGAGAACCCGCCGAAGAAGTACCAGGACATCTACCCAATGAACTTCGACAACGACCCCGGCGGGATCTACGCCGAGGTCCGCCGCGTCGTCCAGGTGTGGATCGACCACGGGGTGAAGATCTTCCGGGTCGACAACCCGCACACCAAGCCGGTGGAGTTCTGGCAGTGGCTCATCCAGGACGTCGCGCAGGAGCACCCGGACGTCATCTGGCTCGCCGAGGCCTTCACCCGGCCGCCGATGATGCACACGCTCGCCAAGGCCGGCTTCCAGCAGAGCTACACGTACTACGCCTGGCGGAACACGGCCGCCGAGCTGCGCGAGTACCTCACCGAGCTCTCCGGCGAGTCCTCGTACTACATGCGGCCGTCGTTCTGGCCGACGACGCACGACATCCTCACCCCGTACATGCAGTTCGGCGGCCCGGCGGCGTGGAAGGTGCGCTCGGTCCTCGCCGCCACCCTCGTGCCGACCTACGGCATCTACGCCGGCTACGAGCTCATGGAGCACGTCGCCCGACCCGGCGCCGAGGAGCAGATCGACAACGAGAAGTACGAGTTCCGCGACCGGCACTGGGCCGACTACGAGCCCGGCGGCGCCAAGGCGGGACACTCGCTGGCCGGCTGGCTGACCCGCACCAACGAGGCCCGCCGCGAGCACCCCGCGCTGCACCGGCTGCGCAACATCCGCTTCCACCACGTCGACGACGAGAACTTCCTCGCCTTCTCCAAGCGCCGGGTCCTGCCCGACGGCACCGAGGACGTCGTCCTCGTCGTCGCCAACCTCGACCCGCACTCCACCCGGGCCACGACGATGCGCCTCGACATGGGCGCCCTCGGCCTCGACCCGGGCGAGTCGTTCGAGGCCCGCGACCTGATCACCGACGAGACGTGGATCTGGCAGCGGGACACCTACGTCCGGCTCGGCCCGGAGGTCGAACCGGTGCACGTCGTCGCGGTGAGGGGGGTGCGGTGAGCGTCATCCCCGGCATGGGGCACAGCGCCCCGGGGTTGGGGATGAACCAGCCCGGCCTGCGTCACGACCCCGAGTGGTTCCGCACCGCGGTGTTCTACGAGGTCCTGGTGCGGGCCTTCGGCGACAGCACCGGGTCCGGCGAGGGCGACTTCGCCGGCATCGTGAGCCGACTCGACTACCTCCAGTGGCTCGGGGTCGACTGCCTGTGGCTGCCGCCCTTCTACGCCAGCCCGCTGCGCGACGGCGGCTACGACATCTCCGACTACACCCAGGTGCTGCCGGAGTTCGGGACCCTGCCGGAGTTCCGCGAGCTCATCACCCAGGCGCACGCCCGCGGCATCCGGATCGTCACCGACCTCGTGATGAACCACACGAGCGACCAGCACCCGTGGTTCCAGGCCTCGCGCAGCGACCCCGAGGGCCCGTACGGGGACTTCTACGTGTGGTCCGACACCGACGACCGGTACACCGACGCCCGGGTCATCTTCATCGACACCGAGACCTCGAACTGGACCTTCGACCCCATCCGCCGGCAGTTCTTCTGGCACCGCTTCTTCAGCCACCAGCCAGACCTCAACTTCGAGAACGAGGCCGTCCACGACGCGATCTTCGACGTCGTCCGGTTCTGGATGGACATGGGCATCGACGGCTTCCGCCTCGACGCGGTCCCCTACCTCTACGAGGAGGAGGGGCACAACTGCGAGAACCACCCCCGGACGCACGCCTTCCTCGCCAAGCTGCGGGCGATGGTCGACACCGAGTACCCCGGCCGCATCCTCCTCGCCGAGGCCAACCAGCCGCCGGCCGACGTCGTCGACTACTTCGGCACCGAGGACGCGCCGGAGTGCCAGATGTGCTTCCACTTCCCGGTGATGCCGATGCTCTACTACTCACTGCGCGAGGAGAAGGCGGCGCCGATCATCGACGTCCTCGCCGACACCCCGCCGATCCCGCCCGGCACCCAGTGGGGCACCTTCCTGCGCAACCACGACGAGCTCACCCTCGAGATGGTCACCCCCGAGCAGCGGGCCGCCATGTACGGCTGGTACGCCCCCGACCCCCGGATGCGCGCGAACATCGGCATCCGCCGCCGGCTGGCCTCGCTGCTCGACAACAGCCGCCCCGAGTACGAGCTCATCCACGCCCTGGTGCTCTCCCTGCCGGGCAGCCCGTGCCTGTACTACGGCGACGAGATCGGGATGGGCGACAACATCTGGCTGAGCGACCGCGACGCCGTGCGGACCCCGATGCAGTGGACCCCCGACCGCAACGCCGGCTTCTCGACCGCGGACCCCGGCAAGCTCTACCTGCCGGTCGTGCAGTCGCTGGTGTACCACTACAACCACGTCAACGTCGAGGCGCAGATGGCGAGCGGCTCCTCACGGCTGCACTGGGTGCGCGGCATGCTCGCGGTGCGACGCGAGCACCCGGTCTTCGGCCTCGGCGACTTCGACGTCTGCGGCTCGAGCCACGAGCGCGTCCTGGCCTACGTGCGGGCCGACCGCCGGGAACGGGACCTCGAGGACCGGTCCGCCCGCACCGTGCTCTGCGTCAACAACCTCTCCTCGCGCCCCCAGGCCACGACGGTCACGGTGCCGAAGGAGTTCGCCGGATGGACCGCCCGCGACCTCTTCGGCGGCACCGGCTTCCCCGACGTCAGCGCCGAGGGCACCCTCGAGCTGACCCTGGGCTCGCGCGACTTCTTCTGGCTCGCGCTCGACCCGCCGCCGGGGGGCGAGCATGGCTGAGATCCACGCCGAGGCCACCCTCACCCCGACCAAGCGCGAGCTCGTCGAGGACTGGATGGGCCACCAGCGCTGGTACGCGGCCAAGGGCCGGCGGCCCCGGGTGCGCCGGCTCGCCTCCTGGCGGCTCGACGACCCGGCCGGGCAGGTCGGGATCGAGACGATGGTCGTCGCCGACGAGTCCGGCACCGAGCCGGTCGTCTACCAGGTACCACTCACCTACCGCGGCGCCCCGCTCGAGGGCGGCGAGCACGCCCTCGTCGGCACCACCGAGCACTCGGTGCTCGGGACCCGGTGGGTCTACGACGCGCCGCACGACCCGGTCTACGCCACCGAGCTGCTCGAGCTCGTCCAGGGCCGGTCTCACGCGGCCTCGTCCTCGGTGTCCGGGGCGGTCGAGGAGGACGTCCGAGGGGTGCCGCAGGCCAGCTGGGGCCGCGAGGTGCACGCCGTGTCCGCCCGGGTGCTCAGCGGCGAGCAGTCGAACACCTCGGTGATCATCGAGGGACGCGACGCCGACGGCGCGGCCGTGCCCCTCATCGTCAAGGTCTTCCGGATGCTCTCCCCGGGGGAGAACCCCGACGTCGTCCTCCAGGGCGCCCTCGTCGACGCCGGTTCGCGCCGGGTCCCGGCCGTCGTCGGTGCGGTCACCGGGCGGTGGCCGCACCCGACCACCGAGGGCGACACGACCGCCGAGGGCCACCTCGCGTTCTGCCAGGAGTTCCTGCCCGGGGTCGAGGATGCCTGGCGGGTCGCCCTGCGCACCGCCGCCGACGAGGGTGACTTCACCGGCGCGGCCCGCGAGCTCGGCGACGCCACGGCCGAGGTGCACGCGATGCTCGCCGCGGCCCTGGGCACGACCCCCACGGCGCCGGGGCACGCCACGGCCATCCTCGCCGAGATGCGGCTGCGGTTCGACGCCGCGGTCGACGCCGACCCCCGCCTCGAGGAGGTCCGCGATGCCGTCGAGCAGGTCCTGCGGGCCGCCGCCGACGCGTCGTGGCCGCCGCTGCAGCGCATCCACGGCGACTACCACCTCGGCCAGGTCCTCCGCTCGTCCGACCGCGGCTGGGTCCTGCTCGACTTCGAGGGTGAGCCGCTGCGGCCGCTCGCCGAGCGCTCCCTGCCCGACCAGTGGGTCCGGGACGTCGCCGGGATGCTGCGCAGCATCGACTACGTCGGCGGAACCCTCGAGCAGGAGGGCGCCGGCCGGCGCGCCCGGGCCTGGGTCACCGCCACCCAGGAGGCCTTCCTCGACGGCTACGCCGCGCGCGCCGGGTCCGACCCGCGGGCCCTCGGGCCGCTCCTGGCCGCCTTCGAGCTCGACAAGGCGATGTACGAGGTCGTCTACGAGGCGCGCAACCGCCCCGGCTGGCTCGGCATCCCGGTCGCCGCCGTCCGCCGCCTCGTCGCCCCCGCAGACCAGCCCCCCACCCAAGGAGACCCCTCGTGAGCCCCACCCCCATCCCGGAGGTCCCCGGCGCCATCGCCGCCCTCGCCTCGGGACGCCACCAGCAGCCGCACGACCTCCTCGGACAGCACCTGGAGCCGGAGGGGCTGCGGATCAGGGTGCTCAAGCCGCTGGCGGAGGCGGTGCGGGTCCGGTTCGAGGACGGGGAGGAGCTCGACCTCGGCCACGAGGCGGAGGGCGTGTGGACCGCTGTCCGCACCGATGCCACCCGGACGATGGACTACCGCCTCCTGGTCCGCTGGGCCGACGGCATCGAGCACCTCCAGGACGACCCCTACCGGTTCGCGCCGACGCTCGGGGACATCGACCTCCACCTCGTCGGCGAGGGCCGCCACGAGCAGCTGTGGATCGTGCTCGGGGCCCGGGTCCGCAGCTACGAGGGCCCGATGGGCCCGGTGCAGGGGGTGTCCTTCGCCGTCTGGGCGCCGCGGGCCAAGGCGGTCCGCGTCGTCGGCGACTTCAACAGCTGGGACGGGCGGGTGCACCCGATGCGGCTCATCGGGTCCAGCGGGGTGTGGGAGCTCTTCATCCCGGGCGTGGCCCCCGGCAACGTCTACAAGTACGAGATCCGGGGTGCCGACGACGTCGTGCGCACCAAGGCCGACCCGATGGCCCGGCGCACCGAGTGCCCGCCGAACACCGGCTCGGTCGTCGACGAGTCCAGCCATGCGTGGAGCGACTCGGAGTGGATGGAGCGCCGCGCCGGCACCGACCCGCACACCGGCCCGATGAGCGTCTACGAGGTGCACCTGGGCTCGTGGCGGCAGGGCATGTCCTACCGCGACCTGGCCGAGCACCTCGTCAACTACGTCGCCGACCTCGGGTTCACCCACGTGGAGTTCCTGCCGGTCATGGAGCACCCGTACGGCCCGTCCTGGGGGTACCAGGTCACCGGCTACTACGCGCCGACCGCCCGGTTCGGCACCCCGGACGACTTCAAGTACCTCGTCGACCGGCTGCACCAGCACGGCATCGGGGTCATCCTCGACTGGGTGCCGGGGCACTTCCCCCGCGACGACTTCGCCCTCGCCCGCTTCGACGGCCTCGCGCTCTACGAGCACCCGGACCCCCGGCGCGGCGACCAGCCGGACTGGGGGACGCACGTCTTCGACTTCGGCCGGCTCGAGGTGCGCAACTTCCTCGTGGCCAACGCCCTCTACTGGCTCGAGGAGTTCCACGTCGACGGCCTGCGGGTCGACGCGGTGGCCTCGATGCTCTACCTCGACTACTCCCGGCGCGACGGCGAGTGGATCCCCAACGTCCACGGGGGCCGCGAGCACCTCGAGGCCATCGGCCTGCTCCAGGAGGCCAACGCGACCGCGTACAAGCGGGTCCCGGGCATCGTCACCATCGCCGAGGAGTCGACGTCCTGGCCGGGGGTGACCAAGCCGACGTCGACCGGCGGGCTCGGCTTCGGCCTGAAGTGGAACATGGGCTGGATGAACGACACCCTGCGCTACCTCCACGAGGAGCCGGTGCACCGGCAGTACCACCACAACCTGCTGACCTTCTCGCTGATGTACGCGTTCAGCGAGAACTTCGTCCTGCCGATCAGCCACGACGAGGTCGTCCACGGCAAGGGGTCGCTGCTCGGGAAGATCCCCGGGTCGCGGCCGGACCAGCTCGCGACCCTGCGGGCCTTCCTCGCGTACATGTGGAGCCACCCGGGCAAGCAGCTGCTCTTCATGGGCAGCGAGTTCGCCCAGCCCGGCGAGTGGGCCGACGGCCGCTCCCTCGACTGGTGGCTGCTCGACCACGCGGCGCACTACCGGGTGCACAACCTCGTCAAGGACCTCAACGCCCTCTACCGCGCCCACCGCGCGCTGTGGGCCATGGACTCCGAGCCGGCCGGGTTCCGCTGGCTGGACGCCGACGACAACACCGGCAACCTGCTGTCCTACCTCCGCTACTCCGGCCCGGACCCGCAGACCGCGGACGTCGTGGCCACGGTGGTGAACTACAGCGGCGAGGACAAGGTGTGGGTGCGCGTCGGCGTCCCGCGGCCCGGCCGCTGGGAGGTCGTCCTCGACACCTCGGGTTACGACGAGCTGGGCTCGCCGAGCCAGGCCGGGACGGTCCTCGAGGCCGAGGCCACCGCGTGGAACGACCAGCCGTGGTCGGTCACGGTCCGGGTGGCGCGCCTGACGGCGGTCTACCTCGCCCCGGTCGCCGACGCCTGAGCCCGTCGCCTCGCCCCTCCGTCCCCGGCCCCCCGCCGGCCCTTCCCCGGCCCCTCGCACCGGAACCTTCAGAGCGGCACCCCGAAGTTCGGGATGCCTCTCCGAAGGTTCCGGCATCAGGCGGGAAAGTTGGGGCGGGACGGGTTCGGCCCGGCGAGGGGTCTCCTCGCCGGGCCTGGCGCCGTGGCGCGCTCCTGACCGCGGGCAGGTGGGTCAGATGAACAGCAGTTGGGCGCCGTCCGTGAGCTCGATGAAGTCGCTCGCGGAGATGATGGCCTCCACTCCTTCGTAGAGGTCCTCCTCGGTGACGTGGTTCATGTCGGCGGACATCCGGCAGGCCCACATGTGCACCCCGGAGCCGGCGAGCAGGTCGAGGAACTCGGGCACCTCGGGCACGTCGAGGTCGGCGATCTGCTTCTTCATCATCTTCGTCGCCGCGGCGGTCGCACCGGGCAGCGCACCGAGCATGTGGTGGATGCCCATGCCGCTGTGGCCCGGCGGGTGCATCGCGGTGTTGCCGACGAAGCTGAACTTCAGGTCGTTCATCGTCGCCTTGGTGATGATGTCGAAGCCCCAGAAGGTGAAGAACATGTGGGTCTCGACCCCCTCGCCGACGGCGGCGTTGGCGAGGATCAGGCCCGGGTAGGCCATGTCGAGGTTGCCCTTGGAGCAGATGATGGCGAGCTTGCGGCCCTCGCCGGCCGGCTCGTCGAACGACGGGACGACGAGCGGGGCGGCGTCGGTGGTGGTCATGGTGGTCTCCTCGTGTGCGCTCGTGCGGGTCAGACGCAGCCCTTGGGCTTCGGCAGGCCGGAGACGTAGCTCATCTTCTTGGCCGGCTTGCCCGGGAAGAGGGTGAAGAGCGTCTTGACCGGGGTGCCGGTCTGGGTCGAGACGCGGCGCAGCGTGGCCGTCTCGCCCTGGGCGGTGTAGTCGTCGCGCAGGAAGTGGATGAGCTTCCAGTGCGCCTCGGTCAGCTCGATGCCGATCAGCCTGGCGAGCTCGGGTGCGAGGTCCTCGGTCCACTCGGCGGGGTTGGTGAGGAAGCCCTCCTCGTTGACGTCGACCTGGTGGCCGGCGATCGTCGTGGTGGTCATGACGGGTGGTTCCTTTCGCGGTGGTCTCAGGCGGGGTTCTTGCCGGACATCGACATCTCGGCGGGCAGGCCGAGCGGCCGTCCGGGGAGCAGGGCGTTCCAGTAGATGTGGCGGAACGCGAGCTTGCCGAGGTGGTTGGCGCGGGACTCGCCGAGCAGCGTCATCGGGCCGACCTTCGGGAAGGGGAAGTGGCCGGTCAGCGGCTCGGTGTCGTAGTTGAAGTCGAGCAGCAGCGCCTTGCCGTGCCCGGACTCGACGAAGCAGTTGGCGTGCCCGTCGAAGCTGTGGGTCATCGGCAGCCCCGCGACGTGCTGGACGAAGTTCTCGACGAAGACGTCGACCGAGAAGTGGGCGACCGACCCGGCCTTGCTCGTCGGGATGTTGCTCGCGTCGCCGAGGGCGAAGACGTTGTCGTACGCGTCGGACTGGAACGTGTGCTTGTCGACCGGCAGGTAGTTCAGCTCGTCGCCGAGGCCGGAGCGGGCGACGTAGTCGGCGCCCATGTTGAGCGGGATCGTCACGAGCTGGTCGTAGGCGACCTCGCGCTCGTCGAAGGAGACGAGGACCTTCCGGTCCTGGTCGATCCGCTCGATCATGAAGTCGGGCTCGACGGTGATGCCCTTCTCCTCGAGGAGGCTGCCGAGGGCCTTGCTCGCCACCGGCTTGGTGAAGGCGCCGTCGAGCGGGGTGACGAAGACGAGCTCGGTGCGCTCGCGCAGCCCGCGCTGACGCAGGAAGTCGTCGGCGAGGAAGGTGAACTCGAGGGGAGCCACCGGGCACTTGATCGGCAGCTCGGTGATGTGGACGACGAGCCGGCCGCCCTGGAACCGCGCGAGCTGGTCGCGCAGGGCCACCGCACCCTCGTAGGTGTAGAACTCGCCGACCTCCTTGTGGAACTGCGGGCCCAGCGTGCCCTCGGTCTGGTCGGGGCGCGGCGTGGTCCCGGTCGCGATGACGAGCTGGTCGTAGTCGAGGACCCGGCCCCCGACGAGGTGGACCCGGTTCGCGTCGGCCTCGACCCTGTCGATCTCGCCCATGACGATGTCGATGCCGTCGTGGATGAAGGGCTTCTTGTGCTTGCGGACCTGCTCCGGGGTGTTCATGCCGAAGGGGATGAACAGGT